>CAVZWE010000010.1:0-78710 GCA_963778925.1 uncultured Alphaproteobacteria bacterium | reverse complement strand
GATTCCCTCCGAGCGCACCACCTCAAAGAATCAGCTTTGAAATCGCTAAGTTTTTCGCTCTCACGCCCGCAGCTTGTCACCGGGCTAGAGGGAGTTGAGCGACCACATCTGACCGAATTAAAGTTGGGTGCGTCACGTGCTTGGCGCCGGACCGGGATCGACCGCAATCCTCGCGCCGCTTACGGAGGGCGTCGTCCGAAATGGCCGTGGCTGTACAGTTCCATCCTCGCCCACTCGTTCGCTGATATTTCGTTGGCTCCAGAAATCGGCCATCGTTCGGCGAACCTAGAACTTGATCTGTATCTTTCTTCCGTCCGCTATCCCTTTTACGTTCAGCTTCCAAGTTGAAGTTTGCCCGTGCGCCTTCGCGAATTGAAAGATTTCCTTTTGAACCGCGTCTCTGCTCAACTCCTCTGTGCGCACCAGCTTGACCCTATCTGGCGCGTTCCGGGCCATTCTCTCGAGCTGCGCATTGTACTCCTTCACATATCGAGTAATGAGTTCAAGCTTGGCACGATCGGGGTTTTTGTCGGCGTAGCCGGGAGGCGAGTAGCTTGGATAGGTCGGGTCCCAATGCCCGGTGCGCCAAATGCCATTCCCGCGCGTCACCCAGGGGTTGAAGGACCCCTTCCCGAATCCCTGAATGTGCATGAAAGATATTGCACAGTCGTCATGGTCTCGAATCAAACCAATGACCTTTGCTTCCGGAAATTGATCGAAAACCTGTTCGATTGAATTCAACCACCAATGCGAAACGTCGGCTACAAGCGAATAGCAATTGCTCAACATTCGGAAGCGTTTGATATGAAAGTCGACTTGCTCGCTTTGGGGGTTCCAAAATATCAGCGGAGGGGTCTCATGCGTGCAGCAGCTATTCGTGACTGTCCCCAGCATGGCGGCAAGAGTTGTCGACCCGCATCTTCCGGGACCCAGGCCAATCACAAGTTGCCCCGGATTCTCCAGTCGAGGCATGCTGCCCAAGAGAATTTCGAGGTTGGAAAAATATTCGGCCGCTAATTTTTCCGTTGGATAGCTATCTCCGATAATTGCAAGAATGCGTTGACAGGTCTCAAGAGCTCCTCTGCCGGATTCATTATGCATTTCATCCAAGAGTGTATTTGCTCTGTATTCACATGCTTCCTTGTCATACGGATCATAGTCTAGGGCCGACATTGACTTGCGGGGGAAATACTTCCGCGCCAGGCTCCGACCGACCATTTCAACACGCGTCAGCATCGTCATTTTATTGCTCCGAGGGGGCACTTGCGCGATTTTCTAGATATTCACCGCGGCGGGTGCACGCCGCCACAGGCAAGGCCATCCGAGCGGCACGCGGCCGATTAACATGCGAATTCCTGGTAATTGCGTACTCTATAAAACTAGTCGCCTAAACAGGACAATCTCTACTTGCTGTCACTCGCCGGCGACTTTCTGCTTGCGCCAGGCACGAGAGACGCGCAGCGCGATTTGATCGACGGGCTCAAAGCACGTGGCCGCGAAAATGGTCACAGCAATACTTACGATCAACGCCAGGAGCCGCGCTGGCAGCGCCCCGGCCCAAGGCGTCAACGCTACAAGTGAGAAACTCCCAACGCCGAAAATGATAGGCCAGTGGGTCAGGTAAATCGGGAACGACAATCGGCCGAGGGCGCGCAGTCGCTCGTGAGCCAGGAATGTCCGGATCGGCGTGCATTGCATAATTCCAACGGTGAACAAGGTCGCTCCGTAGACCCTCATCAAGTAGTCCGGCTTCGCCAACGGGCATGGGGGAAGGATCTGGACCGACCACGCACAGAACTTGACCACCAGCTCCGGGCTCCAAAAGTGGCTGGTGAGGCAGACGGCAAGCCCAATGGCCGCGGCCGCTGCAGCCACGGGCCAAGGCACCAACAGCCTCTTGCCGCCGAGATCAAACCGCGCGGCGACGTGCCCTGCGAGGAAGCAAAGCAAGTACGTGCGGCTGAGGATGATCGTCGCAAGAATGAGCAGCGTCCAGGACCTTGACCGCGCCAAGAGGAGCACAAGAATTGATCCATAAAACTCGATCGATAACGTCCATAACGGCGTCACATAGGAATTTGCCATCGATGCCAAAAAGGCAGCCGGGAATCCGAACCACTGAGCCAGCGAGGAATCCTGGAAGCCCAAGATCACGCCATTGATGACGGCGTCTTTGAGAAACCAGAGGTCGGCGGAAGGTCGCCACCCGTCAGCGAGCCACGGTGATTTCGCGATAGCGCCAGCCGTTTCGTTGTAGCCCCCGAAAACCTGAAACAAGATTGCCGAAAAACCGCAACCGGCGATGGCCGGAATGGCAAGCCGGAGAAACCGACTGCCAATGATCGCGCCGTTTGTGGCCCGTGAATGGGTGAATATGGGGGTCAGGACATAGCCGCTCAGGACAAAGAAAATACACACGGCCGAAGCGCCATCGATCGCGAAAAACAGGGGCGAAGCGGCGAGATAGCCAATCAGCGTCCCTGACGACGGCGACGCGAAAGCGATGCCAGTAAAAGAATGCCAACATCGAGTGCGATAGCAGCACCTGAACGGACGCAAGACCCCTTAACGTATCGACATAGGCTATGCGTCGCTCATCGTTTTTCGCGATGCCCGCAGAACCTTGAACAGCCACCTGGTCAAGCACGGTATGCATTGACACCTCCCAACCGGCGGGCCGCTCGGCATTTGCGAATCCATGGCGAATTGGGGCTCAAGGCCATCACGGCTTTTGCCGGATGGCGATGCCGTTCTCGGAGAAGGCAGCAACTCAAGCGGATGGCGCTCATCGGTTCAAAACGTCGTGGTAAATGGCCTCAAGCCGGTCGACCGTATTCTCCCAGGGAAATCTCGCCGGAACGCTTTCGGCGGCGGAGCCGAGGCGATCGCGCAGGTCCCGGTCAAGCATCAACTCCCGCATGCTTTGGCAGAGAGCCTCCCCGTCGCCCTGGGCAACAACAATCCCATTCCTTCGATCTTCGACGAGTTCAGGAATGCCCCCCGACCTGAATGCGATGACAGGAAGTCCAGCGGAAAACGCCTCAAGAAGAACCAGTCCAAACGTTTCCTGGAACATCGAGGGCAAAACAAAGATATCGCTCGCGGCGTAGTACGCGTCGATTTCAACGGGCGGCACGATGCCAAGCATGAAAGCGCGGTTGCGCGCGATCGCCGGAGCAAGAATATTTACGACTTGTTGTTCGGTGGCCTCTAGCCCGTTTCCTTGCAGCCATCCCTGTTCAATCCAAAGCTTGCTGCCGCCGGCGATGGCGAGACAAGCGTTGGCATTCTCGTCGGAAAGTTTTGCAAAAGCCCGAGCCAGATAATCGACGCCCTTCTCCGGCCTGATCGCTCCAGCAAACAGGAAAAGGACATCCGTGTCCTTCAAGCCAAGTCTTCGCCTTATGCGCTCTCTCTCGTCCTTCCGCTTCTGCGGAGGAAGTACTTTCGAGTCCACGCCGCCCGGTACTTTGACAATATTTGCGGGCAAGGCGTTCGATCCGGCTTGCTCATGGGCCAGGCGCAACCGTCCTGCGACAAATTCACTTACGGCAATTTGCGCCGAACTCTTACCGACCTGCGCCCAGTATTCCGGCGCGCTCTCGGCAAATTCCGCGGCATCCAAGTCGGCTAGAGGATTATTGTGAAAGTGCATCACTTTGGGACGGGCAGCGAAGAACCTCGTTCTCAAGTATTCGTGGAGATGGATCAAGTCGAAACGGCCCGATTGAATCAGCACTGCCAGCGGCAAGTGCGAACGCAGATCCCTGACATAACCAAGAAGGCGAAACCTTGCCCAGGAATAAGACTTCAGATGCAGAAGTCGTACTCCCTGCCAGCTTCCCTGCCAGTCGTCGTCGGCCATCGACGCCACTGTCACGTCATAGCCGCGACGCGTCTGAATTCTGGCGATTTCAAGAGCCGTTCGCTCTGTGCCACCGGTCGCGTCGACCATCGGCCGCTTCGGCAACCGGCCGATTCCCAGAAAATGAAGAACCTTCACGGCTTAAGACCTCAGTTGCCGAAAACAGGAGAGTACCGAGTAGCAATTTTCGCTCCCAATTGTCCCGGTGCATCCGCTGAACGGAGATCATTTAGGGGCGCGCGGCGCGCCTCATACCCACGCATTTCACGCGATTGGACCGGTAGCCACGTCAGCGTTTTGGACTTATCTACTGGTTCGATCGTCACGCGAGAATTTAGCATCACGGTATGATCGTTTCCAACGCCGGCTTCACGTCTTGGTAAACGGCATCCGCGTTGCTGTGCGAAAGCATGAATCCAGGCACGTCAGCGCTATAAACGCGGAGATCCCCATCCGGGCGAGTCTCGAACACCACCGAATTAACCCCCTAACTTGCCTTGCCGGGGTTTCTCCATCGGTCTGTCCTCCGACAGACAAAACGGTAAGGTTATTTGCTCAGGAAAGCAATTATACCCTTATATGGCCTAGAATTCTGGAATTACTCAAGGAATTGACATCCTCCGAGCGCACCAAGACATCGACAAAGCGTGCGGTTAGTACCGATCCACACGCGCACCGATTCTTAACCCAATATTGCTCGGATGGTGCGGAGTGCCGCCATCCGTTGCCGTGCTGTAACAACGTCGGCGTACACCGCACCGAGCCGAATCCCGACGCTGATAAGATTACCGGCTGACCATCGATTGGAACTACCTGTCATGCAACTCCTGAGCTATTCCTATCGGTTCCTCTCCAACTTCATTTTTCTGGCGCTGGTTTATTACAGCCTGAACTTCATGGAGAAATATCAGCAGCGTGCGATCGTCGCGATCCTTGTGCTGATCTATGCGGCGATGCGCGCGGCTTCAGCGCTGCGCACGTTCTATTTTTACCAGAGAATCGAGCGGCTCGAGCTTGATGCCCGCCGTCTCGCGGCGCTTACCGGGGAGGGCCCCGCCGCATTGAATTCGCGGAAGCAAATCGTCACCGACGTGACGATGCTGCGGCGGGCCGGCGAAATCAAGTCGTATATCGACCTGCTGTTTCTTGCTTTGATCGTGCTGCTCTGCATTTCAAAGATCGTGACGAATTGAGCGTCACACGCTTCTTTTTCTGACCTGGACCAGATGCTTTAGCGTTCCTTTGCGGGCGTGCGCCAGGCGTCGGGCGCCGTGGCGGTCCGCTGGCCGGGCACGTCCCATATGAGACTTGCCGCGAACCGCCGGCCGCAAATCGCCGGCGTCGGTTGCAGTCGCCTCTCGATGAGCCGTAGCCGGTTGCTCTGCGCGGGGCGAGGGCGGCGTAACGGAAAGCATGACCACGCGCACCCCTTCCGGTATTTCGAAAATGCTCGGCGCCGGCACCGGCAGCACGCTGGCGACGCCGTCCGGCGGGAGTGAAACTTGCCGCGGCCAGGGCGCTTCGCGCGGCAGCGGAATGCCATGCGGATGCCCTCCGGCGCGATCGAGCGGCTCCGTGAGCCGCATCGACGATCCGCCGGGCCCGTCCAAATCCGTCAGCGACGGTGCGGCAAGCATGCCGGCGTCGGCATAAACAAAATTCGGAATTTTTGGCCAGTGCGAGATCGCCACGGCTTCCGATACCGGATGCAACTGCCATTGTTGCGGCTCGGTCGGGGTCGCCGCTAGCTCCGGCGTCGCCGGCACCACATGGACGATTCGATAGCCGCGCGCCTTCAGCTCATGCAAGATCCTCGGCAATGCCGCCGCCGTCCGGGCCTGGATGTCGTGAAGCAGCAGGATGCCCTTTCCCTTGTCCTCAAGCCGTTTGATCGCAAGCTCGTAGACGCGGGAAGACGAGATATGCCGCCAGTCGTCCGCCAGAAAATCGGCGCTCCAGGTCTGGATGCCCTGCGACGCCAGATAGTCCTCGACGGCTTCAGCGCGCAGCAGGCCGGGGATGCGAAAGAACGGAGCAAGCGCTGCGTCATCGCCGAGCGCGGTCTTCACAGACGCGATACCCTCGTCGATCTCCTGCCTGGCGCGTTCGAGCGACATCCGGTCCATGCTCAGCGGATGATCCTGGCTGTGGGTGCCGATGCTGTGGCCGGCGTCGCGGAGCTTGCGGACTCCCTCGGGATAGGCCTTGGCCATGCGGCCGATGGTGAAGAAGGTCGCCTTCACGCATTGCGCGGCGAGAATTTCCAGAACCTGATTGGTGTTGCGCGGCAGCGGCCCGTCATCGAACGTCAGTACGACCTCGTGATCTCCGAGCGGCAGCGTTTCGGGATATTGCATGGTGCCGATCCGCGGATGCTCGCGGGGATCGACCACAAGGGTTCGCGAGGTGCCGAGCGCGTCGGGATGGCCGGGGCAATCGGCGGCCGACGCGGCCGGTGCGGCGATGCACGTCAACAATCCCAGGCACAGGGCGGTCCATTTCGGTGTCCGAACGCCAGTCAACCCGTTACCGATCATGAAATACCGTCTGCATTCCCATCCGTCTGCCGAATAATTACACGGCGCGCCATGAACGGCGTCTTAATGTTGGACTTCCGCACATCATTTCGGGTTCATGGCACGCCGTCGAAATCGACGCCGGGCCCGGTCGGAACCAGATGAACGACGCGATAGCCGTTGTCCCGCAGATAACGCAAAAACGCCGGCAGCATGGCCGCGGTCTGCGCCTTGGGGTCGTGGAACAGGATGATTCCCTTGCGGGCGACTTTGAGCCGATCGATGATCAGCCTCAGTTCCTGCTTCGCCGTCATCGAATGCCAGTCGCTGGCCCAAAGATCGGCGCCGAACACGACGATACCGCGCGATCGCAGCAGATGGAGCGTGGCGGGCGTCGTCTCAAAGCCGGGAAAGCGAAAGAACGGCGTGCTCGGAACCGTGGTCGCGACGCCGTGAAGCGCCGTTTCATCCGCGGCTATGCCACGGTCGATTTCCTCGGTGGTCTCGCTCGGCTTGATTTGCATCAGGCTGCGGTGCAGCCAGGTGTGATGCCCGATGGTATGGCCCTCGGCCGCGATCCGCCGCACCAGTCCAGGGTGTTCCGAGGCGGGCTTGCCGATGATGAAAAACGTTGCCCGCACACACTCCTGCGCCAATGCGGCCAGCACCTTCGGCGTGGTCGGAGGCCATGGGCCGTCGTCGAACGTCAGCACGACCTCGTGATCGCCAAGCGGCAGCGTCTGCGGAAAATTCTTCAGCCCCACCTGCGGGAAGCTGGCGGCATCGACGCGAAGAATGCGCGATGTGCCGAGCGTTTCCGGGCGCGGACAGTCGGTAGCCTCGGCCGTTGCCGTCCATGTCATCGAGGCCAGCAGGGCCGCAGCCCATCCGGGGGTGCGCGTTCGAGCCCGTACTTGCCGGCGCATATTTGTCATTGCGCTTGGTGTTACCTATTGGGTAATGCGGGAAGCGATAACTCAGACGAGTTCACCAATTCTGTCAAACCGGTGAGACGAGGCGTGGCATGGCCGAACAGCTCGACGTTGCCCAACCCGCCGTTGTGTCGGTGCTCGAGCGTCTCCCGATGCGCGACGAGGATGGCGAAATTCGCCACGAATTTGTCGAGGAGATCTCGCGCGCGATCCGTGCCGCCGATACGCCGCTGCTGCGCGCGATCGTCGCGGAACTTCACGAGGCCGATCTCGGCGATTTGATTGCGGCGCTTGAGCCGGAAGAGCGTGTCAGCCTGGTGGAACTCACCGGCACGGATTTCGACTTCTCCGCGCTGAACGAGGTCGACGGTGCCGTCCGCGAGGAAATCCTCGAGGAACTCGAACCCGAAACGGTCGCCGAGGGCGTCCGTGAACTGGAATTTGACGATGCCGTCGAATTGCTCGAAGGCCTCGACGAGGAGGACCAGGAGGAGATCCTCGAAAAGCTGCCCCCATCCGAGCGCGACGCGCTCGAGCGCAGCCTTGAATACCCGGAAAATTCCGCCGGACGGCGAATGCAGACCGAATTCATCGCGGTGCCGCCGGACTGGACCGTCGGACAGGCGATCGACTACATGCGCGACACGCCGGACCTGCCGGACCGGTTCTATGAAATCTATGCGGTCGATAGCGGCCGGCATTGGCAGGGCGCAGTGTCGCTCGATGCGCTTTTGCGCGCCCGCAGGCCGGTGCCGCTGGCCGATCTGATCGACGAGGACCGCCGCCGCGTCTCGGTCCTGGACGATCAGGAGGAAGTGGCGCGGCTGTTCGGCAAATACAATCTGGTCGCGGCCCCCGTGGTCGATACCGAAAACCGGCTGGTCGGCGTCATCACTGTCGATGACGTGGTCGACGTGATCGAGGAAGAGGCCGACGAAGACCTCAAGGCGCTGGGTGGCGTGACCAGCGACGAAGAATTATCCGACAGCGTCTGGACCATCGCCAAGGGCCGCTTCAACTGGCTGCTGGTCAATCTGGCCACCGCATTTCTGGCGTCCTCGGTGCTCGGCCTGTTCGAGGGTCAGCTGGAAAAAATGGTGGCGCTGGCGGTGCTGGCCCCGATCGTCGCCAGCCAGGGCGGCAATGCCGCCACCCAGACCATGACGGTTGCGGTGCGGGCCCTGGCCACCCGCGAGCTCGGCTCCAACAATGCGTTTCGCGTGGTCATGCGCGAGGCCCTGGTCGGCCTGGTCAACGGGCTGGCGTTCGCCGTCATCACCGGCATTGCCGCGGTGGCCTGGTTCAGGATTCCCGGGCTCGGCGTCGTGATCGGGCTCGCGATCATCTGCAATCTAGTTGCCGGCGCGCTGGGCGGCATCCTGATTCCGATGGTGCTGGAACGGGTGCGTGCCGATCCTGCAGTGGCGTCGGGCACCTTCGTCACTACGATCACCGACGTGGTCGGCTTCTTTTCGTTTCTCGGCATTGCGACGCTGTGGTTCGGCCTGAAATAAAGCGCCACGGCCGGGGGCCGGGCATATCATTAATCAGGCCTTAACGCGCATCGCCGACACTTGCGGCCTGGGGTAGGACATGCAGCGCTTGCGGCTGAAAGCGGACGGACGGATCGTCGAATTGCGGGACGGGCAGGAGTTTCCGCTCGCGCCGGCGATGCCTTTCGCCGCGCCGGAGCTGACGGCGCTACCGGCTGTGCGCGAGCTTCGACGGCGTTCGCGCCTGACCCAGCAGGAATTCGCGGCGCGGTTGGGGGTTCCGGTTGAGACCATCCGAAACTGGGAGCAGGGCAAACGTATGCCGCGCGGGCCGGCGCGGGCGCTGTTAGCGGTGATCGCGCACGCTCCGGAGACGGTGTTTGCGGCGCTGGCGACCGGCGCGGCTCCAGTCTGACGGCGGAACCGTCGCAAAGCCCTTGGTTGGCAGGGCGTCGCCCAGGGGACATAATGGGCTCGATTTGTTCGAGAACCCACTTATGCAATTTGTCGAGGCCAATGGCGCTAAAATCCCTGCGATCGGGCTGGGCACCTGGGAGCTGCGCGGGCGAACTTGCGCGCGCCTGGTCGAGCAGGCCCTGAAGCTCGGTTATCGTCACATCGACACCGCGCAGGTCTATGAGAACGAACGTGAGGTCGGCGAGGGCCTGCGCGCCTCCAGGGTCAGGCGCGACGACGTGTTCGTGACCACCAAGGTCTGGACCACGCATTTCGCGCCGAACGATCTCGAGCGGTCCACCAAGGAAAGCCTGACCAAGCTGCGGCTTTCCGAGGTCGACCTGTTGCTGCTGCACTGGCCCAATCCGCATGTGCCGCTGGCGGAGACGTTAGGCGCGCTCGCGCATGTCAAGAAACTCGGCATGAGCAGGCATATCGGGGTCTCCAATTTCACCGTGGCCTTGATCGATGAGGCGGTGGCGGCCTGCCCGGAGCCGCTGGCGTGCGATCAGGTCGAATACCACCCCTATCTCGACCAGACCAAGGTGAGGGAAGCCTGCGCGCGGCACGGCATGGCCATGGTCGCCTATAGTCCGGTGGCGAAGGGCCGCATCAAGAGCGATGCGACGCTGGCGCGAATCGGACAGGCCCACGGCAAGACCGCTGCGCAGGTTTGCCTGCGCTGGCTCGTGCAGCAGAATGTTTCGGCGATCCCGCGAACGTCACGGATCGAACGGCTGTCGGAAAATATCGATATCTTCGACTTCGCGCTCTCTGACGGGGAGATGCAGCAGATCTTTCAGATGGGGAGCGCCAACGGCCGGCTGACCGATTTTGGTTTTGCGCCGAAATGGGATTGAGGCCCGTGCACGGGCCGCTATGCTGGGAGCGACATCGAAACCTTGACCAAGTCCGATGAAACCAGGGCAGATGATCGGGACAGGCATCACGGCATCGGCGATTGCTCATCTGTCGGTGCTGGCTTTGGTGCTGTTCTTCACCGAGGTGCATCCGTTCGGTACGGTCACGGCCGAACCCATTGCGGTCGATATTGTTTCGCCTGACGAGGCGCCGCCACCGCCGAAGAACGAAGAGCCGCTTCCGCCGCCGAAAGCGCAGCCTTCCGAGGCCCTCGACCTGTCTTCGAAAGCCGCGACCGCCAGTCCGCCGCCACCCGCCGCCAGCAGTGAGCCGCAAAAGCAGGTGGCACTGTCGGCACCGCGTCCCGCCGCGAAACAGGCTAGTGCTCAGCCGCAGCCGCGGCCGCCATCGACATCACCGTCGACGCCGCCAACACCTGCCTATATCCCACCGGAGCCCGACCTCTCGATCAAATACCACGTGATGCTCGGCCTGCCGCCGGATCTGCCCGTCGACGGACCCAAGGACAAACACGGTGACGGCTTCGACGCCCCGGCGTCAAAGACGGCTGACATTGCATCCAGTCTGGTCGCGGAGTTTCGGCGTCATCTCAAGACCTGCGCGAAGTTGCCGCCCTCGATCGCCGCCTCCGACAACCTCACGATCCGGCTGCGGGTAATGATGACACCGGCAGGGGAACTTGCAGCGGAGCCGATCTTGATCGAGGCCAGTGCGTCCGCCAAGGGTCCGGCGCTGATGCAAAGCGCGATCAGTGCGCTGCAGGCGTGCCAGCCCTATACGATGTTGCCGGTTGACCGGTACGGCGAATGGAAAGTGCTCGACCTCAGTTTTACCCCGCAGGATTTCGCGGGCTCGTCCTAGGACAGGTTTGTCATTCCGGGATGCCCGCTCGCGCCCCGCAATGACAGCGCATGAATTGCACGCACCTGCATGATTTCAAAATGAAATGGCCCTAACTCCCCATCGCGCGCCAGGCATTGGAGGCGAACTGCCGGCGCCAGGTGACGATCACGACCGCCGCGGTGCTGACGAACAAGACCCAGGGGCTGACGAACCAGCCGAGATAGCCGAGCGCAAAGAAGAACGCGCGCTGGCCGCGATTGAAGTGGCGGCCGGCGGCTTCGCACAGCCTTGTCGCCCGGATCACATGGGCTTCGGCTTCGGGCGTATCGCGTTGCGCGGCCGGCGGCATCGCGCCCAACAGGATGGCGACGTAATTGAACAGCCGGTAGGCCCATGCGAATTTGAAGAAGGTGTAGATGAAGATCAGCACAAGCCCGACGCATTTGATTTCCCAAAGCGCGGGCGAAGGGCGGAGGTCGAACGGCAATGCGCCCAGCACCGCCATCGCTTCGCTGGTCGAGCGCAGCAGCGCCAATGCGCCGCCGACCGCGAGCAGGCTGGTGGAGGCAAAAAAGGCGGTGCCGTTTTGCAGCGATGCCATGATCTGCATGTCGACCATGCGGGCCTCGCGATCGAGCAACCGCCGGATCCAGATCTCGCGATAGACATGCATGCGGGCGGACAGGCTGTCGCGCCCATAAGCGGTATGCTCCAGCGTGACGGCGTATACCGTCCATTCGATGATGAAGAAGCCGACCGCCAGGATATCGACCGTGTAGGCGCCCATATTGCATCCCCTGTGGGAATGCTGCCACGCATGTCCCATCGCGGCAACTGCGGCGAGGGCTATCGGGTTGAATGCCAGGCAGGCGCCGTGGCAAAATGATCCGGCAAGAAGGATTTCTTCGAGATGGCTCTGAAGCTCGTGATCGGCAACAAGAACTATTCATCGTGGTCGATGCGGCCATGGCTGGCGCTGCGCGCCAACGACATCGCCTTCGACGAGGTTTTCATCCCGCTCTATACCGGCGACGCCGACAAGAGGCGGATTCTGGATTTCACCCGTTCCGGCAAGGTTCCGGCGCTGATCGATGGCGACGTCACGATCTGGGATTCGCTCTCCATTATCGAATATGTCGCCGAGCGGTTTCCGGAAGCCCAATTGTGGCCCGACGACCGCGCCCGGCGGGCACACGCACGCTCGATTTCGGCGGAGATGCATTCGGGCTTCATGGCGCTGCGCAACGAATGCGGCATGAACCTGCACCGGCCTATCCGCGCGATCGCGCTATCGGCCGATGCGCAAGCCGATGTCGCGCGGATCCAGCAGATCTGGATCGGGTGCCGCGAGGCTTACGGAAAGTTCGGACCGTTCCTGTTCGGAGCCTTCGGCGCCGCGGACGCCATGTTCGCGCCGGTGGTGCACCGGTTTCGCAGCTATGCGATCGCGGTCGGGCCCGAGGCGCAGGCCTACATGGATACCATGATGTCGTTGCCGGCCTTTCAGGAATGGATGCGCGCGGGCCTTGCCGAGACCCTGGTGATCGACAAATTCGAGACGGTGTGAGCCTGAATTCCGCGAACTTCGGCCGCCATCGCGGCTTGACGGAGCCCTGCGAAAGCGGTCTGAATCTGCGACCGCATCTGGCGTGAGGGTTTGGCCATGGGAATTCTCAATTCACTGGAAAATTCACCGGCGTTCAAAGGCGCACTCGGCCAGCTTGAAGCGGCGGTGGTCCCGGTCGTGCTGAGCGAAGTGCTTGGCAATGGCAGCCAGGGCGGGCTCAACGCGATCGTCGCCAAGCTGCAGCAGGCGGGCCTCGGCGATCAGGTCAAATCCTGGATCGGAAACGGCCAGAACCTGCCGATCACCGCCGAGCAGTTGCAACAGGTGTTGGGTAGCGACACCGTCAAGCAATTGGCGGCGCGGTTCAATATTCCGGTCGATCAACTCGCCAAGGTGTTGGCGCAACAGCTCCCCACCGCGGTGGACCATGCCAGTCCCAACGGCAAGCTTCCGCACACCGCTTAAAAGCGGGCAAATGACGGTTCCGGATGGCGCCTGGCAGATTCGCCCGGAACCGGCAAAATCGCGCTTATCACACTGAAAAACCTGCAAAAATATCGCATTTGCTATGTCCTGATGTAACTGGCCAACTGGACCGGCATTGTGCTATATACCGCCGGGTTTTCAGTCAGCCGTTGCAAGCGGGACCGTAGGCGCGGCCGACGTTTTTGCGTGATGGAGAGGGCGTTGAAGCACAAATTCACCGTTGGAGAGACCGTCTATTTTACTGCCAGCAATGTCGCCCGTCCGGCCGCCAGCGGCACCTATGAGGTGATCCGGCTGCTGCCGACCGACGGCGACGATTGTCAGTATCGGATCAAGAGCTCGACCGAGGCTTTCGAACGGGTGGCCAAGGAAAGTCAACTCGACATTTCCTGAGAGCGTTGTGCGCGCGGCCGGGTGAAGTGGAACCCATTTTGCCCGCCGTCAAAACGCCCCCTTCGCGGAAACGTTCTGCGATAAGCTGAAAGAATCGGCGTTCGCTTTCGCTGGATGCGATTTTTGCTGCGTTGAGGGAAACCGCGCATGAACTGGGCCTGGGCTTCATCGCTCGACCAACTCTGGCGTTCGCCGGCCTTTCCGATGTGGCTGACATTGGCCGCGGCGGGATTCTTCGGGATCATCGTTCTGATCACGCTGCTGCGTGCCGAGAAATCGGTGGCCAACGGCGCACTGACGGTCATCACCCTGCTGGCCGTCGGCATCGCGGTCGCCGCCACCATTCGTGGTTTCGGCCCCGGCGGCCACAGCGCGTCGGATCAGGCCCGGCCAGTCCAGTCCACGATCGCAGCGCTGCCGGCATTGTCGTGTGTCGACGATCTGGCGGGAGAAGCCGTTCTGACAGCGTGCGAGAAGGCGTTGTTTGCTTCCCCTGAGGCAGCTGCCGCGGCTTTATCCTACGCGGCGTCCCAGATCACCCGGCTGACCGAGTTCGGCGATGTCGCCACCGCAAACAAAAGCATGACGCCCGAGCTATTGACCCTGCGCCGCGCTATCGAGCGCGACCGCTATGGCCTGATGGCATACGCCTTGACCGCGCGCGACCACTGTTCGCCGGCGGACTGCCCGGCCTTCCTGGCGCTGACGGATACCCGCCAGATCGTGGCCAACATGAACGAGCGGACCTATGACGGCCTGATTACCCGTTACGGGCCATCGTGGAACGCGCCCCCGCCGGCACCCGTGCCGGTCGCCGCGCTTCCGTCATCGATGCCGACCGGCAAACCCACCAATGCCGATTTCCCCACGGCAGCCTCAACCCCGCCGGTCAGCATCATGTCGCCGGAGCCGGGCACGGCGCCGACACCACCGGCGCCGCGCCCGGCTACAGCGACCGCGCCTGCGCCGGCAGCGGCCAAAAAGCAGGCGGCATCCAAATCTTCGCCCAAGCCGGCGCCGGTTCAACTGGCGCCCGCTGCACCTGCACCTGCGCCTTCGCCTGCTCCCGCGGCGGCGAACGATTGATACTTTTAAAAATCAGTGCTGGTCGCTAACCTCGCATCATGCCGCTTCATCTCATCAAGCTTGCCGTTGGCTGCGATTCAGTAAAGGAGCTCAAGGGCTGGGTCGCCGAACGCATGCAGACCGCAAAGAAAAAGGGCCTGCCGCTTCATCATATTCACATCACCCGGATGACGCCGAAGCGCGCCGAAGAAATCGTTGCGGGCGGCTCGCTCTATTGGGTGATCCGGGGTGAAATCGCGGCGCGGGAGAAGATCATCGCAATCGAGCCGTTCCGCGATCGCGCCGGGATCGGACGATGCCGGCTGGTGATGCAGCCCAAGGTGGTCGCGGTGCTGCCGCGGCCGATGCGCCCGTTCCAGGGCTGGCGCTATTTTACCGAGGATGCCGCGCCGCCGGATCTCAAATCCGCCGGCGCAGGCGTCGCCGCGATGCCCGAGCCGCTGCGCCGCGAACTGCGCGAGCTCGGACTGCTTTAAGCAGCGATATTATCGATCAGCCTTGTGTTTCCGATTTTAGCGGCGACCAGGATCCGCATCGGGCCATCCTTCATGGAAGCGATCGGCGCCAGCGTTTCGGCATGGCGGACCTCGAAATAGTCGAGAACGAATCCCGCATTCGCGATAAGTCCGGCGCCGCCGGCCATTGCGGCCTTGAGATCGTCGCCGGCCCGCAAGCGCCTGGCGCTTTCCTTCATGGCGCGATACAGCACCGGCGCCGCGCGCCTCTCTTCGGCGGACAGATAGACGTTGCGCGACGACATCGCCAGCCCATCGCGCTCGCGCACCGTTTTCGAGCCGATCACCTTGACGCCAAGGTCGAGATCGGTGGCCATCCGCGTCACCACCCGCAATTGCTGAAAGTCCTTCTCGCCGAAGATCGCAAAATCCGGCCGGACTTGCGTGAACAGCTTGCCGACGACGGTGGTGACGCCGCCGAAGAAATGCGGCCGGAAGCGATCCTCCAGACCGGCAACGGCCGGCCCTTCGGTCAGGATCCGGGTGGCAAAGCCGTCGGGGTACATGGTCTTGACCTCGGGGTTCCAGATCAGGTCGACATTTTCGGCTTGGAGCCTGGCGACGTCGGCCTTCCAGGTGCGCGGATAGGAACTGAAATCTTCCGACGGCGCGAACTGGGTCGGGTTGACGAAGATCGAGACGATGACCTTGCTGGCGCGACGTTTCGCCAGCCGAACCAGCGACACATGGCCGTCATGGAGGGCTCCCATGGTCGGAACCAGCGCGGTTGTGGCCTTTTTCGCGCTGATGCTATCGAGCGCGCGGCGCAAGGCGGGGACCGTGCGGACAATCATGGGAGTTCGCAGCATCCGGGTTCGATCTTTCGGGGGCGGGCAAGGCAGCTGGCGCACCTTGTGGCTGACATGCCGACCTTACCAAGACCGACGCGCGGCCGCCAAGCGAATGGAAGATGATCCGGCTTCGGCCGATGCCGCCAAACTGTTCGAGAGTGCTTCGAGTGGAAAGCGCTGCGCTACTTGCGCGTGCGATTCATGATTAAAGCAAACGATCAACGTTTTGCGGTCGCTATTGCGCATTTTACTTGACCGGACTCGCGCGCAACTCGAAGATGTCTCCGGGGATCGAAACATGTTGTTGCAGACCACTCAGGGGCAATCAGGCTCGGCGCATGTCGTTGTGCTGGGCAATGAGAAGGGCGGTTCGGGTAAATCGACCACCGCGCTGCATATCGCCGTCGCCTTGATGAAAGCCGGCCAGCGCGTCGCCACCATCGATCTCGATTGCCGCCAGCGAAGTTTTACCCGTTACATCTACAACCGGAACGCGTGGGCGCGCCGCACCGGCCTCGATCTTGAAATCCCGGTGCACTGCTGCATCAAGCACGGCGAGACCATGCAGATCGCCGACAACGAAAATTCCGAGTTCCAGCAATTCATGGACGCCGTCAGCACGGTGGAGCGGACGTTCGACTTCATCGTGATCGATACCCCGGGGTCGGATAGCTACCTGATGCGCCTGGCGCACTCGATGGCCGACACCCTGGTGACGCCGATCAACGACAGTTTCCTCGATTTCGACGTCCTGGGCACGGTCGATCCCGCGACCTATTCGGTGACCGGCGAGAGCCATTATGCGGAGATGGTGCGGGACACCCGGCGCAAGCGCCGGCAGCTCGACGGCGCCTCCACCGACTGGATCGTGGTCCGCAACCGATTGTCGATGCTGGGGTCGCGCAACAAGCAGCTCGTCGCCGACAGCCTCAACGACCTGTCGTTCCGGCTTGGCTTCCGCTCGATCGATGGTTTTGCCGAACGCGTGGTTTACCGCGAGTTCTTTCCGCGCGGGCTGACCGCGCTCGACGACCTCGACGAGACAACCCTCGGTACCCGGCCGAGCCTCGGCCACGTCACGGCCCGCGAGGAGGTCACAAGCCTGCTGCGCCAGTTGAAATTGCCGCTCGATGAGCGTGGCCGGCGTCGCGCGGCCAACCGGGCCGAATGGTTCACCCAGGTCGACAAGCCGCTCGAAGTCCACGACATCCTGGGTGCCTAGGGCTTGCTGGTAAGCCCTTACTGCCGACCACGGCTCTGAGGGGCATTGCTGGACCGACCCAGGCGGAACAAGCAGCCTCGGGCCCTGTTTTTACGAGAGTTTTAGCCGCGATCGGAACCAAACTTTGGGTTGTGGCGTCCAAGGTAAGGGACGAGCGTGGGCAGCCCGACTGGGCATCTGCACAATAAGAGGGTGCATCGCACAATGATCAGGCGGTCAATTCACAACATTTGCTCTTCCTGTCACGTGGCCGTGACATATATTGTGAACACCAGACCGAAGAGTCTGGGACGTTGAACAGGGGCCCCAAAAGGGGCGGTGCGCGCCGAGGGACGAAGACGAACATGAAACGTGGAATTGCAGTACTGGCTTCGCTTTCGGTGCTGGTCGCGGTCGGATATTTCACCATCAGCAAATTGGCGATCCGCCACCAAACGCTGACCTTCTACGATGCGAGCCGAGACAATCGTCCGGTCGCGGTCGACATCGCGGTACGTTACGACAAGGAATTGCAGGCCAATCTCGGCATGCTCACGCTGCCGGTGGCGATCCTCAACCACGGCAACACCGTCAAATTCACCGAGTACTCTTTCCTGGCAAACATCTTTGCCGCCCGCGGCTATGTCGCCGTCAGCATCCAGCACGATCTGCCGACCGATCCGCCGATGGTCACGAAAGTCGGCGAAATCTATGTCGGCCGCTTGACGCAAATTCAGCGGGGCGTTGCCAATATCCGCTTTGCCGTTGAAGAGATGAGGAAGGTCGAGCCGAATGCGGACTTCGATCACCTGACCGTCGTTGGACATTCGATGGGCGGCGACATCACGATGTATTTCGCCAGGATGTATCCCGATCAGACCAAGAAGGTGGTGACGCTCGACAATCTGCGCGTGCCGTTCATGACCGACGGCAGGTTCAAGATCCTCTCGTTCCGCTCGAAGGATCCCGTCTTCAAGACCGACCCTGGTGTCATTCCGGCCGACGAAGAGTGCGAGAAGGCGGGGATTACGGTGGTGCAGACCGGCTTCCAGCATAACGACATGCGCGATACCGGTTCGGATGAGGCCAAGGCATCGATCCAGGGCATGCTCGACAAATTCCTCGATGACGAAAGCCCGCTCCGGCCGGTCGTGACAAAGACCTCGCCGCTGATGACCGATGCCGGACCGGTGACGCCCTATGCGCCGGTCCAGCCGTCCGCCCATAACTGAACGACCAGGCTCCGCTCCTGATCGAAGCCACCGGAAGCCTCCGGCCACCGGGGGCGCTGCACGTCTGTCGCACATTGACCGCTCCCCGATCCCGGCCCACATAAGGCTTGCTGCAATTAGCGAGCGCTGATGCCAGGCGAACCGACCAAACCGAAATCTGCAACCGAGCTGTCCTCGACGGACGAGGCTGCGTCCGGCAAAGCCGGTGCCTTGCCGGAGGCAAAGCCGTCGGCCTCCGACGAGATTGCCGCCTTCGTCGCCAAGGCCCGTGCGATGTCGCCGCATGCGGCGGGTGCGCGGGGCCGGCTGGTGTTCGCGCTCGACGCCACCATGAGCCGGCAGCCGACATGGGATATGGCGTGCGCGCTGCAGGCCGACATGTTTCGCGAGGCCGCCTCGCTCGGCAGTCTCGATATCCGCCTCGTCTACTACCGCGGCCTCAACGAGTGCCGCGCCTCGGGGTGGATTTCCGACAGCGCGCAACTGGCGAAGCTGATGGGCAAGATCGATTGCCGCGGCGGCAATACCCAGATCGGCAAGGTATTGTCGGAAGCGCGCCGCGAGGCCACAGCCTCGGCCGTGCGCGCGGTGGTGTTCGTTGGCGACGCCATGGAGGAGGGCATCGACCAGTTATGCGCCAAGGCGGGCGAACTCGGCCTGCTCAAGGTGCCGGTGTTCATGTTTCAGGAGGGACATGACGCCGTTGCCGAGCAGGCGTTCCGGGAGATCGCGCGCCTGACCGGCGGCGCATGGTGCCGCTTCGATCCCGGCGCCGCCGCCCAGTTGCGCGAGTTATTGCGCGCCGCCGCTGCCTATGCCGCCGGTGGACGCGAGGCATTGTTACGGCTGTCGAAGACCGGAAGCGGCGCCGCCAAATTGCTCGGCCAGATGAAGTGATGCGGGAGCAGGCGGCGCTACGCGATCAGGCGTAGTAGAGTTCGGCAAACGCGATCGGGCCGAAGCACCGTGACGCCAAAGATGAAGCGCGAAGGCATCGGGTCATCCCGCGGTTGCGGCTTTCGCGACCGCATCGAGCGCGGCCATCATCATACCGACGACGGCCGCCGTGTCGCCGCCCAGCCCGTGCCGCTGTGCAAGCCAGGCCGGATCATTGTAGGAAAGCCAGGTATCGCTGGATGCATCCTGCCAAACCAGCGCCTTCAGCGGTAGGTCGATGCCGATGGTCTGAACCGATTGCATCAGCGGCGTGCCGCCCTTGGCATTGCCAAAGATCAGGACCTCGATCGGCCGCAGCGACAGCCCAACGGCGGTTGCCCCCGCGGCATGATCGATCCGGGCAAATACCGTCATGCCCTTTGCCTTCACCGCGGTCTCGAGCCGGTTCATTGTATCCTGCGGCCCGAAGCTGCTCCGTATCGTCGTTAATCCTTGCGCCGCCATTGCCGTGCTCCATGGCCAACCTGCCGGGTTAGTTCGGAGAATTGTAATGAAGCGGTCGGACTCAAGAATAGTAAATTCATGCTGATCACGCCGTGGAGCTCTTCACCTTGCCGCGCGCCTGGGCGGTGAAGGACCGACATGTTTTTTGCCGCCAATGCGACTATATTGGGCAGATGCCAACCCTGATCGCCGGCGTCGTCGCCGTTATCCTGCTCTACTCGCTGCTGCAGATGTTTCGTGCGGCCAATCCGGTCGTGCTTGCGCGCGTCCTCAAGATCGGCGGCGGTATCGTGGCGCTCGCGGTCGCAGCCTTTACCGGCATCAAGGGCGAGCTTGCGGTCGCCATTCCGCTCGGCGTCTTTGGCGCGGGGCTCTTGGGCTGGTCACCGTTCGGCGCCTCGGGTTTCCCCAATCTCAGCGGGATATTCACAGGCTCCGGCTCGCAACGCTCGCCGGGACAGACGTCGCGAGTCCGCTCGCAGTTTCTCGATATGATCCTCGATCACGACAGCGGCGACCTCGCCGGCCAGTTCGTGGCCGGGCCATACGCCGGCCATGCGCTGGGCGAATTCGATCTGGCGCAGCTGACGGCGATGATTCCGGGCTTCGACGCCGAAAGCGTATCTCTACTTGAAAGCTATCTGGACCGCAGGTTTCCCGCCTGGCGTCAGGACGCGCAGGGAAACACGGCAGGGGGGCAGAGCCGCCCGGCGTCGGGCGGCAAAATGACGGACGAGGAGGCCTATCAGATCCTTGGCCTGCAACCGGGGGCGGGGCGGGACGAAATCGGACGCGCGCACCGCGCGCTCATAAAGAAACTGCATCCCGACCAGGGGGGGTCGACGTACCTCGCCGCCCGTGTAAACGAGGCTAAGGATACTCTGCTTCGTACGCATCACAGCTAACTCCGGCAACGCTACCAAACGCTACAAACCGCGCATTGCTTCTGCTCGTTTTCTCTGTCCGACGCCCCATTACCGCCCGCCGTTGTCCGGCATGGTCGATCGTTCGCCTTATTGTTCTAGCGGCTAATTCTTGATGAGAAGTTTGCGTGGCGCGGATTTGCTCTGGGCGCGCCGCAACGGAAACCGAGGGGTGGGTAAAGCCAACGGGTCGCGCGAACGCGCGCCCGGCGATGAATGCCGCGTGCCCGCCGTCGGCGCCACAACGGAAATAGGGTGGGCACGGCGCAAATATGCCTTTGCCCACCCTACAATTGGTTAACGCGTGTGGATCAGTTGCGGACGGTGATGCAGGAGATGTCGGAGCGTTTCAGGGTCTTGCATACCGCTTCGGCCTGCTCGCGGTCGAGGCCTGCGAAGCGGGCCCGGAATAGCTTCCGTTCGCCTTTGGCGACGACCGGCTCGGTAAACGGATCGGCCTTCGCAAGCAGGCCGCGGGCCTGGCTTCGCGCCGCGTCGATGCGTTGCCGGGCTTCGCCCTCGCTCTCCAGCGCGCCGACCTGGATGATCCATCCGGTGTGGGCGGCGACCGGCTTGATGGCGCCGTTCTGCTGAATGGCCTGCGGTTGCTGCGGGCGGGGCGTCGGATCGGCGTAGGCCATCGCCTGCGAGGCGGAGGCTGGTGGAAGGCTCGACGCCGGAAGAACGCCGAGCAGGCCGTTGCCGGTGCCGTGATTTGCCGGCTGCGGCGGCATTTCGGTCTTTGCGGCGTCAGTCCCTACAATTTCCTTGGCAATTTCCCTGGTAACTTCCTTGGCAGCTTCAGGCTTGCTGATTTCCGGCTTGTTGGTTTCGGCCTTGTTGGTTTCAGCTTTGGCCACGACTGCGCCTGACGTCTCCGGGACTTCGGAGTGCGCCGGTGGTACTGCGCTGGTGATGGACGTCGCCGGCTGGGGCGAACCGGCCGAAGCCAGTTTCACCTGTCCGGCCTTGACCTGGACGGTCTTCACCCTGACCGGCTTCATCGGTTCGGAGGATCCGGGGATAGTGGCCAAGGCCTGGTTCTGGATCACGCCATTGGTAAGCGGGGCCGGCTCGGACTTGGCTGGCGGCACCGCAGCGGTCGCAGCAGCGAAGATCGAGCGCGACACCGGCGCTGTCGCACGTACCGGCGGCTCGCCGACGGGCTCGCTCGAAGCGGACGCGACCTGAATGGCGCCCTGGGCCTGAACCGTCTGGGTCGGCCGCGACTCGGCTTCGGCTTCCGCAACATCTGCGTTGGCGTCTGCGGCGTTGCGCTCGGTGATGGCGGCAACGGTACGCTTGGTCGCGGCTTTCTCGAGATTTTCGGCGAGCAGGTTGCGCATGATGGCGTCGCGCGAGCCGCCGCTGCGGCCGCCCATCACCACGCCGACCAGATGGCGGTTGCCGCGGCGCATCGAGGTCACGAGATTGAAGCCCGACGCGCGGGTATAGCCGGTCTTGATTCCGTCCACGCCCTCGACATCGCCGAGCAGGCGATTGTGGTTGCGGATCGACTGGCCGTGATAATTGAACGTTACCGTCGAGAAGTAGCGGTAGTGACGCGGAAAGCGGTCCTGGATGGCGCGGCCCAGCGTCGATTGATCGCGCGCCGTCGTCACCTGTTCGTCGTCGGGCAGGCCGGAGGCATTGCGGTATACCGTGCGGGTCATGCCGAGCGCGCGCGCCTTGCGGGTCATCAGCTTGGCGAAATCGTCTTCATCGCCGGCAATGGCTTCCGCGATCACGACGGCGGCGTCGTTGGCGGAACGCGTCACCAGGCCTTTGATGGCATCTTCGACGCGAATGGTCTGGCCCGGGCGCAGGCCGAGTTTGGTCGGTGCTTGCTCGGAGGCGTGTTCGGAGACGTTCATCTCGCTGTCGAGCTTGATCTTGCCGGCGTCGAGGCGCTCGAACAAAAGATACAGCGTCATGATCTTGGTCAGCGAAGCGGGATGACGGCTGGCGTCTGGATTATTGGCGGTGAGCGTGGCGCCGGAGTTGCCGTCGACGATGATGGAGGAGAATGCCGGGCTGTAACTCTCGCGCGCTTCATGGTGGTGGCGTACATGCTGGGCGGAATGGCGATGCCGGTAGTGGCGCGCTTCGGCGCTACCGCTGGTAAAAATGACCGCGGTGGTGATCGTGACCAGCCCGAAAACGCAAACCCGCAAAACACGCGAGGAAGCCAAGGTTGTGCAAAGCATAAACTTCCCCGTCCCAATTTCTGCCTTGATCACCGGTTCGTGAGGCCAAATTATGCCCGACGGTGGCGACGTTTCCCTGCCCGAACTGCGCGACCCAGGCGGACATCGCCGCCCTCGGTCGCCGTCGTGGCCGCTATTCTAGCTAAGAGACTGTACCCAAACATTTTTTGGCGGATTGCCCGGGAGGCGGACAGCTCCGGGAATCAGGTTAGGTGTGCGGAGTTTCCAAAACATTAATGAACCCTTGCGTAATGCTCCGGATTCGCCGCTAATCGGCTTTATTTGTGCGTCGCACAAATATTGTTGACTTCATTGTGCGTTGCACTATATGGAGTGCGTCAGGGAGCAGGGACCTCCCGGAAAACACACATCAGTCTGGGAAGGACTCCACGATGATCAAGGTTGAAGACATTCAGCAGTACGGAAAAGAACACCTCGAAACGGTTGTTGCTTCCGCGACCACCGTTCAGAACGGCCTTCAGGCGATCGCAAGCGCTTACGGCGATTACACCAAGAAGTCGTATGAAGACACCAAGTCGTTCGTGGAGAAGCTGTCCGGCGTGAAGTCGCTCGACAAGGCGATTGAAGCGCAGACCGAATACGCCAAATCCGCTTACGAGACCTTCGTGGCCGAGTCGCAGAAGATCGCGGGGCTGTATACCGATCTCGCCAAGCAGACCTTCAAGCCGCTGGAAGGCATGGTGGCGAAGTTCACCCCGGCCTCGACCCACTAACAGCGCTGTTTCGAAAATCAAAAGCCCGGCTGCCGAAGCCGGGCTTTTTCTTGTTCCGGGATGCTGCAGCGCTTATCGCGCGACGCGCAGCTTCGCGGCGCCGATACTTCACATTGCCGCATGGCCGCGAATCGGTGCACCCAAATGCCACAGCTATCGCCAATGGTTACCTGGCCAGCGGCTTTACTTTGTCAAATCCGACAAGATTGATTAACCTCGGGCCTGATCGCCGAGCCCGGAATCGGGCCGGCCGCAGGTTGCGTTTGGCCAAAATCTGCGCGCTTGCGGCGGGCCGAGGGCGGACCCATATTCCAGCTATCGAGCTGGGTCGGGCTGGCCGGGAGCGGCGATCTGGAATGCGTGTCCGGAACTCGATCGTCGATTGAGAATTCCTTGGCCGCTATCCGGTTTTCCGCGGAATGTCGAACGCCTGTGCCATGTCGCAATTAACTTCCAGATTTGAATCGTCCGCGCCAGCCGCCGTCGCCGCATTTGCTCCCCGAATGGGCAACGATGAGAACCGTGCAGGCGGGACCGGCGGTCCGGCCACCTCCGTCATCGCCAAGGTCAAGCCGAAGACCAAACGCCCGAATCTCTATCGTGTCCTGATATTGAACGACGATTACACGCCGATGGAATTCGTCGTGCATGTGCTCGAGAAGTTCTTCCAGAAGGATGTCGAAGCCGCGACCAAGATCATGCTCCACGTCCATCATCATGGAATCGGGGAGTGCGGGGTGTTCACCTACGAGATCGCCGAGACCAAGGTGACGCAGGTGATGGATTTTGCGCGCAAGCACCAGCATCCCCTGCAATGCGTAATGGAAAAAAAGTAACCCCGCACGAAATCCGCCAAAATAGGAACGGGTTTTGCATCAGAAATGCGAGGGAGCAGACAGGCTTGCGTCTTTGTCGGGTGTTACCCGCATTTTTGGATGTAAGCTTGCGGTCTGAGCCAAAACGAGTCGCGGGAACCGGTCTTTTGCCGTGATTGGATGTAACTATATATGACAAAGGTTGTTGTTGCCTGACCGGGGAACGACGATCATGATGGCGGGGGCCACAGAGGACGCGAATGCCGACTTTTTCCCAGAGTCTTGAACAATCCCTGCATCGTGCGTTGGCGATAGCAAACGAGCGTCATCACCAATATGCGACGCTGGAGCACCTCCTGCTGTCGCTGATCGACGATAGCGATGCCGCCGCTGTGATGCGTGCCTGCAGCGTCGATCTCGACAAGCTGCGCACCAGTCTGGTCAATTATCTCGAGACCGAGTTCGAGAATCTGGTCACCGACGGGGCCGACGACGCCAAGCCGACCGCGGGCTTCCAGCGCGTGATCCAGCGCGCGGTCATTCACGTCCAGTCGTCCGGCCGCGAGGAAGTCACCGGCGCCAACGTGCTGATCGCGATCTTCGCGGAACGTGAAAGCCATGCCGCTTATTTCCTGCAGGAGCAGGACATGACCCGCTACGACGCGGTCAATTACATCAGCCACGGGATCGCCAAGCGGCCCGGGGTTTCGGAAGCGCGTCCGGTCCGCGGCGTCGACGAAGAGACCGAGACCAAGGGCAACGAGGATTCCAAGAAGAAGGGCGAGGCGCTCGATACCTACTGCGTCAACCTCAACAAGAAAGCCCGCGACGGCAAGATCGATCCGGTGATCGGTCGGAATTCCGAGATCAACCGCGCCATCCAGGTGCTGTGCCGCCGGCAGAAGAATAATCCGCTGTTCGTCGGCGAAGCCGGCGTCGGCAAGACGGCCATTGCCGAGGGACTGGCGAAACGCATCGTCGACAGCGAAGTGCCGGAAGTTTTGGCGGCGGCGACCGTGTTTTCGCTCGACATGGGCACCTTGCTCGCAGGCACGCGCTATCGCGGCGATTTCGAGGAGCGGCTCAAGCAGGTTCTGAAGGAGCTCGAGGCGCACCCGAACGCCATTCTGTTCATCGACGAGATCCACACGGTGATCGGCGCCGGCGCCACCTCCGGCGGCGCGATGGACGCTTCCAATCTGTTAAAGCCGGCGCTGGCGTCGGGCACCATCCGCTGCATGGGCTCGACGACTTACAAGGAATATCGCCAGCATTTCGAAAAGGACCGCGCGCTGGTGCGCCGGTTCCAGAAGATCGACATCAATGAGCCGACGGTGGAAGACGCCATCGCCATCCTCAAGGGCCTAAAACCCTATTTCGAGGATTATCACCGGCTGAAATACACCAACGAGGCGATCGAGGCCGCGGTGCAGCTGTCGTCGCGCTACATCCACGACCGCAAATTGCCGGACAAGGCGATCGACGTGATCGACGAGTTGGGCGCGGCGCAGATGCTGGTCGCCGAGAACAAGCGCAAGAAAACCATCGGCATCAAGGAAATCGAGACCACGATCGCGACCATGGCGCGGATTCCGCCCAAGAGCGTGTCGAAGGACGATGCCGAGGTTTTGAAGCATCTGGAACAGACGCTGAAGCGCGTGGTGTTCGGCCAGGACAAGGCGATCGAAGCGCTTTCGGCCTCGATCAAGCTGGCGCGGGCAGGGCTGCGCGAGCCGGAGAAGCCGATCGGCTCGTATCTGTTCTCGGGCCCGACCGGCGTCGGCAAGACCGAAGTCGCAAAGCAGCTCGCGGCCTCGCTCGGCGTCGAACTGATCCGGTTCGACATGTCGGAATATATGGAGCGGCACACGGTGTCGCGCCTGATCGGCGCGCCTCCGGGCTATGTCGGCTTCGACCAGGGCGGCCTGCTCACCGATGGCGTCGATCAGCATCCGCATTGCGTGGTCTTGCTCGACGAAATCGAGAAGGCGCATCCGGACCTCTACAACGTGCTGCTGCAGATCATGGATCACGGCCGGCTGACCGACCATAACGGCAAGCAGGTCAATTTCCGCAATGTGATCCTGATCATGACCACCAATGCCGGCGCCGCCGATCTGGCGCGCCAGGCCTTCGGCTTCACCCGCAACAAGCGGGAAGGCGACGATCACGAGGCGATCAATCGCCAGTTCGCGCCCGAGTTCCGCAACCGGCTCGATGCCATCATCTCGTTCGCCCATCTCAATCCCGAGGTGATCGGCATGGTGGTCGAGAAGTTCGTGCTGCAGCTCGAGGTGCAGCTTGCCGACCGCGACGTCACCATCGAACTGTCGGAGCCGGCGAAGGCATGGCTGATTCAGCACGGCTATGATGAGCAGATGGGCGCCCGGCCGATGGCGCGTGTGATCCAGGAGCACATCAAGAAGCCGCTTGCCGACGAAGTACTGTTCGGCAAGCTCAAGGGCGGCGGCCACGTCCGCGTCGTGCTGGTGAAGGACGAGGCGGCAGACGACGCGGCGCAGGAAAAAATCGGCTTCGAATATGTCGAAGGCCCGGTGACGCCGAAACCGGAAAAACTGCCCGGCGCGCGCAAGCGCACCGTGCCGCGCAGGCCGAAACCGAGCGGTCCGAGCGGCGGCTCGAAAGGGCCGGCCTCACGCGGTCCGCTGGTCAAGGTGTAAGCGGCTGACATTGCGAATTAAGAAGCCGGCGTGTCGCAGGACCGCCGGCTTTTTTGGTGCGCGATATCCTCGCCGGCCCGCGAGAAAGGAAAGCAGCGGTCGCAATTATTTCGACTTTTTGCGCTCCTGAATGAACTTGAGGTAGTTGACCGCGGCCTCGGCATCGCGCCGGTCAAATCGGAACGTCGGCATGTCCGGGTGAATCGTGCTCAGGCCGTCCTGCAGTCGCTGTCCAAAGTCATTGTCGTAAAGCTTGTCATCTCCAAAAGTTCGGAACGGCGGCGCATCGATGTGCGGGCTCTGGCCGGTCGCGCCCACGGCGTGACAGGTTCCGCACAGTGTTTCGAGCAGGGCTTTTCCGTGTTGCTGCTCGCGATCCAGGGTGTAACCGGCATTGCTCCAGGCGCATATCATCAAAAGAACGAGGCAAATTTTCTTCATGACTGGTCTCTGTGATGCCTGCCTGTCGACCCACGCTGCAACCCCGTGCATCGCCTCAGCATACTGCATCCTGGTAAAGCGGAAGACATCAGACGTCGTGACCTCTGTTAAAAGCATGACGGCCGCGCGATGCACCAGTGAGCTACCAGCGCGAGGTCGCTTTTCCGAACACGTACAGCGCAATGAGCCCAATAGTTACGGAAGTCGAGAAGATCAAGATCACACGATCCCAATCGAGCTGCTTTCTCTTGGTCTTGTTCAGCGCAAGGAGCGCGAAGAGCGCCTTCAGTCCAAACCTTCGCATCGGGTTACCCTTGAGCGCCTTGCCGGCACAGCGCAAGACCGCCAGTTACCGCGCGGCCTATTGGGCTATGGCTTGTTTGGCTTCGACTTGCTCGCGAGTCTCTGTGCCTCGGCGATCTCGGCCGGGGTCATATGCTGTGCTGCAATGTTTTTGTTGTTGGCGGCCTTTTGACTGCCAGCCGTCGCTGCCAAACTGAACCACATGTAGGCGCGGATGTTGTCCAGCGCAACGCCCTGACCCTGGGCGTACATGGCGCCGAGATTGTTCAGGGCTTCGGCGTCGCCTTGGTCGGCGGCCTTGCGAAACCACTTCATCGCCTCGGCATAATCCTGCGGCGCGCCGTTGCCGCTGTAGTACCTGCCCCCGAGCGTGTTCTGCGCCAGGGCGTAGCCCTGGTCGGCAGCCCTGCGAATCCATTTCACCGCCTCGGCTTTGTCCTGCGGCACTCCCTGGCCGTTATCGTACATGCGTCCGAGGTTGAGCTGGGCCGGGGCGAAGCCTCGCTCGGCAGCCTTGCGATACCACTTCACCGCCTCGGCAAAATCCTGCGGCACGGCCTTGCCGTCGTCGTAGACGAGCCCAAGGTTGTTCTGCGCCGGGACATAACCTTGCTCGGCGGACCGGAGATACCACTGCAGCGCCTCGGCGCCGTTCCGCGCCGCACCCTGGCCGTTATCGAGCATGACCGCGACATTGTATTGGGCAACGCTGGAGCCTTGTTCGGCCGCCTTGCGAAACCACTTCAGCGCCTCACCGTTGTTTTGCGTGACGCCCTGGCCAACGATGTACATGACCCCGAGATTATATTGGGCATCGGCGTCACCTTGTTCGGCGGCCTTGCCAAACCATTTCGCCGCCTCGACATTGCTTTGGGTGACGCCCCGGCCGTCACCGTACATGTCCCCGAGCTTGAATTGGGCGCGGGCGTTACCTTGGTCCGCCAGCTCGCGCAAAAGCCGTAGCGCGGTTGCGTAGTCGCCTTTGTCATCGGCCGCGGTGGCATCCTCCAGCGGCCCTGCGGCCACCGGCGCGGCAAAACTCAACATCAGAACGATCACGGCAAAGATGCGCTTGGCCGCGAGCTTCATCGTGCCTGGACTCCGCCCCGGTTGGCCACCGCTCGCCTTCAGCCGTCGCCCAGAAGCTCATTGATGCGGCGCTGCAGCTGCTTTTTCTTCTTCTCGCTTCGGCGCAGCCGCGTCTCGAGATCGGAGACGGGGAATTCGGACGGTGTGCCCGAGGTGAAAGCAACGCCGACAAAATTGTCGCGCCACCAGATGATTTTGGCGAGGAAGGAGCGGCCTTTTCGCGCGATGGTCAGCGAGATATGCTGTCTCGGCAGCTTGACGACGTTATCGAATTCGATCTGGGCGCCCTTGTCGGAGATATTGCGCACGACGCAATCCCGGGTTTCGCCGCGTTCGCCGATCTCGGCAACGCCGCCGTAAATGACCTTGTCGCGCGCGGTTTGGCGTCGGTCCAGCATCCGGCAATCCTCCCAATAAACAGGCAGGACCTTACGCGACTTCGCCGGGTGCAAAAGACGGCCGCCGGCAAAATGCGGCGTTAACGTAAACCGGAGATGGCCCGAAAAAGCGCGAATTTCGGAGCATTAAGCCGCGCTTTCACGCAATCCGCGGGCGATCTCCTTCTGCGCATCGAACTCGCGCCGCCGCCGCGCCAGCTCCTCGGCGCTCAGGGCAGCGACATTGTTGTAGTCGCGCTTCCAGGCGGCGTCGGCGCTCCAGCGCAGCGGCGATTGCACGGTGGTTTGCGGCGAGGGGGCGGCTTCCAGCACGCGTAGCGCGAGCTCCAGCGTGAAGGCCTGCGATTCCGGGTCGTGCGGCTTGCCCGCGGAGTTGCCCAGCGGAAAATCGGAGAACAGAAAGCGCGGCACCGCGGCATGCTCGACGATGTCCTTGGCGCAGCCCATCACGACGGTGGAAATGCCGTTGGCCTCCAGATGCCGGGCCACCAGGCTGATGGTCTGGTGGCACACCGGGCAATTCGGCACCAGCACCGCGGCATCGACCTTGTCCGCCCTGCAGCGCGCGAGGATTTCAGGCGCATCGGTCTCGATGGTGACGCGGTGGCTGCGGTTGGTCGGCGCGCCGAAGAAACGCGGCGCCAGTTCTCCGATCCGGCCTTCGCGCGCAAGCCGCTGCAATTGCGGCAGCGGAAACCAGGTTCCGCTGTCGTCGGCCGAGGTATGGACGCGATCATAGGCGATGTGGGAAATCCGCAGATCGTGCGTCTTCGAGGTGTCGCCGTCATAGACGGAATAGAATTTGGCGCCGCCATTGTATTTGGCGCCGGGGCCCTGATCGCCCTTGGCGGGATCGAACGGCGCCGCCGTGGTGACGAGGGTGACGCGCGACTGGCCGAGCGGCTTTTTCAGCGGCTGGAACGGCGCATCGACGTAATGCGCCCAGCGATAGGGCGTGGTGTAGCCGATCGCCGCATAATATTCGCGGGTGCGCGCCATATAGGGGATCGGCGCGTCGTCGTCGGGCGCGAAACCGGGCTGGTCGTCGGAAGGTGCCGTCATCTCTTGCGCTCCCATGGACGCGCCATCATTGTGAGAATAGCTAAACGGTCGGTTCCGCCTGTCAAGCACGGGTCTCACGGAAACGAGGTATGGCGGTGCAAACGGTCATCGGTTTGCGCGCCGCGCTTTGGGTCGCGGTCGTATTGCTGTTGGTGCCGGCCGCGGCGGCCGTCGCCGAGGATGCGGCACCCGCGAGAATCGTAAAACCGAGCGTCGAAGAACTCGCGACGCAAAAACCCGCAGCGGCGGTGCGCGAAACCGACACCCGCGAGGCGATGTGCCTGATGATCGAATCGGCGGCGAAGGCGAACGACCTGCCGCTGGAATTCTTCGCCCGCGTGATCTGGCAGGAAAGCCGCTTTCAATCCGATGCCGTCGGACCGGTCACCCGCAACGGCCAGCGCGCGCAGGGCATCGCGCAATTCATGCCGGGAACCGCCAGCGAGCGCCGCCTGCTCGATCCCTTCGATCCCGTGCAGGCGCTGCCGAAATCGGCGGAGTTCTTGAGCGAGCTGCGCAACCAGTTCGGCAATCTCGGGCTTGCCGCTGCCGCCTATAATGCCGGCCCGCGGCGGGTGCAGGAATGGCTCGCCGGAACTGGCCCGATGCCGCAGGAGACGCGCAATTACGTGGCGGCGATCACCGGCACCACCGTCGATGACTGGGCCACCGCGGGCACGAAGGCCAGGATGCCCGACCGCGCCCCGAACGCCGGCTGCCGCGAATTGATGGCGTTGCTCAGGCGCGCGCCTAATCCCTTCGTGACCGAGCTTGAACAGCACGTGAAATCTTGCCGCGGCGAAATTATGGGGGGTGCAGCTTGCCGCCGGCTTCGACCGCAACAAGGCACTGGCCATGTATGCCCGCGCGATGAAGGGATTGAGCGCTGTGATCGGCGACCAGGATCCAAGCCTGCTGGGTACGGTGTTGCGCAACCGGGGCAACCATATTTTCTATCAGGTGCGGATCGGCGCCGACACCCGCCCCGCCGCCGACGATCTCTGCAACCGCATCCGCCGCGCCGGCGGCGCCTGTTTCGTGCTGCGAAACATGAATGTGAGGAGCTGATCCAAGCCGGTTGCATGACAGCCTTGAGGCGGGGTTCGCTTGACGCGGCTCGGTTTGGCCAGCGTTATGCGGCACGGCTCGAATTGTCAGGTTGCCCTTGGCCCTTCCTTCTCTCGATTCACCGAAATGGCAAAATCCCGTGCGCGCATTCGCATGGGGTATGCGGTCGGTTGCATCAACGGTTCTGACGCTGGTGCTGTTTGCAACCTATCTCGGCATCGGCGCGCTGGCGCACGACAGCCATTTCAGCCTCGGCTGGGTGCTGGCGAGCACGCTATTGGTGTGGGCCGGCCCCGCCCAGATCATCCTGATTTCGACGCTCGGTTCCGGCGCGACCGCGGTGCAGGCGGCGATTGCCGTCACCGTCAGTGCCATCCGGCTGTTTCCGATGGTGGTTTCCGTCCTGCCAATGATGCGGACGCCCCAGACCAAACGGCGGCATCTGGTGCTGGTGACCCATTTCATCGCCGTCACCCTGTGGGTCGAATGCTTTCGCCTGCTGCCGCAGGTGCCGCGCGCGCGGCGGATCGCCTTCACCCACGGGCTCGGCGTCGGGCTGCTCTGCGTCTGCCTCGCCGCGACCACGATCGGTTACGGCCTTGCGGCGAACCTGCCGCAGCTGTTTGCCGCCGCGATCCTGCTGCTGACGCCGCTGGCGTTCCTGTTTTCTACCGCACGCAACTGCCGGCAGTTAGCCGACGTCCTGGCGCTGGTATTGGGCCTGGCGCTGTTTCCGCTCGTGTCCACCTTGCATACCGGCGTCGACATCCTGATCAGCGGCGTGTCGGCCGGCACCATCGCCTATGCGGTTCACTGGTGGCGGGAACAGGCATGAGCGATTTCCTCGGTGACTGGCATGCGCTGCTGGTGCTCGCTGATCGCGGGCTTCCTGCCCAACGAGGTCTGGCGGATGATCGGACTTTGGCTCGGCGGCGGCGTCGACGAGGGGTCCGAACTCTTGGTCTGGGTGAGGGCGGTGGCGACCGCGATCCTGGCCGGCGTCATCGCCCAAATCCTGGTGCAGCCGCCGGGTGCGCTGGCCAGCGTGCCGGACTGGCTGCGCTACACCGCGGTGGCCGCCGGTTTTACGGCGTTTGTGGTGACGCGGCGATCGATCTTTGCCGGCGTGGTCTGCGGTGAACTCGTGATGCTGGCTGGCAAATGGTGGCTCGGCTGATACTCTCTGGCAACTCTGGAGAGCCAAGGGGAAATGGTGTGGGTTTGCGCGCAAGGTCGGCGTTGATCTCCTGTCTCATTCTCATGGCGTCATTCACCGTTGCGCCGGACGCGGGGGCCGCGGAGTTCCCGGCGCGTCCGATCAAGCTCGTTATTCCCTACGCGGCGGGCGGGCCGACGGATATTTTTGGCCGGCTGTTGGCTGAATATCTCGGCAAGGACCTCAAGCAAGCGGTGTTCGTCGAGAACAAGGCAGGTGCGCAAGGCGCGATTGGCGCCGAAATGGTGGCGCATTCCGAGCCCGACGGTTACACGCTGCTGGGTACCTCCGGTTCGGTCATCATTCTCAATCCGCTACTGTACAAAAAACTGTCCTACGATCCGGTCAAAGACTTCCGGATGCTGGCGCTGGTGACCGAAGTCCCCGTGGTGCTGTGCGTCCATCCATCGGTGCCGGCGAAGACGATTGCCGAATTCGTCGCCTACGCCAAACAGAACCCCGGCAAGCTCAATTTCGGTTCGTCCGGAACGGGAAGCTTTACTCATCTTGCCGCCGAGATGTTCAAACAGATGGCCGGCATCGAGATGACCCATATCGCCTACAAGGGCGCGGCTCCGGCGCTGAGCGATGTGATGTCCGGCCACATCCAGCTGATGTTTGAATCCGTAAGCCTGGCGCTCCCGCAGGTGCGATCCGGACTACTGCGGCCGCTCGGCGTCAGTTCGCCGCAGAGAATTTCCGATCTGCCGGATGTTCCGACCATCGCAGAAAGCGGTTATCCCGAATACTCCGTCAGCGTCTGGAACGGGGTCGCCGTGCCCGCCGATCTGCCGGATGACGTCGCGCGGATTCTGACGGATAGTCTCGATCGGGTGATGAACGATTCTGCGTTCCGGGCGTCGCTGCAGAAAGTCGGCTATTCGGCGCTCCGCCCGCGCAGTCCGGCCGCCATCACGGAATTCATCGATGCCGACCGGACAAGGTGGTCTGACGTGATAAAAGCACAGAACATTTCATTGGATTGAGACATGGTTCGAGACAGTGGACTCCGCGAAGGCGAACTCGCCGTCGACCTGCCGACGCCGCGCGATGCCGGCCTCGTCTTCATCGGCCGCATCCGCACGCCCTGGACTTCGCGCGAGGACACGCCGCGGCAGGGGCGTCATGACGGGCCGGTCTGCCGTCTGGAGATTTTCGAGCCATGGGTGCCGGCGCTGAAGGGCGTCGACTTCTACTCCAATCTCGAAGTGATCTATTGGCTGCATCAATCGCGCCGGGACCTCGTGCTGCAAAGCCCGAAGAACAACAAATCCACCCGAGGTGCGTTCTCGCTGCGCTCTCCGGTGCGGCCGAACCCGATCGGTACCTCGATCGTCAAGCTGGTCAAAGTCGAGGGCAACACGGTTTTCGTGCGCGGGCTGGACTGCCTTGATGAAACGCCGCTTTTGGACATCAAACCCGACCGCTGCGAATTCACGCCGCTGGCGCAGCAGAAGACCGGGGATTTCGAGACGGAGTGATCGTTGGTCGTCACCCCGCGTAACGGCTTCGCCGTTGTCGCTGGAGGTGCGAGCCCCTTCGGTGAGCCTCGAAGCATGACCTGTTCCGAAGCCACGCGTCGCCCTTCGAGGCGCGCAAGAGCGCGCACCTCTGGGTGACGCTGCGGAGCGATTACCCGCCCTTCAACGCCGCCACCAGCCTGGCCGCGTTCTCCTCCAGCACCTTGCCGTCTTCCTTGCGGCTCGCCGGCGGCAACAGGGCTACGCCGTTGTGGCGCGGCATCACGTGCATGTGCAGATGAAACACCACCTGTCCGCCGGCGGGCTCATTGAATTGCTGCACGGTGATGCCGTCGGCCTTGAAGGCTTTCATGGCGGCTAGTCGCGATCTTGTGGGCGCCGCGCGCGACATGGGCGAAATCCTCGGCGCTGATATCGAGGATGTTGCGGGCAGGGGCCTTCGGGATCACCAGCGTGTGGCCGGGGCAGCGCGGCATGATGTCGAGAAAGGCCAGCACGTGGTCGTCCTCATACACCTTGTAGCTTGGGAATTCACCGCGCAGGATCTTTGCGAAGGGGTTTTGGGTGTCATAGGCGGTCATGGCGTCTCCCGGAAATCCAGTTTTATTCATCGGCCGTTTTGCGGAACGGACCGGCCTCGGCAAGTTCGCGTCCGGCTTCCGCGACATAGGCGCGCTCGCGCTTAAGATAGTCCGAGATCGCGCGGCGCAGATCGGGATCGGCGATGTAATGCGCGGAAAAAGTGGTTTGCGGCAGATAGCCGCGCGCGATCTTGTGCTCGCCCTGCGCACCGGCCTCGACGGTTTTCAGTCCTCGTTTAATCGCAAAATCGATCGCCTGATAATAGCAGACCTCGAAATGCAGGAACGGATGATGCTCGATCGCGCCCCAGTTGCGGCCGAACAGGGTATCGGAGCCGATGAAATTGATCGCGCCGGCGATCCAGCGGCCGTTGCGCCTTGCCATCACCAGCAGCACGTCCTCGGGCATGCTCGCGCCGATCAGCGAGAAGAACGAGCGGGTGAGGTAGGGCCGACCCCATTTCCGCGAACCCGTCTCCATGTAGAAGGCGAAGAAGGCGTCCCAGGCATCTTCGGTAATGTCGCTGCCGGTCAGTGCGTGAATCGTGATACCGCCGTCGGCCAGCGCGTCGCGCCGTTCACGCTTGATCGCCTTGCGGTGACGCGAATTGAGGGTGGCAAGAAAATCCTCGAAGCTGGCAAAACCCTGGTTGCGCCAGTGAAACTGCTGGTCGGTACGCTGCAGGAATCCCTGCGCAGCGAGAAATTTCCATTCGGCTTCCTGCGCAAACGTCACGTGCACCGAAGAGGCTTTTGTCATCCCGCACAGCGCGACCAGTCCGCTCGCGAGCGCGGTGGCGATACGGTCCTGGTCCACGCCGTCGCGGATCAAGAGGCGGGGGCCCGTTGCCGGCGTGAAGGGAACCGAGACCTGGAGCTTGGGATAATAGCGTCCGCCGGCGCGTTCATAGGCATCGGCCCAGCCGCGGTCGAACACGTATTCGCCCTGCGAATGCGATTTCAGATAGCAGGGCACGATGCCGGCGATCGCGCCATCGAGCCGGGCCAGCAGATGGCGCGGCCCCCAGCCGGTGCGCGGACAGGCCGATCCGGACTCCTCTACCGCCGAGAAAAATGCATGGGAAACAAAGGGATTATACGCGGCTCTTGAACCGTCGCAGGAGTTGATTGCCGCTCCGGGCAAAGCCAGGGTGTCGAGCCCATCAAGGCCACCCGGAGACGATGCCGGATTGGCGCAGGCATCCCAGTCCTCAGCCGCAATCTGGCTGACAGACGACACCGCCTCCAAGGTGATTTCGGATGAATCCATCGACGATTTGAACCGGTCACACGTCACGATCAGCCATCGCATATGGGGTGACGCACATGGTGACCAATGCAAAGATCGTGCATTACGCCAACGACTTCAAGGGCGCTGCCCCGGCGTCAAGTTTAGGGCATAAACCCTTCAAAGATCATCTGATCCGCGTAACGGGCGGCCCGTTCGCGCTGTTCCTGTGTGCGCACGGTCCAGGCCAGTAGCGGCAAGCCGAAAATATTGCGCGCGATCCACGGCGCCGGCGCCGGCAACTCGTTGACCGAATAGGCGACGAAATGCGGCCGAGTGTGAAACGCATGGCGGAGATGTGCCATGCCCTCGCGCTGAGCGGGCGTCGCCTCCGGCCAGTCGGCTGCGGTGTAGATGCGCTCGGCGACGATACCGCGGGGGAGCGCCGGCATTATTTCGCGCAGCGCCAGCACCTGATCCGGGTCGAACGACATGCCGACCGCCGGCCCGGAATAGGCGGCCAGCACCTCTGCCATCCGCCTGACCAGTCTGCGATCGCCGTCGAAATGGCTCTTCACCTCGATCACCAGCGGCACGCGGCCGTTGACCAGCGCGCAGAGGTCGCCGAGCGACATCATGTGCTCGGCGGTATCCTTGAACCTGACTGCCTTGAGCCCGGCTGCGGTCATGCCGAGCAGCGCGCCGCTTCCTTCGGTGAGGCGGCCGAGCGCATTGTCATGATGCACCATCGCCTCGCCATCGGCGGTGAGCTGGATATCGCATTCGATGCTGAAATTGCCTGATATCGCCGCCTGTGCCGCGGCCGGCATGTTTTCGATGATGCCGCGGTCGCGGTCGTGCAGGCCGCGGTGGGCCACCGGCCGCGCCGTCAGCCAGTCGGGCGCGCGCATGCCGGCCGTTCCGCCTCAGGAGACCTCGAATATACCTTCGACCTCGACTGCCGCATCGGCGGGAAGCGAGGCCACGCCGACGGTGGTGCGGGCGTGGCGGCCCTTGTCGCCGAAGGCTGCGACCATCAGGTCGGAGGCACCGTTCAAGACCTTCGGCCCGTCGAGAAAATCCGGCGCGGAATTGACGAAGCCGCCGAGCCGGACCACGCGGACCACCTTGTCGAGGTCGCCGAGCGCGGCCTTGATCTGCGCCAGCAGGTTGATGGCGCAGCCGCGCGCCGCGGCGTTGCCTTGCTCTGTCGTGACGCCGGCGCCGAGCTTGCCCTTGGCGATCAGCTTGCCCTGCGGGTCGATGCAAACCTGCCCCGAGACGAACAGGAGATTTCCGGTGCGCACAAAACCGACATAGTTCGCCACCGGGCTTGCAGGCTCATGCAGGACCACGCCCTGCGCTGCCAATTTCTGCTCGACCGTACCCGCCATGTTTCGTCCCCGTTTGATTGTCCAGCGCCTGAAGATACAAGATCAGGTCGGCTTTGTTTCGCGCATCGTGCTCTCACATGCAAGCCAGCGCGGACCGGGCGACACAATGCCGAAAAACAGGGCATTTCGCTGACAAATTCGTGCTTTTCTGTGAAGCGGCCCCAGTTGCGGCGCAATAACACGGTCATTAGTGTGACAATTCACGGCGCATCTTCCCAAAGGAAAACATATGGCTCGCTGGTTCCGGATTTCGCCCACCCGATCGCTGGCGCTGACGATTGCCGCTGCAGCGTTGGGATCGGGCCTTGCGGCGGGGCAGGCCTATGCGGCGGCGAGCGGCGGCGGGTTTCTTCCGCATCAGGCGCTTTACGAGCTCAGCCTGGTGAAGTCGCGCGGCGGCAACTCGATCAACAGCGCGCGCGGGCGCATCCTCTATAATTTCTCCGGCAGCGCCTGCGAGGGCTATACCTCGGAATTCAGGCAGGTCTCGGAGCTGGACAGCGGCGAGGGCAAGGTGACGCTGAGCGATTTGCGCTCGACCTCCTGGGAGGACGGCGCCGGCAAAAGCTACCGTTTCAAGATCGATACAAGGATGAACGACGCCGACTCGAACCCGATCGATGGCATCGCGGAGCGGACCGGCGATCACATCACGGTGAAATTGAAGCAGCCGGAAGCCAAGACGTTTACGCTGGATGGCGGCACGGTATTCCCGACCGAGCAGATCCAGCGCATCATCGCCGCCGCGCGCGCGGGCAAATCCGTGCTCGAGCTCACGGTCTATGACGGCTCCGACAATGGCGAAAAGGTCTACAACACGCTTTCGGTGATCGGGCAGCCGATCCCCGGCGACCGCGCCGTCGCCGCACCCGACCCCTCGACCGCCAGCGACGCCATGAAATCGCTGACGCGGTGGCCGGTCACGGTGAGCTATTACGACCGCGAGGCCAAGGCCAAGGACGGCGAGCAGACGCCGGTCTATGCGATGTCGTTCGAGCTGTTCGAGAACGGCGTCTCGCGGGCGCTGGTGCTCGACTACAATGATTTTGTCATTTCCGGCGCGATGGGGAAATTCGACGTCAAGGATTCCAAGCCGTGCAAGTGAAGGATTTCGTCACCCTGAGGAGCCCGCCGAAAGGCGGGCGTCTCGAAGGGCGACGGCGGGCTCGTGCCACGCATCCTTCGAGGCTAGCAAGGGCTCGCACCTCCAGCGGCAACGGCGAAGCCGTTGCGCAGGGGATGGCGCCTTCCCGAACCTACTCCGCCTTCTCCGGCCCGTCATAGGCAATGCCCCTGATCACGGCGGCTTGGCCGAACCTCTTGCGCAGGTCGTCGATAGCGCGTTCGGCATGGGCCGAGCGGCGGTCGAGCATGTCGGTGTCGTCGGCCTGCGATCCCGGGCGCAGCGCGCTGACGCCGGCGCCCATCAGGCGGAACGAGGTGCCGTCGATCTCCTTCGTCAGCATTTCCCGGGTCGTCGCAAAAATCTTCGCCGCGAGCTGGGTGGGTGCGTGAATCGACTGCGAGCGGGTACGCTGCCTGAAGTCGGCGGTCTTCAGTTTCAGCGTGATGGTCGACCCTGAGAGGTCGCCGTTCTTCAGCCGCGCGGAAACCTTCTCCGACAGCCGCCACAGCATTTTTTCGAGCGTCGCGAAATCGCGAATGTCGTTTTCAAAAGTGGTCTCGCTGGAGATGGTCTTGGCGCCGCGGTCGGGCACCACGCAGCGATCGTCGATGCCGCGCGCCAGCCGCCACAGCCGGCGGCCCTCGGTGGAGAACTGCTTCATCAACTCGATCTCGTCGGCGCGCTGCAGATCGGCGATGGTGCGAAAGCCGCGCTGCGATAGTTTCTCCTGGGTCGCCGGTCCCACGCCGAAAATGAATCCGACCGGCTTTTCGGCCAGCATTGCGTGGGCCTCGTCCTGGTCGAGCGCGGCAAAGCCGCGCGGCTTGTCCAGATCGGAGGCGATCTTGGCGAGGAACTTGTTGCAGGACAGGCCGACGGACACCGTGATCCCGATGTCGCGCTCGACCTCGCGGGCAAAGCGCGCCAGCACTTTTGCCGGGATCATGCCGTGCACGCGCTGGGTGCCGGCAAGATCGAGGAATGCTTCGTCGATCGAAAGCGGCTCGACCAGCGGCGTCAGCGCCTGCATGGCGTGGCGCACCTCGCGGCCGACCCGGACATACTTCGCCATGTCGGGCCGGATCACGATCGCAGACGGGCACAGCGCGAGCGCCTTGAACATCGGCATCGCCGAGCGCACGCCAAAGGTGCGAGCGATGTAGCACGCCGCCGAGACCACGCCGCGCTTGCCGCCGCCGATGATCACCGGTCTGTCGGCGATCTCGGGGTTGTCGCGTTTCTCGACGGTGGCGTAGAACGCGTCGCAGTCGATATGGGCCAGTGTCAGCGTGGGCAGCGCGTGGTGACGGACCAGGCGAGGGGAGCCGCATTCGCCGCAGCGCCTGGCCGTGATGTCCAGATCATGGAGGCAATCCCGGCAAAAGCAGGTCGGTCCCCCCAACGCTGGCGCGGCTGATGTCACGGCACATCGCGCTCCCATTGCGGGTCGTTGAGCGCCTGGTGAGCGGCGGCGATGTTGGTCGGATGAAGCTGCGAGGCGCTGGCAAACGCCTTCACGGTCGCGTCATCCCGCATCACGAAATCAAGCACGCTGGCGAGAAAGCGGGGGTCGGCGGCGGCGCTGCGCAGCGTTTCCGGACCAATCCCGCTTTCGGCCAGGAACAGGCCCAGCCGCTCCGGCTCGGCCGCGATGAAGGAAAGCGCCTGAACTGCAACGATTTCAGCTACTTCCCGGGGGTTTTGAACAGGCTTTTTCAACCGCAATGTTTGCCTTTCGCTAACTTATGGTCTCTATTTTGGAACTATCATGCCCGAGTCTGCGCAAGCTGTTCAAGCAAGTGGAAACCACTTCGCATAAAGATGGCACTCGGACTTAACGGGTTAGAGCGAATCTGGCGCTAGTTTGATTTCACTTTTCGGCGCGCCCTGTGGCGGCGCGACGCGCCGAGTGCCGGGCCTGCAACTTGGGGATTGGAGGGACGGATGGCAAAAACCGTCCTGATCGTGGAGGACAACGAGCTGAATATGAAGCTCTTTCGCGATCTTTTGGAAGCGCACGGTTATCAGACCTCGGGTACCAGCAACGGCTTCGAGGCGCTCGATCTCGTGCGCAAACTTCGTCCCGACCTCATCCTGATGGATATCCAGCTTCCGCAGGTTTCGGGGCTCGAAGTGACGCGCTGGATCAAGGACGACCCGGAACTGCGTTCGATTCCGGTGGTCGCGGTGACGGCGTTTGCGATGAAGGGCGATGAGGAACGCATCCGCGAGGGCGGCTGCGAGGCGTATTTGTCCAAGCCGATCTCGGTTGGAAAATTTATTGAAACCGTCCGACGGTTTATCGGGTAGGGAGCGTTTTCGATGTCCGCGCGTATTCTGGTCGTCGACGACGTCCCCGCCAACGTCAGGCTGTTGGAAGCACGGCTGTCGGCCGAGTATTTCGATGTCCTGACCGCGTCCAGCGGCGCCGAGGCGCTCGAGATCTGCGCGCGCGCCGATTGCGACATCATCCTGCTCGACGTGATGATGCCCGATATCGATGGCTTTGAGGTTTGCCGCCGGCTGAAGTCCAATCCGGCAACGCACTTCATTCCGGTGGTGATGATCACGGCGCTGGACAGCCCGGTCGACCGGGTGCGTGGCCTTGAAGCCGGCGCCGACGATTTCCTGACCAAGCCGGTGTCCGACATCGTGCTGATCGCGCGGGTGCGTTCGCTGACGCGGCTCAAGATGATGACCGATGAGCTGCGGATGCGCGCCATCACTTCGCTTGAGATCGGCGTCCAGGCGCCGGAGCGGAGTGCCGTGGCCGATACCGGAAAGGGCGGGCGCATCTTGCTGGTCGACGACCGCCGATCGTCCTATGAGCGGCTGGCGCCGGTGCTCTCCACCGAGCACACCGTCGATGTCGAAACCCATCCCGCGGAAGCGCTGTTTCACGCCGCCGACGGCAATTATGATCTTCTGATCGTCTCGCTCGGCCTCGACAATTACGACGGCCTGCGGCTATGCAGCCAGGCGCGGTCGCTGGAGCGGACCCGGCAGGTGCCCATACTCGCCATCGCCGACGCCGACAACAACACGCGCCTGCTGCGCGGCCTCGAGATCGGCGTCAACGATTACCTGCTGCGCCCGGTCGACAAGAACGAGCTGCTGGCGCGCGCGCGCACCCAAATCCGCAAGCGCCGCTACACCGACCATCTGCGCGACAACGTGCAGAACTCCATCGAAATGGCGATCACCGATGCGCTGACCGGCCTGCATAATCGCCGTTACATGGAAAGCCATCTGGGGACGCTGGCCGAACAGGCCTCGAGCCGCGGCAAGCCCCTGGCGCTGATGATGCTCGACATCGATTATTTCAAATCGATCAACGACAATTATGGCCACGACGCCGGCGACGACGTGTTGCGCGAATTCGCGGTCCGGATCCGCAAGTCGATCCGCGGCATCGATCTGGCCTGCCGCTATGGCGGCGAGGAATTCGTGATCGTGATGCCGGAGACCGACCTGCATGTCGCGGGCATGGTGGCGGAGCGCCTGCGGCGTTCGATCGCCGGCGAACCCTTCGCGGTCAACAAAGGCACAAATCGCGTCGAGGTCACGATCTCGATCGGGCTATCGACCCTCGAGCTCAAGGGCGAGCCCGTCGCCGACGTGCTCAAGCGCGCCGATACCGCGCTCTACAGGGCAAAAAACGACGGCCGCAATCGCGTGGTGGCGGCCGCGGCCTGAGCTGCGATTGCTGTGGCGCGGTGCTCGCCACATTGATGGCTGTCATTCCCCGCGAAAGCGGGGAATCCAGTACTCTGCGACCTTTCGATTTAGCTGCTGACGTCTCTGGAATACTGGATCACCCGCTTTCGCAGGTGATGACGACTTCGGATATGACGCGCTACCTTGCGACGCGCGGCGACTTCTTCGCGTCTTCTCCGCCAAACTCAACCCCGGCATTCCTGAGCAGCACGCGCGCAACCTCTTTCGCCGCAACCGCAACCGATGGATCGTCGCGCACCAGATCGGTGGCGATCGCGCCGTCGACGAGAAGTTGGAGCTGTGCCGCAAGCTGTTCTGCATCGGCGACATCGAGTTGTCGCAACAGGTCGCGGAACCAGACGCGACGGCTGTCCTTGAAAGCGATGGCGATCTGGCGCACCGCCCGATCCTCCGCGCCCAGTTCGGCCACCGCGTTGACGAACGGACAGCCGCGAAAGTCCTTGCTGGCAAAGCGCCGCTCCAGCGAATCGAAGGTGCCGAGGATCTGCTCGGCAGGCGTCTTGTCGGACGCCGGCACCTGCTTGAAGCGGCGCGTCAGATAAGCGCCGATCAGTGCATCCTTCGAGGGAAAATGGTTATAGAGCGTGCGCTTGGAGATGCCGATCTCGGCCGCGATGGTATCGACGCCCACGGCGCGGATGCCCCTGAGATAGAACAGCCGGTCGGCGGTTTCGAGAATCCGCTCGTTCATTGCAGACCTTTGCATCGTGGACTTTTGCGGCGAAGACATGCTTACACAGACCTGTGTTGTTTTTCGCTTGACAGCGGCGCCTGACCCCATATTAATTACACAGATCGGTGTAATCAAGTCCGGTGCGTCGGCAGGTCGCGGTTTTGGCAACCCGCGTCCCAAGAAAGAACAAGAACATGTCCCTGCTGAAAACCCTGCGTCCTACGCTTCCCATCCTGATCGGCGCTTCCCTGATGCTCAGCCTGAGCATGGGCCTGCGCCAGAGCCTCGGCATCTTCCTGCAGCCGCTGACCCATGATGTCGCGATATCGGTGTCCGACTTCACGCTGGCCATCGCGGTCCAAAACCTCGCCTGGGGTTTCCTGCAGCCGCTCGCCGGCGCCTTGACGGTGCGTTACGGCTTTCGCGCGATCATGATGATCGGCGCGGTGCTTTACGTCGCGGGCCTCGCGCTGATGGCCGGCGCGCAGGGCCTTTTCAGCGTCATGCTCGGCGCGGGCGTGCTGATCGGGACGTCGCTGGCCTGCACGGCCGCGGCGATTGCGATGTCGGTGGCGGCGCGCGCGGTGCCTGCCAGCGTGCGCAGCACGGTGCTCGGCATCGTCTCGGCGGCGGGATCGCTCGGGGCGCTGTTGTCGGCGCCGCTCGGGCAGATCCTCAATGAGGGTTATGGCTGGCGGATCGGCCTCGTCGGGTTTGTCATCCTGTCGCTGGCGATGCTTCCCGCGGCCTGGTTTGCCGGCAAGGTCGACAGGGTGCCGCTGCCGCCGCGGGAGCCCGACCAGATCGCCGATACCTCGGCCGCCGTGGCGGCGAAAATCGCGTTCGGCAATGCCTCGTTCGTGGTGATGACCTGCGCCTATTTCGTCTGCGGCATGCAGCTCGTCTTCATCACCACGCATCTGCCGTCTTATCTGGCGATCTGCGGCATGGACCCGATGCTGAGCGCGCAGACGCTCGGCGTCATCGGCGGGTTCAACGTGCTGGGCAGCCTGTTCTTCGGCTGGGCCGGCCAGCGCTGGAACAAGCTGGCGCTGCTGGGCGGGATCTACATCTTCCGATCGCTGGCGCTGGCGTGGTACTTCATGCTGCCGCCGTCGCCAACGACGACGCTGCTGTTCGGCGCGATCATGGGATTTTTGTGGCTTGGCGTTGGGCCGCTGGTGGCCGGCGCAGTCGCCGAGATGTTCGGGCTGCAATGGCAGGCGATGATCCAGGGGCTGGCCTTCATGAGCCATCAGCTCGGCAGTTTCCTGGGCGCGTACGGAGGAGGGGTGCTGTACGACGCGCTCGGCTCCTACACCATGGCCTGGCGGATCGGCGTCGCCCTGGGTCTGGCGGCGGGCATCATCCAGGTGACGTTTGCGCTGCTGCGGCCGACCGAGCCGCCGTTGCTGCGGGCGGCCTAGCGGTGCCAGAAAAATCGAGGGAGCCAGCTTCAAGCCGGCGAAGCGCCGATCTTTCGCGCGACCAGATATGACAGCGGCATCGCCACGCCAAATCCGATCAGTACCGCGAATGGAATGTTTTTCATCGCCTGCGCGGCGAGATCCGGGACGGCCAGGACGATGATCACGGCGGTGCCCGCAAGTGCAGTCCCCAGCATGATCCATACGATAAGCGAAATCTTGAACATCGGCGTATCTCCGCAATGGCGTACGCGATTTGTCCGGACTTCCCGGCTCCCCCGCATTGATCTGTGACAAATCATCGTTGCGGCGGTGGCCTGTTCACGGTGCCCGGACACCTCCTTATGCCGCTGCGCGACGTTCTCGCTTCAAACGGAGCATGCTCAGCTCCCATGTCGATGCTTCAAAAATAAAAACGGGGCCGCAAGGCCCCGTCGAAGTCAGTTCACGCGATTTTCTGCTTACTTGATCTTGGATTCCTTGAATTCGACGTGCTTGCGCGCGACCGGATCGTACTTCTTCTTGACCAGCTTGTCGGTCATGGTGCGCGAATTCTTCTTGGCGACGTAATAGAAGCCGGTATCCGCCGAGGAAACGAGCTTGACCTTGATGGTGACCGCTTTGGCCATGTCAGAACCTCAAATATCAGGGGAATCGGGAGCCGGCCCATCGGCCCGCATTTGGCGCGCAACCTAGCCTCTGACAGCCCAAAGTCAAGGTTTTCAGGGGCAAGAACACCGTAAACTCCGCCGATCAGGCCTCAAAGAAGCGGTTTTTCGGCCGCGGCAGGCCGAGATTCTCCCGCAACGTCCGCCCCTCATACTCGGTGCGGAAAATCCCGCGCTTCTGCAGTTCCGGCACCACCTTGTCGACGAAATCGTCGAGGCCGGCGGGCAGGAACGGGAACATGATGTTGAAACCGTCGCAGCCAAAGCTCGTCAGCCATTCCTCCATCTGGTCGGCGATCAGCGTGGGCGTGCCGACAAAGGACAGCCCGCCATAGCCGCCGACGCGCTGCGCGAGCTGGCGCACCGTCAGCTTGTCGCGCGCGGCGACATCGACCAGCCGCTGCCGGCCGCTCTTGCTGGCATTGGTTTCGGGGATGTCGGCAGTTGCCCGTCGGGATCGAAGCCGGAGGCGTCGGTGCCGAGCTGGACCGAGAGCGAGGCGATGGCGCTGTCGTAATGCACCATGCTGTCGAGCATGGCGCGCTTCTCCTTGGCTTCCTCGACGCTGTCGCCGACCACGACAAAGGCGCCCGGCAGGATCTTCAGGTGGTCGCGGTCGCGGCCGAGCTTGTCCATGCGGCCCTTGATGTCGGCATAGAGCTTCTGCCCGTCGGCGAGGCTGCCGCCGCCGGTGAACACGGCTTCCGCGGTCTCGGCCGCGAGCTGCCTGCCGTCGTCGGAGGCGCCGGCCTGCACGATCACCGGCCAGCCCTGCACCGGGCGGGCGATGTTGAGCGGGCCGCGCACCGAGAGATATTTTCCCTTGTGGTTGAGCACGTGCATTTTGGCGGGATCGAAATAAAGGCCGGCTTCGACGTCGCGCACGAAGGCGTCGTCGGCGAAGGAATCCCACAGGCCCGTCACCACGTCGTAGAATTCGCGCGCCCGCCTGTAGCGCTCGGCGTGCTCCATGTGATCGTCCAGTCCGAAATTCAGCGCCGCGTCCGGATTGGAGGTGGTGACGATATTCCAGCCGGCACGGCCGCCCGAGATGTGATCGAGCGACGCAAAGCGGCGGGCGACGTGATAGGGCTCGTCGAACGTGGTCGAGCCGGTCGCGATCAGCCCGATATGTTCGGTGGCGCCCGCGAGCGCCGACAACAGCGTGAACGGCTCGAACGAGGTCACGGTGTGGCTGCGCTTTAGCGCATTGATCGGCATGTTCAGCACGGCCAGATGATCGGCCATGAAGAAGGCGTCGAATTTTCCGGCTTCCAGCTTCCGGATCAGCTGCCTGATATGCGCGAAATTGAAATTGGCGTCCGGCCAGGCGCCGGGATAGCGCCACGCGCCGGTATGAATGCTGACCGGCCGCATGAACGCGCCGAGCCGCAACTGACGTTTTGCCATCGCTGATCCTATTCCTCACGTCGCTCGGGCCAAAGATAGGGATTTAAAAACGCAAAGGCATCATGCGCAGGCTTCGTCGCAAGTGCTCCTCGCAATGACGGCAGGTGGCCGGGATCGCTTATGCCTCCAGCACATCCCTGTGCATCCTGCCGCCATAGAAATGGAAAAACGGCAGCGCCGCGTCGTGGCGGAGCGGCCCGGTGGCGAGGCGTTTTTCCAGTTCGCCCAGAACATTCTTGGTCATGGGGTGCAGGTCGGCGAGCGGGCTCGATCCGATCTCGACCCAGACCAGTTCGACCAGTTCGGCATCGGCGTGGATCACGCCGTCGACGCGATGGGCGATGGCTGAAGCGTCCGCGGTGAAGAACCTGGTATCGAAACGCCGCACGCGGCCGGGCGGGGTGATCGCACGCGCGATCAGGAACAGTCCGGACGGGTCGGGCAACAGGCCGGCCTCGGTGAAAGGTTTCCAGGCGCCTTCCAGTGTGGGTGCCGAGCCGTTGCTCTTGCGCCCGAGACAAAGGCCGGTTTCCTCGCAGGCCTCGCGGATCGCGGCGATCGCCAGCGAGCGCGCGCGCGAGGCCGTGATCTTCGGGCTGCCCTTGAGCAGATTTTCTTCAAGCGCCTTCGGGATTGGCGCGGCCACCGGCACGCGGTTGTCGGCCTTGTCGACACGGCCGCCGGGAAAGACGAACTTGCCGGGCTGAAACACCACCTTGTCGTGGCGTTTGCCGACCAGAACCTTTGGAGTAGCGGCGGTGCGATCGACCAGGATCAGCGTGGCGGCGTCGTTCGGGCGGCGATAGGGGTGCTGACCGGGCTCTATCGTTTCTGTTAGGCTCATGTCGCTCGCGCCGCCCCGTTACGTTTCTTGGTTGTGAGATCGTCCGATTATTCTGTCGGATTTTCCTCGTCAAATCCGTGCATGCGCAGCGCCCATTGCACCCCGACCACGGCGCCCTTCACCGGTTGCAGCAGCAGCAATGACAGGATCAGCGTGAACGGCAGATAGATCGCAAGCTGCAACGGGACGGAAGGCGAATAATCGGTTTCGATCCACAGGATCGTCGGCACCACGATGTGGCCGACGATGACGATGACGAGATAGGCCGGAAGATCGTCGGCGCGATGCGGCGTGTAATCCAGTCCGCAAACCGAACAGTGATCGTCGACCTTCAAAAACGCACGAAACAGTTTGCCTTCGCCGCAGCGCGGGCAGCGGCCGCGCAGCCCGCGCTTCAGCGCGGTCCAGACATTGCGCTTTTCGGCCGATGCGGAATCCCGGGTCCAGACTTTTGGCGGTGCGCTCACGGTTTCCATGATTTGCCTTTCTTCGATTTGCCGGGCCTGGCTTTGCCTGGCTTGCGATCCTTCTTGCGCGGACTGCGGCCCGGATGCGCTTTGGCCTGCGCATTGGAAGCGTCGCGCACGCCTTTGCGTCCGCGCGGGACGAGGTTGCCCTCCGACAACAGCTCAAACCGCAGCGCGCCCGCGACCGGTGCTGCTTCTACCAGACGAACGTCGACCACGTCACCCAGCCGGTGCATGGCACCGCTGCGCGTGCCGACCAGCGCGTGGCGGGTCTCGTCGTAATTGAAATATTCGGTGCCGAGCGTGCGGATCGGGATCAGGCCGTCGGCGCCGGTATCGGAGAGCTTGACGAACAGTCCGGCGCGGGTGACGCCGGAGATGCGGCCCTGAAAGGTCGCGCCGATGCGATCGGCGAGAAAATGCGCGATCAGGCGGTCGGCGGTTTCGCGCTCGGCCTTCATGGCGCGGCGCTCGGTGACGGAAATCTGGGCGGCGACCTCGGTCAGCGTTTCCACCGTCTCGGTCTCCGGCAGCGCGCCTTCGCCAAGGCCGAGGCCGCGGATCAGGGCGCGATGCACGATCAGATCGGCGTATCGCCGGATCGGCGAAGTGAAATGCGCATAGCGCCGCAGGTTCAGGCCAAAATGGCCGTAATTCTCGGCGGCGTATTCGGCCTGGGCCTGCGAGCGCAACACCACTTCATTCACCAGCGGTTCGGAATCGTGTCCCTTGACCTGCGCCAGCACGCGATTGAACAAAGCGGGGCGCAACGCGCCGCTTTTCGCGAACGGCAGATCGAGCGTCTTCAGGAATTCCTGCAGGTTATGAACCTTCTCGAGCGTCGGTTCATCGTGCACCCGATAGATAAGCGGCAGCGACTTCTTTTCAAGCATTTCGGCCGCCGCGACATTGGCCAGGATCATGAACTCTTCGATCAGTCTATGCGCGTCCAGCCGCTCCGGCACGATGACGCGGTCGACGGTGCCGTCGGGCTTCAGCAGGATCTTGCGCTCGGGAATGTCGAGATCGAGCGGATCGCGCTCGTCGCGCGCGCGCTTCACCACCGCATAGGCATCGTAGAGCGGCTTCAGGATCGGATCGAGCAGGGGGCCGGTGATATCATCCGGCCGGCCGTCGATCGCGGCCTGCGCCTGCGCGTAATTCAGTTTTGCCGCCGAGCGCATCAGGATGCGATGAAAACTGTGCGAGCGCTTGCGTCCGTCATTACCGATCACCATCCGCACCGCGAGTGCGCCGCGCGGCTCGGCCGGCACCAGCGAGCAGAGATCGTTGGAAATGCGTTCGGGCAGCATCGGCACCACGCGGTCCGGGAAATACACCGAATTGCCGCGCGTCAGCGCGTCGCGGTCGAGCGCCGAGCCCGGACGCACATAGAAGGCGACGTCGGCGATCGCGACATTGACGACGTAGCCGCCCTTGTTGTTCGGATCGGGATCAGGCGCGGCGTGAACCGCGTCGTCATGGTCCTTGGCGTCGGGTGGATCGATCGTGACCAGCGGCAGATCGCGCCAGTCCTCGCGTCCCCTGAGCGTAGCCGGCTTTGCCTCTTCGGCCTCGCGCAACGCGGCGGGCGAAAACGCCTGCGGAATTTCGTGGGCGTGAATGGCGATCAGGCTGACCGCCTTTTCGCTCGCGAGCGAGCCGAGCCGCTCCTTGACCTTGCCGGAAGCAAGCCCGTAGCCGCGCGCGCGCACCAGATCGACGCTGACGAGATCGCCATCCTCGGCGCCGCCGGTATCGGTTTTTGCAATGTTCAGTTCACGGCCGGCCTGCTTCTTGTCGACCGGGATCAGCCGTCCGCCGCCACCGGCAATACTGCGGAAAATCCCGAGCACGCGGGTTTTGGCATGATCGATGACCTTGATGACGCGGCCGCGATAGATCGTCCCTTCGCGGTCGCGCTCCTCGAGCTTCTCGATTCTAAGCAGCGCGCGGTCGCCGACGCCTGCCGCGGTGCCGGGCTGCGGCCGCCGGGGAACATGAATGCGGATTTTCGGCGGCTCGCCGCTTTCCACCTCGTCCCATTCGGCGGGTGTCGCGATCAACTCGCCGTCGCTGTCGCGCCCGGTGATGTCGGCCATCAGGGTCGCCGGCAGCGCTGCCGGCTCGCTCATTTTCTTGCCGCGTTTTTCGATGGTTCCTTCGTCGGCCAGTTCGCGCAGGATGCGTTTCAGCTCGGCGCGGTCGGCGTTCTTCAGGCCGAACTCGCGGGCGATCTCGCGGGTGCCGGTTTCCCCCGGATGCGCGCGGATGAAGGCGACGATGGCGTCCCGGGCCGGAAAGCCGGTGTCGCGGTCTTTCGCCACTTTATCCCCTGGCCTTGCCGGCGCTTTTCTTCGCTGGCGTCTTGGCGGCTGGCTGAGGTTTTGCCGGAGAGGTCTTTGCGGCCGGTGTCACCGGCGCGCGCGCCTTGCTGACGGCTTCCGATTTCGGCTTGGCCGCCGGCTTCTTCGCCGCCGCCTTCTTGACCGGCTTGGGCGCGGCTGCATCCGTTGCCGGCTTGACGGGCCTGGCTGCCTTGGCCCCTCGTTTGGGCTTGCCGCCACCCTTCGCCACCCGCTCGTCGATCAGCGCGATGGCCTCGGGCAGCGTGATGGTGTCCGGGGTCTTGTCGCTCGGGATCGTGGCGTTGACGCCACCTGCCGTGACATAGGCGCCGTAGCGCCCGCTCTTGACCGCAACGCCGCCAAGGGTGGGATGCTCGCCGAGCGGCTTGCCGGGATCGGCGCCGAAGCGGCGGCCGCTCGGGCCTTTTGCCACTTTTTCGGCGATCAGCGTGACGGCCCGGTTCAATCCGATACCGAACACCTCATCGCCGGCTTCCAGGCTGGCGTAGGTTTTCTCGTGCTTCACGAACGGCCCAAAACGGCCGAGACCCGCGGTGATCGGCTCGCCGGTCTCCGGATGCCTGCCGATTTCGCGCGGCAGCGACAATAGTTTCAAGGCCAGATCGAGCTCGATGTCGGAAGGCGAAATGTTCTTCGGAATGCCCGCGCGCTTCGGCTTTTCGCCCTCGGCATAATCTTTTTGCTCGCCGAGCTGGATATAGGGACCGAACCGGCCGGCCTTGACGATGACGTCGCGGTCGGTTTCCGGATCCTTGCCGAGGATGCGGTCGGCGCTGGCTTCGCTGTCGGCTGCGAGCGGACGGGTGTAGCGGCACTCCGGATAATTGCTGCAGCCGACGAAGGCGCCGAATTTTCCGGCCTTGAGGTTGAGTTTACCGCTGCCGCAGCTCGGGCACTGCCGGGGATCGCCGCCATCCTCGCGCGGCGCGTAGATGTGCGGCCCCAGCATGTCGTCGAGCGCGTCCAGCACCTGGGTGACGCGCAGGTCCTTGATCTCGTTGACGGCGCCGATGAAATCGACCCAGAAATCCTTCAATACCTGCTGCCAGGAAATCTCGTTGTTGGAAATGCGGTCGAGCTGCTCCTCGAGGTCGGCGGTGAAATCATATTCGACATAGCGCGCGAAGAAGTTTTCGAGGAACGCGACCACGACGCGGCCCTTGTCCTCGCCATGCAGGCGCTTCTTCTCCAGCCGGACGTAGCCGCGGTCCTTCAAGACCTGCAGGATCGAGGCGTAAGTCGAGGGACGGCCGATGCCGAGCTCTTCCATGCGCTTGACCAGCGAGGCTTCCGAAAAACGCGGCGGCGGTTCGGTGAAATGCTGGGTGACGGAAAGGCCCTGCCGCTTCAGCGCTTCGCCTTCGCTCATGGCGGGGAGGCGGCGGCTATCCTCGTCGTCGCCATCGTCGTCGCGGCCTTCCTGATAGAGCGCCAGAAAACCATCGAATTTGATCACCTGGCCGGTGGCGCGCAGCTCCAGCACGCGGGAGCCTGCCTTGGCCGTGATATCGACCGTGGTGCGTTCCAGTTCGGCCAATTCCATCTGGCTCGCGATAGTGCGGATCCAGATCAATTCATAGAGTCTTGCCTGATCGGTATCGAGGCGGCGGCGCATTTCCGCCGGCCGCCGCGACAGGTCGGTCGGGCGGATGGCTTCGTGGGCTTCCTGCGCATTCTTGGCCTTGGTCTGGTACTGGCGCGGCGCTTCCGGCACATAGGCGTTGCCGTAATCCTCCCCGATCACCTTGCGGGCCTGGGTGATCGCCGAATTGTCGATCTGCACGCCGTCGGTACGCATATAGGTGATGAGTCCGGTGGTCTCGCCGCCGATGTCGATGCCCTCATAGAGCCGCTGCGCGATCCGCATCGTGTGTGCCGGCGCGAAACCCAATTTGCGGCTGGCTTCCTGCTGCAGGGTGGAGGTGGTGAACGGCGCCTGCGGATTGCGCCGCGCCGGTTTGGCCTCGACTGTGGACACCGTGAAATTGGCGGCCTCGATCGCCTTCTTGAAGTCCTCGGCCTCGGCGCCGGTGCCGATGTCGAGCCTTTGAATCTTCTTGCCGTCGGCGCCGACCAGGCGGGCTTCGAACGCCTCGCCGCGCGGCGTCGTCAAGGTGGCGACCAGCGACCAGTATTCGCGAGAGACGAATTTTTCGATCTCGAGTTCGCGGTCGCAGACCAGCCGCAGTGCCACCGACTGCACGCGGCCCGCCGAGCGCGCGCCCGGCAGTTTGCGCCACAACACCGGCGACAGGGTAAAACCGACCAGGTAATCCAGCGCGCGGCGCGCCATATAGGCGTCGACCAGCGCGCCATCGATCTGGCGCGGATGCTTCATCGCGTCCGTCACCGCCTGCTTGGTGATGGCGTTGAACACCACGCGCTCTATCTTCTGATCCTTCAGTGCGCGTTTCTCCTTCAAGACCTCCAGCACGTGCCAGGAGATCGCCTCGCCCTCGCGATCGGGGTCGGTGGCGAGGATCAGCCGGTCGGCGCCCTTGAGCGCCCTGGCGATGTCGTTGAGCCGGCCGGCCGCCTTGGGGTCGACCTCCCAGATCATCTGGAAGTTGGCGTCCGGATCGACCGATCCGTTCTTGGCCGGGAGGTCCCGCACATGGCCGAAAGAGGCCAGAACCTCGTAGGAGGCGCCCAAATATTTGTTGATCGTCTTGGCTTTCGCCGGCGACTCCACAATGACGATATTCATGTCATTCCAATAGCTTACGGGGAAAATAGCGGCCGGTTCCGCGAGATTCGCGTCGGCCGTTTCGCAGCGAACATGGGTGCAGCAGAGGCCCCTGTCAAATCGACAGATGTTGAAGGGGGGTCCGACAGGCGGGGCATAGTATCAGGAAAGTTGTAAGACACACTCTCTGATTGCGCTCTCCAAAAGAGGAGATCAAGAAAACACACGCAAACGTATAGATTCGAGCGGAGAGCGCGACCTCTGTCAGGTGGCAACGCGGCGGCGACGCTTTACTGCAGGGTTCGGCCGCACCTCGGTATCGCCATCGCCCAGCAACCGGCCGTCGCTGGCGTGCAGTTCGAGCTTCCGAACCGGCCGGCCCTTGCTGCGATCGACCAGCAGGGTAGGGAACCCGCCCCGCTCGCAGGAAAACTGCTCGCTCCACTGCCGCAGCGCGACCAGTACCGGAAATACCCCGCGCCCTTTCGGCGTCAGCACATATTCCTGGTACGCACTGCCGTCGGAGGCCGGCGCGGTCGCAAGGATGCCGTGCTCCACCAGCGCCCGCAGCCGCACGGTGAGAATGTTCTTCGCGCATCCGAGGTTCTTCTGAAATTCAGAGAAACGCCGGATTCCCATCAGGGCATCGCGAATAATCAAAAGCGACCACCAGTCGCCGAGCGAATCCAGCGACCTTGCGATCGGGCATTCCGCCTTTTCAAAACTCGTCCGTTTCACCATGGCGTCCTCGCAGATCGCGCGACGCGCCCGATCACTGCCTTGTGTAGTTGCATTATAAAACCAGATGCCCTAGATGGCAACGTAGTTTAATAATGCAACCATGCACAGGAGACGACCATGCGCCTTGCGAACAAAACGGCCTTCATCACTGGCGGCAACAGCGGCATCGGGCTTGCGACCGCGCGGCTGTTCGTGGCCGAGGGCGCGCGGGTCGCCATCACGGGCCGAAATCAGGCAACCCTGGACGCGGCGGCGAAAGAACTCGGGCCGAACGCGCTCGCCATCGTCGCCGATGCCACCGATGTCGCGGCGACCGAAAAGGCGGTCAAACAAGCCGTTGCGACCTTCGACAAATTGGACATCCTGTTTGTGAATGCGGGCATTGCCGGCCCGACGCCAGTCGGCAACACGACATTGGCGGCCTTCGAAAATATCATCAGCACCAACATCACAGCGGTGTTCTTCACGGTGCAGGCGGCCGCGCCGCATCTTAACGACGGCGCCTCGATCATCCTGAACGGTTCGGTGATCTCCGTGCTCGGCAACCCCGGCTATTCCGCCTATGCCGCCAGCAAGGCTGGCGTGCGGGCGATGGCGCGCGTGATGGCGTCGGAACTGTCGCCGCGCGGCATCCGGGTCAATGTGGTGGCGCCCGGCGCGACCCGCACACCGATCTGGGGGGCTGCGACAGCGACACCGGAAGCCGAGAAGGCGTTCGAAAAGCGGATATCCCTGACCACGCCGCTTGGGCGGTTAGGCGAGACCGAACATATCTCGAAAACGGTGCTGTTCCTCGCCTCCGACGATGCGGCGCATATCCAGGGCCAGGAGTTGTTCGTCGACGGCGGCTCGACCGCATCGCCGGCGGGAGCGCCGATCTACCGCGGCTGAACGCGGGCTGCACGGAGATTACCGAATCCGGTCGGCGCAGCCTGTGAAATTCTCACATCAATTGCGCCGACCGGCCAACGTCATCCCGAAAACGTGTTTGACGAAACTCAACCGACGCGTTGAACACTTCGGCTTGGCCCCCGCGACTCCTAATGGGCTGAAATTTCGATGACTAGCTCATTGGAGAGACGCACATGACGAAAGGCGCTCGCATCGTTGCAACGTTCCCTGCCTCGAGGGTCTCGCGGGAGAAATCCGACAACACGTTTGTCTCCATCGCCCTTTTTTCCGGAGTAGGCCTGCTGCTGTCCCTGGTTGCGATTCTGATGGGCGTGCAGGGCGCCTGGTACTAGCCGCGAATTTCAGACGAGCGATACCAGCCCGCCGCCGTGACGCTCGAGTCGTCCTGCGAGTTCAAGCTCGAGCAGCACCGCGCGCACGATGGCAGGTGAGGCTTCGGCCATCCGGATCAGATCGTCGAGCGAAACCGGGCTCGGTCCCAGTAGCGCTGTGATGCGGGCGCGATCGCTCTCTTCGGGCTCGGAAGCCAGCGGCTCCTCATCGGGCTCGCGTAGCCCGATCGGCCGCCCCATGATCGGCTCGACCGCATGGATGACGTCGGAGGCTTCCGTGGTCAGCGTCGCGCCCTGTTTTATCAGGTCGTTGGTACCGGCGGCGCGCGGGTCGAGCGGCGAGCCTGGCACGGCAAACACCTCGCGGCCCTGTTCGGCGGCGATCCGCGCGGTGATCAGCGAGCCCGAACGATGCGCGGCTTCCACCACGACGACGCCGAGCGCCACGCCCGAAATCAGCCGGTTGCGCCGGGGAAAATCCCGCGCCCGCGGCGCGTGGCCGAGCGGCATTTCGGAAATCGCTGCCCCGCCGGCCTCCAGCAGCTCCGCCAGCAGGCCATCATGCTCGGGTGGATAAACCTGGTCATGGCCGCCGGCCAGCACCGCCACGGTGCCGCTTGCAATGCTGGCGCGATGCGCCGCCTGGTCGATACCGCGGGCCAGGCCTGAGGCGATGACAAAGCCGGCCTCGCCGAGATCGCGCGAAAGCGTGCCGGCGAATTTCAGGCCGGCGCCGGAGGCGTTGCGCGAGCCGACGACGGCAATCATCGGCCGCATCAGCACGTCGCGCAGCCCCCGCACCCCGAGTAGCGGCGGCGCGTCGTCGAGCGTGGCGAGCCGCGGCGGATAACCGTCTTCATCAGGCGCGAGCAGGGCGACGCCGAGCCGTTTGCTCGCGGCAAGCTCGGCGCGCGCATCCTCCTCGCTGCAGATCCGCCCCGGACGCGCCGCGCCACCGCGCCGCGCCAGGTCCGGCAGCCGCTGCAGCGCGGTGCGCGCATTGCCGAAATGATTCAATAGCGAACGGAAAGTGCGCGGCCCGACATTGTCAGAACGGATCAGCCGCAACCAGTCGACGCGCTCGGCGTCGGTCAGCTGTGTCGTGCCGGGCGTTTTGGTATCCATGCGGCCCCCATCGGGCAGCATGGATCAACTGGAGAGTGTGGGGAAGGGGGCTTGAGCGTGGGATTTCGCTGCAACATGCCCGCCTTCTTACAGGGCATCCACGTTTCCTTGCGGCTGTGTGTAGGTCGTCACGGCGGAATAGAGGCTAGGCGACCGGCGCGCAGACCATGAAAGCGTGGCAAGTCCACTGATTCTACAGGATACTGGCGGCGTCAATAAGGGGAGGAAGGAGTGCCTCAACGAGCCATGCCCAATAACGTCGCCCGTTTTGAGCGCATCGCATACGCAGCGTGGGCATTGGCCATTGTCCTAACACTACACGAATGGAGAACTTTAGCTGAGAACCTTCCCGGAAATACCGCCTGGGTCTGGCTGGCGGTCTTCATTCTGCTTTTCGGAGTGGAGGCTTGGGGGATCTGGTTGATCGCCCGCAGACGAAAAAATTGGGCTCGCTGGACAGGTGTCGTGGTGCTCGTCATCGCGTTGCCGGAATACATTTATTTTCTCACAACACAGTTCCAGAATGCTCCAATCCTTGCCTCCGTTCATTTGCTCGATACGATTCTATGGTACGTGCCGTTCTATTTTTTATTCACCGGTGATGCTCCTGCTTGGTTCCGGCGTGAATCGGTCACGCCCATTGCGCCGGAGTTCCCGCTCCAATAGCGAGCACAGCGAGCGAGACTCCGGGTTCGATGAGGAACAGGTCGCCGGGCCGCGTTTTGCGTGGACCTGTTCGCATCGCCCCGGAATGACAATCCCGCCTACTTCTCCCCGATCCGTCCCTCGGTCCCTGCCTGCAGCCGCGTGATGTTTTCGCGGTGCATGTAGAACAAGAGCAGCGTCAGCACCGCAAACAGCGCGGCCAGCGCGGCATGGCCGAAGAACCACAGGAAGATCGGCGTGACAAAACTCGCAACCAGCGCCGAGAGTGAGGAGTAGCGCGAGGTGAAGGCGGTCGCGACCCATAACACGCAGAAGATCACGGCGGCGGGCCAGAACAACCCGATCAGCACGCCGATATAGACCGCGACGCCTTTGCCGCCCTTGAAGCCGAGCCAGACCGGGAAAAGATGACCGAGAAAGGCGCCGAGCGCCGCCAGCATCGCCGCGTCAGGTCCCGCGTAATAGCCCGCGATGATCACCGCGAGCGTGCCCTTCAGCGCGTCACAGATCAGCGTCGCCGCGGCAAGGCCCTTGTGGCCGGTGCGCAGCACATTGGTGGCGCCGATATTGCCGGAGCCGATCGAGCGGAGATCCTGCGTGCCCGCGAGTTTGGTCAGGACCAGCCCGAACGGAATCGAGCCCAGGAGATAGCCGAGGACGAACGCCACCGGCAGGAATGCACTAGGTGACATCGGCATTCCCTCCTTGATCGTGAATCCCGCCTTCATCAGACATGCTCATAGACCGTCCGGCCGCCGACGATGGTGCGCACGACGCGGCCCGAGAACCGCGCTTCGTCGAACGGCGTGTTCTTGCATTGCGATTTGAGATCGGCGGGATCGAGCACCCAGGGGATGTCGGCATCGATCACGATGACGTCGGCCGGGGAGCCGGCGCGCAGCGATCCGCCCGGCAGGCCCAACAATTCGGCGGGGCGCGTCGACATCGCGCGGATCAGCGTCTTGAAATCCATCTCGCCGCTGTGGATCAGCCTCAAGCCGGCCGGCAGCATGGTCTCCAGCCCGATCGCGCCGGAGGCGGCTTCCGCGAACGGCAGCCGCTTGACCTCGACGTCCTGCGGATTGTGGTCGGACATGATGACGTCGATCAATCCGGAGGCGACCGCTGCGACCAGCGCCAGCCGGTCATCCTCGGTGCGCAGCGGCGGCGACAGTTTTAGAAATGTCCGGTAGGGGCCGATGTCGTTTTCGTTCAGCGTCACATGGTTGATCGAGACCGAGGCTGAGACCTTAAGCCCCGCATCACGGGCGCGCTTCAGAATTTCCAGCGACTCGATGCAGCTCAGCGAGGCCGCGTGATAGCGACCGCCGGTCAGCGCGACGAGCCGCATGTCGCGCTCCAGCATCACGGCCTCGGCGGCATTGGGGATGCCGAACAGCCCCAGCCGTGTGGCGAACTCGCCTTCGTTCATGACGCCTTCGCCGACCAGATGGGGGTCTTCGGTGTGATGCACGATCAAGGCGTCGAAATCCCGCGCATAGGTCAGCGCCCGGCGCATCACCTGCGCATTGGTGACGCTCGTGTCGCCATCGGTGAAGGCCACGGCGCCCGCGGCCTTCAACAGCCCGATCTCGGTCATCTCCTCGCCGCGCATGCCTTTGGTCAGCGCCGCCATCGGATGGATGTTGACGATGGCGGTGTCGCGCGCGCGGCGCAGGACAAAATCGACCGTCGCCGAATTGTCGATCACGGGCGAGGTGTCGGGCTGGCAGATGATGGTGGTGATACCGCCGGTTGCGGCGGCCTGACTGGCGGAAGCAAAGGTCTCGCGGTGGCTGGCGCCGGGCTCGCCGACAAAGGCGCGCATGTCGATCAGCCCGGGGGCGATGATCTTGCCGGCGCAATTGACGATGTCGGTCCCCTCGGGCACGCCGGCGGCGCCGATGCCGCGCCGGCTTTCGCGGATCACGCCGTCGGCGATCAGGACATCGCCGATGCCATCGAAATCGCGCGCGGGATCGATCAGGCGGGCGTTGGCGAGCAGGATCGGGCGGCGGTCGGTCAACATTATGCGTTTGGCAGGTTGCGGGCGAGCGCTTCGAGCACCGCCATCCGCACCGCCACTCCCATTTCCACCTGCTCGCGGATCAAAGATTGCGCGCCATCCGCGACTATAGAGTCGATCTCGACGCCGCGGTTCATCGGCCCCGGATGCATCACCAGCGCGTCTGACTTGGCATAGGCGAGCTTCTTCTGGTCGAGGCCGAAATAGTGAAAGTATTCCTGGGTCGAGGGCACGAACGAGCCGTTCATGCGCTCGCGCTGCAGCCGCAGCATCATCACGATATCGGCGCCGCTGAGGCCCTCGCGCATGTCGCGCGCCACCTCGACGCCCATCCGCTCGATGCCGCGCGGCAACAGCGTCGAGGGCGCCACCACGCGGACGCGGGCGCCCATGGTGTTGAGCAGCAGGATGTTGGAGCGCGCCACGCGCGAATGCATCACGTCGCCGCAGATCGCGATCACCAGCCCTTCGAGCCGGCCCTTGTTGCGGCGGATGGTCAGCGCATCGAGCAGCGCTTGCGTCGGATGCTCGTGGGCGCCGTCGCCGGCATTGACCACGGAGCCGTCCACCTTGCGCGCCAGCAGTTCCACCGCGCCGGAGGCATGGTGCCGCACCACCAGGATGTCCGGGTGCATGGCGTTCAGCGTCACCGCGGTGTCGATCAGCGTCTCGCCCTTGCGCATCGAGGAGGACGACACCGACATGTTCATGACATCGGCGCCCAGGCGTTTGCCGGCAATTTCAAACGAGGACTGGGTGCGGGTCGAGGCCTCGAAGAACAGATTGACCTGGGTGCGGCCGCGCAGCGAAGTGCGCTTCTTGTCGACCTGGCGGTTGAGCTCGACATATTCCTCGGAAAGGTCGAGCAGGCCGGTGATATCGGCAGCGGAAAGCCCCTCGATTCCCAGCAGGTGCCGGTGACCGAGGACGAAGGTCGATTTCGATGCAGGGGTCATTAAAACGAGAGCTATAGGCAGAGATGCGAGGCGGGGCAAGGGCGAATAGGGGCCTTGCGAGTTATCCCCGGGTCTGTCCCTTTCCCGTCATGCCGGGCATCCACGACTTCCTCTGTTAACTGTAGGGAAACAAGACGTGGATGGCCGGAACCCGTCTACGCCAACCGCCTTCGTCCGAAGGCGGACTTCGGCGGTCAAGAGGCTTCGACGGGTTCTTCAGCACTAGTCCGCCGGAGCTTTAGCGAAGGCGGACAAGTCCGGTCATGACAATGGGCAAATGGCTTTCGTGACAACGCCGCACCGCAAATCAGTCAGTCCACGTGAAATTGTGCTTTATCCGGCGTAAGCTGATTCCCGAAATCTAAAGACAGCCAGGACCGGCCATGACGCAAGCCACATTCGCGACCCACGAAGTCTTCAACCAGTCGCCGCCATTCGAGGACGTCGACCTGTTCACGCTGGACCGGCCATTGGTGGACGCGGTCGCGGCCAATGGCGGCGTATCGGCGCAAAAGGAACTGTCCGAATTCGGCCAGCACTGGGGCTCGGCGGCGATGGCGGCGCGCGGCCGCGTCGCCAACGAGAACACCCCGAAGCTGCGGACGTTCGATTCCCGCGGCAACAGGCGCGATGAGGTCGAGTTTCATCCGGCCTATCACGAAGTCATGGCGCGCAGCGCCTATGCCGGCATTCACAATTCGACCTGGACCGCGGACGGCAAGCCGGCCGGAGGTGCCGCCGAAGTCGTGCGCGCGGCGAAATTCTACATGGCTGCGCAAGTCGAGACCGGTCATCTGTGCCCGATCACCATGACGCGCGCCTCGGTGGCGGCGTTGGCGGCGCAGCCGGATTTGCTGGCCAAGACGATGCCCGTCATCGGCACGCGCGCCTACGATCCCACCTTTGCGCCGTGGCCGACCAAACGCGGCATGACGCTCGGCATGGGCATGACCGAGAAGCAGGGTGGCACCGATGTGCGCTCTAACATGACCCGCGCCGAGCGCGACGGCAACGCCTACCGCATCACCGGGCATAAATGGTTTATGTCGGCGCCGATGTGCGACGCCTTCCTGGTGCTGGCACAGGCCGACGAAGGATTGAGCTGTTTCTTCATGCCGCGCTTCAAGCCGGATGGATCGATCAATGCGATTGCCTTCCAGCGCCTGAAGGACAAGCTCGGCAACCGCTCCAATGCCTCGTCCGAAGTCGAGTTCAGCGGCGCTTATGCCGAGCGGGTCGGCGACGAGGGCAAGGGCATCCGCACCATCATCCAGATGGTGCAGCTGACGCGGCAGGATTGCGCGATCGCCTCCGCCGGCCTGATGCGATCGGGGCTTGCGCACGCATTGCATCATTCGAGGTATCGCAGCGTATTCCAGAAGCATCTTGCCGATCAGCCGCTGATGCAGGCGGTGCTTTCGGACATGGCGTTGCATGTCGAGGCGTCGATTGCGCTGGTCATGCGGCTGTGCCGTTCGTTCGACCGGGCGCCGCATGATCCCGGCGAAGCGGCCTATATGCGGCTGCTTACGCCCGCCATAAAATACTGGGTGTGCAAGAGCGCGCCGGGGTTTTTGTACGAGGCGATGGAGTGCCTGGGCGGCAATGGCTATGTCGAAGAGGGCATTTTGGCGCGGCACTACCGCGAATCTCCGGTCAATGCGATCTGGGAAGGTTCCGGCAATGTGATGTGCCTCGACGTGCTGCGGGCATTGTCGCGTGAGGCGGAAGCGGCCCAGGCGGTTTTGCAGGGGCTTGTCGAGGAAGCGAAGGGCCTGTCGGGCGCGGGCGACGCGGTGACGTTCATCGGCAAGGCCTTCCGCAGGCCGGACGGCGAGCGCGTGGCGCGGCTGGCAGTCGAGAAACTGGCGCTGCTCGCGGCAGCGGCCGCGCTCAACAAGGTGTCGCCGCGGCAGGCCGAACTGTTCGCGCGGACGCGGATGGCCCAGAACCATGCCAGCATGTACGGCGCCGTCGATCTCGCCGGTGACGATGTCAGGGCCTTACTGGAGCGGACGCTGCCTTGATGGATTCGCTCGAAAGTCCGGAAGCACCGGCCGCACTCGCGGTGGTCATTCCCACCCGACGCCCGCCGCATATCTGGAAGTTCTGGGGCACGGCCTTGTGGGGCCTGTTCATCTTCGCCGCGATGTTCGTGGGACAGATCGCGGTGGTGGCCTGGTTCGTGGTGCGACGGGAGGGGCCGATCAACCTGGCCGCCGCGATCCATGTCGTTGGCGGCGGCCTGACGATTTCGCTTTCCGTGATCATGGGGTTGCCGGCCGTGCTCGCTGCACTGTGGATCGCGATACGCGCCTCGCGCACGCCGTTTGCCGATTACCTCGCGCTGCGTAGGACCTCATGGATCAATTTTCTGATCGGCGCCGTGGCGCTCGGCGTTCTCGTGATCGGATGGGACCTGCTGTCGCGCGCCACCGGGCGCGAGGTCGAGCCGGGGTTCATGGGCGACGTGCTGAAATCGGCCCGCGCCGACGGTGCGCTATGGCTCCTGGTGGTCGCGTTCTGTGTCGCGGCTCCCGTCTCGGAGGAATTGTTCGCGCGCGGCTTCCTCTACCGCGGCTGGTCGGAGTCGTTTTTGGGGCCGGTCGGCGCCGTCATCCTTTCGTCGGTGATGTGGACGGCGCTGCATCTGCAATACGACTGGTTCTTCTTCGGCGAGGTATTTTCCATCGGCCTGTTGCTCGGATATCTCCGCTATCGCACCAACTCGACCTGGCTGACGATCTTCGTGCACGGCCTCAATAATATGGCCGCGACCCTGCAAAGCATCTGGCTTGCCGGTCACTCGTAGACGTTTCCATTATCAACGGACTCAGCGTGTTTCGCGCCAGTTTGCCAGCCGATCCAGCGCGCCCTGCAGGATGAAGATCGCGGCGTGCTCGTCGATCACCTCGGCGCGGCGGGCGCGGCTCATGTCCATGCCGATCAATTCGCGTTCCACCGCGGCGGTGGAGAGCCGCTCGTCCCACAAGGCGATGGCGAGTTCGGTCAGTTTCGAGAAATTGCGGGCGAAGGCGCGGGTCGATTGCGCGCGCGGTCCCTCGCTGGCGTCCATGTTGACGGGCAGGCCGAGCACGAAGCCCACCGCATTGCGCTCGGTGGCGATGGCGAGCAGGCGCGCCGCATCGGCCTTGAAGGCCTTGCGCCGGATGGTCTCGACCCCGGTCGCAAGCCTGCGATCGGGATCGGAAACTGCAACCCCGATGGTCTTGGTGCCGAGATCGAGGCCAACAAGCGCGCCGCGTTCAGGCCAGTGCGCGGCAGCCTCGATCAGCGGTAGAATGAGGGCAGGCATGGCTTCGCATAACATGCGCCCTGCATGACGTGCAAAGCGGGAAAGGCGAAATCACCATGGACCGGCTGACATTGTTCGGGTTGTTTGCGGTCACGCTGATGCTGGTGACTTACGCGCTGGAGGATCGCAGCCGCTGGTTCGTCCTCGCGTTCGCCGCTGCCTGCGCGCTCGGTTCGGTCTACGGATTCCTGCAGGGTGCCTGGCCGTTCGGGCTGGTCGAGGCGGTCTGGGCCGTCGTCGCGCTGCGACGCTGGAGCGTCAGGCGGCATCCGAACGCATAGCTCGTCCGTACCGCGGAGTGCTAGTGTTGGGGAGGCCCCTGGCAACGACGCCCGCGCCAATCTCCCCTCACTTAGCGAGCAGACCATGTGGCCGGACCGCCAACTCCTCGACCTCTTCAAGACCGAATTTCCCATCGTGCTTGCGCCAATGGCGGGGATCATGGATGCGGATCTGGTGATCGCGGCAGCGCAGGGCGGGGCGCTCGGCTCACTACCCTGCGCGATGCTGTCGGTGGAGAAGGCGCGCGAGCAGATCAACATCATCCGCCAGCGCGTGTCGGCGCCGGTCAACATGAATTTCTTTTGCCACGAGGCGGTCGATGTCGACGCTAGCCGTGAGGCTGGATGGAGAAAGCGACTTGCCGAGTATTATACGGAGTTCGGTCTCGATCCGGCGGCCCCGGTCAATGCCGTCAACCGCGCGCCGTTCGATGCGGCGATGTGCGAGCTCGTCGAGGAGCTCAAGCCCGAAGTCGTCAGCTTCCACTTCGGCCTGCCGGATCAGTCGCTCTTGAAGCGCGTCAAGGCCGCCGGCTGCGTCGTGATCTCGTCCGCGACCATTGTGCGGGAGGCCATCTGGCTCGAGGAAAACGGCGCCGACGCCATCATCGCGCAAGGCGCCGAAGCGGGCGGTCATCGCGGCATGTTCCTGACCGAGGACATCGCCGAGCAGCCCGGCACCTTTGCGCTGGTGCCGCAGGTGGTCGATGCGGTGAAGGTACCCGTGATTGCCGCGGGCGGCATCGCCGACGGGCGTGGCATCGCCGCGGCGTTCGCGCTGGGCGCGGCCGGAGTCCAGATCGGCACCGCCTATCTGCGCTGCCCGGAATCCAAAGTGACTCGCACCGGCGCGGGTCGCGCTGGCCCAGGCGCGGGACGATTCCACTGTCATCACCAACGTCATGACCGGCCGTCCGGCGCGCGGGGTCGCCAACCGGGCGATGCGTGAGGTGGGCCCGATCTCGCCCGACGCCCCGGCCTTTCCCCATGCCGCGACCGGCCTGGCGCCGCTCAAGGCGGCTGCCGAAAAACTCGGCAGGGTCGACTTCACCAATCTTTGGGCCGGGCAGGCGGTGCGGCTGGGCCGCGAAATGCCGGCCGCCGAGTTGACGCGGGCATTGGCCGGCGCGGCGCTGGCGCGGCTGAGCCGGATGGCGGGCTAAAGGCCCGTTGCGGCGCAAAACCCCCCTCTGCTATACGGCGGGCTGAATTTGCCGTGAGAGACCTTATATAATGTCCGTCGATGCCGCCACCGTTCGCCGTATCGCCCATCTTGCGCGGATCGCGGTAACCGACGCCGAGGTGCCCCATTTGCAGGGCGAATTGAACGCCATGCTGGCGTTCGTCGAGCAGTTGAGCGAAGTCAATGTCGAGGGCGTCGAGCCGATGACCTCGGTGACGCCGATGGAAATGAAGAAGCGCCCCGACGTCGTCAATGACGGCGAGATCGCCGATGACATCGTCAGGAACGCGCCGGCGACCGAGGACCATTTCTTTCTGGTGCCGAAGGTCGTCGAATAAGGCAGTAGCGTATTCGAACGAAGTGGGTACCGGTTCGCGCTGGGAAAACGCGTTAGACAAGAGCAGTTTCGTGAGACGGGAAATCCGATGTGTCTGCTGTGCGACGATGAAAAGGCCTATGCGGCCTATATGAACTATCTCGACGCGATGGAGCGGCAGGGCAAGACCGCCGATCCCGACAAGGCGGCCGACGCCGTGCTCGATGCGCTTGAGGCGGCCGACAAGGCCAACTGCAAGATTTCGCGCGACGACCCGGCCAACGACAAGACGCTGTCTCCGTTCTTCTGCAGCCCGGTTGATAAATGACCGATTTGACTTCGCTGACGCTCGCCGAGGCTCGCGCCGGCCTCGCGAGCAAGACCTTTACGTCGCTTGAACTGACCGACGCGCATCTCGACGCGATCGAGGCCGCGCGCGCGCTCAATGCCTTTGTGATGGAAACGCCGGATCAGGCCCGCGCCATGGCGCGCCAGGCCGACGCCAGGCTCATCAAGGGCGAGGGCGGTCCGCTCGCCGGCATACCCTTGGGGATCAAGGATCTGTTCGCGACCAAGGACGTGCGCACCACCGCGTGCTCGAAAATCCTCGGCGATTTCGTGCCGACCTACGAATCCACCGTCACCTCGCAGCTGTGGCGCGACGGCGCGGTGATGCTCGGCAAGCTCAACAATGACGAGTTCGCGATGGGTTCGTCGAACGAGACCTCGTGCTTCGGGCCGGTGGTCAATCCGTGGCGGCGCGACGGCGCCAACACCACGCTGGTGCCGGGCGGCTCATCCGGCGGTTCGGCGTCGGCGGTGGCGGCCTTGTTGTGCATGGGCGCGACCGCGACCGACACCGGCGGTTCGATCCGCCAGCCGGCGGCGTTCACTGCGACCGTCGGCCTGAAGCCGACCTACGGGCGATGTTCGCGCTGGGGCATCGTTGCGTTCGCATCCTCGCTCGATCAGGCCGGGCCGATCGCGCGGACGGTGCGCGATGCGGCGATCCTGATGCGGTCGATGGCCGGTCACGATCCCAAGGACACCACTTCGGTCGATCGCGAGGTGCCTGACTACGAGGCTGCGATCGGAAAGTCCGTACGCGGCATGAAGATCGGCATACCCCGGGAGTATCGCCTCGACGGCATGCCGGTGGAAATCGAAAAACTCTGGACCGAAGGCGCGGCCTGGCTGAAGGCCGCCGGCGCCGAACTGGTCGAGGTATCGCTGCCGCACACCAAATACGCCCTGCCGGCCTATTATATTGTCGCGCCGGCGGAGGCCTCCTCGAATCTGGCGCGCTATGACGGCGTGCGCTACGGGCTGCGCGTGCCCGGCCGCAGCATCGGTGAATTGTACGAGAACACCCGCGCCGAGGGTTTTGGCGCCGAGGTCCGCCGCCGCGTCATGATCGGCACCTATGTGCTCTCGGCCGGCTATTACGACGCCTATTACCTGCGCGCGCAGAAGGTCCGCACCTTGATCAAAAGGGATTTCGAGGATTGTTTTGCCAAGGGCGTGCACGCGATCCTGACGCCGGCGACGCCGTCGGCGGCGTTCGGCATCGGCGAGAAGGGCGCCGATCCCGTCGAGATGTATCTCAATGACATCTTTACGGTGACGGTGAACATGGCGGGCCTGCCCGGCATCGCGGTTCCCGCCGGCAAGGACGCGCAAGGCCTGCCGCTCGGCCTGCAACTGATCGGCCGGCCGTTCGACGAGGAGACGCTGTTCTCGCTCGGCGAGGTGGTCGAGCAGGCGGCGGGACGGTTCACGCCAGCGAGGTGGTGGTGAAGATGGCCGAGTTCAAAGCCAGCCTGTCGGACGCCGCACCCGCGCCACAGCTTGACGCGTCGCTCGCCGCGCTGTGGTGGGCCGCCAAGGGCAGTTGGGACGCGGCGCACAAGATCGTGCAGGACGAAGCCACCGCTGACGCGGCGTGGGTCCATGCCTATCTGCACCGGGTCGAAGGCGATCTCGGCAATGCCGGCTATTGGTACCGGCAGGCGGGTAAACCGGTGGCAACCGGTTCGCTCGAAACCGAATGGGAGCGGATCGCTTCCGCGCTGCTCGAGGGTCGAAGCCATGAGTGCAGCAAACGGCAAATTGATAAAAGGCGCCACCGGCGATTGGGAAATGGTGATCGGGCTGGAAATCCATGCCCAGGTCACCTCGAACTCAAAGCTTTTTTCCGGGGCCTCGACGGAATTCGGCGGCGAGCCGAACAGCCATGTCTCGCTGGTCGATGCGGCGATGCCGGGCATGCTGCCGGTGATCAACGAGGAATGCGTGCGGCAGGCGGTGCGCACCGGTCTTGGCCTGAACGCGCAGATCAATCGGCGCTCGGTGTTCGATCGCAAGAACTATTTCTATCCGGATCTGCCGCAGGGCTACCAGATCAGCCAGTACAAATCGCCGATCGTGGGCGAGGGCGAGGTGGTCGTCGAACTGGCGGATGGCGAGACCGCCACCGTGGGCATCGAGCGGCTGCATCTCGAGCAGGACGCCGGCAAGTTGCTGCATGACCGCAGCCCGACCATGTCCTATGTCGACCTCAACCGGTCCGGCGTCGCTCTGATGGAGATCGTCTCCAAGCCGGACATCCGTTCCTCCGAGCAGGCGAAAGCCTATGTGACGAAACTGCGCTCGATCCTGCGCTATCTCGGCACCTGCGACGGCGACATGGAGAAGGGTTCGCTGCGCGCCGACGTCAACGTCAGCGTGCGCAAGCCGGGAGAAGCGCTCGGCACCCGCTGCGAAATCAAGAACATGAATTCGATCAATTTCATCGGCCAGGCGATCGAATATGAAGCGCGGCGCCAGATCGAAATTCTCGAGGATGGCGGCGCGATCGATCAGGAGACGCGCCTGTTCGACCCGAACAAGGGCGAGACCCGCTCGATGCGCTCCAAGGAAGAGGCGCACGACTACCGCTATTTCCCCGATCCCGACCTGCTGCCGCTGGAGTTCAGCGAGGCCTATGTTGCGGAGCTGAAGGCGAAGCTGCCGGAATTGCCGGACCAGAAGAAGACTCGCTTCGTCGCGCGAGTTCGGCCTCTCGCCCTACGACGCCAGCGTGTTGGTCGCCGAACGTGAGACTGCTGCTTATTTTGAAACGTGGTCGCCGAAACCAAGCGAGGCCGCGCTGACGCCAAACTCGCTGCCAATTGGGTGATTAACGAACTATTCGGGCCGGCTGAATAAGGAAGGCTCGAACATATCGGGCAATCGCGCGTGTCGGCCGCAGCAAGCTTGGAGCCATCGTGATCGCAATTGGCGAGGATACCATCTCGGCCAGATTCGGCCAGGACTCGTCTTCGAATGTCGTCTGGCAGAGAAGGCGGTGAGCCTGCGCGAACACTAGTCGAGCGCGCGGCATGAAGCAGGTCACCGACTTGCAGCGCGATCGAAAGGTGGTCGACGACATCATCGCCGCCAATCCCGACAAGGTCGACACAGGCGAAAGCCAAGCCCGCAGCTTCCGGCTGGTTCGTCGGCCAGGTGATGAAGTCGTCCGGCGGCAAGGCCAATCCGCAAGCCGTCAACGACCTGCTCAAGTCAAAGCTCGGTCTCTGAGACGTCGCGCGCGGCGGCGCCGGCATCTTCACCGACGCCGCGCGCCGTCCGTGTGCATCAATCGTTCACCATAATTGTGGAAGCTCGCGCGAAAAATGGAATCGCGCTCCCGAAATCGGCCGCATGCGATTCGCGCGAAAAACCGGTTTTGGCGAGCGGAGACGAGACTTGAAGCCGCTGGGCGTGAAAATTTTTTTATTGCCAAAAGCCGCGACTCAGAGTCCACGCGGGGCGCTTCTTGCCGGCCGCGATGAGGTGCGGCGACATCGATGGCGCGCGGCGCGCATCATGCGATGATAGCGAAAACACCTGCGGCACAGTCGCTTATTGCGCTATCGTCAATCGGCTGCATCGGCTTTTCGCGCACACTCCGCAGTGCCGCGCCAATGGTTTGCCGTGTTGTCGATGAACGCGCATCACGCGCTCTCGCTTCGTCGCGTCAACACTTCCTTAAGCGGGACGCTGTTTTTTTCGATGTGTTGGTGTATTCGGGATGTAGTGCATTTCGATTCCCGAGTGCACGCAGCGATCAAGCCATCTCACTAACATCAGGAGGGCAATATGGCCAAGAAAGCTAAGAAGGCAAAGAAAGCGAAGAGCGCAGTGAAGAAGACTGCGAAGAAGACCCGCAAGGTCGCCAAGAAGAAGAAGTAAATCTCGCTTCTCGAAAATTGCCGGCGGGTTGACGCCGGCACGTCACAAGAGCTCTCCGGACCATTTGCTTCTCGAAGCGAATTTTTAAAGAGAGCTCTGGTCGACGAAAGAGGGTGTCGGCGAGACATCAGGTCAAGCGGCTGGATCGACCTTTCGAAGAGTTCGCTCTTTTGAAAACCGGTCCGGCAGAAGAAACAAGTTTTCTTCGTTCGGTGCGGATCCCCTTAGGTCCGCAATTTCACCGGCGATCTCTAGCCGAAGTGAAATCTGGTCCTGACGTGTTCGCCGACGCCCTCGTTCCCCGAGCCGGCGCGGCTATTGCCTGGCGCTCGGCGCTCCCCAACTCCCAACACATTTGGTCTGATCGTCGGCAGCAAGAGGCAGCTCTTGCGAGCGAGCTGCGGCGGGCCATTGTCTCGGCCCCGGCCGTCATCACCCCTGCGGGGGCGGTGCGCGGTATCGCAACGATCCGCGGGAGTACGAGGCCTTCCGCCCGTTGCATCAATGGTTATCGCTTTGCCAAGGGCCAGGGTAAATCGAATTCCACGAACCGACGAAAACCTCGGTGAAACCGCCATTTCCGCAAGTTCGCGGGCGTTGCCGCCGGTCGTGCGTTTACGCCGGATTCATCGCGATGCTTAAACTGCCCTTCAAATTTGATCGGTCATGATCATCCCAACAAGCCGGCAAACGGCGCGGGGGAATAGGGACGTTTTTGCAAATTGGACGGGAGCCGCGCTCGGGACGCGAGGCGGACAGAGCGTTTTCAAGCGAAGTGGATACCGGTTCGCGTTAAGAAAACGCGTCAAATCAAGAATCTAGAGCCCCGTTTCGATTCGATCGAAACGGAAGAGGTTCTAGAAAATCAAAAAGGGGGAGACGGCGGATGTTTCAGGGACACATCGATCAGGATACGGCAACGGCGGTGGAAGCAAGCGCGATCCCCGACGTGCTGTTCGAGCGGGGGCTGTACTGGGCAAGCGGCCGTTCGGGCGTGGTCAATTTGGTCGCGGCGCATAAATGGTTCAACCTCGCCGCCCTGAAGGGCCGCACCGGCGCTATTCAACTGCGCCGCGAGGTCGCCGAGCTGATGTCCGAGGTCGAAATCGCGATCGCGCAGCGCGAAGCGCGGGCCTGGATGACGTCACACTAGCCAGCGCCGTTCTTGGGGCGCAAAAGCGCTTGAGCGCCGCGTTCCGTCTGACAACCCGGACGCTTTGCGTGGCCGAGCAGGTCATGCTGGGCGCATTTCGAGTTCGAAACATTGCCAATCAAAAACAGGCTGCGGCAGACCAGCGTTGCGTTGGTGGTGTCGTTAGCACCGTGTCTCAAACGGACCCCTTATTGAGACGGCTGGCGTCGCGCCCCTCTTAACAAGTTAGCAAGGACGAAGCGATGGCGTTGGCTCGCTTGTAGCGCGATCGCAAAACTTGCTCTTTCCTTCAGCGTGTATAATATGGCCATATATATTGCGGAAGCGAAGCCCAGACTGACGATCCAATTTTTGGCGATCAATTGCGATCGCAACCTTATGTAATGTAAGGAATTGCATAAGTGAGTGTGTTGTTTGACCCTACGGCTCCCGGTTTTCTACAAAACCCCTATCCCTTTTACGAACGGCTGAGAGCGGAACAGCCGTGGCATTTGTCGCCACACGGCTTCTACGTCGTAAGCCGATATGAAGACGTCAGTTTCGTGCTCCGCGACCCGCGGTTCGGAAAGCACTGGAGCGGCCCGAAAGCCAACAAGCTCGACCCTCAATCGCTGGACAAGGCGATCTTCAAGAGCATCGGCCAATGGATGCTCGAGAGAAATCCCCCCGATCATACGCGCGTGCGAGGCTGCTTTGCCCAGGCATTCACCGCCCGGCGTGTCGAGGCCATGCGTTCACACATTGAATTGATTATCGAGAAAATCCTCGATGACATCTATCCGCGCGGACAAATGGACGTCATCTCGGAATTCGCGCTTCCGGTGCCGGTGACGTCGATCACCGATCTGCTCGGCGTTCCCCAGGAAGATCGCGCGCTGATGTTCAAGGTCTCCCGCTTTATCGGCCGTCTCAGCGATCCGGTGCCGCTCGATCCCAAGGAGATTGATCGCGTCGACGCGGATTTCGTGTTGATTTCGGATTATTTCCGGAAATCGATCGAACAGCGCCGGCGGCAGCCGGGCGATGATCTGATTTCTCAAATCGTCGTCGCGGCGGAGGGCGAGCGCCTGTCGATGGATGAGATGGTGGGCAACCTTGTCCTCGTATTCGTCGCCGGTCATGAGACCACCACGAACATCATCGGTAACGCCCTGATGGCGCTGTTTCGGCACCCCGAACAATTGCGGCTGCTGCGTGAAAATCCTGCGCTGATGCCCAAAGCGGTCAACGAATGTCTGCGCTACGACTGCTCGGTCCAGATCGCGAGCCGCACGGCGCAGGAGGATATCGTCGTCGGCTCCGTCAAGATCGCCAAAGGCCAGGACGTGCTGGTCTTGCTCGGGTCGGCCAACCGGGACCCAGCCTTCTATGCCGAACCCGAAAAGCTGAACATTCAGCGTTCGGAAACACAGTTGTCATCTTTCGGTGGTGGCATTCACCATTGTCTGGGCGCCCAATTGTCGAGGATTGAGGTTGAATGCGGGCTGGGCGCGCTGTTGCGGCGACTGCCCGATTTCCGGCTCGTCGATCCGGCACCCCCCGCATGGCGACCATCGGTCGTCATGCGAGGACCGGCCAGTCTTCCTGCGGTATGGACAACGTAGCATAGCTGCGCCAATAGTATAAACCTTTTACGGGTAGACGGGATTCGCCTCCCGGAATACGCGCAATTCATTTCCTCCCACGGCCGATGGGTTTTCCCGCATGCAAGAGACTATCGATCGGATCCATTCCGACCGTCGCTGGTGGGTGCTGTCGATTGTTTCCGCTGCGCAGTTTATCTTTGGGCTCGACGCATTCATTGTGAATGTGGCGCTTCCGACGATCGCAGCCGACTTGCACGCGAGTTCGGCGCAGCTTGAGGCGGTCATCGCAATCTATTTTATCGGCTATGCAACTCTCGTGATCACCGGCGGGCGGCTCGGTGACATCTATGGCACGAGAAGCGTGTTTCTGGCCGGTGTGCTTGGCTTCACGGCTACCTCGATGTGGTGTGGACTGGCGCATTCGGGCTTCGAATTGATCCTGGCGAGACTGGCGCAAGGCGCAACGGCGGCGCTGATGGTGCCCCAGGTGCTGGCGACGATTCATGTCCTGTTTCCGGACCAATCACGCGGCCTGGCCTTCGCGATCTACAGTATGGCACTCGGCATTTCCGCCGCGGTCGGATTTGTCCTTGGTGGCGTGCTGGTAACGCTCGATCCTGTTGGGCTGGGCTGGCGAACCGTGTTTTTTGTCAACGTGCCCGCGGGATTGATAATCAGCGCCGCGGCGCTGACGCTGATGCCGTCGGTTCCGCGCCGGTCGGGTACGCGGCTGGATATTCCGGGAGCCATGATCCTGTTCGTCGGGCTATTATGCCTGATCGGTCCTTTGCTGTTCGGCCGCGATCTGGATTGGGGACCCAAGGTCTGGGCCATCATGGCGATGGGAATCCTCGTTCTCGGTGGCTTTCTCCTGTTCGAGCTTAAACTCGCCAAGCGAGGAAGCATGCCGCTCATCGATATCGCGCTGCTGCAGGATCCGGCCTTCATGCGCGGTCTTTGCGCGGTGTTCTGCTTCTTCTGCGCCAATCTGTCGTTTTATCTGGTGATGACGCTCTTCATGCAGAGCGTGCTTCACATAGATCCGTTACGGACCGGTCTGTTGTTCTTGCCGTCGGCTGCTGCCTTCGTCGTCGCCGCGCAACACAGTGCCATCCGCGCGCGACAGCGAGGGACGCTGGCGCTAACCGAGGGCTGCATCGTACAGATCGTCGGTCTTGTTGCACTCGGCTTGACTGTCGCAAGCCTGAACCCGCCACCGCAATGGGTGCTGGTGCTGCCGCTGACGATTTTCAGCTACGGCCAGGGCTTCGTTATTGCGCCGCTCTCGAGCGCGGTGCTGGAGAGCGTCAAACCCGGCTCGATTGGGGCGGCTGCCGGCATGTATGCGACGACAACTCAGAGCGCCAACGCAGCAGGCGTTGCAGCGATCGGCGCGATTTATTTTTCGGTCCTTGCCGCTGGGTCGGGCTCGCCCGCGCTCCTTGCCAGTCTCTTTACGATTGCGGTGTTTATCGTAGCCTGTATCGGACTGCTTGCATGGATGCGACAGGCGGCGAGCTAGGCGATTGCTCCGATCTCGCATGACGGCGCGATGCTATGCATGCAATACAATCCAATGCCTGTCAGCCAGATCCTGGATGGCGGAGCCGGAGGGATTCGAACCCTCGATAGGGCTTTACAACCCTATAACGGTTTAGCAAACCGCCGCCTTCAGCCACTCGGCCACAGCTCCGGTAAGGCCGATATGCCCGACGCGGGGGCGAGCCGCAAGCGGCAGATTCTCAACTTTCGAGATCTCGGGCATTTCAAATGACTCCGGCCTGCCAACCGAGGCTCTCAAGCAAATCCTCGAGGTGGAAACCTGGATGCCGGACCCGGATGTGTGACACGTCGCAAACGCGGCCCCCGGGGCGATTTCTCAAGAAAACGTTTGCCGACAAATTCGATTGATGCGTGTCGCACACCGCATCGTCGCCGTCGCTTTTGTCAGAACAGCATTCCGAGCCTGCAACAAGTGGGTTTTTGCAATCTCGCCTGCGGCGGCGTGGAACCCGACCGCTGCGATTGGCGGTCGTCGAATCCGAAGACACGTTCGGGGGCGCGGCGCGAACCGCTGCGATACCGCCACGGCGAAAGCTTACTTCGCTGATGGATTCGAGGCTCACTTTTGTGGCGAAGGGGGGTCTTCGGTTGTGCGATTCGGCTGTCGGTCGAGGTGCGCAAGGTGGAAAACGGCGGTCAGGGAGGTCCTAGCATCGATCCGGACGCCAAATGGAACTAATCGAAAACAGTGTTGTACAACAAAGGCTTGCGATGAAAGTTCGACCACGGCTGCGTGTTATTTGTGCAACACCCTTTCAAAAACGGATTGTCCGGCACCGTTCCAAGCGGTTCCTTTATTGCGTGTGCAGAAGCCTTCGGTAATTGTGATGTTGCGACGGAGGGGGGCATCCCGAGGTCGTCCCGTGATTAGGTGGTTCGCTTAAGTCCCTCGCGTTCTTGCGGGAGTGTCCGAAAGCGCGAAGCGGCTAAGCGGGTTTCAGGGGATTAAGGGAACCAACCTTGGGGTGCTGTCACCCAGCGGATCCGGAACCTTCCCTACAGAGCAACTTGGAGGTTAACATGAAGATGGTAAAGAGCCTTATCCTCGGCTCAGCGGCGGGTCTAGTCGCCATGAGTGGGGCACAGGCAGCCGATCTTCCCGTCAAGGCCAAAGCGGTCGAGTACGTGAGGATTTGCTCCCTGTATGGTGCCGGTTTCTACTACATTCCGGGCACCGATACTTGCATCAAGATTGGTGGTTATCTGCGCGTCGAAACGGCGATCAATGCCTCCGGCGATTTTACTGGCGGCACCGTCGCCGGCAACTATGGTCAGGGGAACCGGTACCGCAATTACTATCTCGCCCGTTCCCGCGAGGACCTCAACATCGATACGCGCACCGCGACCGAGTACGGCGTGGTCCGCACCTACTGGGATGCGACGTTCAGCTGGACCACTGCAAATCCCCAGCTAGCTGGAACCTTTGGCAACGCCGGCATCGCGGGTAGCGATACCATCGGCGTTTACCACGCGTTCATCCAGTTCGCTGGCTTCACGTTGGGTAAGACCATTTCGCAGTTTGACGCGCCCTGGTCCGCCTATCCAGGTAACAACTTCGACGGCCTTGTCGGCGGCGGCGGCGACGTCACCGGCGTCAACCAGCTGACCTACACCGCTCAGTTCGGAAACGGCGTGTCGGCTGCGGTCTCGTTGCAAGACCAGTACGCCTACTACCAGTCCAACATCTATAACGTCTCGTTCCCAGGTACCACTGCGGCTACTCTTGCATCTACAATTGGTACCAACCTTGGAGCCGGCGCCTATGGCACGCAGGCCCTCGGCGGCGTGGTGGCTCCTGATATCGTCGGTGTATTGAAGTTTGACGGAGTTTGGGGTGGGGCCCAGTTGTCGGCAGCGTTGCATGACAACCACCCCAGCTACTACGATAGCAGGCTTACGGGGTTTGAGACCTCGGGTCATCCGGACGACAAGTGGGGATGGGCTATCCAGGGAGCCTTGTGGTTCAAGGAAGCTTACACTGGTGTGGGCGACACCATCAACATGCAAGCCGTCTATACCAACGGTGCGACCCGTTATAACTTGCAGAGCTTGGCCACGCAAAACTACGTGATGTTCGGTTCGACAGGTCTGCCGGGCGCTTACCAGAGTCTCGGATTTGCAGCAGCGTCCGACGCTGTGTTTGAAGGCATTGGAGCTACGGCGCCCAACGCGACCCAGCTCCAGCTGACGACCACGTGGGGTTTCCGCGGTGGCTTCAACCACAACTGGGATCCCTACTGGAGCTCCTCGCTCTACGGTGCGTATGCTGCCGTGAAGTACAACGGTACGGCCACTGCTATGATTTGCAACAACATCACCCCGTTCCTGGTGGCAGGTTCTGTCTGCAACCCGAGCTTCAATGTCTGGCAGGTGGGTGCGGTTACCCGCTGGACTCCGGTCAAGAACCTGACGTTCTCGGTCGATGTCCTGTACCAGGGCCTCGATCAGAAGTACTCGGGCGCGGTTGCACTCCCGGCGACAGTGGTGGTTCCCACCAAGCCGCCAGGAGCAACGTACGAGTTCAAGGACCAGAGCACCGTAAGCATGCTCATCCGTGCTCAGCGCAACTGGTAATCCGGTTCGTCTGACCACGCTCTACCAGAACCCCCGGCGGGAAACTGCCGGGGGTTTTTCTTTGTCTCGTTGGCAAGAGGGTAGAAAATTGGTTCGACGATGCATGCCGCTGCATTGGCTCAAAATGTGTGATGTCGCCTTCTGTCATGTCTTCCACCTGCCGAGGCGTCTGGCAGACGCCCCTACAACCGCGCTCGCGCTTCTACGGCATTGATCGATCTGTGCCGCTGCAGTTGGGCACGGTGTATCCATCCGGCGTAGGCCAGCATGCTGGTCAGTATGGCGGATCGTAACGCTTGAGCAGCGTATGATTGTCTTTGTACATCTTGATGAGTTCGATCAGGCTCTCAATGCCGAAGTCGGTGAACGCCAAGACGCCGTCTTCTCCGACGCCATAGACCCAGATGACACCGTCCTCGATTTCCATCTCGCTGGCGACGTCCCGCAGCCAGCCTTCGTCTTCGCCGAGCTGCTCGGCGACGCGGTTGATGGTCGTGACGTGGTGGACCTTGTTGGTGTGCATGGATCAAGCCGCCTGAGCGGAGATCTCGGATGTCGGAGGGGTCCAGTTCCAGGGCAGCAGTTCGTCCAGCCGATGGGCGGGATGAGCTGCGATGCGCGAGAGGGTGTCGGCCAGCCAGGCTTGCGGGTCGACGCCATTCATCTTGGCCGAGACGATGAGACTATACATGGCCGCGGCGCGCTGTCCGCCGCGGTCAGACCCACAGAACAGCCACGACTTTCGCCCGAGGGCTATGCCCCTTAACCCTCGTTCGGCGGCATTGTTGGAGAGGCATACGCGACCGTCTTCAAGGAACAGGGTGAAGCTTGCCCAGCGCTTGAGGATGTAATTGAACGCTTTGGCCAGGTCATGCGCACGCGAGAGCTTGACGACCTGCTCGCGCATGTAGGCGTGAAGATCCTCGGTCAACGGCCGGCTCAGCGTCTGCCGAGCGGCCAGACGCTCCTCGGCGCTCTTGCCATTGATCGACCGCTCGATCTCGAACAGCGCGTCGATCCGACGCACGACCTCGATGGCAATCGGCGACAGTGCGATTTCCTTCTTGCCGGCGGCCTTGCGACGGGCATTCTCCTCGAGATCGGCCATGGCAAAGAACGGACGCCGCGCGTGCGCCCAGCAGGCGGCCTCCCGGATAAGGCCGGGATTTCGTCCGGCCAGATAGAGCTGGTTATACCCGTCATAGGCGTCAGCCTGCAGGATACCGACGTATCGGGCCAGATGCGCCTGGGGATGTTCGCCCTTGCGGTCGCGCGAGTAGTAGAACATCGCTACCGGCGGCCCCGTTCCGCCAAACGGCCGGTCATCCCGGACGTAAATCCAGCATCGCCCCGTGTCGGTCTTGCCCTCGGCCAGGACCGGCACGGTCGTATCGTCAGCATGAAGACGCTCGGCCGCCATGACATGGGCTTCGAGCAGGCGCAGCAGGGGATCAAGCGCAGCGCAGACCGATCCCACCGCGTCGGCCATGGTCGACAGCGCGATCGGCACCCCTTCCAGAGCGTAACGCTCGGCCTGGCGGTTCAGGGGCTGATGCTGGCCAAACTTCTCGAACATGATCATGGCCAAGAGGCTCGGGCCGGCCCAGCCTCTTGCAACGGCATGGAACGGTGCCGGCGCCTGGCTGATCTTCTCGCAGTCGCGGCAGCTAAACTTCTCCCGTACCGTCTCGATCACCTTCCACTGGCGCGGCACCGTTTCCAGCGTCCGCGTCACATCTTCGCCGAGCTTGCGCAAGCGGTTGCCGCCGCAGCACTCGCAAGCCGTCGGCGGGTCGATCACCACGCGCTTGCGGGGAAGATGCTCGGGGAACGTACGGCGCTCGGGGCGCGGGCGCGTAAATCCGCGAACGGTCGTCGTCCTGGCGACGGCTTTTTCGGCCGCAAGTTCGTCTTCGGTGGCGCTGGCCTCCAGCTCTTCGAACGTCAGCGCCAACTGGTCGACCAGGCGAGACGAGCGTTCCGATCTTTGCCCGTAGATCTGGCGCTCGAGCTTGGCGATCCGCAACTTCTGCTGGGCAATCAGCGCACTGTCTTCCGACGCTTTCGCACGGGCGACCGCAAGCTCCGCTGCGATCTCCAAAGCCTTCGCGCGCTCGGTCGCCAACGCCTCTTTCAGAGCGGTTATGTCGTCGGGAAGAGCGCCGCGAGCCGTGTCCATGCAAACCAGAGAATCATAAATTCAGCGATTTGTGATTCCTGAAAATGCACCTGCTCCCATATTTTATTTGGCTCAGCCGGCGCTCCGCGGTCGCCATGTCGTTTGCGGATTTCTCCAGTCGATCCCTTCCAGCATATAAGCCATCTGGGCCGCCGAGATCGACACCGCGCCCGCCGACGCCGTCGGCCAGATGAACTTGCCGCGGTCCAGGCGCTTGGCGTACAGCGACAATCCGATGCCATCATGCCAGAAGTATCTTGGCGAGATCGCCCCGGCGCCCGCGGAAGATATAGAGATCGCCGGCATGGGGATCGCGCTTCAGGCTCTCCTGAACCGTCAGAGCCAGGCCCTGCATGCCGCGGCGCATGTCGGTGTGGCCCGTCGCGATCCAGACCCTGACGCCGCTCGGAACAGGGATCATCGCCGGCTCAGAACATCGAGGACCCGCCCCAACGCCCCAGCGTCGACATTCTCGTCAACGCTGATGCGCTTGCCATCACCGAGCTCGATCTCGATCAAGCAACGGCGCTTCCGGGCCGGCATCGCCGCCAGGGCTTCAATCGATCGGACGCTTTCGGCCGTAGCCGCGGCGACCTGAACCGGGACAAGGCGCGGTCCCGCCGAAGCGCCAGTCGCCAGCCGAGCCCGCCGCCGCCACGTGAACACCAAACTCGTCGCAATGCCGTGCCGCCGTGCGATCTCCGTCACCACCGCCCCGGGCGCCAGCGTCTCCTCGATGATCCGCATCTTATCGTCGCGCGACCAGCGACGGCGCCGCTCAACCCCGCCCAGAACCTCTACCCGCATCAACCGACCTTAAGGCTAGCCTTAAAGCCACATGCTTCGTCGGAAACCTGTCACTGAGCAAGGCGGCCTACCG
>CAVZWE010000009.1:0-230673 GCA_963778925.1 uncultured Alphaproteobacteria bacterium | reverse complement strand
CGTCGTTCTCGAGGAACGGAATCAGGCCGCCGCCACCGAGACCAGCTGCTTCGGCGACACGTCCATATAATCGACCTTGTCCGGCGTGATCATCAGCACGTCGCCGGAGTGGCGGCAGACCACGAGGTCGTCGGTGAAGCGACCGCGACTATCCAGTGCGACGTTGGCTTGTGCGACGTGATAGCGGCCCTCCTCCATCGCCGAGAGATAGACCACCTCGTCGGTGACGCGGCCGTCCTTGACCTTGCGATAGGGCGTTTCGACGAAGCCGTATTTGTTGACGCGCGCGAAGGTCGCGAGCGAATTGATCAGGCCGATGTTCGGGCCTTCCGGCGTCTCGATCGGGCAGATCCGGCCGTAATGCGTCGGATGCACGTCGCGCACCTCGAAGCCGGCGCGCTCGCGGGTCAGACCGCCCGGGCCAAGCGCCGAGAGACGCCGCTTGTGGGTGATCTCCGACAGCGGATTGGTCTGGTCCATGAACTGCGACAGCTGCGAGGAGCCGAAGAATTCGCGCACCGCGGCGGCCGCCGGCTTGGCGTTGATCAGGTCCTGCGGCATCACGGTGTCGATATCGACGCTGGACATGCGCTCCTTGATCGCGCGCTCCATGCGCAAAAGGCCGATGCGATACTGGTTCTCCATCAATTCGCCGACCGAGCGAACGCGGCGGTTGCCGAGGTGATCGATGTCGTCGATCTCGCCCTTGCCGTCGCGCAGGTCGACCAGCGTCTTGATGACGGCCAGAATGTCTTCCTTGCGCAGCGTGCGATGGGTGTCGGGCGCATCGAGTTCGAGGCGCATGTTCATCTTGACGCGGCCGACCGCAGACAGATCGTAGCGCTCGGAGTTGAAGAACAGCGACTGGAACATGGTCTGCGCCGAATTGATGGTCGGCGGCTCGCCGGGACGCATCACCCGGTAGATGTCGAACAGCGCGTCTTCCCGCGTCATGTTCTTGTCGGCGTGCAGCGTGTTGCGGATATAGGCGCCGACATTGACATGGTCGATGTCGAGCAGCGGCAATTCCTTGTAGCCGTGCTCGTTGAGCGCCTTCAGCGACTTCTCGGTGATTTCCTCGCCGGCTTCGGCATAGATTTCGCCGGTCTTCGGATTGACGAGGTCTTCGGCGAGGTAATTGCCGACCAGCTCCTCATCCGACAGCCGCAGGGCTTTCAGGCCCTTTTCCTGGAGCTGGCGCGCGGCGCGCACGGTCAGCTTCTTGCCGGCTTCGAGCACAACTTTGCCGCTGTCGGCATCGATCAGGTCGTTGATCGTCGAGTAGCCGCGGAAACGGGTGGCGTCGAACGGCACGCGCCAGCCATCCTTGGCGCGCTTGTAGATGATCTTCTTGTAGAACGTGCTCAGGATGGTTTCGCCGTCAAGGCCGAGCGCGAACATCAGCGAGGTCACCGGAATCTTGCGGCGGCGGTCGATGCGCGCGAACACGATGTCCTTGGCGTCGAATTCGATATCGAGCCAGGAACCGCGATAGGGGATCACGCGCGCGGCAAACAACAGCTTGCCGGACGAATGGGTCTTGCCCTTGTCGTGGTCGAAGAACACGCCGGGCGAACGGTGCATCTGGGAGACGATCACGCGCTCGGTGCCGTTGACGACGAAGGTGCCGTTCATGGTCATGAGCGGGATATCGCCCATATAGACGTCCTGCTCCTTGATGTCCTTGACCGACTTGGCGCCGGTCTCTTCGTCGATATCGAACACGATCAGGCGCAGCGTCACCTTCAGCGGCGCAGCATAGGTCATGCCGCGCTGGCGGCACTCGTCGACGTCATATTTCGGCGGCTCGAACTCGTAGCGGACGAATTCAAGCATCGAGGTGCCGGAGAAATCCGAGATCGGAAACACCGACCGGAACACCGCCTGCAAGCCTTCGTCCAGCCGCCCGCCCGGGGGTTCAGCGACCATCAGGAACTGGTCATAGGATGCCTTCTGAACCTCGATCAGGTTCGGCATCTCTGCGACTTCCTTGATGTGTCCGAAGAACTTGCGAACGCGTTTGCGACCGGTGAACGTCTGCTGCGCCATCGTGGCCTCTCATTTCGTCGCCCGTCAGGGGCGAACCTTCCGAAGCGCGATTGGCATCGCCCCCGGGTTGAATTTCGATTCGTTTCCCAAACCTGGAAGCCCAATTTCAGGATTTAAGTCCTGAATCCAGGTACCAGACCTTCAAAACGCAAAACGACGCGCGGGGCGCATGACCGCACCCGCCCGTCCAAACCTGCCTTGTCACGGACTGAAAAAGCCCGAAATTGCCTATCTCCCAACGGCTTGCGCAAGAACGTTGCCGTTCCCGCCGCCAACCGTGTTTTCGTGCTGCCGTCCCAATATGGGAGGGCAATCGTGGAGATTCGAGGGGTAAACCCACCAATCCCCACACATTCTTGTGTACGCTCTACCGTCCTCGTCATGGCCGGGCTTGACCCGGCCGTCCACGTCCTTGGCGCCGCGATCCCCGGGTCGTGCTCGGCTTGCGCCTCGCTTGTCCGGGGGGGTAACGAATACCACCCTCGTCATGGCCGGGCTTGACCCGGCCATCCACGTCCTTGGCGGGGCGATCCCCGGATCGCGCTCGGCTTCGCCTCGCTTGTCCGGGGATGGAATTGAAGCAAGCTTCGCTTACTTCAATTCCACCTTGGCGCCGGCCTTTTCGAGCTGGGCCTTGATCTTCTCGGACTCGTCCTTGTTCACGCCTTCCTTGACAGCCTTGGGCGCGCCCTCGACGAGGTCCTTGGCTTCCTTGAGGCCAAGCCCGGTGATGGCACGGACTTCCTTGATGACTTCGATCTTCTTTTCGCCGGCGGCAACGAGCATGACCGTGAACTCGGTCTTTTCCTCAACCGGCGCAGCGGCGGCCGCGGCGGGGCCGGCAACCGCAACGGCGGCGGCAGCGGACACGCCCCATTTTTCTTCAAGCAGCTTTGCTAGCTCGGCAGCCTCGAGCACGGTGAGGCTCGAGAGGTCGTCAACAATCTTCTGTAAGTCAGCCATTGATCTGTTTCCTTAAGCGTATCGGTTCGAACCAGGTTTGATGTTTGCGAAGGGCGTCAGGCCGCTTCGCTCTTTGAGGCATAGGCCTGAATGACGCGCGCGAGCTTGGCCGCGGGCGCAGTCGAGAGCTGGGCGATCTTGGTCGCCGGCGCCACCAGGAGGCCGACGATCTTTCCGCGCAACTCATCCAGCGACGGCAACGCGGCAAGCGCCTTGACGCCGTTCACATCCAGGACGGTTTTGCCCATCGATCCGCCGAGAATGACGAACTGCTCGTTCGTCTTGGCGAATTCGATGGCAACCTTCGGCGCCGCTACCGGATCGTTTGAAGTCGCGATCACGGTCGGCCCCTTCAGCAGGGAGCCGATGGCAACGACGTCCGTGCCTTCAAGAGCAATTTTGGCGAGACGGTTCTTCGAGACCTTCACCGATGCGCCCGCCTGCTTCATCTGCATGCGCAGCTTCTGCATCTGGGCCACGGTGAGGCCGGAATAATGAGCCACGACCGCAACGCTGGTGGTCTTGAACAGACCGTTCAGCGCCTCAACCGCGTCCTTTTTTGCCGCTCTTTCCACAGCAAGCTCTCTCCGGTTGGCGGCCTCTGCCTTAAAGGCAGGACCGCCGGGTTGCACCCATCGTCCCGCCCAAAACCTGACCTCGAGACATCTTTGGTCTCCGGACACGTCGGGCAGAACGACATTGAAAAGCCTGCCCTCCCGAGCCGGATGGCTGCGGGGTGTCGAGGTTCGAACCAAACCCGCTGCCCGCCGCAAGAAAGCGGCGCAAAGCGAAATCCGGTCTTCACCCGTCTATGCAGGCCGTGCGATTAAGCCGTTGAAGAAACCTAGGGTTTCGCCGCGGGCGCCTGCAGTCTTGGACAGGATCGAAGCCCTCCGGCAGAACCGAAAGACCCTGCCACACTCCAATTCCCAAAACGACCGGCTTTCCTTCCTTTCGAGCAATCCATGCGGATGTCTTGAAAGGAATGATCTCCTAGCGTATCGGGTTTTCGGAATGCGAGCACGGACGTGCCAGCAACGGCCAGCACGCCCGGAAACCGTTCTTTAACGGGTCTTCTCCGGCTTGCCAAGGGCTAATTCGCGGCAGTTTGGCTCCCGCGATTTCCCCCGAAATTCCGACGAAAACCGCCGATTTAGGCGCCCCGCACCGCATGGGGCAGCGGTTTTCCCGCAAAATACGCCTCGAGATTGGCGATCACGCAGTTCTGCATTGCGACGTGCGAATCCAAAGTGTGTCCGCCGACATGGGGCGTCAGCACGACGTTGGGAAAGGCCGTCAGCGCATCCGGCGCATGCGGCTCCTTCTCGTAGACGTCGAGACCGGCGCCGGCGATCTCTTCGCCGGCAAGCGCTGCGACCAGGGCCTTTTGGTCGATCACCGAGCCTCTGGAGATGTTGACGACATAGCCGTCCTTGCCAAGCTTGCGCAGGATTTTGCTATCGACCGCGTGGTTTGTATCCGCGCCGGCGCGGACCGCGATCATTAGCACGCTGCACCATTCCGCCAGCGCTTCCAGGCTCGGCAGGTACTGATAGGGAACGTCATGCCGGCTGCGGCTGAAATAAGCCACCTCGCTCTCGAATGCGGCGACGCGGGCAGCGATCTTGCGGCCGATCTCGCCCATGCCGTAGACGCCGACCTTGCGGCCGGGATTGCCGGGCTGCGGGCGCATCAGCGGCGAGGGTTTTGCGGCAGCCCAGTTGCCGCTCCGGACATAATTATCCGCCGGCAATAGCCGCCGCGTCACTGCCAGCATCAGCGTGACCGCCAAGTCAGCAACGGCGGAGGCGTTGGCCGCCGGACTGTGGGCGACCGCTATCCCGCGCTTGGCTGCCGCCGCCAGATCGACGCCATCATAGCCGGTGCCATAGCAGACGATCGCGGCAAGCCTCGGCATCATGTCCATCATCGCCCCGGAGAGCGGCGTGCCGCCGGCCGTGATCATCGCGCGAATACTCGCGAGCTGTTCCGCCGTGAAGACTTCATTTGGAGGTTTTCCGCCGGCATCCATCAGGTCAAACCGTTCCCCGATGCGCACCATCATCGCCTTGGGAAAGCGCGAATAGATCAGGACCTTGTCGGGCATTTTCTCTCTCTCGTCATGGCCGGGCTCGTCCCGGCCATCCACGTCTTCGCTCGCAACGTCAAGAAAGACGTGGATGCCCGGCACAAGGCCGGGCATGACGACAATAGTCAAAAACCAAGGGCGGAACAGGTTTCCCCGTCCCGCCCCTTTTACTCATTCTTGCGCGATCGACCTCAGTGCAGGCTTCCCGGCTCGACCTTGACGCCTGGGCCCATGGTGGAGGAAACCGCCACGCGCTGGATGTAAGTGCCCTTGGCGCCCGCCGGCTTCGCCTTGGCGACCGCATCGGCGAGCGCCTTGATGTTCTGCACCAGCTTCTCTTCCGAGAACGACGCCTTGCCGACGCCGGCCTGCACGATACCGGCTTTTTCGACCCGGAATTCGACCGAACCGCCCTTGGCGCCCTTGACCGCAGACGTGACGTCCATGGTGACGGTGCCGATCTTCGGGTTCGGCATCATGCCGCGCGGGCCGAGCACCTTACCCAGCCGGCCGACCAGCGGCATCATGTCGGGGGTGGCGATGCAGCGGTCGAAATCGATCTGGCCGCCCTGCACTTTCTCGACCAGGTCCTCGGCGCCGACGACGTCGGCCCCCGCCGCCTTGGCTTCTTCGGCCTTGGCGCCGCGCGCGAACACGCCGACCCGCAAGGTGCGGCCGGTGCCGTTCGGCAAGGTCACGACGCCACGGACCATCTGGTCGGCATGACGCGGGTCGACCCCGAGATTGATCGCGATCTCGACGGTCTCGTCGAACTTCGACTTGGCGCGTTCCTTGACCATCTTGATGGCGTCCGCGAGCGGATAGAGTTTTTCGCGGTCGACGCCCTCGCGGGCTTTCTTCAAACGTTTTCCGATTGCCATGACCCGTTACCCCGCAACTTCAAGACCCATCGAACGGGCGGAGCCCTCGACCATCTTCATGGCCGAACTCGATGGTATCGCAATTGAGATCCTTCATCTTCTTCTCGGCGATCTCGCGCACTTGCGCTTTAGTCACCTTGCCGGCCTTGTCGCGGCCCGGGGCTTTTGACCCGGACTGGATTTTGGCGGCCTGCTTGAGGAAGAACGACATCGGGGGCGTCTTCATCTCGAAGGTGAAGGAACGATCGGCGTAGATCGTGATCACCACGGGAATCGGGGTATTCTTCTCCTCCTTCTGCGTCTGCGCGTTGAACGCCTTGCAGAATTCCATGATGTTGAGGCCGCGCTGACCAAGCGCGGGTCCGATCGGGGGCGAAGGGTTCGCCGCGCCGGCCGGCACCTGCAATTTCAGGTATCCGGTCACTTTCTTTGCCATATTCACTCCTCATGTTGTTTCCGGACCAGCCCGAAAACTTCACAGGACCGTGGTGCGGTTCGCATGACGGCTGGCGACCGTCAGTCCCCTTCCACGGCTCTTCGAAAGCGGCGCTGCCGCTTCCTCATCGTCATGCCCGGGCTTGACCCGGGCATCCATCGATCTTCGCAAATTCTTACGAAGCAGATGGATCACCGGGTCGTTTAGCACAAAGACGCGCTTCGCGCTTTTGCCCGGCAATGACAATAACGGTCAGACCTTCTCGACCTGACCGAATTCCAGCTCGACCGGCGTAGCGCGGCCGAAGATCGAGACTGCGACCTTGACGCGCGAACGCCCCTCGTCGATTTCCTCGACCACCCCGGAGAACGACGCGAACGGCCCGTCGGCCACGCGGACATTCTCGCCGATCTCGAACGACACCGACGCCTTCGGGCGCTCCACGCCTTCCTGCACCTGGTGCAGGATCCGCATGGCCTCGGCCTCCGAAATCGGCATCGGCTTGTTTTCCGCGCCCAGGAAGCCCGTCACCTTCGGGGTATTCTTGATCAGGTGAAACGCTTCGTCGGTCAGCTTCATCTTGACCAGGACATAGCCCGGGAAAAACTTGCGCTCGGCGTCGACCTTGCGGCCGCGGCGCACTTCGGTGACCTTTTCGGTCGGCACCAGCACCTGCTCGAACAGCTCTTCGAGCCCGCGCTGCTTCGATTGCTCGCGGATCGATTCCGCGACCTTCTTCTCGAAGTTCGAATAGGCGTGGACGATATACCAGCGCTTGTCCACGGTTTCGGTTCCGGCGCTTGCCATCAGTGGATCCCGAGCAAAAAGGTGACGAGATAACGGATGATCTGATCCGCGGCGAAGAAGAAGATCGAAGCCAGCGCCACCATCACGAACACCATGATGGTGGTGATCGTCGTTTCGCGGCGGGTCGGCCAGGTGACCTTGGCGGTCTCCGAGCGCACTTCCTGCAGGAATTTGAACGGGCTGAAAGCCATCGTTTGACGTGATCCGCGTTGGTGGACGATTTACAGTTTCAAGAATCCAAACAGCCCTCTCGCACCCAGCCCTCGTTTGAAGGATGAGCCGGCAAGCGGGCTCGATTGTTCGGGGGATTTCAAAGCCGCGCCGGATATCCGTCAAAGCGGGCCGGCAGCAGGTGGCGGCTATGTACTGCGGGCGGGGGGAAAGGTCAAGGAGGGGAGGAACCGCCCGTCTTCCCGTTGCCTGCTTTTCTCCCGCCTGCCGTCAACCCTGCTCGCCCAAATCCCTGCCCTGCCGACGCTGAAATTTGTCCAAAGCATCGTGCGCGGATACCTCTTGCACGAGGAAGCCTTGCCCTCCCTGCCCTCGTCGGAGCCCCCATCGGCCCGTCCCCGGCTAGCTTTACCTGGATCGGCCTGGAACACGGGTTTGGGCGCCCCAATAAATTCCCTTTTTTGACTCCCATTAGACCAAAGCCGGTTTGAGCGCGGCCTTACATTATTCGGTTCCGAAGCAGGACCGTGCAACAAGCGGCCAAACGGCTGCTGCTGCCTGATCGTTCATGTGGTCCTGATTGTAAAATTTTGAATCGTCGAACTCGAACGGGAGCCGGCGAAAATCGACGAACGGAATTGAGAGCGATCGAGCCAGTGCTTCGACATACCGATCGAATTCTTCGTAACGGCTATCTGCGATCGACTTTTCCGTTGCGAGGTAGTCCGCGGTAACGGGGGTACGAAAGAGACAAACTTTTGCGCCGCGCTTGATGAGAAATTCAATTGCCTCCTGATACGCGTTCGCAGCTTCCGATGTCTCGAAATCTTTCACAGGGTTCTGGTCGTACACCCGACTGGCTGTCAAAAGCTGGCGCTTGTCGGCTGGAAAATTCGACCAATTAAACCGCGTCCCAAGCTCGGAAGCCGCTGTTTGCCATTCAGCCGCAACCTGATTGACTTCCTGTTTGCCCGGATTCGGGACTTCTGCATGAGCCTTTGGAATAATGGCTTTTGCGGCCGCGATGCCGTCTGCGATCAAACTATCAAACAGCGCACTCGAATAAACCCGCGAAAAGATCAACGGATGAAAACCGAATATATTCGGCGGGAACCCGCTGGCGGTCAGCAAAGGCCTTCTGTCCCAGTGATACCAGCCAAACCACTGCGGCGATGCTTCAAGGATTACTCTGCGAGGCGGGGAGCGGTCATAAAGATAGTGCACAAGAAGCGACAATTCTGCCGGCTGCTGGCCGGGTTGCCCGAGGAAAGTGTAGCCAGGCATCCGCTGCACCAGACCAATGTGCGAATCGCCCAGCACCGATTGCGTAGCATCGACCGTCGTCAGGAATTTAATGTAATAAAACGAGAAATCCGAAAAACGGTTCGACCATCTGCAATAGATCTCGCTGAGGACCAATGTCGCGACGAGTATCGTGACGAAAGCAGCAACACGGACTTAAAACTGGAAATAGATAAACGCATTGTGCTCTCCCCTTGCCATGGAAATGACCGAGGCCGCCAAGGCAAGTGCCGCGACCGACGCCATCCATAGCGATACCGGCGGGATGCCGGCCGGCTTTGTCCAGTCGACGTGGTCACGGTCGGCTTCGATGCGGAAAATGGTCGGTATGTTCGGCATTACGATTACCCATACGCACAACCCGCCCACCAGCCAGCGCTGCGCGACACTGAGCGTGCCGGCTGCTCCGTCATGATGATAAGCGATTGATTGAAGCCACTTTGCGGCTATCACGAAATCAGGCGAGCGGAACAATATCCATCCGAAAAGCACCACGATCGTCGTCAGTATCCATCCGCCGATGCTCAGGCTTGCGCGCGGAAGCTGTCGCCACGGACCAAATTGCCGCCAGATGTGATTGAGGACGAGGGCGACGCCATGGAGAGCGCCCCAGGCGACAAACGTCCAGGCCGCGCCGTGCCATATGCCGCCCACGAGCATCACGATGAGCAGGTTCAAGGATGTACGAAGTTGTCCGCCGCGACTGCCTCCGAGGGGGATGTACACGTAGTCCCGCAAAAAAGACGACAATGTTATATGCCAGCGCCGCCAAAACTCGATCAGCGACCTGGCTTTGTAGGGCGAGAGAAAATTAACAGGAAGCTGAACGCCAAGCATCCAGGCGAGGCCCAGCGCCATTTCTGAATACGCGGAGAAGTCAAAGAATATCTGCAACGAATACGCCAGCAGGGTGGCCAGCGCATCCTTCTGGTCCAGCAAGCCTGAACCCAATTTCGTGACGCCGGGGTCAACTATCAAAGCCAGATTATCGGCAAATGTTGTTTTCTTGAACAGGCCGAAACAGAACAAACATAAGCCGGTAAAGACCCGCTCGGGCGCGACGAGACGAATATCGGAGAGCTGAGGCAGCAGTTCGCGATAGCGAATGATTGGTCCGGCGATCAGCTTTGGGAAGAACGTTACAAAGGCCAGGTATTTGATGAATTCGCTTCGCTCTACGCGCTTGGATCGAACGTCCGAAAGAAAGGATATCTGCTCAAATGTAATAAAGGAAAGGGCAAGCGGAAGCACAATATGGGGCAGAGACCAGTGCTCTCTGAACACGGCATTCGCGTTTCCTACGATGAAGTCGAGATATTTGAAGACTCCAAGCAAGGCGACGTTCAAAATCACCCCGACGGCAAAAATCCTTTTGTCGGGCCAGCGCTCGAGAGCGAAGGCGAATGAAAAGTTCACGAGCGCCGATCCAATCAGGATCAACGTGTACTCGGCACGAAACCATCCGTAAAAAACCAAGGAAGCAACAATCATTGCAAGCAACAGCGCGCGCTGGCTCTGATATCTTGCGATAGCCAAGGCTGCGATCGCCAACGGCAGAAATAATAAAAAAGAAAAACTTGAGAACAGCATACTTGTCTTTTTCTCGACTGATGTGACGTGTCGCCTTACTATGGCATGCCGGGGTCCATAGACTGGATCGATCAGCGACGGATAAAAGTGAAATAAATTGCCCCAAAAAATTACGGTCAGGGCGACCCAGACAATCACTGCCATCTGTGCGGGACGGAGCCTGGACCCCGTAATTTCAAAACCCACCGAGCATCTCCTATGTGCCGCGCACCCGAATGCTTCCTAAACATCTTTTGGTTGATCGAACAATCCCGGATACCCCTGTTATCAGTTGTTCCTGGCGGCTTCCCGCCGCCAAGGAACCTCCACCCTTAGCGCGGTATTTCCAAGCGAGTGGCCGCAGCGGGCGGCAGAACGCTCACACCGCCCCGTCGGGGTCCAAAAAGGAACAACCGACGCTCAACGGGATGCGTTATAGGGCGTCCGTTCGACGCGATCGGCCATCCACTATCCGGCGCGACATCGCCGGCGCGGTCTCGGGTTGATCGCGGAGAGGTTGATGCGGTACGCTCCGACCTGCTTTTGGGGACGGAATGACCTTCACATCGTGGCAATTCGGCATCTTCGTCGCGGTCGTATTGGCGATCTATTATTTGAGGGTCACCCGACCGTACCAGGTTCACCTGCTGGTGCTGTCGAGCCTGTTTTTCTATGGCTATGGCCAGCCTGTATTTCTGTTGCTGCTTGCCGCTGCGGTTATCGGGACATATGCAATCCTGAGCCTGATGTTGAAGCGACGGACACCCTGGCTCGCAATTGGGGTCGCGTTCAATCTCGCGCTGCTCGCCTTCTTCAAGTACAAATTTCTGTTTTTGGAACAGCCGGCAAACTCTCCAACCGGAAACACCGTCTTCGATTTTCTATTGGCGCTTCCGCTGCCAATCGGCATTTCGTTCTTCGTGTTCCACAACATCAGCCTTTTGGTGGACCTGTCGAAATCTGAGCAACGCGCGCCGGCCCTCTCCGAGGTGTTTCTCTACATCGCCTTCTTTCCCCAGCTGGTGTCGGGGCCGATCACTCGCGCAGAGAACTATCTGCCGCAGATCAAGCCAAAGTTCATCGTCGACGTCCCGTTTGTAGATGCGCTCCGGTGGATCGTGTCGGGATATTTCTTCAAGACATTCGTCGCCAACAACCTGAACGAGATGACGTCCTACATGGACTTCCCGGTTTTTCAGACCGTGACCGCCCAGGATCGATGGCTTTTGCTGGTCCTTTACAGCTTCCAGATTTATGCGGATTTCTTCGGCTATTCGGCTATTGCAATCGGGCTGGCACTGCTGTTCGGCTATCGGCTGCCGATCAACTTCAACCTGCCTTACATTTCATCTTCCTTCGCTGAATTCTGGACACGCTGGCATATTTCGCTGTCGACCTGGCTCAGGACATATTTGTACATTCCGCTTGGAGGCAATCGTCATGGTCCGATCCGCACATACGCGAATTTAATGACGGTCATGGGACTCGGTGGCCTTTGGCACGGCGCGGCGGTCAGCTATCTGGCGTGGGGACTGCTGCATGGCGCATTTCTGGTGGTCGAACGTCCGCTCTTGCCGCTTTGGCGACATATGCAAACGATCAACTGGCTGGGCGGAATCTCGATCGTCCTTCGCGGCATGATCGTATTTGGCGCCGTCTCCCTGGCGTGGGTGTTTTTCAGGCTGCCGGACATCAATCACGCGACCGAGTATCTTTCGGGAATGATTTTCGGTGCGCCAGGCCAACATACGGCCCGCATCTATCGCAGCCTCGCGTTGCTCTATTCGCTGCCGGTCATCATCCAGCATTTTTGGCCAAGCCAATCGGCGGCAAGCCGAATGGATCCATTCCTCTATGCCACGATGGCGGTTCTTGCCTTTGTCGAGGCAGGTCCGGAAACGTCTTTCATCTATTTTCAGTTCTAGGCACATGACAGCCGAAGCAAGAAGCTGGCTCCTCAAATTTGCCCTGGCCGGAGCGGTGCTGTTCATCGGTTGCGTGATCGGGCCTCGCTTTTTCAGGAACATTCCCCAGTTTCCACCCATTACGACCGGCGGACAGCGCGAGGCAGTTCTCGATCGCTATTTTCAATCTCCGGTACGTGACGTTGCCATTATCGGATCTTCATTAAGCTATCGATTGAAGGAGGAGTACTTCGATGGACACGACATCAGGAATTTGGCACTGCCAGGAGAAGGGCCGTCGACTGGTTTGGCTATCATCCTGGACAATCCGCGCCTGACCCGCCCAAAGGTCATTGCTGTCGAAACCAACATTATAAGTCGCCGCATCGACAAAGCGCTTATTGATCGATACCGCCAATCGACCCGAGATACTGATTTTCTTCGCCCACTACGCAGCCTCGCTGCATATTACCAATATAATCGGGATAACAGGGAGGCCGCAGACACCATTGCTCGACAATCAATAATGAACAGATCGCCTGCTCCGCAACGCAGCGAGAGTGCCGATATTCTCATGGAAATAAATCGCCCGGGTTACGATGATGCCATCATGAATGGCGTCAACGAGCTGCAATCCTTCGTCGATCGCGCGGAGCGCGAAGGCATTCGACTGCTTTTCTTTGAACTTCCGTATTTACCGGCGCTGGAATCAACGGAGTACGCCGAGAAGACCAGATTATACTTGCACAAGCGGTTCGGTACGGACAATCCAAGGTGGCTCAAACTGAATCTTGCGCTTTCGGATCTTCGCTGGGATGGCGATGGACAGCACCTGGATGAGCGGTCGGCGGTGGTCGCGGCTTTGGCCCTCGAGCGCGCGATCTCATTCCAACACGATTGAAGTAATCCATTCAACTGCCGGTCGGGCCGCACCGGCGGCGCCGGTCCGCGCGCAGCGACCGGAAAAGAGTTCCCCGGCCAGCGGCATTGCAAATCCTTGCTCTATCCGCATTTGTTTGCCTGCGGCGTGCTGTTTCGGATAGAGCCTATGCCGGAACGGGCACCTAACGTTTGGTCTGCCGTTTGGGCACCTTCAACAGCATCCGCTTGGCCTTTGCCTCGGCACGCTTCTTAAGTTCGGCCTTGATCTTTTCAATCAAGGTTCTTGTTTCCGGCGTGAAAGCCTTGAGGGTCGAGTTCATGGCACCCTCCGCAAAACGACCTGGCGAGACTAATCAAATTTCAGGACAGGGCAATCGCAAAAGCGCTCGCGCTTCTTTTCAACGGCGTTGGCGCCTGCCGTAATCTCCGCGAATCCGGGAAGACCGGAAGCCGAGCGGCACTCGCTCAAAGCGGCGCAAATGACCCCAAAAGAGACATGCCGGCGTAAACGGCGCGATGACTGCCTATCGTTCAAAGGCCCGAGCCAGCCGTGCAATCAGACTTCACAAGCCCCCTCCTGCGATATCGGCGTTGCCGCCAGCGACCCCGATCCCCTTGGCGTCGGACTGCTTGTACCATGACACCAGCCACGCCACCGCGGACATGATCAGGATTCCGAAAATGCCGACGAGGAAATGCAGGCCGATGCCCGCGGAAATCTCGGCCAGCACGAAATACCCCGCAAAAGCCAGGAACACGCCGAGGCAGAATATCACCAGGGAATGCTGCCCGCACAGGATCATCGGCCGCAGCCAGCGCGATCTCAGTACCGGCCAGTCCTTTGGCGCGAAGCGCAGGGTGACCGTCGCCATCGCCAGGAAATGCACGAACCTCAGCACGTCGAGATCGGGCTTGTCGATCGGGTAGATCCATTGCTCGAGCCGGCGCGGCATCAAATCGCCGAGCTGCGGGAAATACCAGGTCATCGTAACGCCGAACGCCGCGAGCAGATAGGCGACCGCAATCCACAGCGTGACCGGCGACGACAAAATGCCCGAAAGCCGCCGCCCGCCACCCAGCGCGCACCACGCGCCGAACACGAACAGCAGTTGCCAGGCAAACGGATTGAAGGACCAGAATCCGCTCGGATAGGCCGTCAGGTATAGATCGTACTTCCATCTCATCACATAAAGCGCGACCGACAGCGCCAGCGTCAGATCGGCTCGCCGCTTCATCAGCCACAGGATACAGGGGAGAAAAAACATCAGCACGATATAGAGCGGCAGCACGTCCATGTTCAGGGGACGGAATCTCAGCAGCAACGTCTGGACGATGGCGAGGTCGGGTCGCCGGAGAAAATCCGTGACGCCCATTTCCTCCAGATATAGCGGGTTATTGAAACTGGCGGCGACGTAGGCAATTTCAGCGAGAAAGATCGTGAACAGAAACACGTGAGCGATATAGAGCTGCCAGACCCGACGCAGGATTCGCGCGGTCCCGATCACGAAGCCCAACTCCAGCATGGCCCGGCCGTAGACGAACGCGGCGGTGTAGCCGGAAATAAAAATGAAGATCTCGGTGGCGTCGCTGAAGCCGTAATTGCGGATCGTGAACCAGGTCAACAGATCCGGGGACACGTGATCGATGAAGATCAGCCAGAGCGCCAGCCCGCGGAACAGATCGATCCGCAATTCCCGGCCGCTCGCGGGCAGCGAAACGGCCGGCTTCGAGATCGCCGCCGGGGCGGATTCGCGCGCGATCGCGTCCGCCCCGCCCGGAAGGGGTGATGCTGCAACCCGATCGGCAATCAACACCATTCCGCCCCGTCTTCAGAAAGATCGGTCTTCGCAATGCAAAAGATCATATAGTTCCGCCGTTTGTAAGCAAGTTATCGACGCTGGCCGCCGGCACGCCCGGGTATCCGGATAGCGAAGTTATGGCCCTATTCCGGACGCCGCCCGCTCCCCCGCATGCATTGACTAACTGGCGTCATTGAGTTGTCTTTAGTTTCGGGAGAGTACGCGCCCGGGGGCAACGCGCCAATTTCAGCGCTACGTGGCTGGGCTGGGCGGCCCGCCGGATTTGCAACCCGCCTGGAGTGAAATGACCGATACCGTTGTCGAGGCGAAGCAGGCGGAAGAGCGCATTCCTGGCAGTGCCGAGAAGGCTTCGCCCCGGAGCAGGCCGGCATGGATCGCGCGTCTCGACGCTTATGATTTCGCTACCATCGTCCTTGTCGTCGTGCTCGTCGTCATCGCGCTGTGTACTTTCAAGGACTATGCGATCTCCAACGATGAGGCCGTTCAGCATCATTACGGCGAGTTGATCATCGCCTATTATACAAGCGGCTTCAGGGACGAGAGCGTATTCAGCTTCCAAAACCTTTATCTCTATGGCGGCCTGTTCGATATCGTTGCGGTCGCTCTCAGTCATCTGGTCCCGATCGATCCCTATGATTTGCGTCATATCCTGTGCGCGCTGATCGGCATCGGCGGGATCGGCGCCACCGCGGCGACGGCGCGCCTGATTGCGGGCCCGCGCGCCGCCCTGATCGCCGCAATCGGGCTGAGCGTCTGCGGCGCGTGGTACGGCACGATATTCAACCACACCAAGGACATTCCCTTCGCCGCCGCGATGATGGGGGCGACGCTGTTCCTGATCCGCATTGGGCGTTCCCTGCCCGCGCCCCGCGCCGCCGACATCGCTGCGTTCGGCCTGCTGGCGGGAGCAGCCCTTGGTATGCGCGTGCTCGGCTTGCTGCTGGTGGTTTACGCCGGCGCAGCCATCGCTCTGTATCTGCCGCGGCCGTGGTTCGGCCATGGCCGGGCGCGGTGGCGCTTCGCGATCGAGTCGGCGTTGCGGTTGTCGCCGGCGCTGCTGCTCGCCTACGTCGTCATGATCCTGGCCTGGCCGTGGGCGGCGCTGGCGCCGCTCAATCCGATCCGCGGCCTGCTCGCGTTCTCCGAGTTTCAGTACGATATCCGCACCATCCTGGCCGGCCGGATCTACGAGATGGCGGACGCGCCGCGGCTGTATGTGCCGATCTACATTCTGATTCGCGTGCCGCTGCCAACGCTGCTCGGCGCGGCACTGGCGATCATGTTCGCTTTGCTGCCGCGTCTCGCCGCCGGTTCCACGCCGCTGCAGCGCAGGGATATCACGCTGGTTTCGCTGACCGTGATTTTCCCGGTGGCGTGCCAGGTGCTGTGGCATGGCCCCGTCTTCACCGGGATGCGCCACTTCCTGTTCGTGATTCCCGCGCTGGCGGTCCTCGCGGGCGTTGGTTTCGATACGGCAGCGACAGCCCTGACGACGCGCGGTCGGATGATCGGCTCCAGCGTGCTCGCGGCCGTGACCGCGTGCTTCCTCCTGGACGCCGTGACGCTGGTCAGGCTGCACCCTTACGAATATCTGTTCTACAATCCGGCGGTCGGGGGTCTTCAGGGAGCGTCGCGACGATACGACCTCGACTACTGGTTCGGCAGCATGCCCGAGGCGATCCATCAGCTTGAAGCCTATCTGCGGCGCACCGAGCCTGCCGATGCTACTCGTCTGGCGCACCCCTATTCCGTCGCGGTGTGCGGCGAGCGCCTGCCGTTCGAGAAGACCGTCACGCTCCCGCAACTGCGCTGGGACTTCAAACCGCAGTGGAACCAGTCCGAGTTTTTCATCGCGCCGACCCAAATGAATTGCGACGGCGACCTCGACGGCAAGGTGATCGGCACCGTCGAACGGCTCGGCGTCGTCATCGCATATGTCAAGGACCGCCGGGCGCTGACCCGACCGGTGACGACGGCGCGAGGCGATTAAGAATTCGATACGGGCGCCACGTTGGCAACGCAGGGGCTACAAGACGGCCAGTACCGCGAATCAAATAACCCGCCTGCGTCCGTTCATGCGCTGAATGTCCGGTATTGGGGGTGAACCGAACTTCAGATGCCTGTCGCCGAAACGACGCGAATGCCCCAAAGCGGACCCTATAGTCAGCGACGTCTTGTTGCGAAGCAACGTACCGAGCCCCGCGCCATCGGACATGGCGGGCCCCTCCAGGCGAGGGCGACCTCAGAGCGCCGATTCGAGCACCGCAATGCCCCTGGCGGCGACGCTGTTGTCAGACTTTACAGAGAGCGGCATTGCACGCTTGTAGAAATGCTGAAACAACACGCCAATCAAGAAGCCGCTGAGGGCTGATTGAATTGCGACGAAGGCGCTGAAGGACAGCACGTCGAAGAAGTTCCACGTGGCACCCGGCAACGGCGGCGCTCCCAAGAAGGCAATCAACGTCGCAGCAAGTTGCAGCGCGCCCTGCCACGCGGCGGCGGTGAACGAAATCCCGGCCGACTTTCCCACGCGGTCAACATAGATGCCGATGAAATAGCCGAGCACGGCTTGGCTGGATGCAAACAGAAACGGTGCGATCGTAAATTCTCCGCGCAGATATATGCTGAACGGGATAGTGAAGAGCAGAGATACGGTGTAGGCGGCCAAAGCAATTAGGAGGTTCTCCGGGCGGTCGAAATTGGGGGCGCCCTCGCGTCGCCATTTGCGCTTCAGTTTGATCGCGAGGATCATGACGATCGAATAGTTCAGGGTGAAGGTGAGGGAATATCCGATCACGCGGGCGCGATTTGGGATCAGCACCCCTTCCGTTCCCATGCCGCGCAGATACGCTAACCCCACATAGGCGACATTGGCGACAAGCAGAATCAGGAACATCGAGCCGATCACGCGCGCAACGGCGTCCCAATCGAACAGAGGGATTGGTGGGACGCTGATGGTGAAACCCAGTTCGTGGAGAGTTTCACTCATGTCCTCCGGCGTCAGTTTGGTCGCAAAAACGGATAGTGCAGTCAGTAGGCACAGCGTTTCATATACCGTGTCGCATCTGGTTTGAAGCTCTTGTCGGCGCGCCGAGAGTGCTCCGATGTCCGGCTTGTCAATATTGGCCGATATGTAGCCATCCATATCAAGCGCATCGACGGGGACCAGTTTCTCCTGATCGACCAGATAAGCGATGAGTGCGGATCGTAATTCCTGGCTCTGGTTGGCGACTTGGCGTAGGTCGCGGTCGAGCTTGATTCTGAAGTCGGTGAATTTTCCGTCGGCCATGATCGATTGGAGTTGAGTGCGCAGGCACAGGATCGCGATTAGTCGTTGCTCCAGCGCGCCGGCCAGCTTGCCGTCCGCCGCTCTGATTGCGTCACGAGTGGTTAGTGTCGAGCGAACGGCCGCCAACGCCGTCGGCGGCGGGGAAAACGGAGCTTCGTAGAGCTTCTCAGCGAGTATTCGCGCGTCGTCCGGAATGAACGCCGCTCGGTGGAGCGTTCGGAGCAGCCAACCATCGATGTCCTTGAACCCTGGAAAAGAGGAGAGCAGCCCCGTGAGCGCGAACAAGGCAATTAATACCTTATGCTGCAGCGTTAACGAATCTCCCCAGGAAAACGGAGAGCCGGTCAGCAAGCTGATTGCTTCGGCGAGGAGGCCGGGGAAGAATACAATACCAATGAAAGCGAGCTCGAGTATTGCCACGTAGCGTCTGGCGAAGCGGTTGTAGCGGGCTCGCGATGTCGTGAATATCGGAGGTGTCGGCGTAATCAGCCGGAGCCCTATCGACTCGGCCGGACCGCCTCGACATCCGAAGTCGATCGCATATTCCGGACTGTTGAAATGGAATCGGCCATAAAAATACAAGGCCAGCATTCCGGCGGGAACTATCCAGTAGACTTGCGCCCATGCCAACAATTCTGCCGGCGAAATACCCGATAAGGCTTGAGGTGACATGACGGCCTCCCGTTGAGAAGCATCGCGGCATTCTACGCGTTACGGGCGTGCGCAAATGTGAACCAGCTCACACGAGCAACCAGAAAGCCAACGCACCGTCCTGGCCGGCTCGGGGGCGCTGATAGCCATCGACCCGCATGTGTCATCTCTGAATGGTTGATGACTCCGAGCGACGTGACGCGAATGAAACTGGACCAGGGCCGCAGGAATCATCCAAACGTATCGAGGTAGTTCATCCAAAAAAATACGTACTGAGATTGTTAGGCAACGCCCGTCATCGCGGCCCGATCGCAAGGTTTGCCTCGTCTACGCCAAATGGGACACCGCTACTTGCTGCGATATTGCTTCACTGTCGCTCAGTATCGGTCCCGATAGGCGCCGCGCCGCTGGTGCGCGAACGCGTACTGGGGATTGATCCCGCAATAGGCGTCGGTACCGCTCGCGGTTGCCATACAGTTGGCGTAGCTGGAGAATTGGCAATTGCCGGGATAGCCCCATACGCGCCCTTGCAAGCAGTAACTATCCGGTCCGGTCTCAGCGGGCGCGGGCGATATTGATCTGACTTGGCGATAACGCCGATTGTTTCGTCTCAACGACGTCGTCGCACCAGCGTAATACGGGTTGAGGTTGCACTGCGCTGCGCGGCCGGAAGCCGACGCCGCGCATTGGGCCAACGTATAGTAGGTGCAATCCTCGTAGGTGCCCCCTCTCGCGGCGACGACGTGCATGCAAACGGGAAAAGCCGGGTCATATGTCTGAGCTCGGGCTTGCCCTGCTGCCGAAACCATACCCACCGTCAGAATCGTCAGAGCCAAACTGCGCATTGGAACTTCCTCGAAGTCGGCACAACACCAGTGCACTTAGACAGTAGGCAATATTGATCAAAGTCAATTCACGTTCTCGCTCACAAAAAAACGCAGGTTGTAGTCCGGAATAGGTTAACTGTAGTGGGGCGGTGGCATGGCCACTTGCGGCGCGAGCCAGCAGGACGCTCGGATGGCCCCGGGAGGTCGGATCGCGGGCTTTCGGACAGCCCGTGCCACCCTTGCACGATGCGCAGTCGCGGCCCGCGGCATTTGCCGGCTGGAAGGTTTGATCCGCACCTGCTAAATTGAAAGTGCAGCCATCCTCATGCAAATGTCGGTCCCGCTGAACCCCTCAACGGGTCGAACCTATCAGGGCAGGATACTCCAGGGCATGAGCACAACCGTCATATCGCAGGCTGATCTGCGTCAGCGGTCCGCCGTTGATCGAGCGCCGCTCCTGCGCTGGATGATCTTTACCGGTGCGACGATTTTTGCGGTGGCGCTGCTTTGGCACTTCGGCCTGGTCAAGCTGATGATCGCTTCGGACCGCACCTATATCTCTTCCGTTATTTCCGTACTCTATGTCGCTGCGTCGCTGCATTGCCTGTGGCGCACGATCGCCGTCTCGCGCGAAGCCGAGGCCGGCAGACGAATTGAGCGTGGCTTCGCAGACGGCTCGCTGGTCGTGGCCGACGTGGCCAGCAGCCATGCCCTGCCTGCTGGCCTGATCGCCGATCACATTCGCAATCTTCAGCTGAAGGCGCAGACGCAGGGCGCGGGCCGGCTCGATCAGACCCTGCTGCTGCGCGGGTTGGCCGACAAGCTCCGCGGCTCGAACGGTCTGGGTGCCTTCGCCGGGGACACGCTGATGAAGCTGGGCCTCCTCGGCACCATCATCGGCTTCATCATCATGCTGGCACCGATCGCCGGGCTCGACGCCGGCAATCGCGCCCTGATGAAATCCTCCATGGGCCTGATGAGCGACGGCATGGCGGTCGCCATGTATACGACGCTGGCTGGCCTTGTAGGTTCGATCCTGGTCAAGATTCAATATTACGCGCTTGACGCCGCCACCGCGCAAGTGTTCTCGCAGGCGGTCACGCTTACCGAAACGCGCATTGTTCCCACCCTGGACCGGCGTCATGTGGGATGATTTCGGCCTTTATCCCCGCGAAGAGCCTTTCGATCCGTTCAGCGTGATGCTTTTCAAGGCGCTGCAGGTTATTTCGTTTCTGTTCTTCATTGCGCTTCTTGCGATCTCGCCCGACGCCAAGGACGGCAAGGTCGATCCGAGGGCGGAATTCATCATCACGATGGATTGGCCCGACAACCATCCCGACGACCTGGATCTTTTCGTGCAGGACCCCGCCGGCAATATCGCCTGGTATCGGCATCGTGAGGCCGGGTTCATGGTTCTGGAACGCGACGATCGCGGTGGCCCCAATGATTTCATCATCGTCAACGGCAGGAAGATTGTTTCGCCGATCCGCGAGGAGATCGTCGTCATTCGCGGCATCGTCTCGGGCGAATACACCGTCAACGTCTCGCATTTCGCGGCAACGACGGGTCGGCCGGTTCCGGTCACGGTGAAGGTGCAGAAACTCAATCCGGTCGCAGAGGTGATCCACGAGAACACGCTCACCGTCGATCACACCGGAGACGAGAAGTCTGCAGTGCGATTTGCGCTCGACGCCGAGGGCAAGGTGGTCGACGTCAATTATCGCGAAAAATCACTGCTGGTGAAATTTAACGGAGCTCATCTCAACGGCGCCGATCTCGATCCGAAAACAGGCTATCGGAAGAAGCTATGAGCAACCTCAATTCGATCATCCTGAGCCTTGCCATCGGCTATGCTCTTTTGGGGGTTTTGCTGCTTGTCGCCTGCCTGTTCACACCCCTGCCCTGGCCGGTGAAAGCGGGTGCGATCGTTGTGACCAGCGCATTCTACCTCGTAAGCTTCTTCGCCACGCATTCGCTGTTGGGCTGGTCGACGGACGATGCTCTGCCGCCGAACTTCAAGTTACTCGGCGCCCGCATCGTTGAACCGCATTCGGTCGAGGGTGATCCGGGTTCGATCTATCTCTGGGTCGAGGCTTGTGACGATGACAATTTCCCCAGCGGCGTCCCGCGGGCCTATCGGCTGCCCTATTCCGCCAAACTCGCGGACAAGACCGAAGCCGCGGTCAGGGCCAGCGCCGACGGCCATCCCCAGGGAGGACGCACCGCGAATACCGGGACAGGTCAGGGCGGGGTCGGCCCGACCCAGGCAACGCCGGCGGCCATTCTCACCACCGGTGGCGGCGACCCCGCCGGCGGTGGCGATGACCTTGACACCAGCGCTACCCACGGACAGGGCCTCGTGTTTACGCCCCTGCTCCCGCCACGAATGCCGGCGAAGACGGAGTAGCGGGAACATCGCGCGCGATGGCCCCCGAGTAGAACACCCTGATCCGGGATGCGTCGATGCTCACGCAGCATCACGGCCGACGCTTTGCGGCGGTCCCTCCAACTCGGCTTCCAGATCCAGAACGATATCGTGGAGCAAACGTGCCGCGAGCGGATCGGTGGTCTCCTGCGCCATCGCACGATAGCGCGCCACCTGATTTCTGCGTTCCTTCCAACTTTCGCTGTCAGTCATGGCGAGGTCCCCATGTTCTGACCCCCAACCGCTGGTGCATTGGTTCCCCGAATTAGGGAATTATTGCGGCGCCGCAATGGGAACCGGCGAAAGAGACGCATCGCACCCCAAAGGTTCCAACAACCGGAAGGATCGATTAGACGCCACCATCCTTTGAAGCCTCGATCAAATCCACAACGGAACTATTCCCGCCCGACTGAAAATCTAAACCCGTGTTCAAGGTGCCCAATTGAGTGGCGATTCGGGCTGCTCCCGCAACGAGCGCGGCTCGTGTTACGCCTCAGCCATCATCGCGAGCACGCGCTGCACCAGGGCGGGATCACGGTAGACGCTGCGCGGCCTCAATAGATTTTGGACTTCAGCGGTCAGCTTGTGGACGGCCGGATCTTCGGCAGCGAGGCGGGTCAGGGCGATACCAAATTTGAGCGTGGTCTCAAAATCCGCCGGACGTTGGCCCCGCGTATCGGGAAACACGAAGTCGAGTATCGCCACAGACCACGGCGTCTCGATCAACGTCTGCACTTCGGCGAAGAACGTCGGCGCCAGCCCGGCGATTGGATTGCTGTCTCCCCCTGGTCTTTCGAGAATCCTCAGGAGCAGGCACGCCTCCAGCGCGGCCACGCTCATGCCTTGGCCGTAGACCGGATTGAAGCGGCAGATTGCGTCGCCGATGGGCAGAAGCCCGCGGGGGAAAAAGTCGAGTCGCTCGAAATGGCGCCGCACGCTCTCGGGGAAGCCGTAGCGAGCGACCCCGTCCAGACGCTTGGCGCGGCTGATCGCGTTGTAGATCGTCGGCGTTCGCAGTGCCCGGGCGTAGGTCAGGAAGCCCTCAGGATCGCCAGTCGGCACGTCGCCGTGGCGCCCGCCAATGGTCGCCATCCAGCGGTTGCCCTCGAGCGGCAACATCAGGCCGCCACGGCTGTTCTGGGGCGCCTGGCCGAAGGTCATGACGCCTTTCCAATCGGTCGAGGCGTCGTCCGGGATGGCAAAGACGCATGTGGCATAGCCGAGATCGATGCCAATTGTGGTCTCCTCTGGCAGCGGTCGGCCGATCGATTGCAGCAGAGCGAGAGTGAGGGCGCCGCGTCCGGAGGCGTCGATGACGAGATCCGCCGCAATCGTCTCGCTCGCGCCATTGCTGTTCTCGCAGCGCACGCCGGTGACCGCCTCACCATCTGGCGACGCCAACACTTCCAGAACCCGGCAGCCCTGGCGTAGCGTGGTGTTCGCGCGGCTTTCCACCCGCCGTCGTACGGCGCGCTCGATTGTCGGCCGCGACACGGCGTAACTTAGCCAGCCGAGATCGCGTTGGGGGAAGGGATCGTAGCCCGGTCGCTCTATGCGAACATCGAGACCGGCCCTGAGCGGCACGGCTCCCGCCAGGGCGAGATCCTGCTCGAACCCCGGGAACAGTTCGCCGAGGGCGCGCTGGCCGCTGAGCAGTAGCGCATGCACGTGCCGCGCTTGCGGCGTCCCCGCGCGAAACGCAGGCTCCGAGGGCAGAGTGTCGCGCTCCAGAACAACCACTTGGTCGAAGCGGTCGGCGAGCGCCCCCGCCGCCGTGAGCCCTCCCATTCCCGCACCAATCACGACCGCTTGCTTGCCGATCAGAGTTGACGCCATCCGCACCTCCCGGCTGCGTGCTCCTCCGCAGCGGAAGTGCCGACGCCGGTCGAGTATATCGCCATGTGCCGCCGCCGCAAGGAAGCGGCGGGCTAGCCAGACACACGCATGGCGGCACAGGAGCAGCCGACTCAAAAAGGATGGGCGAGATGCTGGGACAATTCATATCCGCGGTGTTTTTCTACTTATATAATCAAACCGTCGCGAAGATGGCTGATTATCATCGAAAACTTGTGTTCACACAAAACATTGGATTGGCCCTGAAGATTTCTGATGGTCTACCGGTTGAAGAAAAGACAAAGGCGCAGCTTGCATTGATTGAAACCCTCTCCAAAAACATCAACCAGTATTTGAGCACCTGATATCTTCGCCGATTGCGATCTCTACAGGCGGTGCCAAGCCGGAGGACACCCACCTCCTCCACGGTGCATTGCGTCGACGACGAGATCATTAAGTGGCTGGAGCGGCGTGAGCGGCGGCGCAGGCGGCGGAAATCTGATAATCACCCCATTGTTACGGCCCGATCCTGCGATGGGCTGATATATTTGGACCGGGCCATGAGCCAAGCAGAGGTCCGTGGTCCGGGCACGGGCCCGTGTATTTACGCCCTATCCCCGGCGGGGCCGTGTCTTTTCTACGAGGGATGCGCAAACCAAAGGGAGGGATTTCGTATGCCGACGGTCACCTCATTCACACGCATTAAGAGCAATAATACCGAGGAAGTGGTCAAGAACGCCAAGGAGGCGAAGAAAATTGTCGAAAAACATGGAGCCGAATTTCTAAGGGTGTCCCGCTTTCACACCGGCCCATGGATCGGCGATTGGCTTGTCGTGGTGCGTTATCCCAGTTGGGAAGCACATGGCAAGGCGCAGGATGCAATGGCGAAGGACCCGGCCTGGGCGACGGTAATCGCAAATACAGCGAAAATTGGCCAAGTGATGGGCCGTAACATCACCGTCGGCACCGATCTCTGACAACATTTCACGATCATAAGACCCGCCGGTTCAGGCTCGGCGGGTCTTTCAAAGCCCTTCGCAAACCCCGGCGCGCCGCTCAGCCTCACGGGGATAATATCGCTCGGGCCACTTGCCACACTGGTCGCATTTCATCTTGGCCCCAGCTTGTTGTTTGAGGCGGCGCAGACGCTGCCGCGTGATCGTAAGGTTGGTACGACCAGCGCCTATCCTGTATCGGATATTCCATGCTCTGCAAGTTTATCAACCAGCATTTGTCGTAGTGTATCGACGGCTTGATAAACGTGCGTTGGTGGCGACATTCCAAAACGATTATTTAGCTCTTGGTGCAAAGATGTGTCGTGACGGGTGATATCACCTTGTTTGGAAATCGAAGATAATCGCCGGAGTGCAGTTGCGTAGATTGCAGCACTGACCAGTTCTTGGTTCTGATAGCGATGCGTCGTAATATGACTTAGTAATTCTTTGAGCACCGCTTCCGCTCGCTGCGCGGATTGTTCCGAAAATCGGCCGCCAAAATCGCTCGTTCCACCTTTGCCACCTGCTGTGTTGGTTTCGTATTCGTAGGGTACTTGAAAATGCGGGTTTCCGCATTTGACCCGAAAGATATTCTCCTGATCATTATCGATCCAGAATTTGAGCACAGTTGCGATCCGCGCGCGGAAGCCATCGTCAAGTGCATCTTCGATTGTGAAGTCAAGGATCGGTGCTTTCAGTTCAAAACTACCTCCTTCCTCCCAGCTGGTCATTATCGACTGTGCTTTTGTTTCAATTCCGGGAACCAACTCCAAACGGGTTTTATGCAATGGCAAAATCCATGCAGCAAATCGAGGCGTAGTTTGGTAGACAAGAATTCTTGCCTCTGCTTTGCGCACGATACAGAGAAAGATCGGCAACGGATGTTCGATGATCCATCGGACTGACTTCTCGCTGTCAAAAAATCCAAGGGTCCAGGTTGCTTTTTACTTGTACCGCGTAGTACGCGCTTGGCCACGCACGCCGCCCATCATGTTCGAGTAGCGTGCAATAGATGTCGAGACCTGTATCCTCTTGGTGCGGAACGGGAACAGCAGTGCCGAACGAGGAGAAGACGTACTGTGCGAGGTACTCTGACCGGCTGCCCTCGTGTAAGTTGGGAGCGATCGAACCGACCGAAGTCTTTCGCTGTTTCGTAGACTTCTTTTTGGCTCGACTTTTTTTCGTTGAAGCACGCCTTACCGTCTTTTTCGTCAAGACACGTCTTACCTTCGCTGCCCCGTTTCTCGGCGTTTGGATCTTCAGTTTCATAAACCTCTCCAATTGCTCATAACGACCAATGAATTGACGCGCTTATATCCACAGGAGCGGTAGATGATGAAACAACCGACCGAAGATGACTTCACAGTGGTAGATACTTCAGAGAGCGGCGTAACAGTTTTGTTCAAGCTCACACAGAGCTATTTTACTTTTTATTGCCTTGCCGATCCCCGATTTGGACCTGTGTCACCGGAGCCAGACAATATTCGCCATGCCGGGCCCTCTGGCGACACCGATGACTACCGATCAGAAGAAGTTCAAGGGATGGCGCATTCGTTGGCTTCAGATGCAGTGTAGGCGACCACCCTCAACCCCCCCGTTCATCGTGACGAGAAGACCCAACCGCTACGCCATCTTGACTATCGCCTCGCTGTCCGACATCGACAGGCAGATGGATTTGATCGTCGCATCAGCAGCTGGTTCTCAGCGATGGCTGGCCGCGCAGACCGGCGATGCGCTGGAATTGTTTCGAAAGATGAAGTTCGATCCTGTCGGCAGTCATCCGGTGGAGGACCGGAAGCTGAACCTTGTCGAGCAGATCAATCAGACTTGGACCTACGTGGCAGCGCTCGCGGCAACGCGCATACTTCTTGAGAGGCATCCCGGTTGCGGTGGGTTCCGGCTTGCGCCCGGAGCACATGCTGCACTTGCTCTCGACATCATGAGCACAGATTGCCTCGTAGGTGCCGAGACGTTTGCGGCGGTCAATCCTAAGAATAACGGCAAGCTCGCGGCTGATCTGGCGAAGCTGGCGCTGCATTCGGCGGTGCCGCACCGCTACGTGTTCTTCATATCTCCGCTGTTTCCCTCAACGCAGCGTCAGCCGGAGTTGGAGATCGATGACATCGAAGTATGGTCGATCGATATGCCGCCGAGGCTGAGTTGACTGGACGGCATAGTGTTGAAACCGCCTTGGAGGCAAACAAAAACACGGCCCCGCCGATGGAGCAGGCGATTAGCGGAGCCGTGCATGCCACTGCGGCAGTTTAAGAAGCGGGACCCAGATGGAGATCGGACCGGGGTCCCGCGCATAACACCGCAACGGCGCTTTCTGGGACCGCCGCTCGGTAAGATGCTCCGATAAAATTATCGCCCAGGGCGACAACTCATATTGATCCAGAGCAATGTTGCATCGCCGGGCGGCCTAGACGCCAGCCGCCGACCGTACTATCTTGGCGTTGTCCTTCATGTCAGTTCGGGTTCTTCCGTGAAACCCGGGGAAAGTTTACAAGAAGGAGAAGCAAATGAATCCGTTGAAATGGCGCAGTGAGCACCAATTGGCTCTCGTTTTAGCAGCTGTTCTGGGAATTGGCCTAGGGCTTGCTGCCGGGTACATTTACCATCACATTAATTTTTCGGAGGGGACATTGTCACCCTACCTTACAGGGGGCAGTGCTTTTAGATGGGGTGTTTTCGGCGCGTTAGTTGGCGGTACCACTATTTATATACGGCAGCTCTTGCAGGCGTAATTGTATCTGCGACAAGTGATCGAATAACTGCGTTGATGTCGGCTCATGGCACTTCTCGGACATGGCGAGATGTCTGAGTTAGGTCCGTTATGCGCGCAAAAGCGGACGTGCAGGCAGTGCCGGCGGGGGTTTAATTCTCCCTCCCGCATCCCCACATAGAGTTCATGACCCAATGGCAACCACCTAAGCGGGAACCCGCGAAGACCAAGGCCGAGCTACGCGAGATGCTGGCAGAGGCCGTCCGTAATACGCAGACTGAGAATAAGTGCCTGCAACAGGCCGAGAGAGATCGCGGCAAAAAGGCAGCCTAACTCATATCTGAGTGCAAGAACCTCGGCTGTCCGACCTCCCCCTAGCCCCAGCCGGAGTTCAGACACAAACGGCTTAGGCACGCCGCCCACGGCGGGGCCGTTTGTGTTCGCATACCGACTTTGCGTTGTTCTCAGTTCATCATCCCTTTACAAAAGAGCTCTATGACGCACCCAACGATTTGGGCTGCGAACGATGAATAATTTGAAACAGAAATTTGATGCCTCGACGGTCGCCGTTATGCGGCAGGCGTTGAACGAAGTTGTTGCGGATCGACGCTTCTTAATCCGCAAGTCTGTCACGCCGCTTGAAGTAGCGGAGCATATTCTTCAGCAGGCGGCGTTGGGCGTGCGCGACCTCAACGGTCTGAAAAGCTCTGCATTCGAGAAGCTCGGTGCCGCTGCCTGAGTGTACCTCCGCGCTTGCTTGGTGAAGTAACGGGACAGCGGAGCTGATTGCAATCATCCGACCTTTGGGTGTATTGCAATACGCATGTGGGATGCCGCCAGCATTGCACTCCTGAAAAAACTCTGGGTCAGCGGCCACAGCGCCGCGCAGATCGCCACTCGACTAGGGCACAGCCGCAACGGAGTATGTGCCAAGTTGCTGCGCATGGGCTTGAAGCGCGGCCACAAGCCGCCCACCGCTAAACCCAAGATCGTGTCGGTGCCGAAGCGAAGGCCAGCGCTGTTGGCAGCCTGTGCTCGCCCGGTTCATAAGGTTGTGTCTACGCGCAAGCCGGTAGTGAGGCAGCCTAAGGAACTCACCAAGTCACAGTTGAATGCAATGCTGGCCGAGGCCGCCGCTAACACGGCGCGACTGATTCGATGATGCCTGGCCTGGGAGGAGCAACAACATGACCCCACGCATCCCCGAGGAATTTTCCACCAGGTTGACCGACTGGTGTCTCTTCGTCATCATGGGCAACACGATGCCGCCCCGAGATCCTGATGAAGACGACGAGGAGGAAGAGGACGAAGAGGAAGAGGACCGCGCCGACGAACCGCCGGTCGTGCGCGAGCCGGACGAAGACTAGAGCATGATTCCCCACGCAAAAGCCGCCAAGGTTTCCCTCGACGGCTTATGCCGTTGCGTTGCGTTTGCGTAGAGGTTTGCTGCGCCGAGCGGTGCTCGAACGTAGCCCAAGCCTACTAGCCACCGGACGCAAAGCCTTCATTGAATGAGGCGTTCCGATGCGTTGCCAGTGTGTCGGGGCCAACGTATTCCCGATGCGAAAGATGCTGTCACCAGCGACGGTGCTGATCAAGCCAGTGCTGCTGTCCTAATGATGCATCCGCCAATCTGGCGGGATGGCTGCGCGTTACCGCAGCGGCTAGCTCGCTTCCCGGCGGCGTGGAGCAGCTCTCTCACGCAGAAGCCTTGGCGACCGGGAAACGCCTTCACCTGGAAAATCAGTCCACATCCCCAAACTCGCTCAGTGCCGGTTGGCGGCTTCCAAGAACTTGAGAACCGATTCCGGTACCTCGTCGTACTCAACGTAGCGTCGGCGCAGTTCGTCCGCGATGTCCACAGTCACATCACGCGACCAGCCTTGGGCGGTGTTGAAGGCGACGATCCGGACCGGATCTTCATATTGCCCGTCGAGCAAGTTTCGAACCAGCGTTGCGCGGCTGGTTCCCGCTTCGTCGGTCTCATGCCACGCCCTGCCGAGATGGCCGAAGTCGTCCAGCACGAGATAGACGTCGCGGTTTGTGTCGTCGGGTACGATGGAAGGCGAACGGGGCATGACGCAACTCCAACCAACTAAATCTGCCCGCCCCCCTGTAACCTGCTTGAACGAAAGCCCCATCATAGCGGCACAACGGCTGCAGCAGTAGTTTGCACGATCAGGACTGCCCCCGCAATCACGCCGAAACATGTCTCTGATCGATTGGCGCGGGGAAGGCCGGGGGGATCGATCCCAGATCGGGGCCAGCCCCCAAGACGCCCCTCACCTGCTTACCCTGGGACTTACCCTTTGGAGGTTTTTGGATCGGGAGAGGCCTCGAAAAACCTTCCTAAGTCCTTGATTTAACTGGCAGGAGTGGCAGGGCTCGAACCTGCGACCCCCGGTTTTGGAGACCGGTGCTCTACCAATTGAGCTACACTCCTGCAGAGGATCTGCGTCGCCGCCGATCCGCGCCGTTTCAAGCATAGGCAACGCCCCGATTGCAAGGGCGAAGCGGTTGGCCGGATACGGCCTGTTCAAGCCAGCCGTTCTGCGTCAGACTTTCGGCAAGAGCAAAGCAAGCGCACAAGCGCAAAGGGAGAAACCATGACCGCTCGAACCGCCGCCAGGCACCCCGCCGCCCCACAGACCCCGCCGCTACCGCAGGCAAAACCGGAATCGCTCGGGCTGTCGCCGGTCCGGCTGCAGCGGATGTCGGATGCGTTCAAGCGCGAGATCGACAAGGGAACCACACCGGGCGTGACCGTGATGGTGGCGCGGCGCGGCCAGATCGGCTGGTTCGAGGCGCTGGGCAGGCAAAGCCCGGCGGGCTCTGCGCCGATGGCGCACCATTCGATCTTCCGTATCTTCTCCATGACAAAACCGATCGCCTCGGTCGGCATCATGATGCTGATCGAGGATGGCTTTCTCTTGCTTAGCGACCCCGTTGCGAAATTCATTCCCGAGTTTGCCAACCAGAAGGTTGGCGTCGAGAACAACGGCAAGCTTGAACTGGTGCCGCTGGTGCGGCCGATGACCGTTCAGGATCTGCTGCGGCACACCTCAGGCATCACCAACGACAATACCGGCAACGGCCTGGTACAGCAGATGTATCTGCAGTCGCGGCTGCGCAACCGCAAGATCACCAGCGCCGAACACGCCACGCTGGTCGCCGGCCTGCCGCTGTTGTGCCAGCCCGGCGCGGAGTGGAACTACAGCCGATCCACCGACATTCTCGGCCGCATCATCGAAGTGGTTTCCGGCAAGAGCCTGGGCGCGTTCCTGACCGAACGCATTCTGGCGCCGTTGCAGATGGCGGAAACCGCGTTCCATACCGGCAGCGAGAACGCCGGTCGCCTCGCCGAGCCGTTCCCGACCGATCCCTGGAGCGGCGAGAAAGTTCAGCTGTTCGACATGCTTGAAGAGCCCGCGATGGAATCCGGCGGCAGCGGGCTGGTTTCGACCACGATGGATTATGCGCGGTTCTGCCAGATGCTGCTCAACGGCGGGGCGCTCGACGGCAGCAGGATCATCGGCCGCAAGACGCTGGAGCTGATGGCGTCGGACCATCTCGGCCCAAAGGTGAAACTCGAATCTTACCTGGTGCCGGCAGGCCACAGTTTTGGTCTCGGCTTCGCGGTCCGCACGGTTCAGGGCATGGCGCCGTTCGCGGGCTCGGTCGGTCAGTTCTTCTGGAGCGGCATGGCCGGCACATCCTTCTGGATCGATCCCAGGGAACAGCTGTTTTGCGTATTCATGTCGCAGGGCCCCGGCCAGCGCGAATATTTCCGCACGCTGCTGCGCAGCCTGGTCTACGCCGCGGTGGAGTGAGGCGCAGCGGGGCGCGGCGCAGCCCGAGCAGGGCTGAACCCGGAATCCCGATATTATATCTTATCTGCGAGATTCCGGGTTCGCGCTTGCGCGCGCTCCGGAATGACTAATTCAACTGATCGTCGCGCCGCCATCGATCACGATGGTCTGCCCGGTCATGAACGTGCCCGCCGCCGACCCCAAAAACACCGCCGCGCCCGCGATTTCGTCGGGCTCGCCGATCCGCAACAGCGGCGAGCGGGCGGTGGAGGCCTTCAGCGTCTCCGGATTGTCCCACAACGCCTTGGCGAAATCGGTCTTGATCAGGCCCGGCGCGATGCAGTTCACGCGGATATTGTGCTTGCCGTATTCGCAGGCGAGATTGCGCGCGAGCTGCATGTCGGCGGCTTTCGAGATCGCATAGGCGCCGAGCACGGTCGAGCCCTTCAGGCCCCCGATCGAGGAGACGATGGTGATCGAGCCGTCCTTGCGCTCGATCATCTGCGGCACCACCAGCGAGATCAGCCAGTGGTTGGCGACGATGTTGTTGTCCAGGATCTTGCGGAACTGGTCGTCGGAAATTCCGGCCTGCGGCCCGTAATAGGGATTCGACGCGGCGTTGCAGACCAGCGTGTCGATCTTGCCGAACACGCGGTTGGTTTCCTCGACCAGATGCTTGAGATCGTCCTTGGTCGAGATGTTCGCGGCGACCGACAAGCGCGACCTGCTTGCCGGCCTTGTCGTTGATCGCCTTCGCCACCTCGTCGCAGACCTGCTGCTTGCGCGAGGAGATCACCACCTTGGCGCCATGCTCGGCCATCCGTTCGGCGATGGCGCGGCCGATGCCGCGCGAGGAGCCGGTGATGACGGCGACTTTTCCCGACATATCGAACAAGGTCATAGCGTTTCTCCCAGACATTGACCCGGCGGCGGATGCGCCGGTGTTCATTTTCAGTTCAAGCTAAGCAGCGTTGGCGGCCGCAGACAACACAGGCGACTTCAGGCGAGCTTGTTGGCGGGCGCGATTTCCGGTCCGGCCGGCTGATGCATGGCGTTGTGGGAAGCATCCGCGATCCACGGCTGCTGGTTGACCATCGGCAGCCGCCAGCCATCATGGCCAGCGCTGGCGAGATGATCGAGCCGCGTCACCGAGCAATTGTCGATGTCGAAGACGAGGCCCTTCTCCGGCTGATTGCCGAGCGCGAGCCCGATCGCCGCCTTGATGGTGCCGCCATGCGCCACCGCGATCACGTCGCGGCCGGCCTGCTCAGTGTTGATGCGTTCAATCGCGCCGCGCACGCGGTTATAGAGATCCATGAAACTTTCGCCGCCGGGCGCCGGTTCGTCGATCGCAGCAAACCAGTGGCTGCCGATCGGCCGGCTGGCGAGGAATGCCGCGCGGTTCATGCCCTGCCATTGCCCGAGATGCTGTTCGGCGAACATCACCTCGTGCGCCATCGCCGCGGGTTTTGGAAATCCGGCGGCCCAGATCGCGTCCGCCGTTTGATGCGTCCGCTTCAGATTGCTCGCATACCAGACCGCATCGCGCGGCAGGATCTTTCCGACCGCGGCGAAAACCACGCGGTCCGAGGTGTCGCAGCCGAGGTCCTTCTGTCCGTAGATGCAGCCGTTATCCTCGCGGACCGGCGCGTGACGCACCCACCACCATCGCGTCGTTACCATCGCGCCGGATGGCTTCACTGGATTGGACATCGCAAGAACCCTTCAATACTGTCGCGTGTCCTACGTCAGAGTACAGATCGCCTCAAGTGACTTCGACGTTTGAAATCTTGTTTGAAATTCCGCGAGGCGGCAAGCGTATCTATGTTTTGACGCGTTTTCCTGCGCGAACCGGTACCCGCTTCGCGGGAAAACGCTATAGATCAAAGCGATCAGGGAGAAACTCATGGGCCGCCTCGAAGGCAAATCCGTCATCATCACCGGCGCCGGCAGCGGCATCGGGCGCGCGGCATCGCTGTTGTTCACCAGAGAGGGCGCAAAACTGATCGCGGTCGACCGCACCGACGGCGTCAAGGATACGGTCGCGCAGGTGCGCAAGGCCGGCGGCACCGCCGAGGCGGTCATGGCGGACGCCGGTTCGGAAAAGGACGTGATCGCCTTCATCGACAAGGCGGTCTCTGCCTACGGGCGGCTCGATGCGATCTGGGCCAATGCCGGCATCAGCGGCGGGCTGGTGCCGCTCGCCGAACAGACCGTGGAACACTGGCAGGAAATCCTGCGCATCAACCTGATCGGGCCGTTCCTGGCGATCAAGCATTCGATGCCGCACATGATCAAGCAGAAATCCGGCGCGATCGTCTGCACCGCATCGGTGGCGGGCCTGAAGTCCGGCGCCAGCGGTCACCCCTATGCCGCCAGCAAGGCCGGCGTGATCAGCCTGGTGCAGACCACGGCCTATTCGCTGTCGGGCACCGGCGTGCGCATCAACGCCGTATGCCCGGGCCTGATCGAGACGGGCATGACAAAACCGATCTTCGACAACGCCAAACAGCGCGGCACCGATCACAAGATCGGCCAGCTCAATCCCCTAAAGCGCGCCGGCCAGCCGCATGAGCTCGCGGCGATGGGACTATTCCTCGCCAGCGACGATGCGTCCTACGTCAACGGCCAGGCGATCCCGGTCGACGGCGGTCTCACCGCCTCGATGCCGTATGCGGGGAAACCGATTTAGAGGCGCGCTCTATTCGTCATGGCCGGGCTTGACCCGGCCATCCACGTCTCTGCTGGGCAGAAGGAAGCAAGACGTGGATGCCCGGCACAAGGCCGGGCATGACGGTGAACGCGTCAACCGACGTCATTGCGAGCCAACGGGTCGCGCGAATGCGCGCCCGATGACAGGCTCCGCGAAGCAATCCATCGAGCAGCAAACTGGATTGCTTCGTTGCTTGCGCTCCTCGCAATGACGTCCCCTACGCCGCCCCCGCCTTCTGCGCGTAGTCCCAGGAAGCTTTTGCCAGCGGCACCGTGCGTTTGGCGGATTCCATCGCCTTGGCGCTGGCCGCGGTGCCGTCGCGGATCCGGCCTGCGATGCCCTGCGTGATGCCGGCGAGGCGAAACAGGTTGTAGGAAAAATACCAGTTCAGGTCGGGCACCGCGCTGCCGGTGACGTTGCAATAGATTTGCGCCGCCTCTTCCATGCTCGGAATGTTCAGCGCCTTGAGGTCGGCATGTTCGAGGCCGGGCATGGTCCATTGCATCAACAGATAGGTGAAGTCGGCCATGGGATCGCCGAGCGTCGACAGCTCCCAGTCCAGCACCGCCCGCACCCGCGGTTCGGTCGGGTGGAAGATCATGTTGTCGAGGCGATAGTCGCCGTGGACGATCGAGACGCGTTCCTGCTTCGGCAGCGTGCGCGGCAGCCACTCGATCAGCTTTTCGACTTCGGGAATGTGCTCGGTCTCGGAGGCGCGGTATTGCTTGGTCCAGCGATCGACCTGGCGGGCGAAATAATTTCCGGGCTTGCCGAAATCGCCAAGCCCGATTGCTTGCGGATCGTACTGATGCAGTTTTGCCAGCGTCTCGATCTTGCTGGTGAAGATGGCGCGGCGATCTTTCGGCGTCTGGCTCGGCAGCGTCGGGTCCCAGAACACCCGGCCCTCTTCCATCGACATGATGTAGAAGGCCGCACCGATCACCGCGTCGTCGGTGCAGAGCGCATAGGCTTTCGCAACCGGAAAGCCCTGCTTGCTCAGCGCTGCGATGACGCGGAATTCGCGGTCCACCGCATGCGCCGACGGCAACAGCTTTCCGAACGGCTTGCGGCGCATCACGTAGGACCGGCCGGGCGTATCCAGCCGGTAGGTCGGGTTGGACTGGCCGCCCTTGAATTGCAGGACGGTCAGCGGTCCCGCAAAACCCTCGACATGTTCGCGCATCCAGCCGTCGAGACGCGCCTCATCGATCCGATGTCGCTCCTCGACGGGCCTGGTGCCCGAAAACTCCTCGTCTTTTCTGACGCCCTCGGCCACGATGACGCTCCCTCGATTTTCTCGGAGGGAGCGCCGTTTGCGGGCTCCCTTTAACGCGAAGCAGGAGCGTTTGCATACTTCCGAAGTTCAAGTCTGGCAATGGCGCGGTTATGCACCTCGTCCGGACCGTCGGCCAGCCGCATCGTTCGCATCGAGGCATAATCCCGGGCGAGACCGGCATCGTCGGAGACGCCGGCGGCGCCGTACGCCTGGATGGCGTTGTCGATGATCCTCAGCGCCATGTTGGGCGCCGCCACCTTGATCATGGCGATCTCGAGCTGGGCGGTCTTGTTGCCGACCTTGTCCATCATGTCGGCGGCCTTCAGGCACAACAGCCGGTTCATCTCGATGTCGGTGCGGGCTTCGGCAATGCGCTGCTCCCAGATCGAATATTCGATGATCTTCTTGCCGAACGCGGTGCGCGACGACAGCCGCTTCACCATTTTCTCCAGCGCCTCCTCGGCCTTGCCGATGGTGCGCATGCAGTGATGGATGCGGCCGGGACCGAGACGGCCCTGCGCGATCTCGAATCCCCTGCCCTCGCCGAGCAGGATATTGCTGGCGGGAACGCGGACGTTCTCCAGCAACACCTGCCCGTGGCCGTGCGGTGCGTCGTCGAAACCGAATACCGGCAGCAGTTTTTCGATCGTGATGCCCTTGGCGTCGAGCGGCACCAGGATCTGCGACTGCTGCGCATGGCGCGGCGCCTTGGTATCGGTCTTGCCCATCACGATCGCGAGCTTGCAGCGGGGATCGCCGACGCCCGACGACCACCATTTGCGGCCGTTGATGACGTAATGATCGCCGTCGCGCGCGATTGAGGTTTCGATATTGGTGGCGTCCGAGGAGGCTACCGCCGGCTCGGTCATCAGGAAGGCGGAGCGGATTTCGCCGTTCATCAGCGGCTTCAGCCACTGCCGCTTGTGCTCCTTGGAGCCGTAGCGCATCAGGACTTCCATGTTGCCGGTATCCGGCGCCGAGCAGTTGAACACTTCGGAAGCCCAGCCGATGTGGCCCATTTCTTCGGCCAGCGGCGCATATTCCAGATTAGTCAATCCCGCGCCGCGGAATTCATCGTCCTCATGCGACGACGGCGGCATGAACATGTTCCAGAGACCTTCCGCCCTCGCCTTCTTTTTCAGGTCTTCGAGGATCGGGATCACCTTCCAGCGCTCGCCGGCCTCGTCCTGCTGGCGGTAGATCGGCACCGCGGGCCGGACATGCTTGTGCATGAACGACTGCACACGGTTGAGCCAATCTTTCTGGCGATCAGACATATTGAAGTCCATGGAACGCTCCTCGCTACGGTTCTGAAGTCTTTGGCCGCACTGTCTCCCCGCCGCCCGTTCACCGCAAGACCATTTATCGCGGGCTCGCGGCCGTGATGACGAAGGCGTGACCGGCCGGAAACGCGGCGCGCCACCGGCACCGATTGACATTTCCAGCCCTTCAAACGATAGTTTCATACAACTGTTTGAATTGCAACGCCCCCATTGCATGGGGCCCATGAGATAGCGTGATGGCGTCCGATCACACCAGGAGCGCGATCCTCGCCGCCGCCGAGCGGCTTTACGCTGATCGCGGTTTCGGCGACGTCACGCTGCGCGACATCGTCGCCGCCGCCGACGTCAACCTGGCGGCGGTGAATTATCATTTCGGCTCCAAGGACGAGCTGATCGCCGAGCTGTTCGTCAGCCGCAGCCTTGCCACCAACCGCGAGCGCCTCAACGAGCTGAAGGCGGCCGAAGAAAAAGGCGGCGGCCGGGCCGGCATCGATGCCATCCTGCGCGCGCTGGTCGGGCCGACCTTGCGCGGATGCCTCGGCCCCGATCGTGAGCGCTCGACCGCGGCGCGATTCATGATCCGGGCCTCGATCGAGTCGGTGCCGCCGATCCGCCGTATCAAGAACCGCGAGATCGATCATTTGCGCAAATTCGCCGCCGCGATGCGCCGCTCGCTGCCCGGCCATGCCGACGTCGATCTCTATTGGGGCCTGCATTTCGCGCTCGCCATGGCGCACCAGACCATCCGCGACAGCGAGCGGCTGACCAAATTGTCGGAAGGATTGTGCGATCTCAACGACGTCGCCGGCATCATCGAGCGCATTGTCGCGGTGTCGGTGATGGCGCTGACGGGACGTGAGACGGAAAGCAAGCCATCGCAGACCGTCGCGCAGCGCGCGCGCTGACGCGCGCGATATGGAAGGGTAGCCCGCCCCAGGCCGGATTCACGGTCACCTTGAGTGTTTTCCCTCGGTTGCTTCATCCTTCGAGACGCGCGCAAGAGCGCGCTCCTCAGGATGAGGTCTTAGAGACGCGCGCAAGAGCGCGCTCCTCCCGAGTGAGCGCGAATGCGCTCATCCGGGGATGAGGTCTTAGATCCTCATGGTGAGGAGCCCGCCGTAGCCCGGAGGGCGAAGGCGCGGCGTCTCGAACCACGAGGCCACCATGACCCCTCGCCCGTTCGACCTCTTCGAGTTGCAGGATTCGCAAAACTGGCGCAGAGTTTGAATTAGCGCCGGAAGTCAACCGGCGAATGTCAAATGATGGAGGACGCCATGATCAAGGTAAGCGTCATGTATCCCAATACGCCGGGCGCGCGCTTCGACCACGACTACTACCGCGACAAGCATATGCCACTCGTGAAAGCTCGCATGGATGGTGCCTGCAAGTACTATACCGTAGACAAGGGCCTCGCGGGTGGAGCGCCTGGAACCCCCGCGACCTATGTCGGAATGTGTCACATCTTCTGCGACTCGATCGAAACATTCCAGGCCGGTTTCGGGCCTCACGCCAAGGAGATCATGGCTGACATCCCAAACTATACCGACCAGGCCCCGGTCATCCAGATCAGTGAAGTCGTGGTAGGCTGACGAGCCGCGCTTGCCTGGACTCGCGGACTCTTGTGTCGGTTCCCCCGTATGACAGCCCGGCCGGCGCGGGCTAAGGCCCGCGCGGAATCTAATACCAGCCGCCATAATCTCTGACTCGTCATGCCCGCACTTGTTGCGGGCATCCACGCCTTCGAAGCCGCGCCGCATCGAAGACGTGGATGGCCGGGACGAAGCCCGGCCATGACGATGTGGATGGGTCAGCCAACGACCGTTGGTACAAGCTCACGCCTCTTCGCTGCCCGCTAGATAACCCCCTGCTGCTTCAGCGCATCGAGTTTGGCGGCGTCGTATCCGAGCCCCGTTGCCAGCACTTCCCTGGTGTTCTCGCCGAGCAGCGGCGGCGCGCGATATTCCTTCACCGGCGTTTCGGAGAAGGCGATGGCGTTGCGGATCAGCGACAGCGAATGCTCGAAGGGATGGTCGACCTTGATCTCCATGCCGCGCGAGCGAACCTGCGGATCGGCGAACACCTGCGCGAAATCATTGACCGGACCGCAGGGCACGCCGGCTTTCTCCAGCTCTTCCAGCCAATAGGCGACCGTGTTGTTCAGGAACAGTCCCGCGAAGATCGCCATGATCTCCTTGCCGTTGACGACGCGGTCGTTGTTCTTGAGGAATTTCGGGTCCGTCGCCAGCCCCTCGCTGCCCAGCACCGCGCAGGTCCGCGCGAATTGCGCGTCGTTGCCGACCACCAGCATCAGCTCGCCGTCACTGCAGCGAAACACGCCGGCCGGCATGCCGCCATTGCCCCAGGTGCCGCGCCGCGGCGGCGTCTTCGCCGTTGACGAGGTAGATCTGCGCATAATGCGACAGCGAGGCGATCACGGTGTCGAACAGGCAGACGTCGATATGCTGGCCCGCGCCGCCATTGGCGTCGCGATGATAGAGCGCGGCGAGAATGCCGATCGAGGCGTTCATGCCGGTCATGTAATCGACGATGGAGGGGCCGACCTTCATCGGGCCGGCGCCGGGCTCGCCATCCATGTGGCCGGTGACGCTCATCAGGCCGCCCATCGCCTGAAAGATCGCGTCGTAACCGGCGCGCGGGGCGTAAGGTCCGGTCTGGCCGAAGCCGGTCACCGAGCAATAGATGATGGCGGGATTGACGGCCTTGATCGAGTCGTAGTCGAGCCCATAGCGCTTGAGATCGCCGACCTTGTAGTTCTCCATCATCACGTCGCAGGATTTTGCGAGCTCGCGCACGATCTCCTGGCCCTCCGGCGCCGCGATATTCACCGTGACCGATTTCTTGTTGCGGTTGGCGCAGAAATAGAACGCGTTGTTGTTGTTTTCCTTAGCCCGCGGGATCGACCAGATAGGGCGGGCCGAAGCCGCGCGCGTCGTCACCGGTTCCCGGCCGTTCGATCTTGATCACCTCGGCGCCGAGATCAGCCAGCATCTGCGCCGACAGCGGCCCCGCCAGCACGCGCGTCAGATCAAGAATTTTGATGCCTGAGAGCGGCAAACCCGACATGAGCATTTCCTCCGAAACTTGCGGCTCCGGAATATGCGCCGGCGCTGAATGAATCTGCCGATACACTATTTTCCAGCGCCGAGCACTGCATTCGCGGCATGCAGCCATCCATCTGCTGCAGCGTGGTTCTGCGCGAGCCCGGCTCCGGAACCAGATCGATGTTCGAAGCGGCGTTGAAGAAGTTCAGCATCAGGATATCGGACCTCGATGTCCGGCTTGAGTTGCCCTCGAACGAAGCCGTGCGCGTTGCCGTGGAATCCGGGGACTGCGCCACCGCGATTTCGGATCCGGTGGTGGCGCAGTCGCCTCCCCCGGGAACGCTGCATCACGTCAAGATCAATCTTGGCCTCTTTCCGGATGCAGCGCGCATCCAGAAGCGTGGCCCCGCTGTGCGGCCACTTTGTTCTCAATTCGTTCTCTCTTATTAGGCAAAATGGCCCTCGCGGCCGGGCTTAGCAGAAGGTACCTATTGAGGAACCTAGGAACCAAATCGATGGCTCTGAGCATCAAAGATCCGGAAACGGAGCGGTTGGCCCGCAATCTCGCGCGCCTGACTGGAGAGAACATTACGACGGCGACCAGGCGTGCAATCGAGGAGCGGCTGCTCCGGGTTGGCGGTCGTTCTCGCAAAGCGACCCTGCTGGAGGATCTCGCCGAGATCCGCCGCCGCTGGAGCGCGATGCCAATCCTGGACGACCGCACGCCGGAGGACATCCTCAGCTACGATGAGCACGGATTGCCGCGCTGACATGGTGATCGACACATCCGCGATCGTGGCAATCGCCCTCAACGAGCCTGACGCGGCAAAGCTCGAAGAACAGATCGCGGACGACCCGGTGCGGCTGATTTCCGCGGCGACGGTGCTGGAAGCCTCGATCATGTTCGAAACGCGGTTGGGCGAGGCTGGGGGGCGCGAATTCGATCTCTGGCTGATCAAGGTCGGGGCGGAGATCGTCCCGGTCGATGCCGAACAGACCGACGCGGCACGCCGCATCTGGCGCCGCTACGGCAGGGGACGGCATGCGGCCGCGCTGAATTACGGCGATTGCTTTTCCTACGCGCTTGCACTGACCCGTGGCGAGCCCCTCCTCTTCAAGGGAGAGGATTTCGCCAAGACCGACATCAATCGACGGGGCGAAGGAATATCTTGAATGGACCTTTAGATGATCCGTTTCTTGTGAATTGGACCTAACAACAGTCCAAAAGGGGATACCGTGCGAATTTCCGTCAGTGAAGCCAAGCGACAATTGACCGAACTGGTGCGCCGCGCGGAAGCCGGTGACGAAGTGATCCTCACCCGTCACGGCCATGCGGCTGTTCGGCTCGTTCCGCTGACGGCGGTATCGGATCGGAAGGCGAAGCGGGCATTGCTGGAAGCTGCGCGGGCTGCCGGCGCGGCAAAGGCAACGGCCGGCCCGGACGCCGCGAGGAGCCAGGACTTCCTCTATTGCGATGACGGCTCGCCCGGATGATTGCCGTCGATACGTCCGCACTGATGGCCATCGTGCTTGACGAAGCGGAGGCAACGCCTGCATTGCAGCGCTGGAGACAGAAGACGAGATCCTGATCTCGGCCGGGACCATCGCTGAAGCATTGATCGTTGCGGCACGCCGCAATGTCGGCGAAGAAATGGCAAACCTGATCGACGGATTAGGCTTCAATGCCGTAGCGATGACGTCAGCCACGGCGCGACGGATTGCGCTGGCCTATGGGCAGTGGGGAAAAAGCGTCCACGCAGCAGGTCTCAATTTCGGCGACTGTTTCGCCTATGAGGTCGCCAAAGAGCACGACTGTCCCCCGCTCTACGTCGGCAGCGATTTCGCCAGAACCGACATCAAGGGCATTCCGTGACAACCGCATTCGCGCCTCCAGGCAAAACGCGCGATGGCAAACGCGGATTTGCCCCTTAACGGTGCGTTATTTATCCGGCGTGCAAACCCTTGAAATTTGCGACCAATTTCAGTTATTTCAGATGGCAATTTTGGAGGCTGAGCATGGCCCTCTCTTCGGCGAAGTTCGAAAACGTCAGCGACGAGGGCCGAAAGGAGGCCGAGTCCTTGGCGCGGCAGCTTAAGGGATCGTCCGGCAAGCGTTCGGCCACCGTCAAGCTCGAAGGCCTGATGCTCAAGCTGCTCCGCGAACTGACGGATGTGGTGTTGCACCATCCCGGCGTTGTTATCGCTCCGCTCGACCGCGAACTCTCGCCCGACGCCGCCGGCAAAATCCTGGGCATCTCCCGTCCTCTCGTTGTTCGGCGCATGGACGACGGGCGGCTTCCCTTCCGGTACGAGGGCAAGCACCGCCGCTGCAAGCTCGAGGACGTCCTCAAGCTGAAGGCAGCGGAGGAAAAGCAGACGGCCGCCTGGCGGGCGCCTGCGAGAACGGACGACGTCCAACCTCCACCCAGACAAGGCGCATCCGTTCGCGAGATCGACGACCTCGTGCTCGGCACGACCAACGCACCCTACCGCCGGTCGATCCGCGTCAAGGAACTCGTGGACGCCTGACGTTCGGCGAGCCCGGTCAATGGAAGGTGCATGTCGCCACGTTCTTTACCGACGTTCGTCCGAAGCTCGTCCTGAGGTTCGCGGAGCTTCACGGCATACCCAAGCGCAAGCTTGCTTCGGCCTACGGCGAGATGAAGGAAGCTACCGGCGAAGCCAACCCCGCGCTGGAGAACCTGCTTGGGCGAATTGGCGCCAACTGCTTGATCGCACTCTGGCTTGAAGAAGTTGGGGTGCGTAAGAATGCTCCCTAGGTCCAGGCTCCAAGATTTATAAGCGGAATCAGATCCTTAAGAGTGTTTCCGATTTTATCGTATGACGGTTCGTCGGCCGTTGCGAGGGAATAACAACAAGGAAGACCAGATCGTGCCCTCCGATCTGTGTTACCGACCAAGACCAAAGGATTGTCTCGATGTCGATGTTCAAGTTACGTCATTTTTCAGAATCGGACGTATAGTTCGGAAATGACTAAAAGCGATCTCATTCTATCTCTCGTTCGGGCAGGCGCGGCGGGCGACAAAAGCATGCTTCGCTCGACGGTAGAAGCAATGATGGCCGATGAGCGCGCGAAAAGTCATCACATTTTGGCTGACAGACTTCGAGCGGGCGCTGCAAGCTGTAGCGGTTACACCTCCAAGCCTAGTTACATCTGCGCGTAGCCAACAATCGGCTGGTCGGGACATCATCCTTGAAGTCACACCACGGATATCTCTCGAAAGTTTGGTGCTGACATTGCCGGCTCTAAAAGAGGGTCGTCAGTTAATCGAAGAACATGTTCGCGCGGATGTCTTGCGAGCGAACGGCTATGAACCGCGGCATCGCGTTCTCTTGTCAGGGCCGCCGGGAAATGGAAAAACTTCATTTGCCGAAGCAATTGCGGAGTTGCTCGCGCTTCCCTTTTTGGTTGTTCGCTATGACGCGCTGGTGGGAAGCTATCTTGGAGAAACGAACTCGCGACTGCGCGCTCTGTTCGATTATGTACGAACGCAATCTTGCGTTCTGTTTTTCGACGAGTTTGACGCGATCGGCAAGGAACGTGGCGATACACATGAGACGGGGGAAATAAAGCGCGTTGTCTCTTTTCTGCTCATGCAAATTGATCAGCTGCCAAGCTATGTCGTGACCATCGCCGCTACAAACCACGCTGAGTTGCTTGATCGAGCAGTGTGGCGAAGATTTCAGATTTGGATCTCGTTTCCTGCGCCACAACTGGATGAGGGCGCTCTCTTTCTTGATAAAATCATGGAACAGTGGCCCCAACGTCCGAGGGTTTCTGCAAAAGCCTTATCCGCAATGCTTGATGCGTCTTCTTACGCTGAACTTCGCGATTTCTGTCAGAACGCTCGTCGAAGGCAGATTTTGGGGCTTGGCGACATTGACATTGATTCAGCAATTTCAACCGAAGTTGATTTGTGGGCAACGCGCGTAAACCCCGAGAAACATTATGGCGGTCGACCCGAACAAGCCGTTGCTGCGCCTCGCAGCAAGCGACCCATCAGTAAGAATAAAAGGCGCATCAAGAAACGTTCCTAAGCCTCCATTTTATTCTCGTGCTGGGCAAGCTGCCAACTTCGGACCGCGATTTCGCCAGTTAGGGGCGGCACTAGATCGTGACATTACGGGTCTAGAGTTGAAACGAGACCCAGCCGCGCTCGCGCCTGAACGACTCCTCGTTTTCGAATTGCGAGGATCGATTGGCACTTTTATTAACGCAGTCAAGAAAGTTCCGGGGCTTGAGCTGATCGACGAAGAAGAATTGGATGCCGACGATAGAGACTCCGCTCCGACCGTTTATTTAATGGTGCCAAATGGCGCTGCGCTTAGGCAGATTGTGTCCTTGTGGGAGATCTGGCGGTCCGGTGAAAAGCTTCTGCGGGGCTTTACCCCGTGGCGAGACGTTTTCGCGACGCTACGCGATATCCGTCCGTGGAATGCCACCGATCGATTGGTGGATGAGGAACGTGATATCCTAGCGGCGGAAATTGCAGCGTTGCCAAACGAGACACCCGTTCGTCTTGAGGTCGAACTGGTCTTTCGACAGTCCACCGAAATCTCGCAAGAGAACGAAGGTACCTTACGGCGAGCAATCATGGCCGCCGGCGGCGCCGTGATAAGCAGATCTCGAATTCCTGAAATTTCTTACCATTCCCTCCTCGCCGAACTTCCAGCGATAGAAGTTCGGCAAATCGTTGAGCGCTCGGCCGCAACGATAGCGGGCCTTGAACCAGTCATGCACATAAGGCCACAAAGCATAGCATCTACCATCGATGCCGCTGACCCAATCGAAGCGGAGCCATCTCTGATAGGTCTTCCGATAGAACAAACTCCAATCCTGGCATTGTTAGACGGTGTACCGGTCGCGCAGCATCCTCTTCTGGCGGGCGCGCTTGTCTTGGACGACCAGTTCGGTCTGGTGCCGCAAACGCAGGTCGCTGATCGGGTGCACGGCACTGCAATGGCGTCGTTGATATTACGAGGCGATCGAAATCTAAACGAACAAGCAATTGGTAGAAGTATCCATTGCGTTCCAGTACTTGGACCCGGTGATCGCTTTCCAAATGACAGACTAATCGTCGACCTGATTTACCAGGCCGTTCTCGCAATGCGCCAAGGCGATGAGCCAACTGCCCCAAACGTTATCATTGTCAACCTATCATTGGGGAATCCTCGCAAGCCATTTTACACAAAACTATCTGCTTGGGCCCGGTTAGTGGATCGACTTTCCCATCAATTTGGTATCCTCTTTTTGGTAAGTGCGGGCAATTATGACGGCGTCTTTGCGATTCCCGCCTATGCTTCGATGCGGGATTTCGAAGACGCGGATCCAATAGACCGTGCTAAGGCCACGATTGCAGCGCTCGGACAGATCGTAGCAAGGCGCAAACTCTTGTCACCGTCGGAGTCCGTAAACGGTCTAACTATCGGCGCCGCAAATTCGGATTTCGTTTCTGATGCTGACAGGCGCATGGCGCGCGCAAATGTCGATCCGTTTCCGGAGATGGCAATGTCCAACGCATCAAGTGCGCTGGGACCCGGATTTGCAGGTAGCGTGAAACCCGATGTGCTACTTCCCGGAGCAAGGGAGCGTCTTGCAATGTCGGCGGGCGGAGCCGGCCTATCGGTTCGTCCGACCAGCGGCATGCGGCCTCACGGTTTGAAAGTTGCTGCTCCACCTCGTCCGGGAAGCGATCGCTGGGAGCATTACACTTCCGGAACGAGCGCAGCAACAGCGTTAGCAGCAAGGCTCAGCCATCAAGTACACGACGCGCTCGAGGCTGCATACGGCGAAGCATTTTTGTCATTGCCCAGCGCTCAACGTGCTGCGCTTCTCAAGGCGTTTGTTGTGCACACCGCCACATGGCCAGAAACCACGGCCGATCTCATAAAGAGCGTCATCGGTCCACCTAATGGCAAGAGGCATGTCGAACAACGAGATAATATCCGGCGCTTCATTGGTTACGGATTTGCGAGACCAGACGAGGCTATCTCCTGCGCGAGCGATCGTGCAACTTTCTGGGCAGTCGGCCATTTAACGCGAGATCAGGCCGTAAGCGTGGACATTCCCATACCGGCCTGCGTGAACGCCCGCGCCCTTCGTCACTCAATGTCCGCAACACTCGCATGGTTCACGCCCATTTTGTCGAACCGGCAAAGCTATCGAGCTGTCAGATTGAGTTTAGGCGAGCCGTCGAATCTGCCGTTGCTACGTCTCGACTACGCAAAAGGCCAGCCTGATCAAAACCAGACGCGCAGAGGAACGATCATTTCGCGGCGATGGGAGGGAACAAGAGCGCCTGCTATCGCTCAAGATCAAATAAGCAGCATTATAGTGCAGCGCGAGAATGATATTGGATCGCCCGTGGACGAAAGTGTCCCATTTGGGCTGGCGATAACTTTTTCAATGCCGAGCGTAGTCGAAATATATGAAGAAGTTCTCGCGCGTGTTGCCCTTCGTCCTCAGATTCCCGCCCGACCCTGATTATTCGGTGCGAATTGAAATCGTTGATGCGCAGCGCGTATCGGCTCGCGAGGATCGAACCCGATCGGTATTGCAGAATGGAGCGGGTGAAGGGAATCGAACCCTCGTATTCAGCTTGGAAGGCTGCTGCTCTACCATTGAGCTACACCCGCGCGCCCGCGTTGAACTATCACGCCGCGCAGGCGCCCTCAACAGCTCATGCGCGCCTCCGCCCCCTTAACATCAGGCGAATCCCTGCCTATACTAATGTTTCCATCAACAATGAAAGGAGGTGATCCAGTGTCTTACACCAAGCGCTGTCACCTCGCTGGGATCGCCCGCTAGGCTTTTCTGAAGCCTGGCAACAGGGCGCTCTCAGCGCCTGACCAGCGAGTGACAAAAGTTGGGACGCGACGGGAGCCATCCCGTCGCGTCTTTTTTGTGCGCCCTTGCGGGCGGCCGTCGCGCACAGGCTCGCCACTCCGGTGATAGCGGCGAAGCCGTTGTGCGCAATGACGGATTTGGCATAAGGCGCGCCGGTTCGAAAGCCTCCGGCATCGACGGTATTGGCCCGATTTCTGATTTTCCGAATTTCACTTGACGGCCGGGTAGAAACAGGAATATAGCGATTCGCCGTCCCGCTCCCACAGAGGGGCGTCTCGCGATCGTCACGGACGTCGGGCGCGGGATGCGGTGGACGCTAGGCAGTGCTGCTGACGAGAGCGCTGCCTTGCGGACGGCAAAGACGTGTGGTCCTGACGCCCCGACGCTGGCGTCAAGTCTGCGCGAAGAAGCGCAGGCGACGGTGGCAAAAAAGCCCGGTCACCGGGGAGAGCACGGAGTAAGCCGTTAAAACCATTGCGCGGGGAATGTCGGATGTTCCGGCGTGACCGTGGTGACTATGCTCGTGTGCTTTTTTATTTCGCACGCGAGGCTACGGGCGCAATGGGCGCCCGGCATTCCCTGCGCCCTCTGCTTTCAGAGGACAGGACGTCAATAGCAAAACTCGCGCGAAACCGTGCGGCGAGATCGTGAAGCTGTGTCTGCGAACTATGGCTGTTTGAAATTTGAATTCGCGATTGATTGACTACGAACGCGCAACGCTCACACCTGTCATCGCCCGGCCTTGACCGGGCGATCCAGTATTCCAGAGACGTCAGTGATTCATCGAGGGGCCGCGGCGTACTGGACACCCCGCTGCAGCCTGTCATCGGGCTCGCATTCGCGCGACCCGTTGGCTTGCAATGACGGGCTTGGCTGTTTGAAAATCGAATCAGCAGAATTCATCATGCGAACGGGCAGGCAGCGGCAGATCGCCCGATTCGGAATTGTCGGGATTTGCCTCGGCAAAGCGTCCTGAGGGATGATCAGGCTCACCCGAAACGAAATGAGGTACCGATGCTTTACGCCATCCTGGCCTATCACGTGGAAGCGGATGTCATGTCCTTGACGAGCGAACAGGATGCGGCGCTGATGGCCGATCTGCATCGGGTCCATGACCGGCTCAATCAGCAGGGACGGCTCGGGCCGGCGGCGCGTCTGGGGGCGACCAAGCGGGCGCGCACCTTGCGCGGTCCGGGCGCCGGGCTGGTCATCGATGGGCCGTTTGCCGAAACCAAGGAGCAGTTGCTGGGCTTCTATCTCTTCGACTGCGCCACCGAAGATGCCGCCATCGAAGCCGCCCGCGACCTGCGCCGCGTCAATCCCACCGCGGTCTACGAGATCCGCCCGATCCTGCTCTATCTGCCCGGCGTCTGCATCCCGAGGACGGAGGCGGCGGCCGGCAACGATCACGCCGGTGAGGTTGGGAGCGCTGGCGGCTGATCAGTTGGGCGCTACCATAGCCGCTTCTTCGCGAAGGCGTGGCCGGAGCCGGACTTAAGGTAGCGCTCGAATGTCCGGGCTTTTTGTTCGTCGGAGAACGCAACGTAAGTCACCAATTTCCACGGGACGAATTTGGAAGTGTGGGAGGATTTGCCTGAGTTGTGATCCGACAACCGCCGTTTGAGGTCAGATGCCATGCCGACGTAGCCCCTCCTGCGCTAAAGCTTCGGAGGGCATCCTGCTTCGCGATCTAGCAGGATGCAAATCCTGCGAAGCGCCTTCGAACAGCCCTCCTGCGCTAAAGCTTCGGAGGGCATCCTGCTTCGCGATCTAGCAGGATGCAAATCCTGCGAAGCGCCTTGGCGCGAAGCAGGATGGTGGGGGAAGAAGGACTCGAACCTTCGAAGTCTGACGACGGCTGATTTACAGTTTTTTTTGGGCGCATTCTTCAACCCCTCGGCTAGCAACGGTTTTCCGAAATATCGCGTTTAAGCCGTAGACATTCAAGCATAATCTCTGGACAAGGCCGGACAACTTACCACATACCCCGGACATGCATAGGCGTCGGCAGTGCTGACACCGTGCTGACACGGGAGATTGGGTGATGTCGGTAACCAGGAAGATCGGCCGAGTGGCCAAAGTCCGCGCATTAGCCAAGCGCGCCGGCACACCTGGCGAGCGGGCGGCGGCAGAGGCTGCCCTGGAGCGCATGGGCGCCCCCGCGGCGCCGGCGCCGATGCCGGCATCAGGCGCCACACGCCTTACCGATGCCACCGTGAAGCGCCTGGCGTCGCCGGCGACCGGCAATCAGATCACATGGGACGATGTCGTGCCCGGCTTTGGTGTCCGCATCACTGCCGCGGGCGCCAGGGCCTATATCTTCAATTATCGCGTCAAGGGCAGCGGACAGCAGCGCCGGGTGACCATTGGGGCGGTCGGCAACTGGTCGACCAGTGCGGCGCGCATCAAGGCCAAGGAGCTTCGCCGCATCGTCGATGCCGGTGGCGATCCACGTGGTGACGACGAGGAACAGCGCGAGGCGGCAACGGTGGCAGATCTCATTGACCGCTTCGAACGCGAACACCTGCCGCGCAAGCGACCTTCTACCCGTAAAGACTACAAGGGCATGCTCAACAAGCACGTCCGCCCGTTCTTCGGCAAGCACAGCAAGGTTGCCGACGTCGACTATGCCGACATTGACGCCCTGCATCGCAAGATCACGGTGATCGGCAGCACCTATGTCGCCAACCGCTGCGTCGCCGTCTGCTCGAAGATGTTCAGCCTCGCCATCAAGTGGCAGATGCGCACCGACAACCCGGCCAAGGGCATCGAGCGCAACGCCGAGAGCAAGCGCAAGCGTTACCTGACGGCCGATGAACTGGCGCGGCTGGTGGCTGCACTGTCGGAGTATGTCGGCAAGCAATTCGTCGATATCGTCCGCGTGTTGATGTTGACGGGTGCGAGGAAGGGCGAAGTGCTGGCAATGCGCTGGACCGATCTCGACCTCGACCGCGGCGTCTGGGTCAAACCCGGCTCCACTACCAAGCAAAAAACCGACCACGTGGTACCGCTGTCGGTCCCGCTGTGCCAGCTGCTGAAGGCGATCAACGCCCGCGGTGAGTTCGTTTTTCCAGGTGATGGCAAGACCGGCCATGTCGCCGACATTCAGAAGCAATGGCTGAAGTTGTGCGAGGCCGCGGGCATCAAGGGCCTGCGGATCCATGATTTGAGACACAGTTTTGCCAGCCAGCTTGTCAGTGGCGGCGCGAGCCTGCCGCTGATCGGCGCGCTGTTGGGACACAGCAGCCCAACCACGACGCACCGTTACAGCCATTTGTTCGATGACCCGCAGCGTGCCGCGGTCGAGAAGATCGCCGCGATTGTCGGTGGTGATCGTGATGAGTGACAAGCACAACGACCATATCGCAGTGGAATATGTCCGCGAGGTGCTTGTCGACATCCGCAGGCGGCTGAAGGCTGGTGCTGACGGCGCCAGCGTGACGCTCGACGCCGACGACTGCCTGAAGATCCTCGCCTGCCTGGCAGAGCCTGCCTACCCGAACGGCCAGCCGCCGAAGGATGACGTCCGGGCGGTGTATATCGCGATTCACTTTCATCGCCTGATGGCGGCCGGCGCTTCACGCAAGAACGCTATCGCCGATACAGCTGCGCATTTTGGCTGCTCGACCTCGACCGTGCGCGACGCGTACAAATTAATCTGAAACTTCTTTGAATCTGAAGTTGTTGAATTTGCCCTTCGGCTGGGACTAATGGGTGCTGTCCCCTTTGGAGGCAGCCATGTCCGAACGTAAATCACTCGCAGATCGTCCGCGCCGCATCGAACTGCCAGACGATGTTCTTGTGATCGATGAAGACTTTCACCAGGAAGTTTTGGCCGGCGCCAACCGCCGCACTGGCAAGCGCCTTGAGGCTCAAGGCCTCCCGTATGTGATGGTGACCGGCGTTAAATACCGGCCATTGAACGCCGGGCGAGCATGGCTCGCTGATCGCATCACCTGCAAAACCCAGAAACAGAAGCGCCGTCGCGCCTGAATTCCTATTGCTGCGGAGTATGCGGGAATGAAACACACTTGTCGCACCTTACCTCTTTCAAAGATCGAAGTTGAGAGGTTGGAGAGCGTAGGTCAGCTGGAGGTGTTCCTTGAACAGCGGCGACTTCGGGGCGCGCTCAGATCAGCACTCATGGAATATTTAGACCGGGAACGCTCTAAGCTTTTATGCCGCCACTGTGGCGCGGCGCGGAGTATGTGCGTGAGTGTTATCTGGCATCACCCGGATAATGACGGTCATTTGGGACGTGTTTCCAATCTTGTTTTCGCTTGCGCCACCATCGAGCAGATCGACGCCGAGATCGCCCGCTGCATCCCGCTCTGTCATTCCTGTCATCGTAAAGAGCACCGTCGCATGCGTCTGACCGAGCCGGCCTGAAACGAGAACGCCGGGCTCGAAGGCCCGGCGTTGTCTTGATTAACCTTTGACACCGAGCCGCAAACCCTGGGCGCCAACAAACGAGAAACAGTTCACACGTGACCAATACAGCCTACCAGGCGCAAGCAGCACGGGCCGCGATCGAACTGCTCGCCGAGTTGTTTCCGAAGTGCTTCGTGGTCTTTGAGCGTCGCCGGCGGCCGTTGAAGGTCGGGATCCACAAGGATCTTGCGATAGCGCTCGGTGATGACAGCGCCATTACTCCGGAAGAGTTGAATATCGCGCTCGCCGCCTACACCCGCAATTTTCAATACCGCACCAAGCTTATCCTCGGCGCCGTACGCGTAGGTCTTGATGGCGAGCCGGCGGGTACGGTGAGTCCAGAAGATGCGAAGGGGGCGCCGAAGCCGAAGCCGCGGGTGACGACTGAATCAGCTTTGTCCCCCGCGGGGGACAAAGGCAAAAAGGTGCCTTTCGTCCTCTGGGGCGCTTCTTTTGGCTCCGGTACCGGTTCCGGTTCCGGCAATTCCGACCCTTCCGAATGCTCGGAAAGGTCCGGCAATTCCGACTTTTCGGGATGTCCCGAAGAGTCCGCCGTGGCGAACAAAACCGAATCGACATCCGGACGCCTCACCCTGGAAGGTCTGCGCGCTGCTGCTCGGCGCCGGCGCGAGGGCACGTCATGACCAATCCCACAGTGCACAGCTGGGACGCGCCCGACGAATCCCTGATCGAGGATCGCCGCGGCGAATTGCCGGCATTCCCGATCGACGCCTTACCTACCGCGGTAGCGGCCTGGTTACAGCGCGCCAGCCGCGGCGCCGGGACGTTGCTGGATCATGTCGCAGTTCCGATGATCGGCGCCACATCGTCGCTGATCGGCAAGGCGCGGATGATCCGGGCCTCCACGTCGTGGTCCGAGCCGACGACGCTATGGACCTGTGTGGTCGCCCAATCGGGCGACAGAAAGACGCCGGGCTTGCGAACCGTCACGCGTGCGCTTGATGAGATTGAACGAGAGAACGCCCCGACTTACCTCGCCGCCAACGCCAAACATCAGGCTCGTGCCGAAAGGGCGCGGGCGGAATTGAAGCGCTGGCGCAAGGCCTACGCGGATGCGATCGCCGCCAAGCGCGAACCGCCGCCGATGCCGATCAGCGCCGTCGACCCAGGCGACTTCATTCATCCTGCCCTCCACGTTTCCGACTCCACCGTGCAGCGCCTTGCCAAGCTGTGCCAGGTTCGGCCGCGGGGGATGCTGCAAATTCGTGACGAATTGGCGGCGCTATTCACCGGCATGCGATCGAGCGGATCCCGGGCGTTTTATTTGGAAAGTTGGAACGGCGGCAAATTCACCGTCGAGCGCGTAGCTGAAAATTCCAGCTTCACCGTCGAGAACCTGCTTGTCGGCCTGACCGGAGGTTTTCAGCCTGACCGATTGGCGCGTGCGTTCGCCGGCGATGAAGATGGATTGAGTTCTAGATTTTTGTACGGCTGGCCGGCCACCCCTTCGTACAATCCATTGAACGACGACATCGGCGAAGTCGACCTGGAATTCAAAAGCTGGCTGACCAAGCTGATCCGGTTGCCGGCCGAAGATGCCAACGGCGCCTTTGCACCGCGGACCATTCCACTCTCCGCAGCGGCGCGGGAAGTGTTCGAAGACTATCGGCGCTTCGTCGACAAGACCAAGCGCAGCATTGATGGACTTGAGGCGCAATGGTTGGCGAAGAGCGAAACCAACACGCTGCGCCTTACCATCGCGCTCGCCTATCTGGACTGGGCGAGCATCAGCACAAGCGCCGGCCTGGAGTCCATCGTCGAAGGACTTGAACCGACTACGATCGGCCAACGGTCGATGATCAATGCCACCACGCTGATGCGAGAATATTTCTGGGTGCATGCGCGTGCGGCATTGCGTCAGGTCGGCCTGTCCGATCGGCACGGCGATATCCGGAAGATCCTGCGCTGGATCCGCGCCAACGATCGGCATGAGGTTGCGCTGATAGATATTCGTCGTAGCGCACTTGGTGGAAAGGTTGACGTCGAACAGGCGCGAGCCCTGGCCGATCGCCTGGTTGCCGCGGGATGGTTGCGGCCTGAGGAGGTGATCAGGACCGGCGGCCGGCCGCGGGAACGCTGGATCGTAAATCCGAAATTGAGCCCTGCAGAAACTGCACAAACTGCGCAAAGTCGACTTTCTGCAGTTCCTGCAGTTTCTGCAGGCTCCAAAACGAGGGGAAAATGATGACTTCCACCGAAACCATGATCACCAAACTCAGGGCGCTTATCACACAAGGCAATGCCGAATATTCCAAGGAGTCGAAGGCCAAGGGTTGGAAGATCGACCGCGACAAGGATCTCGAACTCGCCGCCGAGCGTGGCGTCAATCAGATGTTTGCCAAGGTCACACGACAGCTGTTCGAGGGGATGACCGTCGAGCAATCCGACGCCGCATTCGCTGCAATAGAAGCTGCCCTCAGCAAAAAATCGCAAAGGTCATCTTGCGAGATCAGCCTCTTGATGAGTTTTTGGCTGTTCGACGAGCGGAGATCACGAAGATTGAGATCCAACCCGCGGTAAACGCGATCGACCGCGAAAAGGGCCGGCACCATGCACGGCGCCGACCCTCAACGATCGCAATAGGAGGAGAAAAACAATGATGCGATATAACCTGGATAATCCACCTCCCGACATGGCGCCAGCTGCGTTGGTGGCGATCCTCAATACAATGACGGGGATCTGCTCATGATCCCTCTCGATGGCTATCAGAAGATTTCCGACCGCAAGTTCTTGGACATCTTGATAGCGTTCACTCCATACAAATGCGTGGAGGGAAAAAATGGAGTGGCGGCATTTTGCGGCGAAGCTTTTGACATTCGTCCCTGTCGCATAATCGGGAAGATGGAGAAGACGCGCTCGGCGATTTTCCAGTTCGGCGACGAGCATTACAAATATCACACGCCCGTCACCATGGCGGAATTCGAAAGGCTGTGTGCCGCCGTCATTCCTGACAATAAAAGATCACCTGGAGAAACCACCTGGAGAAGCGGAGAGAACACATGATGAATCGTCAACAACGCCGTGCAGCCCTGGCCAAGAAAACCATAGCCGAGAGAGCTACCCGCGTGTTGGGACACCTGCACGACAGGGGGCCGACGTCGCTAGCGGTGTTCCCGGCACACATGGCTGCAGATCCGGGGTTCGATGCAGGCCTTAGGAATTGCGCACTAGCATGGGCACACGGGGTAATCGATGACGTTGTTCGCCAGGAATGCTTGTTGTGCAAGACCACCATCTTCAGCCAGCAAGTGCCGCCATCATTCTTTGTCGTCTTGCGCAGCGACGAAGATACCAGATCCGGAAAAACTGAGCCGTTAGGAATGATGACGGCTGTCTGCTCCTCCTGTGTGGACGACAGGGAAGATCAGGAACTGTTGGCTGACGTTGATGCTGCCATGCGTGCTGCTATCCCCGACTTGTTCGGAGAACGTACCAGCATCAAGGAGATCAATCTTGGCGCCCCAAGCAAACAGTGAGGGTAACCAAAAATGAAACCGACTTGTCGGCACAAGAGTCGGAATTGCCCGACCCTTCGTCACGTGACGAAGAGTTGGAATTGTCAGACCCTTCGGGACATCCCGAAGGGTCGGAATTGCCGGGCACCAGACGGATATCGGCGATGAGACCGCGGCGCCGGCGGCGGACTTCCAGGCGGCACTCTGCAACCAGAAAAGGACTGATGACGATGGCGATTGGAATCGTGAAGACCAAGAATGACGATTACGACAGGGGCGCGTCGGCCGGGGAAGGTGGTGTGGATCCTGATGATCTGTATCGCTGCCCCAGCCTCGAATTTCTTCAGGGCTACTACCTCGCCAAGCAGTATGAAGGCAGGAACAAGAGATCGTTGCTGCCCCATCTGCTGGCGCTGGCGCATACCGAATGCAAGCCGAAAGAACTCGACAAGGTTCTGTCCGAGATCACTGCATTGTCGGAAAACACCATCACTGTCCTGTTCAATGCCACGGTACAGCGGCCCAGGTAATCAAAAACAATTCCCCGCAGGGCTTGCGCGCTCTACGGGGAAAAAGTTTTTCCAATTCAGCACGACCCGAACGGAATGAAATTGTGCTTAGCACATCACGAAACCAGATTGCAACAGATCACGTCATCGTGGTGCCGGCCGGCTTTTTGTCTGGCTTCAAAGGCTGGTTCGCCCGATCGCGTCCGATACTACGCGCCAGACTGCTATATGCCGGGCTCGGTTGGCTGACGTTCTGTGCGCCCATCGATGGCCAAAAGAAGGGGCTGAAGTCGAAACCAAAGTTTGGCGGTTTTCGTTGGGATGCTACGACAAACACCAAACGCATTCGTCGAGAATTCCGGAAAGAGTATACTCGCGAACAGAATATCGGACTTCCAACCGGACCAGAGAACGGTCTTTTCGTGATCGAAACCGACACTGCGGCCGGCCATGGTGAAGGTATCGACGGCGCCGCGGCACTGCAGGCCTGGGAGGCCGTGCACGGCGCATTGCCTGAGACGTTGAAGGCAATAACGCCATCCGGATCGATCCACCACTTTCTTCTCTACCCGACTGACGGGCGCAAGGTGGTCAGTGGCTCGCACATCTTCGGACCTGGATCCGGCGTCGACGTTAAAGGCTGGGGATCGATGGTCATAGCTGCACCGTCGACAAGGCCGGCCAGTCCTGGCAAGCCCGGCGGCACCTATCAATGGCTCAACTGGGGGACGCCGATCGCCGCGGCGCCAGAGGCGCTGCTCAGTGTTGTGGTCGAACAAACCAATACTGACAACGTCATTGATTTTGCAACCGGCAAACCACTTGTTGCCAACGACAACAAGTTGGGGAACGACCGCAGCACTCCTTGCAGCAACCCCTTCGACCATGTCGGCATGCCACGCGGTGACGGTGTAGGGCATTGGGATATCGTCAATCAAACCGCGCTAAAAAATTTATCAGCATGGATTCCGCAACTGTTTCCAGGCGGCGCCGAGCCGTACCAGGATGGATTCACAATCAGCAGCGCTTGGCTGAAGCGCGATCTGCAGGAGCGCATCTCGGCGCTGCCGATCGGCATCACAGACTTCGGCCTGGAGCGCGGTTTTACGCCGATCGACCTGGTAATCGAACATCGGCACTGCGACAAGTATGAGGCCAAGGCATGGTTGTGCGAATGTTTTGGCATCGAAAACGAAGTCGGGATCTCGTTCGACGTCAACGAAGTGGTCGAACCAACAACGCCGGCGGCAAGCTTTCATGCCCTGGAGGATGCACGGGGCGAACTTCAGTGCATCGTCGGCAAGTTCATTTACCTGGCTATTTCACTATCCGACAAGGCTCAACTGTTTTTGAAGTATATAGCGACCTGGTGCGACATCATTCCGGACCAGCTGGTGCAGGCAATCCGAACAGCGACCGGGCTCGGCAAGTCTCTGCAGATCATCCTGGCAATCGTCGCATCGGACCTGAAGCGCGCAATCTACGCGGTGCCAAATCACTATCTCTCTAGCGAGATCGAACAACGGTTTCTTGAACTCAATGCATCGGTCAAGATTTTTCGCGGTATGATGCAGGACGATCCGCTGACTCCCGGCAAAAAAATGTGTCTCAAGCCGAAGGAAGCGGAGCTGGCGCTTGCCGCAGGAATGTCGGTCGCAAGGTCGCTGTGCGGCTGGCGGGGAGAGAAGTGCGATTTGTTCGACGTCTGCGGCTATCAGCGCCAGAAGATCGACGACACCAAGGTGATCGTGGTCGCCAGCGATATGCTGTTCCACGATCAACCTGCTCTGGGCAAGCCCGATCTCGTTGTGATCGACGAAGCGATCTGGAAAAAAAGTCTACGCGGCGTCAGCAGCAACGACGGATTTTTTCTCGACTTCAACGAGCTGAAGTATCAGGACAAGTCGGAAGGCCTTCGCGATCTCGCGATCGAACTGGAGAAGCTGCAGGACGGTCCGCTTGTCTGGCGCTATTTTTATTATATGCGCGGTGTCAACGAGCAAAATCTGCACGCGATGCGCATCACGTATTGGGGTTTAATCGAACGACTGATCGAGAAAATCGACATTCATCCGAACCTGCCTTGGCAGGAAGTGCGGAAGCGTTTCAGAGAACACAAATACGATGCCGAAGAGCTGAAGCGCAGCCGCAACATCATCACGCTGCTCGAAGAGATGAGCAGATTCCTGCGCATGTACCCTGACGACGATAGCATACGCTCAGGCAGAATTCTGATCGAAACCCGCGAGGACAAGCGCGGCATCCGCTGGCGCGGCATGGTGCCGATCGTTTCGCGCTATCGGGTAGCGGCGACACTTTTGTTAGATGCGACGCTGCCCGATCGCAACGTGTTGCAGGCGATGTTTCCCAATATCGAGATCGTTGGCGACATCAGCGTCGACTTCCCGCCGAGTGTTTGTGTGCGGCAGTATCTCGGATCGCCTACAAGCGCCAACAAACTGGTGCACACTACTGGCAAGAAAAAGCCCGAGCGCTATCTAACCGAACTGCGACGACATATTCTGAAGCGCTGGATCGAAACCGGGCGCCAGCCGTCGCTGGTGATCTGTCAACAAAAGGTCGAGGCGTGGCTGAAGGACAGACTACCGGCAACGATCATGACCGCGCATCTCAACGCGATCAGCGGACTCGATCACTACAGAGGCGTGCGGCTGCTGATCATTGCCGGGCGAACAATTCCGGACCCGTACAAAGTTGAGGCGATCGCAGCGACGATATCCGGCGTGATGCCAAAGAGTGTCGCGGCCGATGCCGACGCCTTTGCTTGGTACGAACGCGTCAAGCGTGCGATCCGGCTGCGCGATGGCACCGGCCGCAACACTTTCGGCGATCGGCATCCTGACCCGCTGGTCGAGGCCATCCGCTGGCTGATCTGCGAAGGCGAGCTGGTGCAGGCGATCGGTCGCGGCCGTGGCATCAATCGCGACGAAAATTCACCGCTCGATATCGATTTATTACTCAACGAGTGTCTGCCCGGCGCCGTCGATCAGGTACTGGCTTGGGACGATCAGAGCGCACTAATCGACACCGCGCTGGAAGGCGTGATGTTGGGGTCAGCGATCGATTTGGTGCGGGTTTGGCCGGAGTTATGGCCGAACCTAGCAAGGGCAAAGCGGACGATCAGCGACGGGATACCGACCCTGCCCGGCTTCACCGCGATCGACTACCGGCTGGCCGGGCCGAAGCTGAAGACCCGGACCGGGTATTTCGACCTGAATTTGATCCCTGATCCGCAACAATGGCTGAAGGAAAGGCTCGGACCCTTGACCTTGGGGAGATTGACGGCTGCCTCAGGATCATCGGCTCATTTTCCTTATATAGAATTCTTATTAAGGAAAGTGAGCCGATGATCGGGACACTGGCGCGTAGCCTCCCAAGGTCCATTCCGGGCGGAATGGTATCCGGATGCACGGTCGGAACGACGATCGGAGGGCTGGGCGGGCGCGAGCCCATGTGCAGCATGTGCAAACGCGACACAACGCCAGCCAAGCACGGCATATTCCTCATACACACGGGCGCTGGCGGCTGCTCTATCTATCTATAAGGGCCGGGGGGGCCGTTTTTTATATTGAGGGGGTGGGCTTAAAACGGAGCGCGGCCTCGCTAAAAAATCATAAACCTGTTATTTTTCAGGGGGTGTGTTCGAGCATAATTTAGGATTTTCAAATGGGTACACGTGGAAGGCCTTCGATGGCATCGCTGATGATCCCAGAAACTCCCTTGGAGGTCATCCAACGCTCAGATGCGCCATCCGATTTGAGCAATGAGCAAGCAGAAGAATGGCGTGCCATCATTACGACGATGGATCCTGGTCATTTTATGCGGGCAAATCACCCCTTGCTTACTCAGCTCTGTCGTCACATCGTGAATGCACGCAGACTTGCTCAACTGATCGAACAGGTCGTTAAAGGAAGCGAGTTTAATCGTAAGGAATACGGAGCTTTGCTCCAGCTTCAGGCAACAGAGAGCGCTGCAATCATGCGGCTGTCACGTTCGATGCGGTTGACGCAGCAGGCGGTGAAGCGACTGGAAACCACCAGGCATCCGAGGGGAAGACGAGTTAAGAACCCGTGGGACCGAGAGTGAACGCTGGCCGCCAAGAAGGTGCGCCGCCCTGATTGGGCGCGGAAATGCGCGACACGTCAACTTCAGGCAGCGTTCGTTGCAATACGCCCAACGTCCGCCTCAATTCACGCAGCGCATGAAATACATCTAGCCGCAATCGGCGGCGCCTTTAGGCGTTTGGGGTCAATATCCGCACCGCACTGCACGCAGACACCGTAGGTACCTTCAGCGATGCGCCTTAGCGCCCCCTGAATCTGATGAACTTGCTGAATTTCAGAATTCTTGATGCCTACGAGCGCATCTTGATTTTCAAGGTCAGTTGCCCGCTCCTCGGAATCAGCAGACAGCGGTTTGCGCAGTTCGCTGTCGATCTCTGCAAGGCGACCCGTCAGTTCGGAAAGGCGGGTCTTGAGTTCTTTCGCGATGTCCTCATTCTTAGTCATGTCTAACGGCGCCCTGCAACAATGAAGCGACAATCAAGACGAAGGCGTAGCCTAACGCTAACCAGCCACGTCGGCTACGGCTCGCAGTGCCGGATTGCCGAAGTGCACAGCCAATGTCGCTGTTGGGTCAATTTCGGAAGTCGGACTGCTTAACGGCCATGTCTGCTTTGCCCCCGTAAGCGACGAGAAAGCGGACATGGCCTGAGGTCCGTTTCGTGCCATGAACCGACATCGCGCCCTGTTTGAAACCAGACCTCCAATTGAGGCGACCTCTCAATCCATTCAAGGGATCGCCTCGGGATGCAAGCCCGTCGTCAATCTTGAGCCATTTGATTTTCTCGGCGACCCAAGTGTGCGGCGCGACTGATCGGCCCGCTGAATTGCCTCTCAGAGCTCCATACACTCAATAAACGAGGCCGGTGCCGGGTAGTTTTTCGAGCGCAGCCGCCAGTGACCGATACTCGGCACAATCGGTGCCACAAATCGCAGCGATCCGGCTTAGATGGTACTGCGCCTGATCGCGATTACCCTGTTCGATCTGCCATAGACCGTAATACTGCCAGGTCAGGACATGGTTCGGATCTGCCTTCAGCGCGCGCTCGTACCAGACTTGCGAGAGCTTGTAGTCGCCGAGCTTGCGATAGGAATATCCAATCAGATTGGCCACATTCGGATGATCGTCATGGCCGAGCGCCTTCAGCTCCTCGATGGCAGCCGCATAATCGTTGCGGTCATAAATTGTCGCATAGGCTTCGCGGTAGCCCTTGGCAAAAGCGGGGTCTTCGAAGGCAGATTGCTTAGTGGTCTTCTTGACCTTATGGGTGGCTTTGGTGCCCGACGGCTGCGGACGAGACGAAGGCGGGTAAGAGGGGCCTGGGTTCCTCGGGTCAGAAGTCGAGTCTCCACCACCACCTCCTCCTCCACCGCCTCCAGCCCCAAAAGCTGGAGTAAACGAGGTTGGAGCATTTAGCGCCATCAGAAACGTTGCCACCGTGGCTAACCTGACTACTGATTTGATCATTCGTGCCTCCTTGCTTTCCTATACGGGCGAAACCTCCAGCTGCACGTGTCAACTCCGCTTCGGTTGAAACATTCCACTCGGAAACATTTTGTTTAGCAAAATTGAATTTGGTATGGGACAGCAATTCTGTCTAATTTTTCAAGACCGCTGGGCATTGCACGCGTCGATTACATGTCCGCTCTACCCCCCGTGAACGGACATCGTCAGGCGAGCCACTCATGTCTGAAAAGTGCCAAAAACGGAAGTCGCGGCCTTGCAGCGGGATGTCTGCTTTGCCCCCCGTGAGCGGACATCGTCAGGCTGTCTCGCCATGTCCGAAAAGTGCCAGAAGCGATCATTCGATCTCCTCCTCAGCACAGGGCGCGCGAGCCTCATTCGGGCACCGCTGTCTCACCGTCCGACTCAATGTTCCAATCAGTGCCCCCGAATGGCGGATTGGAAAGCATGTCGATGTCAGGCAAATGCCGCTACCCATTGCGGACAACCGCGCGCGCGAGCCCAACAGGTAGCGTGATAGTGCTGTGCCGGTACATCTTCTAATCAACGAATGGTGCTATGTTATCTTCGCTGTTCCACCCGACGCGGGACACGCCTTAAGGCAACGTTTGCTCGAATTGAGGGGGCCATCGTCTTGAACTGAAATCACACAACAGGAGGGAATGCCATGAGACACGATTACAAAATCGCAATGGTACTGCTCTTCGCCAACATTTCGATTTCGACAGGAGTGGCTTTTGCAGACGACAAACTGAAAGGCACCTATGCCGTCGCTGGCACTCAGGCGTGTCTAGCGGCCCCGTCTGGATTTGCAGACGATAGCAAGGGAAATCCGGCGATTGCGAATGGCAACGATAGCTCTGTGTCGTCAAACGGTTTCCAGACTCGCTTCACTTTCAATGGCGACGAAACGGGCACTGCATCTGGAACATTCGTGGGCATGCCTCCGCCCCCGCCCGCCAAAGCCGCAGTGGGTGCGGGCACCTTCTCGTTCTCCTTCACTCACACGGCCGTCGCGAATAACTCCTTTACCCTTGCCGTAACACCAGGAACGTACAAGGGTGCGGTCAACTACGGGCCAGCTGCTGGCCTGCAATTCACGATTGATACTTATCACCGCGTGTTTCATTTTTCGAACGACCAGAAATACGGCACAATGACCATTACAACACCGGAGGTCGAACACGTCATGTGGTCGGAAGGCTCTCAGACAAAAAGTCTTGCACGTATCTGTTACACTGCAGGTAGCGTAGCCCGGCTGGACTGATGAACTTCACGTAGGGTTGGCATCGACCAAAGTGAATTGAACATAGGCCGCCTCGGTTGGCGGCCTCTTTCGATGGCGCCGACCGTGACGCGAGGCCGAAATTCGAACGCCCTCGATTCGAGTCGGCCTCAAGATGCCCGCGATGCCCGGTTTGCGTCAAAAACGGAAGTGGCCCCGCTTGAACAGCATGTCCGCTCCGCCTTCAAGAGCAGACATCGTGGGGCTGCCTTGGCATGTCCGAAAGGTGCCATGGGCAGACATGCACTCGCTCTCATGTTCGCCGTCCTGCTGAAGCCGTCGGCTTCTGCGCTAGTTCGTGAGGCCGAACACCAATGCGATAGCCCCCACCAGAATGAGGCTGACGGCCCAAGACGTATCTAGATTGAACCAGCTCCGCGATACGAATTTGAGACCAAGATAGCGGTAAACGAGCCAGGCTGAACATCCGCCGGCGGCGATCATCGCGGTGGCGTGGACGACGGAGACCAGCACGGCCATACCGAGATTGGCATTCATGAGGGTCCCGGCTGCCTCATGGCCTTTGTCGAGGTCGGAGGCCCGGCAGAGCCCGAGATAGATCGGCACGAGCATAAGTCCCGCGCCATGAGCGATTGCCACGGCGAAGGACCAAAGCCCCAGTTGCGTCGGCGGTATCCGCGCCAATGACCTTGGATGGCGTCTTTCGACAAGCCGGAAGACACCGAACCCGATGACAAGCAGGCTGGCGCCGATCTGTATCTGCCGTTGCCATTCGACGAGGGCGACCAACAGTGCAAAGGGAAGGATCACCAGGAGCATCGCCAGCAGATGCCCGGCTGCTAGCGGCCAAAGCGCGGCCACCAAGGCACGCGAACTCCTTTCCATCAATCCTGCCGAAACGGCAAGCGGCCACCCCATTCCCGGATTAACTCCGTGGTAGAGGCCGCTCGCAATGACAGCCAGCCAGAGCCAGGCAGGTGTCCAATCCGCTCCGCTCAAATTCAAACCGATGGATAGCAGAACGAATCCGTCGAGCAGTCCCCGCCATCGAGCCGAATTTGATGCGCCCGGTATCCGTCGGGGAAGCTCACCCAGTAGTCCTTTGCCAACTCGAGGCCACCTCTCGGGTTTGCATTGGCCATCACCTCGGCGCCGGGTATTCCCTTAGGATAAAATTGGTTATCCCATGTCGAGTAGAGCGAATTGGTCCAGTACACCCGCTTGCCATCGCGACTAATCTCTACCATCTGCGGACCGCCCGCATATGGCTTCCCGTTTGGGTGCGGCGTGCGGCGGACAATGCCGCCGACGTGGACCGAGCCCGCAAGCTTCGGCTTTTTGGGGTCGGTGACGTCGTACTGACGCATCTCGCCGGTTCCCCAGCAAGCGACGTACAGAAACTTGTCGTCCATCGACAGGTCAATGTCAGTTACCAGCGGCGGCACTGCGCCAAAGCCTTGCAGAAGCGGCGGCAGCTGATCCTTCGACGCGGGTTCTGCTGGGATCGTCGCCGTCTTCTCGATGTGAAACTTGCCACCCTCGCGCCACCAGGTCCAGATCGAGCCTTCGAGGTTTGTGGTGTCGACCACGACGCCCAGGAAGCCGTACTCGCGAACAGGATCGTGAGCCGGCCGCACTTCCAGCGCCATTTGATGGTTGGCGCCGAGATCGATCGTCTGGACATTTCGTCGAGCACGGAGATCCCAGAAGTGGATCCGATGGCCATACTTGTTTGCGAGCAGATCCTCCGGCACGATCCCGTTCTCGAACTGCGGTGGCAACGCCCACTCGCTCGACACCATGTAGTCGCGGGGCAGGTTCCACCAGAAGTCATAGTGCAGGGTCTGGGGACCACGATCGATCTCCCAGCGTCCGAGGACATCGAATGTCTCGCAGTCCATGATGAAGACGCCGGGTGGTCCATCGGTGCCATCCTTGCCGCCGCCACCGAGAGTGCTGACGTAAATGCCTTCTGGCCCGCAGTGAACTGTATGGGGCCGCGAGTAGCCGGTCTTTTTAAAGATCTCCTCAGGTTCGATAATTTTGTGAATTTTCGCCTTGGTGGGATCAGGTTTTGTATCCACGATATAAATTCGAGAAGAACGGATCCCGGGGATTATTAGGTAGCGCCGCTCGAGGAAAGCGTGCCCCGTGAGCGGCGACAAAGCCGACGAGCAAGCGTTCCAGCCGAAATGGTGAAACTCGTCGCCCTTGTTGGGCATCACCACTGTGTGAACCACCCGACTGAAAGTCGGAGAGCCAGGCTTTACGTCGATAACAGCGAGCGCGTCAGGTTTTGAGAAATCCGGGCTAAGCAGCAAGGTGTAGGCGAAACTCTCTGGCGGAGCTTCCATTGCAAGCTTCGGCGATGCATGAAATGTCGGGTCGGGCCTCATCGTCATCGTACCGTCTCCCTGTTTGCGTGGAAATAATCTGGCTCGTTGAGATCCTCTCGTGAGTCAGCCGGGCCGGCTGGGTTCGATTATCGTTACAATATCATCAATACTGCTCAGTAACAGGAACGATGGAGGCCACGACCTGACGGCCATTCAAGCTGAAGGCGCATCCGGCTCTACCGCGCTGCACCACACAGTTAGTCGAGAAGTGTTTCTTCGGATCCTGAGCAGGGGATGCAGTGTCACAGCTCATCAAACCGTGGACGGCAAAATGTCGCATTTGGGTCAAAAGGCGAAATACTCGCTGCGAGCAGATGTTTTCCGCTCTACCCCCGAAAGCGGACTCAAGTCGGACATCGGGCCACGTCCGGATCGTGCCAGAAGCAGAAGGTTACAGTTGCCATTAGGCTAGAAGCGCTTTGGCGGTGCTGACTCGCCTTTCCCGGGACTTCGGCCGCGTCCCTAGACGCTGTCGCAAGAATCGATTCAGCCAGCTCGCCGGGTTGCGTGCTAGACGCTCCGCGACAAGGACGCGGGCCAAGCGCCCCTGCCGCGCCCGCAACGCCGCTTCAGTCAAAGTTAGGTGGATCACGTCACATTGTACAAGGCTGCCGCCACAGCGATACGCGATGCGTCGTACCTGCTTGAGCCGTTGCACGCATTCGGCATAATCGCCATGTACGAAGGCAAACAGCGCTTCGCAAAACGGCGGTGCAAGTGCCTGCTCCGGAATCAGCGACGACGCTTCGTGGACTGCGGTGTGGGGCAGCGTTTCAATCAGTCGTAGCGCGGCTGCGGTGCGGCCCGCCGCGGCGAACGCCATCATCGCGTGTACCGCATAAAACGGCCGGGCCTCTGCCAAACTGCGGCTGGCCCATAGATCGGCGAGCTGCCGCCAGCGTCCGCTGACCTCCGTGTTTTGCAGTTGAAGCCTCCAGAGCAATGCCGAACTATCGGCGAGAGAGGATAATTCTGCGCTGTCCGTGGTCGCGATCCGCGCATCGTAGATGGCGAGTGCGGACTTGAGATCGTTCGCCTCCAGATGAAACAGTGCACAGTGCCAGGCGAGATGAACAGAAAGTCCCGTGCCTTCGCTCCACGCCGATTCATTGGCGACGAGGAATAAGAGACCCTCATGAAAGCGTCCTTGCATTTCCATCACATGGGCAACGACATGGATGGCGCCAGGATGCCCGGGATCGAGAGCCAGCGCGCGCCGCGCCATCTTTTCGGCGCGGCGATACTGCCCATTTTCCTCGAGGGCGAAGGCATACATCGCAAGCACGCTGGCGTAGCCAGACACTTCGGCCGTCCACTGCGGTACCACTTTCGCGATCCGGTCAAGCATCATGCGTCGACGGCCGAGGTGGAAGTCGAGCGCGTGCGCAGCCGCAAGCGCCAGAACGTCATGCGGCCAGGCAACAAGGATAGCGCCATAAAGAGCGGCCGCGCCAGCGGGATCGCCATCGAGCCAAGCACGCGCGGCGACAGCGTGGCGACGCGCGGCAGCATCGTTATCCGGACATGCGGCCTCGATCGCAGCGATGCTCGCGGCGAGCGTCGATCGCGCCGCGGCGCTGTCAGCCCGCACAATGAGCGCGGCACGCAGGCAATGGCCGAACACGCTTTCGGGGTCGTCGGCAAGCATCTGCTCAACCTCGGCAATGGCATCGCCACGTTGGGTCAGCATCATGTCGAGCGCTCGTTCGCGTCGCTGCAAATTGTTTGCTTCGACCAAGACGGCTGCGGGTATTGCACCGGGAACCGCGGGAGTCCTTGGCGCAGTCTTCGCGTTTAGGGTCGTTGTCATGGTCGAGGCCTTTTCGTCAGTTGCTCAATCGTGGCTTCCGCCGACGTCCGATTCGAGCCCGCAGCTTGAGCCCATGATGGCTCACATAGTTGGCAGCCGATCCCCCGGCCATGATGGAGGTACCGGATTTCTTGATCGAAACGCCGAAAGTCGGGCCGGTTGGCATATGATTGTGGCAGATGCTTTGACGGCAACTTTCCGAACCCGCGAGCGCCAATTAAGGCAAGGCGCGCTGAGACGGGCCAAAAGCCGAAGATTGCACGAGGAAGAAAAGCGCCGGAATTCGCATCGCGAACCCCGGCGTAAATTCACACCGTCTCAGCTTTTTTTCACCGTCATCGAGCCTGCAACTCACCGGCAAGCCGTTCGACAACATGTCGAACACCGGCGAATAGGCCTGCGCCATTTCGATCAGCTCCCGCTTTCCAGAGTCGTCGCAATCGGCATCGATGTCGAACGTGACGCGGATGTTCTTAAAACCGCGGCGGACATCCTTGGAAAGCCCGAGAAAGCCCTGCAGGTCGATGTCGCCTTCGAGTCGCGTGGCGATGCCCTTCACCGTAATGCCGCGCGCCGCCGCGTGATAGACCAGCGCGCCGGTCAGGCAGCTGGCGAGCGCGTGCAGCACGTATTCGCCCGCGTTCGGCCCCCGGTCCTCGGACAGCAGCACTTCCGGCTCGTCGCTGACGAGGAAAAACGGTTGCTTGTGCCGCATTTCCTGGCCGACGCCGTAGAAATTGTCGATGCGCGAGTGGTTTTCCCCGCCGCCCACCCACTGGTTGGAAAGCCTGAACTGGAAGTTGGCGAGAGAAGCATCGGCTTTGATGGCTTCGATGGTGGCGGACAACTTTCCGGTATCAACGCCGTTCACGGTCGTGCGCTTGGGTGCCTTTAAGTCCGCAGCTGGCTTTGCTGCCACAGGCGGATGACATTCAATCACGGTAGTCATGATGGGTCTCCTAAACTTTCCGAGTTGCAACACATCGCCAAAGGGCGATCTAGTCGCACGGTGCGTGCGACCTTCGCGTGGTACTTAAGTCATTCGCCGCCACCGCTGAATGATTGCGCTACCGGACTTCTTGCTCGCGCATCCAGACTTGCTATCATCCTTGTCCGATCGCCCGGTAGTGCTGCTCTAGCGCCCAAGGCCTAGTCGCGGACACGGTAATCTTTTGTCGGAGGTCATGCCGATGAGCACGGACGCATTGTCCGATGTCCTCTCCGCCGTGCGTTTATCCGGGTCGGTCTTTTTCGACGTCACCGCCAAATCGCCATGGGTTGCGGAAGCGCCGCCTGGCGCGCAGATTGCTAACGAGGTAACGCCCGGCGCCCAGCATGCGATCGAGTATCATGTCGTCACCCGCGGTTCGTGCTGGATATCGCTCATCGGCGATGCCGGATTCGAGCCGGTCAAACTGGAGGAAGGAGACATAGCTGTCATCCCGCATGGCGACCCGCATGTGATATCAAGCGCACCGGGCATGCGCGCTGAACCGAACTTGGACATGCACCGCTGGCCCGAGGATAGCAACGCGTTGCCTTTCGCACTCCGAACCGGTGGCGAGGGTACGAGCGACACCCATGTGATTTGCGGGTTCTTCAGTTGCGACGCGCGCCCTTTCAATCCGCTGCTCAACTCACTGCCGCGCTTCATGCGGCTGCGGCGTGACGCCTCACAAGCGCCTCAAAGCCTGCTCGACCAATTCATCCGTTTCGCCACCGCCGAGACGGGCAACAAACGCGCCGGGAGCCAAAGCGTGCTCAACCGGCTGTCGGAACTGATGTTCGTCGAGGTGATCCGGTTACATATGGATCAGCTTGCGAACAACCAGCACCGGCTGGCTCGCGGGATTGCGTGATCCTCTGGTCGGTCGCGCGCTGACGCTATTGCACGCGCGCCCTGCACATGCCTGGACTCTGGAGGAGCTTGCAGCGCAAGCCGCCGCCTCGCGCTCAACGCTGGCCGATCGATTTTCTAATTTGGTGGGCTGTCCGCCCATTCAGTATCTAACCCAATGGCGGATGCAGATTGCAGCCAAGCGTCTAGCAGATCCCGGTGTCAAAATTGCCGCCATCGCTCATGAAATCGGCTACGAATCCGAGGCTGCATTCAGCCGAGCATTCAAAAGATTTGTCGGTCGCTCGCCGAGCCAGTGGCGATCAGTGTCTTCTTGAGCAGCAATATCCCGGAATGTCCGCTTAGTCAAAACCGGAAAAGCTCAATGCGAGCAGATGTTTTCCGCTTTGCCCCCGATAGCGGACATCGCGCAGTCAGGCTGGCATGTCCGTTTCGTGCCAATTCCGGAAGTGCCGCGTGCAGCGTCAGACTAACGACCGAAGCCCCCTCTCGGATCGAAGACAGGCTGTGTTTCTCTTCTTTTTATCGTGGGCAATGCGCTCAGCCACGCCTGGGCCGAGCGAAACCAGTACTGATCGGTCGCGACCATCTGATCGCGCTGGCGCAGAGTGCCGACGCGCAAACTCACCACTTTCGCGCCGTCGCCGACGGGGCCCGAATAGATTGGGGTACCGCAGTTGGGGCAGAACGTCTGCTCCCGCCTGTTACCACTTTCGCCGGTCTTGACGTAGACCGTCGGCACGCCTGACAACAATCTAAAGCTTCCTTCCTTCGTCGGCACCACAGTGCGGAAGGCAGAGCCCGACAGCGTCTGGCAATCGGTGCAGTGACAAATCACTACCGTGGCAGGATTAACCTCAGCTTCGTATCGGATGTTTCCGCAATGACAGCCACCATCGACTTTCATGATCCTGCTCCTCGCGTCGATCCGGTCACCTTAAGACCATCTCGCGAACCGAACCTCTTAGGAGAATGATTGATCGCTCCGTATTGGATTGTCGAGAGACAGGCAACGACGAGCCGCGGTATGGCAAACAACCAGCGCCTAAAGGTAAGGCGCATCATGACGCGCCGCTGACGCGCTGCCCTTCTTCGATAGAAATCGAAATCGATTGAACCATCCGGGTGTCGTCGAACGTTTGGAGATTGAATTATCACGCCCTCCGCTTCGAGGTAGCGATGACACTGTATTCGATCTCAAAACCGTTATAATCTGCATATACGGACCAAGATTGCTGAATGCATGGAAACAATATGGACGCTTCCAGCGACATGCGCACATTTGTCCAAGTGGTTGAGAGTCAGAGCTTTTCGGGTGCCGCGACCGTCCTTAGGCTGAGCCCCTCTGCCGTCTCGAAGCTTGTCATGCGACTTGAGCAACGGCTCGGAGTGCGGCTGCTTCACCGCACAACGCGGCGACTGGCTCTGACATCCGAAGGTGATGTTTATTTCGCACGCGCGCGTCAGATACTTGCCGACATCGAAGAGGCCGAAGCGCAAGTGGCGAAGTTGCGTGGTGCACCGCGTGGACACCTGCACGTCAATACCAGCATTGGCTTTGGGGTCCATCAGCTCGCACCGGCCTTGCCTGATTTCCTGACCCGCTATCCCGAAATTGAAGTAGAGCTTTCGTTGGCCGACCGCATCGTGGACCTGGTGTCGGAGCATGCTGATATGACGATCCGCGCTGGCCCCATCGTCGACACGACATTAACGGCGCGCAAGCTCGCCGACTTCACGCGAACGATTTGCGCATCGCCATCCTATCTCGCGCGATGCGGCGTTCCAAGCAGACCTACCGATCTGACCGAGCACAATTGCATTCTCATGGCGTTTCAGACTCCCAACCGGTGGGTGTTCCGCGCGCGAGGCAAGCTGGAAGATATCGAGATCACGCCACGAGTGATGACGGATAACTCTGAAGCCGCACTAAGGCTGGCGCTCGAAGGTGCGGGCATCGTTCGGCTTGCCGATATCGTCGTGGCCGAGCCAATCCGTCGGGGCTTGCTTGTGCCGTTGCTGGTGGATGTCCACTACGCCGAGCCGGTGGCACTGTCGGCCCTTTACCTAGCAGGACGTCATCGCCTGCCGAAGGTTCGCGTTTTTCTCGACTTTTTGATTGAGCGATTTAGCTCTGCACCTTGGAATATTGCGGCGGCTGAGCAGTTGGCGGCACGGGCATAACTGGCGGCGACGATGTCCGAAACGGGTCTTGGCTGTGTAAAAACGCGAAGACGCTCAATCGCGATAGAAGAAGTTATTCGTCCAAGACCGCTTTAGTCGCCCTACGTGCAAGCGAATTCAACTTGGAAATCGAACTGAAAAATATAGTTCTCGTCACGTTTCGATTATTTGAGTTTTTACACAGCCAGGGTCAAAAGCTGCCCTGACAGCCCCAAAGTCCAACTTCCGCTTTATACCCGAAAGCGGACTCAACTCCGACATCGGGCCATGTCCGAAAAGTGCCAAACCCGGAAGTCCCGGTCTCACTCAATCAATCACCTCAGTGGCCTGGACAAGAAGCGAGTTCGGCACCGTGAGGCCAAGCGCCTTCGCGGTCTTTAGGTTGATGACCAGATCGAATTTGGTCGGGAGCACGACCGGCAACTCGCCGACCTTGTCGCCCTTGAGAATGCGCCCGGCATACTTGCCTGCCTGCCGATATGCATCGGTTCGGCTGGCGCCGTAGTTGATCAGGCCGCCGGCGTCGGCAATTTCACGATCCGCGTAGATCGCGGGCAGAGCATGCCGTGCGGCTAATGCGACGAGCTTGTCGCGCTCGACGAGAAAAAGTGGATCAGACGACACGTAAAGCGAGCCGAACCGCTGTTCCACAATGATCGTAAAAGCCTCGTCGATCTGAGCGGCGGTGCTTGCGCCAAAGATACGGGCTTGACGCCCCATCGACTGCGCGGCGTTCAGGGCGTTCGACGCCTCGACGACAACGGGCGGATTGCTGGGGTTCACCAGCACGGCGATTGCCTTATCCTTGGGGGCCAGTTCAAGCAGTAGCTCCAGTCGCTTTGCTCCCATCACGCCGTTGAAGAAGGTCACGCCGGTCACGTTGCCGCCAGGCCGGTTGAGGCTGCTGACCAGCCCCGCCGCTACCGGGTCGCTGCCGATCGCGAACACGACCGGAATCGTGTTCGTCGCCGCCTTAGCCGCGAGTGCCGTCGGAGTACCGCTGATGGCGGCGATCATCGTGACTTCACGGTGCACTAGATCGGTCGCCAATGTTCCCAGCTGGCCGTACTCGCCCGCCGCCCAGCGGTATTCGATGGTAACGTTTCGGCCCTCGAAATAGCCGGTATCGGCAAGACCTAGGCGGAACTCTGCCATGATGGCCGGGGCATCGCTCAATGACAGGCTGCTGAGAAGACCTATCACCGGCATCGCCGGTTGCTGCGCACGCACCACCAGCGGCCACGCCGCAGCACCGCCAATAAGCGTGATAAACTCGCGCCGCTTCATTGCAATTCCGCCCAGATGCTCTCAACCCGAGCGTAAGCGTTTTTTCGGCTAGGTCCAAGCGGCCGCATGTCCGGTTCGGGTCTTGGCTGTGTGAAAACGCCAAGACGCCTGAGGGCGATAGAAGAAGTTATTCGTCCAAGACTGTTTTAGCCCTCAAGCTCGCAGGCGTACTCAACTCAGAGAACAAACTGAAGAATGTAATTCTCGCCACGTTTCGATTTTTCGAGTTTTTACACAGCCAGGGTCAAAAGCTGACTTGACGGCCAGTAAGTCGGACTTCCGCTTTACCCCTAATAGCGGACTCAAGTCAGACATCGCGCCATGTCCGAAAATGCCAACAACGGAAGTCGCGAGACTATTCGATCACCTCGTCGGCACGCAGCAGCAGCCCACGTGCCAGACGCCGCCTTGGCGTCCCTTAGTACCCCCGCTCCGAACCCTCAGCTTCCGTCGCCGCCAATGCCAGCACGACCAGGGTCCAAGCCGGAAACAACTGCAGTCCCGGCACGGCTTCCGTCACCAGTGCCGCCAAGAGTGGCCAACGGAAACCGAGCACGCCGAAGAGCACAATCGCGGTAGCGCCATCCAACAGCCACTCCATTGGCGGAAATAGCACAACAGTGAAGCCCAACGCGTCGGACAGCACCGCAGTCAGGATAGCCCAGCGCCAACGCGGAAACTTCCAGGCAAGTCGGAAATTATGGAGCAGATTGCGTAGCAAGGCGGCTTCCTTCGCTGGTCTTAAAACAGGCCGTGATGTCCGCTTTGCCCCCACGAGCGGACCTCGTCAGCGTGCTTGGTGACGTCCGTTAGGTGCCACAAACGGACTCGGGCACCGCAGCAAATACCATCTCTATTCGATCACCTCGTCGGCGATAGTAAGCAGCGATGGAGGAATAGTCAGGCCGAGCGTCTTTGCTGTCTTTAAGTTGATGACGCACTCGAACTTTGAGGGCTGCACGACCGGAAGATCGGCAGGCTTCTCACCCTTGAGAACTCGCCCGACGTAAGCACCCATCTGGCGATACCCGTCTACAAGGTCGTGTCCGTAACTAACAAGTCCGCCGATATCAGCGAATTCGCGTAATGGATAGACTACGGGCCGTTTATGGCGGGCAGCCAACTCCACGATCTGATCGCGTCGGCTGTTGTAGAACGGGTCTTGGACAACAAGAAGCCCGTCAGCCCCTTTTTGAGCGACGATCTCGAAGGCCGTTTCAATATCAGGTCCAGTACTGGCGCGCACAATGTCTATTTGTCGTTTGATCACACCTGCCGCTTCTTGCAACTTGCGGAGTTGGAGATCGGCAGCCGGATTCATCGGATTGACCAGCACTGCAATCGCCGTGGTTCCCGGAACAAGTTGGTTCAGAAACTCCAGACGCTTTGTCTCCAATTCCGGCCCGAGAAGGCCCACACCCGTTACGTTGCCCCCGGGTCGATTGAGGCTTGCGACGAGGCCGGCAATGACTGGATCGCCGGTGCTGACAAAGACAATCGGAATCTCCTTGGTTGCCGCTTTGGCTATCGGTGCCGTCGGGGTATTCGCGGCGATCACGGCCACATTGCGACGCACAAGATCGGAAGCCATTAGCTGGAGGCGATCATAGTGACCCCTAGCCCACTGGTAATCCACCGTGACGTTCTTACCCTCGACGTATCCAGTTTCACCAAGTCCATGGAGGAATCCAGCCACGTACAGCGCGTATCCTTCTGGTGATCCGCCATTGAGGAATCCGACCACGGGCATTTTTTGTTGCTGCGCACGCGCCCCAAGCGGCCACGCAACTGCCGCGCCACTGAGAAACGTGATGAACTCGCGCCGCTGCATGACCGACCCCAAGCTCAGGTGACGGCATCTTAGCGACCAAACTGCGGACATCGCGGGAGGTCCGTTTCGTGCCATTAGCAGAAGCCATGCTAATGGCCAGTTCGTATGCACTCGTAGGGCGCTCTCCGTCGCTCGTAAGCGGCTGGAAACTGGTCCAGCCTAGCTAGCTCTATTCTGAATGGCCGTTGGTAGAGTGCGGGATTTATTCTTCTTGCAATACGCGACGACCGCACTGGAATTCCTCTGCAGGCGGTCGTAATCCAATACACTGTTGCTTGCCGCCGCGTTGTAGTAGCCGCTCATAAAATATCTTACAAAATCTTGATCCTCTGGACCGTACCCCAACCAAGTTCCGCAAGTGATCTTGTTAAAATCCAGCGTAGCGTTAGGCACCGCGGTTACGCCTATCGAGTTTTCCAGGCCTACCATCACACTGGCACTCGGGTTGGATTGGCACCACCCTCTTACGTTTGCGACATTTGTCCGATGCAGGTCAAAATCTACAAACGTCCTCCGACTTTGATAACTAAACCAGCCGGTCATCCAAGCCGAGAACTTGCTCGACGGTGCAGCCGGCATGGCGAGATATTCGCTACAGGTGATGCTGCGAATATCGACCGTCGTGGCAAGCGCTTCACTAGCGAACGCTGGGACAATTAAGATCGCGAACGTAAGGATAATCAACCTGCATCTCATTGTGATGACCTCCACAGTAACGAGTGACCGACCAGACCAATCGCGATTTAATGTGATCACAAAACCTGCATCCCGTGACCCCAAAAAGTAATCGCCTTAATGGCGAGTGCAAGGTTTCTAGTTGATCTAGATCAACGGCGGCGGACCCAACTCTCTGTCCGCATCGGGTCAAAAACGGTCCTGACGGGCCCGAAACGCCACTTCCGGTCTTCCCCTAACAACGGACGTCGTCACTCAAAATGGCGGCGGAGTTAGTCGCGCCCTACTGAGGCTATCCGATCCGGCCGGGTCATCGCCCGCGCGATCTTCTTGAGGTCCTCAGGCTTGCCGCTGCTCAGCAGCCGCCCGAATTCGTCAAGGTCGAACGCAGCATCCGCATTAGGGACAGCCGCGGGCGGTTCCAGCCTGCCAAACCCAAACCATGCTATTAGGCGACGCAGGATCACGGCGCGATCCTCTGACCTTGATTGAAACAAAAGCTAACACCGTTGCCGAAACAACGGTCTTGAGGCAGATCAAAGCGTGGACGCAGAAGCTCAACGTCAGTTCCGGGTCAAACTCGGAAGTCGAGCTGGTCGACGCCGACTTCCGCTATACCCCTGAAAGCAGACATCCAGCGGTCCGGCTGGGATGTCCGTTCAGTGCCACTTCCGGACTCGTGCGCTGCAGCAAGATTAGGCCTCTTCGATCACCGAGTCACCAACGTTAGCAAGGTTGGTGGCGCGCCGATGCCGCTATTCTGCGAGCCGATGAAGCTGCGTGCGTGGCTGACTGGTCCGATTGGGGTCGACAACACTTCAGAAGTGTCATTCAATCGGCGACAGGTTGGGGGATAGTGATGTAAAAATGTTTTCTGCTGGGAGTTTTGGGCGCGCTATTGATTGCCGGAGGACCGGTTCGCTGCGAAGACCGCCCGCCAGCGTGGGCCTATCCGGTCAATCCGCCGGACTTCAAGCCGCCGCCCGATGACGGTAAGCCGAGAAAGGTGCCAGAAAGTTCGGCATCCTATACCGTTCCGCAAACCCGCGATCGTTTCTTCGCACCGGACTGGCATCCGGGTGATCATCCGCAAATGCCCGAGATCGTCGCGCGCGGCAGAAAGCCTGACGTCTTCGCCTGCGGCTTTTGCCACCGGGCGGATGGCCCGGGTGGCCCCGAAAACGCCATGCAACACCAAGGATATCCCGAATTCTCGCCGCGCGTCCAACCCTCGAAAGGTATCGAACGCTCTCACACAACACGCTCGAACAACTGGATTGCCGCGATGTCCGGTTTTTGGTCAAAAACGGAAGTCGCGGCCTTGCGGCAGGATGTCTGCTTTGCCCCGGTGAGCGGACATCGTCAGACCGTCTCGGCATGTCCGAAAAGGTAGAGTCGAGGATGGGCGCGGTAGCTTGGGCCATTCGGCAACGCTCCGTTTCCCATCCCCGCTCATCGAACCGGACGTGCCCGATTGAGGCATCCGGCTCTCCGACTGGTTTCACCGTGAGGCACACAGCGGGGCCGTTAGGGGTAGGCGTTCGAGACGCAGCAGACCGTGTTGTCCATAGACAACGTCGAGAGAGAACCGGTGTGTGCCACGTCCTGCCACCTTGTGCCGTCTGGCGAGGAAGTCGCGTACGCGCTCATAAACGTATCGGTCAATGCCGCGGAATGCCGATCGGCGCGTTCCATGGCAGAAGTAGTTCGACCAGCCAAGCAGAGAGCTGTTCAGCGTGTCGCGTACTTCGGGCCATGGATCGTTGTTGCCGGGCACCAGCAGATTGCCAACCTTCGTCTTGAGCCGTTGCACGCTCTTCTTGGACGGGCTCGCGCTCAGATACCAATGACCGTTCGCTTTGTAACGGTGAGGTCCGAACGAGTAGCCGAGGAAGTCGAAGCGTTCTTGCCGAGCATTCTTCAACGAGGTCTTGGTCTCGTTGAGTGTCAACCCGAGCCGCGTCATCACCGCCTTCGTCCACGCCAGGGCCTCGGCCGCACATCCGCGACTGAGGATGACGAAGTCGTCGGCATACGCGATGACATGTGCACGGAACGCTTCCCCGCGCCCGGTCAGCCGCCAATACTTCAGGAACCGATTCATGTAGATGTTGGCCAGCAGTGGGCTCACGACGCCGCCCTGTGGCGTGCCGCGCGCGTTGCTCTTGCCACCACCGATGCGCCGGGTCCCGTTGCCATCATCCCGTTCCTCGATCGGCGCTTTCAGCCACAGCTTGATCAGCCGGAGCACGTGCCGGTCCACGATGCGACGAGCTATTGATTTCAGAAGCTCGCCGTGCGGAATCGAATCGAAGTAGCGGGATAAGTCGGCGTCGACCACGTCGGTATGGCCCCGGCAGATCAGCCGGTGCACTTCCTTGACCGCGTCCACCGCTCCGCGAACGGGGCGGTAGCCGTAGGCATTGTCCTCGAAGTCCGCCTCGAAGATCGGTTCCAGCACGAGCTTGGCGGCGCTCTGGACCACCCGATCCCGGATCGTCGGAATGCCGAGCAGTCGCTCGCCTCCGTCCGGCTTCGGTATGGACACCCGCCGCACCGGATCGGGCCGGTACGTCTTCGAAACCAGTTCCTCGCGCAGGCCCGCCAGCCACCTCTCCAGGCCCGACGCTTCGACCGCCGCAAAGGTCATTCCGTCCGTACCCGGCGCGCCCGCATTTGCTCGGGCCAGCGCATAGGCATGACGCAGGATGTCCGCTCGGTAAATCTTGTCGTAGAGCAGGTAGAAGCGGAAGGCAGGCTCCGCCTTCGCCTTGCGGTATAGCTTTCTCTGAAGGGTCCGGATCGTTGTCGGTGTTGCCAGGCTCATCGCCAATCACCTTCACCTCGCCATCTTCGAAAGCGCACCAGAAGTCAGGGCCCTTTCCTCAGCCAGCATTACCCGGCTTCAACGGTCATACGACCCCGTCCGACTCCCGCCATGGCCGCCGCCTTCGCGACGTTGAGGCCGCTACCCTCGCCCTTGACGGGTCTCCCCCGATTACCCGAACCACCTTTCCGACGTGCCGTGCCCACTACCCCGGCGGATCGAGCGGGTGCGCGTGTCGATTGCTTCCCCGCTCATGCAGCCTTCCCCAAATGGCAGGAGGGTCGGCATCCGCATTGTCACTTTCGAGGCCTGCTCAAGCTTCACTCACGTTACGGCCCGCCGGATTGCTCAACCGCCTAAAGCGGCCTTTGTCACGAGGCTCCAGCCCTGCCGGTTACCCGGCCGAACCGCTCGTCAGCTACCAGATCAATCGACAACTCTCTGGGTGGAATCTTCCTCCACTAGTGATCCGCGCCTTCGGGGCGCACTGCCAATAGGCGACATTCGAAATGAAAGAGGCAGCCAACTGAGGCGGCCTGGCACGAAGGTGCCAATCCAGAATGTCCGCAATTCGGACGCTATCGGGGGTAGACTGGACATCGCGCGGCCAGCCCATTTCGGTCGAGAATGAACCATAGTGTTGGAAACGTCTTTTTTGGGCCGACGAGCGAAAAGTTCCAGGATCGTTGATGCGTTTCGTGCGCGGCAACTTGGGGGACCACATCGATTCAGCCAAATTCGACCACGGACCTTCGTAGCTGCGCTACGGAGCACTGCAGCGGTAGAGAGGTCTAAAAATCAACTTTTGCGAGATTTTCGGTGCCGCCCGATTTTCGACTTCTGCAACAGCATCTGCCAACATCGGACATTAGGCATTCGACGGCACTATTGCTACTACTACGGCCCACACAGCCTTCACCTCGTCGCTCGCTTTGACGTGCAATCCCCACCACGAATCACGCGGTAAGCGGCGTCATTTCTGCTATCGTCAGACCATGACGATCGGGATTACCGGACCCGGACGGAAGGTACCAAGGCGAAGCGCCATGGTCATGTTGATCATTGCGGCCGTCGTCATCGGGATTTGCCTGATCCTGCTCGAATTCGCGAGCGACTTCCTGGTCGATTGGCTGTGGTTTTCGTCGATCGGTTATCTGTCGGTTTTTTTGACCAGCATCGGCGCCAAAGCCATGGTGTTTTTCGCCGTTTTGACGGCAACCGCCGTCATGCTGTGGCTGAATGGATTGCTTGCCATTCATTTTGCCCGGAGGCAGCCGACACAAGCGGTCGCCGCCTCCGCGTGGAACCCGACGGGCAATAAGCCGCCGCCTGATCTGTTCGCGCTCATGCGCGATCGATTCCCGTGGCCCTGGGTTATCGCGGGTGGCGCAGGTTTGCTCGCTCTGCTGGTCGCTGCGGCAGAAGCCGGCAACTGGGGCGTCTTCCTGCAGTTTCTCTATCAAGTGCCCTACGGCGTAGCCGATCCGCTCTACAACAAGGACATCGGCTTCTATCTCTTCTCGCTGCCCGCCTATATCCTCATCAAAAACTGGATGCTGCTCACACTCGTTCTGAGCGCTCTTTTCGCCGGAACGATCTACTGGGTGCACGGCGACATCGAATACGACGTTCACCACCGATCGATGTCGCCGACAGTGATTGCTCACGGCTCAGCACTGGTCGGTCTTCTCTTCGCGGTGAAGGCTTGGTCCTATGGTCTCGACCGCTATCTGCTGCTCTACGGCGACAACGGCGTAGTCGTGGGCGCAAGCTACACCGACATACATCTGGGCCTCCCCGGCCTGTGGCTACTGATCGGACTTTCGATCATCGCGGCGTTCGCCGCGTGGGCAAATCTCCGGGTGCGCACTTACCGGCTTCCTGCCGCCGCGTTCATACTCGTCGGCCTCGGCTCTTTTGTGCTGTCCGGCGCAGTCCCTGCGCTGTTCCGGCACTTATTCGTTAAACCAACCGAGTTGCAGCTGGAGAAGCCCTACATCGAACGCAACATCGCGCTCACCAGGCAGGCATACAATCTCGATCAGATCGCAGCCAAGCCGTTTGCTGCCGAACAGAAGCTTACCCTCAAGACGCTAGAGGCCAACAAAGCGACAATCGAAAATATCAGGCTGTGGGATTGGCTGCCCTTGTCGGATACCTACGCGCAGCTGCAAGAGATCCGCACCTACTACAAATTCCATGATCTTGACGTTGATCGCTACTGGCTCGATGGCTCCTACCAAAGCGTAATGCTCGCGGCTCGCGAACTGCGGTCCTCCTTGCTACCGCCGAACGCCCAAACATGGGTTAACCGCCACGTGCTGTTTACTCACGGCAATGGCGCGGTGATGAGCCCGGTCACCCGCAAGAGCACTGAAGGACTGCCGTTCTTCTATTTGCGGGATATTCCCCCTATTGCAGACGGAGGTCCCAAAATCGGCGAACCTCGCATCTATTACGGCGAAGAGAGCGACGACTACGTCATCGTCAAGGGGAGCACACCCGAGTTCGATTATCCGAAGGGGAAAGATAACGTCTATGCGGCCTATGACGGCGCCGGCGGCGTTCCGATCGGAACGATGGTGTGGAGAACGCTGTTCGCTTACTACTTCAACGATCCAAACCTGCTTCTTTCAAGCTACATCACGACCGACAGCCGGATCATGATCCGGCGCAATGTCAGGGAACGGGTGCGCACGATCGCTCCCTTCCTGAGGCTCGATCATGATCCCTATCTGGTTATCAGCAATGGGCGGATGTTCTGGATGCAGGACGCCTACACGACGAGTTCCTATTTCCCCTCTGCGCAACCTGCGCAAGAATTCGATCTCAACTACATCCGCAATTCGGTGAAGGTTATCGTCGATGCCTATAACGGGACCGTCGATTTCTATCTGATCGACCCCGGCGACCCGATTGCCGCGACCTACCAGCGCATCTTTCCGAGCTTGTTCAAGCCATTCACGGCCATGCCTCCAGACTTGCAGAAGCACCTTCGCTATCCGGAGGATATGTTCTTGATTCAGGCGCGCCTGTATCAAACCTACCATATGGAGGCGGCCGACGTTTTCTATAACCGCGAGGATCTCTGGCAGTTCCCGCGACAGCCGGGCGGCGACGGCACCTCAATGATGACCCCTTACTATATCATCATGCGGCTGCCCGGCGAGCCGCAGGCCGAGTTCTTCCTCATGCTTCCCATGGTACCGAGCCGCCGCGACAACATGATAGCGTGGCTCGCTGCGCGTTGCGATGCGCCCGACTACGGCAAATTGATCGTCTACGAGTTCCCCAAGGATAAGCTCGTCTATGGGCCGTTTCAGATCGAGGCGCGGATCAATCAGAATACGGAGATTTCGCAACAACTCACGCTGTGGAATCAGATGGGTTCGCGAGTTATACGCGGTGCGAACTTGCTTGTGATCCCAATCGAAAACTCGATTCTTTATGTATCGCCGCTCTATTTGCGAGCGGAGCATGGACATCTGCCGGAGCTAAAGCGTGTGATCGCAGCCTACGGTGAACATGTGGTGATGAAGGAAACGCTCGCCGAGGCCTTGTCAGCGCTGTTCATGGAACCCGGTGCTACGCCGGCAGCCTCAACCGCGACAGAGGAGATACCACTCGCAAGCCCGGCGGCAAATCAGGCACGGGAGGCGCTTGACCGCTACAATCAGGCAGTGGAGCGTTTGAAGTCCGGAGATTGGAAAGGCTTCGGCACGCAGTTCGATGCAATGCGCGAGCTCTTGGAGGAAATGAACCGACACTCCGGCGGCCACTAGAGCATTTTCCATTTTCTGTGAAACGAGAGCCTTTTGAGAATCGAGATCATTTGAAACAGATAATCGTCTCGCGATCATTCAAGAAGTCCTGGAAGAGCGCGTCGAGGAAAACAGGCAACGCTTTCCGTCAATCCGAATTTGGCGATCGGCTGGACCAATCTCGGTGTCGTCAGCTGTTATTGGTTTCGGTCCGCAATCATCGAATTGGCATCGCGGATGTTCTGATTGGCGCGGGGCGCCGTGCAGTTTGGCGCCGAGTGGCAGTAATTTCGCTGCAATAGTCCCAACGTCAGCCTCAATTCACGCAGCGCATGAAATACATCTAGTTGCAATCGGCAGCGCCTTTAGGCGTTTGGGGTCAATATCCGCACCGCACTGCACGCAGACACCGTAGGTACCTTCGGCGATGCGCCCTAGCGCCCCCTGAATCTGATGAACTTCCTGAATTTCAGAATTCTTGATGCCTACGAGCGCATCTTGATTTTCAAGGTCAGTTGCCCGCTCCTCAGAATCAGCAGACAGCGGTTTGCGCAGTTCGCTGTCGATCTCTGCAAGGCGACCCGTCAGTTCGGAAAGGCGGGTCTTGAGTTCTTTCGCGATGTTCTCATTCTCAGTCATGTCTAACGGCGCCCTGCAACAATGAAACGACAATCAAGACGAAGGCGTAGCCTAACGCTAACCAGCCACGTCGGCTACGGCTCGCAGCGCCGAAGCCGGCATTAAAACGATTGCCGAAGTGCACAGCCAATGTCGCTGTTGGGTCAAAAGCGGTCCTTACGGACCTAAAGTGCGACTTCCGCTCTACCCCCCGAAAGCGGAATCAAGTCGGACATTGCGCCATGTCCGAAAAGTGCCACTTCCGGACTCATGCGCCGCAACAAAATCAGGGCGGTTTTGGATGGCTTAGTCAGGCGGCCAGCTCATCGAGCAGCGCCTTCGCCTCCTTCAAGTCGAGCGTGTCGAACCCTTCCGTGAACCAACCATAGATTGACGCGAGCACGTCACGGGCATCGGTATGTTTGCCTTGATCACGCCACAGGCCGGCAAGGCTGACCGTAGCACGTAGCTCAGAAATACGCGCCGATTGCGAGCGAGCTACAACGAGGGCCCGCTGGAAACTTTCTTCTGATCGCTCCAACCGGCCGACCGATAGGAAGGCATGACCGCGGACGCGCCACGTCTCCGCCGTCGACCAATGCTCTCGTGTGCGCTCGGCAAGTTCAAGCGCCCTGGCAGTAGCCGCGAGTCCCTGCTCGGCCCGGCCCGCGGCAAGCTCCGCCAATGCTAGAATGGTTAGATGGGCAGGACGAAAGACGAAGTTCTGGATGCGCTCGCAATCGCTGATCGCACCCGTTAACTCGTCCACGGCCGCACAGGCATGGCCTGAAGTGACAAGCGAGAGCGCGCCAAACGCCCGCCCATAGGCGGCCCATTGTGGCATTCCGTGTTGTTGTGCGTAAGCGCGCAGCCCCTGCGCGTATTCGCTTAAAGCGCTATAATCGCAGCTTATAAAGCTCATCAGAACCCCGGCAAAGAACCAGGCATACGCTTGGGTGTTCGCATGACGCAGTTCCACGGCCATCGACAGGACTTCGCTCGCAATCTTCTTTGCCTGATGTTGAAAACCGAGCTGGCACAACGCGACCGCAAGATGCATTTTGGCGCCGAGCCCCGTATCGTGGACGAGACCCAGCGCCGCGAGGCCGTGGCGTTCCGGCTGATAGAGCTCCCAACCTCTCCGCCCGTGGTGGGCAGCTCGCTCGAATTCGCCCATCGAGTTGCAGACCGCGGCCATCATCCGGTGCCCAACACAAATAGCGGCTTCGTCACCATCCCTCTCCGCTTGCTGCAATGTGACCTGCGCTAGATCGAGACCATTATCGAACTGTGCGAGATTGTAATACCCAACAAGAAGTCCGTTGTGGATGGCGAGCCGAGGTCGTGTATCCTCGGTGGCCTGCGATAGTTCTGCGGCTCGCTTAAAGGTCGCGACGGTTTCTGCTGCAGAGTACCCTTTCGTCGCCACGTAAACCGCGCCCAACGCCGTCCGCAGTGACAATTCGCGCAGATTGCGTTCTCGCGCATCAGGAAGTTGATCCAGCAGCGCTAAGCCCCTTTTCAGATGCGACAACGCCTCTGTGTTAGCCGAGCGAAGGCTTGCGATTTGGCCCGCTTGCAACCAATAAGCGATGGCCCTGTCGGGCACCCTTGCTTCAGAGAAATGGTGCGCGAGTATTTCCGGAGCTGTCTGCTGAAGCTGCTCCTCGAGGGCTTGGGCGATGCGTGCGTGGCTCTGCTGGCGGTCGCCGCGTAACAGAGTGCCATAGGCCACGTCTCGAACCAAGGCGTGCTTGAATAGCAGCATCGCCTGGGGCGGCCTGCCGCGGCAGAACACAAGCCCGGAATTGATAAGCCGCTTTAAAGATGCACTCAGCTCTTCCTCGCTCCTCTGCGCGACCAACGTCAACAACTCATACGAGAACTCTCTACCGATGGCGGCGCCAACTTGCGCGATCTCCTTCGCCATCGCGCCTAAACGGTCCAGGCGGGCCATCAGCGAAGCGTGAAGCGTAGCGGGAACATTCAGGCCCGGGTGCGGTGCGCTCGATGCCATCTTGCCAGCGCCTCCATCATCGGCCCCGGCCTCCATGACGGCCTTGGTCAACTCCTCGACAAAGAGCGGAATGCCGTCTGCTCGCTCGACGATGTCGAGCCGGATGCTCGCCGGCAGCGGCTTGTTGCCGATGACGCGATCGATCATAGCGTCAATCTCGCGCCGCGCGAGGCGATTGACCGTCAGGGCCATAACGTGCGGGCGCCCGATCCACGGCGGCTCGAATTCCAGTCGGAACGTCACGATTAGCAACCCGCGCAGGGTCGCAATGCGCTCCACCGCCCGACTGATCAATTCCAGGCTCGTGGGGTCGATCCAATGCACATCCTCGAAGATCATCAACACAGGTTGCTGCCTCGTCAGCGCCTCCAGTTGTGAGGTGAGCGCCTCCAACGTTCTTTGCCTGCGCTGTTCCGGGGTCAACGCGAGCGCGGGATAGCGGCCGTCATTCGGGAGCGACAACATCTCGGCGAAGATTGCGGCATCCTGGGTGGAGGTTGAGGTCTGTGCAAGAACCGCGTCGACCTTGTCGAGCTTCGCCCGCGGATTGTCGTCATAGGCCAGACCGGCGGCGCGCTCCATCTGGCCAATGAATGGGCGGAGCGCGCTGTCCGTGTGCTGCGGCGAGCAGAAATATCGCAAGCGCGTGTGCGGCTCGCTGACGAGGCGTTCCATGAGCGACGCAGTAAGCCGCGACTTCCCGATCCCTGCCTCGCCGGAAAGCAGCACCACCTGGCCTTCACCCCTCTTTGCCCTCGACCAGCGCCGAAGCAGCAATTCGAGTTCTTCTTCCCGCCCGACCAGCGCGGTCAGACCCGCCGTGTGCAGTGCCTCGAAGCGGCCTTCCGCCGAACTAGCCCGCAACGCCGCCCAGGCTCGCACCGGCCCGACGATACCCTTGAGGTCTTTCGCCCCGAGGTCCTCGAACTCAAACAGATTGCCAAGGAGTCTCCGGGTTCCTTCAGCGATGACCACCATGTTCGGCTCGGCGACCCCTTGCAGACGCGCCGCGAGGTTCGGGGTCTCACCGATGATGCCGTGCTCCTGCGCCTCTCCCGATCCGATCAGGTCGCCGACGACGACCAGTCCGGTGGCGATACCAACGCGGGTTTGCAGGGAAACCGGCGATTTGAGTGCAGCGACCGCCGCGATCAACTGCAGCGCCGCTCGCACCGCCCGCTCGGCGTCGTCCTCATGCGCTTGAGGATACCCGAAATAGATGAGCACGCCGTCGCCCATGTATTTCGCCACGAACCCACCGCAGCGGCGCACTGTCTCGGCAACGCATTTCTGATAGGCCGAAATGACTTCCCGCAGGTCCTCCGGGTCCATACGGGCGGAGAGTGCCGTCGAACCGACAAGGTCGCTGAACATGACCGTGATTTGGCGGCGCTCGGCGGTGTCCTTGGCGGCTTTGTTGATTGCAAGAGGCGCACCGGACAACGGCGGCGTCGGTGCGCTTACTTGAGCGTGCAAGGCTGCGATGGCGTCGAGCAGCTTACGACGATGTCCGACAAATCCGACACCAAGATCCTTCAAGTCCTCGGCCGTCAACCTCGGCAGGATCGTGTCGTCGATCTTATTCTCGCGGAATGAGGCCTCATACTGTTCGAGGCCAAGCCTCCGCAGCCAACCTCCGACATCCATGGCGGCGCCCCGGTTCGCCTCGCGCTGCATGATCCCCCAGGCGGGACAGCCTGTCTAGGGGAATGACCGGTAATGGGATGGTCCGGCCGTGCTCTTGCCCCAGCAAGTCGAGCCGGTAAGCGCAACAACCTGAAATGCGGTGCCAATGTCTGACTGCGCCGCCGCAGCGTGCGCCGCCAGAGGTCGGTGATATGGTGCCGGAACACATGCAGTGCATGGGCATTGGTCGGCACTGCATGATAGTTGAAGTAGCCGTTGACGACGTAGCACAGCCATTTCCCCTGAACAGGGATCGGCTGGTGCATGCGCCGCCACATCTCCTCTTTGATCATCTTGAGCTTCGCTCGCATGCGGTCCGCCCGGGTCTTCCGTTTGATCTGGAATTTACCCGCGCGGGTCTTGCCGCAGATGAAGGTGAAGCCCAAGAAGCTGAAGGTTTCCGGCTTGCCGAGCCCACGCCGCTGACGGCGCTCCGCCGCAAAGCGTCCGAACTCGATGAGCCGGGTCTTCTCGGGATGCAGTGACAGCGCGAACTCTCGCAACCGCTCACGCATCTCGTCGAGGAAGCGCCGGGCGTCGCTCTCATGCTGCAACCCGACAATGAAGTCGTCGGCGTAGCGCACGAAGATCATGTCACCCGTTGCCTCACGCCGTCGCCAGCGCGTGGCCCAGAGGTCGAGCGTGTAGTGCAGATAGATGTTGGCAAGCAGCGGCGAGATCACCGAGCCTTGCCCCGTCCCTCTGTCACTGACCCTCACCACCCCGTCTTCCATGACGCCCGCCTTGAGCCATTTCTGGATCAGACGGATGATGCGCCGGTCGCCGATCCGATGCTCCAGGAAGCGGACCAACCATTTCTGGTTAATCTCATCGAAGAACGATCGGATGTCGGCGTCCAGTATGTAGCTCACCTTCTTGCTGTGGATCCCGACGCAGAGAGCATCCAGCGCGTTATGCGTGCCGCGCCCCGGCCGGAATCCGTACGACACTCCGAGGAAGTCCTCCTCGTAGATCGCATTCAGCAGCGCGACCGCTGCCCGTTGGACGATCTTGTCCTCCAAGGCGGCGACCGCGAGCGGGCGTTGTCGGCCGTCCGGCTTGGGTATGTACACCCGACGGCTCGGCAGCGCCCGATACGCTCCCCGCTGGACCCGTCCGTGCAAGTCCTCGAGTTTGCGCTCGAGGTCTGCCTCGTAGTCCCTCCATCTCAATCGATCCACACCCGCAGCGGCGTTCTCCTTGAGTGCGTAGAATGCCTCTTCGAGCAGGTCGACGTTGATGTGTTGGAGGAGCGTGGTGAACCTCTCCTTCTTCCTTTCCCTTGCAACTCTCCGTATGCGCTCCAGCGCCTGTGACACGCTTTCCCGGCTCTGCGTCCGGCGCGTGCTTTGCTGGCCCGCATTCCCCTTGGTCCCCGCCCTTCGCTCCACCGGCTCCGCCGCGTAAGGCTCCCCCATAGCTCGCGCCATAGAAGGCTCTTCCGCTTTGTTCGCCAGTTTCATCGCTACTATGGCGGGGTCCGACTTCTCGGGTCCGTTCATTATCGGCTACGGCTCCTCACCTTCCCGATACGGACCGTCCCTCTCACGCAACGCTGACGGTCAGACCCGAGACCTCCCAGCTTCCGATGCGATCCTTTTGCACGTGATGTGGCCTTCGACCCCGGCAGGGCGTCAGCACCTCGCATAGCGGCGCCGCACATGTTGCCTTCGAGCGAATAAAAACCCTCGGCCCCTGCGATATCTGACCTTTCGTGGCTCAATCCCACACCCCATACAATTGCTGTGTACGCTTCGCGACCACCGTCGCCAGTGGCCACGCAACACTCGCTACCAAGCGGACGCTACTCCCTACTTGGGCCGGACTTTCACCGGCCGGATCGCACCAGCTTACGGCTGGCGCACTCATTCGATCACGTCGTCTGCGCGAGCAGAGAGTGTCGGCGACACATCGAGCCTGAGGGCCTTGGCAGTCTTTAAGTTGATGACGAATTCGAATTTGGTAGCCTGCACAACTGGCAGGTTTGCCGGCTTTTCACCTTTGAGGATACGTCCGACGTAGACGCCCGCCATGCGATAATTGTCCAAAAGATTGGTTCCGTAGCTCGCGAGTCCGCCCGCCTGTGCAAATTCGCGCCACTCGTACATTGCCGGCAGATTGTAACGTGCCGCCAGCGCCACGATTTTTCCTCGTTCGCCGAAGAAGTATGGATCGGAACCCACTAGCAGCGCATTTACCTGTTGCCGCGCGAATGTCTCGAACGCGGCCTCGATCTCGCGCTCGTTGCTGGCTTTCTGGATGGTGATCGGTCGGCTCAGCGTGAGCCCACCTTGCGCGATATCTTTCAACTGGAGCTCGGCATTGTCGTTCGTCGGATTGATCAGAATTCCGAAGGTACGGGCAGTGGGGACAAGTTCGAAAAGCAGTCCCAGCCGCTTTGCCTCTAAGGTGGCAGTAAAGAAGCTCACCCCCGTCATGTTGGCGCCCGGCCGATTGAGGCTCTCTACCAACCCGAAATGCACGGGATCACTGCCGTTCGCGAATATCACCGGAATGGTAGCGCTTGCAGGCTTTGCTGCGAGTGCTGTCTGCACGCCGCCCACCGCGGCGAGTACAGCTACATTTCCGTTTACGAAGTCGGCAACCATCGCCGGCAACCGATCATAGTGTCCTTCGGCAAAGCGATATTGAACGATGACATTGCGGCCGTCCACAAAGCCGGTTTCGTTAAGTCCTTGTCCAAACCCGATTATATGCGGGGAGCGGAGTTTCGATCCGCTATGGAGAAACCCAACCACTGGCGTCGTAACCTGCTGCGCGTGCGCCGCGAGCGGCAACGTCGCCGCGCCGCCAAGTAGCGTAATGAAATCCCGGCGCTGCATGCCAAACCCCAAGCTCAAGGAGATGGCATCTTAGCGGCTAACACGATTGCTTCGCTAGTACCCCCTTTTCTTAGAGGTGAGTCGTGATTCATGATTGGGATCATACCCGAAGAGAGAGAAGTCCACCTTTGATTCAAAGGCCGCCGTATCACTCATCTCTGATTCCGGGTACTAGGGCGGAAACCGGCGCGGAGCGCACTGTCGTTGGGCTGGGCGAATGTCTCAGTTAGGTCAAAAACGGAAGTCGCGGCCTGCGGCGGGATGTCGGCTTTGCCCCGGTGAGCGGACATCGTGAGACTGCCTCGGCATGTCCGAAAAGTGCCAATGGCAGACCTCCAGCCCGTTATCCGCATTCAAAAGCGAAAAACTTCGCCGATCTGCTGAACGATCTTCCATACGGTGCTGCCGTAGTAGCCGTCGAAAAAGTAGCCATCGAATCCATAAAGAAGAGCCATGGCTATAAACGTTGCAAACGCCGTCGACGAAGAAGTCAGCAATGACTCTTTAGCCGGCCCCGATCTTGCCAAATGTGCGAAGCGGGAGGTCCGTATGCGTTGTTTGACCGGGACTTTTATGCCCGGCCGTCTATCGACTTCGGTTCGATCCATCATCCTACTCCTCAATTAATTGGAGTGAACAACCAGATTCTCCTCGGTAAAAAACTGGAGCGCACCGTACCCTTCCATATCGACGGCGTACCGAAAGTTGCCGTCAACTGTTGGGAACACGGCAATGACGATACCTTCCTCATGGTCGTCGGCCGTTTTCTCGACCGTCTCGCCGATTGCAAACTTCGCCATCGAAAACTCCTTCTAGAGTCGTCGGATGCGAGTATCCCCACCAATTGGTTAACAAATTTTAAGCATTTGGATTTTTCGAGAAACGGAGCGTTCACTAGGCCGTGAACTCTTAAGCGCGCCGCCGTGGCCGTGTCCGCGATGGGGTCAATCGCTACCGAAATAGGCTTTCCACGGCATGTCCGCTTTCCCCCGTTTGCGACCGAACTGTGGACATCGCTGGAGGTCGGGATCGTGCCACATCCGGACTCATCCACTGCAGCAAAGACTGTTCGATTTCAATCTCGCTGGCAGAGTCAGACAGCATTAGCGGCACTCATAGGCTCCCCGAGAGGATCTCGAGAGCTTGGGCCTTAGCGTCAAATTCCGCGTACCAGCCCAGCATGATTTGACCGATCGCCAGATTGTGCCCAAATCGAAATCATCAGCAAAGGGAGGTCGTAGATGAATGTGCAGACAGCTCATCGCAAAAGGCCGATTACCGTGTTATGATGGAGTTCAATCCGCTGACCGCCGTGCCCGCATTCTAAGCGAGGCGGCGGGCGCTGCTCCAATCACTCCCGCGAAAGCGGCTATTCAGCTGCATCAAGCGCATCCGAGTCCGAACTCGGTTCAAACACCTTGCGACACACGGTCCGCCGACCGTTAGGATCGGAACGAAACAGACATTAAGTCGCCATCAGGCGACGGCAGAGCAATCCGACGGAGCCATGGACCGACCTTCTTCGGCGCAGCTATCCGTCGTTCAGGCGGAGGACCGGCGGGTGATCAACCGGCTCTTGGTGTTTTTCGCGCTGGTCTACGTCGTCGAAGGAGTCGGACAGGTCGAAGGGCTGATCGCCCAGCCGCTCAGCTTCTATTTGAAAGAGGTGCACGGCTGGACGGCGCTCGAAGTCAGCGCCTATCTCACCATTTTCAATTTTCCCTGGATCATAAAGCCGCTCTATGGCGCCTTTTCCGATTTCGTGCCGCTGTTGGGCTATCGCCGCAAGCCATACCTCTTAGCCGCCAACATCGTCGCCGCCGGCGCCTTCCTCTGGGTTACCCAGCTGACTGCGCCCGGCGAGCTCCTTTGGGCGCTTGAGCTCACCGCTTACGCCATGGCGATGTCAAGCACGGTGTGCGGCGCCGTGCTGGTGGAGAACGGACAGCGGCTCGGCGAGTGTCGCCGCGGCCATCGTGGCGATCGCGCCATTGGCGGTCCTGTTCGGGACGGTATTTCTCATCCCCGACAAGAAAACGCCCATCGACCTTCCGGCGCTACGCACGACGTTCGGTAGTCTTTTGACCGCTTTTTGCAAACGCGAGCTTTGGGTCGTCGGGCTTTTCCTTTTTCTCTATTATTTCAATCCCGGCCTCAACACGCCGCTCTACTACTACATGACCGATAACCTGAAATTCTCCCAGGGCTATATCGGCATTCTCGGCTCGATCGAGGCCGCCGGCTGGATTATTGGCGCATTGCTTTACCGGGTGTGGTTCGAAGATATGTCGTCGAAGCGGCTTCTCAATCTGAGCATCGCGCTCGGCACCGTGACGACGGCGGCGTTCGTCCTTCTCGCGGGCGAGACGTCCGCCGCCATCCTCAGCTTTTGCAGCGGATTTGCCGCGATGGTGGCGACCGTGGCCACGGTCACGCTTGCCGCCGATTATTGCCCGCCGCGATCGGAGGGCTTCACTTTTGCCGCGATGATGTCAATCATCAATCTATCGACCTCGTTGTCCGGTACTTTCGGCGCGTTCCTCTTCGACCACGTTTTTCATGACAACCTGACCCTGCTCATTCTCTCATCGGCGGCCTTCACCGCCTTCGCGTTTGTGCTCGTGCCGTTTCTGCATCTCGGCAACAGGCGCCAGGGGCACTCGGTCGCGGCGACGGCCGGCCAGACGTGAAATGCGTTGCGCGCGCTCACGCGCCATGGCTGGCACATCTCGTCGTCTCGCACGATGGCCAACAAGCGGCGGTGTAGGATGACGATCTGTTCGCGTAGCGCCCGCCGGACGATGAGCAGCGGTTCCACCAGTGCCGCCAAGTCGGGGAAGGTCTACCGCGCATCAGGGCCGACTTTGCTTGATCAATACTGACGATTGAGCAAGATCAAACTGTTTTGCCATTGAGGGGGATAAGTTTGCGCGAACATATTACCGAGCGGCGGTTTCATGACGTCGTCGTTCCGGTATTATGCGCGGGACCCCGGTCCGGTCTCCATCTGGGTCCCGCTTCTCAAACTGCCGCAATGGCATGCACGGCTCCGCTGATCGCCAGCTCCATCAGCGGGGCCGTGTTTTTGTCGCCGTGAAGTTCGATGGCGTCCTGATCCACGAGCTTGGGTTTGAATTGGACAGCCGCCTTCGGGCGGCTTTTTGTTTTTGGATCGTTGATCACGCCGCTGCAGCCACCCGATGATCTTACCCGATGTCAGCTTTTGTCCCCATAACGGACTCAAGTCGGACATGGCGCCGTGTCCGAAAAGTGCGGACTCACGCACTTGAGCAAATAGCGGCATTCCATCACCTCGTCAAAGATGACACGGGGATGGTGACGACGGTGAACGTCGTTGAGATATCTCCCCGAAGGGGCACCCCATCGCGCGCGCGATGGGGTGAACTCAGCTAAAGCACTCGCTCTCAATCGTTGTCGGCGGTGCAATTGTGATCAACGTTGGGCGAGCGACATGCGGCCCGTCAGCTGGTCCCAGAACGCGCACTGGTGCGCCACCGCGAAGTTCGTCTCCGTGGTCGGTGTCGGCGGGACGAGCGACTGCATCACCTGACGTCCGCGCTGGAACTCTGGCCAATGCGGCGCGCCATTCCCGTTGGGGTCGCCGCTCTTGGCGAACTCCGTCCAATAGCCGAGCATCCTGTCCGACAGCAGCCGCTGATTGGCATTGAGCGGCGTCTGCGAGAGATTCAAACCAAGTCCCGACGGATTAGCGAACGGGAAGATGTACTGGATCTCCGAGGCGTGCGCTGCGCCGTACGGGAAGGTCACAGGAGGCAGGAAGTTCTGCGGCGCATTCGTGTCGTTGAACTCGTACGCGAAGGTCCGGACGAACCCCGATGCAAGCTCGTCCGCGAACCGGGCCGTGCAGGCGAATATCGCGTCCGTTCCCAGGGCGCCGACTGCCTGGTCGTAAGTCGGGAAGCTGCCGCCCGGATACTGCGCCTGGACGAGCGCCACCGCCGGGCTCGTTAGGGGGACGCCGATCGTGGCGGCGATCGCCGCCGGATAGGTGGCGGCGGTCACCGGATGGCCTGTGAGGTCGAAGTCGAGCGCCACGAACAGGTTCCACTCGTCGTGATTGGAGCCGTTCATCAGCGGCACGCGATTGAACTGTCCGCTCGCGAGCGCGGACGAGATCGACTGCGTCAGGATCTTGCCGTCGACGTTGGGCGCCGGGCTGAAGCTGGCGACGCCAAGAATCGTCGAAACTGGGAGCGCGCGCAAGCACGTGAGCACATCCGCCGGATTGGACTGATTGCACAGGACTACGTTCGCGAAGTTCGTTCCGGCGGCTTCGGCCTGTGCCAGCGTCGGCTGCGTCAGCAAATAGGCGCCGCTCTCGACGATCGCGCGATCGAACAATCCGCGGGCCGTTGGCGACACAAGGTTGACGAACGTGCTCAATCCGCCCGCCGATTCGCCGAACACCGTCACCTTCTCCGGGTTGCCGCCGAACGCCCTGATGTTCCGCCGTACCCACTTCAGGGCAGCCTGCTGGTCCTGAAACCCGTAGTTGCCCGATATGCGATCGGGAGACTCACCGGTCAGCGCCGGATGGGCGAGGAACCCGAGCGCCCCTAGCCGGTAGTTGATGGTAACAACGACCGCGCCGCGCTGCACCAGCTTGGTCGCGTCGTACTCGTTGCTCTCGCCAACCGCGAGCGCGCCGCCGTGGATCCACACCATCACTGGGCGCCCATCGTCGCGGTCAAAATCGCGATCGCCGCTCCTGCTAGGGGTGTACACATTGAGGAACAGACAATCCTCGGTCAGCGTCGCGTTGCCAAAGGGCGTGGGTCCCTGTGGACAATGGTTGCCGAAGTGTGTCGCGTCCTGCGTGCCGACCGCGGGCGTCACCGGCTGCGGCGGCTTCCAGCGTAAATTGAGGGTCGCCGGCTGGGCGTACCGGACGCCGAGGAATTGCCGCACGGTGCCGGTCGTGTCGAGCTTGCCCTGGAATGTACCGTCCGGCGCCGCCACCAACGTGGAGGCGGCGAGCGACCGGTCGACCGGTGCTGCCAACGCGAAGGCGACGCCGAGCAGCAGCGCCGGGCAGAGCCTGCCTAGCAGCCACGGTAGCAGCCGGGTCGATACTTGCAGTTGTTGAATGGAAGCGACTTTCTCTCCGAACATGACGTTTCCTCCCGCTGAACGATTGTTGCGCTACAAGATTTCGTGCGACGCGACTCGAACCGCCACGCGACCCAGGTCCTGGAGGATCTTTGCCCGCGCCCCGGGGAAACAAGGTTGTGACAGCCCGATATCGCAGCTTGAACGATACTGCGGAATTCACGAGTGCGAAAGACTTCACGCGCATTTCTGTGCTCAGGGGTTCTTTCAGTTTATTGAATTTTGAGCAAGGAGGGCCGCCGGACATACTGCCGGCGGCCCTCCTTGCCGAGTCCGGCGCCCGGGAAATCACAATATGACTGCCTTTGAGCCATGTCCGTATCGGTCAGAAACGGACCTGACGGCCCCGAAATCCGACTTCCGCTCTTCCCCTGAAAGCAGACTCAACTTGGACATCGCTCCATGTCCGGATCGTGCCAATAGGCGACATCCAACCTCAACGAAGTTGGCCTACGGCTACGTCAGCCGCGCCTCATCCGTCAGGTACTGAGCCACGCTTGTCCGCGCCATCGAGTGCTCGAAATTCTGTGCAGTGTCCATCATGAATGCTAGGAACCCCGGCGTCAGCACCTTTTGCTGGTACGGGGTATAGTCCTCCGGCGATAAGATGAAATGCTTGAAGAGCGAAATAAACACGCGGATCGTGTGCTCCCAATTGTTTTCACGCCTCAGGTCCATCGCTTGATAAAGTTCCTGCATGGCGAAGACCATAAGCGTGAAGAGCATTCGATAGCGACGGTAGCGCGGGATATCCTTTTTCAGTTCCGTGAACGACGTTGAGTTCGTACCCAAAAAGAGGATGTCGGTATTTTTCAGAAACGCACCTAGCATCTCTCGGTAATGGTTCTTCGCTATCGTCTCGGCATTGATCTGCCGATTATTCCTGAGTTGTGCTCGCGCCGCGAAAATGCCACCCACAATGGAAGCGGCTGGCGCGAGTTTCAAAAAGAATTCAATAATTTCATTCCAGTCCACCCCGAATAGTCCTGCCATACCAACCTCCCGAGTGCGGTTGTCCGTTTAGCGGCAGGATGCTCAATTTCGAGGACCGCGACTATAGGTGAAGCGACAGCGGCGAGCAGAAATCTGGCAGCGCGGCGGCGGCACCCACCGTGCCGGTCGGGTCCGGGCGAAGCCTTGGTTTTCCGCCGTCCCATGTCGCAGTTGGGTCAATAACGGAAGTCGCGACCTTGCGGCGCGAAGTCCGTTCTACCCCCAGAAGCGGACATGGTCAGGCTGTCTCGACATGTCCGTTTTGTGCCAAAAACGGAAGTCCCCCGTGTTGGAACCTAACTCTTTGGGACGCGCTGCGAGTGAAAAAACAGAACAGATGAATGACTGTCTGGGTGGGTCCGGACCTTAGGCCGCGTCTGAGCTAGGTGTCTGACGATCCATGATGTGGTTGGCGGTGTTCATAATCACGATCACGTCGTCTTTACCAAGCAAAGTCTCGGCCTGCGCCTGTGCCGCCTGCCATGCGGGTACCGCCTTCCGCAGCAGATCCCTTCCTGCCTTCGTTAACACAATGGGCCTGCTTCGACCGTCCGCTCCATCCCGCATTTCCTCTGCCCAGCCTTCCGAAAGTATCACCTTCAGGTTTCGCGTTAGGGTCGACCGATCCTGATGTTGAAGGCGGCCGATTTCCGCCCGTGTAGCAGGTTCTATTTGACGGATCACCACGAGCAAGGCGAACTGAATTGAACCAATTCCGAAAGGTCGCAGCTTTTCGTCGTAAATGCCGGTGATGACCCTCGAAATCAGGCGCGTGCGCACAAACACGCAAGTGCTGAAAATGTCGGCGATCACATCCTTAATCCTTGTAACCCGACGGTTTCCTAGTTGATGTGGCCATCATATGGATTGCCAGGCAGCGCCTTCGCATGGGATGGGGTAGTCGCGTGTCCGTCGTTTCGCGTTCTTCGATCTTTGCCATCGCCCTTTGAGTGGGTATCGGCACTAGGACTTCTATTTCGCGACAATTCTAATTCAGCCTCCTGGACTTGTTTGCGAAGCCGCTGCAATTCTCTGAATTGACCGGCAATATCGCTCCGCTTCTTTGGGCGATCCGACATTTACTTTTCTCTAAGCCGCCCCGAACGTAAAACGCTCAACCAACTAAATCTCGAAGTCATTGATGCGGATCAATCCGACGCTCGATTTCCGAAATGGAAAAAGCCGCCCTTAAGGCGGCTCTCAATTCAGAAGTCGTCAGGTAGCGAAGTCGGGATTGGCGGTGCAGCCGTGCCTTTGGACATGAGGCTCAAAATATACCACAGTCAGCTTGCATCATTACGTCTTATGCTCACCACGCCACCTTTTGGCTGCGTCCGACCGCAGAACGTTGCCCAATCAGCCATCAAGCGTCGCCGCTTCTCAAATGGATCGCCTTCTTCGCCTTCCTCTTCGATGTCTTCGTTGGCCTATCAAGCGGGCTTCCCGGCGTTGTCCAGTTCCGGGAAATGCCTACAAGCGCGGTAGTGCGCCGGATGGAAATAGCTCGTTGAATTCCGAGGGGCTCGGTAGTCGGCTGTGTACGTCTTATTGCATTGTTCGGATGTTGTCATGATCGCTCCTCTCGCGGGGGCGTCACTTCAACAAGGGATCGAGAAAGTACAGATGCTCCCGCACGAAGACGGGGCGTAGATGCACGTTGTCTGAGAATTTCGGCTCGCCCGCTCCGAAGAATGGCAGGCAGCCGTTGCCGCTACCGCAGATGTCGGGAAGGGGATCTAGCAGCCTCGCTCCAGTGTGCTCGCCGACCGTGCGCAGTTTGGCGTCGACGGCCGCACGGACCGCTTGCAACTCGGCGATGGGTACCGCCTTCTCAACGTCCGGCGCGATCCGAAAGCCGGTCAGGCCGCGCGTCACCATCTCGCCGGGATTGAAGCGGTGGTGACCGGGCACGCCTAGCACCAAATAGACCCTGGCTCCCTGGCCCTGTAACAAGCGCACATAGTCTTCAAGATTGGCGTAGAAGTCGTCCATACCCTCCTTTGTGTTTAAGGGCACGCGCCTACCCTCGCGTTCGATCAACATGCCTCCGTCCCTGTAGCCCGACCATGCAGCACCGAGCACCACCGATTGCACCTTCTCGCGCCGAACCAGGTCGACTAAAATGCCGGGCAAATCAGCGCAACGCGCGAATTTGTCCCGCTGGATCACCCCCGGCACCGGAGGGCACCTAGGGCCTGTCACGAAATAGGTGTTGGCCGCCAGCTGCCCTTCATCGGCCAGTTGCTGCACTCGGGGCCCGTAGTGAAACAGCATGCTGTCGCCGCTTAACGCCACCTTGCGCTCGCCCTCGCCCAGATGGGCCACCAAAGTCCAGCCCTGATCTAACACCTCCATGCCCTTGGTAGGCTTGAAGTCCGCATCGAGTTTGGCGTCGCCGATCTTCCGGATGTCGATACCGGGAAGAGGCGGGAAACGTTCCGGGAAACCACTCCTGGTCCACACGGCCAGTCCGCAGGCACCGAGAGCCGCCACGCAAGCAGCGACGATCTGAGTGCGACCGCGGCGGTGCGCCCCAAAGCGGACCGGATACTCGATGAAACTGTAGGTAGCCCAAGCCAGCAGGAAACTAGCAGCCACAAGTGCCGTGGCCATCAGGGGCGTCGGTGCCTTGCCCAAACGAATAACATAGGCATAAGAAATCAGTGGCCAGTGCCAGATATAGAGCGGATAGCTTATCAGTCCGACGAAGACGACGGCACGGTTGGAAAAGACAATCCGGTTCACTGTCGCCTCGGGGCCAGCTACGATTATAGCCGCCGCTGCCGCGACCGGCATCAGAGCAGGCCAGCCCGGAAAGGACATCCCTGGTGTGAACAACGCCGCCGATGCCAGGAGGGCGGCTAAGGCCACAAAGGAAATCCAGGAGCGGACATTGGACGCAAGGACAAGCTGGCTCCGCCAGGCTAGACCCGCGCCGGCGAAAAGCTCCCAGAAACGTGAGACGGGTAGGTAAAAGTCATCGGAGATGTTGGTGATGGATAGCGCGATGTTGATTGCGAAGGAGGCCAGGAACAGCACGGCCAGTAGTCGTCCCTTCTTCGCCTTCATCCGGAAGGCTATCCATAGCAACGCCGGCCAGAAGATGTAGAACTGCTCTTCGATCCCCAAAGACCACAGATGCAAAAGCGGTTTTAGACTTGCGGCGCTATCAAAATAACCGCTTTCGCTCCATACTGCTATGTTGGACAGGAAGCCTGCGCCGAAGAACACATGCTTGCCGAGCTGCGCCAGCTCGGACGGCATTAGGGAGACGAAACCGAAAGCCAACACGGCGGCCAAGCAAACGGCAAGTGCCGGGAAAATGCGCCGGATACGCCGCCCATAGAACGTCGTGAACGAGAAGCGGTGTTCGGTGATTTCAGCGAAAAGTATTGAGGAGATGAGGAAACCTGAAATGACGAAGAAGATGTCTACGCCCACAAAGCCGCCGCTGACGACTTTCGGAAAAGCGTGAAAGAGCACTACTGAAAGTACCGCAAACGCCCGCAGCCCATCGATGTCCGGGCGGTAGTTGTCGGTGGCGTGCGGGGAAAGGAAAGGCTTCATCATGCTCGCGGCATTGTCTCGGATCGTTTGGACGGGAGAAAATCAATATGGTGAAAATGTCGAGCTCGAATTCCTTTTCCAGGCTCATCGGTGAAATTCTAATATCGATCTGGACGCGAAACACTTTAAGTCGCTAGAAAACCGATAGCAGCGCAAGGAGGACGCGTCATGTCCGCTTTGGGTCTTGGCTGTGTGAAAACGCCAAGACGCTGAGGCGATAGAAGAAGTTATTCGTCCAAGACTGTTTTAGCCTCAACTCGCAGGCGACTCAACTCAGAAACAACTGAAGAATGTAATTCTCGCCACGTTTCGATTTTTCGAGTTTTTACACAGCCGGGTCAAAAGCGGAAGAACTCAGTTCGAGCATATGTCTTCCGCTCTTGCTCCAAGAACGGACATCGTAGGGTCGGACCGAACGAGGCCAAAGCTGTTGGCTGGCTCGGCTTTCGCCCTGCGTCTGCACGGTACGGGCCGGGTTTCGTCCACTGCGACATCCGTTTGGTGCGACCGTCCAAAACTGTCGCAAGTGTCGGCTCGATCTTTGCACGCCCTACTTTGCCAGTGCCGGTCCCAAGCCGGATTCTATCATTTCTGACGCCTTGGGGCTCGGATTTGATCTCTGTCGCAAATACTGTCGCGCGATTGCCTTGCGACAAACCGACGTTCGGGGCGAGAGCGCGTACCGCCAATGCCCTCGGCAGCGCGTCCGCGCGCGCTTTCCGCGCGTATCTTGGAACTTCCTCCATTTGCAACTAACTGCAAATCGACAGCGAGTATCCTTGGACATGGCGGCTTGTTTCAGATCAATTTGGCCGAACGATCTAACCACTAACTTTCACCCAAGCATTCGCCGAGCGGCGGCGGCGGGCCGTCATTTGCTAGAGGCCCGGAAGGACCCCCTTTCCGGGCCTCGCTTTTTGGAAACTCGCGACCGCCGCGACCCATACATTCAGTGGCCGGGCATTCGGCGGCCAGTGGCATGTCGTGCCGAACACGGTGACGGGCATAGCGCGGTTTTGGGATTGGTCATAAGCGTGCGAACTTTTAGCCGCTTCGTTATCTCGGGCCACGCCCACTGATTCGTGGTCCGGACACGGCACCCGTCTCATTCCAGCCCCCAGCCCCAAAGGCGGGGCCGTGCTTAGGGAACAGAACAACCATCTTACTTTCCGGTGCTCCCGGACCTCTTTGATCGACGCTCGGGCCTGCTTGCAGAGAGGGTTTTGGGATCGGTCATCTGGCTGCCCGAACTAAATTAAGATATGAGAGTGAGGTTTTATCGCACCCTCATAGGATACATACTGAAATCGCAATCTCGGAAATCAATCGATGGATTGAGGAGAAGGTGCCCCGTGATCCAAAAGAGAACCAAGCCGGGATGAGGGTATAGGCAGCGGCCCAAGACGAAAAGAGAGCCCGCCGACCGGGCGGGCGAAGTTTCGGGAGGAATGAACGTCAAGCCCGGAACCGTAAGTCAGTGGATTTGAGCCTCCCAAGTGCTTAGGGTCACCATCGGCGCTTGTCTCAACGACGGTTGGCTGAGCATCACCTCGTTAGGGTTTGACAGCCTCGGAAAAAGCCATTTAGCAGCAAAGGCCGCGTTTAGACGGGTTTGACAGTTCAAGAGGTTGAAATTGCTCGCAAAGGGCATCCCCTCCGCGCTCACCAATAAAATCAGGCATTAGTTTCATTTTCGCTTCCCAGTTTCCGCCCTCTGGGAAGCGAGTGGGAAGCAAACTTATTTTTTCCGCTTTAGCGGGATGGTTTGCATTGGAAGGTCAGAGAGCGGGCCGGTTCGCTCACTATTTCCCGGGCTTGCGGGAACTCACCAATTCGTTCGGGCCGCTTCCGGCTGTCATACAGCGTGCATCGGAAAGGCCACTCGGTGGACTCCGCAAACCGATTATTCGGTTGCTGTCAGACGGATTGAACCTTGGTGCGCCAGCTGCCGACACAATGAGGCTGGAGGATTTGAGGGCTCCAGTTTCCAAGTCAACACCGCCGGGCGATCATACTCCGCTTCGGCGGTGTTGTGCGTTCTACGGCCCGCGTCAAAGTAAAGCCGCCTCAGTCGTAGGCCTCGTCCTGGTCGTAGGCGTCGCGGTGGGGAATGGCCGGAGCGCGAAGTGGAGAAACGGTTTGCATCGGCCGCGGATCGTCGCTCAAGTCGATGACATAGCCGGCCTTCACCTCGATGTTGAGGTTTATACTCGGCGAGGTGGCGGGCTGGATGCCGGCGAGGCCGAGCACGAAGCTTGATGCGCGGTCGCGGACCATTTCGTTGTCGCTGTCGAGCAATTCGGTCTTGGTTGCGCCCGCCCTGGCGGCAGCGATCGCGAGATGCCGAACAACCTTTTGGCGCAGGAATTCGGCGACGTGCGGCGTGCTCAGGGCGCGAGACAGGGATTCGCGGGCGAGCCCCGACCTTTGTCGCGGCCTCGGTGATCTTCTTGCAGTCGCCTGACACCATGGCGTCGATGGCAGCGCGGACCTTTTTCGAGATCCGCTTCGGCGGAATCGGCGGGCCGGCCGGTGCGGGGTTGTCGAGCACCGCAAGGGCGCGTTTGGCGGGCGGGTTTTCCATGGGATGCAACATCGGTGCTTCGCACGAGGCGGGCAACGCACTGCGATGGCCTTCAAGGTGCCGATTTCGTAATCACCTGCGGCTAATTCGCGCGACGATCCCGAGGCGCGGGATTTCGGCGGCTCGGCACACAGCCCCCGCCGATCGTGTGCCGAGCCTAGCCACTGCACTGGTCAAGTGTCGCAACGGCTAGAATCAACTATGGCAACAACTGGGCCTTTTGAGAACGGGCGCCGCTGCAACACTTTCGAATTATCTCTCGCTTAAGCCCCTGCCTCGATGGCCTCGCCACGACTCTAGGAAGGCCGCTGGTGAGTCCGGCTTCTGCGGGCTGTCATGTGCCGGCCGATCGGCGCCAGCGCAGGGCTCGCCCGGGCTGCTTGATAGGTAGGCGTCGGCGAGAGCCCACCGACCTCTGAACCATGGTACGGTCGGGTCTCTTGAACGTTTCATCGGGGACTAAAATGAGAGCAATTGCGCTGTCAGTTTTGCTTTGCGCGCTTTCCGGCGTAGCAACCGCGCAAACGGCAGAGCAATGTCCCCCGACACCACGGGCCGGTGAACTCCTGAATTGTTATAACGGAACTGCGCCGCCGCACACTCTCGGCAAGCCCAAAACATCGAAAACTACGACCGCAACAGACCAGCCCGCAGCAAACAGAGGTCCAATAGACAAGCCGGCGCCCAAAACTCCGACCGACGAGAGGGCGCCGTACGTCGACATGCTCGACGTCGAAAACAAAAAATTGGACGCGAAGCTAAAGACCCTTTGCCGTGGATGCTGATTTATCCGCTCGCCAGCGCTCGTTGTCCTGGGGCGCAAGGCATCATTGCCGCGGCGCTCATGCGCCGGGAACGTGGTCGCCGGTAAGTCGCGACGTGTTTACGTCGACACTAACTGTCGTGTTCGCCATCCCGATCATCTCTTGGGCCATGTCCTTAGCTGACGAAGATCAGCAGGCGTCGCAACGCACTCGCAACACAAGCAGCTGTAGGATTCGGGCAATGCTGAGCCCAACATCTGGGGCGGTTGCTTCCCCGCCCTGCGCGCGCTTCAATGACGCATGCCCGCCCTCACCCGCAAGCGCGTCGACGATCTCTTGTTGCCAAATTATTTGGATGGCCGGGAGGTGCTAAGGCTACATCCGGCATATTTTTAGATCATCGGCGCGCTTATATTGTTCGGGAACTAACGTGCTGAGCTCAACGCGGCCACTAAGTTTTGATGCGTCGGGGACACTATAATAAAGATGGTCGGTGAACCCCTTTTTATCTTCGTCCGCATAAAGCAAACAAAGCACCACGACGGGCAGCATTTCAGAGCGCTTGACGGGAGCGTTCGAGCTGAACGAAATGTCGTGTCGCATCGCATTGGTGCCTGCGATTTGGGCCAACTCCCTTCGCTTTTCGGTTTTGGGATCGAACCCAATTACGACTATAACCAGTGAATACGCGGTTCTCGTCGTGACGTTTTTAAATTGGAGCGACAAATTGATTTTTTCCTGATCGAGACCCTCGACGCCTGCATTGATGATTGCAACCGCGGGCCGATCATTTCGACCTTGGATGTCGAGATTTTTTTGACCTATGCTTTGAGACTGATAAGCGAAGTATACTGAAATCGTGGAGATCGCGATTGCGATTAACGCTAAAAAGTTCTTTCTGACCCATCTTAAGGTGGCTCTGAAGAATGGTTGCCAGCGATCAAGGAGTGGCTGGGCCACACTTTCGGTGTTCTGGACTGCAGGATCACCAGGTTCGTCGGGCATCTGCCGGCCTTCATCTCAGACAAAACCACATCAAAATAATTTGGATTTCCCTGTGCATCCAAATGAGCAAGCCCTCACGGGTGGCCTTCGCCGCATAGACAAGGCAAAAGGGCGCGTCATCAACTCCGACGGATGACGCGCCCGTCTTATTATGCTGTTGGTCCCGCGATCTGCGGCGGGATCAGGGCGGCAATCGCGAGTTGGGCAACAGATAGAGCAAGTTCACCCTTCAAAACTTTGCCCTTGAGGTATGTGCTGAATTTGCCGCCCTCGATGTAGACGTCCTGCAGCCACTCGCGGTACGCGCCAAGAGAAGCCAGCGGGTAACACCAAAATTCCTGCGGGTTTGACTTCGACTGTGGATGGCTATCCGGATAGCAATGTGGATATTTCGCGCGAGCGCCGTAGATCGACGACATATCATTGTCAGTCCAATATTTCGACCAATGCTGACCGATAGAAATATCGACGACGTTTTTTTCGCCGATGTCGGCGCCGGCCAAGATCAACTCATAGACCACTGTGTGAGCTTCATTGAATACGTGAAAGAAACCCTTCGGCGCGGAGTGGTAATTGAGCGCGATACGGGCGCGCGGCGAGTTTCGAGGCTGCACGCGCTGCGTTCGAAGCGGCGTGGCGGGAATATCTGCCAAAGCGGACCGATGCCGACTTTCAGGAATGGCGCCAAGACGCAGTTTGGCATGCTGCGAAATACTCGCGGTGGGACCGCAAAGGCGAGCGTCGGATATAGTGGCGCGGTTTAGTCGAGCCTCAACATTGTTCCACATACGGAACCCCTCGCTTCCGACTCTAGGAAGGCCGCTGGTGAGTCCGGCTTCTGCCTGCCCGATGTGCCGGCCGATCACCGCCAGCGTACGGCGTGCCAGCGTGGTGCGACCGGGACGTTAATTCAGCTTATCTTTGCTGCGTCCGCGCTGTTCTACTATCAGGCAAATGTCGTAGTTATATTGGAAGCCGGCGCGGTTCTCGAATCCGAGCGCGATCAAGTTGGCATCTGTGTTTTGTGCCCCCCAATGAAACGCTTCAATGTCGCTGCTCGGTGGGCGTCCATGGACCCATGCGAACAGGGCCGCAAGACGTTTGAACGCTTCATAGTCGGCTTCAATGCGGTCTATACCGTGGCCCTCTTGTGCGTCGATGCGGCGCACAAAGTCTGACAAGATATCCTCGACGTCGCGCTCCTCTTTGTTGCCCATCCGCGAATCTCCTGCGCTGAGGTTAAAGCTACGCTTCTGCACCGCCGTAGTGCTGGTTTTCCCGGTTGATGTTCACAGGATTCGGGAAAGGCCGCCCCGGAAAATAACATGTCTCAACTTGCTTTCGACCACAGGTTGCGGAATGATCGCCGCGATTCGGGCAGCCAGTTTATGACCAAGCCAAAAAAGACCGCCCTGCAGCTTGAGACAATTATCAAAGCAGGCGTCAGTGAAATCATGTTGTGGCCGAACAACGCTGTCGTCTCGATTTGGCCGGATGCCAACGGTTGGAAGGCCGTGTGCCACACTCCAAATCCGGTGATGGACAAGGAATGCGTCGAGCGAGTTCGGGCCGAAGCTGAACGTCTTAAATTGGAATTCGATTTGGATCTGGAAGGACAGTGTTCCGCTAGCAAGTGAAGCGAGCCATCGATTGGCGAAAAATGCGCAGGCGTCTCCGATTAGTCGAAGGCCACGCCGATCCGCTCCTGTTGCCGCCAGATGACGTGACAGGGAATTCTGAGTGCTGTCCGCTTTAAAGACAAGGTTGAAATGCCCGGGGATGTCGTTGGGATTGGTGACATCGAGCGCCGCTCCCGAAATGGTCATGTCGCGGACTAAGCAGTTAATCGTGCTGCTGGCGAACTTAATCGCTCCAGACATCAATACGGGGTTGCGGGAGATCGCGCGCCTTTCCATGACATCTTGATAGATCGAAATTCTTAGAGATCGATAAACGCCAGGTTGTGCAGTATCCATGCCGACGAGGGCGCCGCGCCGGGAAAGAAGGTTTCGCGGTTGTGCGATGGTGTCCGAAGAAAGCTTAATCGAATGCGACGCCGATCCGGTACTCTTTGCGCCACACGATACGGCAGGCCAGCTGCAAACCGTCGTCCGGCACGACTAACACGAAATTCTCAGGAATCCTCACCGGGCTGGATATCTCTAACGCCGCGCCGGTAAGTGAAAGGTTGCGCACCACGCAATCGACAGGGCGGCTGCCGACAAACTCGATCGTTCCGGCTTTAGAGACGCGGTGGCGAGGTGCGATCCGAGTTTCGACCATAAGATCAATATACGTAGAAATTCTGAGGGATCGATAAATTTCTCCGTACAACTACGTAGCTTTAAGCCCTGTGGCGTTAGCTTCTCGTTAACGATTTGCTAAATGGAATCGGCAACAAATAGAGTGTCATTGAGGTTCGAATAGCAATGTCTGGCACGATTGACTTTGCCCAAGCAGCCCGGAAGCTGGGCCGCCCCGCGGGAAAAAACTCGCTTTCGATCACTAGCATTGCGGGGGTCGAAGGCGTGCTCGAAGACGCCGCGCTGCTTCAGGACCACGCAAAAGCCGACATAAAGAACGTGGTTCTGGTGCTCGAGGTTTGCGCGACGAGATTGCGCCAGATTGCTTTCTTGCTCGAACCGACTGTCGTCTCGATCACCTTTGGCAGCCGGCTCGCTGAAATAGAACAGTTGCTGAGAATTGCGCACGACAAGGCAGCGCATCTGTAGCAGTCAACTGCGCTCTGAGTTTGCAACCGTCGCAGTCGTGCTATCTGGCTAGCTAGTCACAATAATGCTCCCCGGACGCCCAAAGGTTGAACCGGCATATTCACCGCTCGTTAACCATACGGGTCTCAAGATCTCTCAGTCCACTTGGGGGATTCGATCATGCACAATCGCGACCACCTTTTCCGTCTCAGTTCTCAAATTGAGGATGCACTGCAGGAAGCAAATTACCAGCGGGGCAGCCTGCTGCACCACCTGCTGGAGATGGCTACCGAAGAAATGCGCCTTCAGCTCCGGGAAGCCAGCGCGCCGCTCGAGAAAGCCGCCTGAAGCGGGGATATTTAGGCGGATGCGCGCGCCGTGGAACAAGGCCAAGGGGCTGCAGCGGCCGTTGGCGGACAATGCGCTTAAGATTGTCACCCGCGACGCCGACAAGGAAGATCAGGCTGCAGCGTGAAGGCCGATCGCGGCTGGAAAAGATCGTTCGATGATCCGATTCCCCTGCCCCGTGGCCGCGCGCTAGTAACGCTCGAGGATGCCGGCAATTACATTACGAAGCTTCCGAAGGCCGAACACGAGGTAGTGGAATGGCAAACGGCGATGGAGGTCTTGATCCTGGTCGCGACGTTGGGAGGGCCGACGATGTTCGCGCGGATCGGTGTCATGCGAGCACTCAACCGCCACATCGAGCGCGTGTTTGATCCGTCGCGCAAATACACGCATTGGGGAAAGCGCAAGCTGGCGCGCGATCGACCCTGACCAGCACGTCTGAAATTACCCTGCTGACCGGACATGGGCACGCAGTCCGGGAACTGACGCGTTAGACCCTGACCGGACATGGACGCCTTTCCCCGGCACGTAGTCTAAGCTCAATCTTTAGGGTGTCCTGCCAGCTAGTCCCGCGATAGGCTCTCGAGGGACGGGTATGGGGCGTGTTTTGACCAAGGTAATTGATACAGAGTGCAAGTTGGCCGCGATTTTTGGCTGGCCAAGAAAGACCCATCCATGAAAGCCGGGTGGTATTATATTGAAGGCGATGAGACTGTCGGGCCAACGACGTTAGAGGATGTCGCTAGACAGATCAGGCGCGCGGGCCAGTCGCAATTCGTCTGGACGGAGGGTATGACTGACTGGACTGACGCAAAAGCGGTGCCCGCCCTGTCACAACTCTTCCTAACAGTAACACCGCAGTCCGTGGTTACACCTTCAGGTCGAGCGGATCTGGCTGAACCTTTGGCTCCGCAACAAGCGACGCGCTCACAACGTTTACGGAACGAATTGATCGAATACCTAGCAATCTCTGCTTATCTATACGTCTGTTTTGGCTCACTGGCCTTCTATAAGGCGACTATCCTTCACAGTGACGGGATCGCGTTCGCATCATTTGGCATAGCGATCGCGAAAGCCCTAGTTCTTGGCAAGTTCATTCTGGTTCTGCACGCACTGAAGATCGGAGAACAAGAAGGAGGCGCTAGCGTCTTGCTTGCCGACATTCTCAAGAAGTCTGTGCTGTTCGTTGTGTTTCTAATTGCCCTGACTGTCGTCGAGGAAATTATTGTCGGTTATTTCCACGGGCGTACCAGCGAGGAGGTCTTAAGCGAAATGGCAGGTGGCACACTGCCACAAGCCTTCGCCGTAAGCATACTGATGCTGTTGATCCTTATTCCGTATTTTACCTTCCGCGGCGTTGCTGATCGTCTCGGCCAAGGAGCCCTCTGGAAACTGCTTACTGAACGCGCTCGGTCCCGGTAGAGCGCGAGCAGGAACTCGCTCATGGAACCTTTGAGACGTGCCGGGGCGGTCTGACGATGTCCGTTCATAGGGGCAGACCGGAAGTAACCGCCACCCGGTCGAAGTGACGTGAACCAATCGGAACTTTAACTCCCACCTAAATAGGCGACGGTTTCTATCTCCACCAACACTTCCGGCGTCGCAAGGGACCGCACTTCTACAAGCGTGGAAGCAGGAAAATCTCCGGTGAAGAACTCGCGGCGCGCTCGCCAGACCTCGGTGTTGTTCTTGATATCGACTACGTAGATCGTCATCTTGACCAAGTTGTCCATCGTTCCGCCGGCCGCTCTGATGATGCGATCAATGCGTGAAAATATTTGCCTGGTCTGCTCGTACTCGTCCTTTCCGACCATCCCGGTGCCGCCTTCAAAAGGACGTGCTACCTGGCCGGAGATGAACAGCATGTCGCCCGCGCGTATGGCGTTTGACCACAGACCGGGGGTGACCTCGGCTACATCGGGGACGGGCACCTTTGTCCTGGGCATAGTATGCTCCTTGTGAAGTCCGTCTCGGATGCGTTTCGCTGTTCGTTTACCATGCAAACATTGGCAAGCCCATCGTGCTGGCGTCGCCACAGCGCAAATATCGCGATCGATGTTGGGCAAAGCGGAAACACCTGCTCTTTGCGAGTATTTCGCCTTTTTGACCTGAGCTGACCTTCCGAGAACGGGCCGGATGCGGCCTTCCCATTTACGTCTCGGCGCTTGTGAGTTAAGTTTCGACGAGCATCACGAGCCTTGCGTTAGCTGATTGGTCCGCAGGCTGAGAGCTGGATATGCACAGCCGATGAGCGAAATCTCGTTCGAGACGGCGCTAGACGCCCGCGTTGAGGAGATGCTCGACGCCTGTACGCGGTGCGGTAAATGCGTCGAGGTCTGCCCGAGCGTTGCGCCCGCCGGCGTGGCTGATGCGAGCCCCACCGACGTCATTAGCGGCATCCTTGACATCGTGCGCACGGGCGAGGGACCAGAGGCGTCGGCCAAATGGGCGGCCGCGTGCATGCGCAGCGGCGAGTGCATCAAGGCGTGCGACTACGGTGTCAATCCGCGCTTCATGCTGGCCATGGCGCGTGTTGCGATGGCAAAGAGCCAGCACGAACTGCCCGAGCGACGACGTCAGGGCGTGACACGATTTCGCGATCTCGGCCGCGATGTGACCATACTGTCGCGCTTGCAGCTCGACGGCGAGGTGCTGGAGCGGCTCGGCCAGAAAACGGCGTCGGCCGCAATCCCCGCCGAGGCACCGGATTTCGTGTTCTATACCGGCTGCAATGTGCTCAAGACGCCGCATATCGCGCTGCTGGCGCTCGATATCATGGATGCGCTCCGCGTCACCTATCAGGTAATGGGCGGGCCGACCCATTGCTGCGGCATCCATCAGTTAACTACCGGCGACGTCGAAATGTCAGGGCGTATGGGCTCTAACTCGATCGAGAAGATGTCGCACTCGAAGTCCGGCCAGGTGATCTCGTGGTGCCCGAGTTGCTACGTCCAGTTCACCGAAGCCACGATTCCAGCCATTGAACGGCAACGCGGATCGCGGCCATTCGAGATGACACCGTTTTTTCGATTTCTCCACGAGCGTCTCGCATTGTTGATCCCGCAGTTGCGCCGAGAGGTCAAGATGCGGGTCGCGCTGCATCGGCATCCCGGCGTCGCCGGTATCATGGAAGCCGCCGTGGAAATCCTGCAGGCGATCCCCGGCATCGAACTCGTCGATTTGCAGCAGCCGGCGGTCGGCCTGCAGAGTGTCAATGTCGGGGTTCTTCCTGCGTTCAAGCGCGAGTTGCAGCGGAACGAACTTCAAGCGGCGGCGGATGCGGACGTGGACGCGCTGGTCGTGGTCTATCATTCCGATCATCGCGAACTGTGCGCGCATGAACGCGATTGGCCATTTCGGATCATCAATATTCTCGAAGTCGTCGGCGAGAGCATGGGGCTGCACCACCACGACCGCTACAAAGAGCTCAAGCTGATGCAGGATGCCGAACAGATCGCCGCTGAATGCCATGACCTCATCGCGCAACATTCGCTGGATCCCGTGGTGGCTCGCACCGTCATCACCAAAGGCTTGCTCGGCGACCAACCGCTTCCTTTGAAGTAGCTCAATGCGCCCGATATGGGCGCTGACGAGGCGGGGTGCGCGCTGGGCACGACTTCCGGAATTGGCACTTTTCGGACCTCGCGCGGTGTCCGCGTGCTGTCTGCTTTCAGGGGTAAATCGGAAGTCGCGATAGCGTTGTCCGATTTCCGAGTCTGACCCGGAGCGGACCTTGGGCTGTTCCAGAGGGGTATGAGATTTCAGGCGGATGCCCTTTGTCGGCTCTCGCGCTTTTTAGATCATAATCCTTTAGGTGACACTTACCTTGCCGACGCAGGATTTTCGGATTTCCAGCGGCCTCGTCTCTGACATTAAATCCGCTCTAGCCGGAACATCGGCTCGTAGTCGGGCTCGATCGTGACGCGGCCGACAGGGATCACCGGCCGCGTCCCGACCACAGTGATCCGGTACCGCGCAAGCAGGTGCGCCAAGACGATTTGCGCTTCCGACAACGCGAAATGCAGTCCGATGCAGATGCGTGGCCCGACCCCAAACGGGATATAGCCGGGCATTTGCACCCAGGGCGCTGACTTGCCGGCGAACCGGTCGGGTATGAAGGCCGTTGGGTTCTGCCAGAATTTGCGATGCCGGTGCATGATCCAGGCGCTGGCCCAGATCTGGTCGTCGGCCGCCACGCTCATGCCGCTGATCGTGTCGGGACCGTTGGCCTGCCGTATGATGTGCGGCACCGGCGGATAAAGCCGAAGCGCCTCGAGCAGCACATTACGTAGGCGCGGCCAGTTCGCCGGATCCTCGAGCGTGTGGACATGGTCGGGCGGAAAAGCAGCTATTTCGCTAGAGAGCCGCTGTTGTTCCTCCTTGTCGAGCGTCAGTAGGTGCGCAGCCCAGAACATCAGCCGCGCAGTCGTCTCAGAACCTGCGAAAAACATGGTCGCGGACTGATCGCGAATTTCGTCGTCCGAAAGCATCTCGCCAGTGTCAACATCCTTAAGTTGGAGCAGCAGATCGAGAAGGTCGCGATGGTCCGCCGACCTCGGTTCAGCCTTACGCTGGGCGATGATTGCCGCAATGGCACCGAACCATTTGGATTGAAACCGCCTGCGCTTTCCGAGCGCGAATCCAAATGAGTCCTCGCTCGAGGCAAAACCGTCGAGGAGACTGGGACGTCCTGCACCTTCGACGTAGCCGCGCACCAGCGCACTCAGCTCCTCACGAGATTGGCTTTCGGGCATCGAGAACAAGGCGCGCAGCACGGCTTCGAGCGCGGTATCCTGGAATGCCCTCGAGAGATTGACGCTCAGCTTGCCTTCGACACCATGCAGCAAATGCAGCGCCGCCTCATGGAAATGCGGTACCAGCACGTTGATGCTGGATGGCGTAAACGTCGGCGCCAGTAGTTTGCGTTGGCGCCGCCATTCGGCCCCTTCGGCCAGAAAAAGGCCGGAGCCGCCGAGCGGAATGGTGACACGCCGGACCGAGGACGGTCGCCGGTAATTCGCGGCATTGACCACGAGGAAATGTCGCACACCCTCGGGATCGTTCACAACGATGGATGTAATTCCCAGCATCGTGTGCTTGTTGATCAGAAAAACGAAGGCCCGCTCGGGCCAAAACGAGAGGCTCGAACGCGCAACGGCTGGAAGCAGCCGCCACGCCGGCAAATCCGCCGCATGCACCTTGGGTGCAGGCGGAAAAACTCTCGGTGCGACGGCTGTCGTCATAGGCCAGCGTACCACGGTTTGGGGCGTCGAAGTGGCGGCCGGAACATTGTTCTATCCCGGAGAGTACGGGGACCACGATCAGCAGATTTGAATTGAAGAGGCGCCTTCGGGCGGCTTTTTCTTTTTGTGCGGCTCACATTCGCGATGTCGCAGTTTGGCACCTTTAAGACATGGCTGTTCATGCGGGCGACGTCTGCTTTCGGGGGCAAACCGGAAGTCGCATTTGGAGGCCGTCAGGACAGCTTTTGACCCACAGCAGACACGGGCCGGTGTTTTTGATCCGCCTATGAGTCGGAGCGAACCCTTACATAGGATCCCGGCGCGTCTTCGATGACCAACAAGCCGTCGCCGGGCGTCCGGGCAGCGACTTGTCCCCCTGAGAACGGCGTCACCCAATCGTTCCAGTGGGGCCACCACGAACTCCGGTACTCGGTCGCGGTTTTGAACCATTCGTCGGCCGTCACAGAATTCGACGAATTGGTCCAGTGGCCGTATTTCGAACCGGGCGCACTAATCACTCCGGCCATGTGCCCGGACGCTGACAGCACAAACTCAACCGGACCGCCATAGAGTTGCGTTGCCCGATATGCTGATTTCCAGGGTGCGATATGATCTTTCTTTGTACCCAGAATAAACGTCGGCGTCGTAATTTTCCGCAGATCGATTGGCGTGCCGTCGAGGATGATGCCTCCAGGCTTGGCCAGATTGTTCTCCTGATACATGTTGCGCAGGTAGAACGAGTGCATGGCCGCGGGCATGCGCGTTGCGTCTGAATTCCAGTATAAAAGATCAAATGGGACCGGCTCCTTGCCGAGCAGGTAGTTGCCGACGACGAACGACCAGATGAGATCGTTCGCGCGTAACATGTTGAACGAGGTTGCCATGTCCTGCGCATCAAGGTAGCCCTTCTCGTTCATGCGCGTTTCGAGCGCCGCGAGTTGGTCGGTGTCGATGAAGACCGACATGTCGCCGGACTCCACGAAGTCGACGAGCGTGACGAAATAGGTCGCGCTCTTGACTCGATCGTCGCCTTTCGCTGCCAGATAAGCGAGCGTCGATGCGAGCAGCGTTCCGCCAAGACAATATCCGACGCAATTCACTGCACGCTCGCCAGTCGCTTTCTCGACTGCCGCCATCGCCGCGATGGCGCCCTCAAGCATGTAGTGCTCGAAGCTCTTGTCTCGCAGACGTGCGTCCGGATTGATCCAGGAGATGACGCAGACCGTGTGCCCCTGTTCGACACACCAGCGGATGAATGAATTCTTTGGCTGGAGATCGAGGACGTAGAATTTATTGATCCACGGCGGAATGATCAACAGAGGCGTTTTACGTACTTGCTCTGTCATCGGCGTGTACTGGATGAGTTGGATCATTTCGTTCTGGAAAACGACCTTGCCCGGCGTCGTCGCAATATTTTCGCCGAGCCGGAACGCATTCATATCCGTCATAGTAACGCTGAGGCGGCCCTTTCCGCGCTGCAGGTCGTTAAGCAAATTCGTCAGGCCGCTGAGCAGGTTCTCGCCGCCGGTCTCTATCGTCTTCGATAACACTTCAGGGTTTGTCGCCGCGAAATTCGAGGGCGCCAATGCATCGACGAATTGCTTCGTATAGAATTCGACCTTCCTGGATGTCTCCTCATCAAGCCCCTTTACGCCGCGGACGGCAGAGAGGATTGCACGAGCGGAAAGAAGGTAACTGTCGCGGAGGTAGCTAAATATAGCGTTTTCGGCCCATTCGGGGTGTTTGAAGCGTTTGTCCGGTGCGTCGACCGGCGGTGGCTCGCCGCCGAGCAGATGTCGCAATGTCCGCGCCCAGAGGCTGACGCTCTGTTCCCAAAGCTCGAGCTGCGCGCGCGCGACCGGCCGCGGATCGGCCATGAGCTTGGTTGTCAGCTCAAAGAAGGCTTGACCGATCTTGGCCGGATCGCCCATGCCGATATTGGCGACGTCTGGCCGGTCCAGGAGGAATCCCTGTACGGCAGCCTGGCTTTTGGTCGCCAGCGATTGAAATCGTTCTGCCAGAACCGCGGGATCCAACGGCGTAGCCATTTTGCTGTCAGTCATGGCAGCCCTCCCTTCTCGTTTCCCATGTGCGGGCTGACGATCTATCCGCTGCCTTCTCGCTACGTCATGCCAGTGCTGGCTCTATTCATAGATTTAAACCGAGTTACGCTCGAATTTTCTATGACCAACAAACTAAATTCACATCCACTTCGTTCATGGAAATCTTCTGTCGCCCAGCCTCAAAGTCTTTGCGTGCCGCAATCGCCTGACCCTGTACGGAGTGGGGTTCATTGGCTGCCCCGTGCTCATGGCGACAGAATGCGCCCATGCGGCCCGGATCAGCAAGCCGCTATAGTTTGCGGCCAGATGTTAGAGTTGGCGCAAAGGGTCGAGCAACCATTTATCCGCTTGATCGCGGGGGCAATGCGCTCTCCCGCACCTTTTCGCCGCCAGTTATCGAATGCGAGCGCTGCGAAAGAAATCGCCCCATCCCGCGGGGTTGGCCTGGCCGGGATGTGGCGAAGTCTGGAAGTCCTGTACTGCCGCATGCGCGGCAACGATGAGCATAGCGGGCGGCTTCGATTCGGGCAACTTAAGAGTGAGACCAGGTTTCAATTTGCGCACCGCATATTTCACTCGCAACTATGCGCGAGCTTCTCGCGCGCGCTCACGAGCGTCGGGTACGGGACCTGCAAGAAGTCGGAACTTGAGCTTTACGAAAATGTCGCCGACATCTTCTACCGAGCGAGGCCGGAAGCGGAGCCGCTCGGTCATCATTTTCAGACAGCGACGCAATTCTTCGTCGCTCACTTTAATATGGTTTCGAACTTCGCGGCGTTCAAACGGAGTGACCGACGGGTCGGCTAAACGACGAATTTCGAGCTATGACGAAGAGAGATTTAGACTGCGACAGACCGGTAATAATGTCTTCGACCACGCCGTCTGCGAAATACTCTTGTTCCGAGTCTCCGCTCATGTTCTGGAACGGAAGAACGGCGATGGAGGGTTTGTCCGGAAGCGGGAGTGCCTGAAGTTCGCTCGCAACCGAAGGTGATTCTACTGCGGAAGGGTTTTGACCAGCCAACCGAAACCGCCACGCCCGCATTGGCTCGGCAATGTTCTTGAGCGACTGCGACCCCATATCCTCGAATGCGACATCAACCTTGCCGCGGATCTGACGTTGCGCGTCATCGGAAATACAAACGCCGCCGGGCTCCGCAATCCCTTCCAACCGGGCGGCAATGTTGACGCCATCGCCAAAGATGTCGTTTTCGTCAATGATGATGTCGCCGACGTGTATGCCGATCCGGAACTCAATCCTGATTTCCGGCGAGACGTCGGCGTTCTGCGCCGCCATTCCCCGCTGGACCTCGACCGCACTGCGCGCTGCGTCTACAGCGCTGGCAAACTCGACCAGCATGCCGTCGCCGGTGGTCTTGACGATGCGGCCGCGATGCAGAGCGATGGTGGGATCGACAAGGACTTTTCTGATGGTCTTTAGCCGGGCCAGTGTGCCTTCCTCGTTGGCCCCCATTAGGCGGTTATAACCGGCGACATCCGCCGCCAGCACGGCCGCCAGCCGCCGTTCCACCCGTTCGTCCGTCAAACAAAGCCCCTAAAACTGGAAATTCAACCCCGGCTCATCAAAGCATGTCGGGCCTCTCTTGGGCTAGGGCCAATGTCCGTTCCGGGTCAAAAGCGGTCCTAACAGCCCCGAAATCCGACTTCCGCTTTACCCCGGATTGTGTTGCAAAACTCGAAAAACGAACGATGCCCAAAATCTCGCGAAAGTCGATTTTTATAAGTATCTGTCGCTGCAACGGTCCATAGCGCCGATACGCGGGTCCGTGGTCGGTTTTGCGTGAAATGATGTGGCCCCTCACGTCGCCGAGCGCGAAATGCATCAGCGGCCCCAGGAATTTTCGTTGGTCAACCCAAAAAGACTTTTGCAACACTATCCTCCTATGAACGGACATCGTCAGACCGGCCCGGTTGGTCCGTTTGGTGCCATGAACCGACATTGGCCTTTGCCTAAATCTGGTGTGCCGCAACCGCATCCTCGTTCCATTCAATGCCAACGCCTGGCACGTCTGGAATATGCAGGTGCCCGTCTTTGATCGCGTACGGCTGCTGCAAGATTGGATCGGCCCAATCCTGCCATTCGAGCCAGTGCGCCGTCTCGGTGACCCGCATGACGTGGGCGGCCACCTCTGGATAGAGATGCGTGGACATGGGGATGCCCGCCGCACCCGCAATGGCCGCAGCCCGCATCCACCCGGTGACGCCGCCGATGCGCATGAAATCAGGCATGACAAGGTCGCACGCCCCGCGCTGAAGGGCCTTGTGCATCTCGCGCGGGCCGTAGAAGTTCTCCCCGATCTGCAGCGGCGTCTTCAGTTCGGCCGCGAGCCGGGCATAGCCGTCGAGATTGTCGTAGACGATCGGCTCCTCGATCCAGGCCAGCCCGTGGTCGTCGATCATGTGGCAGCGCTGAAGTGCCTCGGCCAGGGTTAGCCCCTGGTTGAAATCGACCATCAGATGAATGCCGTCGCCAACGGCTTTCCGTACGGCATCCAGCGTCGCAAGATCATCGGCAATACGTTCTCGCCCGAGCCTGAGCTTCAGGCCTGTGAATCCGCCCTCGTCGCGCAATTCGATTGCTTCGGTGGCAACGGCCTCCGGTGATTTCAACCACAGACCATTGCTGTTGTAGGATTTCACGGGACCAACCGTGCCGCCGAGCAGGACGCAGAGCGGTTGGTTCGCCGCCTTGGCCAGCGCATCCCACGCTGCCATGTCGAGGCCAGATGCGGCGATCATCGACAAGCCTTCGTAGCCGACGAAATGCAGCGACTTGCGCGCTGCGTCGAACAGCTCGACCGGGGCGAGCCGGCGTCCTTTGAGCATGTCGCCGAAGTCGTGCAAGCGCGGGCACGAGGTAACGCATGGACTTCACGACATAGGGCTCGAGGTAGCTGCGGCCCGTGATCCCTTGCTCGGTCTGCAGATCGATCAGGATGACCGGCCACTCGGACAGTGTGGCGATGCGAGCCACGACTGGCCGCTTGAGCTTGAGGACGATGGCGCGTGCGGTGATGCTTCGTATGGTCAGAGGAGCGTGCGACATGCCGGGCACCCGGGGTTTGATGTCTGGGATGAGCACCTTTCATCTCGGGCCGCCGGCGTGTAAATTCACTATTGAGTATACTTCGGCGAAGGCGGTGCCGTGCCAAGATCAGCGGAGCAGACACGAGCACGTGTCCTGGAAGCGGCTTACAAGCTCTTTCGTCGCCAAGGGTACAACCGCGTCACCATGGACGACATCGCTGAAGCGGCGAAGCTCACCAAGCGCACGCTCTATCACCACTTCAACAGCAAGGATCAGCTGCTCGCCGATGTGCTCGAATCTCAGCATCATTTGGCGTTGCAGGCTTTCCGCACCTTCGGAGACAACCTCTCCGGATCAGCCGAGACCATCGTCGAGGCGATGTTCCGGGATCTTGCCGTTTGGGCGGACAGGCCGAGATGGGCCGGGTCCGGGTTCACGCGTCTCGTCATCGAACTCGCGGACCTGCCGGGTCATCCGGCAAGACTGATCGCTCGCCGACACAAGGCCCAGTTGGAGAAATGCTTCGCGGAGCTATTGGCTCGATCAGGGGCCGACCGCCCGAACGAGCTTGCCCGCGCCGTCTGGCTCCTGTCAGAAGGCGCGATCTCGCTTATTCTCGTCCATGGTGATCGTGGGTATTCGGCTGCAGCGTCTGAGGCCGCAATCACTCTTGTTCGACATCACTTGAAGGAATGAGCAATGGCCCGACGGCGCCGTCGATGGTCGCGACGAGGTCGTCTCCTAGGGGTCAAAAGCTACCGAAATGGGCTGTCCGTGCCATGTCTGCTTAGCCCCCGATAGCGACCATTCAGCGGACATGCGGGGGGGTCCGGTGCGTGCCAGGAGCGGAAGTTGCGTTAATTGGCAGATTGGTGTTGAGAGCGCATAATAGCTCGACATCCTAATCTCTCCAGAGCGTTCGATTCATGGGGCAAGCCTGTTCCCCTCACCGAAAGAAAAGATAGGTAGCTTATGTCCGGTCAGGGTCCAATCGCTATCGAAAAGTGTGGTCCGCGCCATGTCTGGTTTGCCCCCTATAGCGACCGAACTGCGGACATCACGGGATGTCTCAAACGTGCCAACAGCAAACTCGATCGGCCTCGCTCCGCTTAGCAGGAATTTCAAGCGCCGCTGCGAGATTGGCCACGACGGTCAAGCACGTATCGGTGTCTTTGGTGCCCACGCGGCCGACTCGGGCTAACAAGCCCAATGGCTACGTTCTAGGCTCATACCGCATCGCCACCGCCCCTGAGCGGAACTCCAGCCGGCTCACGAGCTTCAAGTCGACATGCTTTGATAGTCCCGCGAACAGCGTCGGCCCGTGGCCGGCCAGCTTGGGTTGCACCACGAACTCGTACTCATCGATCAATCCCAGCTCCGCCAACGCCAGCGGGAGCTTCACGCCTCCCACGAACAATCCCTTGCCCGACTGCCGCTTCAGCTGCTGAACGGCCTTCCCAAGCTGATCCCCGCTCACGATCTCCGCCAAAGGAAAGGTTGGTCTGCGTCACGATTTCCTGCCGCGTCGTGCTCACTTTCAAGGATAAAAAATCGTCTTGCTGCGGCACGGTGGGAAGCGTTTTAATTGCTTGTCCGGCTTCCGACACGGTGATACCGTACCTTCGGGAGCGGTTTCGCATATCCCGGTTGTCGCGTCTCGTATGAACGCGCGAAAGAACCTTGAAGGGAGTCATCCGGCAACGGATTGCATCAATTCAATGTTCTCTGGTGCACCAGAGCACTGGGATGTCGGAGCTTCTCCCGCTTGTTTCGGGAGACGAGTTCCATGTCGGATGGCGCAGGTTTCGCTGTCGCATTGACCCTCCGCCAGCAACTCCTGCAAAACTCGCTTCTGATCGCCTATGCCAACAACAAATTCCCGCGCACTCTGAACACAGCGAGCTTGCCGGGCGGCCGGCTTCCCGGCGGACCGCCCGACGCTGGTCTCAACGTCTTCCTCGGGCCGCCTACCATCACTAGCAACACCGGCAATACGCTCACGCTCGCGCTCGAGATGTGGGGTCAGATTTCCGTCACCATGACCACCGTCAGCGAGGTCGCGCAGATCGACGCGCACCTCACTATCACCATCGTGCCCGCGTTCGTCGTCTCCGGCACCGACCTGGAGTTGAGCCTCACCACAGACAATGTGACCGTGACGCAATGGACATTCACCGTCATTCCGTCCAGCTCTCTGTCGACCGCGGCAAACGCTTATCTCGACAGCGCTGCCTTCATTGCCCGCTTGCAGACCGCTATCCAGGACGCCATCGCCATCGGCATTATCACGCTGCCGAAGATCGACATCAGCTTCCTTGGCTCGCTAGTTACGGCCGTCAACATGACTGCAGCCTCGCGCGCACGGCAAGGTGCGGTGTTGATCGGGCTGAACATCCAATCGCCGGACTTGATGCTGATCGGCGACGTCGACCAGCTGACCGATTTCGCCGGCTCCAACGACCTCGCGGCGTTCATCAATGCGCAAGCCATCCCGTTGCTCCTCCAGGAGGTGCAAAACGAAATCATCACGCAGGTCGCGAAAAACGGCGCGACCTTGCAAGGCAAGGTGAGCATCGGCTCCGGCGCGGGCAAATTCCTCATCTCCGGCAAGGCAAGTCGAACCGGCGGATCGGCAAATTTTTCCTTTTCGGCGGTGCCGATGCTGTTTGCCTCCGAGCCGGGCGCCTATTTCCAGTATCTGAAGAAGCCGTTCGGCGTGAAACCGCGCACCTGGCCCGCGCTCGGGTTCGAGATCGCGGATGTCTATGTCGACGTCGATCCATCCACCTGGGTCTACGTCGTCACGGCGGTGTTCACCGTCCTCAACATCGGCGTACCCTTCTTCGTCGCCGATTTCATCAACGGCATTTCAGCGCAACTCACCTTCGCCATCCAGTCCGCCCCCACCATCACGCCTGTCCCGCGCGTGCAACACCTGCCACCGACCGCTCCCGGCGGGCCGGTCACCCGCGTCGAACTCACCGCCTATGATATCTCCGCCGACGGCACCTTCATCGGCGTCACCGTGGCCCCGCAGGCACTGCCGCCGATGCTGATCGGGCTGATGTCGATCCCTGCCAACTTCATCGGACAAATGCTGAATTATTCGGTCAGGCTGCCGCTCGGCGTCGGAACCGACGATCCCGCCCTGCGTATCCGCTGGACCGTGATCGATCCGGTGTCCGGGAACGTCCTCACCAATCAGGACGGCCTCGCGGCCGGACGCGACACCTTCGGCTTCACACCTGCAACGGTCGCCCCCGGCCTCGCGCAGCTCCGTATTACCGTGCGCGTCTACCGTCCTTTCGGCGCCACGGTTACCGACTTCGTCAACGACGGCATCACGCTCACCATCCGGGGTCCGCTTCCTCCCGGTGCCTACATCCGCTGGTACTACGACGTGAAGAACCCCAACGTCCGCTTCGACACCACCGCCAACGCCTGGGTCTACACGGGTGACGCGGTCGTCAAGCGCCACTCGAACTACCACCGCACCGACAAGCCCTGCACCATGGAAGCGCGGCGTTCGCGCTACACCTACCGGCAGGACCTTCTCGACACCCTGCCGTTCTCCGTCTCTGACATCGCGCTGCACCGCGCCGAGCTGTGCGACTACTGCTTCTACGGAGGCCCAGCCGGCCTCCGGCCATCACTTTGACCGTCACGGCGTCTGCCTCAGTGGGTCGGCACCGCGAATAGAACGCCTATGCCTGTTCAGCTTGGCTAGCTAGATGGTCTTCTGCCGCTTGAGGTGAAGTCCCATTTCCAGCAGCGCGAATTTGGGAACGACCTTGATCGCTTCCCGCTCCAGAACTCCAAGCTTGCTGGGATCGAAGTCTTGCTCTGGGACCAACCCGATATTGGCCATCCGCTCGACGATCGCCGCGTCCTGCGCCGTCGGCGGGTTGATCTTCATCAGTCTGGCAAGTTCGGTGAAATAGGCTTCGATACCCAGGGCGTTGACCTGCTTGCGAACCGCCGTCTTCATATCGACACCGGGATCGACGGCGGCCTGCGGCGCCACATACGCCTTGCCGAATGCACTGAGCGGAACGACCGAAAACCTGTCCTGCAGGGCATGTACCGCCAATTACGACTTCTGCTCTTCCCCCAAAAGCAGACATTCCCATGTCCGGTTGTGACGTCCGAAAAGTGCCGATTTTGTTGCAAAAGTCGGTTGCACTTGATGGATGCCCGTCAGCCATTGGGCTGAGGTGCCCGGCTTGATCTGCCGGCCTTGACGCGCTCTACGCAACTCTCACTCTACGCAATGCACTGAGCCGGATATGGCGGCGGCCGGGCGACCAGCGATGCGAGCCGTCGCAGGTTCTGGGCGATGGCGGCAAGAACAAACTCGTCCTGGGCACCTCGAGGCCCGCGCAATCGGAGCCGACCAAGCTTCAGGATGCGCTTCAAGTGGGCGAACCGCATCTCGATCTTTTTGCGTTCACGTCGAGATTGTTCGAAGGCTTCGGTGTCCGCGAAAGACCGGGCAACGTCTCGGGCGTGTTCATGAACGTCGCGCGGGATCCTACGAAATGGCACCTTCGGGCAGCACTGCGCTTTGAGTTCACAGCCGTCGCAATCATGCTTCCTCGCCAGATAGAGCAGCGTGGTCCCACCATTCACAAGTGTCCCTGTCGTCGTCAGGGCCTTGCCCGCAGGGCAATAATAAACGTCGCTCGTCAGATCATATCGAAAGTCGCTGCGCGAGAAGGTGCCGTCATCGCGCTTCGATTTGTCGAACACAGGGATATGTGGCGCGATGCCTTTCTCCTCAACCAGCCAGTTCAGCATCGGAGCCGCCCCGTAAGAGGTATCGGCGGCAAGTCGCTCCGGCTTGAGACCGAAGCGCTCCTCCGTTCGCTCGATCATGGTCTTCGCCGCGCCGACCTCGGCTTGGCGAATGGCACGGGAAGCCTCGACATCAACGATCACCCCGAACTTCACGTCGATGAGATAGTTGTCGGAGTAAGCGAAGAATGCCGGTCCCTTGTGAGCCCCGGTCCACTGGGCAGCAGGATCGGACGGCGAGACGAACTTGGGGACAACCTCACTGGCCGCGCCCCATGCCGTATCGTCGAGGGTCGCCAGATACTCCTTCACCGCGCGGCTGGACCTAGCCGGATCGCGTTCCCTGCGCCAATCCTGCCCCGCGATCGAGCGCTGCTTGTTGGCATCGGCCTGGATCAGGCTCGCATCGACGGCAAAGCCTTCGCCGCCAACCAGACCAGCCGCAATGCAGGCTTCGACGACCCGCTCGAACACGCGACGGAAAACATTTCCATCGCGGAAGCGCTCGTTTCGAGCGCGCGAAAATGCCGAATGATCCGGAATGGCATCCTCGATGCCGAGCTTGCAGAACCAGCGATAAGCCAGGTTCACCTGCACTTCGCGACAGATCAGCCGCTCCGAGCGGATCGCAAAGACATATCCCACGACCAGCATCCGGATCATCAGTTCCGGATCGATCGACGGGCGTCCCATGGACGAATAGTGGGCCGCGAGCTCGCCCCGGAGCCAGCTCAAATCGAGCGCCGTATCGATCTTCCGCACCAGATGATCTTCGGGCACCGCCTCACCAAGATGAAACTCATAGAACAGTTGACCTTGGTCACTCTTCAGACGGCCCATCATCGATCGACCCCGCCGCAATTCGCCTCAACACAACGGAATCACCGTTCGCGGCACGTCTCAACCGACTTTTGCAACAAAATCTGCCACAAACGAACTCATGCACCGCAGCAAACATCATCACTATTCGATCACCTCGTCCGCACGCAGCAGCAACGTAGACGGCATCTCAAGTCGAAGCGCCTTCGCGGCTTTCACATTAATGACGAGTTGGAATTTGGTCGCTTGACGGAAGGGCACGTCACCCGGATTAGCGCCATTGAGAACCTCCGCAATTTGGCGTGCACTACCGCGTGCAAGGTCCTCAAGATCGAACGAATAGGCCATCAGTCCGCCGAGTTCGACGTGCTCACGATACGCATAGATTGCAGGAATTCGGGTTTTTGCGGCCAATTCGACGAGCAGCCGACGATACGCGAATTGCTCGGATTCGTCGGACACTAAAATTCCATCCACACGCTCATGTTCCATCGAGTTAAAGACCCGTTGGTATTCCTGTTCGTTAAAGCTGTTCATCGGTTCGCCTGCCAACGAAATGCCTGCCCGTCCGCTTGCCTCTCGCACCGCAGCGCCTGAAGATCCTTCCCAACTTGGCTGCGATGCAAGGTAACGAGCATTGGACAGTTTTGAGGTAGCCTCCAAGAGAAGCGCCAGGCGTTTGCCCAAAACGTCGATTCCCGCATCGACACTAACGCCGGTAATATTGCCGCCAGGTCGTGCAAGGCTTGATACAAGTCCTCCGGCTATTGGGTCCGCTGTCAGTGTTACAATCGGGATCGTCGTCGTCGCGGCCTTGAAGTTCGACGCGAAGGGCCTCGTTTGCGAAAAGATAAGGTCGGGATGAGTGTTGACGACTTCGCGGGCTAGGTCGGCATAGTGCTCGGTGCGCCCCTCGCCAGAATATCGTTCCAACACGAGATTCTGGCCCTCAACGTACCCAAGCGACTCAGCTCCTCGAAAAATATGCGATAAAATCGGGAGCCATTTACGCCCATGTCGCCGATTTTGGTCGCCGGGCTAACAATCGCGATACGCTTCATCCCTGATGACTGCTGCGCGCGCGCCGCGAGCGACCATGCGACCGCGCCGCCCAGTGCCGCGACGAACTCGCGCCGTTTCATGTCCACCCCCAGGTCCAGAACACTCATCGTAGCCCGTTGAAACGGCCCTTTGATAGGGGTTGAAACCAGCTTCGCTACCGCAAAATGCGGATTCCTTGCCGACGACCATTGTGAGTCAAAAGCGGTCCTGACGGCGACGAAACGCGACTTCCGGTCCACCCCGAACAACGGACATGATCACGTCGGCCGAGTTGGTCCGTTTCGTGCCAGAAGCCGACATTCTCCCCGCGAACGCACTGGTTGCCCGGCAAACCAGGGATTACGATGGGTCGCAGACGGGGACAGGGATATGGACATCACCTTGGTCCAGAAAAATATCGCGGCGGTCGCAGCCGGATGGTCGTCCGAATTGGCGGCAAGGCTGGAACGGCGCGCGCTCGACAAGGCTGATTTTGCGACGATGCGGGAGGCCGGCCTGACCCTGACCGGCGTGCCGGAGGAGATGGGAGGGGTGTGGCAGAGCGGAGCGCGGTCAACGCGCCCGACCGGTGCGATATTTCGCACCCTCGCCCGGGTCGATCCTTCGGTGGCGTTGGTGGCGACCATGCATCCCACCGTGCTGGCGCTGTGGCTTGAGGAGCCGGTCGAGCCGCCGGTCGACCCAAACGCCTGGCGCGAGCAGCATGACCGCGTGCTGACCGCGGCGAAGGCAGGGCATTGGTTTGGCACCATCTCCTCCGAGCCGGGCGGCGGCGGCGACCTAATGGCGACACGGGCGACCGCGGAAAAAGGACGCGATGGCGCCTGGCGCCTGACCGGCGACAAGCAAATGGGCAGCGGGTCGGGCGTGACCTCTTTCATGATGACCGTTGCAGTCCCCAGGGGAGAGACGACGCCCGATATCTTCCTGCTCGATACCCGGGAATTGCCATGGGACGGCTCACGCGGCGCCACGCTGGTACGCGCGTGGGACGGTCACGGAATGGCCGCGACGCAGAGCCACGCGTTTCGCTACGACGGTGTCGCGGTCGAGCGGCACGCTCAACTCGGCGGCGCCATCAAGCTGGTACCCCGGGTCTTGCCGGTCATTGCCTACATGTTCTCCTCCGTGATCATGGGCATCCTCGATGCAGCGCTGGCCGAGGGCCGGCGGCGTCTTCAGCCGCGCGCGGAGCGGATGTCGGCATTCGAACGGGTGAGCTGGACCAAGGCCGTCAACGACATCTGGCTGGCGGAGCAGGCCTTCGAAGGCATGGCACGCGCGATCGAGAGCGGCGCAGCGTCACCCGGCGTCTCGCGCGGCAAGCTCGCCATCGCCGAACTCGCCGAGGCTTCCCTGCTGTCGATCTCCAGGGCGATCGGAGGGGCGAGCTATTCCCGGTCGAGTCCGTTTGGGCAATGGTCGCAGGACGTGCGCGCACTCGGTCTGCTTCGTCCGCCCTGGGCGCTTGCCCATCACCAGCTATTCGAAGCAAGCTTCGCCGATTGAGACGCTCGGACCTTTTGACCGATGTCGGCTTTGCGCCATGAGCGGTCATTAGGTTCATTCTTCAGGGCGAGAAATGGGATAGCAGCTCAACTATTGGCCGGTAATGATTTTGATTGGAGCACCGAGCAACGTAACCGGCATTGCCATAACGCTCTCGAGAGTACCGTTCTCTGGCTGATCTTCCTTCGACTGGGAATTTGTGCCGACGCCCCTGGCAAGGACAGCCGCTAGCTGCGGGGCCACATCGGCGAGTTGGGCAAACTTGCTGTGGTTGGATGAATCAGTCGCCTTCACATCTGACAAGTCGATCACTGTCGCTCCCAAAGCGGCCAGTTCGACTACGTTTTCGTCGTCACCCAATCGACTCCTGCCCCCGGCGATCATTTTGGAGATGCGAAGGGCCTGATCATCCTTGGAAACGATCACATAGAATGGCTTTTTCGGTTTTCCAAATCGACGCATTTGCGATTTGAAGACATCCAGATCGATATCGGCATCCGCAAGAAAGATCGATCCAAGTTTACCCGTCGGCGGAAGTTGGCCTGATATCTTGATCTGCCGCAACGCTTCTACCGTGACCCAATTTCCCATCGAATGGGCCAGAATATTGATCTGATCGGCATCGCTTGCCAGGAGCAACCGAAGTGTATGCTCGAGGTCGTCGCGGGCCGACGTCGCACTATTGGTATCGTAGATATAGGCGCCAACTTTTCCCCGCGAAGCCCAGGTAAACAGCACGGGAACCGCCATAGACTCGGAATCGTGAACAACCTGCGCAAAACGATAAAGTCCTTCAGCGAACATGGTGTTAAAGCCGTGAATAAACAAAAACACCTTGCGGCTGCCACGCGGACGCTTCGCCAACTGAGCATTTAATGTTCGGACGAATTCCTTTTCTCCTTCCAGATAGGCGGCTTGACGCACAACAAAATCCGATCGCGGATTTCCCGGAGGATTTGTCGGCCATTCGATCTCGCCAACGGCGTGATTTTGCGGAATCGAGACTTCTACCGCCGCATAGTCGAGCGGCTGCCCTCTCTCGCCGTTGTATAAAGTGCCGGGCCGCGCATCCCGCTCGCGGGTTGTTGCCACAAGCAACGTCCGAATGGTCGCGCCCGTTGCGGTCTCGGCGACCGGGAGCAAGAAGCCAGTTTCGGGTCGTGTAGCACATGCAGCCAACAGCCAGATGGCGGCCATAAGAGCGACAGCAGGCAGAGTCGTTTGAGACGGAAGCAGGTGCAAATAGCGGCATGCTTCTGCCTCAAAAGGCGACGCTCAACCATCACTAACTACTTAACGCCAGGATCGGAAATCACGCGGCTGGCCACGAGCCTGTGCCAGATGAAGAGAACCGCCAGTGCCCCAAGCGTGGAGGTGATGAAGCCCGCACCCTGGTCCGGCCCGTAATGACCGATCGCTTGACCGATGAAAGTTGCGAGAAACGCACCCGCAATCCCCAAAACCGTCGTGAGTATAAACCCTGTTGGATTCTTCGGACCCGGCGAAAGCAGCCGCGCAATAATTCCTGCGACGAAGCCCACAAAAATGATCCAGAGAATGCCGCTCATGGCCAGTATCCTTTCTTGATCGTTGGCGTCAATCCGGAGAGCGGCGGCCGTCGTCGCTGACCATCAGGGCTATAGCCAGTTCGACACTTCCTGATCTGTCGGCAAGCGTCCGTCAGGCGTCATGTGATTGATCACTTCCGGCAATTGCTGGCTAAGGCCAGATAGAAGTTCTTCGCGCGACAGGCCAGTCTGATTCATCAGTGTGCTGATACGATCAGCACCCAATGCGCTTGCCAAATCATTCACCGAAATTTGCTTGTTGGGGCCTTTGCTCACCCACGAATTGGCAACCTCAGTGTGACCGCTTTGTTGAAACTGCTTGAGAAGATCGCCGAGGCCGCTGCTGAGAACACTTCCCGCGGCCCCGCCCGCAAATAGACCACCAAGGCCTCCCTTGAGTAGATCGCCCAAGCCGCCACCGGGAAGCCCAGCATTCGCTATATTGCCGGGCAACTGCGTGGGTGCTGCAGAAGCACTGCCTGCCGGGTGTGCGCCCGGCTGCTCACCGCCGAGATGTTTGACGGCCTTGTAGGCAAGCAAGGCAAGGATCGCTTTCGTCATGATTGACATGCCATCGTTGCTTTTGCCGGGAGCGGGCTGACCTCGAGGTCCATTCTGCATGCCATTGATTACGTCGAGCAGTCCCATCTTTATCTCCTGTCGCGTTGGCGAGTGTCGGTGGCTGGGTCAGCTAGATCTTGAGATCGGCCGGCAGCTTGCCGCCGTTCGCAGCGAGCTTGGTCAAGACTTGCTTATGCAGCCAGATATTCATCGATGCGGAGTCATTTGTGTCACCGGAATAATTGAATTCTTTTGCCAGCTCTTTGCGCGCAGCCAGGCTTGAGTCGATATCGAGAGCTTTCATCAGATCGACGATAGATGTCCGCCATTCGAGCTTTTCGTTCTTTGCGGCGACAGCCTTGTCGAGGATAGGGGCGACATCAATGTTCACAACAGTTGCGCCCGCCGGCGATGATGGGGCGGTCGAACCGGCACCGGTTGTTCCGGCCGGGGTGGCGGCGTCAGCCTTGGTGCCGAATATCGCGCCCATGATCTTACCAAAAATGCTCATTGTGCTACCTCATTTGACGAATTTACTGACACACAGCGCCACCGCCGTGACGCTGTCGCATTGTCCTCCGGAAAAGCTATTTCCTTGTCTCGTTCAGGACCACGTCGATCGCCTGAATGACTTTTAGCTCTGGATGTTGCTTGCAATATTGAATCACCAGATGCTCGCCTGGCTTCACCCGCGCAATATGCGCGAAGTGCTTCTTCGCAAGGCCATTGTACCAACCGCTGTACCATGCCGCGAGCATATCGGCGTCCTCCTGGAAGGTACCCGCAAGCTGCGCACAAGTGAGGCTCTGAACGTCGATAAATCCATTCGCATCGGTATAGGCTGACAATGGCACTTGAGCCTGGCTGCTCGACATGCCGCCAAGCATCATCATCACGACGGCTCCGACGCCCAGCCCGCGTGTCAATTTCGTCATCTTCATGAAACTCTCCCTTTTTGTCTGCTCCGCTTCGAATCGTCGACGCTCCGCTCTCAAGAGGCAGCGGCTTCGGATCGATCCATGAGGCGGAATAAGTTATTCCGTCACTAGCGGCAGACCCGCACGCCGTTTACCCATGCGCAAGCTGGCGCTACGACAACGGGTCGCACTACGACCGGCGCAACGACGACCGGTTGACGCACTACAACGGCTCCGCTCGTTCCGACGCAACCGGCCCTAACGACGCCTCGGGCACAAACGACCGCATTTGCTTCGTCAGGGGCTGAGACATGCCGCAAATGCCAGCAAGCTCAATACAAGCATCGTGTATTTCATTTGATCGACCTTTTTTGTGAAGCCCCTGACTCCCTGCGAGTTGATAGCATGGCAGTTTGGAGGACATTGTTCGTGGGCGGCCAATTTGAAAAGGAAATGCAGGATAAGAACGTGCTGAACTTCCTCTATTCACATACCGTGAAAGGCCTCGTCATCACCGCGTTGGTCGAGCACATATGCGAGGTCATGCCATGAAGGAATTCTTGAGAACAACGATCGTTGGGGGGGTCCTGTTTCTCCTACCAGTTGCCCTCGTGCTTTTGGTCTTGAATCACGCACTGCAACTGGCGGGAAAGGTGGTCCAGCCGATTTCGCACAACCTTCACTTCGATCGCGCTGTGACCGGTGTCAGTATCGCCACCGTTCTCGCAGTCGTGCTGCTGATTGCTGTCTCGTTCGCTGCAGGTATCGTCGCTCGCACGAACATAGGACGACGTATCAGCAGATGGTTCGAAAGCTCCTTTCTGGGCGGCCTACCACAATACCAGATGATGAAAAGCATGGGTGAAGGCCTCGCCCAGATCGAAGGCGCCGAAGATCTGAAGCCGGTATTGGTCGGCATCGATGGCGGCTGGCAGATCGGTTACCTGCTGGAATCGCTCGAAAATGGCTGGGTCGCCGTATTCGTACCGCAAGCTCCCACGCCCACAGCGGGCAACGTGATGTACCTTCCGGCCGACCGGATCAGGCCACTGAATATCTCGATGCTGCAAGCCAGGTCGATCGTAAAGCACATCGGCATCGGATCTGGAGAGGCACTTCGCGGAATCAACCTCACAACCTCCGCCGGCTGATGACAAAACCGGCCAAGGAGATTGCAGTGCGGACTGACGGTGACGGGAAAATGAACGCACGCACCAAGGTAAAGTTGGTATTCGCTTTGGCACTCACCCTGTTCCTTGGGGCGTGCGAGACGTCCCGGACTGTCACCGCCGTTCAGGAGCCTGCCGCTGCTTCGGCGATGCCAGCGACGGTCCGAGCCGATCAAATCATCGGTCGATGGGGAGTGGCATCTTACCAGAATCCAAAAGATCAGGTGCGAACCGAGGCCGCGGCGCGGTCTCAGTGCAAGCTACCCTATGTGATTACTGCTGGTGTCGCCGGAGGCGTGATCATGCATCTTGCCGACGAGGCGACGCCACAGGACCTGCTGCTAAAAGGCAGCCCGAGCGGCAAGAACTACATTGGCCCGCCCGGACCTGCGGGGAGTGAGAAGGACCGCGAAATCGTTTCCGTTACCAGCGGTGTCTTGGTCACGCGGTTCGTTGATCCGGATGCTGCCACCCGCTACGGCAATATGGTCTATGTCCGCTGTGTGTGAGCGGTCCAATCCATCATGCAGCGGACCCCTTTAAGCAGTGAAATAAAGGTAGTTGGTCCAGCTCGTAATACGCATCAGCGCCATACGAATGATGCCCGAGATCTGCACGTTGCCGGTATAGATTGCGGCATCTCCTTGTGTGCCGGCCGGCAATCTCAGGCCGTCGGCATCGTCGAGCCGGATGCGAACGGCAAATCTTGCGTTGCCGGGATTGCCAATACCTGGAAAAAGACCGGTTGCCGTCAACTGCCCTTCGCTGGCAACGTCGATGGTCGTTACCACCTTGCCGGGAAACACCCGGCCAGGATACATCGGAAACACGACTTCCGCGTATTCGCCGGGTTTGATCTGAAGGTACGGCCCCTGCATGAAGGACGCGACCACGATGCCCACATTGCGTTCGTCGCGGTCACAAACGAATGGCAAGACGGATGCGGTGGCGCTGACGACCGCTCCCGGCTCAAGCTGCAGATTTACCGCGTAGCCGTCGCAGGGTGCGCGTACGACGGATTCGTCCAGATTATATTTAGCTGCGGCGAGCTGCTGGCGCACCTGCGCCACGGCGGTATTGTCGCTGCCGATGTTGGACTGATATGCGAGCCGCGCGCGATCTTCCGCCGCTTTAGCTTCGACAACACCTTGCTCCGCAGTTTCGGCGTTGCGCGAAACACGATCGAGGGCCGCTTGCGCGATGACTTGTTTCGCGAATAGCTCCTGCTGCCGCTCCAGATCGGCCTTCGCCAGATTGAGTTGCGCGGTCGCCTTTTCGACCCCCGCGGAAGCCTGATCCAGCGACGATTTCAACTGCGGAACGTTTTGCTGTGCGGCCGCCAGCGCGGCCTGCAGCCGATCGACCTCAAACTGGAACGATTGCGGGTCGATCTTGAAAATTACATCACCCTTTCTGATCGGCGCGTTTGGCTGCGCGACAATTTCCGCGACCCGTCCCGGCGTCGTGATATGTGGCACGATCTGCACGATACGCTGGAACACCCGCGCGTCGGAAGACGACGGGTGATAGTTGTTCATCGAGAGCAAGATGAAGAATGCGAATCCGGGGCCGACAGCGGCCAGAATGACCGCGATCGGAAGACTCAACCGGATCAATTTTAGCTTGGCGAAAATCAGCCAAATCAGGAGCATGTAGACGCCGAATATAGCGGCCATCATGGTATGGTTCCCCACGTTTTGTCGCCGGTCATGTTCTCAAGCACGTCAATCCGGCTGTTGAGCTTTACCAGCTCCGCGTCGATCGTATTTGCTGGCGCTGCCCCGTCGGTCATCTCCGCGCCGGTGGTCGCGTTGAGCGTGCGGTAAAGGTAAATCACGAACCCGGAGCTAACGATTGCCCAAAGCATGGCTATGCTCCGCGAACAATTGTCTTCGACAAGCTTGCCTCGATCGCCGCGAGCCGCTGCGACGTTTGCTGTAACTTCCCGACCAGCGACTGGACGGTTGCCTCGGAAAGACTGCCTTCCGCTGCAGATCCCGCCGGTTTCAAATGTGCCCAGACGATCGCGATCGGCCACAACACTAGTGTAATGATCCCCATCCAGCCGCAGATGTTGATTGCCTCCGCCTGAGGGTGTTTGCGCGCTCTGGCGATGTCGCCGGGCAGGCTTCCAAGCTTGTAAAAAACGAATCCGATTAACACCGGGATCACAAAAAGGATGCCGAGCGTGAGCCAATGCAGAAATGGCCCGGCGCCTTGCAATGTGAATCCCATTATCGTCTCCCAATCATGAATGGGCAGCGTCAACGATATGACTCAATTGAGTTTGACCTCGACCTTTTCGATCTTGCCGTCGAACCTGAACGGACGCCGGTCGAAATAATCGAGCGAGACTGTCGACCCAAGATCGACACCGACATCGAACGTTTCGCTCGCCGAGAATGCGGCAGGCACCGTTCGTTTGACTGTGGTACGCGCGACTTCCTGCCCATCGACCTTCAAAATAACATCGGCCACGGACAGTGGTTTGGCACTTTCGAGCTGGGTCGTGACTTCGATATGTCGTTTGCCGGGAGCAAGCTTAGACCCGGAACGGGCGATGTAGCGTTCGATGATCATCATGTTGTACTCGTAGACGAGGTCACCCTTGTCCATGTACAGCGTGACGCCGCCTCCCGCACCGCCCAGCGCGTAGAGCACGCCGGAGGCATTTTCACCAAGTTCGGCGTCGATGGCGACGGTGTTGTTTTCGCGACCAATGCCGGGTGCGGAAAACTCGGGCATGCGCGTCGTGGTCGCGTCGAACCGCCAGCTCGTGTAGGGCGACTTGATGCGGTCTTCGGGATGCAGGCGAAGCCAGATGCCGGCGCCGAGCGGGTAGACCTTGTTGGCTTTGGCTTGCTCGTCGAATACCTTTTGCAAATCGACGAGACGTTTGGGCTCCTGGCCGGCGAGATCATTGGCCTCGGAGAAATCCTTGCTGATCTGGTAGAGTTCCCACTTGTCCTTGGCTGAATCCCATGTGGCGAGACCGGGGGCGCCGGGCAGCCACGGAACCAGCGGACCAAAGGTCGCCGCAATCCAGCCGTCCTGATAGATCGCGCGGCTGCCATTGTTGTCGAAGTACTGGATCTTCTTGCGCGTTGGTGCCTTCGGGTCGTTGAAAGTGTAGGCAAGGCTGACGCCGTCGATCGGATCCTGGACGAACCCGTCGACCACCTTTGGCGGCTTGATGCCGACAATCTCGTAGATGGTCGGCGCGATATCGTTGACGTGGGTGAATTGGGGTCGCGGCGTGTGATCGGGCTTGATGCCCTTCGGCCAGGAGATCACCATTGGATTGCGCGTACCGCCAAAGTGGGATGCGACCAGTTTCGTGTGATGGAACGGCGTATTGCCGGCCCAGGCCCAGCCGGCGTGATACATGCTGTCTGTCTTGGGCGAGCCCAATGCGTCGAGCCCACCGATCTTGTCCAGCGCGGCGATTTGCTGTTCGACGGTATTCGGAATCCCGTTCTGCGCCAGCAATTCGCTGATCGTGCCGTTCTGCCCCTCGGCGCTGGCGCCGTTGTCCCCGAAGATGTAGATCACGATGGTATTGTCGCGAATGCCAAGGCGATCCAACTCGCTCACGACCCGTCCAGCCTGCACGTCGGCATGTTCAACGAATCCGGCGAAGATTTCCATCAGCCGCCTTTGGAACGGGCGCTGCGACTCGGGAATGCTGTCCCAGCCGGGCATTGATTCAGCTCGGGGTGTAAGTTTGGTGTCGGCCGGGATCCAGCCCAGCTGCTTCTGGCGCGCGAAGACACGCTCGCGGTAGGCATCCCAGCCGTCTTCAAATTTGCCTTTGTACTTGTCTGCCCACTCCTTGAAGATTTGATGGGGTCCGTGCCCAGCGCCCGGTGCCCAGTAAAGGAAGAACGGCTTGTCCGGAGTGAACGCCTGATGGTGTCGCAGCCAGTCGATGCCGTGCTGCGCGAGATCCTCCGTTAGATGGTATTTCTCGTCGTGCGGCGGCTCGATCTGGTTGGTATTCTCCACTAACCGCGGCTCCCACTGGGAGGTCTCGCCGGCGAGGAAGCCGTAAAAATAGTCGAATCCATGCCCGGTCGGCCAGCGATCGAATGGACCCATTGAAGTTGTCTGGTTCGCTGGCGTGTTGTGCCACTTGCCGATCGCGGCGGTCTTGTAACCGTAGTCACGCAAGACTTCTGCCATCGTAGCGGAGGTCTTCGGAATGATGCCGGTGTAGCCATCCCAATCCACCGCGCGTTCGGCGATCGTGCCATTGCCGACGCGCTGATGGTTTCGCCCCGTCAACAGTGCCGCGCGCGTCGGCGAACAGATCGATGTTGTATGGAACGTATTGTAGCTCACGCCCTGATCGGCGAGCTTGCCCAGGGTTGGCGTGTTGATCTCACCTCCGAACGTCGAGGCCTGACCGAAGCCGACGTCATCCATCAATATAATGAGCACGTTGGGCGCATCCTTGCGCAGATGGTTCGGTTCCGGCCGGCGCTTGTGAATGGAGTCCTGCAGCCTCGGAGCTGCAACGCTCGCCGAGGGGAGCGGCGGGAATGGAAGCACCGTGCCATCTGTCGGGACGGCGGTCTGCGCTCGTTGCGCAATCGCGACATTGAGAGGGAATAGCTCAGCTGCACCAAGCGCTACGGCCAGAACAAGCCCTTTCATTGATCTCGCATTCATTTTAACAACCTTCATGACGGTTTTCTCCGCAGTTCTGGCAGTTCCATCGTTTGTTCGGGCGCGTGCCATCTATCTGATCGGCGGCGCGTACTGGATACCGCCGGCACTCCACAACTGATTGAGACCGCGGGGAATGCCGAGCTTCGAGCCCGCCCCGACGTTACGCTCATATAGCTTCACTGTAATTGCCGACGTGGCGGATGATGCGTGCGGCCCAATCCCTGGTAAGGCCGAGTTCCTCGCCGTAAGCACCCTCGGTACCGACCAACCGCATCACGTCAGGCTTCTTCGATTTCAACGCCTCGTCGATATTCTTGGAAGTAATGCCGAGCTCTTCGGCATTGATCATCGCGTACAACGTCCACTTCACGATCATCATCCAGTCGTCGTCCCTTTGACGCACGACTGGAGCGAGCGGCTCCTTTGAGATCACGTCTGGCAAGATGTCATGATCGTCCGTCTTGGTGAGCCTCAGACGCAGCGCGTAGAGCTGAGAAACGTCGGAAGTAAACGTGTCGCATTGGCCTGCCTCATAGGCTTTGATGGCATCGTCCAATTTTCCGAATTTAATCTCCTGGTACTTGATATTGTTGGCACGGAAGTAATCGGCAAGATTGAGCTGCGTCGTGGTCCCGTCCTGGACGCACACTTTGCTGCCGTCAAGCGCGAGCGCGGAGTCGATGTTGCGCGACTTCGGAATCATGAATCCTGCGCCGTCATAATAGGCGACCACTGGAAAATACAGATCGTAGGAAGTCTCGCGCGACATGCTCCATGTCGAGTTGCGCGACAGGATATCGACCTTGCGGTTTTGCAACTCCTTGAAGCGCTCATTGGCATCGAGCGGGACGAACGTCACCTTTTTCGGGTCGTCAAAGATCGCCGCCGCGACAGCACGACAGAAATCGACGTCGAAGCCTGACCAGTTTCCTTTGTCATCAGGCGCCGAGAATCCAGGCAAGCCGGTGTTGACACCACACAGCACTGCGTCGCGTTTGACCGTCCGCTTCAGGGTTTTGGTGTCGTACCCTTCATAGATAACAGCAGCAGCAGCGACCGCCACTGCGACCGCCAGCCCGATCAGAAGACCGCCTCGGAATGTCCGCATGATTTCTTCTCGCCGTGATTTTCGGGAGGGATCAGTCGTAAAAGCAGCTTTCGCGACTACAATTCCGGCTTCTGCCGCACGATAACCTTGGTGCCGACCGGGATACGCTCGTAGAGATCGGTTACGTCGGCATTGACCAGCCGGAAGCAACCGGACGACACGGCGGTGCCGATCGTGTCGGGCCGGTTGGTGCCGTGGATGCGATAGACGGTGGTGCCGAGATACATCGCCCGGGCGCCGAGCGGGTTGCCCGGCCCGCCGGCCATGAAGCGCGGCAAATAAGGCTGGCGCGCGATCATCTCAGGCGGCGGGGTCCAGTCCGGCCACTCCGACTTTCGCGTAATGTTTACCAATCCTTGCCACTGAAAACCATCGCGGCCGACGCCGATGCCATAACGCAGCGCGCGGCCGTTGCCCTGGATCAGGTACAGATGGCGCTCCGCGGTCTGGATGATGATCGTGCCGGGCGCCTCATTGGTGCGGTAGAGCACCGCAGTCTTCCGGAATTCGGGATCCAGTTCCACCGAATTATCGGCGATCAATCCCGGCTGGTCGCCGACATCTGGCTTCTGCGCGTGGCTCTGCGACGCTGGAAGAGCCAGGGTGATCGCAGCAACGAATATCCAGATCAGATTTCGAAACTTCATCGAAAAGCTCTCCCTTTTGCTAAGCTGGCTGTGAACTAACCCGTTGAGCGCAAACTCGTGACGGGGCGCTCGCCCAGGCTTTCTTTATGTGCGTTCAGGTCCGCTTCCCACCTTCGACCACACCGGTCGGCTCATCGCTGAGCCAACGATAGACCACGCCGCCGAGCACGCCGCCGATCAACGGCGCAACCCAGAACAGCCAGAGCTGGCCAAGCGCCCATCCACCGACAAACAGCGCGGGACCTGTGCTCCGCGCGGGATTCACCGACGTGTTGGTCACGGGGATGCTGACCAGGTGGATCATCACCAGCCCAAGTCCGATTGCCAGCGGCGCAAATCCAGCCGGCGCCTTGCCATGGGTCGCGCCCATGATGATGAATAGAAACATCATCGTCATGACAACTTCCATGATGAAGCATACGACCATGCTGTATTGGCCGGGCGAATGTTCGCCATAGCCGTTGGACGCAAAGCCCTTGCTGACGTCGAATCCCGCAGCGCCACTTGCGATCACATAGAGCAGCGCCGACGCGGCAATGGCCCCGGCTACCTGTGCGATCACATACGGCACGATTTGTCCGGTCGGAAAGCGGCCTCCTGCGGCAAGGCCCACGGTAACGGCAGGGTTGAGATGACAGCCCGATATATGACCGATTGCATAGGCCATCGTCACAACGCTCAGTCCGAACGTGAACGACACGCCGACCAAACCGATACCGACCTGCGGAAATGCAGCTGCGATCACGGCGCTGCCGCATCCAGCAAACGTCAGCCAGAACGTGCCGATGGCCTCGGCGGCATATTTCTTCGTATTCATGTCGCGTTCCTCGCAAGTTTTGGTGAATCGGCCCAAGTAGAGGTCGGGCGACGTCACATTTCTGCACCGGGCGGCCGCGATATGGCCGGCCGGTCGAATGATGACATCAATGTGGCCGCCTACTTCGAGGATTTCCTGCAGCTTCTGCATCACTTCATCCATGTTGAAGCTGGCCGCTTTTTGCCGCTGCGGATAGTCCTTGAACGTCGCCAGGAACTGACCGACATAGGCCTGCGCCGGGACAAGCTGGAAGGCGTGATCGAGAAGCCAGTCGTAATAAGTGTTCGATGTAATATCCGCGCGCTCGTACGGGTCGGTTCGAAGGTTGAAGATCTTTGGAATCCGCAGGTTGGTAAACGGCTCCGACCAGACGCGCAGTGTTCCCGGAGCTCGCTGCTCCATGAATGCGAGCTTCCAGTTGTCGTAGCGCAGACCCACCAGTTGCTGGTCGTCGTTGATATAGAAGAACGACTTCCGCGGTCCTTTCGGATTCTGTCCGGTCACATAGGGTACCAGGTTGTCGCCATCGAGATGGACCTTGTAGGTCATGTCACCGACCTTGTAGCCCTTGGCCAGCTTGTCCTTGACTTCGGTGTCGCCGGCGACCGCCAGCAGTGTCGGCATCATGTCCAGGTGGGCGACGATGTCGTTGGACACTTGCCCCGGCTTGATCTTGCCTGGCCAGCGGAACATCGCCGGCACCCGGTAGGCGCCTTCCCAGTTCGAGTTCTTCTCGTTGCGGAATGGCGTCATCGCCGCATCCGGCCAGGAGTTCATGTGCGGGCCATTGTCGGTCGAGTACATGACGAAGGTGTTGTCCGCGATCTTCAGGTCATCCAGCGCCTTCAGCACCGTGCCGACGTTCTTGTCGTGATCGATCATGGCGTCATGGTACGGGCTCTGCCAGCGCCCGGACTGGCCGAGGCTCTCCGGCTTGGTATGGGTGCGGAAATGCATGTGGGTGAAGTTTACCCACACGAACGCCGGCTTGCCGGCCGCGTTCTGCCGTTTGATGAAATCAACCGCCCGGTCGGCGGTGACATCGTCAATGGTTTCCATCCGCTTCTTGGTCAGGGGACCGGTGTCAGTGCACACCTGCTTGCCGACCTTGCCGAAACGCGGATCGACCGTGGGGTCGTCCTTGTCCGACGCCTTGCAGTCCATCACGCCGCGGGGTCCGAACTTGGCGCGAAATGCGGGGTCCTTCGGATAGTCCGGCAGCTCAGGCTCTTCCTCGGCGTTCAGATGATAGAGGTTACCAAAGAATTCGTCGAAGCCATGCACGGTGGGCAGAAACTCGTTGCGGTCGCCAAGATGGTTCTTGCCGAACTGCCCGGTCGCATAGCCGAGCGGCTTGAGTAACTCGGCAATGGTCGGATCTTCCTTCTGCAACCCGAGCGTGGCGCCGGGCAGACCAACCTTGGTCATGCCGGTGCGCAAGCCCGACTGGCCGGTGATGAAGGAGGCACGGCCGGCGGTGCAGCTCTGTTCTGCATAATAGTCGGTGAACATCGTGCCTTCACTGGCAACCCGGTCGATGTTAGGCGTCTGGTAGCCCATCAGACCGCGCGAATACGCACTGATATTGGATTGACCGATGTCGTCGCCCCAGATGATGACGATGTTGGGCTTTCGCGGCTGCTGGGCGGCTACAGGTGCGCTTATAAAGGCTGCGGCTGTAATCAGAGCAAACGACCCGAATGTCACTTTTCCAATTTTTCTCATGGTTTTCCTTCCTCTGATTCACGATCTGCTCGTTGTCGTCGATTCGAAACCTTGCTTTGAATCTATTTCTTTAGATACGAAATCTTCGTCGTGCCGATGGTACCGTTGAACGCGAATGGCGCCTTGTCGAAATAGTCGAGCGATACCGGTGAACCGAGATCGCTGCCGATATCGAAGGTTTCATTGCCACCGGTGAAGTGCAGCGACATGGCGGCAGGCACTTGGCCCTGCGCCACCACTTGACCATTCACCCTCAGGGTGACGTTCATCGGCCCCCCGATGGGGCCGACGAGCTTCGATTCAACCTCGATCTTGGCCTTGCCGGCAGCCAGTTTGTCCTTGGCCTTGATCTTTGTACGCGCGACCTCGAAGAGGTTGAATTCGTAGCTCAGGATGCCGTCCTTCACGAAGCACGTCACGCCTCCGGAAAAGCCGGCCAAGCGCGTAGAGCACGCCGTTGGCATTCGCCGGCACGTCCACATCCATGCTCACGAGGTTGTCGACCTTGCCAAGCTTCGGAGCCGCAGGTTCCGGCATGCGGCCCATCGGGCCGTCGAAAGTCCACGCGGTGATGCCCGTGGAGGGCGCGTCCTCGGGATGGAATATCGCCGTGGACCACAAACCGCCGCCGATCGGGAGGTTCTTGTTCTTCACGGATTCGAGAAGGAACAGAGACTTCATCTCCTCAAGCTTCTGCGGATTGGTCGCGGAAAGGTCGTTCGCCTCGCTCCAGTCCTCATTAAGGTTGTAGAGCTCCCACTTGTCCGTCAGAGGGGACCATTCCTTGATGCCCTTCGGCATGCCGCTCACCCAGGGTTCACGCGGGCCGCGCGCGGCTGCGAACCAGCCATCATGGTAGATTCCGCGGCTCGCCATGATGTCGAAGAACTGCGTCTTGCGGCGTCCCTCGGCCTTGGCGTCATCGAGCGTGTAACGCATGCTTACGCCTTCGATCGGGTCTTGCTCGAAACCGTTGACGACGCGCGGCGGGGTGATTTTGGCGACCTCGTAGATCGTCGGCACAATGTCGATGACGTGGTGGAACTGTGCCCTCGGGGTCGTATCGGGTTTGACACCCTTGGGCCACGCGATCGCCATCGGCTGGCGCGTACCCCCAAAATACGCGCCGCTCAGTTTGGTGCCCTGGTATGGCGTGCTGCCCGCCCACGCCCATCCGGCATGGTACATGTTATCAGTCTTTGGGCCACCAAGCGCATCGAGACCGCCAAGGTCGTTCAAAGCCTCGATGTGCTGTGAGATCTTGGTCGGAATTCCGTTCTGCGCCAATTGCTCGCTGATCGTTCCGTTCTGGCCTTCCGACGAGGAGCCGTTGTCGCCCCAGATGTAGAAGATCAGCGTGTTGTTCAGCTTCCCTTCCTTCTCGATCTCGGCGATGACGCGGCCGGCGTTGTAGTCGGCATGCTCGGCGAAGCCTGCGAAGATTTCCATCAACCGGCGCTGGAACGGTTTCTCGGCATCGGGAATGGAATCCCAGGAAGCCATGGTGGCAGGCCGCGGCGTCAATTGCGCGCTCTGCGGAATCCAGCCGAGCTGCTTCTGCCGCGCAAAGGCGCGTTCGCGATACTTGTCCCAGCCGTCGTCGAACTTGCCTTTATACTTGTCGGCCCATTCCTTCATGATGTGGTGCGGACCGTGAGCAGCACCAGGCGCCCAATACATGAAGAACGGTTTGTCCGGCGCGTAGGCGTTCTGTTCGCGGAGCCATTTGATCGCATCCTCAGCGATGTCCTCGGTGAGGTGATAGCCCGTTTTCTTCTCCTCGGTGACCTGAGTGGTGTTGCGCACCAGGTTCGGTTCATATTGCGAAGCCTCGCCCGCGAGGAACCCATAGAAATATTCAAAGCCGTAGCCGGTCGGCCAATAGTCGAACGGCCCCTTGGAAGAGATCTGCTCTTCCGGAGTATTGTGCCACTTGCCCCACGCTCCTGTGTTGTAGCCGTAGTCCTTCAACACTTCCGCGACCGTGGCGGACGACTTCGGAATGATGCCGGTGAAGCCGTCGAAATCGTTGGCGAGTGCCGCGATCTGGCCGTTGCCGACGAAAGTCGCATTGCGACCCGTGAGCAGCGCCGCACGCGTCGGCGAGCACATTGCGGTCGAGTGAAAGCGGTTGTAGGAGATGCCCATCTTCGCCACGCGATCAAGCGTCGGCGTATTGACTTCGCCACCATAGGTCGAGGGCGTTCCCGGGCCTACATCGTCCATAAGGATGATGAGGATATTCGGCGCGCCATCAGCAAGATGTTTCGGCTCGACGCGCTTCTTGTAGACAGAGTCCTGGATCGTCAAACCGGCCGTGGACGCGGACGGCGTTGGCGGGAAAGGCAGGATCTCCTGCGCGTCTGCGATCGGCGAGAAGGCGAACGACAAGCCAAGAACGCCTATCAGTGTGCCTGCTTTTAGATTCATTTTCAGTCTCCCAACGTATCAGCGTCTCGACGAAGCCTCGATGACATTTTCTCAAACAAACAGGAACCGGAAAGCCGAGGAGAAAAAAATCGAAATCCTTTGCTCCCGGCCGCCCGATACGCAATCACGCCGCGCTATTTGCTCGCGCTGAGGCTGCCAACTTCGAGCTGAATTTCAGGAACCAGGTTTTCAATACGGCGCCTGGCAATAATCCCAGTATCCGCTCATCTGCGACGAATCTGTCCAGAACCAGCACATGTTCGGTGCGGGTGCCACTGGAGCGACGCCCATCGCTGATACCGCGATGAAGCTTCCCAGTGCGACGCCGCCCACGATCGTTCCGTAGTAGGGACGCGCACCCCACGCCCGGACCGGCCGCCGCACAACATTGACGTTCCGGCCAGCATTGACGTTGACGTTGGTGCGCTTGTTCACGTTTACATTGGTGTGCTTGCTTACATTCACATTGGTGCGCTGACTGGCGTTGACGTTCGTGCGGCCACCGGCTCTCCCGCCTCCACCTTTTACCGCGCGCACGTTTACGACCATGTTGTCGGCGGTTACGCCGGTCATCACCGGCCAGGCGACGCTCTGCTCGAGCGCGCTCAGCGACATTATTGCTACTAACAGCGTCCCACCAAAGAGTTTTACGATGCTCATGTCGCCATCCTTTTCAATTTTAAGAATCCGGTTTGGGTCTAAGGCTACAATCGGGGCTCGTGGCCCCAAGTACCTTGGCCGCGGCCCTTTGATCTGGATCAAACAGCCTCATTGAAGGAAGTGTAGCAGAGACACCGGACGACATTGATCGTGAGCGACCTATTGGAGAAGAAATGTTGAACCTGGATGCAGCATGTGAAGTCGTTCGCACCAAAGGTTGGCTTCGCCAAACACCCGTGGCATTTCAGTCCGCAGTGCTCGATCGATGCCTGCTGGAGAAATTCAAACCCGGTATACCGATCTACGCGGTTGGAGATGAACCGGGCGGCATGTACGGGATCGTTACGGGAGGCCTTGGCGTTTCGGTAGCCACCGCAAAACAAGGGGTCTACACGGCACACTTTGCGATGCCGGGTTCCTGGTTTGGAGAGACAGCAGCATTTACGCGCCAGCCTCGAAGGGTCGGTCTAACCGCTACGCGGGACAGTCAACTGTTGCATCTGCCTCTACGGTCAATCGACGAGATCGTCAAACACGATCCAGCAGCGTGGCGGTTTTTCGGCCTCCTGACGATTAATCATCTCGATCTTGCGATGGGGGGATCTGACGACCTGATGATACGCGACCACGCCAAGCGCTTTGTGGCGATTCTACTTCGCGCCGGGAATTGCCGTCGCCACATCAACTCGCCAGACAACCGTCCTATCGAAATCGATTTGAACCACGAAGATCTGGCAAATATGGCCAATGTCGCTCGAACCACGGCCGGTGCCGTCCTGCGCAAGCTTGAAGCAGACGGTCACCTTGCACTGTCATACCGTCGCATCAGTATTCTGGCACCAGACGCGCTGAGGAAGATGCTGCGCGATTGAGCAAGGCTGAATCGATTCGAAGTGTGCAAAACTTTCAATCGGAGATTCGGCGGACACGATTATGATCAGGAACGGCCTCTACGCAGTTAGCGTTGAAATTCAGGACGGCATCAAAGGTGGCGACAATGGCGTCGCTGTACTGCGTGATGGCACGATCCGCGGCGGCGACTTGTTCTTTTATTTCTTTGGCACCTACACTTGTTCTGGTCAAAAGTGGAAGGGTGAACTTACCTCCCAAGAGCACACACCGACTTTGGCTACGCGGCCTTTCGCCCGCAAAATAGGCACGATCGGATTTTCCGGAACCTATACCGATGACGGCGCTGAAAACGACAACACTGTACTTCTTGGCAAGCAAAGCGTTCGATTCAAAACAATCTTGCGGCTTCTAATGGCGGATTAAGTGAAAGGACGCACTTGCGAGATTGCGGAGATGCCGAAAGGGTGATCGAGCAAAGCGGTCGATGGCTTCCGTTGCTGGCACCCAGAAAGCGTTGGCGTTTCGCCGAAGGACCGCTTTGCGCCACAAGCGGTCATTCAACGAATGATAAGGCTTTGCCGCCGTACCTCATTCCCTGACATTGCACGGCACCCGCAAGAACCCGCGAAGTCGCGCCCGACCTCCGCGCAGCGGCGGGCCGGACAATGAATAATGGGATAACGCGCCAGGAAACGCGAGATTGCGAATCGCACCCTGAGCCACGCGGTGCTCCAGTGCGAGCCGGTAATTCAGCGCCAACAGATCCCGGCAACGAGATCCGATGTCATGTAACGCGACTTTCGACGGCAACATTGGTTCGAATTGTCGAGCGGTTGACGAAGTCCTTTGGCTGCGTCAATAATCTCTGGCGGAAGGCGCTTTGAACATGAATCCGACGCGGCAGTCTTTGTTGGTTTCCGGGCTCCGGCAGCGCGTCAGATCTAAGCCCAAACGCACTTCAACCCCTCCCCGCGCGCCGAACTTGAAACACGAGTCACGGCTGACGAAGAAAAGACGAGCTGCTGGCGACATCGCCCAGATTTCCAAATCTGAAAAGTCACGCGATTCAATTCTGGAAGCCGCGGCGAAGCTGTTTCGTCGCCAGGGATACTCGGCGACCACCTTGCGCCAGATCGCGGCAATGGCCGAGATCAAGGCTGGGAGCATCTATTATTATTTCGATTCCAAGGAGGCCATTCTCAACGAGGTCCTCCACCGCGGACTGCTCAGGGTCTTCGAAGCGGTCAAGACGGCGCTGAAGGAAGCAGGCAGGATCTCGCACCGGCGCCGGATCGGGCTTGCAATTGAGGCGCATCTGGTGGCGCTGCTCGAAGCAAGCGATTTCACCTCGGCAAATATTCGTATCTACGGCCAACTTCCCGAACACCTGAAAAAGCTGCATCGCCCGCTGCGCCGTTCCTACGCCAAATATTGGGACCAGCTGTTCTTGGACGCGCGGCGTGCGGGGGAAATTCGCGCCGATATCGAGATCGTCCCGTTGCGGATATTCGTGCTGGGTGCGCTGAACTGGACCATTGAGTGGTTCAGATTCAGCAGCAAGGACGCCGTATTGAAGCTGGCCCGCAGGACCGAGCTCTTAATCTTCGACGGCGTTAAAAAAGCATAGTGCCGGGAAATTCTGAAAGGCGCTATCTCATCCGCTTCGCCACCTCTTCCAGCATCACCTCAGTCGTGCCGCCGCCGATCGACTGAACGCGTGCATCGCGGGACATTCGCTCAATCGCACTCTCACGCATGTAACCCATGCCGCCATGAAACTGCAGGCAGGCGTACATCACCTCGTTGACGAGTTCACCGCAATACGCCTTGACCATCGACACCTCCTTGGTCGCGTCAATCCCCTGCGTCACCAGCCACGCCGCGTGATAAACAAGCTGCCGCCCGGCCTCGACCTTGGCCGCCAGCATCGCCAGCCGGTGCCGGATCGTCTGCCTGGACCACAGCGGCGCACCGAAGGTCTGCCGCTGTGTAACCCAGTCCAGTGTGATCTCGATCGCAGCCAATGCCTCACCCATCGCCATTGCGCCAATCACGATCCGCTCGTTCTGGAAATTTCGCATGATCGCATAGAAGCCCCGCCCTTCCTCGCCGAGAAGATTCGCGGCCGGAACCCGGCAATTCTCAAATAACAGCTCCGCCGTGTCGGAGGAACGCCAGCCCTGCTTGTCCAGCGCACGGCCGACACGAAACCCGGGCGTACCTTTCTCCACCAGTATCATCGAGATACGCTGCGAAGGCCGCATCTCCGGATTGGTATTGGCAGCGATGCAATAAAGGTCCGCGTGCACCCCGTTGGTAATGAACATCTTGGCGCCATTGAGCACATAGCTGTCGCCGTCACGGCGCGCCGTCGTACGAATGCCCTTGACGTCGGAGCCCGCACCCGGCTCGGTGACGCCGACCGCGACGATTTTCTTTCCGACAACGACATCCGGCATGAACCGATCCTTCAGTGCCTGCGAACCGGCGTTGTAGAGATGCACCGAGGCCATGTCGGTATGGACCAGTACCGTGATCGCCACGCCCGAGAAAGTCGATCGGCCCAATTCCTCGGCCAGCACGACCGTCGCCAGCGTATCCATATCCGAGCCGCCATATTCCGCGGGATAACGGATACCCAGAAAACCCAGCTCCCCCATACGACGCAGCACATCGCGTGGCACCATCCCATCCTGCTCCCATCGAAGTGCGCGCGGCTTGATTTCCTCATTCACAAACCGCCGGATCTGGGTGCGCAGCAACTCGTGCTCTTCCCCGAAGTAAGCCGAGCGCGCAGGGCCGTTGGCACTTGCACTGTTCATCCTGATCCGCCTTGTCTATTTGCCCTGCCAAACTGGCTTCCGCTTTTCGGCAAACGCTTTGGGACCTTCGATGGCGTCGAAACTTGCATAGGTCTCGACATGCAGTCTGCTCGCCTCGACGAGTCCCTTCTCGCAACCAAGATCCATCGCTGCCAGGACGCTGGCTTTTGCCGCCTTCACCGACAACGGAGCGCCCTGGACAATGGTGCGGGCCAGTTGCATCGCGCGGGCGCGGACGGCATCGGGCGTGTCTTCCAGATAATTCAGGAACCCGTACTCGGCGAGCCGTTCGATCGGCATCGTCTCGCCCGTGAGGACGAGCTCCATCAGCACCGGTTGCGGCAACATCCAAAGCAGAGGCACCGCCCACGGCGATCCGCGCCCCATCTTGACCTCGGTGATCCCGGCGCGGGTTCCGCGAAGACCGACCCTGAGGTCGCACTTGATCGCCAGCAGCATCCCGCCCGCCATCAATGATCCCGTCATCGCCGCGATGATCGGCTTCGAAACGGTTCGCATGGCCGTCTGCATGGGGTCGCGCATCAGGGTGAGAATATCGACGCCATCGCGCGCCCTGATCTCGGCCGCCTGTTTGAGGTCGAGGCCGGCGGAAAATACACCGCAGTCAGCCGAGGTCAGAACCACCGCCCTGGCCCGCGAATCTTTCTCGACGCGCTCCCATGCATCGGTCAGGCCGTTCATCGCCTCGACGGACAGGGCGTTCTTGCGCTCGGGCCGGTTGATTGCGATCGTCACCACGCCATCGTCTATCGCATAATGGATCGGTTCGCTGTCGGACATCGGCTGGCTCTTTCGAAAATTCTAACAGCTGTTAGAATAGCCGCCGACACGCCGAATACAACCGGAATTCAGCAATCGGGACAGCCATGCAGCAGCTTTCGAATATGCGCTTCGCGCCGGATCTCTTGAAAGGCAAGGTCGCCCTCGTGACCGGTGGCGGAACCGGGATGGGCCGCGCCACGGCAATCGAGATGGCGCGTTGCGGGGCGCGCGTCGCCGTGCTTGGCAGGCGGGCCGCGCCGATCGACGACACTGCCAAGATCATACGCGAGATCGGCGGCAACGCCATTGCCATACCGGCCGATATCCGCCTGCCCGATCAGATCGAGCACGCCATGCGGCGAAATCAAGAACGAATTCGGTGGACTCCAAATCCTCGTCAACAATGCAGGCGGCCAGTTCGTGACGCCGGCGCGCGAACTCAACAACAAGGGCTTCGAGACCGTGATCCGCAACAACCTGATCGGCTCCTGGCAGATGACGAAAGCCGTCGCAGACCATTTCATGCTGGAACACGGCGGCTCGATCGTGTTCGTGACCGCCTGTGTCCGCTCCGGCCTGAGCGGTTTCGTGCATACGGCCGCGGCGCGCGGCGGCGTTCTCGCGATGATGAAGACGCTTGGCTTTCGAGTGGGCGGAATTCGGCATTCGCCTCAACTGCGTCGCTCCCGGCACCATCAAGACCGAAGGCATGGACCATTACCCGATCGAACGCGAGCAATGGCTGAAGCTCAACCGCAATGTGCTCGGACATATGGGAGACGTCGAAGATATTTCGGCCGCGATCATATTCCTCAGTTCGCCGCTCGGGAAATTCGTCACCGGCGAGGAATGGTACATCGACGGCGGCGAAACACTGCACCTCGCCCATGACGCACGCCAGATGATCGATGCGATAAAATTTTCCAGACGCGAGCCCGCTGTCGTGAAGACGAAATAGTCCTTAATGCCCGCGGCGGCAAAGCAGCGCGATCCTACAGCGCCTGCGCGACGCGTACCCCTTCCTCCACCGCGCGCATGGCGTCGAGCTCGGAGGCTTCCTTAGCACCGCCGATCACGTGGGCCTCGATGCCAGCGGCGCGCAATTCATCGAACAGCCCGCGGTTGGATACCTGGCCAGCGCAGATCACGATCGTGTCGGCCTCGATCACGCGGGGGACTCCGTCCACCAAAATGTGCAGCCCGCTGTCGTCGATCCGCTCGTAAGTGACCCCGGCAACGATCTTGACGTCGCGCTTGGCGAGACTGCTGCGCAAAATCCACCCGGTCGATACACCGAGACCGAGGCCGGGCCTCATCGCCTTGCGTTGCAGCATAGTAATCTCGCGCGGACTCTTTCGTGGCCCAAGCGGATCGCCGGTCAGCCCACCCGCCAGCGTAAGGCTGGCATCGATATTCCATTCGCTTTGAAATGCTGAAATATCCTGCCCCCGCGCCTTCGGTCCCTCCCCGGGTTGCGAGTGGCAGAGATATTCCGCGACATCGAAGCCGATCCCTCCGGCGCCGACGATGGCGACCTTATGCCCCGCACGTTTCTTGCCACTTAGCAGATCGCTGTAGGAAACCACCTTGGGATGATCGATGCCTGCTATCTCCGGCACCCGCGGATGCACGCCTGAGGCCACCACCACCGCTTCAAAGCCGCCCTTGCTGAGATCGGCCGCAGTCGGCGATGTGTTGAGCCTGACTGCAACGCGGCCCGCTTTGATCCTTCCACCGAAGTAGCGCAGCATCTCGTCGAATTCGGCCTTGCCGGGAACCGCGCGCGCAAGATTGAGCTGGCCGCCGATACGATCGGTGGCCTCGAACAGGGTAACCCGATGCCCGCGGCGGCTTGCCTCGGTTGCGGCTGCAAGACCGCCAGCCCCGGCACCGACGATCGCCACCTTGCGTGGCTTCGCCGCCGGCCCCTCGTCGAACTCGGTCTCGCGACAGGCGCGCGGATTGACGAGGCAGGTGGCGCTGCGATCGGAAAAAATCAGGTCGAGGCAGGCCTGATTGCAGGCGATGCAGACATTGATCTCGCCGGCATTGCCTTCCCTCACTTTCCTGGCGAAATGCGGATCGGCGAGCATCGGACGTGCCATCGAGACCAGATCGCTATCTCCTGTCGCGATAATTTCTTCGGCAAGGTCCGGCGTGTTGATGCGATTGGATGCCACCACGGGAATTCCGACGGCGCGCTTGAGGCGCGCGGCCGCGAAGCGCCAGGCGCCGCGTGGGACCGGATAGGCGATAGTCGGAACCCGCGCCTCGTGCCAGCCAATGCCGGTATTGAGGATATCCGCGCCGGCTAACTCGACCTTGCGCGCCAGCGACACGATCTCGTCGCCGGTAGCGCCGCCCTCGACCAGATCGATCGCGGATATCCGGTAAATGATGATGAAATCCTCACCCGCCGCGGCCCGTATCCGCGACACCAATTCGACCGGCAGGCGATGACGGTTCTCCGCCGATCCGCCCCATTCGTCGCTGCGGTCATTGGTTCGCAGCACCGTAAACTCGTTGATCAGGTAACCTTCCGAACCCATGATCTCGACGCCGTCGAAGCCAGCCTCCTTGGCGAGGAGCGCGCAGCGCACATAGTCCGAAATGGTCTGTTCGATTTCCGCCGGCGCCATCGCTCGCGGCGGAAAGCGGTTGATGCGGGACCGGATGTCGGACGGCCCGAGACACTCTTCCTGCCGCGCGTAACGTCCGGAGTGCAATATCTGCAGGCAGATCTTTCCGTCGTGCCCGTGGACCGCTTCGGTGATACGCTGCAGTTCCAGGGCCTGCGCGGGCTCGGTCAGGATCGGTCCGCCCGGTTCGATGAGGCCGGCGGTGTTTGGTGCATAGCCGCCGGTAATGATAAGCGCGACCTCACCTTTGGCCCGCTCGGCGAGAAACACCGCCATCTTGTGAAGTCCGTTCTCCTCCATATCGAGACGGGTATGCATCGAACCCATGATCATCCGGTTGCGCAGCATCGTTCGTCCCACCTTCAAGGGCGACAGCAGGTTCGGATAGAACGCTGTTCCTGGACTGGTCTGCATGGCACTGCCCCCGTGGCTGACGTTTGCGGATTTTTCTAACACTTGTTAGACTTTGCCGAAGATTTCAAGGAATTTCCGCGAAGGAGTCGCCATGGACTACGCGCTCAACGAGCAGCAACAGGCGTTTCGGGCGACCGCTGAGCGATTTGCGAAGCAAAAACTGGCTCCCCACTATCAGAGGCGAGCCAAGCAAGACCGCATCGACCGAACATTGCTGACGGAAATGGGCGGCCTCGGACTGATCGGCGTCGACCTGCCGGAAAAATACGGCGGCCTCGGCGAGAGCAGCGCCACCTCGGGCGTCATTGTCGAGCAGATCGCCTACGGCGATTTCAATGCCAGCTACGTCCCGTTGCTGGCTTCGCTGATGGGCGGCATGGTCGCGCAGCACGCCTCGCCCGACATCGCGCAGGAATGGCTGCCGCGGGTGACGCGCGGCGACGCCATCATCGGTCTGGGCCTGACCGAGCCGCGCGGCGGTTCCGATGCCGCCAATCTCATGCTGCGCGCCGAGAAATCCGGCAACGGGTACCGTCTCAACGGCGAAAAGACCTCGATGAGCTTTTCGGATCAGTGCGACGCCGCGGTCATCTTCGCGCGAACCGGCCAGATCGAGGACGGCGCCCGTGGTGTCAGCGCCTTCTTCGTCGATCTCAACCAGAAGGGGATTACCCGCACGCATTTCGACGACATTGGCACCAAGCCAGTCGGCCGGGGCTCGGTGTTCTTTGACGACGTATTCGTCCCGGCCGAATGCCTGATGGCCGAGGAGAACAAGGGCTTCTCCAAGATCATGTCCGGCTTCGACTACAGCCGTGCCCTGATCGGTCTCGAATGCATCGGACCGGCCCAGGCCTCGGTCGATGAAGCATGGCAGTACACGACCGGCCGGATCGCCTTCGAACGGCCGATCGCCCAGTTTCAGGGCGTGAGCTTCCCGCTCGCGGAAGCCGAAACCCAGCTCACCATGATGCGGCAGCTCTGCTACTACACGCTTTCGCTGCGGGACCGTGGACTGGCCCACACCGCGGAAGCCGCGATGTGCAAATGGTACGTGCCAAAGGTGGCCTGCGAGATCATTCACCAGTGTCTCCTCACCCACGGCCATTACGGCTACACCACGGACCTGCCGTTCCATCAGCGCTATGCTCGACGTGATGGGCCTGCAAATCGGCGACGGTACTGCGCAGATACAGAAACTCGTCATCGCCCGCGAGAAGGTCGGGCGAATAGCAGTTCAGTACGCCAAACAGCCCTGAGGAAATGCAGACCTTTGAATAAGCGCTGGCCGTTCCGGACGCCTTATCGCTCGCCGCCGAATGCAGCGTCACCGACGGGTACCCGATGCGTGCTCGACTGCCACAGTTTCGGATAGGTGGCGCGAAAATCCCTTAGCAACTGTCCGATCGGAGGATCGGCGAACCAGCCGCGATCGTTGACATATTCCATATGGCGATGGCTGTGGATATCGAACTCGTGAAACAGCGCGTCGCTTTTGCCGTCGAAGATCAGCTGCCTGACGCCAAATCGTTCGCAAAGCTCCGTGTTGAACGCGGGCGTGACCTTGAACAGCCGGTCATCGAGCCAAAGCGCGACGTAGCCGTGATAAATGAATAGGTCAGTCCCATAAGTTCCGCAAGCTTCGGCGAATTTAAATGATTGCGGACATCGGCGAATCCGACCGCAGCCGGAATTCCGACGGCGCGCAACGCAGCGGTTAGCAGGATCGCCTTGGGTACGCAGTAATTCGAAGGTTTCCCGGCGATCCCGCTGGCTCGGTAATCGTCCTCGGTGGTGCCGACATCGAATGGATCATATCTGATCCGGTCACGTACGGCCTCGAATAGGCGGATGGCCTTGCCGGCAGCCGACAGATCCTGCGCACTGTCCAGAATGCGGGCCGCGAACTTGCGGACCTCGGACGAGTCGCTGTCGACAAACGCTGTCGAAACCAGAAACTCCGGAAGACAAGCGTTCGGCTTCATTCCCTTCCCACTGCGCTGGAAACCGCCATTGATCTAACAAATGTTAGAATTGAAAGATAGTCGGCGCCATTGACCCAAATCGTCTCGAAGCGCTAGCTTCGCACCACCAACCCGCCCTGGCCTGGCTCAAGAGACATTTCGCAAGACAGCCGATGAGCGATACAACGCAATATATGTGGACGCCACCGCCGGATCTGGTGGCGCAAAGCAATTTGACGGCGTTCCTTCGCGCGACCGGCCAGCCCGATTACGACGATCTTGCCGCGAAGGCGGACGCCGATCCCGCATGGCTGATGGCGCACGTTTTCAAATTCTGCGATGTCAGGTTCTATCGGCACTTTGACGCGATGCTTGACCTGTCACGCGGCCAGCCATGGGCGCGCTGGTGCGTCGGTGGCACCACCAACATCGTCCTGAACTGCATCGACAAACATCGGGGAACCGCGGAGTGGCATCAGATATTTCTGGTCTGGGAAGGCGAGAACAAGCGCCAGCAACGCTCGCTGACTTACGGTGAATTCGACTGCGAAGTCGGGCGGCTGGCACAGGGCTTAAGCGATCTCGGCATCGGCCGGCGTGACGTGGTCGCGATCTACATGCCGAATCTACCGGAGACCTTCATCGCTTTTTTCGCGGCATTAAAGCTCGGCGCGATCGTCATGCCGCTGTTCTCGGGGTTCGGTCCGAGCCCAATCCAGTCCCGCCTGAACCACGGTGAGGCCAAAGCGGTGATCACGGCAAGCGGGACGTGGCGGCGCGGCGTGGCGGCGCCGCTTAAATCTGTGCTCGACGTGGCGCTGGAAGCCTCGCCAACGGTCCGGCATGTGATCGTCGTCGCTCGCGACGGTCTCGAAGTTGAAACGCCGATGCGCGAGGGACGCGACCACTGGTGGAGCGATGTCGTAGCCGGCAAGGACGGAGCCATCTCAACCGCCGAGATGCAGGCGGAAGACCCGGCGATCCTGCTCTACACGTCGGGCACGACGGGTGAACCGAAGGGATGCATCTGGACCCACATCAGTTTCATCGGTTCGATGGTCACCCGCGACATGATCATTTGCGGGGACTTCAAGCCATCGGATCGCTTTTTCTTCTTCAGCGACATGGGCTGGATGGTGGGCGCGATGTACGCCTGTATCCCGAGTTTCGCCGGCGGCAGTCTCTTGATCGCGGAGGGCACGCCGGATTATCCCGACACCGGACGATTTTGGCGCCTGATCGCGGATCATCGGGTGACCTACCTCGGCGTATCGCCGACGATCGTTCGCAGCCTGATGCGCTATGGACTGGAGGTCGAAGACTACGATCTGTCGAGCCTGCGTATCACCGCCTCCGGCGGCGAGGCATGGACGGCGACGCCGTGGCTCTGGTTTTTCGAGCAAGTCTGCAAGAAGAAAATCCCGATCATCAATATTTCAGGCGGAACCGAGGTCGGGGGCTGCATCTTCACGGGCACGCCAAATCACCCGATGAACCCTCGTTCGTTCTCGCGACCGGCGCTCGGCGTCGGCGCCGACATCGTCGACATGGCGGGACAAAGTGTGCCCGCCGGGACGGTTGGCGAACTGGTGTTACGGCATTCGTCGATCGGTTTGACCAAGAGCCTGTGGAAGGCCGATGCGCGCTATATCGAAAGCTACTGGAGCACGCTTCCCGGCCTGTGGGTCCACGGCGACTTTGCGATGCGCGGCCATGACGGGCTCTACTACATTCTCGGTCGCTCCGATGACACCATCAAGATTTCCGGCAAGCGTACCGGGCCTGCCGAACTCGAGGGTATCCTGATCGCGACGGGCAAGGTCGCGGAAGCCGCCGTGTTCGGCATTCCGCATCCAGTGAAAGGCTCAGCTATCGTCTGCGCCTGCGTACCGATGCCGAATGTGGAGGGAGATAGCGGCCTTGCGCGCGAACTCTCGTCGGCGATCGTCGAGGGAATGGGGGCATCATATCGCCCCGAAACGATCCTGTTCGTCGACGACCTGCCGCGCACCCGCAATCTGAAGATCATGCGCCGGGTGCTGCGGGCGGTATTTGAACACAAGGATCCCGGCGATCTCTCCGCGCTTGCCAATCCCGAAGCCGTCGAACGGCTGCGCGGGAAACTCGACGTCAAATGAGGCGCAAACGAAGCCCAGGCGGAGCTGGCCTTGCCCGGCGAATGTGGTTTCTACCGACGGCGATCAGATCGGGCAGTCCGGTGGGAAAACCGGCTTACGCTTTTCCAGATGCGAGGCAAGGCCCTCGCGCGCCTCGGCGCCGGTGAAGCCAAGAATCTCCAGCGCGGTGGAGGTATCAAACAGCGGTCCGTTCACCCGCAGCCAGTTATTCAATGCGTATTTGGTCCATCGGATCGCGCTTTGCGCGCCGTTCGCGAGATCTTCCGCCGTCTCAAGCGCGATCTTCTGCAAGTCCTCATCTTCAACACACAGCGAGACAAGCCCGATCCGCTCGGCCTCGGTGCCCGATAGCGGCTTGCAGGTCAGCAGATAGTATTTTGCCTTCGCCAGCCCGCAGAGCAGCGGCCAGATGATGCAGGCCACATCGCCCGCCGCGACGCCAAGGCGTGTATGACCATCCACAATGCGCGCCGACTTCCCGCAGATCGATATATCGGCGAGGATGCCGACGACGAGGCCTGCGCCTACCGCGACGCCGTTGATGGCCGAGATGATCGGTTTGTTGCAGTTGATGACGTTGTAGACGAGGTCCTTGGCCTCCTTCCAGGTCGCCATGCGCGCGACCGGATTGTCGAGAATGCTCTTGATCAGCTCGAAATCGCCGCCGGCGGAAAACGCTTTGCCGGCCCCGGTGACGATGACGGCATTAATATCCGGATCGTCGTTGATGTCGCGCCAGATATGCGTGAGCTGGGTGTGGGTTTGGGCATCGACGGAGTTATACGTCTCGGGCCGATCGAAGGTGAGCCGCAGGATGCGCTTCGCGGGATAGTCGATCTTCAACTTGGTGTAGGCGGCATAACGGTCGGACATCACACTCCCCTTGTCTATTGCGGGCCAACTCTGGCCCTTCGATCGCTTGCGCGCAACCGGTTATCGATTGTTTCGAACAGCTGTTAGAATTTAGATTTGATCGAAATATGCCGCAAGCGTATAGTTTCGGAACCGGACCGTCGGCCGCCACACAACAACAACACCTTTGGGGGAAACGGCAAATGACAGGCGAACTCAAAAGCACGCCCTCGCTGGTCGCGGGCACCGTTGCCACTGTCGGTGAATTGTTTCGCACCTGCGCACAGATCCACCCAACTGCAACGGCGATCGAATACCAGGGGCGGCAGATCAGTTACGGGCAGCTCTCGAACCGAGTTCGAGCGCCTGACCGCGGCGCTGGCAAGTCACGGACTTCGCCGCGGCGATTGCGTGGCGCTGCTCTCGCACAATCGTCCGGAATACTTTGAGGTCGAGCTGGCGTCGGCAAATCTGGGCGTCATGACCGCGTGTCTGAACTGGCGGCTGTCGCAGCGCGAGCTCGCCTACTGCATGGAGCTGGTTTCGCCGAAGCTCGTGATTGTCGAAGAGGAACTTGCCGGCAATCTGGCGTCTCCGGCCGTCGAAGACCGCGAATTGATTCAAATCGGTGCCCAATACGAAAGGCTGCTGCAGCAACAAACCGGTCATCCCGCGCCCATTTTGGCAGAATCCGAAGACGGCCTGGTGATCCTCTATACCAGCGGGACCACGGGCCTGCCGAAAGGCGCCGTGATCTCGCATCGCGCGATGGTCATGCGCGCGCTGGTTTTCTCCTCCGAGCTGAATATTTCACATCGCGATTCCTTCGTCGCCTGGGCGCCGATGTTTCACATGGCTTCCACGGACCACGGCCTGGCAACGCTTCTTCGTGGCGGGACCGTGGTGATGATCGATGGTTTCCAGGTCGAGCCGCTGCTTGCCGCCGTGGAACGACACCAGATCGGCTGGCTAGTCCTGATCCCCGGAATGGTGGAAGCGTTTGCCGCTGCCCTCAGGGCACAGGCAACTGCCGTAAAAGGCGTCAGCGTTTGCGGCGCGATGGCGGACCTGGTCCCCCCTCATGCGATCGCCGAAGTGACCGAGCTGCTGCAGGCTCCCTACCTCAACAGCTTCGGTTCGACCGAAACTGGATTGCCGCCCGCGACGAGGGCCTTGATCCCGGTCGGCGAAATCCCGACCCGCCTGTCAAAGCAACAGAGCGCGTTTTGCCAGATCAAGCTGGTCGACGCTTCCGACCACGAAGTGGCGCCGGGCATGGCTGGCGAGCTTGCCATTCGCGGCGCGACGCTGTTTTCCGGCTATTGGCAGGCCGAGGAAACCAACGCGCGGGATTTTCGCGGCGGCTGGTTTCACATGGGCGACGTGTTCCGGCGCAATGAAGACGGCTCGCTCGATTTCGTCGATCGCGCCAAGTACATGATCAAGACCGGCGGCGAGAACGTCTATCCGGCCGAGATCGAACGCGTCCTGATGAGCGATACCCGTATCACTGAGGCCGCGGTTGTGAGGGCCGCGGATCAGAAGTGGGGTGAGGTTCCCGTTGCTTTCGTGTCCTGTCGCGACGCGACGGTCACCGAAGCTGCTTTGTTCGAATTGTGCCGGCGCGATCTCGCCACCTACAAACGTCCGCGGCAATTCCAGTTCATTGATTTCTCGGAATTTCCCCGCTCGACCAGCGGCAAGGTGCAGCGGCACGAGCTCGAGGCCCGGCTCGCCAAGGGTAACCCATGACCAGAAACAGCCTGTGCGGCAAGGTCGCCGTCATTGGCATCGGCATGTCGCCGGTCGGCAAGGTGCCCGGCAGGAGCCCGCTCTGGCTTGCCGCGGACGCGGCGAAGAAGGCGCTGGCCGACGCCGGTATCCGCAAGAGCGAGGTGGATGGCGTGCTGTCGTGCCATGCTTTTGCCTCCCCCTTCCACCGCTTCAGCGTGGCGTTCAGCGAGTATTTTGGCATCCAGCCGACCTTCTCCAATACGCTGCAGGTATCGGGAGCGACAGCGGCGACGATGTTCAATATCGGCGCCGCCGCTATTCACGGCGGCCTCGCCGAGGTCGTGCTTGCCGTCGGCGGCGACAGTCTCCTGACCGGCCTGACGCCGGATCTGGCGCTGCGCTCGATGACGGAAAGCCGCGACCAGCAATATGAAATGCCGTTCGGTATCCCGGTTGCGAACACCTTTGCCATGACCGCGCACCGGCATATGAAGGATTTCGGCACTACGCCGGAGCAACTCGCCGAAGTCGCCGTGATCCAGCGGCGTCACGCGATGCGCACCCCTGGCGCGCAGCAGACCGTGCCGATCACGGTGGACGACGTGCTCAATTCCGGCATGGTGACGACGCCCTACCACAAGCTCGATTGCTCGCTGATATCCGATGGCGGCGCGGCGTTCGTTCTGACCACGGCCGAACATGCCAAGGCGCTTGGAATCGGGAAGCCGATCTACATTCTGGGCGGCGGCGAGTGCTACAGCCACGAGCATATTTTTCTGATGCCGTCGCTGACTGTCACCGGCGCGGTCGAGTCAAGCCGAAAGGCTTACGAAATGGCCGGGTATGGCCCGAAGGACATCGATGTTGCCGGCGTCTATGACTGCTTCACCGGCACCGTCATCATGATGCTGGAAGATCTTGGTTTTTGCCCCAAGGGCGAAGGCGGTCGTTTCGTCGCAGACGGCCATATGACCTATGGCGGCCAGATTCCATCGAACACCCATGGCGGACTGCTGTCATTCGGCCATTCGGGAATGCCCGGATCGCTGTTCCATTTTCATGAGGTCATCGCGCAATTGCGCGGCCAATGCGGTAAACGCCAGGTGCCCGGTGCGGAACTCGGGCTGGTGCACAGCCTCGGCGCCGGTTTCGCAACCAATGCCACCACCATTCTGGGCACGGGGAACACGCTGTGATCTCGTCCGAAGACGCCATGAGGAAGCCGCTGCCGCTGCCCGATGCGGATTCCGCCGCCTTCTGGCGCGGCCTTCGCGACGGGGTGTTGCTGCTGCAGCACTGCGCCGACTGCGGCCAGGTGCAGTACTACCAGCAGGCGATGTGCCGGCAATGCGGCGGCGACAATCTCGCCCATCGTCCGGCAAGCGGGCGCGGCAAGGTCCATTCCTTCAGCGTGGTACACCGCGCACCGGGTCCCGCATTCAAGGCCGATCTCCCTTACGCTGTCTTGCTGATCGATCTGGAAGAGGGCCCGCGGATGATCAGCACCTATACCGGCGGCAAGCCCGAAGAGGTCACGTTCGACATGGACGTCATGCTTGTCTGCGAAAAACTCAGCAAGGATGTGACGCTGCCGCGCTTCAGGCGGGCATAGCCAGACAGGCGAAGCAGCTACATCCGAAATACACCGAATCTGGTCGGCTTCGCAGGCGTCCGGCCGGCCAAGTCGAGCAGCAGCGCCATCACCTCACGGGTCTCCGCAGGCTCGATCACCATATCACACCACAAATGGCGGGCGTAGTTATAGGGATCGGCGAATGCTTCGAAATCCCTCAGGATCGGCTGCCTGAAGGCTTCGCGTTCCTCGTCGGTCCAGGAGGTGCCTTCGCGCTGATGGATGTTGTCGCGCACCATTGAGAGTGTCGTCGCCGCCTGCTCCGGTCCCATCAGGGCGGCGTGGGCGCTTGGCCACATCAGCGTGGCATTCGGCCTGAACGCGCGGCCCAGCATCGCGAAATAGGCCGCAGCATAAGAGCCGCCGGTAATGATGGTGTATTTCGGCACATCGGCGCAGGCCATCGCGGTCATGAACTTGGCGCCGTGCTTGGCGATGCCCTGACGCTCGACGGCAGACCCGACCATGAAGCCAGAGACATCGACCAGGAACAGCAGAGGAATGTCGCGCTTGCAGCACAGTTCGATGAAGTGCGCCCCCTTGACCGCACTTTCCGAAAACAGCACGCCGTTATTGGCCAGGATGCCGATCTCGAAACCGTAGATGCGGGCAAATCCGCATAGCATGGTTTCGCCGTGAAGATGCTTGAACTCCTGAAAGCGGCTGCCGTCGATGAGGCGCGCCAGGATTTCCCGGTTGTCCGTCGGGATGCGTCGTTTGGCGCTGACGATTCCGTAGATTTCCTCGGTCGCATGCCGAGGCGGTTCGCCCTGCGCGACCGTCCAGCGCAATCGCGGCGACTTTCCAAGATTGGCGACGATATTGCGCGCGATTACCAGCGCGTGGCTGTCATTCTCGGCGATACGATCGGTGACGCCGCTAATCCGGCTGTGCATCTCCGCGCCGCCGAGCGGTTCGACCTCGATGGTCTCGCCAGTCGCAGCAAACACGAGTTGCGGGCTGGCGAGAAACATCGCGCCTTGGTTGCGAACGATCACCACCTCGTCGCACAGCGCCGGAATGTAGGCGCCGCCCGCGGTCGAAGGGCCGTGAACGATGGCAATCTGGGCGATGTTCTCGGCCGACATCTTGACCTGGTTATACATGATCGATCCGGCCTGTCCTTCGTCCGGAAAGATATTGGCGATGTCCGGCAGGAACCCGCCACCCGATTGCACCATGGTGATGCAGGGCAGACGGTGTTGCCAGGCGAACATCTGGGCGCGGGTATGCTTCTTCGTTGTCATGCCGAACAGCGTTCCACCCTTGACGGTGGCGTCGTTGGCAATCAGCATGCAACTGCGCCCGCAGACTTGTCCGACGCCGGTAACGATCGTCGCGCCCGGCGGCACGCCTTCGTACATCCCCTCGCCCGCCAACTGGCCGAACTCGAGAAACGGCGAGCCGGGATCGATCAGTGCCGCGATGCGTTCGCGCGGCAGCAACTGGCCCCGCGACTTGTGCAGGGCAAGGGCCTTGACCGAGCCGCCCTGATTGGCCTCCGCCCGACGCCGGCGCAGGTCGTCGATCCGCGCCAGATAATGCGCGCGATTACGTTTGAATTCGTCGGAGCCGGTTGCGACGGCGGATTTCATCGCGGCATTCATTGGCGGCTTTTCCGGACAGTTCGGCGCACGGACAGTGGGCCTGCGCCTTATGCGATCTGTTTTCTAACAATTGTTCGATTTTGAACGATTGCTAGATTGAAATCCTAGAGGCTTCTGCCTAAAGATGGCAAGCATATCAAGCCGGCGCCACCACCGTTTTCCGCAATACACGCCGGCAACAGGGAGCGCTCTTCGATGACCGTGCGGCCACCGGCGAGCGAGTTGATGCATGGACTTTGATCTCACGCACGAGCAGCGGCAGATCCTGGAATACGGCAACCAGGTCGCGCAGAAATTCGATCGCAAATACTGGATGGAATGCGCCGAGAAGCACGTGTTTCCGGACGCGCTGTATCAACAAGTCGCGGAGGACGGCTTCGTCGGAACGATGGTGCCAGAGGAATATGGCGGCGCCGGCCAGGGCATGGTCGAAATGCACCTGTTCCTCGAGGGATTGTCAAACAATGGAATTCCGCTGCTCAATCTCGTCGTCGGCGCCGCGATGAGCCTCGGCTTCATCGCCAAATACGGTTCGGAACAGCAGAAGAGCGCGCTATCTGCCCGATGCCTGCAAGGGCAAGACCCGCTTCTGCTTTGCGATCACCGAGCCCGACGCCGGCAGCAACACGATCCGCACGAGCACGATGGCGAAAAAACGCGGCAACCGCTTCGCCCTGAACGGCCAGAAAACGTTCATCACCGATGCCGACGGCGCCGACCATGCGCTGGTAGTGGCGCGAACCACACCGCACAGCGAAATCCAGAAGAAGACCGACGGCTTCACCTTGTTCGTCGTCGATCTGAAAGCCAAGGGGCTTCAGAAGCAATACATTCCGGTCAGTATCCCAGCGCCGGAAACCCAGTGGCAGTTGTTCTTCGACGACGTCGACCTCGGGCCGGAAGACATCGTCGGCGAGATCGACAAGGGTTTCAGCATTCTGTTCAAGAGCCTCAATCCGGAGCGGATTCTGGTGGGCTCGATCTGCTGCGGTCTCGGCCGCTATGCGCTGAATCGCGCGGTCGAGTACGTCAAGGAGCGCAAGGTCTTCAACAACGTTCCGATCGGCGCCTATCAGGGTTTGCAGCATCCGCTCGCGAGCGCGCGGACCGACATCGAAATGGCCTCCCTGATGACGCTGAAGGCCGCATGGATTTTCGATCAGGGCCGCGAGGCCGGCGAATTTGCCAACATGGCTAAGCTCGCGGCCGCCGACGCCGGTATCAAGGCGGTGGATACCGCCGTGCAGTGCCATGGCGGCAACGGCTTCACCAAGGAATATGGCATCTTCGATATCTATCCGCTGGTGCGGCTGCTGAAGACCGCGCCCCTCAATCGGGAAATGATTCTCAACTATATCGGCGAGCACGTGATGGGCTTGCCGCGCAGCTATTAGGATTGCCTGACGATGGCCGTCATGAAGTCCGACGTTTCCGCAGGCAGCGACGAATACCGCCGCAATCGGAAGGTCTATGACGAGCGGATCGCCGATCTCCGGACGCGCCGCGCGGCCGCAGTCATTGGCGGTCCGGAGCGGGCGCGGCGGCTGCACAAGAAGCGCAAGCAGTTGCTGCCGCGCGAACGTATCGCGGCCCTGCTCGACCCCGGCTCGCCGTTTCTCGAATTTTGCCAGCTCGCCGGCGAAGGCATGTATGAGGGCGTGCCGCCCGGCGGCAGCATCATCACCGGCGTCGGGATGGTATCGGGCCGCGCCTGCATGATCATCGCCAACGACGCCACGGTGAAGGGCGGGACTTATTACGGCATCACCTGCAAGAAGCACGTCCGCGCGCAGCGGTTCGCCTGGCAGCACCGGCTGCCCTGCGTCACCATGGTCCAGTCCGGTGGCGCCAATCTGCCCGACCAGCCTAATATCTTTCCCGACGAAGGCCAGTTCGGCTCGATCTTCTACAACCAGATCCGGATGTCGAGCGAAGGCATTCCGCAAATCGCCATCGTTCACGGGCCTTCGACCGCCGGCGGCGCCTACATGCCGGCGCTATGCGACGAAACCGTCATCGTGCGAAATCAGGGCGCGATGTTTCTCGGCGGGCCGCAACTCGTCTACGCCGCGACAAAGGAAGAAGTCGGCGTGGAAGCACTCGGCGGCGGAGAAATGCACAGCCGCGTCAGCGGGGTCACCGACCATCTCGCGGAAAGCGACAGCCACGCGATTGCGATCGCCCGCGACATCGTCGCCCATCTCGGCGAAATTCCCGCGCAACGATGGACTGTGGCGCCGCCGCGCCCGCCGCGCTGCGACCCCAACGATATCTACGGACTGATCAGCGCCGATCCGCGCGTGCCCACCAACAACCGCGATATCGTCGCGCGCCTGGTCGACGGCAGCGAGTTTCACGAATTCAAACCGCTGTATGGCGATACGCTGATCACCGGCTTTGCTCGCATCATGGGATTTGAGATCGGAATTCTTTGCAACAACGGCGTTCTGTTCTCGGAATGCGCGCTGAAGGCGACCCACTTCATCGATCTCTGCTGCAAGCGCAACATCCCGCTGCTGTTCATGGCCGACGTCACCGGTTTCATGGTCGGGCGCGAGGCGGAAGAAGGCGGCATCTCCAAGCACGGCGCCAAGATGATCACGGCGATGGCCAGCGCCAACGTACCGAAATACACGCTGATCATCGGCAATGCCTACGGCGCCGGATATCTCGCGATGTGCGGCCGCGCCTTCAAGCCCCACGCGATGATGATGTGGCCGCACGGGCGCTCCGCGATCATGGGGCCCGATCAGGCCGCCAATACGCTCGCTATGGTCAAGGACGAAGGGCACAAGCGTGAGGGCACCAGCTGGAGTGATGAAGAGCGCGAGGCGTATCGGGCGCCGGTACGCAAGACCTTCGAGGATTTTGCCAACGCCTACAATTTCGCCCGCAACACCTGGTGTGACATGGTGATCGATCCACTCGAAACCCGTAATGTCATGGCGCTGCTGCTCGATCTTGCCGGCCGCCTGCCGCAGCAGGACACCGAATTTGGCGTGTTCAGAATGTGACGACAAAGGATATCGCCTGGTGTTCAAGAAGATCCTGATCGCCAATCGCGGTGAAATCGCCTGCCGCATTGCGCGAACCTGTCACCGATTGGGAATTGCGGTCGCCGGTGTCCACTCCGCGGCCGATGCCGAGGCTTTGCATGTCAAAATGATCGGCGAGTTCGTCGAGATCGGCAATGCGGTCGCCTCCGACAGCTACCTGCGGATCGACGCGGTGATCGACGCGGCGAAAACCTCGGGCGCGCAGGCGATTCATCCCGGTTTTGGCTTTCTCGCCGAAAATGCTGGGTTCGCGCGCGCGGTCGAGGCCGCCGGCCTGGTCTTCATTGGCCCGACGCCCGAAACAATCGAGCGGCTCGGTGACAAAGCTTCCGCCAAGCGCGAGGCCGAGGCGGCCGGCGTGCCGACCGTCCCCGGTAGCAGGATGCCCAGCGAAGAGGCCGCCGAGATCGCAGGTATCGTGCGTGAACTCGGTCTTCCGGTGATGCTGAAGGCCGCGGCCGGAGGCGGAGGCAAGGGCATGCGCGCCGTCGTGCGTCTCGATGGCCTCGCCGATGAGATCGAATCGGCCATGCGCGAGGCGAAGAATTCGTTTGGCTATCCCGGGTTGATTGTCGAAAAACTGGTCGAACGCGGGCGTCATATCGAGGTGCAGATCGCCGCTGACGGCAAAGGCGACGTGGTTCACCTGTTCGAGCGTGAATGTTCACTGCAGCGGCGTCACCAGAAGCTGATCGAGGAAGCCCCTGCCGCCAATCTTTCCGCAACGCTTCGCGACCGAATGGTCGGCGACGCGGTGCGGCTCGGCACGCGCCTGAACTACCGCGGGGTCGGCACGGTCGAGTTCATCCTGAGCGGAGACATGTATTATTTTCTGGAAGTGAATCCGCGCCTCCAGGTCGAGCACCCCGTCACCGAAATGGTGACGGGCATCGATATTGTCGAGACAATGCTGCGCATCGCCGCCGGCGAGGGATTGCCTTTTGCCCAGAACGACGTGCGGTGTCATGGCCATGCCGTCGAAGCGCGAATCTGCGCGGAGGACCCCGTAAACAATTTTCTGCCCTGCTCAGGGGACCTTGCCTATGTCAAATTTCCGGCCGAAGGCGTTCGCGTGGAGACTGGCGTCGAAAGCGGGTCGACCGTCACGCCTTATTACGATTCAATGCTGGCCAAGCTGATCGCTCATGCCGAAACGCGCGACGCTGCGCTCGACAAACTGGGCCGCGCGCTCGACGAAACGTCGATTTTCGGCATTACGACCAACCAGGCATTTCTCAAACGCCTGATCGGCTTGCCCGCGACGCGGGACGCTACCTTCCACACCCGGCTGATCGACGAGCAGATTGACCAGTTGGTGGACAAGGCAAAGGGTGCGGACGCCGAAGCGCTGGCGCTGGGGGCCTGCTTCTGGATGATCAGGCAGCGCCCGCCTGCGGCCGATAGCCCGTGGCAGTCGCGTGAGATGACCGGATGGCAAATGGCGGCCGGCGGCGACGGGCTGTCGCCGATCCCGATCCTGCATCTCGAGACTGCTGGAGCAAGCGCCGAGATCAGATTTGCGCCGCGGCAGGCCGATGGCGCCATGCTGGTCGGCATCAATGACGACAAGCGGCTGGTAAGATTAATTCCACTCGAAAATGACAGCTTCACCGCCATCATCGGAGCTCGCCGCGAGACAGTGCGGATCTACCAGCATGATCAGACCGTCTTCGTCCACGATCTGCGTGGCGTCCATACCCTGACCGCCATTCCCTACCTCACCTACATCGGCGCCGCCGCAGAGACGAGCCGGGAACTGCGCGCGCCGATGATGGGCATGATTCTCGAAGGTCAATGTCGCGATTGGCGACAGCATCAAGGCGGGCGATGTCGCCGCCGTCCTGGAATCGATGAAGATGGAGCTGCGCATCACCAGCGAAACCGACGGCGTCGTTGCCGCGGTCAATTGCCGGGCTGGGGAAACCGTTGAGCGCAATGCAATCGTCGTGGTGGTAGAGCCGGAACGGCAACCGTAGTTCGATTTCAGCACAGGGAGTGCGAAGATGGATCTCAATCTGAGGGGCAAGTCGGTCGTGGTCACCGGCGGCGGCTCCAATATCGGCCGCGCTATCGTGCTCGGCTTCGCGACCGAAGGCGCCCATATCACCATTGGCGACCTCGACGAGGGGCAGGCCGAAAAGGTGGCCGAACTTGCCAGGCAGAAAGGCGCGGCAAGCGTTCAGGCCATCAAGACCGACGTGACCAATATGGATCAGGTCAAGGCCATGTTCAAGGCGGCGACCGACAAACACGGCACCGTGGATGTGCTGGTCAACGGTGTGGGTTGGGACCAGTTCATGTTCTTCACCCAGACCACGCCGGAGCTCTGGCAGAAGATCATCGAGATCAATTATGTCGGAGTTCTCAACTGCACCAAATGCGTGCTCGACATCATGATCCCCAAAAATGCCGGCGCGATCGTGTCCATTAGTTCGGATGCAAGCCGCGCCGGTGAACCGCGCGAAGCGGTCTATGGCGGCGTCAAGGCCGCGATCAACTCCTTCATGAAGACCATTGCCAAGGAGAATGGACGCTACGGCATCCGCTGCAACGTGGTCTGCCCTGGCGTCACCTTGCCGCAAGGCAACGACGAAATCGGCAGCGCCAGCATGTGGACCAATAATTCCTTTTTCACCCCGGATCAGTACGAAAAGATCGCGAAGTCGTTGCCGCTGCGCAGGCTCGGCCGCGCCGAAGATACCGCCAATGCCGTGGTCTTCCTCGCGTCGCCGGCGGCGGGCTATGTCACCGGCCAGGTCCTCTCAGTGTCGGGCGGATACACCATGATCGGTTAGAATCACGAAGATCATCTGCCGAAACTTTGAACGATGGGAAGTGCAATGCGATTGGGAAGCGTCGACTACGAAACCAGGGGCAGCATCGCAATCCTCACGCTCGACGAGCCGAGCAAGCTCAATACCCTGAGCGCCGGCATCCGCAGCGGGATTCTCGAAGGCCTGAAAAAGGCCGATGCGGACCCCGCCATCCGGGTTGTCATCATCACGGGCAGCGGCGACAAGGCATTCTGTGCGGGCGCCGACATCGGCGACTTCGATTTCGATCCCGAAAAGGCGCGCGCCTTCCTGATCGCGGCGCTAGAGGTGCTGGCCGCGCCCGAAAACACCCGCAAGCCGGTGATATCGGCGGTCAACGGTATCGCCTATGGCGGTGGCTTCGAGCTTGCAATGGCATCCGACTTCATCATCGCATCCGACCGCGCGCGGTTCGCGGTGCCGGAAATCAAGCTCGGCCTGCTGCCGGGCTTTGCGATCGTGCGGCTGCAGGACATTGTGGGCCGCGCCAGGGCCAAGGAAATGAGCATCCTTGGCGATCCGATCTCCGCCGAGGAAGCTTGCCGCCTCGGCCTTGTGCTGCGCGTGGTGCCGCACGGCAGCGAGCTTGCGGACGCTATCGCGTTCGCGGAACGGATCGCGTCAAAGCCGCGATTGGCGGTACAAATGGCCAAATCGTTCTACAACCGCGGCCTTGGCGGTGACGAGATGCGTCACGCCATCGATGGCTTTCCGCTGCTTTTTATGCACGAGGACGCACGCGAAGGCATCGCTGCCTTTCGCGAGAAGCGCGAGCCGAAATTCAGCGAGAAATAAGCCGAGACGGCCGGATCAGGTCGTTCCGCACGATCCCGGCCGAATTGACGAGATGCCGCACAGTCATCCAGCTTGCATGAAATTCTAACGTTCGTTAGCTTCGGATCTCGATCGACAAGAAGAAATGGCCGGCTTGCCAAGTTGCGCTGAGCCAATATCGATGACACGTGGAGGAGACAGGTTGGTTCTTGCTGGTGAAAGCGCCGGGCCGGTGCTCGAATGTCGATCCGTCGAGCGGCGCTTTGGCGGTATCGTCGCGCTGAACGGCATCGACATGAGGATCGAACGTGGCGAGATATTCGGCCTCGTCGGTCCCAACGGCTGCGGCAAGACCACGCTCACCAACGCTATCACCGGATTTTATCCGCCGCAGCGGGGGCGCATTCTGCTGAACGGCCGCGACATCACGGGCCTCGCGCCACACTATATCGCGACCCTGGGAGTTGCCCGCACCTTCCAGAACCTTGCGCTCTTCAACGGCATGAGTGTGCTCGATAACATCCTGTTGGGCCGTCACATTCACATGAGGCCAAGTGTCGCGCGCACGGCGCTCTACTGGTGGCTCGCCCGCAGCGACGAGACGTCGAACCGCGCCACGGTCGAGGACGTGATCGATTTTCTGCAGCTTGAGAGCGTGCGTGACGAGCTGGTGGACGGGATTCCGATCGGCCTGAAGAAACGCGTCGAATTGGCAAGGGCCCTTGCGGCCGAACCCAGCTTCCTGGTTCTCGACGAGCCGATGGCGGGAATGAACCAGGAAGAAAAGGAATATATGGCGCGCTTTATCCTGGATGCGCGCGATGAGCGCAATGTCACCGTGCTGCTGATCGAGCACCACATGGACGTCATCACAGGCATTTGCGACCGCATGCTGGCTTTGAATTATGGCGCCATGATCGGCAGCGGCGTGCCGGCCGATGTCGTCGCCGACCCGCGGGTGGTCGAGGCTTATATCGGGGGCGCGCATGCCGCGCACTGAGCAGGCCTCGGCCTGGAATTTCGAAACCGACAGCACGCTGATCCGCGTTCTGGCGCGCAATGCCGGGAGCTTTCCGGATCGCGTCGCGATGCGCGAGAAAAGCAAGGGCATCTGGAAGCAGACGACGTGGCAGGAGCTGCTTGAGATCGTGCTTTGTTGCGCCGCCGGCCTCGAAGCACTGGGTTTCAATGCGGACGACGTCATGCTGGTGCTGGGCGACAACCGGCCCCGGCTTTACGCCGGGATGCTGGCCGCCGGCGCGGTTGCCGGATACGCCATGCCGGCATTCCCCGACGCTACCCTCGATGAAATCCGCCACTTTGTTCACGAGGCAGGCGCGCGTTTCGCGCTTGCCGAAGACCAGGAGCAAGTCGACAAGATCCTCGATCTGCGCGAGCAAGGTGCGACGATCGAACATATTATCTACGACGATCCGCGCGGACTGGCCGCTTACGGCAATCCCGGCCTGATCTCGTGGGAGGCACTTCAGGCAAAGGGCGCGGAACTGCTCGCTCGCAATCCGGATCTGCGCAGCGAGTTGATCGCCCGCGCACAGCCTGAAGGTCCGGCGGTGTTCGTGCATTCGTCCGGGAGCACCGGCAAGCCGAAGGGCGTGGTGCTGTCACACCGCAACCTGCTGGCCGGCGTTCGAAATGCCTATCGGGGCGGGGCGTTCCAGTTCGGCGAGAGCATTTTGGCCTATCTGCCGATCGCATGGATCGGCGACTTCGCCGTAACAATGGGCGCCGGAATCGCACTGCACTTCACGATCAACATTCCCGAGCGGCAGGAGACCGTGCTGCAGAACCTGCGCGAGATTGCGCCGACATTCTATCTGGCCGCGCCGCGCAGCTGGGACAATCTGTTGACTACGATCCAGGTACGCATGGAAGACTCCTCGTGGCTGAAGAAACGGATCTATGAGTTCTTTATGGCGTCGGCCATTTCAGCCGAAAAGCGCAAGCTCGAGGGCAGACCGCCCACCCTCAAGCAGCGGTTGTTGAGCCCTCTCGGCGAATGGCTGATCTATGGACCGATCAAGGACCAATTCGGCCTGACCCAGTTGCGCGGCGCCTTCACCGGCGGTGAAGCGATGGGCGAGGATACATTCGTCTTTTACCGCGCGCTCGGCATCAAACTGCGCCAGCTCTACGGTCAGACTGAAACCAGCGCTTATAATGCCATCCAGGACCTCGACGAGGTAAGGCTGCACACTGTTGGCCGCCCCCTGCCGGGTGTCGATCTCCGGATCAGCGACACCGGCGAAATCATGATCCGCTCCGGCAGTGTGTTCAGCGGATACTTCAAACAGGACGAGGCCACCCGCCAAAGCCTCGAAAACGGCTGGTTGCATACCGGCGATGCAGGTTACGTTGAATCCGACGGCCACCTCGTGGTGCTAGGCCGGTTGTCGGATGTCGTGCACACCTCCGGCGGCGAGCGCTATATTCCAAACTATATCGAGAACCGACTCAAGTTCAGTCCGTACATCAAGGATGCTGCGGTGCTCGGAAGCGGCCGCGAGGCTCTGTCAGCCATCATTTGCATCGACAAGGAAGCTGTCGGCCTGTGGGCCGAACTGCGCGGCATATCCTACATTTCCTATGCCGACCTGTCGCAGAAGCTGCGGGTCATCGCCCTGATCGCCGCCGCGGTGAAGCACGTCAACAGCGCACTGCCAAGCGGATTACAGTTGCGGAAATTCGTCTGCCTGCACAAGGAATTCGATGCCGACGACGGCGAAATCACGCGAACCCGCAAAATCCGCCGCAACGTCGTGGAGGAACGCTACAGACCGATCATCGACGCCATCTATGGCGATCAGGACACGGTGCTGATGAAAGCAAAGGTCGGCTACGAGTTCAGGCGAAGTCGGCATTATCGAACGCATGCTGTCGATACAGGAGGCCTGACGCATGGACTGGGCTTTGCTGTCCGAATCGGCCGCGAACGGCGCGCTTGTCGGCCTGATGTATTCGCTGGTCGCGATGGGTATCGTGCTGATCTACAAATCGTCATCGGTGCCCAATCTGGCGCAGGGCGCGATGACGATGCTGGGGGCCTATGTCGTGCTCGCATTCGCCAACAATGCGGGCGCGCCGATATGGCTGGCGATTGCGCTGGGCATCGTGACGATGTTCGGCGTCGGCATGGCAATCGAGCGGATCGCGCTGCGCAGGCTGGCCGGCAGGCCGATCGTCATGATCCTAATGATGACCCTTGGGCTGGAAATCTTCCTGCGCGCCGGCTCGATGACGATCTGGGGCGGCACCGGACGGCCGATGCCGCTGGGAATCAGTGATGCTCCACTTTTTGTCGGCCCAATGCTGATCAATCGCGCTTATGCTTTCGGAGCTGCGATCGCGGTCCTGATGTTCGGTCTGTTCGCGCTGTTCTTTCGAACGCGATCCGGCGTCGTTCTACGCGCCATTTCCGACGACTATACCGCGGCCTGGTCGGTCGGCATCTCTGTCGAACGCGGCGTGGCGATGTCGTGGGCGATGTCGGCAGCTGTCGCAACGATCGCCGGCGTTCTGTGGGGGTCAGTGCAGGGCGTGGATCAGTCGCTTGCTCAACTGCTGCTTAAGGGCGTGACGGTCGCCGTTCTCGGCGGGCTGGACAGTATCGGAGGCGCACTGCTCGCCGGCGTGCTGCTCGGCGTCGTCGAGGGCGTGGCATCGAGTTTTCTCGATCCGCTGCTCGGGGGCGCGAGCCGTGATCTCGTCGATGCGGCAATGCTGATCCTGACCATCCTGATCCGACCGCACGGCCTCTACGGCCGCCACACCATCGAGAGGATCTGAGCGCATGCTGTTCCGGCAGGCCAGGATCTTCCATACCGACTATGCCTCGGACCGTGCGTTGTTTCCGATCGCTGCCGACCGGTATATGATCGGCATCCTGTTGCTGCTCGGTCTGGCCGCGCCGCTCTATCTGAATTCCCTCTATCTCAGCAGCTATCTGCTGCCCTGGCTGGTATGGACCGCCGGTGCACTTGGCCTCAATCTGATTCTCGGATGGGCCGGACAATTCCATCTCGGCTATGCGGCCGTGATGGGAATCGGCGCCTATGCGGCGGTCCACGCCATGAGATTCGGGATTCCTTGGGAAATCGCCATCATTCTTGCCGGATCGACGGCCGCGATCATCGGAATTGGCTTCGCCTTCGCCGCGCTTCGCGTCAAGGGTTTGTACCTGGCGCTTTCCACCCTCGCCTTGCAGTTCGTCATGGACTGGACGATCTCGCACGTCCCTGCAATCAGCGGCGGCACTCAGGCCACATTGCAGGCGCCGGATATTCGACTGCTGGGCTGGCCGATCACTTCCGATGCCGGCCTATACTATGTTGCACTCATTTGGTGCATTATGGTTACGTCTTTCATGCTCAATCTGCGCCGAACAGCGCTCGGCCGGGCCCTCGTCGCGGTTCGTGAAAAAGACTATGCCGCCGCCGTCATCGGTGTGAACAGCTTCTACTTCAAGCTGCTGGCCTTCGCGACGTCGTCTTTTATCGGCGGCGTGACGGGGGCAATTCTTATCGGCACCTTCTATCACGCGGTGACACCCGAACAGTTTTCCGTCGACGTCTCGATCCAGGCCCTGGCAATGGTCATCGTAGGCGGACTGGGAAGCATAATCGGCAGCTATTTCGGCGCCGCATTCATTCTGCTGATGCCTGGCGTGATGAACAGTTTTATCTCATGGGCGGCGACCCGGTTCGGGTTCTCGCTCGGTATCGAGACGCTGGCTCATCTTCCGCAGGCGCTCTATGGCGCACTTATCATCGGTTTTCTTCTGATCGAACCGCTGGGCCTCGGAAAGATCTACAACAACCTGCGCGACTATCTTCTGGTCTGGCCTTTTGGCTACGTAAAGAAATAGCGAGAGCATCCCGCCATGACCGCGCAAATCCCCGCAAAAGCGCTATCGCTAAATAACATCGAAGTGGTCTACGACCATATTTCCCTTGCCATCAAAGGCGTGTCGATCGACGTCCCAGAGGGAGGAATGGTGGCGTTGCTGGGTGCGAATGGCGCCGGCAAGAGCACGACGCTGAAATCGATCAGCGGCCTGCTCGCCGCCGAACGAGGGGAGGTCAGACGGGGTGAGCTGCAATTTCTCGGCCGCAACATCGGCACGCTGATGCCGCAGGAAAGAGTTAGGCTCGGAATTGTCCACGTGCTTGAGGGGCGGCGCGTATTCGAGCATCTGACGCCCGACGAAAACCTTGTCGCGGCATCGGCTGTGCGTAGCCGCCACGATCTAAACCGCAACAGGGAGCAGGTATATAGCTACTTTCCTCGCCTCTACGAACGTCGCACCGTCGCGTCGGGCTATCTATCTGGTGGTGAACAACAGATGCTGGCGATCGGGCGCGCCCTGATGACCCAGCCAAAACTGTTGATGCTTGACGAACCCAGCCTCGGACTCGCTCCGTTCCTGGTTGCGGAAATCTTTCAGATCATCCGCCAAATCAACAAAGACGAGGGACTATCGATCCTGCTGGTGGAGCAGAACGCAGTCGCGGCGCTTGAGATCGTCTCACACGGGTATCTGATTGAGAGCGGTCGGGTTGTTATGCATGATACTGCGGAAGCGTTGAAGAGAAATCCGGACATCCAGGAATTCTACCTTGGAGGCGCGAAGGGCCACAACCTGCACGACGTCAAGCACTACAGGCGAAGGAAGCGGTGGCTGACATAGTCTAGTCAAATAGCCATCATCTGGCGAAGAAGCTAACACGATCAGGCAACAAGTCTAATTAGATAAAGGGAGGATCTCAAAATGAAGCTGCTATCGATTATGGCGGGTCTTGCATTAACCGCGCTCAATATCGTGCCGGCGGCCGCGGCCGATCCGGTGCGTTTTGCTCTCTGCTACGACCTCAGCAAGGCCTACACTTTCGTCACCCCCCAGGTCGCTCAGGCCGCTCGCGATTACGCGGACCTTCTCAACTTGAAGGGTGGTATCGAAGGTCATCCAGTCGAAATGATCGTGCAGGACCATGGCAACGAGCCGCAGCGCGGCATCGAATGCTATGAGCGGCTGAAGCGCGAGGGCGTGATGGTGTTCGACATGCTGTCGACGCCAGTGTCCCGCGCTGTTCTCCCGCGCGTCATGAAAGACGGCAACGTCCTGATCCAGTCTTTGGCCGGCCGTGGCGATGCAGTCGACGGCGACGTGTTCAAATGGGTATTTCCGATCGGGCCGACCTACTGGGGTCAGGCCTCGAACGATATCGAATACATCAAGCAGAAATCCGGCGGAAACCTGAAGGGCGTCAAGGTCGCATTCCTTTACGTCGATTATCCGTTCGGACAGGAGCCTATCGGGATCTTGAAGACGCTGGCCGCAAAAGAAGGCTTCGACCTCCAGCTCTTCCCGTATCCCCTGCCGGGCAACGATCAGGCCTCGGCCTGGACCCAGATCCGTCGCTTCAGTCCGGACTGGATCGTCAGCTGGAGCCTGTCGAACATGCACGTGATCGCGTCGCGCGAAATGAAGCGCAATGGAATCCCGATCGAAAAGTATATCGCCGTCAACTGGATGAACGAGGTGGATATCAATAACATCGGAGCGGATACGGCCAAGGGGATCAAGCGCGGCACCAACGTCGCCGGCGGATCGAACCAGCCCGTCATCCAGGAGATAATCAAGGAGCTTTACGACAAGGGCAAGGGAAACGGCGATCGCAAGAATCTCGAAGACGTCTATTACAACACCGGTCTCGCGATCTGGTCCATCGCCGTCGAAGGCGCACGCCTTGCGATAAAGAAAGACGGCTGGCCGCTGACGCCGGAGAAAATCAAGGACGGTCTTGAAAGCATGAAGGACTACGGAGTGAACGGCTTGATGGCGCCCGTCACCGTGACCGCGCAGGATCATGGTGGCGGCGGCAAGACGCGTATCGAGATGTGGGATGGCAGCAAGTGGGTGCCGCAGACCGATTGGATCGCGGCGTTCAGGGACGACGTCTGGGGTGTCGTGAAGGCGCAATCGGCGGAATATGCCAAGTCCGAGACGCAGAAATGAATCGTCTCCAGCCGGATAGCATCTGGCGTAGCCGTGAACGTTATTCATAAAGACGCACTTCAGTTCAGGCGTCCCAATTCGCGCGTCAATGAAGCCTCGCACGGGTGGTGCGGGGTTTCATCTCGTGGGTTGGGAGCGCCGCGGAGAATGATCCCATCTCGGCCAAAAGCATTTCGTCAGACCTGACCGATCTCAGTCCAGATATTTTGTGGCCCGTCGAACCGCAACGTCGGCAATGCCGTGGGCTTCGTTCCACGATCGTCCATTATGCGAATGGATACCGCGGACTGCAGTGAACCGCTTAGCACCACCTCCCCGAGCCTGCCAAACTGATAAGCTCTCGACCTTTCCTTATCCGTGATGAGATGCTGTTTGCGAACGGCCGCTTCGCGCCAGAAATCAATGCGATCGGGTCTCCAGCGCGCATGCTGGATTTTGTCCTACCTTGGCCCTTACCGGCGGCTGAGAGTTCAGTCGCGCACCCGCCTTAAACTCCGAGGCCAGCCTATGGATCGCTACATCCAAGAACAAAACCCCGAGCTCTACCGCAAGGTCTTGTCCGAGACGACCGACCTAGCGAACCGGCAAACGCTGTTGAAGCTCCAGAGGCCAGTGTCTGCGTATCGACAGAACGGAAGTGGGCGATCAACCTCAATTGGAGGATGCTATGATTACGAGTTATGCATCGACTTTCCTGACGTGCGGAGGGATTTTCATTCTCTCCTTCGTTGCAATTGGAGCTTTTTGGTTTGTGGAACGGTTGCGGGGAGCAAGTGCTCCGCATTTGTGAAAGCCATGGGCCGACATCGGTTCCAATTCAGGCCAGCCGCGCCCCTGCCGGAAAGGCCCTATTCGACTTGAGTTTTCACCATGTCTCGTCGTTTGTTGAGATTGTCTAGCACGGGTCTAGAGCCCTCGCTGAGGCTAGAATCGTTCTGGACGGCAGATCGAACTTCCTGCGTCGCCACCGCAAGCAGAATTGTTTCGCGAACGTTCCGCTGGATGTCCCCAGCCAGGCGTGAGGCGACCTCCGACCGCAGCCCCGCCACCGCCGCGCGGCCGGGTACCGAGGAGCGGCCGGGGCAGATTCAGCGCATAACCGGCTCGTAAAAAAACACGGCCCCACTGGGGTGCGGAGCCGTGGGAGTGCCCATGCGGGACGCGGGACTGGGGAAGCAATCCCGCGCACATCGGCGGCCGGATTGTTGTGTCGAGTGTGCCGCCGATCTGGGTACGAAGCTGCCATGTCGGGACCATGGGCCGCTTTGATCTCCATCAAACGGCGACCGCAGCCCCGTACAGCGCCCACCGTGGCCGGGGTACCGATTGTTGCGGCCGGGCCGGAATAACGCACCAGCGGGCCGCGCTGCCGCTCGTTGACACGGCGCTGACACAACCACCGGGGTGGAAGGAGACCTTGCTATGGTCTCCTTAAGTGCTTGAAGTTGCTGGTGGGGGAAGAAGGACTCGAACCTTCGAAGTCTGACGACGGCTGATTTACAGTCAGCTCCCTTTGCCACTCGGGACACTCCCCCGTCCAACAGCATCGCAACCCACCCTGCGAAATGGCGGGGATTAGGCTATCGATGACGTTAATACCGCAAGCCGATGGCGAGCTCCCGGTCGGGCGGTTTATGGGGGAAGGGCCATGGCAAAGTCAACCAAGGCAGGCGCTCAATGCGGACCAAAAACGGCTCAAATTGCCATAATCCGGAACCCGTGACACAAGCTGGCCCATGAGCGATCGCGATCGAAGACCGAAGTTCCGCCGCGGTGGCGGCAATGCCGCCGCCGGGGGCCGCGAATCCGGCCGCCGGCCGGCCTGGGGCGGCCGCGACGCCAGTCCGGACGGCCCGGTCATTCTATATGGCTGGCACACGGTGGCGGCGGCGCTGGCCAATCCGCAGCGCCACATCCGCAAGCTCATGCTCACCGAAAACGCCGCGCGTCGTTTGGCCGATGACAAGATCGACACCAAGGTGACGCCGGAAATCGTGCGGCCGCAGCTCATCGACGCCCGCCTCGGCCCCGATGCCGTGCATCAGGGCCTGTTGGCGGAAGCCGATCCCCTGCCCTCGCCCGATATCGATGAGCTGGCGCAGGAAGGCATCGTGCTGGTGCTCGACCAGATCACCGATCCGCACAATGTCGGCGCGATCATGCGCTCGGCGGCAGCGTTCGCGGTCAAGGCCATCGTCACCACCGCGCGCCACAGCCCGGAGGCGACCGGGGTGCTGGCGAAATCCGCCTCCGGCGCGCTGGAGCTGGTGCCGCTGGTCACGGTGCAAAATCTCGCGCGCGCGCTCACCGCCATGAACGACCAGGGATTCATGACGGTCGGGCTCGACAGCCAGGGCAGCGAGGATCTCGGCGCGATGACATTGCGGCAGCCTTTGGCGCTGGTGCTCGGCGCCGAAGGCAAGGGCCTGCGGCAGTTGACGCGCGAGACCTGCAGCGCGGTGGCGCGGCTCGACATGCCCGGCGAAATCAAAAGCCTCAACGTCTCGAACGCCGCGGTGCTGGCGCTCTATATCGGCGCCACGCGCCTCGGCTTGATGGGTTGAGAATAGAGCAACGCCCGCTCGCGGGATGCGAACGGGCGCTGATGTGTCGGGTCAGGTGCGGCGATCAGTAATAGCGGCGCAGCACGGGCTCGCGATAACCGTAGTGGTGCATGTGATGGTGGACATGACGGTAGCCCCAGCCGGAAGCCGCGGCTTCCTGATAGGTCGGATAGGGCGCGAAGGCGCCGGGGCCGGTAAAGGTCGGGCCCTGGTTGACGTAGTAGTACTGATGCCGCACCGGGCTCGCATGATATTGCAGCTCCGGGTCGGGCAGCCGCTCAGGGAGGGCCCAGCCGCAGCCGGTGTAGCAGCCCGAATATTCGACCGGGGCCACATAGACCTCGGGCTGGCCGCAGGGGCTGACATAGGCCTGTCCGCATGGCGAGCACGAACCGAACAGTCCGCCGCCGCAGGCCAGCGCCGGCGCAGCGCCCGCGGTCATCACGGCGATCGCCGCTGCCAATCCCAAAATCGTCTGACGCATTACTCTCTCCTGTGGAACGGTATCGTGTGGTGTAGCTCTAATGAGGAACCGGCCGGGGCTTTCGATGCTGAAAATCCTGCGGCATGCCGTCCTGCGGCGCCAGGATCACCGGCGGCGGATAAAAGGGCACCTCGGGCTGCACCGGCTGCATCGTCGATTGCGACGTCCAGGACCGATGGTAGCTCTCGGCCGGCTGCGGCAGCGGGCGGTCGGCGGGCGGATCGATTTCAAGGCGCCCATAGCCGGGCCGCAGACCCGCGCTCGGATAATAATGTCCGACGTTCGGGACGGGCTCGACGGGACGGCCGCCATAGACCGTGGGCGTGACACGAATGCGGCTACCGAGGCCCCAGTCGCCTTCGACCACGGCATAGGATGCGTCGATGCCGTTAATGATGATGGGGATGCCGGGGCGGCCGGGAATGACCAGGACAGGACTGCTGTCGGCCACGGCGGCAGCGCCCGTTCCGATCAGAATGGCCAGTGCTAACCCAGCACGCATGTTACAGGTTTCCGATTTCTGCCAGCAGCCTAATCCAATGCCCATCGCCAAACGTTAAGGCCGGCCTCCAACCTGGCGATAAGCCTAACACGCAATCATTTACCGTTGTTCAATTGCAAGCGATAGCGATGAGGAACCGTTAATGCCGCAGCCGCCCCTACGCAGACAGGGATGTGATGATGGTGGTGACGCCGATGGCTGTGGTGATGAGGCCGACGGCGCCCTGCAGGCCGCTGTTGGCCCAGGTCAGCCAGCGCGCGGAGACCGCCAGCGGCACCGCAATCACCGTCGACAGCGCGGCCATCCCGACCATCGAACCGATCCCGAACAGCGCGACATAGCCGAGCCCGGCCAGGGGACTTTTGGCCTGCGATACCGTGAGCACCAGCAGCGCCGCCGAGCCGGCCATGCCGTGCATCAACCCGACCAGAAGCGTCCGCCAGCGGAAGCCATGGCGATGGGCGTGAGGCGCGCGGGCATGAGGTGCGGTTTCGCCGGCATGGCTGTGGGCATGGATGTGTACCGTGCCGTCGCCGTGGCCGTGGGCATGAAAATGCACGCGGTCGCGCCACAGCCGCCACAGCACATGGGCGCCCAGACCGACCAGCATGACCCCGACCGCAGTCTCGATCGGCCGCGCCAATTGTTCGGGGATCGCATGGCCGAGCAGAATGGCGGCACCGGCGAAGACAAACAGCGTCAGCGTATGGCCGAGTCCCCAGGTCAGGCCGTGCTTGACGATGTCGCCGATATCGGTGCGGCGCGCGGCGATGCTAGACACCGCCGCGACATGGTCGGCCTCGAGCGCATGCTGCATGCCAAGCAGAAAACCTAGTCCCAGAATTCCGAGCATGCGTCCCCTGATCGTCCGGCCTTGTCATTGTGAGGCGCGAAGCGACGAAACGATCCAGCGCTCTTTCGTGGCTCCGGATTGCTTCGCGGAGCCTGTCATCGGGCGCGCGTGCGCGCGACCCGTCGGCTCGCAATGACGTCTCCAATCCATTTATGACACCGGTCGTGCTGCTTGTCAGAGCAAAATTCAGGCCCCACCTTCTGGCCCTTTGCGGGCAAGTCTGGTATTCGACCGGCCGAAACGTCAGCAGAATCACATCGGGATTTTCGTCCGTCCCTGATCCCAGCCATTTGCCGGTTTAGCTCAGCGGTAGAGCAGCGGTTTTGTAAACCGAAGGTCGGGAGTTCAATCCTCTCAACCGGCACCAACCCCCGAGAGAGAGCCACTTTTTTCGGCGGCCGTTTAGGAGAGCAGCGCTTGGCGATGGGCCCGCCAGACGAGCTTGAGCGCAAAACCGTCGCCACCCACGGGCATCATGCAACCGCCGCTCCCTTCGCGGCGCGACGCCAACGCCAAATGCCGTAGACCACACCGAAACCGATGGCGAGGAGTGCCGCCAGAGATGAATACCGTAGATAAAATGGCGCCCCGACCGAGAAGGGAAACCGTCCAATCACTTGTTGATTTCCGTCGCCCACGGTAACAAGCCCGACGTATTTTCCGGGCTGCTCGAATTGATAGTCGAATGAGAAGGTTCCCATCGGGTAGATCTTCGGCGGAACGTGATAGACAGTCGCACTGTCGAGATCTTGCCCGCCGCCATCGTCCCGGATGATCCTCAATGCTACCGGAAGATCCCTCAGCACGTCATCGATAAAATCCAGAACGACGATCGTCGCCCCTGTCGAAGGGATGTCCTCGCAGAACTCCTTCCTGTACCCGTCTCCGGGCTGGTAACCGGTGAAGTGCATGACATACGGACCGATGCGGAGCTTGCAGTAGTCCTTTTCCATGCTGAGCCCGCCATGCGCGGTCGCCTCGCCGGCGACGAATACGGCGGCTGATAGCCACAGCAATCCGGCAGCGCAGCGCGCGACGTGAAGGTTCATCGCGTGCCCCGCATCATTGCGCTGCCATCAGCGAACGAAAGTCGGAACGATGGTCCCGTACACGTTGGCGATATGCCGCTCGCCGTCGCTGTCGTAGAAAAACAGCAGCCCACCGAAGCTGCTATCCGGATCGCGCATCAGGCTCGTCAAGCGCTCGGCTTCCCAAGCCACATCCGCGGCAACGAACTTTACGATCCTGGTTTCGCCGGGTTGCAGGGGGGTATTCGGCTCCACCTGCAAGCCTGACTTCGGCAGCAAGTCCTTCGGATAGGCCGGGTCAACATGCGCGTTGGCTGCGGAAACCGAATGATCGATAAAGCGCAAACTGGCGCTGGTGAATTCTCCGAGCTGCAGAGGCTTGGTGTATTTGTTGGTGATCTCGATCGTGATCCGCATTGCCCGCCCTGGAACGTCGTAATTCGCCTTTGTCACTTTGAGGTCGACCGCTTGCGGCGGGATTGGCAATGGATTGACCCGCACCCGTCCGCCCTGCAGCGGGATGGTGTTTGGATATTGGTTCTCGGCCCATAGGAATCCGCCGCTCACAAGCACGAGAATGCCAGCCAGCGATGCAGCGGCAACGATCCGGTCCTGCCGCGTGATCAGCGCATCCTCGCGGCCGGCCTTCAGCGCCATGTAACGCGGTAGCAGGAGCGGCCGTCTTATCCACCACAGCAACCACAGGATGGCGAGGACAAACCAGAGGGCGTGCCAGCTAAACACCGTACCGAGACCCCAATCCTCGAGATTGGCGATCTGGGTCCCGTCGAGCGTCGTAACCGGCTGCCGGAAATCGCTGAAATTTCCGGTAACGTCGATCCATTCGCCGGGGCCCGGCAGTGGCCCGGCTTTATGGATATTGAGCATCGGATGGATGTGCCAGCGGCCGGGAATGCGGCCCTTGACCACGATCTTGAAGTCATAGTCGCGGCCAAGCTGAAGACCAGTTGACTGGATCGCCGGCACGCCGTCGATATAGGATTCGACGCGCGTCATCGCCCCGCCCGGCGAGGCGAGCCCCAGGAAAATCGTGTCGGGTTTGGGAAGAATATCCGGCCAGTCTTCGAAAATCCGGAACTTGCCGGTGATCGTGATCTCCTCGTTCACCGCCGCTTTGGTCCCGGAAAACTTCACGTCGTACCAATGCACGGTACGCATCCGCAGGAACGGTTCCTGGTTGCGCTCGCCATGGGCTTGCGTGGGCATGCTGTACAGCACACTGGTCAGCAACACCGCAAGACCCAGCACCACCGTTGCCGGTCGCACCGCAGAGCTTGTCGCGGTTGGCGCCGATACGGTCTTGCCCGAAAGCCCCATCCATTTACTGAGTTTGCTTGGTACAAACGCCGTCGTGGCCAGGAGCTTGCCGATATGCCACCAGACGAAGTACGTGAGGATACACATGAACCCCGAGAAGAAGGCGGAAACCACCGCGGAATGGCCACCGAAGGTGCGCAGCGTGCCCCGCTCGATGATGCGTAGATATTCCGGCATGCTGCTGCGTGGATACACATAACCGATCATGTCTCCGACCGTGAGCAGCGATCCGATATGCTCAAGCGGCAAACGGTACGCAGCCAACATCGGCCAGTTTCCGGGATAGAAAAGCAGCGCGAAAAGCATGCCGCCGAAAATGCCGGTCATGATGAAATTGCCGCCGAGGAGCAGCACCAAATCGAGCGCGATGGCGCCAGGCAACATGGTCGCCGGCCAGATCAGCGAATAGGGAAACCAGGCCCAGATATGGAAGCCGTGGACCCTCACTATCCATTCGCCCAAGAGCAGTCCGACACAGCAGAGTGTGGCACCGATGGGCAGGCGGAAATAGGTCCAGAGCACGTAATGAACCGCCGCCGGAAAGGTGATCAATAGCACCGGGATAAAGGTCGGCCAGTACTCCCTGTCCTTCCAGTCGACCCAGAAATCCCAGTCGCCGATCGTCAGTTCGACATGGATGTGGTAGGCCGCAACCAGCACAATAAAGATCGCAGCGGCAACCAAAAAATCGAAGGTTCGCGATACTCTCGCGGCCGCGCCTGTCGGCCACACCCCACGCCAAGCCGTCTCCGTGATGTTTGCCACGTTATCCCCCCGGTCAGCCGCCGACTCGTTATTGCTTATTGCGGCGTTTCGTTATCGCAGCTGTGCAGCCCCCTGCAGCCGATGCCGACCCGGCCAGAGATTGACCGATGCAAGATATTGCGTTCGGAATACTCAGGCCGTGCCCGCAGCGGTTGTCAGATCGTGTCAGCCAATTGCTCGGCTTCTTCCGTGCCGTAGATTTTCTTCAACAGTTCAATAACATTTGGAGTGACCTGCATCAGCAGGCCACCCAATGCCAAGGCCGACCAGCCGAGCACGACAAAGCCCCAATGCAGCGGGGCGGTGAACAACTCCTCCATCAGCCAGAAGGCATGTCCCCACTCGTTGAAGCCGAGATTCGGCAGAATGAGGAACGGTCCGGTCACGCCGATGACAAACGGGACCGAGATCGCTTTGGCAAACTGCGGCAGTCGCGTCATGGCGTACAAGTACGATCCGACCCCGAGGATGATGTAGAGCGGGATGGTCAGATAGAAGAGGATGATGTGGCTGGGCGTGAAGCTGGTGTCGCGCACCACAACCTGGTGCCAGGACGCGTCCTCTTCGCCGAAGAAGCTGGCGGTAAAATAGACGGCGAACACATAGCAAAGAATCCACGCAACCAGATTGAAGTACCGTTTGAGTTCGGTCTTCGGTTCTATCTTGTCGAGGTGCCGGTCGCGGGAGAACCAGAGATACGACCAGACCACGGCGGCGGCAATCGCTAGAACGGTCAACTCGGTGTACAGCAGCGTCATCCAGTATGTATCGAAGAGTGGATTGGTCGAATCCATGCCTGCGGACCAGGCGAATATTTGCTGGTAGACCCTGGCGGCCAGGTAGATCATCGCCAGACCGCCCATGACCATGAGCGTGACGCCGAGGTTCAGATACTTGTCTTTGGCGGCGTGTTCGGCTGCATCTTTGGTCGCGCGGCTGGTCGCAACAATACCGCTCGTTCCCACATCCAAAGCATGTGTCATGCGTCATTGCCTCCCGTTTTTTCTAGATCAGGATATGAGTCTGCAACACGCAACGTCAAACCTTTTGTGTCAACAAGCAAGAGAAACTGACTCCGTGAGCTGTTTTCGCACGGGAAGACTGCGATAGGATGCGAGTTATTCTCAACTATCGGATGGGCGACTTCATGAGGCGCTGCTTGAGACGCTTCAGCAAGAAATTATTGCGGCGCATCACGCACGACGGTCACGGTGATCTGTTGAACCGTGTCCGCTATCGTCCGGTGTTGCGCATCCGACCAATAGACTCGCAACGTGTTCTTGCCGGGCTTCGCTGGCAGGTCGAACAAGAACAGATAGCGATCCTCACCCAGGCGGACCAGCTGCTCCCGGCTCGGCATCATCGATACGTCCTGAGAATCAATGTGAAGATGCGTGCCTGGTACTGGAGCGCTCATCGTCATTTTGCGCAGGTCGGCCGGTGTCTGAAATATAACCGCCAGTTGTGTGCCTACGGTGGCACCATTTTCCGGCATCAGTATTTTCAGGGACGGCAATTGCGCCGGCGCCTCGCTGGCGCTCGGCATCATGTCCCCACCGGGATGCTGATGCTGCAAATGCTCATTGTTGGATTGCGCGACTGCTGGCGACGCGGCGAGTACCGCTAGCACCGGGAGCATCTCAAAAAAGCGGAGCCGCCTGGAAATCATCAATGTTTCCTTTATTTCATGGAGATACATCGTCAATGGATGTGATTGTCCGGCGCCGGCAATATTTGCGGCTCCGTGTTGAGTTTGTTTACTTGCTGGAGGAGCCGGTCCGTCGGACTCCATCCATTGGGCTCCTCGTCGGCAATCCAGCGACCGCGAATATAGCCGAACCGATCAATAAGGAATTCCATATGGCTTCTCTTCATGCCCAAGCTGCGACCATCGCCGCGATTTAACAACGTGCGCGACAACAGCTCGTAGCTCTCCCGGATCTCGTCGGCGCCGCCACGAACGATCGTCGCCGATCCGCCAACGCCGGCATCGAGGATATCGGATATCACCAAGACCACCAGACCGTTGGTTCGCATCCGATCCAAGTCCCGACTCAGTTCGCGCATGCGCGCGAGGCTGAACTCTTGGCCAGGGTCTGGAAAGACGAGCAAGACATTGCTTTGCTCCCGAAAGTCCTTGAGTTCGCGGGCGTTGTCGTCGTTGCCGTCCAGGTAGAAGCCGGGGGCGGCGAGCCAAGGGCGCTCGGAAACGATCGAGGGCGACAGCACGCGGGCCTGAAAGCCTTGGGAAAAAGCGCGCAGGAAATTGATCACGTCCCATCGATCTTCATCGCTCAAGACATCCGCGAATCCGGGCATGCCGCTTGGCTGAATACCGTGCTCCAACCACCAGTACATGTCGCCCGCCGTATGCAGGGCCGTATGCGGCTCGCTGAGATTCGCCGGCTGCTTCGGCAGCCCCTTCGCCGCCGGCCCATCGCCAAGGCCGCCCGGGCCGTGGCACACCGTGCAGTGCCGTTCGAAATGCTTCTTTCCTTCGAACATCGACACTGTCAGGTACGACACCGTGGAACGGCGATACGTGTCTGGATAGGCCGGGACCGTTAGCGGCCACAACGCGCCTCCCGCTCCCACCAGACCTGCGGCAACGACCGCTGCCAGTTGTGGCGCCGCCATGCCTTGGCGGCTCCTCAGCAGCCAGACTGCGGATAGCACAGCAAGCATTGCCCCGCTGACGACCAACAACGGCGTCGGCCATACCGGCCAGGTCGCGTCAATGGTGAAACGGAACGGCAGCCACCAATAGGGTTGTTCGTGAGCCGCTGGCTTTGTCTGGGACAGCACGCCGGCGAGGCCGAGGACGACTGTCGCCAAACCCAGTTCCAGCGATACCCAGCGAGCTGCGGCGGCGTATCGTTGGGATGCGTGCGACATTGTCGTTACAGCCGGCAGGAAGGCCTGGCGCATATGGTTGGCGATGAGCAAAATGCCGAACAGCACCGCGACCTTGCTGCAAATCAACAAGCCGTAGCGCGTCCCCAGAAGATCGCCCTGCGTGCCTATAAAACCGGCGCCGAGCACCACGCCGGAGACGACGGTCGCGACCACGCAAATCGTCGCAAGTCTCGAAAAGCGATTGAGCGCCACAGCGGTGTAACCGCGGCGCTCGGCGTTTGCGAACGGGCCGACCGTCAACACCAGCCCGATCCAGGCCGGCAGGCCGCCGATCCATGCGCTGACGGCCACCGCGTGCATGATGTGAAACGGCAGGAACCATGGTGCCAGTTCCTCTCCTGCGGTGTGGCCGGCCAGCGGACCGGCCGCGGCGACAATCGTCGCCAGAACCAGGACCAGTCCCGCGCCCGCGCTCTCCGACCGCGGGAGCTTCGCCTTTACCAGAAGAAGGGCGGGCACGAGCAAGATCGGCAGCAGCGAGAGCTTGAGAAGGGCGACACGGCCGTACCGCGTATGAAACGCAAAGCTCTTCAACGATTCCACTTCACCAATGATCCGCGCAAGGGGCAGATCGACGGTCGCGGCCGTCTGAGCGACCAAGCCCGTGACGGTCGCCAGGAAACAAATCGACACCGCCCACTGGAAGCTTCTGTTCCCCCTATCGCGCCACGCGCGCAGAATTGGATCCGCCGTCGGACGACTTAAAAGCAGAAACGCCGCGCCGCCGATGAGCCAAGCCAGCGACAGGTACCCCGCGAGGCGAGAGAGAACCGAGACAAGCTCGGTCACGGCGACTTGGCATCAGTCTTAACGCTGAACTGGTAACCGTACTCAACAACGTGTCCGTCTTGCGAGAGAACACGGTAATGCACGGTAAAGACTCCTGAACCGATGGTCCGTATCGGCGCTTTGATGCATTTTGGGTCACTGCCCGCTTGCAACTCGCCCAGGAGGACGGTCGTCCCCTTCGCGTCCTCCAAGGTGACCGACGAGAACTTCACTTCGACTGGCTCATTGAAGCAAAGATCGAGCGACTGCGGAGCTTGCGTCAGCACCGAGCGACTCCCGGGGACGGACCTGACGAGCGCAGCGTGCGCACGTGCCGGGGCCGGCACTGCCAGTGCGATCAGGGTCATGACTATCGTTTCTCTCAACATGTCCTACCCCATTCCTTCCTGGTCCTTCGCCGTCGCGTCACTGTTGGCTGTTGCAGAGAATCGCGGACTCTTTGCGGTCTCTATTCCGAACTGATCTGCCGGCCACTCCTCCGCTGCGGGCCACGACCCATGTCCAACATCACAGTCGAGGTCATCGGGCGGTTCATCATCGCGACCAGAATTGTTGCGGTTGCGGCCCAAATCTCGACAGCGTTCGCCAGCAAATGCCGCGTTTCCGCTCGCAGCGCCTCGACCTGAAGACAGGCTTGGAGCGAAAGGCGTCGCCGATGGCCGAATCGAACCATTTGCCAAACTCAGGGGGATCCGGCGGATTCGAGAAACTGGATGATCCGATTTCGTAACGGGGGCCAGTCTTGGTGCGCCCCGGCCCCTTCGCAGTAGACGGTCCGCCCACCGGGTACACACCCCGCGAAGGTGACGCACCCGTCGTCTTGTGGCAAGGGCGGCTTTGCCAAATCACAGGCATTGCAGCGGGCCCACCATAAGGCGGCTTCCTTTCCCCAACCTGGAAAATGTGTGTCCCGTTTGCCGTGCATAACCATTACCGGAATGGGCTCCGGGCATTGAAAACCTTCAAAGTCCTTCCGGGAGAATCCGGCGGCGCTCGGAGCAATTGCGGACACAGTACCTTTGGTTTCCTTCAGAACGGCGAGCGCGGTCGACACTGTTCCGCCGTCGGAGTGTCCGGTCGCATACACTCGGTTTGGATCGACGCACCAAGAGCTGGCAATTTCCTTGGGTACCCGTGCAAGTCCTATTACCGTCTGCTGCGAGAGGGGGCGGCTGCCAACATAGGCCACTATGAACCCTCTGCGGGTCGCATCGGTGGTCAGGCGAGTAAGAGATTCGTTCTGTTCCGCAGAATGTCCCGCTGGCGCGTAGACCACGAGCAGGGGATGCGCATAGGTGGGATCGAGGTTTGCCGGTGCCCTCACGTTGTAGTGGAAGCCGTCGCGCGACGAGAGTCCGTTGGTGGCACCTGCAGCGCCCGGCATGTTGTCGCAATAGCCTCGGCGAGCAGCGGGCGCATACGGGAAGCTGGCGACCAAGGTCCCCTCCGGCGCTTCTGACGATCCGGAGCATGACGCCACCACAAGCACAATGGCAACGCGCATCCCGATACCAATCGGTCCCGCTGCCCTTCCGAGCCAAGCAAAGCCGGCCCCACCGTTCCTGGCGAAGATACAAACGAATGCTGATGACAATGCCGAGACCCGGTTCGCGGAAGCAGCGAACGTACGCAAGATCCCACGCTCGATAATTCTTCGCAATCTTGACGGGCGCACCAAGATCGAACACAGCGTAAGAACAGAGCGCCAGCTTGCCTTCTTCGTCGGCACCCATGAGCTGGCTATGGCCAGCGATATCCGCCGCCGTCGCCGTTCAACGCGTTCGCCGTACCAGCCGGCGCCGCTCATCGCCCAATCTTCTCCAGCACCGGCAGGAGATATTTCAAAAACTCCGTCGGGTTCTCGCTCATCGGAAAATGGCCGAGGCCCTGCATGATGGTGACCTCGCTGCCGGGAATGCTTTTGGCCACCGCGAGCGTTTCCTCCGGCGTGCAGGAATAGTCGTATTCGCCGGACAAAAGAAACAGTGGGCAGCGGCTGGTGTCGATGTCAGCGAGGCGGCCGCGGATGTCACCGTCGACCTTGTAGAAATACAGGTCGCCCTTGAAGACGCCGGGGCCGCCCTGCATGTAATGCCAAAGCGTCTCCCAGCGATCATTGTCGGGCGCATCGGGCCCGACCAGACCGGAGACGATGGCGGCAGCGACTTCGCCGCCATGGACGTCGGGGCGGTGCAGGAAATTCAGGTCGTAATAGGGGTCGACATGGGCGCCGGCCTGCAGGCCGATGATGGCGCGGAAGGCTTCCGGGTGCTCGAGCGCCAGATGCAGCGCGATGCGGCCGCCGATCGAGCAGCCGATCAGGATCGGCTTGCCGAGGTCGAGCGCGGTCACGACCTCGAGAATCATGGTCGTGTATTGCGCCGAGGTGAGCTGGTATTCCTCATTGTGCCAGCCCGACGGCGGCGACGACTTGCCGTGCCAGGGCATGTCGAAAGCGATGACGCGGTGGCGGGACGTGACGCGTTGGTCGTTCATCAACGCGCGGTATTGGCGTCCGTCGGCGCCTGCGGTGTGCAGACAAAGCAATGGAGTCCCCTCACCCGCCTCCTCGACATAGATCCGATGGGATTTGCCGAACAGGTCGAGATGCATGTAACGGCCGGTAATCGGCTCGAACCGCGCGGTCATGGTTAAGCTCCTGCCGAGCGCAGTTTGGCCAGCGCCTCCTTGAAGTAGCGCAGGTTGGCCATGAAGATTTGCAGGTTGCCGTCGGCCTTCAACACGCGCCGCTTGATCAGCGCCATGAGATCATTCGAGCCGGGCGGCGGCCGCTTTCTCCAGAATTTTGTCCACTCTTCCTCAGGCGCGCGCAGCGCGAAGGATGACGACGGCATGACAAATGGCCCGCGCGCCACGGACACCACTCTGCCCTCGAAGATCGAAATCAGCCAGGCGGTCTGGCCCACTTCCAGAAGGAACGTCGTGGTCAGAAATCGCCCGCGCCGCACCAGCGCCTCATCGCCATTGACCCGCTGCCCGAGCGTCTCGATCATCCTGGCCTCCCTCCTGCAAACCCGGGCAATCCGCCCTCGGCGGCTTCTTGAAGCCTGTTTGCATGATGGGTGGAATAGCGGCGACGTCAATCGGCCGGAGCAGGCGGCCGATGCGCTAGAGCCACGAGCAGACCAGCACCAGGTTGGCCGCGCATGCCGCCAACAGCGCGGCTGTGAGCGCGATATGCACTTGCTCGCCGGAGGTCTTGAAGGTCGTTCCCATGACGGCGAAAACATCGGGCGATTCTATCCCGGGAGTCTCGCACGATTTTTTTCCGGCGATTCAGGACTCGTTTACGACTTAGGGGTGGAGGCCCGAAATTGGCCGCGGCTGCCCCCGAATCAGCCGCCTCACTTGCGCGTGAACCGGCGGCGGCCCGCCGGAAACCCTGCCCCGTCGGGCGCGTTAGGGTGGTTTACCGGAGCTGGTCCGATGCCGTATGCGCTGTTTAGTAGCGACGCCAAGCTGAGCAACGCCTATCCGACAGAAGCCGATGTCTGGAAGCATGCCCGGAAAAGCGGGCTGGTGGTCGACGTGGCATCCGACGAAGACAGGCCGACTCCGCGGCCCGTGCTGGACAACGACTACGAAATTAAACCCTGCCGGCCGGACGCGCAGGAAGACCCCGCGAAAAACCAGGCCGACGCCGAGCGCCAGGAGGAGATGGAATTCCAGCTGGGTTCGTAACGCCGTCGTCCCGGCGAACCCCCGAATGCCCCTGCGGGATCAGTCCTTACGGCGTCGCCACCGCGAGCGAGGCCTGCTCGGCGGCCAGCGCGACGCAGGCCTTCCGGCGATGCAGGCCCCTGATCGCGCCGGTGACCTTGAGCACCTTCCCGACCGGACACGAGGCGTCCTGCACGAAGGCGATTTCATAGGGCGCCAGCACGAGGGGTTCGGATTTCAGGACGGTCTGGGCAAGGCACGGCAGCGCAACCGCGGATAAAATCAACGCTAACGGCAAGGCACGCATGTTCGATGTCCACCAATCGGCGCAACCATAATAGCCGATTGCGAGCGCAAGTTCCGTAGCCGGCAAAAATTATTTTTTGGCCAAGCCGAGGCTGGCGGACAGCCGGCCTGTGGCCCCGCCTCCAACGCAAAAAGGCCGGCGCGAAGCCGGCCTTCCCTTGTCGTTCGGGGCGGACGCCGCGTCAGTAGCGCGTGGCGACCGGGCCGCCCCAGCCGAAGCGATAGTTGACGCCGACCTTGACGGTATGGTCGTCGTCCCGGAACCGGGAGCCGACAATCGCCGCGGGCCCGCCGGTGAAGGTGGTGTTGCCGAAATTGTAGTACTGGTATTCCGCCTTCGCGGACCAGTTCGGTGCGAACATGTATTCGAAACCGGCGCCGACGGTGTAGCCGTTCTTGTGGCTTCCGTCGGTCGTGAACGCCACCGGCGTACCGCCGACGGACACACCGATATTGCTGTTGTCGCGCCAGGCGTAGCCGCCTTTGGCGTAGACTAGCGCCGGACCCCAGGTATAGCCGAGCCGACCTGTGGCCGAGCCGAGCTGGTTGCTATTGGCGGTCACCAGCGTGCCAGCCGGAAACACCACGCCATTGTTGTTGTTGGCAAGCCAACTGTACTGGGCTTCGGCACCGACCACCCAGTTGGTCGCGAACTGGTAATCGAAGCCGCCCTGCACGCCGCCCAGGAACCGGCCGCCGCTGCCCTCCAGGCCGTTGTTGCCAGCGAATGCGCCGCCGAGATGGCCGCCGATATAGAACCCGGTCCAGTTGTAGACCACTTCCGGCGCGGTGTAGGCCGGAGCCTTGGTATAGGTGCGCGCCGGTATGTCAGCCGCGAACGCGGGGGCCGCGAAGGCGATAAAGGCGGCTGCGCCGAGCAAAAGCTTGTTCATGGGTATTTCCCGTTATTGCGGCTGCGATGTCTATCAAACAACGTGGCCTGAATTTGGTTGCCTCGCGGCAATGCCGGAGCTGTGATCGATCGCAACTGTGACGGCGCGGCAACAGCGCCTTTTGGTTCGATCGGGCGCGCGATTTTTTCGCCCTGAACGCGCACGGTTTGCCGCTATGTTTGGGTCGACGCTGACGGCGGTCCGGTTCAATACTCGCTGAAAAGTGATCGGGGTTCCCGCACTGCCCCGCAGGGTGCCGGGAAGAAAACAATCGAGGAGGCGAGATGACCGTTGCCCTGATGGATGATTTCCCGCCGGCGCCGGACCGGCTGGTTACGCTTTCGAACTGGCGCAAGGCGCCGTTCAACGCCTGGGGTTTCCGCAACGTCCGCCGGCTGATTCCGACCGCCAACATTGCGGCCTGCGGCCATGCGACAGCGCTTGAGATGTCGCTGCAGGAAATCGGGCCGATCGGCTTCAACGGCCATGACGGCAACCCGACCACCGTGAGCCAGGCGCTGCGCGCCACCCATACCGACGCGTTCGTCGTGCTCAGGCGCGGGCGGATCGCGAGCGAATGGTACGGTGATGGCATGAGCGCCACCACGCCGCACATCGTGTTCTCCGTCAGCAAGTCGATTTGCGGTATGCTCGGCGGAATTCTCGTGGATCGCGGCCTGCTCGATCCGGATGACCGCATCATCGACTACATCCCCGAACTGGAACAATCGGTCTATGCCGGCTGTACGATCCGGCATCTGCTGGACATGTCGGTCGGCATCGCCTTCATCGAGGATTACGACGACCCCAGGGGCGACGTCGTGCGTTACCGCCATGCGGCGGGATGGGATCCGTTGCCAGCAGGCGAACCGCCGATCGACCTGCGCAGCTTTCTCGGCCAGCAGAAGCCCGACGGACAGAAGCACGGCGAACTGTTTCACTACGTCTCGACCAACACCGACGTGCTCGGCTGGGTCTATGAGCGCGCCTGCGATCAGGCTTACGCCGACATCCTAAGCGAATATCTGTGGACGCCGCTCGGCGCCGCGCACGACGCCTACATCACCGTCGACGCCCGCAATGCAATGCGCGCCGCCGGCGGCCTCTGCGTCACGCCGCGCGACCTCGCCCGCTTCGGCGAGATGATCCGCCGCCGCGGGGTCGCCGATGGCCGGCAGGTGGTGCCGGGCGCATGGATCGACGACATCAATGAACGCGGCGATCCCGAAGCCTGGGCGCGTTGGGAATTCGCCGACATGTTCCCGCAGGCCAGTTACCGCAGCCAATGGTACCGGATCGACCGGAGCAAAGGCGTGCTCTGCGCGTTCGGCATTCACGGTCAGTGGATCTACATCCACCCCGAGGCCGAGTTGGTGATCATCCGGATGGCATCCGAAGCCAGCCCGCTGGATCTCGATCGCGTGCGCGGCTGGCGCCGCGGCTTCGATGCGATCGCGGAGTATTTCTTGTAAGCGCGCATAGCTTGCCCACTTCTCCCCTTCAGGGGAGCGAGGGCACCATTTTCCGGGCCTTACCGACGGACGCGCAAGGTTTTTAGGTCATGCTGCCCGGAATGAAGCAACGGATCGAGATTTGATTGTCGAACCGTACCGGCCAAACCATCGTTCGTCCCGCCCGGTTCGGCTCGGTGATCACGGCGTCGTCGGGAACATCGACCCAAGTGTTCTCAAGGCGAACGCGATAGTGGCCGTCTTTGGATTCCCAATCGGGATCCGCCACGCTTTCGCCATCCGCCATCGAGCAGCAAAGTCCCTTGCCGCTCGCGAGATGATCAAACCACGGTTTGAGCGGCGAGTTGGCGTAGCGGCCATCGAGGTCGCGCGCTCTCACGCCGCCGACAAGGCACGCAACTATCGCAGTAACGGTTAGACCAAACACGATGCGTTTCATGTGTCACGCTCCTGAATGTCAAAACCAGCCCCGTTTTTCTCCTAGCAATGTTCATGCCGCTGTGTGCGAATCGCAGCGTTATGATAGCCTGCACAAACATATCGACGCTATTGCGGCTGTAAATCGATTTGCTGATCAGGTGCGTTGGATCGCGAAAGGCCGTGCGATTGCGAAATGCCGTTGCCGCATCGGCTAACGCATCACGTGCAATTGAGCACATGGGTTTCCGGCCGTCTTCGCCGCCGATCATTTTCGCAGGGATGGGTCGATTGACGTGCAGCCGATGCTAGCGCGTCATCTTTTCCAATTCCGGGAACGGCGCATAGGTCGCGCCTGCACAGACCTCGCCAGCATTCTCGATCATGCGATCGAGCCGGCCGTTGACGTAGGCGATGGCGCGCTGGCGCGGCTCGCGATAACTGCCGTCGAGTTCCCGCGGCGTAAAGCGCAGGCAGCTGACATAGCGCAGCCGCCCGCCGACGGTGCGCTGCACCGGCTCGGCCATCGCAGCATCACGCACGCCAACGGGATTATTGAGATAGGTCTTCATGAACGCCAGCAATTCGGGGCGGTAGTTGTCGGGAAACGGCTGGCTGGCGTTCCCGCCGGTATCGATGGTGAACGCGGCGTCCCTGCCCTCCTCGCTGCCCGCGCATGCCGCCAGCACAATCGGCAGCAGCAGGATCGCGGCGCACTTTGCTGATATTCCCAAAGCCAACCCGTGTTTCGAAGATCTGATGCCCGAACGGCGTTCTAGACCTTCCCAAGATCAAAGGGAATTCGCATTTCAATTTCTTGTCCCGTGCAAATCTCCATCGCAAGCAGTTCCGGCCCGGCGCCATTGGGGAAGCAATGGCGCGCGGGCCGGCCTGACATCCGCAAAGCGCGACGGCGGGGGGCACTGTGGATGAAAGCCACGCACCCTGCGGATCAGCTTCAGCCGCGCTTGGTAGCCGGCGTAACGTGCTTGACCATGACCTTCGAGAATTGATGCTTCTTGAGCGCACCCATGTGGTGGTGGAAGCGATAATGATGGAAATGCCCATGATGATGTCCCATCCGGGCATTGGCGTTCAGCACGCCCGGCTTCGCCTGCTCGGCCTTGATGACCGGCGTCGGTGCGGTCTTGGCGCGGCCGGCGGCAAAGGCTGGTGCGGCGAGAACGGTAACTGCGAGCAGGGCTGCGGAAATCGTCTTCAACATGGTCGTCTCCTCCAGGGGATCACGAGGTGGCCGGCCGGATGACCAGGCCCGATCATGAATGCGACCTTAGGTGCCGCGCGCTGAACCCACCCTGAAGCGCGGCAACGGACTTCGTTCATCTGCATGAATTGATGGTCATGTTACGCCCGTTCGTCACCCCGCGCGCCGCGAGCGAGGCCTGACGAAAATCGGCCAAATAAAGACCATTGTCCGGGAATGTTCTGAGGCGGCGGGTGTTCAAATCAACGGGCTTCGGTGTAGGATTGCCGCCTTCTTCAAATCGGGAGAGATGCATGAGCAAAGTTGCGATCAGGCTTTTGACACTGGCAATGTTCGTGGCGGCGCTGACCGCGGTGCCCCTGCTCACGCCAGCGCGGGCTGCCGGCGACGAGAATCCCTCGCCCCCGGCGTCGGCCGCCAAGAAGCACAAGAAGGATAAGAGCTCCAGTATCGACGATGGCAAATTCATCACGGCCTATCGCGCAGCCTACGCCACGGTCTACGACCGCAACGACTACGCCTCCGCCATCGAGCAGCTCAAGACGCTCGGCCATGACGACAACGCCGCGGTCGCCAACCTGATCGGCTACTCCTATCGCAAGCTCGGCGACTACAAGGTTTCGCAGATCTGGTATGAGCGCGCGCTGAAGGCCGACCCCAACCACGTCAAGACCTGGCAGTATTACGGGCTGTGGCAGGTCGAACAGGGCAACCGCGACCAGGCGCAATATCATTTGAGCCGGATCGCCGCCTTGGCCGGCACCAACAGCGAGGAATACCGCTCGCTGGCTGCGGCGCTGGAGAAGCCGCCCGGCACGGGCCTCGTTTACTGACTTCGATTATATCAGTTTCGGCCGGCGCAGCCGTAAAGGTTGCGCCGGCTTTGTTTTGTCCGCTAGCATCCGACAGTGTTTTTCGCCGAGACATTCGACTTGTCATCGGTCGCTACAGTCATCTGATATTCTGGAGATTGCGCTGGTGGAACCATGGCTGCAACCTGCGATCGGCTACGTTCGCAATTGGATCGAATTTCAGGTGCGCGCGTCGCAACAGCCCGGCTGCATCGTCGCCATCGCGCATCGCGGCAAGGTGATCGCCGAATACGCGTTCGGTCACGCCAACCTCGCCACTGGTGAAAAGCTGACCCCGCGGCACCGGTTTCGGATTGGATCGCATTCGAAGAGCTTCACCGCGGCCGGCATCATGAAACTCCGGGAGCAAGGCAAATTGCGGCTCGACGATCGGGTCGGCCAATATGTCAGCGGCCTTAACCGCCAGGTTGCGGAAACCACGATCGCGCAGGTTCTCTCCCACAGCGCCGGCCTCGTTCGCGACGGCACCGCCAGCGGGCAGTTTTCGGATTACCGGCCGTTCCTCAGCACCGAGGAATTGATCGCCGACCTCAAGTCGCCTCCCCTGATCGAGCCCAACACGCGCTTCAAATATTCCAACCACGGTTTCGGACTGATCGGCCTGGTGATCGAAGCGATCACCAAACAACCATATCGCGTCTGGATCGAACGCGAGATCGTCGGCGGCGCGGGCCTGCGCGAAACGCAACCAGACATGCCTCTCGCCAGAGGCGTGCCGTTCGCACGCGGCCATAGCCCCCGCCTTCCGGTCGGGCGCCGCCTCGTCATTCCCGGCGAGAACAGGCTCAATGCAATCACGCCGGCCGGCGGTTTCGTCAGCACGGCAGCCGATGTAGCACGCTTCTTCGCACAACTGTCCCCTCATGCGACGCGAAGCGTGCTCTCCGCCCGCAGCCGCCGGGAGATGACGCGCGGGCAATGGCGAAATCCGCAATCCAGTATCGAGGGATACTACGGCCTCGGAATCATGAGCGGCAATTTGGCGGGCTGGGATTGGTTCGGCCACAGTGGCGGACTGCAGGGCTACATATCGCGGACCTGCGTGATCCCAAGCTGCGAGGTGAGCGTCAGCATCCTGACCAACGCCACCGATGGCTGGGCCGGATCGTGGGTCGACGGCGCCTTGCGTATCCTGCGCGCCTTCGCCGACCGCGGCGCGCCCAAACGGCGCGTCCGTGACTGGACCGGACGCTGGTGGACCAAGTGGGGCGCGTTCGATCTTGTGCCCATGGGCAGTGTCGTCATGGTGGGCAACCCCCATGCCATTAACCCGTTCCTGGATGCGACCGAAATCGGGGTTACGGGCCGCGATAGCGGCCGGATATCCGCAGCCGCCGGGTATGCAAGCTATGGCGAAGGCGTAGGACGCATCCGCAACAAGGCCGGCAAGGTGACAGAGATCTCGTTCGCTGGCGGCAGAGCCAGGCCTGAGAAAGCCGTAGCCGCGGACATGGAGCGCAGATACGCGCCGCGCAAACGCCGCGCCGCCCGCTGAACGCGCTCTCACTTCATCAGCGTCTCGGCCTCGCCCCGAAAGGCCTGGCGCGCGGCGTCGCGCGAATAGAACATGTGGCCGCCGGGATAGACCACGAGCTTCACGCGCTGCGGCGTCGCGTAGGCCGGCAGCTGGTCGAGCAGGACCTTCGAACCGAAATATGGCGTAGCGAGATCGAACAACCCGTGCCCTACCAGGAGCTTCAGCTTCGGGTCGAGCGCAAGGATTTGCCGCAGCTGGGAAATCGACTCGGCGGGATTTAGCCCACGGCCGAAATCCCAGGCCTTCTCGACCGCGCCATTGAGCACCTGATAGGAGCCGTCCGGCCGCCAGTTGAGCTTGCGGGTGGTGAGATCGACCGCCGCACTGGTCAGCGGCGCAATCAAGGGTTCGCCGGACGGATCGTCGAAATGATAGAAGCTGGAATCCGGATTGGGATCGAAACCGGAGACCGATGCGTCGTAGCGTCCGGTCACCTTGCCGTTCTTGCGGTCGAATTCGCGGCGAAACTCGCTGCCGTCGAAGCGCCCGGCGAGCCTGCGGCTCACGGCCTGATCGATCCCCGTCAGCGCCGCCACCTTGTCGGCTAGGCGCGTGGTGGCCTCGGTGTCGGCCTCGCCTTTGACGAGGTCGCTCAGGAAGTCGCCGCGTGCATAGCGTTCGACATCGGCCATGTCGGCGCGGGTGACCGCGCCTTTGGTCTCGCGCGCAACCGCCACCATGCTGGGGAGGCTCCAGACATATTGCAGGATGCTGGAACCGGTAAATTCGCGGAAGTCGAACACCGGCGAGACCAGGATGAGGCCCCTCACCCCGACCCCCTGTTGGACCTGCAACTCGCGAACGATCTTGGGACCGCGGATGCCGCCATAACTTTCGCCGACGACATATTTAGGCGACAGCAAGCGGTCGGACTTTTCCAGCCAGCGGCGGATCGTCAGCGCGATCGAGTTGACGTCGCCGTCGATCGAATAGAACCGCTTGCGGACGTCCTCGCCGGTGGCGACGAAACGGCTGTAGCCGGTGCCGACGGGATCGATGAAGACGAGATCGGTGAAGTCGAGCCAGGTCTCGGCATTAGGCTGCAGATCGGGCGACGCCGAGGAAACCGCCGCGTCGCCGTTGATGGCAAGCCGCCACGGCCCGGCGGCACCAAATTGCAGATAGGCCGAGGCCGCGCCTGGTCCGCCATTGAAGAAGAAAGTGACCGGCCGAGTGCGCGTATCAGCGCCGTCGAGCTGATAGGACGTGTAGGCGATGTCGGCCTGCGCCTCGCCCTTGCCATCGAACAGGCGGATCGAACCTGCGGTAGCCGTGAAGGCCAGCGTGCGCCCGGGCAGCGCCAGCGTTTGCTTGGTCGTCGAATCCGGCGGCAGACGATGTTGTTCGGTGGCGGCCGGCGGATTCGCCGGATTGCCGCGCCCGGGTGTCGCTCCGGACTTCTGGTCCGATGGTGCTGCCGCCGGCTGCTGACCGGGCGGCGGCGGCGCATCCTCGGCGTGCACGCCGGCCAGCATGGCGAATGCGAGCATCGCAAGGACGAAACGGGCATGGCGCGGCGCCCAGAAGCGGATGGGCATATCTTTTCCTCTCCTTATTCCCCGCGTCACCGCATTCACGGTACGAGCCGAGAATTTTCCGGATAAACGCAGGTTTGTAGCCTAGATTTACGACAGCCTGGCATCGTTAACGAACTCGCAGAGATAGCTGGCTTTGTATTCAAACTCATCGCACGATCCGGTGAAATCCCCGGGCGGCCAGCCTATCTCGACAAGCACGGTCAAGGTCGTATAGACGACCCTGCGCGCAACCGCTCCCCCCTTTCTCGCGCCAAGATGAGCCCGCAATCCCATGAACAGCCCCAAGCGATACCAACGGATCGCCTTCGTCGCGAGCGCCGGGGCCGAGGCCCAGCAGGCGCTGGCGCAGTTGGTCGAGCTCTACGGCAATCACGATCCCGCCGAGGCCGATGTCGTGGTGGCGCTCGGCGGCGACGGGCTGATGCTGCAGACGCTGCATCAGCACATGCACACGGGCAAGCCGATCTACGGCATGCATCGCGGCACCGTCGGCTTCCTGATGAATGAATACTCGACCCACGACCTGCACGCCCGGCTTGCGGCCGCCAGGGAATCCGTGATCCATCCGCTCCTGATGCGTGCCACCGACACGCGTGGCGTAGTGCATATTCATCACGCCATCAACGAAGTCGCGCTGTTCCGCCAGACCCATCAGGCGGCGCACTTGCGCATTCTGATCGACGAACGCGAACGCATGGCGGAGCTGGCAGCAGACGGCGTCCTGGTGGCGACGCCGGCGGGGTCGACCGCCTACAATCTTTCGGTGCAGGGGCCAATCATCCCGATCAACGCCCCGCTGCTGGCGCTGACCCCGATCAGCCCGTTCCGGCCGCGCCGCTGGCGCGGAGCGCTGCTGCCCAACACCGCTTTTGTCGTGATCGAGGTGCTCGAGAGCGAAAAGCGCCCGGTCGCGGCGGTGGCCGACCATGACGAGGCGCGCGACGTCCGTCGCGTCGAGGTGCTGTCCGACAAGACCATCGCGATGCGAATGCTGTTCGACCCCGGCCACAGCCTGGAAGAGCGCATTCTGAGCGAGCAATTCGGTTATTAATTTCCGACCCCACCCCCGCAGGCCGCAACCATTCGTTAACCGGCGCCGCGATACGGTTAACGCCGGGTATACCGTCTTCAGCGGTAGGCCCTCAGGGCGCGGGCCATGTTTCGCATCGATTTCAACAAGCTGCGATTTCTCGTGTGCGACGACAATCCGCATATGCGCCGCATCTTGCGGACGCTGCTGCATTCGTTCGGCGCGCGTGAGGTCTATGAATCCGAAGACGGCGCCACCGCGCTGGAAATGTACACCCACTACGTCCCCGACATCGTCATCACCGACTGGTCGATGCCGATTTTCGATGGCCTCGAACTGGCGCAGATGATCCGGCAGCCGGAATTGAAGGGCAATCCTTTCGCGCCGATCATCATGTTGACCGGCCATTCCGAGAAACGGCGCGTGACGGTGGCGCGCGACGCCGGCGTGACCGAGTTCCTCGCCAAGCCGATCTCGGCCAAAGGGCTCTACCAGCGCATTCTGAACGTTGTTGCCAACCCGCGCCCGTTCATCAAGACCAAGACCTATTTCGGACCGGATCGGCGGCGCAATACCAGCAACGCCTATATCGGTCCGGAGCGCCGCGTTGGCGGCGAGGTGGAAGTGCTGCAGCAGCCCTCGCTGCTCGACAAGGCCCGCTCCACCGTCTAGCGCGGGACCCGAAGGAAACCATCATGGCGAAAGACAAGCCCGGCGCGCTCGAGATCAAGACTTTCGCCGACCATCATGTGATCACGCAGCCCAATCCCTTGCGCAAGGTGTTGCGGCGCGTCGGCGAGAAAGATCTCGACGACCCGGTCGCGCGCGCGGAAAAAGCGCTGGCCGGCCTGTCGGGCGAATTCAAGAACTGGATGGTGATCGAAGCCGACCGGCTCTCGGCCGCCCACGCCGCCATTCTCAAGAACGGTTTCAGCGATGTCACGCGCAAAGAGTTGTTTCGCGCCGCCCACGACATCAAGGGCGACGCCGCCACTTTCGGGTACCCTTCCGCCGGCGCCGCCGCTGAAAGCCTGTGCCGGATCATCGAGCATGCGCCCGATCTCGACGAGGTGCCGTCCGATTTGATCGCCCACCATATCAACGCGATTGAGGCGATCGTGCGCGAGCGCACCAGGCTCGATACCGTCAGGATGGCGAGTGAACTGAGCCGGCAGCTGCGCGGCGTCGCCGACGAATTCCTCACTTACGCCAATCGCGACCGGCCCGAGCACCTCGAAGCGATCCTGGCACCGAGCATCGTGCCGGTGGAGTAAGGCAGCTCAAACACGCGTCACCAATCGTCGGCCCGCAAATACTTGCGTCATCCTGAGGAGCGCGCCCTTGCGCGCGTCTCGAAGGATGGGCCGCACAATCATTTCTTCGAGGCTCGCCGAAGCCGGCGCGCACCTCCAGCGACAACGGCGAAGCCGTTGCGCGGGGATGACGTCGAAATTTGGAAAACTCGAGATGTTAAGCCGCGATACGATCATGCTGGATCGGCGCCACGGTCTCGTCCGCCACCAGTTCGTCGCAGAACAGTCGGGCTTCTTCCCTGGCCGACTCAGTCGCGAAGCGCCGCAGCAGGATCAGGAGCGGTTCGGCGGCCTGCCGGTCGGTCTCGCAATGCGTCAGCACGCGTTCGACCATCGCCCGGCGCAATCTTGCCGCACCTCCGACCGTGCCGGCGAATCCGAATTCATGGTTGACTTCGAGCGCTACCCGGAACGCCGCGAAAGTCGATTCCGGCAATCCGGCGCGCTTGAGCAGCGCGTGCAGGCTGGCGCCGCCGCGGTCGTGCAGCAGCGCGGAGACGCGGGCCTGCGGCAGGTCGGACAATTCCGACAACGCGGTATCGAACAATTCGAGATTGCCCGACAATAATGCGCGCAGGATCAATCCGGCGGTGAGTTGGCCGGTGGCGCGCAGATGCCGCACCAGGCCGCGCATGTCCTCGCCGCGCGAGCGCGCCGCGATATTGACGGTGGAGCGATCGCGCGCCTCGCTTGCGATCCGTACCGCGCGATCGGCGCTGAGCCAGTTCCTTGCGACAACGAATTGCGCCAGCGTATCCGAGAGCTTGGCCACCAGCGCGACCCGCGTCGCGGCCGGCAGGTCCTCCAGCACCAGCATCGATTCCCGGATCGCGGCAAGATGGCCGTGACGCTCGACGATGCGATCCCACGAAAACGGCGCGAGCTCGGCATAGGCATTTTCGATCAGCTCGAGCGCCGCCGCTGCGGTCCCGACTTCGGCGATCGCGGCGCAAACGGAGGCCGGCAAATGGATGCGGCGGGCGATCGCGCATTGCGTCTCGCTATTGCCGGTTGCGACCAGATCGACGAGGTCGGCGTCGATCAGAAGCGGGGAATGTTCGAGCACCGGAAGCGCGACCGATGGCTGGTCGAGCGACAGCGCCTGGACAATGGCCGCGGGTGCATCCGTGCTGCGCGCGAAAACCTCGGCCATGGCCTGGCGCACCAGCGGAGATGCGTCATCGAGCAGCATCAACAGCGCGCCCTCGGCGGCGGTGCGGTCGTCTTCGCTGAGGTCGGAAATCAGCCAGGCCCGCGCCAAGGACCGCGTTGCCTCCGCCCGCTCGCCTGCCGGCGCGGTCCGTATCCAACTGATGAATTGCCGAACGATCATTGCCCTGCCGGCTTACGCAACCTGGAACGACACCGTGATCCGATGCCACTGCAATAGAAAATAAACCACGACGCTTAACAAAGCGTTCACCATAAACGACTGGTTTCGTTGACGTTTTGTTAAGGGGTGCAGCGTGGCGCCGTGGCATCGTCCGGAACGCGGCGCCGCGCAACCGGGCCCTCGCAGTGCTGCCGATAAGAATCGGGCTTCTTGCTGAAGAACTCCCCGCCCAAGCGAGACCATGCCCGAATAGCTTTCGTCGCCGGTGCCGGATGTGGAATGTACATTCCAAACAGGGTGAGCCCGGCACGTCCGCCCGCGAGCAATCGCGGGCGCGAGCGCCGTCAGGAAAACAGCACGCGATCCTTGATCTTGTGCTCGACCGTGTAGTCGTCGTCCCACCACGGCTTTTCGCCGGGGTCGCGCGGGGGCCTGGAAAGATGCAACTTCTGACCCTTGGCCGTCGCCTTCTTCTCGGCGACCCGGAACGAGTAGTGGTCGAACAGGCTGAGCGCCTCGATCATGTAGGACACCGCGATGCGCCGGTCTTTGACGATCATCAGATTCTCGCCGTTTTTGCGGTCGGCGGGCGTGGAGAAATTGTAAGAGCCGAGATAGACGCGCGCCGTCGGCTTGTCGAAGTCGATCACGGTGAACTTGTGATGCATGCGCGTGCCGGTGCCGCCGGTCGGCTCGGACTTAAAGGGTTCCGGCACGTTTGCGCTGAGCTCTGCCGCAAAGACAGGGGCGACATTGCCGCTCGGGTCCTGGACGTCCAGGCCGCCGACATGCTTGTCGGAAATGCCGTAAACGAAGATATTCTTGTCGTTGGTGACAGCCTTGATTGCATTGAGCACAACGCCCGGCGACTCGTAAAGGAATGCAAGCGAGTAGAGCAGCGACGACGTTGAGCTCTTGATGTCGTCGGCAATTTCGCCAAGCTTGGCATTGGCCGCGCTGTGCGGCGAAAACGCCACCTTGGCATCAATGCCGGGAAGGCCGAGATCGTTCCAACCGGCAGACGGCTTCACACCGAATCCCGCCACGTCGTTGTTCTTGTCGGGAGTGAAGTAGCTGTCGAAGGCGGTGAAGAACAGATCGACGGCGGTCTGACCGGTCAGTACGAGTGCATTGTTCGCCTGCACGAAGAAGCCGCGCCAGGAAAGATTGGTCGAGCCACACACGACCTTCTTCACGGTCGGGCCGTCCACGGCGATGGTCTTGTTGTGCTGCAGGCTGCCCATGTGCTGGCGCAGCACGTTCGCCTGCCCCGCCGAGGCCACCAGTCGGCCCTCGGCTTCGGTCTCGGCAGTGCCTGCGCCGCCATGTCCCTTGCTGTCGTCGATGATGATCTTGAGGGAGTTACCGAGCTTCTCAAGACGGTCGACGATCTCGGGCAGATTGAAGTCGTAGGCGACGACGCGGACCTTGGCCCCGTCGGCGATAGCCTGATCGAGCGTCTCGAGGATCGCCGCGCGCGCCTCGAAACCCATCCAGGCAAGCGCTACGGCGCTGTCCGGGTGGGTCGAGGTGAAGTCGAGACCCCCGGCGGCAAGTGGCGCCACCAGCGTGTTGATCGGACCGTCCTTCATATAGCGGTCGACAAAGGCCTGCGAGGAGACGAAGCCGCGCGTGAAGGTGACGTTGGCGATGCCGGGATAGGTTTCGCGCGCGAGCTGGATCGCGACCTCCTGTGGGTCGCCCTTGCTGAGCTTATCCTGCGCATCCATGAACACGGGCGTGACACGATATTTGAAGTCGCCCGGGAGATCGGCATTGCGCGGGAAATGCACCCAGCGGAATTTCTGGATCGGCGATTGAAGCGTCGAGAGCGTGGCAGGATTGACATTACCGCTGGCATCGAGGAAGCCGAGCCGGTTGTTCAGCGCGAAAAACTGGTTGCCGCCGGGTTCCTGATACTCGATCGCGAAGCCGACAAAGTCCTGCGGCGGCTGGCCATTCTTCCAGCTCATGGCGATCAGCGTCATGCCTTCGCCGCGGTGTAGCTTCAACGTGAACAGTGCGTTGCCGTTGGTGCCTTCTACCTGGAAGCCCGAGGGAGCGCTCGCCTGTGGATTTGAAGGCGCGGGCGTTGAGACGGCCGCTTTGGCCGGTGTTGTGGCTGGCGCCTTGGGCTTGCTCTTAGCCCGCGTCCTGGACTTGGGCGGGGTTGCGGCTTTTGACTTGGTCTTGGCTGCCGGCTTGGTCTTGGCTGCCGGCTTGGTCTTGGCTGCCGGCTTGGACCTGGCAGCAGCCGGCTTGGACTTGGCCTTCCGTGACGGGGAGCCAGTGCGCCTGACCGCCCCGGCGCTGGATTTGGTCTTTGTCTTGCTCTTGGTCTTTGCCTTGCTTTTGGTCTTTGCCGCGGCCTTAGCCTTCGCGGACTTCGTCTTCTTCCTGGCAACCATGCGGCCCCCTTTGCTCCGAACGACAGTCAGCCATGTCGCGAGGCGACGCCGACAACCAAACGACAACCAAGGTCGCCTAGCCTATCGTTCTACCTGACATCGTACAAGTCAAACAAGACATCTGCCGCTGTCACCAATGACAATGCGCCGATGCGCAGCAACGTGACTAGCTCAATGTCGGATGCGCGGATGTGAATTGGTTCACGTTTGCCGCGTCAAATATCTGGGAATTGTGTCGGATCCCGCCGCTGTCTGGACCAGGGCATTGCAATAGATCGAGATGACCAGCGAGAACTTCAGCGTTCCTGCTGCTTTTGCGCTAGCTGCTGAAAGTACCGTTGCGATCGCTGAACAGGTCGAGCGGGTGCGGCGCGCGTACATCAGGCGTTTGCGCCGACGGGGTCGCGCTGGCGACCGAAGTCAGCGACGAAGAGTTGCCCCACAATTTCTGAACCCCCGGTGAGACCGGCTGGGCTCGCTCGCCAGCCTGAAACAGCGAGCGGAAGATCTGGCCGCTCGGCGGCGAGGCATTGGTCGTGCCCGATGCCGATGCCATCGTGACCGGGGTGACCGGGCGGACATCCGGGAAAGTCGACAGGTAGGCCGCACTGTCGACCGGCGCAGACGCCGGTGCCACGCTGGCTAGTGCCACATTTGGGGGCGTATCGCCAACCGACGCCATGGCACTGCGGGTCGCCGGCGAATTGGCGGCACCGGCGTAACGCGCCGATAGCACGGAATAAACCTCGGATACGCTGCGCGCGCGCCCGGAGCGGTCATAGAAGATCGAACGGTTTGCCGCGGCGGCGTTCGGAAACAGCCGCGCGCCGGAGGCCTGCGGGTTGTCCTCGGCGTTGGCGATCAGCCTGGCCGCGCCACCGACGCCCATGAAGTGCGCCATATAGAGTTCGCCGTCGGTCGGGCGCCGGCCGATCTTGCCGGTGAGCTTGAAACTGTTGGACTGGGTGAGGACGGCTGCCATCGAAGAGGCGGCGGCGGGATCGTCGCGCAGCTTCAGGATGGCGTTTCGCGCCGAGGGATCGCCGACCGAGTAGCTGCCGGAGGAAGACTTGGTGATGGCGTCGGCATATTGGCCGTAGCCGAGCTGGCTGCCCGCTTCCTTGACGGTGCCGAGCCAGGTCTGCTCGATGAATTGAAAAAGCCCGTGCGCCGATGAGGTCGAGGCGCCCGCCTTCGGATTGAAGTCGGATTCCATCTTCGCGGTCGCGAGCAGATATTCGAAGCTGGTGCCGGTGCCGCTGGCGGCCTGCTTGATGGCGCCGGCAATCTTTGCGCGCGACGGTTCGACACCTGCCGGTGCCGTGGCGTTTGAAGTGTCGACCGACATGTTTGGTCTCCGCTCCCCGCGAAACGACCGCCCGGCCTGTTCGAGAGCTCCCACTAACGCCCAAGCCTCAGCCACACTGGAGCGATTATGGTTAATGACGGGTTAATGAGTTCCGGCCGCCGGCCGTCATTCCGGGACACGCGCCTTCGCGTGGACCCGGAATCCAGAAGTACGTTAAGCGAGATTCCGGGTTCGCGCGGAGCCTGTCATCGGGCCGGCCAAGGGCCGGACCCGTTGGCGCGCCCCGGAATGACGAGAACAAGATCACTTGCGATAGATCTTCGCCGGATCAAACAGCCGGTCCGCATCCACGAACGATAACAGCGCCCCGCCCTCACCCGCCTCGACCTTGCGGTAGAAGCATGAACGCCGGCCGGTGTGGCAGGCTGCGCCTGCCTGTTCGACCCGGATCCAGACCGCATCCTGATCGCAGTCCAGGCGCATTTCGACCACGCGCTGGGTCTGACCTGAAGTCTCACCTTTGCGCCATAGCGCGTTGCGGGAGCGGCTGAAGTACCAGGCTTGCCCTGAGGCGATGGTCTTGCGCAGGGCCTCATCGTTCATGTGCGCGACCATCAGCACCTCGCCGGTGCCGGCATCGGTGGCGACGCAGGTCACAAGGCCGGAGGCGTCGAATTTGGGCTGGAACTTGAGCCCTTCCTCGATGTCGCTGATATCTGCGGATGTGGACACCGTCAGCCCTCGCGAATTGCAGGCGAGGGCTAGCGCTGCGGCCCTCGCACCATGGACAGGAAACGCGCCTGTTCCGCCGGATTGTCGCGGAACATGCCGGTGAAGCGGCTGGTGAACGTCGTGGCGCCGTGCTTGGCGACGCCGCGCACCGACATGCAGGTATGCTCCGCCTCGATCATCACCGCAACGCCGCGGGGCTTTAGCACCTCGTCGATTGCGGCCGCGATCTGGGCGGTCAGATGCTCCTGGGTCTGCAGGCGGCGGGCGAAGATATCGGTCAGCCGCGCCAGCTTCGACAGTCCGACCACCCGCTCGACCGGCGTGTAGGCGATATGCGCCTTGCCGTAGAACGGCATCATGTGGTGCTCGCATTGCGAGGTGAATTCGATGTCGCGGATCAGCACGAAATCGTCATAGCCGGCGGTCTCACCGAAAGTGCGGTTGAGCACCTCCGCCGGGCACTGATGATAGCCCTGATAGAGTTCGTCGAAGGCCTCGACCACCCGCCGCGGCGTGTCCATCAGGCCCTCGCGGTCGGGATTTTCGCCGATATAGCCAAGCAGCGTATGCACCGCCGCTTCCGCCTCGGCGCGCGACGGACGCGGCTGGTCGGCGCGGACGGCGGCGGCGAGAAACTCCGAAGGGTCCAGTTCAGCCGGACGCGCATCCGGAATCCTCGACTCCGAAGGTTTCACGTCGGAAGACTTGATGTCGGAAGGCTTGCCTGGGCGGAGGGTCTTGATCAATGCGTCCATGTCAACTCCGTTCGACCGGCCTCTTAAGGACCGGAGTGTCACCGGCAGACGGGGCGGCTAGCCGCCAGACGCCTGAGTCCCACAACACGGCCGGACTATATTTCCGCCGTTGCCACCCATATATAGGACATGGCCCCCGGCCGCCAAGGGCGATCGCATGGCGGCCCCGAGACCCCAGTCTTATGCTGAACGACATTTACAACAAGCGGATCATCGAATTAGCCGGCAATATCCCCCGGCTCGGGCGGCTCGAGGCACCCGACGCCAGCGCCACCGCGCATTCCAAGCTGTGCGGTTCGACCGTCAAGGTCGATCTCAAAATGGACGGACCGGTGGTCACCGACTTTGCCCACGACGTGAAAGCCTGTGCGCTCGGCCAGGCCTCGTCCTCGATCATGGCGCGACATGTCGTCGGTTCGACCGCAAGCGAATTGCGCGAATTGCGCGAAACCGTCCGCAAGATGCTGAAGGAAAACGGCAAGCCCCCGCAGGGCAAATGGGCCGACATCGCGCTGCTCGAGCCGGTGCGCGATTACAAGGCGCGGCATGCCTCGACGATGCTGACCTTCGATGCGGTGGTCGACGCCATCGGCCAGATCGAGGCCAAGGCAAAGCAGCCGGCATCGGCGCCGGGGTGAAGATTACTCGTCATTCCCGGATGCGCCGCCAGGCGCAGACCCGGAATCTCGAGCTTATTATCTCCGGATTCCGGGTTCGCGCGAGGACGCGCGCCCGGGAATCGCGAGTTCATATTCTGAATTCATCGCCCGCTATTTCGCCGGCGCGTTCGCCACGATACCGCCGGTCGGGACGACCGCTTCCGCGGTCTTGGTCGATCTCGTGGGCTGCGGGCTGGCCTCGGTCTCCGCCGCCGTGCTCACAAAACGATCCTGCACCGGCTTGGCGGTCAACTCGGCCACCGGCGCAACCGGCATCTCCGTCTGCGGCAGCACTTCGGCAACCGCATCGGTGGTGACCAGATTGGTCAGCCGCAATTCTTCCCGCGACAGCTCGTGCAGATCTTCCCATGGCGGCACGTTGAGCGACAGCGACAGCAGATCGCCCGCGCCGCCCATATCGAAGGTGTATTTGGCGAGACGCCCGATGTCGCGTTCCACGATCATCAGATCCTGCGCGGTGTAGCTTGCGGCCCTGGCGTCGTCGGCGCGGTCGCCCATCCAGATCTGATGCACCCTGACATGGGCTGTCTCGGGCACATAACGCGTCTTGCCGGAAAGCAGCAGGAACACGCACATCGATTCGCAATAGGCTTCCGGCACAATGCTGGCGCGCTCGCCCTGTGCGGAATGGGTCTGCACGCTGGCGCCGACCGTGGTCAGCGCGCCGAGACTGCGCCAGCGCCGTCCGAGCGCAATGGAGTCGTTGACCGAACCGCCGCTGGAATCCAGCACGATGGTGGCGCCTCCAAGCTGGCGTCCGCGCGAAAACTCATCGAAATCCCGTGGGCTATCGGCGGTCACGATGCCGACCGCGCTGACCCAGCCGCGGCAATTCGGCTGGCACGCGATCCAGCTGAATTTCATCGGCAATTTTCGCTCTTCGAGGACGACGCCAGCATGCGCCGAACCGCCGGGCGGGATCACGACGCTGGGCAATACAATGTAAAGGGCAGCGGCGCCGAGCAGCGCCCAGCCGCGAAAATCAAGCGACCTCATCAGCCTCAATTCGGTTCCTTCCCCAAGGCCCCAAAGAGCGGTGGCAATGGCCCCCGTTCAACGCCACATGATTCTGTCATGCAGGCGTTATGAAAAAGGTACCCGTGCCAACCCCCATCGTCCATAGAAGCTTTGCTGCACTGCCACCCAAACCTTTGATATTTTTCAAACTGTGGCACAATTATTCGCGACCGTCGGTTCCATGCCGGGGAACCGCGCAATCTGCGCATATGATTGCAGCACCGCGCCCATGAAGCATTCAACGCCGCATTCAAATTGCCCGGACTGCGCCGACGCGGTCTACCGCCTGCCGCGCAATGCCGGCCGTGCCTTGATCTGGATCTACCGGCATACCCTGTCGCCGCTGGTCGGCTACAACTGCCGTCATCTGCCGACCTGTTCGGTCTATGGCGACGAGGCGATCGAGCGCTTCGGGCTGTGGGGCGGCGGCTGGATGACGCTGGCGCGGTTGTTGCGCTGCCAGCCCTGGGGCACCTCGGGGATCGACAATGTGCCGCTGACAAGACCGCCGGGCGCGCGCTGGTATCTGCCGTGGCGGTTCGGGCGGTGGCGCGGCGTCAACGCGCCATAAGGCTTTTGCTGCATCGCTTTCAAGCGCAACATGCATTGCTGCCGTGACGGGAACCTAAGGACACGCTTTAGCGCGAAAACCAGAAAAAACCCCGGGACTGCCCGATCGGGGCCGGCGGACGCGGCGTCCGAGACCGCGGTGGTTTGGACTGCGCCGGTTCGTCCGCTGGCGCCGACGACGTCGTGTCAGCGCTGCCCGAACCATCGGAGGGCAGCCGGACCGAGAGCAGCAGGTTCGATTCATAGGATCGCCAGCGATAGCCGATGCCGAAATCCATCGGCTGGGCCCGCCTGAACAACTCGGCATATTGCTCCTGATACCTCCCGGGAAATTCGGCGATCGGACCGGCGTATCGGCCAAACGGGAAGAAGCGCCATTTCTTCGGGCTGTAGTACGCCAGCGGAATGCCGGAATCGTCCTGGATGACGGTGGCGCTGTTGGCGAGCAGAAAATCGCGCACGGTGGTGAAATTCCCGGCGTAGAGCAGATAGGACGCGCTCTTGATCAGGCTGTTGCCGGGCGCGAGCGTCTCGCAAAATTTCAGGAAGCCGGAAGCCTTGACGCCGGGATTGGAAAGATCGGTGGAAAAATAATACAGCGTCCGCTCCTGGCCGTCGCCGCCTGCGAACACGATCCGCACGCCCCGTGTTGCGTTCTTGCCCGGATTTTCATTGGCGAAATAAGCAGCGCCCTTGTCGTCGAGTGCGACCGGACTGACGTCGCGGATGGTCTTGCCCGAGCGGGCCAGGAACACATAGAGGATCGGCAAGGTGCCACTGAGTTCGCCGGCCCGCAGATCGGCCTTCATCGATTTGGTGATGAAAAAACTGAAGCTCAGGATCGAGCTCATCGAGCGCTCGACGTTGTACAGCGCCGCCCCGATGCCGCCGCGCGGCAATCGCGTGAGATCGGGCACCGAACCGACCGGTTCGAGCGCGCTCAGCACATAGGTCGTTGCCTTTGAGTAAAACGCATCGGCGTAGAGGAAGTCCGGACCTGAGAACATGTAGAACATCGTCGGCTTCGGCGCCGCCAGATTGGCCTCGGACCAGGCCCGGATTTTCGAAAGCTGGCGCTGCTCAAGCTGTGCGAACGCGCTGTTGAAGAATTTTGCGTGGTGCTGCCACGAGGGATCCTGCGTCAGCGGCGTCAGCGGCGAGTTGGCGGATGGCGGCATGCCAGCAAGAAAACGCGCGGTGTCGTTGGCGGTGATGGTGCCGGCGGCGCGCGCGGGCGCAGCGGCCGCGAGGAACATGACTGCCGCGAGTACCGCAATTTTCGGCAACGGACGCATCTCTGTTCGCCGCTTCATTCGCTTTTCTGGGATGCGGCCGCCGAGCCCGGATCGGCCCGCTTGCGGAAAACAGCGTAAATCAACAGGCCAGAAACCATGATCAAAGTACCGAGAAAGGACTGCAGCGGCCGTTCCGTCAAAAGATAGTACATCATGAAGGCGGTCACGAGCAGGAAAACCACGGGGGTTACCGGGTATCCCCATGCGCGATAGGGCCGCGGCAATTCGGGCCGGGTGATACGCAGCTTGACGACGCCAAGCACGGTAAAGAACGAGCAGAACAACAGGGCGAACTGGATGAAATCGAGCACCGCCTCAAAACTGCGGGTGAACAGCATCAGGCTGGCGACGGCGAGCTGGAAAAGAATGGCGTAGGCCGGCGCACCCTGGCGCGATTTGCGCGCGAATACCTGCAGCGCCGGGATGTCCTCACCCATCGTCATCATGACGCGCGGGCCGATCCACATCATCGCGCTGATCGAAGAGACCAGTCCGATACAGATCATGGCGCCGACGATGCGGCCGCCGATATCGCCGAAGATATAGCTGCCGGCGATGCGGGCGACGTCGAGTTGACCGGATAATTTGTCGATCGGGGTAGTGTGGAGGAACACCGCATTGAGCGCGACATACAGCACCAGCACGATCAGCGTTCCCGCCAGCAACGCACGCGGCAGGTTTTGCTGCGGGGTATGCATCTCGCCGATGATGTAGGTCGCGGCATTCCACCCGGAGAACGAATACATCACGAAAACCAGCCCGATCGCGAATGGCGCGCTGGCGATGTGGGCGAAGTCGGATAGCAGCGGCGCGAACGAGACCGGTTGCGGCGTCCCGATCACGAACCCCGCAATCAGGAAGGCTATGATCAGCACGACCTTCAAGACGGTCGAGACCAGTTGAAAGGTGCCGGAGTGCCTGACGCCGGAAAGCTGCACGATCGACACCAGCCAGACCACGCCGACGGCAAGCGCCAGCGGCGGAGTGCCGGGAAATACCGATCTGCCGTATTCCCCGAAAGCCATCGCGGCCAACGCCACAGGGGCGGCGAAACCGACCGTCGCCGAGACCCATCCGGCCAGAAATCCGAAAGCCGGGTGAAAGGCGCGGCTCAGGAAATTGTATTCGCCGCTCGAGCGCGGAAACATCGCGCCGAGTTCGCCGTAGGAAAAGACGCCGCACAGCGCGACGATGCCGCCCACCACCCATAGCAACAGGATCGAAAAACCCGAGGGGATGTCCTTGACCTGAAAGCCAAGGCTGGTGAAGACCCCGACGCCAACCATGTCGGCGACCACGATGGCGGTCGCAACGATAACCGAGACCGTGGACCCGCCTGCGGGGAGCCGGCCAGGCCACGCCGCGCTTCCCGTTCCTGATGCCGTCATGTCGGTCCATGTCCCAAGGCGCGCATCACGCCTGTGATTTCGCATGGTGCAAGCTGAATCCGGCCAATTCAAGCAATGTTAACAATGATTTAAATCTGAACATGAAATAGTATTATCATACCGTTAGAGCCATCCGCGTCGCTTCGGCATTGCGAAAAGAATGTGACCGTCCCACAATCGCGACACGATTTCGTGTTCTCTATTGGGGTTCCGGGAGTGGGGAGTTTTCCCGGAGGCTTAACGTCACCTCAACGCCGGCGAGTTGATAGTCGCTGGCGGAGATTGGGGCAGTGGGTGGATGGTCGGGGCGAAATTCCAGACATCTGATCTTGCGAGCCGGGTGATTTCACCGGGCGCGTCACGGCGTGTGAGGACGGAATCCCCTGGATTCCGCGCTGGCTCAAGCCGGTTGCGCGTGATCGCCATTCTATCGGCGTTGATCCCGATGTCGCTCGTCCTCGTTCAGTGCGACCGGGCGCCGAGTGCCGGCACCCTTGCCGCCAATGTGCAGGCCTCGTCCGGGGATTCTTTCGACGACCGCTTCCCGGCGCCTGCGTTCAGGGATCGCTTCCCGACCGCCAATGAGAGCTTTGCGCTGCGTCAGCCGTCCGACTTGCCTCGCCAACGCGCGGCGCAGGCTCAGCCCGCCCCCTACAGGGTTGCCTCCCTGGCGCCGACGGTCCCCTACCAGCGTCCAGTGCGCGAGGATCTGACCACGCTGGTCAGCCTGAAATCCTCGGCGTTTCCCTATTTCGGCAAAAATCCGCGCACTGACGAGCCTTTCCTGAACATTGCCAAAGGCGACCGTAAAGGCCACCGCAGCTACGGCGGCCGGGTCTACTGGCAGAACGAGACCTACAACGACAACCGCGTGCTGATGCATGTCCCGGAGAATTTCGACGTCCGCAAGCCGGGCGTGATCGTCGTGTTCTTCCACGGCAACGGCGCGACACTGGAACGCGACGTGCGCGACCGGCAACTGGTGCCGCAGCAGATTTCGGATTCCGGCGTCAACGCCGTGCTGCTGGCGCCGCAGCTTGCGGTCGATGCCGCCGATTCATCGGCCGGCAAGTTCTGGCAACCCGGCGGGCTCAGGCGCTTCGTGGCGGAGTTCGGCCGATCACCTTGCCCGCCTCTATGGCGATCCCGGCGCCGCCAAGGCCTTCACGAACATGCCGGTCATTATCGTCGGCTACTCCGGCGGCTTTGTGCCGGCGGCCTGGAGCCTCGAAGTCGGCGGCCTCGGCGATCGGGTACGCGGCGTGTTCCTGCTCGATGCGGTTTATGGCGAGTTGGACAAGTTCGCATCCTGGATCGAGAGCAACCGATCGGGCTTTTTCGTCAGCGCCTATACACGTTACACCCAGCGGCACGACCAGGAACTGATGCAGATGCTGAAAGAAAAGGGCATCGCGATATCGGATGAATTGGATGGTCCGCTGCGGCCCGGCAGCGTGGTGTTCCTCAAAACGCCCGACGGCGTGACGCATCGCAACTACGTCACCCGCGCCTGGACCGAGAACCCCGTCAAGGAAGTGCTTGTCAAGATGGCGGCAACGCCGGCGCTGACAAGGCTGGCGGCGAGCGGCGGCCCTTCGAGCAGCCGATAGGCCGCGCGCCTGGCCGTGACGTTATTTTAGCCTTCTCGTCATCCCTGCCGACTAAAATGTAGTGTTGATGGCGGCGCAATTTCCCGCGCGCGGGATTGTTCGGCGCCGCCACGGGCCCTAGGGTGCATCCGCGAAATCTACAACCGTGGGGATGCGAATTGCAGGAAGGCCTCTACAAGGTTGAGTTTCATACCGTTCATGGTACCGGCAACGGTGTGCTCTATGCGACGTCAGGCAAACTCCGCGGCGGTAATTCCGGCTTTGCGTTCGTCGGCAACTACACCCGCAAGGGCGAGGAGATCCACGTCAAGATCTCCACCCTGCGCCACAATCCCGACCCCGGCTTCAAGCCGCTGTTTGGAACCGACATGATCACGCTTACATTGAAGGGCGCGGAGAACGGCGACATGATCGACTTCGAAGGCAGCGCATTGCAAATGCCCGGCATCGCCTTCAAGGCGGTGCTGACGCGTATTGGTGACTGACGAGGCGCCCCCGCCTCTTACAATTTGGGGATCTTCTCGGCAAACCCGTTAAAGCAGGTCAGCCGCTGGTCTTCTTCCTTGGTGAAACGGCAATCAGCGATCCCTTTCGCCGCCGGCGCCTTGGGGTCTGGCTTGGGCGGAAAGATGGCATCGTAGCAGTCCAGGCGGCCCTTTGTTTCATCGTCGATTTCAAGACAAGCTTGCAGCTTCTGCGCAACGGATTGAGGTTTGGCAGCTTTCGGAGCTGCCTTGCTCGGCTTGACCTGGACCAGCGGCTTTCCCGCCACGGTCGGCGGGGGCGGGCTGGTGCCGGCGGGGGCGGTGCCCTGAGCCAGGGCCGCGCCCGAACAGAGGACCACGACAAGTGCGAGTATCGTTCTCATATCACTTCTCACTTCATCTGCATTTTCGTCCGCCGATTTAAGGCAAAGCAAACTTTGAGTCGAGCCGGATAGCCGCATCCGGCAGCAAATCCCGGGGCAAATAGCCCGCACCGAAGGCTTTGTCGACGGCTTCCCGCGCCTTGGAAGTCTTCACCTATGCAGGGGATGCCACAGTCCGCACTCGTCCGGTCAGGACCACCATCATCAGCGCCAGCGCGATAAAGCCCATCGATACGAAGCCCGCGCCATGCAAGAGGTCGCCGGCATACATCAGGCCGCCGATCGCCGAGCCAACGGCTTGTCCGATATAGAGTACCGACGTATTGAGCGAGACCGATGCCGACGCAAGCGTCGGCGCGGCGACAACCAGCCGGACCTGTTGCATCGAGTTGGTTGAGGCAAAACCCAGTCCCCAGATCGCTACCGAGCAAGCCATCAAGGGATAGATGCCCGCGGTGAGCGCCCACCCGGTAACACCAGCCAGCATCAGCAGCGTAAACAACAGCGACGTCTTGTAGGGGCCCCAGGAATCCACGATGCGGGTCGCGATCGCAATTCCGATGAAGCCGAACACGCCGTAGAGCGCGAATACCAGCCCGATCGCGTCCGGACCGGCCTGCGTCAGCTTCATCAGCAGCGGTCCCATGAAGGTAAACACCACGAATTGCCCGGACATCTGCAGCGTCGTGATCGACAGCAGCAGGATGATCATCCGGTTACGTCCGACGGCGGCCCAGGTCTTGAGGTCAACCGGCGCACCGATCAATCCACGCGGCAGACGCCACGCCAGCAGCAGGAAACTGAAACAGCCGATCAAGCCGATACTGCCGTAGACCGCACGCCAGCCGTAACGGCTGGCGATGAAGGTGATCAGCGGCAGGCCGACCGCGGCGGCCAGCGACCAGCCGAGAAAGATATAGGCGATGGCGCTGCCACGTTTCTCCGCCGGCACGATCAGCGCGGCAGTACCCGCCGCCTGTGGTGTATAGAGTACGCCGACCGCCAGCATCATCAGGCGAATTAGCAGCAGGCTGGCATAATCGGGCGCGAACGCCGACGCGGCATTGGCCAGCGCCAGCACCGCGAGCGTCGCGGTCAGCAGGGTGCGGCGTTCGATCCGACTCGTCAGCCACGCCGTCAGCGGCGATCCGATGCACAGCACGATTGCGCCGAAAGTGATCAGCAATCCCGCATCGCGGATGGTGACACCGAGGTCCCCTGACAGCTCGCTCAACATGCCCGCCGGCGCCAGCACCGAGCAGCCGGTGACGAAATTTCCGAGCATCAAAGCGGTCGGGGCGAAGCGGCGGTGGACGTGGCTGTCCCGAGGCGGGTTTTTCATGCAGATGCATGTAGGCCACGCAGGTTCGGAATGAAAGGCCGGCGCAAACAAATCTCGGGGCGCGATCGTGTGGCCGCCCTGGCCATCCAATTTCCCGGGAGTGCCGGATTGCAAGGCGCGAATCCCCTGCTATACCGCTGCTTCCCGCTTACCTGCGCTCGTTCGCAGGAGTGAGCATAAGGAGTAGGCCATGCCAGACAAGAACGCGCCCGCCTCAGGATTCCAGTACAGCCTCACCAATCTGAAGCCGGCCGAGCCAATGCAAAAAGTCGTCCTCACCTTCCCCGACGGTGCCAGACGCGAATTCCCCAAAAACATCACCGGCCTCGATATCGCCAAGGGCATTTCGCCGTCGCTGGCCAAGCGCACGGTGGCGATGGCGCTTGATGGCGAGGTCGTCGATCTGGCCGACCCGATCAAGCATGACGCGAAGATCGAGTTCATCGCCCGCGACGATGCCCGCGCGCTGGAACTGATCCGGCACGATGCCGCCCATGTGCTGGCGGAAGCGGTGCAGTCGCTGTGGCCGGGAACACAGGTCACGATCGGCCCGGTGATCGAGAACGGCTTCTATTACGATTTCTTCCGTAACGAGCCGTTCACCCCGGAGGATTTCGCGGGCATCGAAAAAAAGATGCGTGAGATCATCGCGCGCGACAAACCCTTCACCAAGGAAATCTGGACGCGCGAGCAGACCAAGCAGGTGTTCGGCGACAACGGCGAGATGTTCAAGGTCGAGCTGGTCGATGCGATTCCACCCGACCAGACCATCAAGATCTACAAGCAGGGCGAATGGTTCGACCTATGCCGCGGGCCGCACATGACGTCCACGGGAAAGATCGGCAACGCGTTCAAGCTGATGAAGGTGGCGGGCGCCTATTGGCGCGGCGACAGCAATAATCCGATGCTGACGCGGATTTACGGAACGGCGTTTGCGAAACAGGAAGACCTCGATGCCTACCTCAAGCAGATCGAGGAAGCCGAGAAGCGCGATCACCGCAAGCTCGGCCGCGAGCTCGATCTGTTTCACTTCCAGGAGGAAGGCCCGGGCGTGGTGTTCTGGCACGCCAAGGGCTGGACCATCTTCCAGGCGCTGATCGCCTATATGCGCCGCCGGCTGACCGGCGATTACAGCGAGGTCAACGCCCCGCAGATTCTGGACAAGGCATTGTGGGAAACCTCCGGCCACTGGGAATGGTACCGCGAGAACATGTTCGCGGCGCAATCGGCCGGCGACGAGGCCGAGGACAAGCGCTGGTTTGCCTTGAAGCCGATGAACTGTCCCGGCCACGTGCAGATCTTCAAGCATGGCCTGAAGAGTTACCGCGACCTGCCATTGCGCCTGGCCGAATTCGGCGTGGTGCATCGCTACGAGCCGTCGGGCGCGATGCACGGGCTGATGCGCGTGCGCGGGTTCACCCAGGACGACGCCCATGTGTTCTGCACCGAAGCCCAGCTCGCCGACGAGTGCCTCAAGATCAACGACCTGATCCTGTCGACCTATGCCGATTTCGGCTTTACCGGCGAGCTGACGGTCAAACTCTCGACCCGGCCGGAGAAGCGCGTCGGCACCGACGAGATGTGGGATCATGCCGAGCGGGTGATGGCGACGGTGCTCGCGGAGATCGAGGCGAAGGGCCACAACCAGCGCATCAAGACCGCGATCAATCCCGGCGAAGGCGCGTTCTACGGCCCAAAGTTCGAATACGTGCTGCGCGATGCCATCGGCCGCGACTGGCAATGCGGCACCACGCAGGTCGACTTCAACCTGCCGGAGCGGTTCGGTGCGTTCTACATCGACGCCGACGGCTCGAAGAAGGTGCCGGTCATGGTGCATCGCGCGATCTGCGGCTCGATGGAACGCTTCATCGGCATCCTGATCGAACATTATGCGGGTAATTTTCCGCTTTGGCTCGCGCCGGTCCAGGCCGTCGTCACCACCATCACCTCGGAGGGCGACGAATACGCCAAGGTGGTCGCCGCGGCGGCGCGGCGCGCCGGCCTGCGCGTCGAGATCGACCTGCGCAACGAAAAGATCAACTACAAGGTCCGCGAGCATTCGCTCGCGAAAATCCCGGCGCTGCTGGTGGTCGGCAAGAAGGAAGCCGAGACCCATTCGGTCTCGATCCGGCGGCTTGGCAGCGAGGGGCAGAAGGTGATGCCGACCGATGATGCGATTGCCGCGCTGGTCGACGAAGCGACGCCGCCGGACGTGAAGCGGACAATGGCGGGGGCCTAGTTCGGGACATCGAGCCGGTGATGCTCCCGCTCCCATGCCTCCACCAGCGTGATAAGTATGTCGAGCCGGTCGCCTTCGGAGGAATTGCGCCTGGCATTTATCAATCCCCCGATCTCTTTGAGAGCGAGGCGATAGTCGCAATCGGATTTGATCGGTGCGTCATCCATGACTGAACTTTCAGGTGCTGCATACGTCGATGCCGATGAACCGGACCTATGCGGCAAAATTTCGATACAATCGGTCAAAATGCGCTTTAATCACCTCGTTGCGTGGCTATCTCCGTGATATGCGATCGACCCCGTCACTCGCCGAAAGAGACACCAGTGCCCGACGCCATCGACCTCCTGAAACTCCGTCGCTCGGTAAAACCCCGCGAGATGACCGGCCCCGGCCCCTCGCCGGCCGAGCTCGAAACCATCCTGACCATCGGCGCACGGGTGCCCGATCATGGCAAGCTGGCGCCGTGGCGTTTTATCGTGTTCGAGGGCGACGCGCGCGTTCGCGCCGGCGAAGTGATTGCAAAAGTGTTCGCGCGGAAAAATCCGCAAGCCCCGCAGTCCGACGTCGACGTCGAGAAGCGGCGGCTGACCGATGCGCCGCTGGTGATCGGCGTCGTCAGTTTCACCAGGCCGCATCCCAAGGTGCCGCCGTGGGAACAGGAACTATCGGCGGGCGCCAGCGCCATGAACATCGTCACCGCGGCAACCGCGCTCGGCTACGGCGCCTGCTGGCTGACCGGCTGGTTCGCGTTCGACCGCGACGTGCTCGACGGATTGGGATTGAAGGCAGACGAAAAGCTTGCCGGTTTTATTCACATCGGCACGCCTTCGAAGCCGAGCGAGGACCGCCCGCGCCCGGCGCTCGCCGGTATCGTGACGCGGTTCTAGAGATCGTCGCTGCCGGACATAGTAGTTGCGCAGCCGGCGTAGACTTGTCTGCGCCCCCTGTGCGAGTCTCAGGAAGATTGATGAATGCCCGGATCAAGTCCGGGCAGTCACGAGGGATCAGCGCGCGATCACCTCGACCTCGCCATCGACGCCGTTAACGACGTTGAAGGGACGCTCGAACACCTTGCCCTCGTTCTTGGCGATGGCGCGATATTCGCCTTCGGACAAAACGACGCGCGGGAATGCACCGATCGATTCCTTGATGACGTCGCCGCCCGGCGTAATCACCGACCAGGCCGTATTGGCCAATGCCTCGCCGCCCTTGTCGCTGACCAGCTTCAAGGTGATGACGGCAGCGCGATGGGTGATGATGACGTCGGTCAGCTTGCCCGCCTGAACGCGGATATCCGAGCGCACCACGGAATTGGCATCGCCGTAATTGGAAATGATATAGTAGGTGCCTTCCGGCAGCAGTGCGACATCGCCGGCGGAAACGTTAGGCACCAGCGCGCCGCGTTCACCGATTTCGAACTGGCTACCCTTGTAGATCGAGAACGAAATCTGGTTCTGCGGGATCTTCGACCCGCCGACGCGGCCTTCGATGCGCAAGCCGCCCGCCGGCAGCACGAAGGATTCGCGGTCGGTCTCCGGTTTCAGGCTCACCGCGCGCACCGCGCTGACCAGACCAAGCGCGACATGGACCACATAGCTGCCGGGCGGCAGCACGATATTAGGCGTCGCCCCGCGCTCCTCGCGGATCAGTTTGAACGCGCCAGTCTCGTCCGGCCGGTCCGAAAAAACCCGCCATACCAGCCCGCCCGTGATCACCGGCAGGTCCTTGCCGTAGCGTGCCGTCAGCGACAGCACCGCCTGACCGGCGGTCGCTGCGCCGGGCGCCGGCGCCAGCGGCGGCACGGCGGCGATCGGGGGCTGCGTCAACGGCGCGGGCAGGCTCGGAATCGATGCCGGACCGGAGGGTGGCGCCAAATTCATCGCCGGTCCTGAAGGTGCCTCGGGGACCGACGCCGGAGGCACCGGCGGGGGATGGTCCGAGAACATCTGGGCCGATGCCGGGGCCGTCATGACGGAGACCAAAAAGCCGGCAAGCGCAAGCGCGGCAAGGAGGCGTCCGCCCCGCCCGGAATCGATCGCTGCCATTACCCCCTGAAGTCATGGGCCATGCTTTTCACCGAAAACGCGGCAAATTCAAGCCTGCAGACCCACCCTCTGGTAGCTATCGGAACCATCAGGCACCCGTGTTGTTCCCGGGTCGCGATCCCGTCACAATCCCTGCCTAGCCCCCCTCCCGACCACGGCATAAACTATGCTTACAGGACATTCTGGCAGGGTCGAGCCATAGCTAATAGCTTGTGCCCTCAGGAGGCGTCAGGTGCTGGAAATTTTGATCGGGCGCGGCCAGAGCGGCTCCGATGGCAGCGACAAGGTAGGGCTTGGCAGCATCAGGCGGCCTGTAATCGGGCTGGCGCTGGGCGGCGGTGCCGCGCGCGGATTTGCCCATATCGGCATCGTCCGGACGTTGATTGCCCACGGTATCATCCCAAATGTGGTGGTCGGCACCTCGATCGGCGCCGTGGTCGGCGGTGCCTATGCGGCTGGCCATCTCAACTCGCTTGAAGAATGGGCGCGCAGCCTGCAGCCGCGAAATATTCTCGGCTATCTCGATATCCGCCTCAACGGGTCGGGCCTGATCGGCGGCGACAAGCTTGCGTCACAGTTGGAGGCCGCCATCGGCCCGATCCTGATCGAGGAATTGCCGCTGAAATTCGCCACCGTTGCGACCGAGGTCCGCACCGGCCATGAGATCTGGCTGACCCATGGCCGCATGGTCGATGCCATGCGCGCCTCCTACGCGCTGCCCGGGATATTTTCGCCCGTCCTGGTGGGCGACCGCTGGCTGGTCGACGGCGCACTGGTCAATCCGGTGCCGGTGTCGGCGGCACGCGCGATGGGGGCGGAAATCGTGATCGCCGCCAACCTCTCCAGTGACGTCTTTACCCACTCGACGACGATCTATTCCCATGGCCCGTCGGCCGAAGTGCCCGAGGCCCTGATCGAGCCGGTGCCGCCGAAACGCGGTTTCGGCAGGCTGTTTTCCGCCGAGCGCACCATGAAGCGCGAGTTCTTCGGCAGCGGCGGGCGGCCGGGCATCTCCAGCGTCATGGTCGATGCCTTCAACATCATGCAGGACCGCATTACCCGCGCGCGGCTTGCCGGCGATCCGCCGGACATGCTGATTTCGCCTCGCGTCGGTCAGATCGGCTGGTTCGATTTCCACCGCGCCGACGACCTGATCGCCTACGGTACGCGCGCCGCCGAGCGCGCCATCGATTCGATCCAGGAAGCGATCCACATTCTGGCGCCCGACTCCGGCAAACCGCGCGCCGCGGTCGACAAGACGCCGTGATCGCGCGGGCTTTGAGTCACGCGGACTTGATATAATCGCGCAGCGCTTCCTGTTCGTGCTCGTATTCCTTGACGCGCCACTTGACGACGTCGCCGATGGAAATCAGGCCGACCACCCGATCCTCCTCGACCACCGGCAGATGTCTGAACTTGCCCAGCGTCATCATCTCCATGATGGCGGCGACCGTGTCGGTCTGCCGGCAAGAGATCACCTTGTGTGTCATGACCGTGCTGACCGGCTCCTCGAGCACGCCGGCACCGCGTTCTCCGAGCACTCGCACGATGTCACGCTCCGAGAGGATGCCTTCGATGCGGCCTTTGCTCATGACCAGAACGGCGCCGATCTTCCGCTCGCTCAGGATCTTGATCGCGGCCGATAGCTTTGCCTCCGGCTCGACGCTCTGGATCTGATGGCCTTTGGTGTCGAGAATTGCACGTACCGTCATTGTCGTCTCCCTGAAGCCGATCGCGCCCTTGAACGAGCGCGGTCTTTATTCACCTCGAGTCTGCAAACAACAGTTCAGCGCCGGTTTCGTTGCGGGCGCATTCGACGAGCACGGACACTTACGCACGGTCGCGGGCTTATGCCCGTTGCTTCGTAACGCCAGCATGATGGATGGAAAAGCGGCGCGCCGCAAGCCAAGGATCAACCTCTGCTTGAGACATCTGGAGGCAACGCAGCTGCAGCATTGGCGGCGCCGCGCGGGATTGGATCGAACAGCGAAAACAGCACCAGGCCGGCGAAAAATCCACCGATATGCGCCTGCCAGGCGACGCTGGCGCCGTCTGCGCCGATCGCAATCGATCCGAGGCCGAAGATGATGTTGACGCCGAACCAGACCACGAGAAAACCCACCACGCGCGGGTCGCGTAACGCGCGCCACAGCGAAAGCGCCGGAACCCGCGCTGCGGCGTCGGCGTCGCCGCGGCGGAACGAGAGGAAACTGCCTTGCACGAAGGCAAAGCGGATAGCGGCCGCCATGGTTCCGGACACCGAGGCCGAAGCGCCGATCATCGGCGCTACCGCATGTTCATGGGTGAGAAGATGGGCCAGCGCGCCGGCGGCCGCCGTCACCGCCATGAATACGAAAAACCTGAAAGCGCCGAACCGGCGCGCCAGCGCGCTGCCGAACGGCAGCAGCCAGAGCACGTTGAAAGCAATATGGCTGAGATTGGCATGTAGCAGCGAATAGGTGACAAAGGTCCAGACCTTGGCGCCGGCGCCGCCGGGGAAATCGATCGCCAGCAGCGTCGAATCGTAGCGCTTCGGAATGAAACCGAACACGTCGATGGTCCAGTTCTCCCATTCCGGCGGCAGCAGCACCCGGAAGTGAATGACCGCAAGCAAAAGGACATAGGCAGTCAACGCGCTGGGCAGCGTCAGGATCGGTTCGCGCGGGGCATCCTCTGGCAATTCTGGCGGGGATTCCAAGGGCTCAAGACCTAAAGCGAGCGGCTCACGCGAGCGATTGCGCCCAATTAGAGCGTTTTCGGGCGCAGTGGAAGCCGGCTCGCGTGAAGAAAGCGCGTCAAACAAAAGAGATTGAGCCTCAGTTCGGATTCAAGCTGAACCGAGGCTCAAGGCGGCCTGGTCCTGCGGTGCAGCGCGCGTCGCCGGCAGGCAACAGAAAAAGGCCGGGTTTTGGACCCGGCCCTTTCCTGTTTGCTCCGACCTGATCCTTAAGGCGCGGAAATCATCCCTTCGCCAGGGGCACCGCCACGAACTTGGTCGCATCCGCGGTCTTCACCTGCAACAGGACGCTGCGTTTGCCATTGGCGCTGGCCTCGCTCAGCGCCGACCGCACATCGCCGACGTTGGCAACTGCCTTGCCGCCGACATTGAGGATCACGTCCCCGGTCTGGAAACCATGTTCCGCAGCCGGACCATCGGGATCGACCGAGGTCACCACGACACCCTTCTGGCCGGCGCCCTCAACCTCGCCCGCGGGGGCCAGGCTGAGACCGAGATGGGGCGTGCCGGCGGTTTCCTTCGACGGCTGCTGCTCGCCTGCATTGGCCTGACGGTCGTTCGGCATTTCGCCAAGGGTCAGCGTCACCGCTTTGGATTCGCCCTTGTGCAGAACGTCGAGCTTCACGGAAGTGCCCGGCGCCATCATGCTGATGGTGCGTGCCAGATCGCGCGAGTCCTTGATATCGGTGCCATTGACCGAACTGATGACGTCGCCCGCCTCGATGCCCGCCTTGGCGGCGGGGCTATTGGCCTGCGGATTATCCACCATCGCGCCCATGGCCTGTTTCAGGCCGAGGCTGTCGGCGATATCGGCCGTCACCGGCTGCACCTGAACCCCGAGCCAGCCGCGCGTGATGTGGCCCTTGTCCTTGAGTTGGGCGACGACGAGTTTTACCGTGGTGGCAGGAATGTCGAAGCCTATTCCGACCGACCCGCCCGACGGCGAGAAGATCGCGGTGTTCACGCCGATCACGTTGCCGTTGATGTCGAAGGCCGGACCGCCGGAATTGCCCTTGTTGATCGGCGCGTCGATCTGGATGTAGTCGTCATACGGCCCGTTGCCGATATCGCGGCCGCGCGCGGAAACGATGCCAGCGGTGACCGTGCCGCCGAGTCCAAAGGGATTGCCGACGGCGACGACCCAGTCACCGACGCGCGGCGACTGGTCCGCGAACTTCACGTACGAAAAATCCTTTTTGCCGTCGACCTTGATCAGCGCCAGATCGGTCTTCTGGTCGGTACCGACAACCCTAGCCGTATAGATGGTGCCGTCGTCGGCCGTGACCTGTACGGATTTGGCGTGATCGACCACGTGATTGTTGGTCACGGCATAGCCATCCGCCGAGATGAAGAAGCCCGAGCCTTCGCCGGTGATGACCTGATGCGGATGCGGCATGCCGTTGGGACCACGGAAGCCGAATTGCCTGAAAAAGAACTGGTCGAACGGTGAACCGGATTGATCGGAATTCTCATCGCGGTCGCGTTGGGTCACCGCGGCGCTGCCGCCATCGTCATCGATCTTGACGCGGACCGATATGACCGCTGGTTTGACCTTGGTGACGAGATCGGCGAAGCCCGCGGGCGCCTGGGCCGCTTCCGCCGCCTGCGCCGACGCGGTCCATGCCGGAAGATTCAGCAGCCGGTTGCCACCCGGCGCCGCGAAGAGAACGGCCATGCTGACGCCGGCGACGGAAGCCAGCAGCGCAAGCCGGCGCGGCCTGAAGATTTTTCGTGGTGCGACAGGTGGACTATTCGATTGATCGTTCATGATGGCATCTCCAATGTTGAGTGAGCAAAACCCCTGTCTCAAAATTGGCGAACGCACATTACGGCGTCGTGTTCGCCGGATTAATGTTTTGAAAGAACGACGCGACGGAGAGTCGCGCCTGCGGGAGCGATCGGATATTCCGGAAGGCGACATCGACCAGCAAATTCAATAACGAGCGCCGCGGCAGCGCGACGCTGGGATCAGTCACGCGTGCGCCGGTCGAATGGGATAACGAATCCGTGAGCAACCGCGGCAACAAGCATTGGGTTCTGGAAATGGGCGGAATCGCAATCGTAATACTTGGAAGCGAATTGCGTCGCGCTAAATCTGCTTTTTCTTTCCGACAAAAAGCAATCAATGAAAACAACAAAGGGAGGGCTCTGAGAAAGCCCCCAACCGATGCCCCGGAGAGCTCCGCCTAGCCCCGCTAAGGCCCACTTAGAATTAAAGAAATCACTGTGCTACAGTCATTTTTCCTGTTTCTTTCGTCCCGAGAACGAGCGATAAGACCCTACGCGACCCGGTACCGAAATACTGGCCACGACAGGGGTTCAGGCAGGGGTGAGTTTCGGGAGGGGGCTGCGGCAGAGGATTTTCAAAGATGGCACTGACTGTGAAGCGCATCGCTAAGTTGACCGCTGCCGGACGCTATGCCGATGGCGGCAATCTGTTCCTCCAAGTGACGCCATCAGGCGGGCAATCCTGGCTCTTCAAGTATAAGTTCAAAGGGCGCGAACGGTATATGGGCCTAGGCCCGCTGCAAGACTTTACCTTGGAGGAAGCCCGCGCCCGCGCCCGCGCTGCCCGGCAACAACTGCGGGATGGCAGTGACCCATTGGAGACGCGGTCCGCCGCGCGCGCCCAACAGGCCGCCGAGGCCGCCAAGGTGAAAACCTTTGAGGCCGCCGCCACGGAATACTTTAACGGCCATGCGTCCCAATGGACCAATGATCACTACCGAAAAAAATTCCTGTCTAGCCTCAAGATGTACGCCTTCCCCCGGATCGGTAAGCTGCCGGTCGCGGCAATTGATACGCCGCTGGTGCTCAAGGTGATCGAGCCGATTTGGCTGACCAAGCCCCGACACCGCCAACCGGGTGCGTGGCCGGATTGAAAATGTGTTGGACTGGGCAACTGTGCGCGGCCTGCGGACCGGCGACAATCCGGCGCGGTGGGCGGGCCACCTAGAAGAAGCGCTGCCCGCCAAGACACAGGTAACGAAGCACCATACTGCCCTGCCCTACGCCGAGGTGCCCGCATTCGTCGCGCAACTTGCTGACCAAACCGGCGTCAATTCCAAGGCTTTAGAGTTTCTGATTCTGACCGCTGCGCGGAGTGGCGAGGTGCTGGGTGCGCGTTGGTCCGAGATTGATCTCGACAAGAAGCTCTGGACCATTCCGGCTGCGCGCATGAAGGAAAAGAAAGAGCATCGGGTGCCGCTGGTTGACCGGGCCATCGCAATCTTGAAGGGGTTACCGCGTGAAGGTGACTTTGTGTTTATCGGCGCACGCAAGAATATGCCGCTCGGCAAGAATGCGTTCTTGAAACTGATCTGGACCATGGGCCGTGACGACATCACCATTCATGGTTTCCGGTCCTCGTTCCGAGATTGGGCTGGTGAGACCACTGGCTTCCCGGCCGAGGTTTGCGAAGCAGCGTTGTCTCATGCGATCGGCGGTGGTGGCGTTAGAACTGACTATCAACGTGGCGACCTGCTCGACAAGCGCCGCAAGCTGATGGAGACGTGGGCGGCTTACTGCACGATGCCGACGCGGCGCGATGCCACTGTGACGCCGATCCGTAAGAAGCGTGGGTAGTGTGATGGCCAAGCCGCTGCCAAAACACATCCTGACCGAACCGCCGCGTTGGAACGTCCCCCAGGGCGATGACGGTGAAAAGGATAGGCAACGCTTTGAAGAGTGGACCAATGCGCGGCTGGATGAGATGCATGCGCAAGAAGATAAAATAGAGTTCGATGAGGAGACGTACGACCCGACGCGCGATCCCTTTTATATTCCGGACCCGAAGTATGTGGGTGCCGTTGAGAAGGATGTTACAGAACGACTGAAGCGTGGACGCGTGAAACTGGCTGCGCGTGCGGGCGATCACGAAACTCTCGCACGCCTAGCCACCACCGAAGAACTGCGTCGGCTGGCGTACAAACCCTACAAGCGCGGGCGCGAGAAAGGCGAACCGCGACCGCGTGATCTACCAGACCGTTTGAAGTCGAGCCTTGAGGAAGCTTCCTATGATGTCGAACGCATTCGCGAGATTTGGCAGCAGCACTATGGGCGACGCAACCGCAAGGCAGAGCCCACAGCGATCGAAATTGCGGCCCGGCGCCATGGCATCAAGGATCATAAGCTGATCAATTTCAGGAAGAACCTGCACCGGCGCTCCGGACCGATATTTCTGCGTCTTAAATCCCCTATTTGACGAGGTTTGTCTCCTTCGCATTCCGAGGGAAGGTACGCGCGTTGCTCCGGGTTACTCCGGGCACAGTTGAAACGCAGGAGCCAAAGATGACCGCCAAGAAACATGACAACCCGGCAGGCCCGGTGCTGCGCAAGCCCGCCGCCATGGCTTACACCGGGTTGGGGCAGACGCAGTTTGATGGCCTAGTTTCCGATGGCGAACTGCCGCCGCCGATCCGCATTAGTGATGGCGGGCGCGCGGTGGCTTGGATCAAGACCGAGCTGGACGCGTGGTTGGCTAAGCGCATCGCGCAGCGCGACGCCGACCGGCAGGAAGCCGAACAACGGGCGCAAGCCAAGAATACCAAGCGCCACGCCAAAGCGGAGGCGTGAGCCATGATTGATGAAAGGACAGAGTATTGCCTTCATGTTCGCGATGACGGCACTGAAGTGCGGTTTCCGCAACCTGAATTCAAGCTCGATCGGTTCAAGCGCGTGATCGCCAATCCGCATGAGCTGCCACACTACGTCGTGACCATTAAGGGCAAGTGGGAGTATGTGCGGACCAGCAACGCGAAAGGTGGGCACTTCACGCTGCTGTCACCCATTCCGCCGCGCGGCCAGGGGTGGAAGATTTTCGACGCCAGCGCCGACAAGTGGACGATGTGGCGCAGGCCAGTGGTGGCCGAAACGTGATGCAAGAAACAGCTTTTGGAATTTCGCAGACCGGCGTTAAATAAATTTAGAAGGCCAGTTTCGAGCGATCAATGGCAAGACGCTCGACGGTACTGGTACCCTACAGGAGACGTTGCGCACTTCGGACTATCGGACGAAAAAGCGGACGATACATTTCAGCCCTGCTCTTGGCTGGCCAGCAATAGAGGTTATCCTTCTCCTCCGATAGCGGAAAGGACCGAGCGCCAAAACGGCGCGGGCGGTCCATTCGCGCTGTTTGCTCTTGGACCGTCTCTCACTTCTGAATGAGAAAGGTCCATGTGTGATGCAAAAGAAGAAACCACCCCTCAAAATGAAACCCCAGCGCGGGCTATCGGACCCGGCTGGGGCTTGTGTCTCGGATGGGCTACTGGACCCGGCTCGAGACGCGTTGTTCTGCGGTGGCACTCCGCGACCCCGTTAAAGCTGATTTCGAGCGAGATGGAAAGGGGGTTGTCGCCGAGGACTGGCTGCACGTCGTGAGCGACGAGGCCGCCACCGAGCTGCGCTTCCCCGAGAAACCATGCGACCTGCCGTCACTGCACATCTGGCGGGTCAACGGCAAGGAATACACCGCCACCTACCACGTCAGTGACGGCGAGGAGATGGTGGTCGCGACGCCCTACGGTCGCGGCTGGAAGCGGCTGAAGGGATCGCCGCCGTCAGTCATGCAGTTGCACACGGCGCGGCCTTTCACAGTGTGGTGGCGGGCGGCCCCAACAGTTCTGTTGACGCCTAAAGACGAGGCGTGGTGGGTCAAGAATTTCGGGACCCCTTCCGCAAAGTCAAACCCAAGTGGTTTGCGGATGTGTGGGCTGCCTATGCGTCGGAGGCGGCAGCCATGAGCGAACTACGAAGCGATCCCAAGATTGCCGTCGAGTTTCTGGAACAGCTACGCCCCGGTGGGCCGTGGGTTCTAACCGCGATTATCCCGGACGGTTCAACGCACACCATCACCGCGACCAACACTGACGCGGTTATTGATTTCGTCCGCGCCAACGCTGGCAAGAAAAATATTCACTATTCGGTTAACCCGACGCGCACAACGATGACTAGTAAGCCGGCGAAGGCAGACATCGCCGCGATCGAGTTCTTGCTGGCCGACCTTGATCCAAAGGAGAATGAAACTCCGGAGGCCGCCAAAGCACGTTACCTTGCGGCGCTCGAAGCGCATCAACCAACCTCCACCGCGATAGTCGATAGCGGCAATGGCATACAGGCTTTGTGGCGGCTAGCGCAGCCGATCCAGTTGGATCATCCGACGACCGTCGATGGCAAGGAAGTCTTCCCGACCGTGGTCGCCGACGTCGAGGCCCGCGTCAAAGAGCTGATGCTGCGCATGGGCAGCGTCCGCAGGCACTCAGAATATTGACCGCATCTTGCGAGTGCCTGGCACTGCCAACCTGCCGAACAAGAAAAAGATCGAGCAGGGCCGCGTGCCGTGCCCCACTGCGTTAATCCGGTTCAATGGCGCGACTTGTGCGGTGGACGATTTTCCGCCCGCCGCTGCTAAGGTTAAGGACACGCACCAGAAAGAAACTAAGAGTGGCCGTCAATTGCTGCCGATGCTTACGGCGCTGTTGCATGTGAAGGGTGCTGGCGACTATCCGTCGCGCAGCGAGTTGCTATTCGCTTTTCTCAACGAGGCGCTCCGTAGAGGTATCGATGATTCAATGATCATCAAAGCGTGCCTTGATGAAGGGTATTCCGGCAACGGCATTTTCGAGCACGTCAGAGAAAATGGCGGCGAGCGATACGTCAAGGAACAGATTGCACATGCGCTCAATGAAGCGTCGGCTGTGCGGCCGGGCCAGAAAGCAATCATTCGCCACAAGAGCGGTGGTCGCCACGACGCCACAGATGCAACTCAGGCTGCATTAATTGCTACCGGGTGCCCAGTATACGTTCGGGGCGGGCTTTGGTCGAGCCAATCTGGCGTTGGGAAAAGACCTCCGAGAAAAATCGCGACATGCTGGTGACAATGTTCGTGAGACTGAATAAATCAAGGCTCAGTTACATGACCGGTAAGCACGCTGCCTTCTTTCAGAAATACAACGTCAAGGAAAAGAAATGGGCAGCCATCGACCCGCCCGACGGCGTTATCAAGCAGCTGCTAGAGTTGGGGCATTGGGGCTTCCCGACTGTGAAAGGCATCATTAACTCGCCCACAATGCGCCCCGACGGCAGCCTGCTCACGGCGCCCGGCTACGACGCGGCAACCCAGCTCTGGCACAAGTCATCAGGCGACATCGAGTTGCCGGTGATCCCGGAGCGACCGACCAAGGATGAGGCGCAATGCGCATTGAAGCTGCTGATCGACTTGCTTGCTGGCTTTCCATTCAAGGATGAAATCGGCAAGGCGGTCGCTGTTGCGGGGTTGATGACGCCGGTGCTGCGGGGTGCATTCGAGTTTGCGCCAATGTTCTTGGTGCTGGCGCCAGAGCCAGGCTCGGGTAAGAGCTATTTGGTGACTGTCATCAGCACACTCGCCACCGGGCGGGCACCTTCATCTATATCGCTGACCGAGGACAAGGAAGAAACCGACAAGCGACTGAGTGCTGCGGCGTTCGGAGCCAAGCCGATACTGCACTTGAACAACTTGGATTTCGATCTAGAAAGCGCTCGCCTCAATACAATGATATCAGATGGAATTATGGAATTCCGGCCGTTTGGCAAGAATGACCAGATGGTGATTTGCGACTGCAAGGGCACCACCGTCTTTGTCAACGGCAACAACATTCGAATTGTTGGCGATCTGGTGCGACGCACGCTGACTGTCGGTCTCAACGCTAAGTCCGAACGTCCAGAGACAAGGACATTCGCATTTGATCCGGTTGAATTGATCAAGGCGGATCGTGGCAAGTATCTCGCAGCGGTGTTCACCATCGTCCGTGCCTACCTGTCAGCAGGCTGTCCACCGACCGGCGGGTCGGCGCTCGCAGGCTTTGAGGGCTGGTTGCGCATGGTGCGAGAGCCGCTGATGTGGCTTGGGCTGCCCGATCCGGTGAAGTCTACGGAAGATAACCGAGCCAATGACCCGACGCGCACAGCGCTGCGCCAACGCATTGATGGCTTGGTCGCAGCGTTCGGGATAGGTCACCAATTCACTGCGGCTGATGTTGCTGCCAAGGCCACCATGATAATGGACACCTTTGGGAAGTCGAGCACTGCTCATCCCGCGCTACTCGAGGGTTTTGCCCGGACCGACGGCAAGCCGCTCAGCTCCAAGAGCATCGGCAATCAGCTCGTCAAGGACCTCGATCGCGTGTCCGGGGGCCGTTGGGTTGAGCGGGTGTTAGAAGACGCCCGGCGCGGGAATGCGTACAGAATATGGACAGACGAGGAGCCCAAAGCGGCGGGCCAAGAGCTGTTCTGAGCTTTTTCGGGGTTTAGGGGTTTAGGGGGTTTGTTCCCACCCTAGGGGGGTAAATTTGGCGGTAGAGAAGGGAAGAATAGAGAGAGATAGCGCGCCAAATTGCCTAGCGCGGGGGGAAAACACCTTCCTAAACCCCTAAACCCCGCGAGTGCCTCGGCGCATTGGGCGACGGCCTAGATCGGCCCGGCGACCCTGCGCCGTCTTGTGCAAACGGTGCGCCGGTTTGTTTTATGGGCCGCCCGGTCCCGCCCTAGCCTCCGGCCAGAAAACACACGTTTTGGCCACCGCTGCCTGTTCGCCAATTTTCATGACGTCCATTTTCAACTTTTTCCTGCCAGCCCTGACCTGTTGCGGCGCGACCCCAACCGGCGACCCCGGACCCCGGCCAAAACTGTGGGAGGGGGCCTTTTTAGCCTCCCCTTTTGTCTTTAACGCATTGATCCTAGGCTTCTTTCGTATCGACGTGCCTATTCACCCCTGCTGCCACCCCTGCTTTTATGTTTCCATGGCCACAACTTCGGCGTTTAATCCAGCCCTATGAAACAAGCAGCCGGATCGCCAGAACCTAGGCCCGCCGTCCCTCGCAGCCCAGCGGCAACCCGCAGTCGCGTGACCAATGGCAAGCGTTTGTTCGCAGATCAGACGGCAGACGGTCGGAGCACTTGGTCGAGGCGCTTGCGTGATCTGCTGCAACTTCACATCGCTGACTTGGGCGGTGCAGATGCAGTCAGCGCAGCAGAACATTCAATCATTCGCCGCGCTGCGGTCATCATCGTTGAACTCGAATTGCTTGAACGAAATTTTGCACTCAAAGGTGAAGGCGCGTCCGCTGGTGAACTCACTATGTATTTCACCGGAGCTAATACGTTACGGCGGCTGCTTGGAATCCAGTCGGATTGAAGCGGGTCGCACGCGACGTCACACCGATGCTGCATGATTATCTCCAACGCCCTGCGGTCGACGACCCGGCAGATGCTGAGGAGGAGGTCCAGTGATCACACTGCTCGATGCGATCCGTGATGCTAAGTTATTTGCTCCATGGTTCAAGCGTCGTGCATCGTGGGAGAATTGGTTCGCATTCCTTGCCGTGCTGTTCGCGTTACCGCTGACCCCGCAGCAACTCGTCACCTACCAACAATGCACTGGCCGCAGCACGCCGCCCACGAAGCCGATCAACGAAGCGTGGCTTGTCTGCGGAAGGCGTGCAGGCAAGAGCTTCATCCTCGCATTGGTCGCTGTGTACCTCGCCTGCTTTCATGAGTGGCGGCATCATCTAGCGCGCGGCGAAACCGGCACCATTGTCGTCATTGCCGCAGACCGTCGTCAGGCACGTACGATCTTCCGCTACGTCAAGGGACTGTTGAACGGCGTGCCGATGTTGCGGCGGTTGATCCTGCGAGAGAGCGCCGAGGCGTTCGAACTCAGCAATCGTATTGCTATTGAAATTCAAGCCGCCAGTTTCAGGTCAACGCGCGGCTACACACTAATCGCAGCGCTCTGCGACGAGCTCGCGTTCTGGCGCAGCGACGAAAGCGCCAACCCGGACAAGGAAATCCTAGCGGCACTGCGCCCCGCAATGGCGACCATCCCCGGCGCGATGTTGCTATGCGCGTCCAGCCCTTACGCGCGGCGCGGCGCGCTGTGGGACGCCTACCGTAAGCACTTCGGCCAGGACAGCCCTGTGCTGATTTGGAAAGCAGCGACGCGGGTCATGAACCCGAGCGTGCCGCAGCGCGTGATCGATGATGCAATTGAGGCTGACGCCTCGTCAGCAGCAGCAGAATACATGGCGGAGTTCCGCACTGACGTCGAGACGTTCGTCAGCCGTGAAGTGGTCGACGCCGCCGTCATCCTTGGCCGCCACGAACTGCCACGCATCGACGGTGTCAACTACGTCGCCTTCATTGACCCATCCGGCGGCAGTAGCGACAGCATGACGCTGGGCATCGCGCATCTCGAAGGTGAGCGCGTGCTGCTCGACTGTATCCGTGAGCGCCGCGCGCCATTCTCGCCAGACGATGTCTCTAAAGAATTCGCTGAGACCATCAAGAGTTATGGCATCGCATCTTGTCGCTCGGATCGCTACGCCGGAGCATGGCCACGTGAGCGTTTCGCGGTGCACGGCGTGGATGTCATGCCAGCACTGGCAGTGAAGTCAGACATCTATCTCGCGACCTTACCGCTTTTGAACAGTGGACGCGTTGAATTGCTGGACCATCCACGCCTCATTGCGCAGCTTTGTGGGCTCGAACGCAGAACTGCAAGAGGCGGCAAGGACAGCGTCGACCATAGCCCCGGCGCGCATGACGACATAGCGAATGCGGCAGCAGGGGCGCTCACGATGGCAGCACAGCGCGCCGCGCAAGTCATTCCGATCGTCGCGCCGATCATCGTCGGCCAGCCAATGGCCATTCCCGGCCAATCAACCACCGCCGCCTTCTACGAGTATTACGGCGGCAATATGCATTGAACCAAGAGGGACCATCACCATGACTGAAGTCGAAACAGCCGAACAGACCGTCGCTGGCCTTGAAGATAAGCGCCGCGCTCTGATCACCCAGCAGCTAGAGATCGACGCGGAGCGGAAGCAGATCGCTTTCGCCGCGCACAGCGGGTCCGATCCAAAGGCGAGAGCGCGGTTAGACAAGATCAACGCCCAGCACGCGTCGTTCGCCTCAGAGATGGACAGCCTGACTGAGGCCATCACCGAGGCCAACAATCGGCTCGCCACTGCGCAACGCGACGCGGCACTTGCGGCCGACCGCGCCAACGCCGAGGCATTGCGCGTCAAGCTGTCGCGGTTCGAGGAGATTGGCAATCAGCTGGACGACGCATTGTGGGACATCGCCACCAGCGTCAATGAGATGGTGGCACTGCTGAATGAGATGCACGCCTTGGGTCAGGTCAGCCCGACCAGTGAGCAATTCAGGGTCAACGGCACCGCCTGCATCAAGGCCATGCTGCAAGAACTGCCTCAGTTATGGGTTCGGGACTTTGAGTTTTCCCGACTTGCTCCGAGCCAGAAGAAGACCTTCAAGGCCGTGGTGGCCAGCTGGTCCGGCATGATCGAGAACAACATCGCTGGCAGGCTCGGCGAAACCAAAGAGGAGAAAGCGGCATGACCCGCAAACTCACCAAGCTTCGCATCGACGAAGTTTCAAGTTGCGATGTCGGGGCGGGCGAAGGCACTCGCATCGTCCTGATGAAGCGTCACACGCCGCGCAACCGCTTCGAGCGGCTGTTTCGTCAGATCGACTTTTCCAAGGTGAAGACCAACCCGCTGCCGGACGATGACGAGATCGAAGCCGACGAAGACGACACCACCGCGCTGCCGGGCCGCATGGAAGAGTTCATCGCCGCCTTGCAGGCCTCCAATCCGAACCTCAGCAGGCAAGAGGCCGTCCAGTATCTTCTCCACAGTGCACACGGCAGATCAGCCGCTGCGCATATGTCTTCGACCTTTAAACGAAAGGAACCACCAATGGACCGCGCAGAAGGACTACGTTCCATCGCCAAGGAGTTCGGCGTCGCCAAAGTCGCCGAGATGATCGCTATGGAGCATGACGCTCACGGCATTAGCGAGCATGAGCTCACCTCGCTCGCGTTCGAGGAAGCCAAGAAGCAGGCACTGCCAGGCGAGCGCCCTGAACTCCGCTTTCGCCCGCTGGTACAGCGTACGCGTCACAGCTCGAATTTCGCAAGGCGATCCAGATCACAAAATCAACACCCGCACCACTGATGTCAGTCGAGCCGGTGCAGGTCGGCGGCAGTGACGCGCTCGACGTCAACACCGACAAGTCGAAGGCCTACCAGCAGCTGGTCGACATGGCGGAGGAGCAGCGCCGCCGCTCGCCGACGCTGACTGACGCG
>CAVZWE010000008.1:0-242042 GCA_963778925.1 uncultured Alphaproteobacteria bacterium | reverse complement strand
CTCGAGATCCTCTCGGGGAGCCTATGAGTGCCGCTAATGCTGTCTGACTTTGCCGGCGACATGGGACGGCGGAAAACCAAGGCTTCGCCCGGACCCGACCGGCACGGTGGGTGCCGCCGCCGCGCTGCCAGATTTCTGCTCGCCGCTGTCGCTTCACCTATAGTCGCGGTCCTCGAAATTGAGCATCCTGCCGCCAAACGGACAACCGCACTCGGGAGGTTGGTATGGCAGGACTATTCGGGGGTGGACTGGAATGAAATTATTGAATTCTTTTTGAAACTCGCGCCAGCCGCTTCCATTGTGGGTGGCATTTTCGCGGCGCGAGCACAACTCAGGAATAATCGGCAGATCAATGCCAGACGATAGCGAAGAACCATTACCGAGAGATGCTAGGTGCGTTTCTGAAAAATACCGACATCCTCTTTTTGGGTACGAACTCAACGTCGTTCACGGAACTGAAAAAGGATATCCCGCGCTACCGTCGCTATCGAATGCTCTTCACGCTTATGGTCTTCGCCATGCAGGAACTTTATCAAGCGATGGACCTGAGGCGTGAAAACAATTGGCAGCACGATCCTGGCGTGTTTATTTCGCTCTTCAAGCATTTCATCTTATCGCCGGAGGACTATACCCCGTACCAGCAAAAGGTGCTGACGCCGGGGTTCCTAGCATTCATGATGGACACTGCACAGAATTTCGAGCACTCGATGGCGCGGACAAGCGTGGCTGAGTACCTGACGGATGAGGCGCGGCCGACGTAGCCGTAGGCCAACTTCGTTGAGGTTGGATGTCGCCTATTGGCACATTTCGGACCTTACGCAACCCCCGGCTAGAGTCCGGAATGCGCGGCAAAGCAGACGTCCGTCCACCGATCCGAAGTTATGGGTTCACGCCTTGATGGCGGCCGTGGCTGCGGCAAAATAACCCGACGGGCAAATTTTCGCTTTCGCCGTCGGGCAAATCACTTTTAGGACTCCCGCCATCCTGTCCCCGAGGAAGGGGCGTTGGCCATCGTCACCGAACGTTGGGATGGGATGTGGTGGACGCGGCGGCGTCGTGCGCGCGATGGGATGGCAGGGCGGGCTTCACGGCCCGTGAGCGGTCACAGGACGCGCTGACGAGCGGCGCCTTAGCCCGGCGAAGCCTCTTGGCGAAGACGGGTGGCTGCGTACGGCAAAATCGTGTGGTCCTGACGCCTCAGCGGTTGGCGTCAAGTCTGCGGAAGGCAAGTCGGCCCGACCGGGCGCGGATGAGCCAGCTATCCGCAGGCGACGGAGACAACAAAGCCCGATTCTCCGGGGAGAGCGCGTCATAAGCCGTAAAGCCATTGCGCAGGGAATGTCGGATTGCCTCCGCTGAACCTGTATGCTCGTGTGCGTGTTCTTGTGCACTTTGCACACGAGACCGCGGGTGCAGCGCGCATCCGGCATTCTCTGCTCCCTCTTCTTTGGAGGGAAAACATTCCCTTAGAACTCGGGCAACATCGCGCCGCGAGAATGCGGACGCGCATCCGCTGTCTCAGGCCGTTTGACAATCGGCTGGAGGGCGGGATACTCAACAATAACAAATACGGTTTCGCAATATAGAATAACCCGCGCGATCCCAATCGCAACATCGTTGCCAGCGCCGGCAAACCCGCGGCAGCAGGCTTTAGCAACGTCCAATAAACTCGATTTCCCGAACCAACGTCGAGAAGTAATCATGAGCATCGCGTTACCCCCCTCTGCGGATGTCATCGTCGTCGGCGCCGGCAATGCGGCCTTTTGCGCGGCCCTCGCGGCCTCCGAGCAGGGTGTCTCGGTGCTGATGCTGGAGCGCGCGCCCGAAGACGAGGCCGGTGGCAACAGCCGCTTCACCGCCGGCGCGTTCCGCTGCGTCTATGACGGCGTCGAGGATTTGCGCGCGCTGATGCCCGATCTCACCGACGAGGAAGTCTCGAAATCCGATTTCGGCACCTACACCGAGGAGAAATTCTTCGACGACATGGGACGTATCACCGAATACCGCACCGATCCCGATCTCTGCGAAATCCTGGTCACGCGCAGCAAGGCCACCATGCTCTGGATGCGTGAAAAGGGCATACGCTTCATGCCGATCTGGGGCCGCCAGGCCTACAAGATCAACGGCATGTTCAAATTCTGGGGCGGGCTGACGGTGGAAGCGTGGGGCGGCGGACCGGGCCTGGTCGAAGGCTGGACCAAGATCGCAGCCAGGAACAAAGTCGCGATCGCCTACGGCGCGCGGGCGCTGTCGCTGCTTTCCGACGACGACGGCGTCAAGGGCGTCAAGGTCAAGCACAACGGCAAGACATCAGACGTGCATGCGAAATGCGTGGTGCTGGCCGCTGGCGGTTTCCAGGCCAACACCGAAATGCGCACGCGCTATCTTGGGCCGCTGTGGGAACTCGCCAAGATCCGCGGCACCCGCTTCAACACCGGCGACGGCATCAAGATGGCGCTCGACATCGGCGCGATGCCGACCGGCAACTGGTCGGGCGGCCACGCCGTCGGCTGGGACCGCAATGCGCCGGAGTTCGGCGATCTCACGGTCGGCGACAATTTTCAGAAGCACTCTTATCCCTGGGGCATCATGATCAATGCCAATGGCGAGCGCTTCGTCGACGAAGGCGCCGACTTCCGCAACTACACCTACGCGAAATACGGCCGCGTGATCCTGATGCAGCCCGGACAGTTTGCCTGGCAGGTGTTCGACAGCAAGATCATCCCGATGCTGCGCGACGAATACCGCATCAAGCGTGTTACCAAGGTTCGTGCCGATACGCTCGAGGAGCTGGTCAAGAAGCTCGACGACGTCAACGCCGAGAAGGCGCTGGAGACGATTATGAGCTACAACAAGGCCGTCATGACCGACATGCCGTTCGATCCGAACGTCAAGGACGGCCGTGGCACCAGGGGCCTAACGATTCCGAAATCGAATTGGGCCAACACGGTGGACCAAGGGCCTTTCGAAGCCTACGCCGTGACCTGCGGGCTCACCTTCACTTTCGGCGGGCTCAAGATCGACACCACGGCGCGCGTCATCGACACCGATGGCGCGCCGATTCCCGGCCTGTTCGCGGCCGGCGAGCTGGTCGGCGGGATCTTCTACTTCAACTATCCCGGCGGCACCGGCCTGATGAATGGCTCGGTGTTCGGCAAGATCGCCGGCACGACGGCCGGACAGCGCGCTGCCCAATCGCCGTGACGCCTGAGACTTGTTCCTAAGTTTGTGGAAAGGCTTTTCGCCGGCCGACAGTTGCTTTGCGTGGATTGCGGCAATCTGAGACGCCCGCGCGGCATCACCAACCAGAAAACAGCGGGTGAGCCGGCCATTGGCGCAGATCTGGATAGCTTTTCAGGTTTTGTTCTGTACCGAGGCCTTCAGCCATTGCCTGAATGCCCCGAGCTTGGGCAAATCAGCGCGCGCCTCGGGCGAGACGAGATAGAAGCCGGCGTCCGCCGGCAGCGTGATCTCGAATGGAACCACCAGGCGTCCCTTGGCGATATCGGCTTCCACATAGGAAGTTCTTCCGATCGCCACGCCGATCCCGTCGATCGCCGCTTGCACGGTCATGAAACTGAGGTCGAAGGTAACCCCGGGATGCCTGGAGATCTGCGTCGACAGGCCGGCCGCGGTTAGCCACAGCCGCCAGTCGTCACTGGTTCCGCCGCTGGTGTGCAGCAGCACGTGATCCCTGAGGTCTTCGGGAGATCGCAGCGGCCGGTTGCCGGTCAACAGCGCCGGGCTGCAGACCGGAAATAACTGGTCGGCCATCAGCCAGTCGGCGCGAACGCCCGGCCAATGGCCGCGGCCATAGCGGATCGCGGCGTCGACATCGCCGCTTTTGAAATCGACCAAGGTGGTCGATGTGGTGATGCGGACGTCGATGCCGGGATGGGCTTCCTGAAACGTGGAAAGTCGCGGCAGCAGCCACTTGGCCGCCAGCGATGCCAGCGTGGAAACCGTCAGCACGTGATCGTCGTCCTTGCGCAGCAGCCGGTCGGTGGCGAGCCGCAAATCGTTGAAAGCGGCGCGGACGCCGGGGAGATAATCCCGGGCCTCCGGCGTCAACGCCAGCGCGCGGTTCTGCCGGACGAACAGGCGGATCCCAAGCTCCTCCTCCAGCCGCCGGATCTGATGGCTGATCGCAGTCTGCGTGACATTCAGCTCGGACGCCGCATTGGTGAAGCTCAGATGGCGAGCGGCGGCCTCGAACGCACGCAATCCGTTGAGCGAGGGCAGCCGGGCGGTCATTTGGGGAATGGCCAATTCATGAATTTATGTCATGTGATGCGGCACAAAGTGTCGTTTGTCGAAAGCCCGAATAACGCAGATATTGCACACAACAGATTAGCTTTAGGAGATGAAAATGTCCAGTTTCACACATGAATCGATGATAAATCATCATGGTTCGAGCCATTTCGCGCAGCTCAGCGAAACCTTCCATATCTGGCGCGAGCGCGTGCGGGCGCGGCGCGAACTAGCCCAATGGACCGATCGCGACCTGCACGATGTCGGTCTGTCCTGGAGCGACATCGCTCATGAAGCAGAAAAGCCGTTCTGGCGGGCCTAATGGCCGCCATGGCCGGCGCCGCCCTAAGGGGGCGCCGGCCAGCGACTTTTCGGAAACTGATGGGAGCCAGCCATGGCCACGTTTCGCCTCAACGACCTCCGGCAACATTCCGATATCCTACGGCTGCGCAGCGGCAAATCGCTGACGGTGCGCTTTGTCGAGCCTGGTGATGCCGACGCGCTGCAGGCCTACTTCCGCTCGCTCACGGTCCGCTCCCGCTACAACCGCTTTCTCGGCGCCATGAGCGAACTGCCGAAAACCCTGCTCGATCATTTCACCCATGCGGGCGAGGACGACAACTTCAGCGTGATCGCGACCATGACCGTCGACGGCCATGAGACCATTGTCGGCGAAGCCCGCTACGCGTTCCATGCGGACACCGATCGTTTCGAGTTCGGCCTGTCGATCGACGACCGCTGGCAGGGCCAGGGCATCGGTTCGGCGCTGCTCGGAAACCTGCAATGCCGCGCCGCCGCGTTCGGCTCCGGGCGATTGTTCGGCGATACCTTGCGCTCCAACGAGGCCATGATTGCACTGGCGCGCAAGTCCGGGTTCGCCTTCACGCACAACCCCGACGACTGGAAGCTTGTGCGGTTCGAGAAGAATATCGACATCGCGCCGCAGGAGATTCCTTGCGCCAGCTGGCGGCTTGCCGTGCAGAGCCTGGCACTGAACGGGGTTATGGCAAACTGAGCCTCCAGCTCCTTACTTCCCCGAAAACACCGCCTTCCGCTTCTCGATAAAAGCCTGCACCGCCTCGCGATGATCCGCCGTCATGGTGGTGCGGATCAGGCGCTCGGCTTCATGGTCGCGGGCGGTGGCGAAATCGAACAGCAGGGCTTCGTCGAGATTGTCCTTCATGTAGCGCAGCGCAATGGTCGGCCCTTCCGCCATCGACTTTGCCAGTGCAAACGCCTCTTCTTGAAACCTGGCGTCCGGGACCACGCGGTTGACAAGGCCGATCGCCGCGCATCTTTCGGCATCGACCTTGTCGGCGGTAAACATCAATTCGCGCGCCCGCGCGGTGCCCACCAGCCGCGTCAATAGCCAGGCGATGCCGTAGTCGCCGCTCAGGCCGACCCGCAGATAGCCGGTGGAAACGAAAGCCGATTGCGCCGCGATCCGGATGTCGCAGGCCATCGCGATGGCGAGGCCCGCGCCGACCGCGGGGCCGGGCAATGCCGCAATCGTCGGCTTGCGGACCGAGATCAGTGCGCCGGTCAGGAGTCGCTGGCGTTCCTGCAGGTCCGCGACCTTCTCGTCATAGGACATTTCCAGTTTCTTCTTGTCGCGGTGCGCGCCCATGCCCTTGACGTTGCCGCCGGCGCAGAAGGCGGTGCCGGCGCCGGTGATCAATAGCGCGCCGACGTCTGCGTTCTCGCCGCAGGTCTTGATCATCGTCCGCAGCGCCGGCGTCAGATGGTCGGACAGCGCATTGCGGACCTCCGGCCGGTTCAGCGTGATGATCGCCACGCGGTCGCGGATTGTGCAGAGTAGCTCATTGGTGCCGGTGTCGATTTCAGTGGTCGTCATTTCGGAATTCCCCCATTGAATCGCTATCGTCATTGCGAGCGTAGCGAAGCAATCCACTCTTCGTCATTCCGGGATGGTGCATTAGCACCAGACCCGGAATCTCGAGATTCCGGGTTCGATGCGGAGCCTGTCATCGGGCCGCGCTTTGCGCGGACCCGTTGGCATCGCCCCGGAATGACGCTGCCTCGCTAAAACTTCTCCACCCACGGCCGCAATTCCAGTTCCCAGGTCCAGGCGCTGCGCGGCTGTTGCAGCACGTTCCAATAGCTCAAGGCAATGGCGTCGGGATCGAGCATCGAATCCGGCCGGTCGGCGGGCTCCGCACGCGCGGCGCTGCGGATGCCGCCGTCGATGACGAAATGCGCGACGTGAATGCCCTGCGGCGACAATTCGCGCGCCATGCTCTGGGCCATGCCGCGCAGCGCGAACTTGCCCATCGCGAACGGTGCCGATTGCGCATAGCCCTTGACGCTGGCGGACGCGCCGGTGAACAGGATCGCGCCGTATTTGTTCGGCAGCATCCGCTTGGCCGCCTGCTGCGCCACCAGGAAGCCGCCGAATGCGCTGACCGCGATCGCCTGCGCCACATCTGCCGGCACCAGATCGACGAACGCGCCGCGTGCCCTTCCACTGGCATTGTAGACCACCAGATCGGGCACACCGATCTCGCGCTCGACCAGGCCGAACAACCGCTCGACATCGTCGGGCTCGGTGGCGTTGCAGGCGAAAGCGCGTGCGCCGGTCTCATTGCAGAGCGCGCCGAGCTTTTCGATTCCGCGCGCCGCCAGCGCGACGCGGATGCCCTGTTTGGCGAATAGCCGCGCCAGCGATGCGCTCAGGCCTTCGCCGGCGCCGACGATCAAAGCGATCTTGTATTTCGGTAGTTCCATGGGAGTTCTCCTGCTTTTGGAATGGCGTTGCTAACCGCGCAACCCGGCGAGGCAGCCCGCGGTCTCCAGCACCGGATCGAGCGCGGCCTTGTCGGCGACATCGGCATATTTGGTGCGCAGCATGCCGAGCGACCGCGCATGATATTTCTGCGGTTTCTGGGTCCAGACCTTGCCAGCAAGCGTGACGCTGAATTCTTCCTGCGCTTCCTTGAGCGCTTTCTCGTTGGCGCAGGTCCATGGCATGAACTGCTGTCCGACGTGTCTCTGCAGGATCGGCATCAGCGTCGGTTCCAGCGTCGACCACGCCTCGGACGCGCCTTCCGCCTTCGGCCACAGCATACGATGCACCCAATCGAGCACGTGCGGCGCGCCGCTGCCGATAATGGCGCCGGCGGTCGGATCGGTCCACATTTCGTAGATCTGCGCCCACAGACCAAAGTCAGCGAAGGCGGGCCGGCCGCCGAACAGATAAGGCCGCGTGGCAAGATGGGCATCCAGCAATCCCAGCATATCGAGAAAGCCGGCCTCGATCTGCGGCGCGGTCACTTCGTTGGAGCCGACGAACCACACCCGATCCACCATGCGGGCGCGGACCTGGCCGGCGAACGCGGCGTGCTTTTCTTCACTGGCGTCGGGGCCGCGCATCCGCGCGATCCGCCCCGCCGAACTGATCTGGTCGACGTCGCGCGCCCAGCGGTAATGAAACATCCATTTATTGCCCCACTCGTCGCCGAATTCTTCGACCAGTGCGGAAACGAAGTTGGCGACGGGGTCTTCGGGATGGATCGACGGTTCGGGGTAAAGCTTCTCCATCGCGTCGATGATCGGCGTGGAGTTCTTGGATGCCCTTGCCGTCAGGCGTAACCACCAGCGGAATGATCGGCATCCTGGCGTATTTCTCGTATTCCGCCTGGCTTGCCGCATTGCGCAAAACCCATTGATGCGGGATGGCTTTGTAGCGAAAATAGGAGCGCACCTTGACCGAGTAGGGCGACATCTCGGCGCCGAAGATGCGATAGCTGTCTGCCATGGTGTTTCCTCTGATGTTGTTTTTCTTGACGGCTCTATCGCCTGCTCTATCTCTGACATGATCTATATCATCTAAAACAACCGTCTGAAACACAGGGCGCGGAACGAACAAGGGTTGCCAATGCACCAGCTAGCCAGGCACAACGATGTGACATCCGCCGACCGACCGGGGTTGCTCGCGCCGGATACCTCCGGAATGAATTTCTACCGCGCCGATCCGGCGCTGAGCGATCTGCTGCGCATCCATCTTCCCGAAGCGCTGTTTCGTCATATCGAGCCGCATCTCGACCGCCTCGGCGCGCTCGCCGGCGGTCACCTCGACGAATGCGCGCGGCTGGCCGACCGCCACGTGCCGGTGCTGCATCAGCGCGACCGCTTCGGGCGCGACGCGCAGTGGATCGAGTATCATCCGGCCTATCGCGAGCTGGAGCGGGCCGCGTTCGGCGAATTCGGCATCCACGCGATGTCGCTGCGCAAGGGCATCATGGGCTGGCCGCAGCCCTATCCTGTCGTGGCCAAGCACGCCTTCACGTTCCTGTTCAATCAGGCCGAGTTCGGGCTGGGTTGCCCGATCAATGTCACCGACGGCTGCGCCAAGCTGTTGGCGAAATTCGGCAGCGAGGCGCTGAAGGCGAAATATCTCGACGGCCTCACGCAAACCGACATGAGCCGTCTGACGCAGGGCGGCCAGTTCATGACGGAGAAGGAAGGCGGCTCCGACGTCGGCACGCTGACGTCAACGGCGGTGCAGGAAGGCGATCACTGGCGGCTGTCGGGAGAGAAGTGGTTCTGTTCCAACGCGGACGCCGAGGTCGTCATGTTGCTGGCGCGGCCGGAAGGTGCTGAAGGCGGCACCCGCGGCGTCGGCCTGTTCCTGATGCCGCGGCGGCTCGATGATGGCTCGCCCAATCACTACCGGATCGTTCGCTTGAAGGACAAGCTCGGCACCCGCTCGATGGCCTCGGGCGAGATCAAGCTGGAAGGCGCGATTGCCTATGCGGTCGGGAAACTCGATCGCGGCTTCGTGCAGATGGCTGAAATGGTCAATTCGTCGCGGCTCTCCAACGGCGTCAAATCCACCGCGCTGATGCGTCGCGCGCATCACGACGCCATGACGGTGGCGCGGAATCGCGTGGTGTTCGGAAGCCGCATCATCGATTTGCCGCTGGCGCGGCGGCAATTGATGAAGATCATGCTCGCAACCGAGCAGGCGCTGTCGATGAGTTTTCTCACCGCCGACGCGCTCGATCGCGCCGAGGCCGGCAGCCAGGATGCCGCGGCGCTGCTTCGAATCCTGACGCCGACCCTGAAATTCCGCGCCACCCGCGATGCGCGCAAGGTCTGCGGCGACGCGCTGGAGATGCGCGGCGGCATCGGCTACATCGAGGAATTCGCCACAGCGCGGCTGTTGCGCGACGCCCATCTCGGCTCGATCTGGGAAGGCACCGGCAACATCGTCGCGATCGATGCGTTAAAACGCGCGGTCGGCCGTCACGGCGCCGATGCCGCGCTTGCCGCCGATCTGCACGCGCGCCTCGACGACAGCGCCAATGTGCCGCAAGCCTGGCGCAATCGCTTGCGCGAGCTTACTGGCCGCGCCGTCGGTTTTGCCCGCGAGGTCGCATCGCGTATGGACAACGAGGCCGAGGCGCGGCGCGCCACCAGCCTGCTTTATCATGTCGCCAGCGCGGTCGCGCTGGCCTGGGAGGGCGGGCGTATCCACGCGATGCGCGGCGATGCCCGAAGGCTGTTGCTGTCGCGCATGGTGATCGATCACAGGTTACCGGCGAGCGATCCGTTCCGGCTCACGGAAAATTCGGTGCAGCGCGCCATCACCGACCATCTGCTCGGCGATCGCGACATAGGCCTGGCCGAGGTTGGCGAATTGCTTGCGGCAGCGTAGGTTCGCTTCCGCTAGCAGCCTAGTTTCAAGAAACGCGCAAAATCCAGGGAGTATTCGATGAAGGCCGCCGTCCTGCATGAAGTCAACAAGCCGCTGGTGATCGAGGACGTCAGCCTGCAAAAGCCCGGGCCCCGCGAGGTTCTGATCCGCACTTCCGTCGCCGGCCTTTGCCACTCCGATCTGCACTTCATGGAAGGCCTCTATCCGCATCCGCTGCCCGCGGTGCTCGGTCACGAATCCGCTGGCGTTGTCGAACAGGTCGGCTCCGACGTCACCTATGTAAAACCCGGCGACCACGTGGTGACCTGTCTGTCGGTATTCTGCGGCACCTGCGACAACTGCACGACGGGCCGGCCGGTGCTGTGCACCGACACTACCGTAAAAATGCTGCCGGGCGTATCCAACCGGCTGTCATGGGCGCGCCCGGAAAAGCTCAATCAGTTTCTCAACCTGTCGTCCTTTGCCGAACAGATGCTGGTGCACGAGAACGCCATCGTCAAAATCCGCAAGGACATGCCGCTGGATCTCGCCGCCTTGATCGGCTGCGGCGTCATCACCGGTTACGGCGCGGTGGTGAACACCGCCAAGGTGGCGCCCGGCGAGAGCGTGGTGGTGATCGGCTGCGGCGGCGTCGGCATGGCCGCGATCAACGGCGCGCAAATCGCGGGCGCCGGCCGCATCATCGCGGTCGACACCAATCCGGCGAAATTGCAGCTCGCGACCAAGCTGGGCGCCACCGACATCGTCGATCCCAGGAACGGCGACGTGGTGCAGCAGGTGCGCGATCTCACCGGCGGCGGCGTGCATCACTCGTTCGAGGTGCTGGGCCGCAAGGAGACCGCCGAGCAGGCCTTTGCGATGCTGGCGCCCGGCGGCACCACGACCATCGTCGGCATGATTCCGTTCGGCCAGAAGATCGAGCTGCACGGTTTTGACTTCCTGCGCGAGCGCAAGATCCAGGGCTCGTCGATGGGCTCCAACCATTTCCGGGTCGACATGCCGCGGCTGGTGGAGTTCTACATGCGCGGGCGCCTGCATCTGGAGGACTGGATCTCGGCGAAATTGAAACTGTCGGAGATCAACGAAGGCTTTGCCGCGATGAAGGCCGGCAAGACCGTGCGCAGCGTTATCGTGTTTGATAACTAAAGTCGTCCCGGCTTTTGCCGGGACGACGCAAATGCACAATTCTCGTCACCGCGAAACATGCGCCGATACCGCGAGCCAGCGGCCGTTTTGCCGCGCCCAGCAGTCGGTGTATCGGCCCGAGGCCTGTTGGCCGTCCGGCGTCGTGTAACTCGTGCGGGCGTGAATGATGGCAAAATCGCCCATCAGGCGGATCTTGACGTCATGGGCTTCGAGATTTTTGATCGCTGCCGGTATCGCGGTCTGCTTGAGAAACCCGGCGCGGTCGACCAGCGACTTGTCGGCATTGGAGCAATAGAAATCGTCGGCGAGAATTTCGTCGAAGCGTTTCACATCGGAATTCTGGACGGAATTGACATAATCGCTGTTCAGACTCGTCAGTTCGGCGAGCTCATTTCGCATCGTTTCTCTCCCCTTTGTCATTCCGGGTTCGCGAGTTTTACTAGCGCCCCGGAATGACGAGCGGTCTAATCATCGAACATCGGCGGCGGCACAAAACCCTCGAATTCGCGCTCGATCAGCTCGGCCAGTTTTAGCGGCGTACGGTCTTCCAGCCAAGGGCCTACGATCTGCACGCCGATCGGCAATCCTTCCGGCGACAGGCCGATCGGGATCGCCGTTGCCGGCAGGCCGGGCAACGTGGCGATACCGGGCCACGCGAACTGATCGGGATAGACGAAGTCCTTGCCGTCGATGTTGATGCGGCGCGTTGCCTGATCCGGCGCATGATCGTGCGGATAGGCCGGCGTCGGCATCACAGGGCAGATCACCGCATCGAAACTCCGGAACAGCTCGCGCCACTGCGCGCGCAGGCGCGCGCGGGCGCTGTCGTCAAGCACCCAGGCGCGGTGACTGAGCGTCACGCCGCGCAGGCGCTCGGCGGCCAAACTGTTGTCGTCGGGCGCAAGCTTTGCGGCGCGGGCCTGGGCGTCCGCGATCGTTTCCGGTGCAAAAAACGCCCCGAGAAACGACATCAGCAGCCGCATATAGAGCCGCGATGACTGCGCGAAGTCGGGCAACAGCGGACTTTGCCGCGTGACGCTCGCCCCCGATTTGGCAAGGGCATCGGCCAGCTTCCCGATCGCGTCGCGTATCTCCGTGTTCGCCGGCAGAATCGGATCGCTGTCGATCACCAGCACGCGATAGCTCTTGAGCTCATTGTGACGCGGCGGCGGCAGCGCAAGCCTGTACCCGACACCGGCTTCCAGCGGATCGGGTCCCGCGATGACGTCGAGCAGCAATGAAAGATCGGCCGCCGACCGCGCCATCGGGCCGATCACAGCCATGTCGCGATCGAGCGGCAGCGGCGGGAACGGCGGCGCCGTATGGCCGCGCGGCGGTACCAGCGCAAAGGTCGGCTTGTGCGCATAGACCCCACAATGAAATGCCGGCACGCGCAGCGAACCGCCGATATCGGAGCCGAGCGAGAGCGCCCCGTAACCCGCCGCCAGGGCCGCCGCCGATCCGCCGGAGGAGCCGCCGGGCGTGCGGCCGAGATCGAACGGATTGTTGGTGGTGCCGTAGATCTCGTTGTAGCTCTGCCAGTCGGCGAGCCCGACCGGCACGTTGGTCTTGCCGAGGATCACGGCGCCGACTTGCTTGACGCGGGAGATCGACAGCGCGTCCTCCGGCGGGACAAAATCCTTCTGCTCCGGAAAGCCCCATGTCGTGGGCAGTCCGGCGACATTGTAGGATTCCTTCACCGTCAAGGGGATGCCGAGCAACGGCCCGGTTTCACCGCGCGCGCGGGCGATGTCGGCGGCGCGGGCGGCTTCGAGGCCGCGGGCGAAATCGCGCACGCAGATCGCATTGATCTTGCCGTCATGGCGCTCGATGCGGTCGATCGCGTCCTGCGCCAATTCGACCGCGGAGACCTTCTTTGCCGCAAGCGCTGCCGATAATTCGACCGCGCTCTTGAAACTCCATTGCGATTTGGCCAAGGCGTACTCCCGCTTCTCGTTTCCGATGAAATCAGATGATGTTCCGTTCTGCCGACGGCCGCTTGACAGTCATTGCTGCGAGCGGCCGCCTATCCCGCCAGCATCCGCTGCATGATGCGGTCGCGGTAGAGGTAGATGTGGGCGAGTGCGGCTGCGACGTGGATGCCGATCACCACCAGCAGCGACCACTCCATCGCCTGATGCAGGCCGTCGATCGCTTTGCCGGCCGCGGCATTGTCCGCAGCCAGCATCGGCATCGGCAGCAGGAAATAGAGCGACAGCGACCAGCCGCGGAACGAGGCGAAAAGCCATCCGGTGAAGGTCGTCGCCAGTACCAGCGCATAGAGCAGCCAGTGCGCGGCTTCCGAGGATCGCCGCTGCCAGGGGGAAAGCGAGCTTTCGGGCGCAACCGGGTGGGTGAGCCGCCACGCCAACCGGAGAACGATCAGTATCAGAATGGTGAAGCCGACCGAAACGTGGAAGGACATGGCGGCGCCGGGTGTCATGCCCCGATGAATGTCCGGCATCAGCCAGCCGACCGGATATTGCACGAGCAGCAGCGCCGCCATGAGCCAGTGAAACACCTTCGCGGTAGTGCCATATTGCAAACGATCGGTCATGAGCTTCCTTCGAGAGAGGTTGAATTGCGCCGCCGGCGTGCGGACGTTTGGTCAGGGTTGCTGGAGCCGCGCGGTGGAGTGCGCCATCGGATTGACGGGCCCGGAAGCGGTGGCGCGTTCACCGGGATTGCCTCCCGGTACCGGGAACGCATATCCCACGATCGTCTTGACGACGAAACGATCGGACCCCGGCGTCAATCCGTAACCGACGCCGAAGTTCACGTCAAAGACGCCCGCCTTGAAATCCGTGACGGCAAACAGCGTGTGTTGCTGATCGGCCAGCTTGGCGAAGTTCCCGATCTCGCCAAAGTCGGAATAATATTCGAGGCCTATGAACAGATCGGGCCCGAGCTTTCGGGCCAGTCGCGCGGCGGGCGCAAAGTCCGCCTCGCCAAATTTTCCGAAGCTGATGTCCACGATCGGGTTGACGATGAATTCATAGTCCGCGTTACGGACGCCGATAATGGGTCGTATCTCCAGCGCGAACCTTGATTGCGAGAATTTCGGCGTGGTGTTGCTGAACTCGAAATTGACGCCATAGAAAAAGTCGCGCTGCTCGGCATGGGGTGAGACGAACAGGGTTCGCAGCTTGAAGGCGTCCGACAGGAATTGCCGGTCCTGGATCGCGAACGGCAGATAGAGCCCGACTTCCCACCAGTCGGTCACGCCATAGGCAAATTCCGGCGTGCCGTTGATGCTGTGATTGGAGACGAGGCCGCCGGGAAATGGCGGGTCCTTGAGCCCGAGCGGGATATAGTTGAGGTGCTGCTGGATCGTGAACTGGCCGACGGCGGCGATGCCGGCATTGTAGACCTGGATCTCGTCGGTGGCCTGTGCCGGCTGTCCCAGCATCAGCCATAGCGCGGCGCCGCACAGCAGATGGAGGTGGCGCCAGGAGGCCTGCCTGAAACAGCGTTTCGTCATCGCCGCAAAGCTTTCTACGCCGCTCCGATGAGAATGCCGACCGCGAGCACGATGACGCCGCCGAGCACGATCTGGAACACCGCCTGCAGGAACGGCGTGTCCATATAACGCGCGCGAATATAGGCGATCGCCCAAAGCTCGAAGAACACCACGACGCCGGCAATCCCGGTCGCGATCCAGAACGCATTATGCCAGGAGTCGGGAACCAGATAGGGCATCGTGTGGCCGAGACCGCCGAGCGCCGTCATCACGCCGCTGGCCGCTCCGCGCAGCCAGGGCGAACCGCGGCCGGTCAACGATCCATCGTCGGACAACGCCTCGGCAAAACCCATGCTGATGCCGGCGCCGATCGAGGCGGCAAGTCCCACCAGGAAAGTCTGCCAGTTCTGATGCGTCGCAAAAGCGGCGGCGAACAGCGGCGCCAGCGTCGACACCGAGCCGTCCATCAATCCGGCCAGACCCGGCTGCACATATTGCAGCACGAACACGCGCCGGCGCGTCTTCTCCTCAGCCGCGCGCACGTTCGGGCTCAGGATCTTGTCGGTGAGCTTGGCCGCGATCTTCTCGTGGCCTTTTTCCGCTTCCGCAAGATCGCCAAGCAGCCGGCGCACGCCGACATCCTGGGTTTGTTCGGCGGCCTTGATATAGAATCGCTCGGCTTCGAACTCCATCGTGCCGACTTCCTTGCGGATGGTGTCGAGCGACAGATTCTTCGTCAGCCAGATCGGGCGGCGGCGCAGAAATCCCCTGACATTGTCCCTCCGAATCGGAGGCAGGTTCTTGCCGAAGCGCTGCTCGTACATTTCCAGCAGCATGTGGCGATGGCCTTTTTCCTCCTCGGCCATTTCCTCGAACAGCTTTGCCGATTCCGGATAACGCTCCGCGAGGTCTTCGGCGAAGGTCATGTAGATGCGGCTGTCTTCCTCTTCCGAGGAGATCGCGACCGCCAGCACTTCGCGCTCGGTCAAATCGGCAAAATTCTTCATCAGAACGTTCCAAATCGACTTAGAATGGTTCTAAAAGATATAGAGGTTCGACCGGGTCGGGTCAAACTCACCGACCGTATGCCCTGATTTTTCCGACCGAATGGAGAATTGTTCCGCCGCTGCGATCTTGCGTCGATCTCAGCCCTGATAACGGGCTATTAGAGCGTTTTCGAGCGAAGTGGATACCGGTTCGCGTGAAGAAAACGCGTCAAAAAAAAATCTAGAGCTTCGGTTTTGATTCAATCAGAACCGATCATGCTCTAGGCAGCGCGTGCCGCGGCCTGCTTGAGGAATTGCAGCAGCAGGCGAGTAACCTGCTTCGGCTGCTCCTGCTGCACCCAGTGGCCGGCGCCGTCCACCAGATGAACGCCGAGCATGCGGGTGCAAGCGCTTGTCTGCATCGCCTCAAAGACGCCAGGGCGCTGGTAAGTGCCCCAATCCTGCCGGCCCGAGATGAAGCAGGAGGGCACGTCGATGCTGCGGCCCGACCAGGTTTCGAGTTCGGCGGTGAACGCGCCCGAAGTGCCGCAGCGGTACCATTGCAAGCCGCCCTGGAATCCGGTGCGGGCATATTCGGCGCTGTAGAAGGCAAGCTCGCGGTCGGGCAGCCATTGGTTGGCGGCGATCGTCTCTGCCGACGGCATTTCCTCCGCCACCGTCTCGGCCATGTTGCTGGCGAGGTCCATCACGTAGTAGGTCGGCAGTTTCGCGAGTTCGCTCGCGGACCACGATTGCAGCGGATAGGGCTGGTTGTCTTTCCAGTCCGCGCTCTTGTGATGGTAATAGGCGCGCAGGAAATCATGCACGCCCTGCGGCGCCTGCAGCATGTCGGCATTCGCTTCGCGCGTCGAGTAGTACCATTGATAATGCTTGCGCGGCCGCGGCAGCGCCGCCAGCTCGCGGTGCACGGGATCGTCACGCTTCGGCTTCGGCGGTTTATCGGCGGTATCGAATGCCAACGGCGGCGGGCCCGCGAACGGCGCGCTCATCAGCGCCACCGATCGGAACACGTCCGGCCGCACCAGCGCGCACCAGGCCGCGACCGGACTGCCGAAATCATGTCCGATGACGGCGTCGACCGCGCGATAACCGAATGCCGACACCAGCCCGAGCGCATCGCGCACCAGATTGAGTAGCCGGAACGAATTGAGATCGCCGTCATAGTCGGCATTCCAGCCGGTGGTACGGCCATAGCCGCGCTGGTCAGGCGCTATCACGTGATAACCCGCCTCCGCCAGCGCCGGCATCACCTTGCGCCAGCTAAAGGCGAGTTCGGGAAAGCCGTGCAGCAGCAGCACGCAAGGCCGGCCCCTTGTCTCGAAGCCTGCTTCCAGCACATGCATGCGCAGGCCGTTGATATCGTCGACGAAGCGAGAACGGATGCCGGCTGGCAACGGGATGTCGGGGAGGGCGGTCGTGGTCATAGGCCGCGTGGTCCTTTCCTCACGTCGTCCCGGTCACGCAATATGTATGGTCCGAGCTGGAGCCCCGGCTGCGCGCAACCACGAATATTTGTGGCTATGGGTCCCGGCTCAAGGCCGGGACGACACCAGTTTCGTTGAGACGCTTACAGTCTCTCCACGATCGTCACATTGGCCATGCCGCCGCCCTCGCACATGGTCTGCAATCCGTAGCGCTTGTTGCGCTGCTTCAGCGCGTTGATCAGCGTGGTCATCAGCTTGGTGCCGGAGCCGCCAAGGGGATGGCCGAGCGCGATTGCGCCGCCGTTGACGTTGAGCCGCGCGGGGTCCGCGCCCGTGGTCTTCAGCCATGCGGTGGGCACCGAGGCAAAGGCCTCGTTGACCTCGAACAGGTCGATGTCGTCGATCGACATGCCAGCCTTCTTCAGCGCGCGCCCGGTCGCATGCAGCGGCGCGTCCAGCATGATCACGGGATCGCCGCCCATCATCGTCATGTGATGGATCCGGGCCATCGGCTTGACGCCGAGCGATTTCAGGCCGCGCTCGTTGACCACCACCACGCCGGAGGCGCCATCGCAGATCTGGCTGGAACTGGCGGCGGTGAGCTTGCCGTTTTCCGCGATCAGCTTGACGCCCTTGATGCCGTCGAGGCTGACGTCGAAGCGGATGCCTTCGTCGACGGCGTGGGTATCGGTCGAGCCATCGGCGCGGGTGATAGGCAGCGGAATGATCTCGTCCTTGAACTTGCCGCCCTGGGTCGCGGCAATCGCGCGCTGGTGGCTGTTATAGGAATACTCGTCGAGCTCATTCCTCGAGAGACCGTATTTTTCCGCCATCATTTCCGCGCCGGTGAACTGGCTGAACACGATGTTCGGGTAGTGCTTCTCGATGCCCGGGCTCTTGTAGGTGCCAAGTCCTGCTTTTGCGGCGAGGACGCTCGGAGTACCCATCGGCACCCGCGTCATCGATTCGACGCCGGCGGCGATGACGCAATCCATAGTCCCCGACATCACCGCTTGCGCCGCGAAATGCAGCGCCTGCTGCGACGAGCCGCATTGCCGGTCGATCGAGGTGCCGGGCACGCTTTCCGGCAGCTTTGAGGCCATGATGGCGTTGCGCGCGATGTTGTTGGATTGCTCGCCGGCCTGCATCACGCAGCCCATGATGACGTCTTCGATCTGGTCGGGAGCAGCACCCGAACGTTCAACCAGCGCATCCAGCACGGAAGCGGCGAGATCCGCCGGATGCCAGCCGGCAAGGCGTCCTCCCTTGCGGCCGCCTGCGGTGCGTGCGGCGGCGACGATATAAGCCTCGGCCATCTCTGTTCTCCCTGATTGTTATGGATGTCGCTGGAATGATGGGGGCGGATTTAAGGGATGCCGAGGGATTTAGTCAATCGATCAATTAACTCTTGAGTGCGGGTCCGGCATCGGGTTATCTGCGGCCCGCGGATTTCCCGACGGGCAGGTCATGGCATCAGAGTTGACTACGAGCGTACCGGCCAGGCCTTCGTCTGTGCGAAACACCACCGCCGAGAAACTGCTCGTCGCGGCCAGCGAGCTGATGATCGAGCGCTCATCGATCGAGGTTTCGTTAAGCGACATCGCGCAGAAGTCCGGCGTCAACGCTGCCCTGGTGAAGTATCACTTCGGCAACAAGGACGGCCTGCTTTTGGCTTTACTGGCGCGGGATGCGGCGACCGAGAAGGCGCAGCTCGAATATCTGCTGGCGCAGCCGATCACGCCGACCGCGAAACTCAAGCTGCATATCGCAGGCATCATCCGGGCCTATTACCAGTTTCCCTATATGAACCGGCTGATCCATTATCTGCTGCATGAAAGCAGCGCGGAAGCCGCCGACGAGGTGTCGAAATTCTTTGTCGCGCCGCTACTCGACTTCCATCGCCGCCTGCTGGCGGAGGGCATCGCGGCCGGCGAGTTCCGCAACATCGATCCGGTGCTGTTCTACACCAGCCTGATCGGCGCCTGCGACCATCTGTTTTTCGGGCGGCATGCGATGTCGCGCGCTACCGGTGTCGGTCCCGTCACCGACGAGGTCTGCCGCCAGTACATCCGGCACATGGAAGCGCTGATTTGCGGCGGCATGCTGAGAAAAGAAAAAGCGAATGGTGAGTAGAATAGCGAATAGGGAGGAAGAAACGAGAACGCAGGTAGCGGCTGTCTGTTCTTTCCATTCGCTACTCGCTATTCGCCTGTCTTAGAGAAACGTCCAAGGAAAGGTTCTGAACAATGCAGTTGAAAGACGTTGCCGTTCTCATCACCGGCGGTGGCTCCGGCTTAGGAGCCGCCACGGCGCGCGCCATGGCCGCCAAAGGCGCGAAGATCGCCGTGCTCGACCAGAGCAAGGAGAACGCCGAAAAGGTCGCGGCCGAAGTGAAGGGCATAGCCGTCCATGCCGATGTCACCGACGAGGAGCAAGTCAAGGCCGGCATCGCCAAGGCCGAGGCGGCGCATGGTATCGCACGCGTGTTGATGAACTGCGCCGGCATCGGCGGATCGCAGCGCATCGTCGGCAAGGATGGCGTCTATCCGCTGGCGAAATTCGCGCGCATCATCAATGTCAATCTGATCGGCACCTTCAACTGCCTGCGGCTGTTTGCCGAACGCCTCGTGACCGCCGAGCCGATCGGCGAAGAGCGTGGCGTCATCATCAATACCGCCAGCGTCGCGGCCTATGAAGGCCAGATCGGCCAGATCGCCTATTCGGCTTCCAAAGGTGGTGTGGTCGGCCTCACGCTGCCGGCAGCGCGCGATCTCGCCAGCCAGAAGATCCGCGTCAACACCATCGCGCCGGGCCTGTTCCTGACGCCGCTGTTGATGGGTCTGAACGAGGAAGCCCGCAAGAGCCTCGGCGCGCAGGTGCCGCATCCGGCGCGGCTCGGCGATGCTAGCGAATACGGTAACCTCGCCGTCCACATCGTGGAAAATCCGATGCTGAACGGCGAGACCATCCGTCTCGACGGCGCCATCCGCATGGCGCCGAGATAGTTGTTCGCGGGTACACCCTCCGCGAGTCGTCCCGGCGAAAGCCGGGACCCATACTCTGCGGCGGTTCTTTGAGGCAACGTGGCCAACGCCTTTCGTAACAACGAAGGCCGGGGGTTATGGGTCCCGGCTTTCGCCGGGACGAGGATGAGCTAGGAGCGCTTCGTGTCAAAACCGCTGCTGATCGAACATGATGACGGGGTCGACCGGGTGACGCTCAATCGCCCAGACAGCCTCAATGCGCTCGATCCGGCGCTGATCGACGCGCTCAACGCCTATTTCGAGAGCCTGCAGCGCAATCGTGCAACACGCGTGGTGGTGCTGAAGGGCGCAGGCCAGGCGTTCTGCGCCGGGCTCGATCTCAAGCATGCGATGCAGCGCCGCGCCGGGCAGCGCGAGCCACCCGGTGTGACGGAGTCACTGGACTCGCAGCGTCGGATCGCCGACATCGTGATGCTGATGCGGCGCTGCCCGCAGCCGATCATCGCGCTGATTCAGGGAGCGGCGGCCGGCGGCGGTTTTGCGTTGGCGCTCGCCGCCGATATTCGCATCGCCAGCAAATCCGCGCGGATGAACTGTGCCTTCATCAAGCTCGGGCTTGGCGGCTGCGACATCGGCACCAGCTATTTCCTGCCGCGCCTGGTCGGCGTCTCCGTCGCGTCTGAGTTGATCCTCACCGGGCGTTTTATCCATGCCGAGCGCGCGCTTTCGGTTGGGCTGGTTTCCGAAGTCGTGGAAGAAGGTCAACTCGATGCTGCCGCGGCGCCTTATGTCGAGGCGATGATGACGGCGTCGCCGGTGGGTTTGCGGCTCTCCAAGGAGTGCCTCAATATGAGCGTCGATGCCGGATCGATCGAGGCCGTGATCGCGATGGAAGACCGCAATCAGGTGTTGTGCAGCCGCTCGGAAGAGTTCGGCGAGGGCATCAGGGCCTTTCTCGAAAAGCGAAAGCCGGTCTATATCAGGCGATAGCAAGCCAGGAAAAAGGTCCGTAAGAGACCGCAAGGATTGGGAGACGATACATGGATGGGAATGCAGCCGCGGTTTTGACCAAGCCGGCCTTTCGCAAGATCGAATGGCTGGAGCGCGATATCGCGGTCGAACGGCGGCCGGACGGCGTCATCGTTTTGAAGTCGCGGATTCCGCTTAAACCTTACGAGAAGCACATCCCGGCCTCCTTGGCGAAATGGGCGAATGAACACCCCAACCGTATCTGGCTGGCGCAGCGCGCGGGCACTGAGCGGCAATGGCGCAAGCTGTCCTATGGCGAGGCCAAGCGCACCGTGGATGCGCTGACGCAACCGCTTCTCAACCTGAAGCTCAAGCCCGGCAGCCCGGTCGCGATCCTCAGTGGCAATTCGATCGAGCACGCGCTGATGACGATGGCTGCGATGCAGGCGCGGGTTCCGGCGGCGCCGGTTTCGCCGGCCTATTCGCTGATGAGCCATGACCACGTCAAACTGAAATATCTGTTCGACCTGATCAAGCCGGCGGTCGTGATGGTGCAGGACGGCCCGACCTTCGAGAAGGCATTGAAGGCGCTTGATCTCGACGGCGTCACCGTCATCCATGTCGCGCGCCCCTGCGACGGCATCAACAGCATTGCGTTTGCGGAGCTGGCGGCAACGCCGGTGACAAGGGAGGTCGCGGATTCGATCGATGCGATCACACCGGAAACCGTGGGAAAACTGCTGTTCACCTCGGGCTCGACCGGGATGCCCAAGGCGGTCATCAACACCCAAGCCATGATGTGCGCCAACGCCGCGATGATGATGCAGGTGCGGCCGCGCGATCCCCACGCGCCGCAGGCGACGTATCTGGATTGGATGCCCTGGAATCACACCATGGGCGGCAACGCGCTGTTCAATCCGGTGCTGACCGAAGGCGGCACGCTCTATATCGACGACGGCCGGCCGATGCCGGGCATGATCGACGAGACGCTGCGTAACCTGCGCGAGATCTCGCCGACCTATTACGCCAACGTGCCCGCGGGCTACGCCGCGCTGGCAGCGGCCATGGAAAAGGACGATGCGCTGTGCCGCAGCTTCTTCAAGAATCTCGGCCTGATGGCCTATGGCGGCGCGCGGCTGCCCGACGATCTCTATGAGCGGATGCAGGCGCTCGCGGTGCGCGCCACCGGCGAGCGCATCGTGTTCTATACCGGCTGGGGTTCGACCGAGACCGCGCCGACCTCGACCGGAACCTATTGGGACACCGAGCGGGTCGGACTGATCGGGCTGCCGTTTCCCGGCGTCGAATTGAAGATGGTTCCGGTCGGCGCGAAATATGAATTGCGCCTGCGCGGCGTCAACGTCACGCCCGGCTATTTTGGGCGCCCCGATCTCACCAAGGCCGCCTTCGACGAGGAAGGCTTCTATTGCATCGGCGATGCCGGCGTGTTCGTCGATCCCGACGATCCGCTGCAGGGCATAATCTTCGCCGGGCGTGTAGTGGAGGATTTCAAGCTCACCACCGGCACCTTCGTTCATGTCGGCTCGCTCCGCACCGACGCCATCGCAGCGGCGAGCCCAGTGGTGCAGGACGCGCTGGTCGCGGGACAGGATCGCCCCTATGTCGGATTGCTGGCCTGGCCCAACCTGCATGCCTGCCGGCAGCTCATCGGCGATGCCGAGGCGAGCTTCGAGGATGTGGTCAGGCATCCTGAGGTGCTGGCCTGCCTGAAGCGGGGCTTGCAGGCGCATAACCAGTCGACCGAAGGCGCCAGCAGCATGCGGATCGCGCGCGCGATGCTGATGGTCGAGCCGGCCTCGATCGACGGTAACGAACTCACCGACAAGGGCTACATCAACCAGCGCGCCGGCCTCGAGCGCCGCGCTCAGCTGGTGGAGCGGCTCTATGCCGATCACCCGGGAGAGGATGTGATAGTACTGCAATGAAGAGTACACCCCACCTGTCGACGTCGTCCCGCGAGCGCGGGGACCCATACGCCGAGGACCCTCCATTGGAGTGCGGTGTGCAACGACTTCCCTGGAGAACGCGCGCCGGTGGTTATGGGTCCCTGCGTTCGCAGGGACGACGCAATAGAAAAGATGTCTCACACAACAGAGTAGCGCCATGAATTTCGATTTCTCCGACGAACAGAAGCAGATGCGCGACGAAGCGCGAAAATTCCTTGCCGAAAAATGCCCGCCGAAGGCGGTGCGCACCGTTCTCGACGGCAAGGAGCCTTATGACCGCGCTTTGTGGAAGGGCCTCGCCGAGATGGGCTTTCTCGGCGTGGCGATCCCGGAAAGCTTCGGCGGCGCCGGCGCGGGCCATCTCGAGCTCTGTGTGATCGCCGAAGAAATGGGCCGCGCGCTGGCGCCGGTGCCGTTCTCGTCGACCGTCTATCTGGCGGCCGAAGCGATCCTGCTGGCCGGCAGCGACGCGCAAAAGCAGAAATGGCTGCCGCTGATTGCATCAGGAGAAGCGATCGGCACGCTGGCGCTGTTCGAAGGCAAGGGCAATCCGTCGCCGCAAGCGATCAAGCTTTCGGCGGCCGGCAATAGCCTCAACGGCGTCAAGAAGCCGGTGCCCGACGGCGCCATCGCCGATTTTGTCATTGTCGCTGCCCGCACGGGTTCAACGGGGCGTGACAGCGACATATCGCTGTTTCTCGTCGACATGAAAGCCGGCGGCGTCGAGGCCAGGGCGCTGACCAATGTCGATCCGTCGCGCGGCCAGGCCGAGCTCACCTTCAAAAATTGCAAGGCCGAGCCGCTCGGCGCCGCCAATGAAGGCTGGAGCATTCTATCGCAGGTGCTCGACCGTGCCGCGGTGCTGCTGGCGTTCGAACAGGTCGGCGGCGCCGACCGCGCGCTCGAAATGGGCCGCGACTATGCGCTGGATCGCATCGCCTTCGGCCGGCCGATCGGCTCGTTCCAGGCGGTCAAGCATATGCTTGCCGACATGTATGTCGCGGCGACATTGGCGCGCTCGAATTGCTATTATGGCGCCTGGGCGCTCTCGACCAACGCCTCGGAACTGCCGGAAGCCGCCGCCGCAGCGCGCATCAGCGCCACGCAGGCGTTCCAGCATTGCGCCAAGAACAATATCCAGGTCCATGGCGGCATGGGTTTCACCTGGGAATTCGACTGCCACATGTACTACCGCCGCGCCAACGCCACGGCGCTGTCGCTCGGGTCTCTCTCTTATTGGGAAGATGCGCTGATCGACCGCATGCGCAAGCGCAACGCGGCGTGAACAACAAATGGTGTCGTCCCCGCGAAAGCCGGGGACGACGATGGGATTTGAAGGACGACGCACATGAACTTCGATGACACCCCGCAGGAAGCCGCATTCCGCGCCGAGGCCAAGGCCTGGATCGCGGCCAATGCGCCGAAGCAGTATGAGGAGGAACTGCGCAAATCCTCGCTCGGCCGCACCCAGCTCAAGGGCGCCAATATCCTCGAGGTCGCAAAAGCCTGGCAGAAGAAGAAAGCCGACGCCGGCTGGGCCTGCCTGCACTGGCCGAAGGAATATGGCGGCCGCGGCGCGACCCCGATCGAGCGCGTGATCTGGCAGCAGGAGGAGGGCCCCTTCGGCAAGCTCTCCGGCATGTTCATCATCGGCCACGGCATGTGCGGGCCGACCATGATGGCGTTTGCCGGCGAGGATCAGAAACGGAAATACCTGCCGCCGCTCGCCTCCGGCGAAAAAATCTGGTGCCAGCTGTTCTCCGAACCGGCGGGCGGATCCGACGTCGCCGGCCTGCGCACGCGCGCGGAAAAGAACGGCGACGACTGGATCGTCAACGGCCAGAAAATCTGGACTTCGGGCGCGCATTATTCCGACTACGGCATCCTGCTCACCCGCACCGATCCCAATGTGCCCAAGCACAAGGGGCTCACCATGTTCTTCCTGGACATGAAGAGCAAGGGCGTCGAGGTCAAGCCGATCAAGCAGGCCAACGGCCAGTCCGACTTCAACGAGGTCTATTTCACCGACGTGAAAATCCCGGATGCGCAGCGGCTCGGCGACGTCAATGACGGCTGGAACGTGTCGCTGACCACGCTGATGAACGAGCGGATGTCGATCGGCGCCGGTGTCTCAACCGGCTTCCCGGAGCTGTTCGAGTTCTGCAGCAATCTGATGCTGGAGGATGGCCCGGCGATCGACGATCGCAATGTTCGCTCCAGGCTTGCGAACTGGGCGGTGAAGGCCAGCGGGCTGAAATACACCAGCATGCGCGCGATCTCGGCGCTGTCGAAGGGCGAGCGTCCGGGACCGGAGAATTCGATCGGCAAGCTGGTGGCAGGATCGATGATCCAGGATGTCGCGGCCTATGCGCTGGATTTGCAGGGCGCGGCCGGCGTGCTGAGCGGACCCGAGGACGCCGAAGCCACTGGTAAATTCCAGGCCATGCTGCTGCGCGCGCCCGGCACAAGGGTCGAGGGCGGCACCGACGAGATCATGCGCAACATCATCGCCGAGCGCGTGCTCGGACTGCCCGGCGACATTCGCGTGGACAAGGACGTGCCGTTCAACAAGATACCGACCAGGGGACGGGGATAAGAAGTACCTCATCCTGAGGAGCCGCGCAGAGCGCGGCGTCTCGAAGGATGGGCCACCGGCCTCATGGTTCGAGACGGCGCAAGAGCGCCTCCTCACCATGAGGGGTGAGATGCTGATTCGGATCGCAAACGTGAGAGGTTCGCCATGAATTTCGATGACACCCCGCAGGAAGCCGCGTTCCGCGCCGAGGCGCGCAAATGGATCGACGCCAACGCGCCCAGGGAATTCGAGGCGGAGCTGTCAAAATCCTCGCTCGGCCGCATCAAGCTGAAGAAGCACGACATCGTCGAAGTGGCAAAGGCCTGGCAAAAGAAGAAGGCCGATGGCGGCTGGGTCTGCCTGCATTGGCCGAAGGAATATGGCGGCCGTGGCGCCTCGCCGGTCGAACGCGTGATCTGGCAGCAGGAAGAGGGTGTCTATTTCAAGCTCACCAGCCCGTTCCAGATCGGCGAAGGCATGTGCGGGCCGACGGTGATGGCCTATGGCAGCGAGGCCGACAAGCGGCGCTATCTGCCCAAGATCGCCTCCGGCCAGGAAATCTGGTGCCAGCTGTTCTCCGAGCCCGCCGGCGGTTCCGACGTCGCCGGCTTGCGCACCCGTGCCGAGCGCGACGGCGATCACTGGATCATCAACGGCCAGAAGATCTGGACCTCGGGCGCGCATTATTCGGATTACGGCATCCTCATCACCCGCACCGATCCCAATGTGCCCAAGCACAAGGGCCTGACGATGTTCTACATCGACATGAAAAGCCCGGGCGTTTCGATCAAGCCGATCAAGCAGGCCAATGGCATGCAGGAATTCAACGAGGTGTTCTTCACCGATCTGCGCATTCCGGATTCACAGCGGCTTGGCGCGGTCGGCGACGGCTGGAACGTCTCGCTGACCACGCTGATGAACGAGCGGTTGACGATCGGCGCGCGGCTCGCGACCGGCTTTCCCGAATTGTTCGAGTTCTGCGCCAATCTGATGACCGAGGACGGGCTTGCGATCGACGATCGCGCCACCCGCTCCAAGCTCGCCAACTGGGCGGTTAAGAATTCTGGCCTGAAATATACCAGTTATCGCGCGGTCTCGGCGCTGTCGAAGGGCGAACGACCGGGGCCGGAGAACTCGATCGGCAAGCTGGTCGCAGGCTCGATGCTGCAGGACATCGCGATGTACGCGATGGATCTGCAGGGCGCGAGCGGCATGCTGAACGATCCCGAGACTGCCGAAGCGGCCGGGCAGTTCCAGGCCATGGTGATGTCGTCGCCGTCGACGCGTATCGCCGGCGGCACCGACGAGATCCTGCGCAACATCATCGCCGAGCGCGTGCTGGGGCTGCCCGGCGACATCAGGGTCGACAAGGACGTGCCGTTCAACAAGATCCCGACCAAGGGAAGGTGACTGAGGAACGTGCCCCGGATGCTGCGCAGCGCGCCGCTCTTGCGGCGTGGTGCGCTGCTGATCCGGGGGCGTATACCGGCCGAAAGCGTGGATCCCGGCTCTGCGGAGCGGCGTGAAGGACGCCGCACCGCGTCCGGGACATGGCTCCAACAGAGGCGATGACGTGATGGACCTTAATACCGACACTGCGCCGATCGAGGTTCTCGAACACCTGCTGGCGTCGCGATTTTCCTGCCGTGCCTTCAGGCCCGACCCGGTGCCGCGCCCAACCATCGAGCGGATACTGACGGCGGCGCAGAAAACCGCCTCGTGGTGCAACAGCCAGCCGTGGCGGCTGGCGATCACCTCGGGCACCGCCACCAAAAAGTTTCGCGATCTGATTTACGGGGTCGCTGCCAGCGGCAAGCCGAACAGCGGAGATTTTCCCTTTCCCCGCGAATATCGCGGCGTCTATCTGGAGCGGCGGCGCGAAAGCGGCTTCCAGCTCTATAACTCGCTCGGCATCCCCCGCGGCGACAAAGTCGCTTACGCCAAACAGGCGCTGGAGAATTTCAATTTCTTCGGCGCGCCGCACGTCGCCATCGTGCATACCGACGAAGCGCTCGGCGTCTATGGCGCGATCGACTGCGGCGGCTATGTTACGAGCTTCATGCTGGCAGCGCAGGCATTGGGGATCGCCACGGTGCCGCAGGCGGCACTGGCGTTTCATTCCGAGGTGGTGCGCCGGCATTTCGGCATCGGCGACGACCGCAAGGTGGTGTGCGGCATTTCATTCGGTTATCCCGACCGCGATCACAAGGCCAACAGCTACCGCACCACGCGCGCCGGCATCGGGGACACCGTCGATTTTATTGACGAGTAGAACGAGTGGGGAGCGCCGCGGCCCCGTCATTGATCGTCGTCGTTCTCGGATTCGTCTTTGTCTTCATGGGCTTGCAGCAATGCTATTGACAACAGGCGCTCCAACATCTTGAGTTGCAATGCCTTGGCATCGCCGATGCAGAATTGCAAATAGGCGATGATCCTGTCGAGCGAAGGTTCGGTCACAACGCTAAATCCGCAATGTCAGCAGTGAATTCCACCCCGATGCCACCAGAATTTGCAGCGTTGGAAGGCGATGAGGCGACGGTTTTTGGACTTCGGTTAATGAGAAGCTTTCTTAAATTGAAAAGCCGGGCGCAGCGTGAAGAGCTGATCGCGCTGGCTGAACGGATGGCGGAAGAACAGTCGAAATATCCGGCAGAGCCACGCGATTGATATCGCGCGTCGTCTTGGACGCTTCAACGAAACCTGGCGTCTGCCTTCCCCAATATAACTTCAAACTTTGCATTCAAGCCTCTCGCTTGGCGAGCAGGCTAAACATAGACAACCCTAAGTCAATCCGTCAAACGTCGGGGGGCCAGCATTCCGTTCGTCCCTGGGGAAAAATCGCGCGGTCTGCTGCGGCGCAGCGGTAGACGCGGAAGCTGCCGGTTCTTCAATCCCGACGGCCAGCGCTAAAACTTCGGCGGACGCTTCTCCGAAAACGCCCTGATGCCTTCCCTGATCTCGGCGCTGCGCATGCTGTCGCGATGACGCCGATCGGCCGCCTCCTCGTCGAGCCGGCCGCGGGCGAATTCGTTGATGGCGCGCTTCATGCCGGCCATCGCCACCGGCGCGTTGCCTGCGAGAATCGCCGCCAACCGATCGACCTCCTCGTCCAGCGCCTCGGCCGGCACGACTGCGGTGATATGAGATAACCGATCCGCAGCATTTCCGCGGCGCCGATCTTCTCGGCGGTCAGGAACAGCCTCTTGGCGTTATCGACGCCGAGCCGCGACACGTAGCGCTTGATGCCGCTGCTGTAATAATGCAGCCCGAGCCGCGCCGCCGGCATGAACATCTCGCAGGTATCGACGCCGATCCGGAAATCGCAGGCCAGCGCCAGGTCGGTCGAGCCGCCATAGACGCCGCCGTTGAGCCGGCAGATCGTCGGCATCGCAAGGTCTTCGAGCCGGTTGACGACGACCTCGAACGCCGATCCCGCGGTCTGCTGCTCCGGCGCGCTGCCCGCGCGCTCGCCGATCGAGCCGAGATCGTATCCGGAGCTGAACGCGCGGCCGGTGCCGGTCAGGACCAGAACCCTGATCGCGGCATCGGCCTCGATGCGGTCGAACAGTTTTATCAGCGCATCGAGGTCGTCGGGCTGCAGCCGGTTTAGATGTTTCGGCCGGTTGAGCCGGATGGTGGCGCGCGCGCCGTCGATCGCGAGCACCGGCGCGCTTGCCGCGTCAGTGGCGACGGTAGCTTGTCCCTGCATTATTTGTTCTCCAGCGCGCGCCGCTGGGCCTCGGCATCGATGGTCTCGGCCAAATCGGGATGCCGCGCCATCAGCATGCGGAAGTCGACGAGGTCGAGCACCAGCAGTCGCGACACCCGCGTGGTGGTGATATTGGCCGAGCGCAAATTATTGCCGAGCAGCGCCATCTCGCCGAAGAATGCGCCTTCGCCGAGCTTCACCTTCTTGCCCGGCAGGTCGACCTCGACCTCGCCGGAGGCGATGAAATACATGCAGTCACCGGCCTGGCCCTTGCGGATGATCATGGTGCGCGACGGCAGGTCCATGGTGCGCAGCATATGGGTCACGTCGGCGATCGCCGACGGGCCAAGGGCGGCAAAGAACGGCACCTTGCTCACCGATTCCCAGGTTTTCAGGAAATTGTCGCGGCGGGTTTCGGCGGCAAAACCGGTGGCGAGAATACCGGTCCAGAGCCCGAATACGCCGAGGCCGCAGATCATCACCACGGCCGCGACCAGCCGGCCAAGCGGCGTGATCGGCACCACGTCGCCGTATCCCACCGTGGTCAAGGTCGCGATCGCCCACCACAAGGCCGCCGGCACGCTGCCGAAGGTGGCCGGCTGGACATCGCGCTCCAGAAAATAAACCGCCACCGAGGCGATGCACAGCACCATCAGGAAGATCACCAGCACGCTCAAGAGCGGCCCGGATTCCACCACCAGCACCCGGCGCAGCTGGCGCAATCCCGGAATGCCCGGAACCACCTTGAGCACCCAGAGCACGCCCAATAGCCACGCCGATTTGGAATTGGCGCCAAGGATGAGGGCGAGCGGAATGGCCAATGCGGCGGCGGCGTCTACCAGTCCGCGGCCGGACAACGCGTAACCCCATCCGCGTTGCGCGAGATAAGCGTGGCGCAGCCGCACCACCCATTCGAATACGAAGAAAGCCAGACAAGCCCACAGCACCGCATCGACCCAGTGATGCGCGGCTTCATAGGCGGGGTCGACCGTGAGCAGAACCATCATGACGACGCCGGCCGCAATCGCGACATAGGCGGCTTTGGTCATGTTGCGGCCGGCGGTCGCCGCCGCAAATTGCGCCAAAACTGGAAAAACAATCGGCTTGGACATCGCAGCGCGGCGCCTGTGGGCTGAAAAAACACCTGGTCCGGCCGTGCAGGGCGGGACCGGTCCGCAAACTGCCCCGGTGGGTGGAGGCCGTCAACGACGGCCCGAAAACAGCGTTATCGACGCGCTGGAACCGGGCCTTCGGGGCGCCAACGGCACCTGTCGTGGACGCGGTGCAGCATTTTCGGCGCGATTTGCAGCACCACCTGGCACGCTTGTTCGGCCTTCGAAAGACGCCGCAAAAGCCGGGCGAGAGCCGGATTTCCGGGCGGGGTTGGCTGAAATCCCGGACAAAACGCCGCTTTTTCTCCGTATATCAAAGCCTCCCGCGCGCACTTATGATTACCGGCGCGCGCTGGAACGGGCAAAATCATTCACCTCCTGAAAGTTGGTTGGCCTCCGATGGACACCTCACATTTCACAGAACACGCCAGCACGGTCGGCACCCTGTTCGCGTCGGTTTTCTTCGTTGCGACGACCACGATGCGGACCATGATCCCGTTGAGGATCTTCAGCATGCTCACCAATATCGTCCTGATCGCGATGGCGGTTCCGGTCCATAATTACCTGATCATCGTGGTGCAGACGGTGGTGCTGGTGCTCAATTCGTACCGGCTACACCAGATGCTGCAGCTGGTGCGCGACGTGAAGAAATCGGTCAACAGCGACCTGTCGCTGGAATGGCTGAAGCCGTTCATGACCGAACGCAAATGTGCCGCCGGCGAGGTGCTGTTCTACAAGGACGAGAAGGCCGAGGAGATGCTCTATATCGTCAGCGGCCGGTTCAGGCTGGTTGAATTGGGCATCGAACTGCCGGTCGGTGCGATCGTCGGCGAATTCGGCATGTTGTCGCCGTCCAACATGCGCACGCAGACGCTGGAATGCGTCGAAGCCGGCGTCGTCCTGAGCGTCAGCTACAGCAAGGTCGAGGAACTCTACGTGCAGAATCCGGCGTTCGGCTTCTACTTACTTCGGCTCTTCAGCGCCCGGCTGTTTCAGAACATCGCAACGCTGGAGCAGCGGCTGGCGCAGCAGACCGCGCGCGCCGCAGCCGCCCCGAAGCCCGCATAAACGATTGGAACCGCCAGAGTGGCAAGCGTGCTTTCCTCGCTCCGCTATCTGTTCGCCGATTTCATCGGCGAGGACGGCGGTACGCCGCCATTTCTTCCCGAGGGGTTGCCCGATGGCGCCACTGCTATCGTCGGCGAGGGCATCCGGCTCTTGATCGACTACCAGGGCTCAAGCTACGCGCAGCTTTATGTGGACCGGTTACAGCGCTTCGTCGGCCGGGCAGGCGTCGATGATGCGATGTTTGGCGAAATCGCGCGGCTGATGGCGTTGCGGATGAGCTATGAGGATCCGATCCGGATCGCGCAGTTGAAGCTTGCCGAACATGGGACGGCGGCCGGCGGCCCGCGGGTTCGATCCGCCGACGACATCGGGAAATTCCGGCTCGATGAATTGATCGGCGCGCTTCCCGCTATTGTCGCCGAACCGGTGCTTGATGTGCTCGAATGGCTGGGCTGGATGCATCTGCCGGTCTCGATCCGCTTCAGCACAAGAAACCGGTGGGGCATCCGCCGGTTGAAGATCGAGGCCGGCTTGCGGCGGTGGCGGCGGTTCTCGGTGCGCTATGGCAAGGAGCGCATGTGGGTCGAACGCTGGCTGCACATGATCGGCCGCAGCCTTGAAAAGCAGCCCAGGGCCGCCTCCGCCATGGTGCAGACCGCGACCATGATACAGGGTTACGGTGACGTCTATCGTCAAGGTCTCGCCGACTGGCACGCGATCATCGATGGCCTTGCCAAGCCGACCTTCGATGGTGTGTTGCCGCTGGCCGATCTCGCCGGCGCCGTGGCCGAGGCGCGCGCCGCCGCAATGCAGGATCCGCGGCAGGCCGCGCTCAAGCGCACCATCGCCGAGATCAGGGCGCGGGCGCTCAGTGCCGGCGCCAATGCCGCGGCGGGCTGATTCACTCACGTCGTCCCCGCGAACGAAAGCGGGGACGACTCAGAGCGAGAGTGCCGCCGGGCTCACGCGCTTTGCGCGGTCTTGACGATCACCACATTGTCGTCGTGGCCGGCGTGCCGCTTCAAATGATCGCGACGCATGCCGATCTCGTCGCGGACGAATTCATAGCCGAGCTTGAAGGTATCGAGCCCGTCGGTCGAAATGGTGCCGTCGCGCAGTCCGATCACCGCGCCGCGCAGAATCGCTTCGAGTTCGTCCTGCAGGGCTTCCAGCGCATCCAGCGAATGGGCGTGTTCGATTTTCTCGCCGATGACGAGAATCGCGGTTGCGAGCTCACCGGCCTTCTCCGGCGCAACCCTGGTCAAGTTGGTATAGATGGCGGCGAAGATCGATCCGATGACGCTGAGCGCGGCGGCGCCGAGATACATCAGATCGCTGTAGCGATCCATGAACGACTTGGTGTCGTCGTTGATATATTCGGCGGCGCCCTGATGGGCGACGATGAAGGCGTCCTTGTCGGTGTCGGCCGGCTCTATCCTGGAGGCGAAGCTGTCGTCCAGCGTCAGGGCAGCCTTGTTTTCGTAGATCGCGCGCGCCAAATCTCCCACCGTCGTCGTCGACATTCTGGACTGCGCGACCAGCAGCCATTGCAGCCCGATCGTATCGAGATCGTCGTCGGGAATTTCGGGCGCCGACGACAGCATCCCGGTCGCCAGTGTTTCCTGCGAAATGCCGGGGTTGCGTCGCGCCAGCGCTTTCGACTCGTCGATCGCGTTCAAGGTGAAGCCACCGCGCTTGGCGTATTGTTCGTAGCGCTTGTCCTTCATGATCGTCGAGGTGTGCGCGATGGCGACGACGGCGCCAAAACCTCCCGTCGAAAACAGCTTGTCGAGCGTCGAATTCGGCGGCGCCATCTGGACCCGCGCGGCGGCGTCGGAGCTATCCGAAATTTCCAGCATGTTGCGGACGAAGGCCGCGGTATTGTCGCCTTCGGCCAGCACCGCGATCTTCTTTTTCTTCAGCTCCGCGACCGACTTGATCTTCTTGTTGGCGGGGCTGATCAGCAGCAAGATGTCGCGTTCCAGGATTGCCAGCGCCCGGGCGCGCGGCGGGACTTTTGCGTCGGTGCGCAGTATCGCAAGATCGGCCTGCCGGTGATCGAACTGCGCCAGCGCCCTGGCGCCATCGGCGGTGGGCACGATCTTGAGGTGCAGCCGCGAGCTGGTGTTCTTCAGCACGGCGGCAAGCTTGGCGGCAAAGCGGGCCTCGACGCCGTTGGGCTCTCCGACGACGAAGATCAGCGTTTCGGAATTCCTCAGCAAGATCCGGCCGCCCCAGACCGTGGCGATGGTCAGGATCAATGTCAGCGCGGCAAACAGCAGCATTTGCCGGCGGTTGCTTCTGACAACCTGCGAGCGTGCGGGTGGCTTTTCCGCATTCGGCGTTGGGACTTCAGCGCTCATGGCCTGTACCAGTCGCCGGAGGGCTTGGCCGGCAATCCGGCTTTCGAAGATCGCCCGACGAGATCGTAAATGTCTAAAAAAGAACGGTAATTTTCCAGCCCGTGGATGATATCCGGCCCCGGATGGATTGCAAATCGGGCCCATTGGTAACCCTACCGGCAGACCCGCCGGTGCCGCTGGCATATCGCCATTGGGCCACACCTGGCGTTTTTCGAGTTCCACGCAGGTGCATTCCGGCCGGGGAGGTGTCATAAATGATCTACACACCGGTCGAATTGCCCGGGATTGAGAAGAAGCGGCGTCAAAGCCACCCGTCCTGATCGTTCCGTTCCAAGTCAGTCCTACCGAGGGCGTCAGCTTTGTCGTTTCCCCCCATGTCCTCGTCGGTCCCGGTAGGTGCGCTGATCGGATGGATGTTGCTGCTTACCCTCAAGCACGTCATTGCCGATTTCGTGCTGCAGACTTCCTGGATGGCGATCGGCAAGGATCAGAAGACCGGATGGGCGCTGCCGCTGCTGGCACACTGTCTTGTGCACCTTGCGGTTGCAACGGCGCTGATCCTGATTGTCGCGCCGCGGTTCTGGTTTGTCGCCGTGATCGATTTTGCCATTCACATCACCGTCGACCGCGCCAAGGGATATTGCGCTGCGACCTTCGGCGTGACGCAGGAGAATCACCATCCTTGGTTCTGGACGCTGATCGGCGTCGACCAGTCGCTGCATCACCTGACCGGTTTTGGCCTGTCGATCTTCATGTCGGGGAATGCTTGATCTCGGCGGCCTCCGGAACTGCATTCCGGATAAACACGGTGAGCCGGTGTTGCCCGACATCCCGTTCGATCGCAGTCCAGCCCAGCCGTTCGTAAAAGCCCGAACGCTGCGGCCGGGCGCATAAATAGGCGCGGCGGACGCCGAGCGCGAAGCAGTCCAGCGTGGCGCGGTTGACCAGCGCGGCGCCGACGCCGCGCCGGCGGGCCCACGGTTCGACCCAGACCGCCGCGACCCATGGCGTGAATTGCGGACGCTCCGCAAGGTCGGAGGCTATCACCGAGGTCGTTCCAAGAAACGCCTTGCCGTCATGGGCGACCAGCGCGAATGGAATCGATGTGTCGTTGATGTTTTCGCGCAGCCGGCCGGCCACATCGTCGAGCGGATGACCCCTGGGTTTCCACCACGCCTGCCAGATCCGGTCGGCGACCGCGTCGAAAAATTCCGGCCGCTGCCGCAGATCCGAGATGGTGATGGGCATTGCTGGTCTCTCGAGAAGATGTCGCGATCTCTCCTTACTCTACCCTCCAGGGGAGGGTAAGAAAGAAACTGCGCCATTTTCGCTAAGCCCGCTCGCGCGGCATGTTGGTTCAATCGGTGAGGCAGGAAACCAATGACAGAACAACCCCTGACAAAAAACACCGTCGATGTGCTCGATAGCCGCATGGCCTACCACGAACGCGGCGAGGGTCCGCCGGTACTGCTGCTGCACGGCAATCCGACCTCGTCCTATCTTTGGCGCGACGTCATCCCCGAACTTGAGGGTTATGGCCGGCTGATCGCACCGGATCTGATCGGCATGGGCGATTCCGCCAAATTGCCAAATCCCGGCCCCGACACCTACCGCTTCGTTACCCACCGCAAATATCTCGCGGCTTTCATCGACGCGGTGATCGGCCCTTCCCAATCCATCGTGCTGGTGCTGCACGACTGGGGCTCGGCGCTCGGCTTCGACTGGGCCAACCATCATCGCGATCGCGTCCGCGGCATCGCCTATATGGAGGCGATCGTGCGGCCGGTCGCCTCCTGGGACGAGTGGAGCCCGGCGGCTGTGCCGATCTTCCAGGGGTTTCGCTCCGACAAGGGCGAGGCGATGATCCTCGACCGCAACATGTTCATCGAGCGGGTCCTGCCGGGGTCGGTCTTGCGGAAAATGACCGAGGCCGAGATGGCGGAATACCGCAGGCCTTATCTCGCGCGCGAGGACCGCTGGCCGACCCTGACCTGGCCACGGCAGATTCCGATCGCTGGCGAGCCCGCCGATGTGGTGCAGATTACGGCCGATTACGCGCAATGGATGGCCGAGAGCGACATCCCGAAACTGTTCGTCAACGCCGAGCCCGGCGCGATCCTGATTGGTGCTGTCAGGGAATTTTGCCGCAGCTGGAAAAACCAGAGCGAAATCACGGTACCGGGCTCGCATTTCATCCAGGAGGATTCCGGGCTGGCGATCGGAAAGGCGGTGGCCGGTTGGATCGAGGCAAATGCGCTCTGATCTGGGCGCGAGTTGGAACCCTGCCGTTCCGATTCGCGCGCATCGCGCAAGCACCCTGTGTCACTACTGGCTCCCGTGGTTAACCTTTCGTTAGAGAGTTGCAAGGCATCCTGCGGCCGGGGAGATATGAAAATGTTTTCAAGCCGCGACGCCTTCGAGAACGATTTCTGTCCGGTCCGGGATGAGTTGCTTGGCGAAATGTACCGCGCCAGCGAAAGCGGTCTGCCGCAACTGGTTGAAAGCGTCTCTTCCGACGTGCGGGCCATGCTGGCGCTGTTTTGTTACCGCCGAAGCCATCTGCACTCGCTGGCGCTCTCGATTGCCGCAAGCTGCAGCGAACGCGACCTGATCCAGTTCGGCGGCCGCGTCGGCTCGACCCTCTACGCGCTGTCGCGCGAACCGGCGCATGCGGCACCGTCTTCTTCCTACGGCAACCGCAAGCCGATCACGCTATCGACCAAGCCGCTCAGCACCTTCTCGCCGGTCGATGACGAGCTTGACGAAGAGTTCGCCAGCGTACGGCCTGTCTCAATCGTCGCGTAGAACCTGCATGCGTCGTCGTGCGCGAACGCACGGGTCCTGTAACCACTCACAGCTGAAGCGCCCTAACACGGCGTCCACCACGGCGCCTCATCGATAGATCACGCGGTATGGGTCCCTGCTTTCGCAGGGACGACGTGGAAATCAAATGGCCGGCGTTCGCCGGGACGACTCGTAGAGAAAATCATGCAAGCGCCGGCAGCCCGTGTCTCCGCCGCGCCATGCCGCATTCGGCATCGCCGGGCATGCAGGTCCGGCACACTTCGGGCCGCACCGCATAAACGGCGCACGAGGTCTTGACCCCGATCTTGCCCGACAACGCCGAGCAGCGGTCGCCGTCGCAGCGCATGCCGGACAGTCTTTCGTTGACGAACGCCTGCGGGATCAGATCGAGCGCCGCGTCGTCCTCGGTGGTGAACCGCGGCCAGTTCCGCGAATAGGCACAGCAGGCGCCGCAGGCCTGGCACGGGCTTTCCGCTTCAACGGCTGGATCGCTTGTCGGCATGTCTCGCTTTAGCGCCTAACGGTGCGATCGGCCAGCTCAGTGCGCGGTTGCGCCTCAGGTATCGCTCGGCTGTTCCCATACCAGGCTCCTTCGCCACTTTGCCCTCAGCAGATCGCGCCGCTCCGGGTATTTGTCGTCGTGATACACGGCATCGACCACCCGGTCGGTTCGAAAACTGCGAAAATCCCGGCGCAGCTCGCACCATGCCGCCAGAATCCGCACGGCTTCGTGATAGCCGATCGCGACCGGCCAGATCGTGCGTTCGCTGTCGCGGCCCTGTTCGTCGCGATAGCGCAGCGTGATCTTCTTTCCTTCGTGGATCTGTGCGCGGGTCCGCGTCATGTCGATGCGGTCGGGTTCCCTGCGCCAGCCCGGACGGGCGCGGCTGGCGGGTTCGAGCACGAACGGCCTCAGCCGCTCGGGGACGGTGTCGGCGATCTTCGCAATCAGGTCCTGGGCGGCACGGGACAAAACGTCATCGGCATGGCCGGCGACCCATTGCGCGCCGAGCACGGCCGCCTCGATCTCATCGGGGGTGAGCATCAGGGGCGGCAGGTCGAATCCTTTCTCCAGAATATAGCCCATGCCGGCCTCGCCGCGGATCGGCACGCGCTGCTCGATCAGGGTCGCGATATCGCGGTAGATCGTCCGCTTCGAGGTTTCGAGCTCGCCGGCGATCGCATCCGCCGTCAGCGGTTTTCGGGTGCGCCGGAGCACCTGGATGATCTGGAACAGCCGGTCGGCACGTCTCATCGCGCGTCTCTTTTGTCTCTTTCAGAGCACCGCCAGCCGATGCTGACAGCATGTTGGCAGCAGGGGGTCAGTATAACGGGACAACACTCCAAACATGAGGATTTTGTCGATGATGATTCTCTATGGCCTCGATCTCTGGACCACAATGTCGCCGCTGCTGACACCACGGTGGCAGCAGGGGATGGCTAGCCTGAAACGCCTGTTCAGGAAATCGGGAGCGCCCACATGATTACCCTTTATGGCTTCGGTGCCGGCTTCGGCTTGCCGGAAATCAGCCCTTTCGTGACCAAGACCGAAGTCCAGCTCAAGATGGCAGGCCTCACCTATCGCAAGGAGAAGGCGAGGCCGCCCTCTTCGCCCAAGGGTCAACTGCCGTATATCGTCGACGACGCCGAGAGCGTCGCCGATTTCGACCTTCATTCGCGCGCATATCGAAGGCAAATACGGTTTCGATTTCGACGCGCCGCTCAGTCTGCAGGCGCGCGCCCAGGCCTGGGCGTTCGAGCGGATGATCGAACACCACCTCTATTGGGCGCTGATCGGGGCGCGCTGGGTCGATCCGCAGAATTTCGAGAAGGGGCCTTCGCATTTCTTCGATGGCGCGCCGGAACACCAGCGCGAAAAGCTTCGCGAAGACGCGCAATTCCGTGTCGCCGAAAATTACCTGTTGAGCGGGCTTGGCCGCCACGCCCCGGACGAGGACATCGATCTTGCGGCCCGCTCGTTGTTTGCGCTGTCGGTCCAGCTTGGCGACAAGCCGCTATCTGATGGGCGATGCGCCCTGCGGCACCGATGCCACCGCATTTGCCACCCTTGCCGGAATCCTGACGCCGTTCTTCGAATCGCCACTACGCCAGCGCACCGAGGAATTCCAGAATCTTACCGCCTATGTCGACCGGATGATGCTTCAGTACTATCCGGAATTTGCCTGGACACCGCTGCGGCAGGCCGCCTGAAGCCCAGAGCGTTTTCAAGCGAAAGCCTGCCCCGGACTTGATCCGGGGTGGATGCCGGTTCGCGTGAAGAAAACGCGTCAAGACAAAAGACTAAAGCGCCGCCACGGGCTGCCTCTTCAATGCGGCTACCTCCGCTTCCAGTTCCGCGATGCGCGTATCGCGCGCGGCCAGCGCCGCTGCCACATCGGCGGCATCGAATTTTTGCGGGATATGCTGCGGGCAGTTGGTGTCCCACGCCGAAATCCTGAACAGGATCACCTGCTCGCCGCGCGCCTTGTAACCCGCAGGCATCAGCGATTTCAGCAGCGCCGGATCGTCATCGACCACGCGCGCCTCGCCCCAGATCTTGACCCGGCGGCGATGGGCGTAATCCATCAGGAAAACATGCGCCTTGGGGTTTTCGGTGAGATTGCCCTGGGTGATGTATTGCCGATTGCCGCTGTAATCGGCGAACGCCAGCGTGTTCTTGTCGAGGATTTTGACAAAGCCCTTCGGCCCGCCGCGATGCTGGATATAGGGCTGCCCGTCGGCGCTGGCGGTGGCGAAATAGAGGCTATTGGCTTCCGTCAGAAAGGCGGCGAGCTTTTCGTCGATCTCGGTACGCCAGCCGCCGCGCTCCTCGACATGGGCGTAGGCGTCGCGCGACCCCTTGCGGGTCTGGATCGCTTTCACCGCCGGGGTGAACGCGACATTGCTGGAATAGGTGTGAGTGTCTGACATTCGAGTCTCCTTCGATCTGCGCTCAGTACGACACGTGCGGCGCACCGCGTAAGCAGGCGCCCCGCACGCGTGGCCCTCATGCGGCCAGGGCTTTCACCACCGGGAAGTCGATCTCGGTCTTCGCTACTTCGTTGACGTAGTTAGTCAGCGTGTTCAGCGCGACATGCAACACGATCTCGATGACCTGCCCGTCGGTATAACCTGCGTCCTTGACCGCCTTGATGTCGGCGTCAGAGACGTGGCCGCGTGCGTTGACGAGCTTGACGGCGAAGCGGACCGCGGCGTCGGCCTTGGAATCGCTCGAACCGCCATTTCGATTGGCTGCGATTTCAGCGTCTGTGAGTTTCGCGAGATTCTTTCCGAGATAGGAATGCGCCGAAAGGCAATAATCGCATCCGTTGACCTCGGCGACCGCAAGCGCAATTCGCTCGCGGGTCGGGGCTTCCAGTGCACCCTTGGCAAGTGCGCCATTCAGCCCGAGATATCCTTCGAGCGCGGCTGGACTGTTGCCGACCAGGCGGAACAGGTTCGGCACGACGCCGAGCTGCTTTTTGACCGCCTGAAGCAGCGGCTGTGCCGCCGCCGGGGAGGTTTCGATCGAGGCGGGGGTGGGAAGGCGGGACATGGTTTTGTTCCTTTGTTGGTTCTCTCGGGCGAGCACCTGCTCCCCACGCCCACAACATGATCTTTTTCCATTCTGGAAACAATTATCGATATTGACACTTCACCATTGCAATATATGAAATAATGCCATGGATCGCATCGATGCCATGCAGGCCTTTGTCGCGGTGGCCGACCTCCAGGGTTTTGCGCCGGCGGCGCGCAAACTCGGGCTGTCGCCATCGGGCGTGACGCGGCTGATCGCGGCGCTGGAGGAACGACTCGGCGCGCGGCTGCTGCAGCGGACCACGCGGTCGGTGACGCTGACCGATGTCGGTGCGCGCTATCTGGAGCGCGCCCGCCGCATTCTCAGCGATGTCGAGGAAGCCGAAGCCGCGACTGAGGGCGAACGCACCCGGCCGAGCGGGCGGCTGGTGGTGTCGGCGCCGATCGGGTTCGGCCGCCTTCACGTCAGTCCGGTCATGACGGCGTACCTGAAGCGCTATCCCGAGGTGTCGGGCGAACTGCGGCTGGCGGACCGCATGATCAATCTGGTGGAAGACGGCGTCGATCTCGCGGTCCGGATCGGCCACCTCGCCGATTCCACGCTGGTCGCGCGCCACGTCGGCGAGATGCGGCGGATCGTGGTGGCTTCGCCCGGTTATCTCGAACAGCGCGGTGAACCAAAGACGCCGGAGGCGACCGCTTCGCACGACACGATCCAGTTCGGCGCGACCGCCGTCACCGCGGACTGGCGGTTCGTCAAGGACGGACACGAGTTTCGCGTCAACTACACGCCGCGCTTTACCACCAACAGCGCCGACGCCGCGATCCAGTATGCCGAACAGGACGGCGGCCTGACGCGGGTGCTGGCCTATCAGGCCGCGGACGCGATCAAGAAAGGCCGGCTCAAGATCATATTGGCAAAATTCGAAGCGCCGGCATTGCCGATCCACATTGTCTATCCGACCTCGCGGCTGTTGTCGGCCAAGGTGCGGACTTTCATCGACCTCGTGACCGAGATCAGCGACTGGCATTTCGGTAACTGAGGCGGAAACCAAACAGTCGTCATGGCCGGGCTCGTCCCGGCCATCCACGTCCTTTTTTGGTCGAGCGGCACCAAAGACGTGGATGCCCGGCACAAGGCCGGGCATGACGGCGGGAAAATCACGCATCGAATCAAGCTCAGCGCCTACTCCTACTTCGGCACCACGCGGAACGTCGCATTGGCGCGCGCGATAGCGACGTCGTCGGCCCTGATAAAACTCTGCGCGAAGCAAATCGTGCTGCCGGTCTTGATCACCTCGGTCTCGACCGCGAGCCATTGTCCGACCTGCGCGGTGCCGATGAAATCGACCGCAAGACCGATCGTCACCAGCGAGGACACGCCACCCATGACATGTGCGCAGCTATGGCCCATCGCATTGTCGGCAAGGGCTGCGATCAGTCCGCCGTGAATGAGCCCGCGGCCATTGGTATGCGGCTTTGCCAGTCGCAGTCCGATGACAACGGCCCCGTCGGTGCGCTTCGAATAGAGCGGCTCCCAGGGGTCGGTGAGCGGGCTCTTCCGGAAGTGGGGCTCAAAACCTTCGGGAATATCGGTGACGGTCATGCGCAGGCTCGCGTGTTACTGATGCAGGCATCACTAGACGCGATGTCGGCGCCAATTTCATCGCTTACAAAGTTTTAAACGGAATTTTGTCACCCGTTTGAAACGAAACACATGTCATCACCCGCGAAAGCGGGTGATCCAGTATTCCAGAGCACTTGCGACAGAATCGAGAGGACGCGGCGTACTGGGTACCCCGCTTGCGCGGGGTATGACGGCCGGTGCTGTTCACGCAGGCAATTCATATCCAATCGCCGCTTCAACAGCGATCGTGCGCTGCACCGCGGGCCGCGCCATCATGCGCGCGTAATGCGCGGTCAGATTGGGAAATTCCTGCGGCGCGGGCTTTAAGGAATTGGCGAACCGCCAATACAGCCGAAACAGATGGATGTCGGCGATCGAATAACGGCCGATCGCCCAGCCGCTGCCCAATCGCCGGTCGGCGATTCCCCAGACCTCCCTGGCATGGTCCAGTCCGTGCCGGCGCGCCGGATGCAGCGTGGAGGCGGCAAACGACATCCACGACAGCGCCTGCGCGTCGGCTTCGACATCGTCGCGCGGCAATAGCCCGGCATCCGGAAAGCGCTTGGCAAGATAATAAAGGATCGCCGCGACTTCGGTGAGCGGACGCCCGTCGATGACGAGCGTGGGCACCTTGCCTTCCGGATTGAGCCTGAGGTAATCGGGCGAGCGCAGGTCATCGTTATTGAACGACATCGGTCTTGCTTCGAACGGCACGCCGATCTCATGCAGCGCGATATGCACGGCCATCGAGCTTGAGCCAGGGGCGAAATAAAGAGTGAGCATGGTGTGGCCGGCCAAGTTAACAAAATAACACCGCCTCATCCCGAGGAGCGCGCTTGCGCGCGTCTCGAAGGATGGCCGCGGGCCTCATGGTTCTCCCGGCGATGCGAAGCATCGTCCGGAGACGCGCGAAGACGCGCTCCTCACCATGAAGAATTTCCAGGAGCTGCGAAAGGCCTCGCCCCGCCGCGCGAACGCCTAATACGGCAACCCGACATAATTCTCCGACAGCGACGCCATCGCGGCTTTCGAACTGACGAGATAATCCAGCTCGGCCAGCTGAATCCGCGCGGCAAACTCTCCTTCCTCGGGAAACCTGTGCAGCATCGAGGTCATCCACCAGGAGAAGCGCACCGCCTTCCAGACCCGCGCCAGCGCCTTCTGGGAGTAGCCGTCGATCCCGGCGGAAGATTTTTCGTCGTAATATTCCCGCAAACTCCGCGACAGGTAATACACGTCGCTGGCGGCAAGGTTGAGACCCTTGGCGCCGGTCGGCGGCACGATATGGGCGGCGTCGCCGGCCAGGAACATCCGTCCGAACCGCATCGGCTCGGCAACAAAACTGCGCAAGGGGGCAATGCTCTTTTCGATCGAAGGGCCGGTGACGAGGCTGTCGACCGCCTTCCGGTCCAGCCGCCGCTTCAATTCATCCCAGAACTTGTCGTCCGGCCATTGATCGACGTGGTCGTCGAGCGAGCATTGCAGGTAATAGCGGCTGCGGCGCATCGAGCGCATGGTGCAAAGCGCAAAACCCCTGGCGTGGTTGTTGTAGATCAGTTCGTGGCTGACCGGCGGCGTCTCGGACAGGATTCCGAGCCAGCCGAACGGATAGATCCGCTCGAAGGTCTGGATCGCCGACGGCTTTACACTGGCACGGCTGACGCCGTGGTATCCGTCGCAGCCGGCGATGAAATCGCAGGCGATCTCGTGACTGATGCCGTCCTTGACATAGCTGACGCGCGGATGATCGGTGTCGAAATCGAGCGGCTTGACGTCGGCTGCCTCATAGACCGTGGTCAGGCCGGCGGCCTTGCGCGCATTCATCAGGTCGAGCGTCACTTCGGTCTGGCCGTAGATCATCACGGTCTTGCCGGTCAACGCCTTCATGTCGATGCGATGGCGGCTGCCTGCGAAGGCGAGCTCGATGCCGTCATGCACCAGGCCTTCGCGGTGCGCCCGCGCGCCGGCGCCGACTTCATCGAGCAGGGTAACGGTGCCTTCTTCAAGCAGGCCCGCGCGGATCCGGCCGAGCACATAGTCCGGCGTCTGGCGTTCCAGGATGACGTTGTCGATACCGTAGCTGTGCAGCAGTTGCCCCAGCAGCAATCCCGCCGGCCCTGCGCCAATAATTGCTACTTTTGTCCGCAACACTTGCCCCCCTGATTATTATAGGCTTGAACGAAGCCGGTGCGGACGTGGCCGCACGTACTTGCAATGATAATTATATCATATAACAATATCCGCAAAGGGCCATTGAAGCCCTGAAATCAGAGGGAGAAGATGTCGATGAGGAAGACGTTGTTGGCGTTGCTGCTGGCCGCCAGTGTGACCCCTGCATTCGCACAGGAAAAGACCGTCGAACTGAAGCTGTCGCACTGGGTACCCGCGTCGCATCCGCTGCAAAAGGCGCTGGAAGACTGGGGTGCCGCGGTCGAAAAGGCGTCCGGCGGCACCATCCATTACAAGGTCTTTCCCGCCCAGCAGCTCGGCAAGGCCTTCGATCATTATGACATGGCGCGCGACGGTATCGCCGACGTCACCTACATCAACCCGGGCTACCAGCCCGGCCGTTTCCCGATCATCGGCGCCGGCGAACTTCCATTCCTGATGTCGGACGCCAAGGGTGGCTCGATGGCGCTCGACGCCTGGTATCGGAAATATGCCGAGACCGAGATGAAGGACGTCAAGTTCTGCCTTGGCTTCATCCATTCGCCTTCGTCATTCCACTCGCGTACCAAGAAAATCGTCGTGCCTGACGATATCAAGGGCATGAAGATCCGCCCCGCCCACGCCACCATGGCGAATTTCGTGACGCTTCTGGGCGGCACCAATGTCCAGTCCTCGGCGCCCGAAGTCCGCGACATCATCGAGCGCGGCGTTGCCGATGCCGTCAGCTTCCCGTGGGGATCGCTGGTGCTGTTCGGCATCGACAAGGTGACGAAATACGACATGGACGCGCCGCTCTATGTCACGACATTTGCCTTCGTCATGAACAAGGACAAATACAACCAGATGTCCGACCGCCAGAAAAAGGCGATCGACGACAACTGCAATACCGAGGCCGCCGGCCGCGTCGGCGAACCCTGGGGCAAGTTTGAAGATGCCGGTGTCGACAAGGTGAAGGCGGAGCCCGAGCACGAGGTCTACAAACTGACGCCGGAGCAGACGGCGCTGTGGAAGAAGGCGTCCGAGCCGCTGATCAAGACCTGGGCTGCGGATGTCAAGAAGAACGGAACCGACCCGGATGCGGCGATGGCCGAACTTCGTGCGTCCCTCGCCAAGTATAACGCGCTGACGCAGTAGGCGCTTGCCAATGGCGGTGGGATCGTCCCGCCGCCATTTCCTCCCTGCGATCCCTGGCCCCCTGGAGCGGACATGAAGCGCGCCTCGATGGATCGTTTCATCGATACGATCGAATGGATCGCGGCCGGGTTCGTCGGCATCGTCGCCGCCAACATTTTCATCGCCGTGTTGCTGCGCAACCTGTTCAGCTATTCGATCCCGGACTCCTTCGATATCGGGCGCCTGCTGCTCGGCATTCTGATCTTCTGGGGCATTGCCGCCACCAGCTATCGCGGCACCCACATTACCGTCGATCTGATCTGGGCCAATGTCGGTCCGAAATACCAGCGCATGATCGACGTGTTCGCGACGCTGGTTCTGTTGTTCGTGGTGAGCGTGCAGACCTGGACGCTGTTCGACAAGGTCCGCGGCACCTATAACGACCATGTCACCACCTTCGACATGCACATGCCGACCTGGCCGTTCTTCGCGGTGGCGTGGGCCGGCGACGTCTCCGCCGTGCTGCTGATCGCGATCCGCACCTACCGGCTGATTTTCCATCCCGAAGAGATGCACGATCCCAAGATCGCGGCCACGGAGTAGATCGGGATGAGCACCGACGCCGTTGCCGTCCTCGGATTCGTCGCGCTGTTCGCGCTGATGCTGCTGCGCGTGCCGGTCGGCATGGCGATGGGCCTCGTCGGCGTTTCCGGCTTCGGTTACCTGGTCGGCGGCACGCCGGCGCTCAAACTGGTCGGCCAGACCTCGATGCGCACGGTAACCGATTATACCTTCGGCGTCATTCCGATGTTCCTGCTGATGGGGACCTTCGTCAGCCATTCCGGCATGAGCCGTGAACTGTTCCGCGCCGCCAACGGCTTTGTCGGACATCTGCGCGGCGGACTGGGCATTGCCACGGTCGCGGCTTGCGGCGGCTTCGCCGCGATCTGCGGTTCGTCGGTGGCGACGGCAGCGACATTCTCGGCGGTGGCCTATCCGGAAATGCGCCGCTTCGGCTATCCGCAGTCGTTCGCCACCGGCGTGATCGCGGCCGGCGGCACGCTGGGCGCCATGCTGCCGCCATCGACCGTGCTGGCGGTGTACGGCATCATCACCGAGCAGGACATCGGCAAGCTGTTCATCGCCGGCATCATTCCCGGCCTGCTCGCGATGACGATGTACATGGTGACGATTGCGCTGATCGGCTATTTCCGGCCGGGCTTTCTGCCGAAGGGCACGCACACCACCTGGCGCGAGCGGTTTGCCGGCCTCAAGAGCATCTGGGCGCCGGTGCTGCTGTTCGTGTTTGTGATCGGCGGGCTTTACGGCCTGCCATTCCTGCCGCGTTTCACCCCGACCGAAGCGGGCGGCGTCGGTGCCAGCGGCGCGTTCCTGATCGGCGTGCTCACGGGACGGCTGGACAAGGACAAGATCCTCGCCTCGCTGCTGCAGGCGACCCGCACCGCTGCGGCCGTGTTCACGGTGCTGATTGGCGCCCTGATCTTCGGATATTTCCTTACCGTGACCCAGACCCCGCAGAAGGTCACGGAACTTCTCACCGGCCTCGGTCTCGGCCGCTACGGCATCCTCGCCCTCATCATGGTGATGTATCTGGTGCTTGGCTGCCTGATGGATGCGATGGCCATGATCATCCTGACGGTGCCGATCATCTTTCCGGTGATCATGCATCTCGGCTTCGACCCGATCTGGTTCGGCGTGATCATCGTAATGACGGTGGAGCTTGGCCTGATCCACCCGCCGGTCGGCATGAACGTCTTCGTCATCAAGAGCGTGGTCAAGGACGTATCCTTTGCCACGATTTTCAGGGGCGTGATCCCGTTCGTGGCGACGGACCTGGTCCGGCTGGTCATCCTGATTGCATTTCCGCTGCTGGCGACCTGGCTGCCGCAACGCATGATGGCGCACTGATTCCTTATCCTCAAGGCCTCAAGGGTTGGGACGATCCATGACACCGGTGCTTCGAACCAGATATGTCTTCAGCCTCGCTATCAAGATAGGTACGCCGATTGTCGCCGGCGATCTCGGCTACGGTGTCAGGCGGATCATCCCGATCCTCGGCGGCGAAGTTCGTGGCGAGGGCATGAAGGGAACGATCTTTCCCTGCGGTGCGGATTTCCAGACCATTCGCCCGAACGGCTTCACCGAACTCGAGGCGAAATACGCCTTTGAAATGGACGACGGGGCAATCATCTACATCGAGAACATCGGCATCCGTTTCGGTTCGAAAGAACTGCTTGACCGGATTGCCAAAGGCGAGATCGTCGATCCTGCGCTGATCTATTTTCGCTCAGTGCCCAAATTCGAAACCGGTACGGAAAAGTATCGCTGGCTGATGGAAAACCTGTTTGTCGGTGTCGGTGCCCGGCATCCCGATCGTGTCGAGATCGACGTGCATCAGGTGCTGTGAAAGACGGTGTATCTCGCCGTCACCCTGAGGTGCGAGCTCTTGCGAGCCTCGAAGGGCGACGGCGCCCGAGGCCGGGCCGGCGCAGAACAATCCATCCTTCGAGGCTCGGGCGCGTCGTGCGGTGGTAGCAATTGGCGGACGGGCCCTCGCACCTCCAGCGATAACGGCGAAGCCGTTACGCAGGGATGACGGTGCCTGTACAGAGCCGGCATTCTCGCACCCTCTTATTGACTCCGCCTCCAATCGTTATAAAATATAACTATTCTGCACAGGACGCAATATACGATGGGACACGCCGCCCCTGCCGCGACCGCGGACCACTCCGCGCTGCTCAAGGTCGAAATATCGGGCCCGGTGCTGAGCGTCGGCCTCAACCGTCCGGCCAAGCGCAACGCGCTGAATGACGGCATTATCGGCGCGATCCATGATTGCTTCGCGACCATCCCGGACGGGATCCGCGCAATCGTCATCCATGGCATCGGCGATCATTTCTCCTCCGGCCTTGATCTGTCGGAACTCACCGAGCACGATGCGACCGAAGGCCTGCGGCATTCGCAGATGTGGCACCGGGTGTTCGACCGCATTCAATATAGCCGCGTGCCCGTGATCGCAGCCCTCAAGGGCGCGGTGATCGGCGGCGGGCTGGAGCTCGCCTGCGCGGCGCATATTCGCGTCGCCGAGCCCAGCGCCTATTTCGCGCTGCCCGAGGGCCAGCGCGGCATCTTTGTCGGCGGCGGCGGATCGGTGCGGCTGCCGCGGCTGATCGGGGTGGCCCGGATGACCGACATGATGCTGACGGGGCGGGTCTATTCCGCGACCGAAGGCGCGTCCTACGGCTTTGCGCAATATCTCACCGAGCAGGGCAACGCCTACCCAAAGGCGATGGAGCTCGCCGCCAAGGTGGCGCAGAATGCGCCGCTGACGAATTTCGCCGTGCTGCAGGCGCTGCCGATGATCGCGGAAGCCAATCCGCAAACCGGGCTTCTGATGGAGTCGCTGATGGCAACCGTGGCGCAGAGCGACAAGGAAGCCAAACTTCGCATCCGCGCGTTTCTCGATCGCAAGACCGCAAAGGTAAAGCCCGCCTGACATGAGCGCGCAACCCAACATATCGATCCCGACCGCGCGCAGCGATGCGCCGCTGCGCCCGATCTCGTTCGGCGATCCCGCGGTCACCATCGAGCGCCGCGACGACGGCACCATTTATCTCAGGCCGAAAATCGCGCTCGGCGAATATCCGGTGCGATTGACCGACCGGCTGCACCATTGGGCGGGGGCCGAACCGGACCGCATCTTCATGGCGGAGCGCGACGGCGGCCGCGGCTGGCGGCAGATCACCTACGCGGAACTGCTGATCTCGAGCCGGCATATCGCATCCAGTCTGCTGGCGCGCGGGCTTTCGGCCGAGAAGCCGGTGATGATCCTTTCCGGCAATTCGATCGACCACGCGCTGATCGCGTTCGGCGCGCTCTATGCGGGGATCCCGTTCTGTCCGGTGTCGCCGGCCTATTCGCTGATCTCGAAAGACTACGGCAAGCTTTCATATCTGATGAAGCTGCTGACGCCCGGCCTGGTGTTCGCCGACGATGCGGATCAATTCGCCGATGCGCTCGCGGCCAACGTTCCGGCCGGAATCGAGATCGCCGCCTCCTATGGCGCGCTGCCCGGGCGCAACGTGACCATGCTCGCCGATCTGATGGCGACGCCGCTGCATCCCGGCCTCGATACGATACATCAGGCGATTGGCCCGGACAGCATCGCGAAATTCCTTTTGACCTCCGGGTCGACCGGCAATCCCAAGGCGGTGATCAACACCCAGCGCATGATCTGCGCCAACCAGGTGATGATCCGCGAAACCATGTCGTTCCTGAAGCACGAGCCCGTCATCGTCGACTGGCTGCCGTGGAATCACACCTTTGGCGGCAATCACAATATCGGGCTGACGCTGTACAATGGCGGCTCGATGTATCTTGACGCCGGCAAGCCGATGCCCGGCGGCATCGAGGAGACCGTGCGCAATCTCCGCGAAATTTCGCCGACGGTCTATTTCAATGTGCCGAAAGGCTATGAATCGCTGCTGCCATATCTGCGCGACGACCAGGCGCTGCGTGCAAAGTTCTTCCATCGGCTGCATGCGATGTTTTTCTCAGGCGCTGCGCTGTCGCCGTTCGTGTGGAACAGCCTCGACGAACTCGCGGTGCAGGAGACCGGCTATCGCGTGCCCATGCTCACCGGCCTCGGCGCCACCGAGACCGCGCCATTCTTCATGTCGGTCAATCCGCGCACCAGCCGCTCCGGCCATGTCGGGCTTCCCGTCTCCGGCAACGATGCCAAGCTGGTCCCCAACAACGGCAAGCTGGAGGTTCGCGCCAAAGGGCCCAACGTCACGCCGGGCTATTGGCGCCAGCCGGAACTGACCGCGAAGGCCTTCGACGAGGAAGGCTTTTACAAGTTCGGCGATGCGCTGAAGCCGGCCGATCCCAATGATTTCCACGCCGGCTTCGATTTCGACGGCCGCATCGCCGAGGATTTCAAGCTCGCCAGCGGTACCTGGGTCAGCGTCGGTCCGCTACGCGCACGCTTTATCGCGGCCTGCGCGCCGCTGGTGCGCGACGTGGTGATCGCGGGCATCAACCGCGACGAGGTATCGGCGATTGTCGTTCTCGATCTCGACGGTTGCCGCCTGATCAATCCGACGTTGCCGCTCGACGACCTTGCCGCCACGGCAGGCGATCCGCTGATCCGCGACGCCTTTCGCGAGCGGTTTGCAAGGTTTCTGGCGACGTCGACGGGATCGTCGACCCGGATTACCCGCGCGATCCTGCTCGATGCGCCGCTGTCGATCGATCGCGGCGAAGTGACCGACAAGGGTTCGATCAATCAGCGCGCGGTGCTGGATGCACGCGCGGGCCTGATCGACCAGCTTTATTCGCCTGTACCGGCCGCGCACGTGATAATGCTTTAGCCAAATTCGAACAACAATTCGCGAAGGGAGAAAACCATGCAGTTGAAGGATCAGGCCGCCATCGTCACCGGGGGCGCATCAGGATTGGGCGCCGCAACCGCGCGCCGGCTCGCGGCGCAAGGCGCCAAAGTCGCCGTATTCGACCTCAATGCAAAACTCGCAGAAAGCGTCGCCGCCGAAATCAAGGGCGTCGCAGTGGTCTGCGATGTCGCCGACGCGGCTTCCGCGGAAGCCGCCGTTGCCGCGGCTTCCAAGGCCCACGGTCCGGCGCGGGTGCTGGTGAATTGCGCCGGTATCGGCGCAGCCAGGCGGGTGATCGGCAAGGAGGGGCCGATGCCGCTTGCCGATTTCGACAGGGTGATCAAGGTCAACCTGATCGGCTCATTCAACATGCTGCGGCTGGCGACCGCGCCGATGTCGAAGCTGGAGCCGCTTGCAACCGGCGAGCGCGGCGTGGTGATCTCCACCGCGTCGGTCGCGGCCTATGACGGCCAGATCGGACAATCGGCCTATTCGGCCTCGAAGGGCGGCATCGTCGCGATGACGCTGCCGATCGCGCGCGAACTGGCGCAGTTCGGCATCCGCGTGCTGACCATTGCGCCGGGACTGTTCCTGACGCCACTGCTGGCCGGTCTGCCGCAGGAGGCGCAGGACTCGCTCGCCGCGTCGATCCCGTTCCCGCACCGGCTCGGTCAGGCCGACGAGTTTGCCTCACTGGCGCTGCACATGATCGACAACCCCTATCTGAACGGCGAGGTGGTGCGACTCGATGCCGCGCTGCGCATGGCGCCGCGCTAGGGAAACCGCATGTTCGTCCATCGTCGCGACGTGCAGATCCAGTGGGGCGACTGTGACCCCGCCAATATCGTGTATTACCCGCGCTATTTCGCGATGTTCGACGACTCCACCTCGATCCTGTTCGAGGCCGCCGGCTTCTCCAAGCAGGACATCGTCGGGAAATATGGCCTGGTCGGCATTCCCATGGTCGACACAAGGGCGAAATTCTATATCGCCTCGACCCATGGCGACTGGATCACGATCGAGAGCCGGGTCGAGAGCTTCAAGCGCTCGAGCTTCGAGGTGACCCACAAGGTGTTCAAGGGCGAAGCGCTGGCGATCGAGGCGTTCGAGACCCGCGTGCTGGTCGGGCGCCACCCCGACGAACCCGCGCGGCTGAAATCGGCGGCGGTGCCGGAAGAGATTATTGCGAAGTTCATGCACGGCTGACTTGACGACAAGCATGACCTAAAGAGACGTATCGCCTAAAGAAGGGGCTGAATTATCGGACGAATTTTGATCTGGACTGAACAACAATATCCACGGGAGGAATCAATGAAGAGGTTTTATCTGTCGGCTGCTGTGATCGCGGCGTCTGTAGCGTTGCCTGGATTGCCCGCAATGGCGCAGACCAGTGAAATCACTATCGGCATCACCGTCACCACCACCGGACCCGCGGCGGCGCTCGGCATACCCGAGCGCAACGCGCTGGAATTCGTGGCGAAGGAAATCGGCGGCGTGCCGCTCAAGGTCATTGTGCTCGACGATGGCGGCGATCCGACCAATGCCACCACCAACGCGCGGCGCTTTGTCACGGAGTCCAAGGCCGACATCATCATGGGCTCCTCGACGACGCCGCCGAGCATTGCGGTGTCCAACGTCGCCAACGAGGCGGGCATCCCGCATTTCGGCCTGGCGCCGTTTCCGATCACGCCGGAACGCGCCAAGTGGTCGGTCGACATGCCGCAGCCGGTTCCGATCATGGGCAAGGTGCTGTACGCGCACATGAAGGCGCACAACGTCAAGACCGTCGGCTATATCGGCTACTCCGATTCCTACGGCGATCTCTGGTTCAACGATTTCAAGACGCAGGCCGTGCCGATGGGCATGACGGTGGTCGATGAAGAACGCTTCGCGCGGCCGGATACTTCGGTCGCAGGCCAGGTGCTGAAGCTGGTCGCCGCCAATCCCGATGCGGTCCTGGTCGGCGCCTCCGGCACCGCGGCGGGCCTGCCGCAGGCTGCGCTGCGCGAGCGCGGCTACAAGGGCCTGATCTACCAGACCCACGGCGCCGCCAGCATGGACTTCATCCGCATCGCCGGTCCCGCGGCCGAAGGCGTGATCATGGCGTCGGGTCCGGTGATGTCGCCGGAAACGCAGCCCGACGGCGCGCTCACCAAGAAACCGGGTCTCGCGCTCAACGCCGCCTATGAGGCCAAGTATGGTCCCAACAGCCGCAGCCAGTTCGCGGGCCATTCCTACGATGCCTTCAAGGTGCTCGAACGTGTCATCCCGGTAGCGCTGAAAACCGCAAAGCCCGGCACGCCGGAATTCCGCGAGGCGATCCGCCAGGCCTTCCTGACCGAACGCGAAATCGCCGCAAGCCAGGGCGTCTACAACTTCACCGAAAAAGACCGCTACGGCCTCGACGACCGCTCCCGCATCATCCTGACGGTAAAGGACGGCAAGTACGTTCCGGCGCAGTAAAGGGGCTGATGCCTGATCTCGCACGTCATGGCCGGGCTTGTCCCGGCCATCCACGTCTTTGCTGCCTTTAAAGAAAATAAGACGTGGATGCCCGCGACAAGCGCGGGCATGACTGTGAGGATTGTTCGCAGCGTCCAGCGCTAAATCCCGCTCGCACCCTCGTGCTGGAAGCCGAGGTAGCTTGCGACCACGCGTGCATTGGTCGCGATCTCTTTTGCCGGGCCGTTCAGGATGAATTCGCCGAGCTCCATCACATAGGCGCGGTCGGCGATTTGCAGCGCGGCCTGGGCGTTCTGCTCGACCAGCAGCACCGACACCCCGGCTGCGCGCAATTCGCCGATGGTGCGGAAAATATCGGCGACGATGATTGGCGCCAGACCGAGACTGGGTTCGTCCAGCATCAACAGCTTTGGCGCGCCCATCAACGCGCGGCCCATCGCCAGCATCTGCTGCTCGCCGCCCGATAGCGTGCCTGCGAGCTGCCGGCGCCGCTCCTGCAGCCGCGGAAACAGCGTGTAGACCCGCTCGAAGGATTTGGCCGCGACCGCCTTGGCAATCCGGAAAGCGCCAAGCTGCAGATTGTCCTCGACGCTCATGGTGGCGAACAGCTCGCGATGCTCCGGCACCAGGCTCAGGCCCGCCGCGACGCGATCCTCGATCTCGAGCCGCGCAACGTCCTCGCCGGCAAGGGCGACGCGGCCCTTGAGCGGCAGGATCCCCATGACGGCGTTCAACAGCGTGGTCTTGCCGGCGCCGTTGGCGCCGATGATCGTGACGATCTCGTTGTCTCCGACCTCGAGCGACACCCCGCGGACCGCCTCGACCTTGCCATAGGCGATGTGCGCATCGGTGACCTGCAGCAACGCGCTCATGCCACCGCTCCGAGATAGGCCTTGATCACTTCAGGATTGGTCTTGATCGCCTCCGGCGTGCCCTCGGCGATCTTGGTGCCGAAATCGAGCACCACGATGCGGTCGGCGAGATCCATCACAAATCCCATATCGTGCTCCACCAGCAGCACCGACATGCCGCCGTCGCGCAATGTGCGCAGCAGGGTGGCGAGCTGCCGCTTCTCCAGATGGCGCAAGCCTGCGGCCGGCTCGTCGAGCAGCAGCAGCATCGGATCGACGCAAAGTGCACGCGCGATCTCGACGATGCGCTGCTGGCCGAGCGAGAGAGAGCCTGCCAGCGCATCGATCTGGTCGGCAAGGCCGACCCGCTCGATCTGGCGCGCCGCTTCCGCCAGCAATTGTGCCTCGTCCGGCCGGTCGAGCCGGAACATGCTGGCGAGTGCGCCGGCTTGTCCGCGCAGATGCGCGCCGATCGCGACGTTCTCCAGCACCGTCATGTCGGGCACCAGTTTGACGTGCTGGAAGGTTCTGCTGATGCCGAGCTTTGCCACCTCCTGCGGCGGCGCGTTGCCGAGCTTTTTGCCGAGCACGGAAATCGTGCCGCCGGACGAGGTCAGCACGCCGGTGATCAGGTTGAAGGTCGTGCTCTTGCCGGCGCCGTTGGGGCCGATCAGCGCCACGATCTCGCGGGCCTGGACGTCGAAGGAAACGTTGTTGACCGCGATCACGCCGCCGAACTGTTTTCGGGCGTTGTCGATCTGCAGCAGCACGGCCGGCGCGCCCGCGGCTCGCGCGCGCGCGGGCAGAACCAGCGACGTATCGGGCCGCTTGCGGGCCGGCTTGAACGGCAATCGCGCCATCAGCCAGGGCCACACTCCGGTCGGCGCCAGTTGCAGCAGCGCGACCAGCAGGATGCCGAACACGATGGTCTCAAGCTGGCCCTCGCCGTGGAACAGATACGGCAAATAGCTCTGCAGGATTTCCTTGAGGATGACGACAATGGCGGCCCCCAGCACGCCGCCCCAAACATAGCCGGCGCCACCGACGACGGCGACGAACAGATATTCGATGCCGGCCTGCGCGCCGAACGGTGTCGGATTGGCGGCACGCTGGAAATGCGCATAGAGCCAGCCGGACAGGCCGGCCAGCACCGCCGCATAGATGAAGACCAGCAGTTTGGCGCGCGGCGTCTGCACGCCGAAGGCTTCGGCGGCGATGTGGCCGCGGCGCAGCGCGCGGATCGCGCGGCCGGTGCGGAAGTCCAGCAGATTCGTGGTGAGCAGCGCACTGACCAGCACCGCGATCCAGATCGCAAAATAGATGGTGCCGGGGTCGATCATCCTGAAGGAGCCGATCGACAGCGGCGGGATGCCGGAGATGCCGTCGTTGCGGCCCAGGAATTCGAGTTTGCTGAAGAGATAAAACAGCCCGAGCCCCCAGGCGATGGTGCCGAGCGGCAGATAGTGGCCGGAAAGCCGCACGGTGACGAGGCCGAGCAGCACCGCCGCGACGCCGCTGACGACGAGAGACAGCGGCAGCGTCAGCCATGGCGACACGCCATAGGCCGTGGTCAGCACCGCCGTGGTGTAGGCGCCGAAGCCGCAGAACGCCGCCTGGCCGAAGGAGGTGAGGCCGCCGACGCCGGTCAGGAGCACGAGCCCCATCGCCACTAGCGCCGACAGCCCGATATTGTCCAGCAGCACGATCCAGAACGGCGGCATGCCCGGAATGAACGGGATCGCCGCCATCACCGCTGCGAACACGAGGATGGGCAGCCGTTCAGCCATCGCGGTCAATCCTTCTCTTCCTCGACCTCGGGCGCCGCAAGCGACCGCAGCACAAGCACCGGAAGAATCAGCGTGAAGACGATGACCTCCTTGAAATTGCTGGCATAGAACGAGGAAAAGGCCTCCACCGTGCCGACCACCAGCGCGGCGATCGCGGTCAGGGGATAGCTGACGAGGCCGCCGATGATCGCGGCGATAAAGCCTTTCAGGCCGATCAAAAATCCGGTGTCGTAATACAGTGTGGTGATCGGCACGATCAGGATTCCCGAAATCGCCCCGATCACCGAGGCCAGCAGGAAGGCGATCTGACCCGACAGCGTGGTCCTTATGCCGACCAGCCGCGCGCCGAGACGATTGACCGCGGTGGCGCGCAGCGCCTTGCCGGTCAGCGTCAGGCCGAAAAACAGCCACAGGCCGATGATGAAGGCGATGGTGATGGCGTAGACGGCAATGCTCTGGCCGCTAAAGCGCAGCGGGCCGACGTTGAAGGCCACATCCGAAATCGTCGGGCCGCGCTGGCCTTCGGCACCGAAGAACACCAGGCCAAATCCCTGCAGCGCCAGGTGGCAGCCGACCGAGGCGATCAGCAGCACCAGCACCGAAGTGTGCGCGATCGGCTGGAACGCGATGCGATAGAGAAACAGGCCGATCACGGCGACGATCATCAGCGACAGCGCGATATTGACGGCGAGCGGGGGATGGCGGCCGGCAATCCCGGAGGTCAGCGCAAAGATCGCCAGGGGCAGCACGATGTTGACCGCGAAGGCGCGCCCGACCATGCGCCGATGCAGCGATCTTCGGCCGGCAAACAGGTCGAGGCCGAACGCCACGATCCCCATCGCTACCGCCAGCCGCGCAGTGCCCGGCATCTGGCCCGACGACAGCGAGGCATAGGTCAGCGCGCCGTAGGTGACGAACTCGCCTTGCGGAATCAGGATCACGCGGGTGACGGCAAACACCAGCACCAGCGCAAGGCCGAGCAACGCATAGATCGCGCCGTTGGTGATGCCGTCCTGCACCAGGAACAGCATGATCGTCGTGTTCAAAACCCGGCGCTCCCCTCACGCGTCCCGCCGGTTGCGACCTTGAGGAGCCGTCCGGCGGTCCGATAACAGCAGTTGAAAAATGCTGTCGATATTTGATATGATGCATAACAATTATCAATTATAATCTCAAGGCCGCCGTGGCGGCGGGCCATTTTCAGACTAGAGCATGATCCGGAAAAGTGGAGACCGGTCTTCCGAAAAGATCAGGTTCAGACAAAAAGATGACGCCAGAGCCTGATTCAACTCGGTTGAAACAGGCTCTGGCCGGATTGCGAGCATCGAACGATGACTGTTTCCAAGACCGCTTTGGTCGACGCTGCCAAGGCGTCGCGTCCGGCCCGCAAGGAGCCGGCCGAGGTGCCGGCGGAAAGCCCCGCATTGCAGATGGGCGAATTGTCCGAGCTATTGGGCTATTCGCTCAAACGCGCGCAGTTGAAGATCTTCGAGGATTTCCTGCGCTGCGTCGCGCCGCTGCAACTGACGCCGGCCCAATTCTCGGTCCTGCTGCTGCTCGACAAAAATCCCGGCCGCAACCAGACCGAAATCGCCAATACGCTCGGCATCCTGCGGCCGAACTTCGTGGCGATGCTCGACGGGCTGGAGAGCCGCGACCTCTGCGCGCGGGTACGCTCCACCAATGATCGCCGTTCCCATATCCTGATGCTCACCGACAAGGGCAGGGCGGTGCTGGCGCGCGCCAAGAAGCTGGTCGCCGTCAAGCACGAGGCGCGCCTCAACGCGCTGCTCGGCCCCGCCAACCGCGCCGCGCTGCTGGAGATGCTGGCCACGATCGCACGCGAGTTCTAGATCGCGCGGTCAGGCCGCGACAATGTTGTCAGCAGCCTTCCGCGGCTCGTGCCGCGACAGGAAAAGCCGCTCGATCTCGTGCGCGGGGAGCGGCCGGCTGAACCAGTATCCTTGCATCTCGGTGCAGCCTTCGGATGTAATCCTGTCGAGTTGTTCTTTGGTTTCCACGCCTTCGGCAGTGGCCGTCATGCCCATTCCGTTCGCGAGCGCCACGACCGCCCGCACGATATTGAACGAACCGGTGTTTTCCGCGATGTCCTTCACGAACGATCGGTCGATCTTGATCTTGTCGAACGGAAAACACTGAAGATAGGTAAGCGAGGAATATCCGGTGCCGAAATCGTCCAAGGCGATTCGAATGCCGAGCGATCTCAACTGGTGAAGTACGGCCAGCGTCGTGTCCTTGTTTTGCAGCAGAATAGATTCGGTAATTTCGATCTCGAGCCGTGTCGGTTCCAGACCTGAGGCAGCCAGTGCACCAACGATGATCTGCATCAGGCCGGGGCTGCGGAATTGAGCCGCTGAAATATTGACCGCGACATGGAGGTCTCCCGGCCATTGGGCTGCCGTGGCACACGCTTGCCTGATGACCCACTCCCCCATCGGCACGATAAAGCCGATCTCTTCGGCCAACGGAATGAATTTGGCTGGAGCGATGATTCCTCTTTCAGGATGATTCCAGCGAATCAGGGCCTCGAATCCGCTGATTTCGTTGCTCGCGAGATTTACCACCGGTTGGTAGTACAGTTCGAACTCGCCGGCCGGCAGCGCCTTGCGCAGGTCCCGTTCCATGATGCGACGGGTCTGCATTTGCAAGTCCATCGCGGGTTCAAAAAAGCGGAATGTGCCGCGTCCATCGCCTTTCGCCCGGTACAGCGCAAGGTCGGCATTCCGCAGCAGCCTGTCGGGTCTCAATCCGTCGCCCGGACCGACCGCAATGCCGACGCTGGCGCCGATCACGGCCTGATGGCCGTCGATGTCATAGGGCTCGCTCATCAGTCCAATGATGCTTTGCGCGAGCGAGGTTGCATCGGCGGGATCCGTGATGGGGGCCTGCACGATGACGAATTCGTCGCCGCCCATCCGCGCGATCGTGTCAGTCTCGCGGACCAATCCGCGCAACCGGTCTGCGACTATCTTCAGCAGCTTGTCGCCGGCGGGATGACCCAGCGTATCGTTCACGGCCTTGAATTGATCGAGATCGAGGTGATGAACCGCCACCATTTCCTCGCGATGAATTCGGCGGCCCAACGCCTGTTCGAGCCGCTCGATTCAGCAACACGCGATTGGCGAGATCGGTCAGCGCGTCGTGGTGGGCCATATATTCGATCTTGACCTCGGATCGCCGCTGCTCGGTGATGTCCTCATGGGTGGCAACCCAGCCGCCGTCGGGCATCGGCCGGTGACGAATCTTGAAGGTGCGCCCATTGCGCAGCTCGACGATGCTGTCGGTGGGTTCGGCAGATATTGCAACATTGATGCGCCAGTGCAGGTATTCATCCCTGGACATCGCGGGAAAGCTCCCCGCCTCAAAACGCATATCGACAATTTCGGCCAGAGGTGTGCCGGGACCCACGCGGTCGCGCGGCAGATCATACATGTCGACGTAGCGGTCGTTGCAAACGATCAGGCGATGTGCTGCATCGAAGAAGCATAATCCCTGCGACATGTTGTTGATCGCGGAATCGAATTGCAGGTTTCGGATCCGCAGGCTCTCTTCCTGCTCCTTGCCAAGCTCGAACTGCTTTTTCAGGCGAGCACTCATTTCCTCCCGCGCCGTGATGTCCTCATGAGTGGCCATCCCGCCACCATCCGGCATCGGATAGACCGTATAGGAAATGATCCGGCCGTCGGTGAATTCGTGGACGGTCGTGCCCGGGACGACGGTGCTTGCAACGCGGTCGCGGACGTAGTCATCGGGCTTTGAACGCACCTTCAGTCCCAAATTCAGCCGGTGCTGGATCAGTTCACTGGTCGGAGTTCCCGGCTTTACCCGTTCGGGTGAAAGCCCATAGATCTCCATGTACCGCTGGTTGCAGAACACGACCTCACGCTTGCTGTCGAAGATGATCAGTCCCAGCGACAGATTGTTGATGGCTTGTCCGAGAAGCGAGGCCGGGTGAGCCGGCTCCGGATTGATGGCAGGTTCGGCAGAATCCGTCACGTGGCGTCCCTCTGCAACAATCTTGCAGCGCTCCGATCATGGAGCCCCATATTAGAGGCCCAAGCTGGTGAATTGCCTACTTGGGATGCCCGGATTTCCGGCAGGTTCTTTGGAATTCGCTCAACAAAGAGTTAATGATTTCTACTCCGCGGGGCGGAAGCTGGGCGCGGCGTCTGAAACGTCGGCGCGGTGCTTCGCGCCGACCCTGGCTCGCGATCACGTGGATAGAGCTACACCCCGTCCACCAGGATCACCCTGATATCGTTGACATTGGTCAGCGTCGGTCCCGTCAGCAGCAGATCGCCGGTCGCGGCGAAGAACGCGGTGGCGTCGTTATTGTCCAGATAGGCCTTCGGATCGAGCCCAAGCGATTTCATCTTGGCAAAGGTTGTTTGATCGATCATCGCGCCGGCGGGATCGGCAGCGCTGCCGGCGCCGCCGTCGGCGCCGTCGGTATCCGCTGCCAGCGCCGACATGCCCGGGATGTCGCTGAGCAGGCCGGCCAGCGCCAGCGCGTATTCCTGGTTCGGGCCGCCGCGCCCGTTGCCGCGCACGGTAACGGTGAGTTCGCCGCCTGAGACGATCGCTGTGCGCTTGCCCGCGGCGCGCGCCTTCAATGCGAGTTGCGCGTGATCGGCGGCGACGCTGCGCGCCTCACCCTCGAGGTCGGCGCCGAGGTCGATGATGTCGTAGCTGGCATCCCTTGCTTTTCCGATCGCGGCGTCGAGCGACGCCCTCGGCCGCGCGATCAGTTCGAATTGCGCGCGCGCAAAGGCCGGATCGCCGGGCTTGCAGCTCTCGTTGCTGGCGTCGTCGAGTGCGCGGCGGATGGCGTCGTCGACCCCAAGATTATATTTCGCGACGATGGCGCGGGCATCGGCCAGCGTGGTCGGATCCGGCACCGTCGGTCCCGAGGCGATTGCGGAGGGATCATCATGCGGCACGTCCGAAATCGCCAGCGTCACGATTTCTGCGCGCTTCCCGGCGCGCGCCAGCCGGCCGCCCTTGATCCGCGACAAATGCTTGCGAACGGTGTTGACCTCCCCGATCGGCGCGCCCGAGCGCAACAGCGCCCGGGTGAGCTGCTGCTTCTGCGCGAACGACACGCCCTCGACCGGGGCGATCCAGTTGGCGGAGCCGCCACCCGACAACAGCACCAGCAACAGATCGTCGGCATCGGCGCTCCCGGCGAGATGCAGGCTTTGCTCCGCGCCCTGCAGCCCGGCCTCGTCGGGCACGGGATGGCCGGCCTCGATCACCTTGATCCGCCGCGTCGGCACGCCGTGGCCGTGGCGGGTGGTCGCGATCCCCTCAAGACGCGCCGGATCGAGTGCGAGCGCATCGAGATAATGCCGCTCCGCCGCCGCGGCCATCGCGGCCGCGCCCTTGCCGGCGGCGAGACAAATCACCCGGCCCTTCGGAACCGGGCGCAGATGCGCCGCCAGCACGACGTCGGGATGCGCGGCGGCGACCGCAGCATCGAAGATCGCGCGCAGGAGAGGGCGTCTGTCGGTCATGGCTTATCACGGGACTTGGCTTCACAAGATCTGGCCTCACGGGATTGGAAATCGAGACATCCAACGCTGCTTATCCATCCGATTGGCCCAAAAGAAAACCCCCGCAGCATGCTGCGGGGGTCATGTGAGAGGGTATCGTGTCCCCGGACGCGGTGCAGCGTTCTTCACGGTGCACCGCAGAGCCGGGACCCAACGTGTAAAGGTGGACCCCGGATCAGCAGCGCACCGCTATGCGCGTGAGCCCGGGGCATGCCTTTGAGCGTTCAGCCCCCGACGTCGCCGGAGACGACGTCGCCGAACAGCTCCCACTTGTCGCCCTTGAACCTCTGCAGCTGAAGCTGGCCGATCGGAGCGAAATCGGTGGGTGAGGTGTTGATCGTGATGCCGGGCAGCAGCACTTCGGTGCGGAAGTCCTTCAGGCTCGCCGCCTGCTTCATGATGTTCTCGCGGGTAAGATTGTCGCCGCACTGCTTGAGCACCTGAACCATGGTCTGGGCAACCCCGTAGCCTACGATGACCGATCCGTCGAGCTTGTTGCCTTCCGGAAAATCCTTGGCGAGGAAGGCGAGGAATTCCTTCATGCCGGCGTCGTTTTCCCATTGCGGATCGGAGACGTCCTTCAGATAGGCCGCGGAAATGATGCCTTGCGAATTCTCGAATCCCGCGGGCTTCATCACGGCGCCGACCGACGCCCCGACATTGTTGAGAATATGGACCGGCTTCCATTCGATCTCGGCGATCTTCTTGATCGCCTGCGCCGCGAATTTCGGCGTGGTGACGTCGAAGAACACGTCGGCGCCGGTCGATTTCAGCTTGACGATGTGGTTGTCGATCGAGGGCTCGGTGGTCTCGTAGCTTTCCTCGGTAACGATCATCGAGGCCGCCTTGGCGCCGAGACCGTCCTTCAGGCCCTTCACATAGTCCTTGCCGTAGTCGTCGTTCTGGTAGAGCACCGCGATCTTGGCGTCCGGCTTTTCCTTCAAGAGATACTTCGCGTAAATCCGGGACTCGCTCTGGTAGTTCGGCTGCCAGCCCATGGTCCAGGGGAATTCCTTGGGGTCGTTCCACTTGGTAGCGCCGGTGGCGACGAACAGCTGCGGCACCTTCTTCGAATTCATGTATTTCTGGATCGCCGAGTTGGGCGGCGTGCCCAGCGAATTGAAGATGAACAGCACCTCGTCGCTCTCGACCAGCTTGCGCGCCTGCTCGACCGTCTTCGGCGGGCTGTAGCCGTCGTCATAGCTGATGAAATTGATCTTGCGGCCGTTGATGCCGCCGGCGTCGTTGATCTTCTTGAAATAGGCGGCTTCGGTCTTGCCGATCACGCCATAGGCGGAAGCCGGGCCGCTGTAAGGCATGATATTCCCGATCTTGATTTCGGTGTCGGTGGCACCGGTGTCGTATTTCTTTTGCGCGAGCGCGCCGCTCGTCGAGGCTGCGAGGATGACGAAGGCGGCCGATGCAATCGCGATTCTGTTGGTAGCGACAGGCATTCCATATCTCCCATTGGATGTTTGTGCGTGCGTCTCTTCTTAAACCTTCTTGGCACGCGGCAGCAATTCAATACCATTTGGCGGCCGCCATCAAGAAAAAGCCCCCGCGACGAGGCCGCAGGGGCTGCTTCTTTAGTAGTCAGTCTTACGCCGGCGCGTTAACCGCCGACGTCGCCAGAGATGATATCGCCGAACAGATCCCACTTCTCGCCCTTGAACTTCATCAGCTGAAGCTGGGAGATCGGGGCGAAGTCGGTGGCGCTGGTGTTAACCTTGATGCCCGGCAGCAGGCCGCCCAGCTCAAGTCCCTTGACGCTGGCCGCCTGCTTCATGATGTTCTCGCGCGTGAGATCGTCGCCGCAGGACTTCAGCACATGCACGATGCCTTGCGCCACGGTGTAGCCGTACATCACTGAGCCATCGATCCGATTGCCTTCGGGGAAGTACTTGGCCAGGAACTCGTCGAAGGCCTTCATGCCGGCATCGTCCTTCCACTGCGGGTCGGAGGTGTCCTTCAGGTAGGCCGAGGAGATGATGTTCTGGCTGGCCTCAAAGCCAGCCGGCTTCATCACGCTGCCGATCGAGGCCGAAACGTTGTTGAGGAAGTGAACCGGCTTCCATTCGATTTCGACGTTCTTCTTGATCGCCTGCGCCGCGAATTTCGGCGTGGTGACGTTGAAGAACACGTCGGCGCCGGTCGATTTCAGCTTGACGATATGCGAGTCGATACTGGGTTCGGTGGTCTCATAGCTTTCCTCTGCAACGATCATCGAGGCGGCCTTGGCGCCAAGCCCGTCCTTGAGGCCCTTCACATAGTCTTTGCCGTAGTCGTCGTTCTGAAACAGGATGGCGATCTTGGCGTTTGGCATTTCCTTCATGATATACTTGGCATAGATCCGCGACTCGCTTTGGTAGTTCGGCTGCCAGCCCATGGTCCACGGGAATTCCTTGGGATCGTTCCATTTGGTGGCGCCGGTGGCGACGAACAGTTGCGGTACCTTCTTTGAGTTCATGTATTTCTGAATTGCCGAGTTCGGCGGCGTGCCCAGCGAATTGAAGATGAACAGCACCTCGTCGCTCTCCACCAGCTTGCGCGCCTGTTCGACCGTCTTCGGCGGGCTGTAGCCATCGTCATAGCTGACGAAATTGATCTTGCGGCCGTTGATGCCGCCCTCGGCATTGATCTTGTTGAAGTAGGCCTGTTCGGTCTTGCCGATCACGCCGTAGGCGGAAGCGGGTCCGCTGTAGGGCATGATGTTGCCGATCTTGATTTCGGTGTCGGTGGCGCCGACGTCATATTTCTTTTGTGCGAGTGCGCCGCTGCTGGTTGCGGCTAACACCGCGAGGGCAGCCGAAAAGGCCCCCAATCGCAGCTGGATAGCAGGCATTTGGAACTCCCTGGTCTGGTTGAAGGTGTCAATTTTTTTGATTGGAAGCACTTTTTGGCTCCTGCTCGCATTGAATACCTTCTCAAGGTAGCCAGCAAGAAAAAGCCCCCGGCGACAGGGTCGCAGGGGGACGTTATTTAGTCGAAAGTCCGACGCTATTCCGCGCCGCGAAATTGGCGCTAGTTGCTGAGTTCGCCGCTGATGATATCGCCGAACAGGTCCCACTTCTCGCCCTTGAACCGCATCATCTGAAGCTGCTCGATCGGGGCGAAATCGGTGGCGGAGGTGTTGATCGTGACGCCGGGCAGCAGGGTGTCGGGCGTGAAGTCCTTCAGGCTCGCCGCCTGCTTCATGACGTTTTCGCGGGTCAGGTTGTCGCCGCACATCTCCAGCACCTTCACCATGGTCTGCGCTGCGCCATAGCCATAGACGAGAGAGCCGTCGAGCTTGTTGCCCTCGGGGAAATACTTTTCGAGGAACGCGTAGAATTTCTTCATGCCGGGATCGTTGTCCCACTGCGGGTCGGCGCCGTCCTTGGCATAGGCGGCCGAGAGAATGCCTTGGGCATTCTCAAAGCCCGCCGGCTTCATCACGCTGCCGACGGAAGCCGAGACGTTGGAGACGAGATGCATCGGCTTCCAGTCGATCTCGGCGAGCCGCTTGATCGCCTGCGCCGCGAATTTCGGCGTGGTGATGCTGACGAAGACGTTGGCACCGGCGGTCTTCAGCCTGACGATGTGATTATCGATCGCAGGCTCCGCGGTCTCGTAGCTTTCTTCCGCAACGATCATCGAGGCCCTGGCGCCGAGCGCATCCTTCAGGCCCTTGAGGTAATCCTTGCCGAAATCGTCGTTCTGGTAGAGCACCGCGATCTTGGCGTCCGGCTTCTCCTTCAACAGATACTTCGCGTAAATATGGGCTTCGCTCTGGTAGCTCGGCTGCCAGCCCATGGTCCACGGAAAATCCTTGGGGTCGTTCCATTTGGTGGCGCCGCTGGCGACGAACAGTTGCGGCACCTTCTTGGCGTTGAGATATTTGTGGATCGCCGAATTCGACGGTGTGCCGAGCGTATTGAAAAGCAGCAGGACTTCGTCGCTCTCCACCAGCTTGCGCGCCTGCTCGACGGCCTTCGGCGGGCTGTAGCCGTCGTCATAGGTGACGAAAGTGATCTTGCGGCCGTTGATACCGCCCTCGGCGTTGATCTTCTTGAAGTAGGCCTCTTCGGTCTTGCCGATCACGCCGTAGGCGGAGGCGGGCCCGCTATAGGGCATGATGTTGCCGATCTTGATCTCGGTGTCGGTCGCGCCGGTGTCGTACTTCTTTTGGGCGAGTGCAGTGCCCGAGGTGGCCGCGAGCGCGATGACCGCCGTCGAGAATGCGGCGATACGTAGTTTTTGCCTGAAAAGCATAGTCTCTCCTCAGTCATTTTTTCTTGAGCTTGCCGAACAGGTGCTGGGCAACGATGGCGACCTGCCTGGCGCCGTGCGGCACCAGGAAGATGACGAGGAACAGCAGCACGCCGAACACCGCGCCGGAGAGGCCCTTGGAAATCCCCTCCGCGATGTTCGGCACGAAGATGATGAAGGCCGAGCCCACGATCGATCCGGGCAACCATCCCACGCCGCCGACGACCATGCCGAGAAAAAGCGAGATCGCCAGATTGATGGTGTAGCCGTCGGGCGCCACGAACTGCACCGCGATCGCACCCAGGCCGCCGGCGACGCCGGTGATGCCGGCCGAGACGCCGAACGCCAGCGTCTTGTAGAGCGCAACGTCGATGCCCATGGCGGATGCGGCGATTTCGTTGTCGCGGATCGCCATGAAGGCGCGCCCGGAGCGCGATTTCAAGAGATTGACGGAGAAAATATAGATCGCGATCGTGACGACGAGGGTGAAATAATACAACCACATGTCCTGCGACATCGGCAGGCCGAACGGCGCGTCCGGCTTGGTCACCACCAGGCCCTGCACGCCGCCGGTCCAGTGCTCGAAATAGCCGAGCTTCAGAAGCTGCGGCATGGCGGTTGCCAAAGCAAACGTTGCCAGCGCCAGGTAGACGCCGCTTAGACGCAGCGCCGGCTGGCCGAACAGGAATCCGAAACCGAAGCAGATGACGCCTGCGACCGGCAGCGTCAGCGCGTAATTCACGCCGGCGTGTTCCATCAGGATCGCCGAGGTGTAGGCGCCGACCGCGTAGAACGCGCTCTGGCCCAGCGAGAATTGCCCGCTGCCGCCGGTCAGGATGTTGAGCGCCAGCACCGCCAGCGCGTAGATCAAGAGCATCGTCAGCTGGAAGATGATGAAGTTCTTCACGAACAACGGGGCTGCGATCAGCAATGCCAGCACCACAAGCGAGGTGCCGGCGCCGAGCGTCATGGCTCGCTTGGGGACGGCCTCGACGGCCGGGGCTTCGGTGACGACGTCGTCAATTGCGCTCATGATCAAACTCGCTTCACGATGGGCCGGCCAAACAGGCCGGCGGGTTTGACAACCAGTACGGTGATGATCAGCGCCAGCGCGATCGGCAGTTTCAGTTCATTGCCGACGCCGGGGATATAGGTCCCGACGAGATTCTCGAAGATCCCGACCAGGAAACCGCCGATCACCGCACCGAACGGGCTGGTCAGCCCGCCGAGCACGGCGGCGGCGAAACCGTAGATCAGCACGCCCAGCATCATGTTCGGCTCGAGAAACACCACCGGCGCGATCATCATGCCGGCGATGGCGCCGATCGCGGCCGCCATGCCCCAGCCGAGCGCGATCATCCACGAGGTGTTGATGCCGACCAGCCGCGCCGATTCCGGCAGCGAGGCGGCCGCCCGCATCGCAAGCCCCATCCGCGTGAACTGGAAGAAGAAAAACAGCCCGATCAACAGCAGGATGGTGATGCCGATCATGCCGGCCTGGTGGGTCGAGATCAGCTGGCTGCCGAGGAACGGCGAGGATCCGAACGGCGTCGGATATTGCTTGATGGTGAAGTCCCAGATCAGGCCGGCGACGCTGTTGATGATCGCGTACAGCGCGATGAAGCCGGCGACGTTGGTCAGGATCGGCGCTTTCGCCAGGGGCTTGAACAGCAACCGCTCGATTGCGATGCCGCCGGCGAACGAGAATACCAGCGTGAGCACGAAGGCGCCCCAATAGGGCACGCCCCACTGCATCAGCTGCCAGGAGATGAAGGTCGAGAACATCGCCATTTCGCCCTGCGCGAAATTCAGATGATCGATCGCCTGGTAGATCATGACCACGGCGAGCGCCATGCAGGCATAGATCGCGCCGGTGGAAATGCCGGCCAGGATTTGATTGACGAAAAGCTCCATGACCGCGTTCCCCTTAGTAACCGAGATAGGATTTACGCACGTCTTCGTTATTCGCGATCTCGGCGGCGTTTCCCGACATCACGATCCGTCCGGTTTCGATCACATAGGCCTTGTCGGCGAGTTCCAGCGCCAGCTGCGCGTTCTGCTCCACCACCAGGATCGTGACCTTGTCCTCGCGATTGATCTTGCCGAGGATCTTGAACAGGTCGCGCACGACCAGCGGCGCCAGCCCGAACGACGGCTCGTCCAGCAGCATCAGCCGCGGACGCAGCATCAGTGCGCGGGCGACGGCAAGCATCTGCTGCTCGCCGCCCGAGAGTGTGCCGGCCTGCTGGGTATGCCGCTGCTTCAGCACCGGAAAGTGGTCGTACATGCGCTCGATGTCGGAGACCACGCCGGCCCTGTCCCTGCGCGTGATGGCGCCGAGCTGCAGGTTCTCCTCCACCGTCATGGTGGTGAACGTGCCGCGGCCCTGCGGCACGTGGGCAATGCCGAGGCGGACGATGTTCTCGGTGGAGCGGCCGGTCAGCGGCGCGCCGTCGAATTCGATCGCGCCGGTCGAGCGCACCATGTTGCAGATCGCGCGCAGCGTGGTGGTCTTGCCGGCGCCGTTGGCGCCGAGCAGGGTGGTCAGGCTGCCTTCGTTGAGACCAAACTCGAGACCGTGAAGCGCCTGCACCTGGCCGTAATAGGCGCGCAGATCCTTGACGTTGAGCATCGCGGTCATTGGTCCTTGCTCCCCAGATAGGCCTTGATGACGTCCGGATCGGACTGCACCTGGGCCGGCGTTCCCTCGGCGAGCTTGCGGCCGAAATTCAGCGCCACCACGTGGTCGGCGATCGACATCACGAGCCCCATGTGATGCTCGACCAGGAGGATGGTCACCTTGCGGTCGTCGCGGATGCGGCGGATCAGGTCGCCGAGCACGTGGACTTCCTCGTGATTGAGGCCGCCGGCGGGCTCGTCGAGCAGCAGGATCTTCGGATCGGCCGCCAGCGCGCGCGCCAGCTCCACCCGTTTCTGGGTGCCGAACGGCAGGCCCGAGACCGTGATATGGGCGACCTCGTCGAGGTCGAGATAGCTGATGATCTCGTGGACGTGCTTGTTGAGCGCGGCCTCGCCGCGGCGGACCCAGGCCAGTTTCAGGGAGTCGCTGATGATGTCGCTATTGGTGCGGGCATGGGTGCCGACCCGGACATTGTCGAGCACCGACAGATTGGGAAACAGCGCGACGTTCTGGAAGGTGCGGCCGATGCCGATTTCGGCGATCCGGTGCGGCGGGCGGCTCAGGATGCTCTCGCCTTCCATGATGATGTCGCCGCTGCTCGGCTGGTAAAGCCGGCTCAGGCAATTGAACAGCGTGGTCTTGCCGGCGCCGTTCGGCCCGATCAGGCCGAGGATCTGGCCCTGATGCATGTCGAAGGTCACGCCATTGAGCGCGACGATGCCGCCGAACACGACGCTGACGTCGCGAACCGCAAGCAGGGGTGATTTTCCCTGCGCGAGCTGTGCCTGCATCATTTGGTTCCGCCCGGATGACCGGTCGGGCCGGAATGACAATGCGAGCGTGCTCGCCGGTCACCATGATGACGGCTATCTGATCCCCTCGACCACACGTGCAACTTTCCCTCCTGCTTTCAACTTTTTGCTTTCTTCTTTTTCTGATTGCGGCGTTCCGCCGGGCTTTGATTGTGGCGCCGCGCCGCCGAGCGCCGCCTCGATGTTCCTTACCATCGCCAAGAGGCGAGGTCCAATATCGTGGCGCAGCCGATCTTCCGTGAAACGGAATGCCGGCGCACCGCAGTTAAACGCATAAGGCCCGGTCCCGTCATTGAGCTTCAGTGCTACGCCGACCGCATGGATGTCGTCGTGCCACTCGCCGGCCGAAATTGCGAAACCGAGTTTGGTGACCGTATCGCCGGCGCGTTCGATGCCGTCGCGCAGCCGCGGCCAGCGGCTGCCGTAATGCTCGCGCAGCTCGCGCAGCAATGCGGCGCGCTCCTCGGCCGGCAGCGCCCAGATATAGGCGCGCCCCATCGCGGTGGTTACAATCGGGATCCGCGAGCCGACGTCCAGCTGAACGCCCAGCGTCATGCCGCGGCTCTGGCCGAAATAGATCATGCTGGTGCGGTCGCGGCCGCCGACCGCCACCGCGCCGCCGGTCTCGCGCATCATTTCCTCGCGGAAAGGTTCGGACAAATGCCGAACGCCGAGATTGGCAAGGGCGGCATAGCCGAGCGCCATGGCCGAGGGCGCAAGCTGATATTTCTCGAACCGCGGAACGGGTGTAAGGTATCCGAGCTTGGTCAAGGTATAGGTCAGCCGGGAAACGGTGGGCTTTGGCAAGTTGGTACGGGCCGCAATCTCTTGATTGCCAAGAAGCCCGTCGTTGGGATGGAATGCGCGCAACACATCGAGGCCGCGGGAGAGTGCGACGACGAAGCTGCGATCGGTCGCCGCTTTCTTGCCTGGACGTTTCATTGCCTGCTGCTGGCGCGGATTTCGTTGACAACGGACGTGCTTCAAAATAACCCTCCGTGTCAAGATGTGGAATTAAATTCCGCACTGCGAAATAGCCGGTAAACGCAAGCCAAGAGCAGCACAAGCGAACAACGCAACAAGAACAACGCAACGAAGAACGCGGTATCCAGGGAGAGTCTCGTGAACGAAGTCGTAAAACTCGAGCGTCATGACGTCATCGCCATCGTCACCGTCAACAACCCTCCCGTGAATGCGCTGAGCGCCGCCGTCCGCGGCGGCATTCTGGAATGCATGAAGAGTGCGGTCGCCGATCCGGAAGTGAAGGCGATCGTGCTGACCTGCGCCGGCCGCACCTTCATCGCCGGCGCCGACATCACCGAATTCGGCAAGCCGCCCAAGCCGCCGGGCCTGCAGGAAGTGCTGACCCTGATGGAGAACGCGCCGAAGCCGATCGTTGCCGCCATTCACGGCACCGCGCTCGGCGGCGGTCTCGAAGTTGCACTTGCCTGTCATTTCCGGGTTGCGACCAAGGATGCTCGCCTCGGCCTGCCCGAGGTGAAGCTCGGCCTGCTGCCGGGCGCCGGCGGTACCCAGCGCTTGCCGCGCGCGGTCGGTCCGGAACTTGCGGTCAAGATGATCGTCGGCGGCGATCCGATCAGCGCCTCCGAGGCACTGAAGAACGGCCTGATCGAGGAAATCGTCGAAGGTCCTGCCGCCGGCGGCGAGGCCTTTGCCCGCAAGGTGCTGGCCGAGAAGCGCCCCTTGCGCAAGCTGCGCGACGACGACTCTAAGCTTGCCGCGGCCAAGGCCGACCGCTCGATCTTCACCAATGCGGTCGCAGCCCTCACCAAGAAGGCCCGCGGGCTGGAGGCGCCGTTTGCCGCAGCGGATGCGGTCGGCGCCGCCATCGACCTGCCGTTCGATGAAGGGCTGAAGAAGGAGCGCGAGGGTTTTCTCAAGCTGGTGTCGAGCGACCAGTCGAAGGCGCAGCGTTACGCCTTCTTCAGCGAGCGTGAAGCCGCCAAGGTCGCCGGCGTGCCCGAGGGAACCAAACCGCGCAATGTCGAGCGGGTCGCCATCATCGGCGCCGGCACCATGGGCGGCGGCATCGCGATGTCATTCGCCAACGCCGGTATCCCGGTGACGCTGATCGAAACCGGCGAGGAGCAGCTCAAGCGCGGCATGGGCGTGATGCAGAAGAATTATGAGGCGACCGCCGCCCGCGGCGGTATTCCCGCCGACGCCCCCGCCAAGCGCATGGGCCTGATCAACGGGGTGGTCGGCATCGAGAACGTCAAGGACGCGGATCTGATCATCGAGGCCGTGTTCGAGACCATGGCGATCAAGAAGGAAGTGTTCGAGAAGCTCGACAAGTTTGCAAAACCGGGCGCGGTGCTGGCCTCCAACACCTCCTATCTCAACATCGACGAGATCGCCAAAGTGACGAAACGTCCGCAGGACGTGCTGGGCATGCACTTCTTCTCGCCGGCCAACGTCATGAAGCTGTGCGAGATCGTTCGCGCGGCCAAGACCGCGCCGGACGCGCTGACAACCGCTGTTGCGATCGCGCGCAAGATTGCAAAAGTGCCGGCGGTGGTCGGCGTCTGCGACGGGTTCGTCGGCAACCGCATGCTGGCGCAGCGCGGCAAGCAGGCGGAGAAGCTGTTGTTCGAAGGCGCACTTCCGCAGCAGGTCGATGCGGTCGTCACCAAATTCGGCATGCCGATGGGTCCGTTCGCAATGGGCGATCTCGCCGGCCTCGATATCGGCTGGCGCTCGCGCAAGGACCGCGGCATCAAATCGGAAATCGCCGACGCGCTGTGCGAAGCCGGCCGGTTCGGCCAGAAGACCGGCAAGGGCTACTACAAATATGAAGGCGGCTCGCGCGCGCCGCTGCCCGATCCGGAGGTCGAGAAATTGATCGACGAGACGCTGACGCGGCTCGGGCGCAAGCGCCGCGTGGTCAGCGACGACGAAATCCTCGAGCGCATGATGTACCCGATGATCAACGAGGGCGCGCGGATCCTCGAAGAAGGCATCGCGGCGCGTCCGAGCGATATCGACGTGATCTGGCTCTATGGCTACGGCTGGCCGATCTATCGCGGCGGCCCGATGTTCTACGCCGACCAGGTGGGCCTCAAGCACATCGCCGACCGGCTGTCATACTACGCCAGGGAGACCAGCGATCCCTCGCTGGAGCCGGCGCCGCTGCTCAAGCGGCTGGCCGCCGAAGGCAAGACCTTCGCGTCGCTGGCGCAGACCGCGAAAGCGGCGTGATGGGGACGAGCAACACAGGTGGTTGGGCTCCCCTCCCCCTTGCGGGGTCGAGACGAGCGAAGCTCGCTCTTAGGGGTTGGGGGTGGGGGTCCACACGAGCAGTGCCGATGCCGCCACCCCCCTCCCTGACCCTCGCCCACAAGGGGGGAGGGAACGGAGAGGCCGTGCTCACCTCACTGTCGGCAGATCGCCCATGACCCATCCCGGCGAACAATTCTATCCGGAAGGCGTCCATTGGGACGATCCGATCGCGCGGGGGACGCTGCCCGATCTGTTGTCGAAAGCGGCGGCAGATTACGGCGCGCGGACCGCGATCGAATTCCGCGACCGTCCGATCAGCTATGCCGGGCTCGAAGCGATGGTCGAGGCCGCGGCCGCATCCTTTCTGCGCGCCGGCTATGGCAGCAACACATCGGTCGCGCTGTTTCTCGGCAATTCGCCGGATCACCCGATCAATTTCTTCGGCGCGCTGAAGGCCGGCGCCCGCATCGTGCATCTGTCCCCGCTCGACGGCGAACGCGCGCTGTCGCATAAACTGAGCGACAGCGGCGCGCGCGTCCTCGTCACCTCCGATCTCGCGGCGCTGCTGCCGACGGCGCTGAAATTCCTGGAGAAGGGCCTGCTCGATCGCCTGATCGTCTGCGAGGACGATCACTGGGGCGCGGTCGGCAATCCGCACACCCCGATCCCGGACAATCCGGCGATCGTCACCTTCAGCAAATTCGCGGAAGGCGCCACCAAACCCGTGCAGTGGCCGAAAGTTGCGGTCGATGACGTCGCGCTATTGCAATATACCGGCGGCACCACGGGCCTGCCGAAGGGCGCCATGCTCAGCCATGGCAATCTGACGTCGGCGGTATCGATCTATGATGTCTGGGGCAAGGCCGCGCGCGCCGAGCGGGGCGACCCGGTCGAGCGTGTGATCTGCGTGCTGCCGTTGTTCCACATCTTTGCGCTGACGGTCGTGATGCTATCGTGCATCCGCCGTGGCCACCTGATCTCGCTGCACCAGCGCTTCGATGTCGAAGGTGTGATGCGCGACATCGAGGTCAAGCGCGCGACTTATTTCCCGGGCGTGCCGACCATGTGGATCGCGATCGCGGCCTTGCCTGATCTCGACAAGCGCGATTTCTCGTCGCTCCGAAGCGCCGGCTCGGGCGGCGCACCGCTGCCGATGGAAGTCGCCAGGGTCTTTGAGCGCAAGGTCGGCATGAAGCTCCGCAGCGGCTGGGGCATGACCGAAACCTGCCCGGCCGGTACCGCGCATCCGGAAGCGGGACCGGACAAGCCCGGCTCGGTCGGAGTGGTCTTGCCCGGCATCGAGATGGATGTGGTGTCACTCGACGATCCCACAAAGGTTTTGCCGACCGGCGAGGTCGGCGAAATCCGCATCAGGGGGCCGAACGTCACCAAGGGCTACTGGAACCGGCCGCAGGAAACCGCCGATGCCTTTGTCGGCGACCGCTTCCTGACCGGCGATATCGGCTACATGGACAGTGACGGCTATTTCTTTCTGGTCGATCGCAAGAAGGACATGATCATCTCCGGCGGCTTCAACGTCTATCCGCAGATGATCGAGCAGGCGATCTACGAGCATCCCGCCGTGCACGAGGTGATCGTGATCGGCATTCCCGACGATTACCGCGGCGAGGCGGCGAAAGCGTTTGTCAAACTGCGCGCTGGCGCCAATCCGTTCACGCTGGAAGGAGCTGAAGGCCTTCCTCGCCGGCAAGCTCGGCAAGCACGAAATTCCCGCCGCGCTGGAATTCGCCGATGAACTGCCACGCACCGCGGTCGGAAAACTTTCGCGCCACGAACTGCGCAACCAGCAGCCGCAGGCCGCGCCCAAACAGCAGCTTGCGTCGGGAGGTCGTGCGTGACGCTCTCGTGTCCAACTTCTCCCTCGTTGTCCAACAACTCCCTCGTCGTCCCGGCGAACGCCGGGACCCATACGCCGAGGACCTGGTTTGAACCACGCTGGCAGACGGCTTTGCCAATCACGAAAGCCGGTGGTTATGGGTCCCGGCGTTCGCCGGGACGACGTAGATGCCGGGACGACGTAGATAACGCGTAAAATTCATCCGCTCACAGGAGGATCCGATGGATCTCAGCTTCAGCAAGGAAGAAGTGGCGTTTCGTGACGAGGTGCGGGCGTTCTTCAGGGACCACGTGCCGCCGGCGACGCGCCTGAAACTGCAGGAGGGCCGTCACCTCTCGAAGCAGGAGATGATCGACTGGTGGCGGATCCTCAACAAGAAGGGCTGGGGCGTGTCGCACTGGCCGAAGGAATATGGCGGCACCGGGTGGACCTCGGTGCAGCACTACATCTTCAACGAGGAGCTGCAGATGGCGCCGGCGCCGTCGCCGCTCGCCTTCGGCGTCAGCATGGTCGGCCCGGTGATCTACACCTTCGGCAATGAACAACAGAAGAAGCATTATCTGCCGCGCATCGCCAATGTCGACGACTGGTGGTGCCAGGGCTTTTCCGAGCCGGGCTCGGGCTCCGATCTCGCCTCGCTGAAGACCAAGGCCGAGCGCAAGGGCGACCACTACATCGTCAACGGCCAGAAGACCTGGACCACGCTGGCGCAGCACGCCGACTGGATTTTCTGTCTGTGCCGCACCGATCCCTCAGCCAAGAAGCAGTCGGGCATCTCCTTCATCCTGATCGACATGAAGACCAAGGGCATCACCGTGCGCCCGATCCAGCTCATCGACGGCGGCTATGAGGTCAACGAAGTGTTCTTCGATGACGTCAAGGTGCCGCTCGAGAACCTGGTCGGCGAGGAGAACAAGGGCTGGGACTACGCAAAATTCCTGCTCGGCAACGAGCGCACCGGGATCGCCCGCGTCGGCGTCTCCAAGGAGCGGATCCGCCGCATCAAGGAACTGGCGGGCAAGGTCGAATCCGGCGGCAAGCCGATCGCGGAAGACATGAAATTCCGCGAGAAACTGGCCGAGGTCGAGATCGAGCTCAAGGCGCTCGAACTGACCCAGCTTCGCGTCGTCGCCGACGAAGGCAAGCACGGCAAGGGCAAGCCTAACCCGGCTTCCTCGGTCCTCAAGATAAAAGGCTCGGAAATCCAGCAGGCCACCACCGAGCTATTGATGGAAGTGATCGGCCCGTTCGCCGCGCCCTACGACATTCACGGCGACGACGGCAGTAACGAGACCATGGACTGGACCGCGCAGATCGCGCCGAGCTATTTCAACAACCGCAAGGTCTCGATCTACGGCGGCTCCAACGAGATCCAGCGCAACATCATCACCAAGGCCGTGCTGGGGCTGTGATTACGCTCCGCTCGCCCCGCACTCGCGGGGACGACGGCTTGGTCGTGCATGGGCGCTGGACTATGAATCCGCGCCATTCCGGACGCGCTGGTACGCGAAGCGAACTGACCCGGATCCACGCCGTGACGATCGAGGGAAGACGTGCTGCGCCAGCGTCTGCCCGGGCATGACGAAAGAATTTTGGATAGCCGGAGAAAGTAAGAACATGGATTTTGATTTGTCCGAGGAGCAGCGGCTTCTCAAGGAAAGCGTCGACGGCCTGTTGGGCGATTCCTACGACTTCGACGCGCGCAAGAAATACATGGCGGAGAAGGGCGGCTGGAGCAAAGCCGTCTGGGGCAAGCTCGCCGAGCAGGGCCTGCTCGGGCTGCCGTTCTCCGAAGACGATGGCGGCTTTGGCGCCGGCGCGGTCGAGACCATGATCGTGATGGAGGCGATGGGCAAGGCGCTGGTGCTGGAGCCGTATCTCGCCACCGTGGTGCTCGGCGGCGGCTTCCTGCGCCGCGGCGGTTCGGCCGCACAGAAGGCCGCTTATATCCCTTCGATCATCGACGGAGCCAAGACCTTTGCCTTTGCGCAGCTCGAGAAGAATTCGCGCTACGATCTGCAGGACGTCGCGACCTCGGCCAAGAAAAAAGGCTCAGGCTGGGTGATCGACGGCGAGAAATTCGTCGTGCTCAACGGCGACAACGCCGACATGCTGGTGGTGACCGCGCGCACCAAAGGCGGCCAGCGCGATGCCGATGGCATCGGCGTGTTCCTGGTGCCCGGCAACGCCAAGGGCGTCGCCAAAAAGGGCTATCCGACCCAGGACGGCCTGCACGCCGCCGACATCACCTTCACCGGCGTCGAGGTTGGCAGCGATGCCGCGATCGGCGATCCCGAGGGCGCCCTGCCGCTGATCGAGCGCGTGGTCGACGACGCCCGCACCGCGATGTGCGCGGAGGCCGTCGGCATCATGGATGAATCGCTGAAGACCACCGTCGAGTACCTCAAGACCCGCACCCAGTTCGGCGTGCCGATCGGCAGCTTCCAGACCCTGCAGCACCGCGCCGCCGACATGTTCGTCGCCGTCGAGCAGGCCCGCAGCATGTCGATGTTTGCGACCATGGCCGCCGATTTCGACGACGCCAGAGAGCGCGCCACCGCGGTCGCGGCGGCCAAAGTGCAGATCGGCAAGTCCGGAAAGTTCGTCGGCCAGCAGTCGATCCAGCTCCATGGCGGCATCGGCATGACCCAGGAGGCCAAGATCGGCCACTACTTCAAGCGCCTGACCATGATCGAGAGCAGTTTTGGCGACACCGACTATCACCTGCGCCACGTCACCAACAGCGGCGGGCTGGTGTAGGAGGTGTCGTCACCCTGAGGTGCCGTCGCGTTTGCGACGGCCGCGAAGGGTGCGGTCTGGCACTGCGCTATCGGCCCATCCTTCGAGGCTCGCGACGTAAAGTCGCTCGCACCTCAGGATGACGGCGTGAGTTGTAGCCCCGTCATTCCGGGCCGTCATGCCGACGGGTCCGCGCGAAGCGCCGGCATCCACGTCTTGGCGGCAGAGGAAGACGTGGATGGCCGGGACAAGCCCGGCCATGACGGAAAGCAAGAAACGAGCGAATAGAGCAAGAGGGAGTCGCACCGTGAAATCCACCCCGTTCGATCTCACCGGCCGAGTCGCCGTCATCACCGGCTCCAGCCGCGGCATTGGCCGCGCCTCGGCCGAGCTGCTGGCAAAACTCGGCGCCAGGGTGGTGATCTCCAGCCGCAAGGTCGATGCCTGCCAGGAAGTCGCCGAGGGCATCAGGAAAGCCGGCGGCGACGCCCATGTCATCCCCTGCAACATCTCGCGCCGCGACGAAGTCGAGCTGCTGATCAAGGGCGCGACCCTGCACTACGGCAGGATCGACATCCTCGTCTGCAACGCGGCGGTCAATCCCTATTACGGCCCGCTGCTCGACATCAAGGACGAGGCCTTCGACAAGATCATGGCCAGTAACGTCAAGAGCAACATCTGGCTCTGTGCGCTGGCGATCCCGCCAATGGCCGCGCGCGGCAGCGGCTCGGTCGTCATCATCTCCTCGATCGGCGGGCTTCGCGGTTCCACCGTGATCGGCGCCTACGGGATTTCCAAGGCGGCGGATTTCGCGCTGTGCCGGAGCCTTGCCGGCGAATGGGGCCCGAAAGGCGTGCGCGTCAATTGCGTCGCGCCCGGCCTGGTCAGGACCGATTTCGCCCGCGCGCTGTGGGAAGACGAAGAGCGCCTGAAACACCGCTGCGCCACCACGCCGCTGCGCCGGATCGGCGAGCCCGACGAAATCGCCGGCGCGGTCGCCTATCTCGGCTCCGATGCTTCGAGCTTCATGACCGGCCAGACCATCGTGGTCGACGGCGGGGTGACGACGGCGTCGGTGTACGATCTTCTCCCTCGCCCCGCCCTTGCGGGGAGAGGGTTGGGGTGAGGGGCTATCTCCGCAAACTCCAAAGACCATAAGTGCGGCGCCTCCCCCTCACCCGACGCGCTGCGCGCGTTGACCTCTCCCCGCAAGCGGGGCGAGGTAAGGAGGGGACGACGTTGGATATTGACCTTCGCCCCCCAATCCGCTTGCCTTGCCCCAACCAAAACAACCCTCCCGGGAAGCAACGCCAGGAATCCAAATCATGTCCCATGTGCTGGCCATCGATCAGGGCACCACATCCTCGCGCGCCATCGTGTTTCGGGCCGATATCTCGATCGCGGCCACCGCGCAGCAGGAATTCCCGCAGCATTTTCCGGCCTCGGGCTGGGTCGAGCATGAGCCGGAGGACATCTGGACCTCCACCATCGCCACCTGCCGCGCCGCGCTGAAGAAGGCTGGCGTCACCGCCAAGGACATCGCCGCGATCGGCATCACCAACCAGCGCGAAACCACCGTCGTCTGGGACCGCGCCACCGGCCAGGCGGTTCATCGCGCCATCGTCTGGCAGGACCGCCGCACCGCCGATATCTGCGCCAGATTAAAGAGTGAAGGCCACGAGCCGGCGATCTCGGCGAAGACCGGCCTGATCATCGATCCCTATTTCTCCGGCACCAAGGTCGCCTGGATCCTTGATCACGTCCCCGGCGCGCGCGAGCGCGCGATGCGCGGCGAACTGTTGTTCGGCACCGTCGATTGCTACCTGCTGTGGCGGCTGACCGGCGGCAAGGTCCACGCCACCGACGCCACCAACGCCTCGCGCACGCTGCTGTTCAACATCCACACCGGCCAGTGGGACGATGAGCTCCTGAAAATCCTGCGCGTGCCGCGCTCGATGCTGCCGGAGGTGAAGAACTCCTCGGCCAAGTTCGGCGACAGCACCCCGGAGCTGTTCGACGGCGCAATCGCGATCTCCGGCATCGCCGGCGACCAGCAGGCCGCCACCATCGGCCAGGCCTGCTTCTCGCCCGGCATGATCAAGTCGACCTACGGCACCGGCTGCTTCGCTTTGCTCAACACCGGCACCACGCCGGTCAAGTCGAACAACAAGCTGCTCACCACCATCGCCTATCAGCTTGCGGGCCAGCGCACCTACGCGCTCGAAGGCTCGATCTTCGTCGCCGGAAGCGCCGTGCAGTGGCTGCGCGACGGCCTCGGCATCATCAAGCAGGCCGCCGAGACCGGCCCGCTCGCCGACAAATCCGATTCCATGCAATCGGTCTATCTGGTGCCGGCCTTCGTCGGCCTGGGCGCGCCCTACTGGAATCCGCGCGTGCGCGGCGCGCTGTTCGGCCTGACCCGCAACACCGGCCCCGCCGAACTCGCGCATGCCGCGCTCGAAAGCGTCTGCTACCAGACCGCAGACCTGGCGGCCGCGATGCGCGCCGACTGGCCGGAGGCGAGGGCCGCCCATGTCGTGCTCCGCGTCGACGGCGGCATGACCGCGTCGGACTGGACCATGCAGCGCCTCGCCGATCTGCTGGACGCGCCGGTCGACCGCCCGATGATCCAGGAAACCACAGCACTTGGCGCCGCCTATCTCGCGGGGCTATCGGCGGGCGTCTATCCCGAGCCCGCAAAATTCGCCGATAACTGGCGGCTGGAGCGTCGCTTCAAGCCGGCCATGAGCGCGGCGACGCGGGAGCGGAAGCTCGCTGGCTGGGCGCGGGCGGTGAAGGGGCTGCTGGCGAGTGACGAGGGGGAGGTCTGAAGTACGATAGTTTATCTACGCCAATTGTAGTGATAGGAATTGCAACCCAATCATAAATTGTGGTGTCGGATGTCTTTTCAAATCATGGAAATTGAACCGATCAACGCCTCTCAGCAGAGCCTCGTTCGTATCTTTAGTGACGAATTTGCGTTTACGGTCCCTCCATATCAGCGTCCGTATGCTTGGGAAAATGAGCAGGTCCGCGAACTTCTGACGGATGTGTCGTCTGCGCTGGACGACGCCTTGGCTACTAAGGACCCGGTTACCTATTTTTTGGGCAGTATTGTCCTGATCAAAAAGCCGGGAGCGCCCAACGCGGATGTTGTGGATGGTCAGCAGCGATTGACCACTCTTACAATTCTTTTTGCTGTGCTTAGGGACCTGTCGGATGGCAAAACTGCGATCAAACGTCATTCGTATATTTGCGAGGAAGGAGATCCTGACAAAGGAACGAAAGATCGCTATCGCCTCACGCCACGTCGGCAAGACGCAGATTTCTTTAAGCTGCATGTTCAAGCGGAGGGAACTACGCAGAACTTAACTGGCGAAGAGGGGGAGTCTAGAAGTCAGCGCTTGATGACCTCAAATGCTTTCTTTTTTCGAGAGCAGCTACGTAAATGGGATGCAGCCAAACGAGATGATCTTTTCGCGTTCTTAGTTCAGCGCTGCTATTTGGTTGTCATTTCCGTAGCTAACGTTGAAACGGCGCACCGCGTTTTTACAGTGTTAAATGCTCGCGGCTTGGACTTGACCGCAACTGATATTCTAAAAGCCGGTCTACTTGATCGCGTAGCTTCTGAAAATGAAGAGAAATTCGCGAACGAATGGGAGGCATTTGAGACTGCTTTGGGGCGAGAAAGATTTGTTGAACTGTTTCAACACATCAGGATGATATATCAGAAGGAAAAACCCAGAGAAAGATTGGAAGCAGGTTTTGCTAAGTACGTAACAGTCTTCGAAGCTAGTCCCGAAAAGTTCATGAGTGATGTTTTGGGGCGTTTTGCCGGTGCTTTTGAAGTCATCCTCAATCCCAGCGAAACAGAGGAAAAGTTTGGGTCTGCGGCGAGGCGGTTGGTGGCCAGTCTATTCGTCATGGTGGAAGCAGAAGTGATTTTAGGATGACAGACGGCGCAACCATTGCGGAACGATTTGCCAAACCCCATGATCCTGATCGGCCAATACGACTCCCCCTTCGTCCGCCGCGTCGCCATCGCGCTGCGGCTCTACGGCCTGCCGTTCGAGCACCGGCCGTGGTCGACCTTCGGCGAGGGCGACAAGATCGCGCCGTATAATCCGCTGCGCCGGGTGCCGACATTGGTGCTCGATGGCGGCGAGGCGCTGGTCGAGAGCGCGGCGATCCTGGATTATCTCGACGATCTGGTCGGGCCGGAAAAGGCGCTGATTCCCGCGCGAGGCGAGGCGCGGCGGCGGCAGATGCGAATTGGCGCGCTGTCGATGGGGCTCGGCGACAAGGCGGTCAGCCTCCTCTACGAGCGCGTGCTGCGCAAGGAGAGGCTGAAATTGTGGGTCGAGCGCTGCGAGTCGCAGATCGGCGGCGTGCTCGCGATGCTCGAAAACGAACGCGCTTCGGTTGCGACGCCGTTCTGGTTCGGCGAGCGCATCGGCCACGCCGACATCGCGGTGGCCTGCGTGCTGCGGCTGACCGGCGAGGCGCATCCCGGCCTGCTCGACGCCGCGCGCTATCCGGCACTGACGGCGCATGCGTCGCGTTGTGAGGCGCTGCCGGTGTTTGCCGAGATCGTGCAGCCGCTGTCACCGCCGAGCGGGGATTGATATTCGCCCGTTGCGCCTTCCCTTCTCCCCTTGTGGGAGAAGGTGGCGCGCGAAGCGCGGCGGATGAGGGGTCTGCATCCGCGGAGAGAGACCCCTCACCCGCCTTCGCTTCGCTCAGGCACCCTCTCCCACAAGGGGAGAGGGTGGAAATGGCCAACTGATTTGCCCGTCGGGCAGTTTTGCAGCACCCCTGTCCAGCCCCTCGCGCAAAAATATTTCGCTTTCCCCGTCGGGCAAATCATCTCTACAAGCTCGCCCCGTCCCGGCCCGACAAGGGGGGCGTTGCGCAACGTCAACAACGCGGGGCGGGATGCGGTGGACGCGGAAGCGCTTTTGACGAATGGCGCTGATGCGGACGGCGAAGCCGTGTGGTCCTGACGCCCCGACGCTGGCGTCAAGTTCGCGATAAGGAGCGCGGACGACGGTGGCAAAAGAGCCCGGTCACCGGGGAGAGCCCGGTATAAGCCGTAAACCATTGCGCGGGGAATGCTGGGTGTTTCCGGTGTGACCGTGGTGACTATGCTCGTATGCTTTTTCATTTTGCATGCGAGGCTGCGGGCGCATCGTGCGCCCGGCATTCCCTGCGCCCTCTGATTGGAGAGGCGGAACGTTCCTGACAAAACTCGCGCGAAAACGCGCGGCGAGATCGCGGAGCTGTGTGCCGATAAGCCCCCCTCCCCGCCGCTTCGCGGGGGGAGGGGAGTAGAAGAAGCGGATGTTCTCGCAATCACGGGCTTGGCTGTTTGAAAACTGAATTGGTGGCTTTGGAGCGCGCCATCAATGCTGAGGTTTTGGCGCCGCTTTCTGTTCCCTCCCCCCTTGTGGGGGAGGGTAGGGAGGGGGGGGCCGCATCGGGACCGCCCGTGTGGACCCCTCTCCCCAACCCTCTGCCACAATCGAAGTCGGATATATCCGACTTCGACAGATTAAAATGCCCAACTCGGGTAAACCCGAGTTGGGTGGGAGAGGGAGCTCACCGCCATTGCCGAAACGTCGATGGTTCAATCAAGCGCCGGCGCTAGCTGGGCCGGGACGACGAGAGGTGCGCACCGCCACATTGGATTGACAACAAGGCCGCCGCTACGCCCGCGCCGCCTTCTTGCGGTACGCCAGGTGCACCGCGCAGTTGCAGCCCGGCGGATGCGAGGACACGTCATTGGCGGGCACCGCCGTTGCCGGCGCCAGCGGCGGCATCGCCTGTTTCACCGGCGCTCCTGCGCCGACTGATCCTGCGCCGGGATGTAGTTCAACACAGGCGCCAGCCAGCGCTCGGCTTCGGTCACGCTCCAGCCTTTTCGCGCGGCATAGTCTTCGACCTGGTCGCGCTCGATCTTGCCGACGCCGAAGTAAAAACTTTCCGCATGGCTGAAATAGAGCCCGGAGACCGAGGAGCCCGGCCACATCGCAAAGCTCTCGGTCAGTTTTACCCCGGCGGTGTTTTCCGCATCGAGCAGGGCGAACAATGTCGCCTTCTCGGTGTGATCGGGCTGCGCGGGATAGCCGGGCGCCGGGCGGATGCCCTGATATTTTTCGAGGATGAGGTCCTCGGGCGACAGCGCCTCGTCCGGTGCGTAACTCCAGAACTCCCGTCGCACGCGGGCATGCAGGCGCTCGGCAAAGGCTTCGGCAAGACGATCGGCCAGCGCCTTGCACAGGATCGAGGAGTAATCGTCATTGGCGTTCTTGAAACGGTCGGCGACGATGTCCTCGCCGATCCCCGCGGTGACCACGAAGGCGCCGATATAATCCGGCACGCCGCTCGCAACCGGCGCGATGAAATCCGAAAGCGCCGCATTGAAACGGCCCTCGCGTTTTTCCAGTTGCTGGCGCAGCGTGTGGAAGGTCGCGATTGGCCGGGCTGCGCGTGTCGTCGGCATAGACCACGATGTCGTCGCCTTGCGCATTGGCCGGCCAGAAGCCGATCGTCGCCTGCGCCTTGAACCAGTTTTCCTTCACGATGCGGTCGAGCATCTTGCGGGCGTCGTCATACAGCGAGCGCGCGACTTCGCCGACCTTGGGATCGCTAAGAATGGCGGGAAAGCGCCCGGTCAATTCCCAGGTCTGGAAGAACGGCGTCCAGTCGATGTAGTCGGCCAGTTCGGCGAGGTCGTAATCCCGGAACGACTTGATGCCGAGGAACGCCGGCTTCTTCGGCGGCGTCTTGGCAAAATCGATCTTGACCGCGTTGGCGCGGGCATCCGCCAGCTTCAGGCGTCTCTTGTCGGCCTGGGCGCGGAAATGCGCCGCGGAGATTTTCGCGTAGTCGGCGCGCACTTCGGCCGCGTAGGCCTCGCGCTTGTCCGGCGACAGCAGCGACGAGGCGACGCCGACCGCGCGGCTGGCGTCATTGACATGCACCACCGGCCCGCCGCGATAGTTCGGGTCGATCTTCACGGCGGTATGAACCCGGCTGGTGGTGGCGCCGCCGATCAACAGCGGCACATTCATGCCCTGGCGTTCCAGTTCGCCGGCGAGAAAGCTCATTTCATCGAGCGACGGCGTGATCAGGCCGGACAGCCCGATGATGTCGGCGCCCTCCGCCTTCGCGGTCTCGATGATTTTTGTGGCGGGCACCATGACGCCGAGGTCGATGACTTCAAAGTTGTTACACTGCAGCACGATGCCGACGATGTTCTTGCCGATGTCGTGGACGTCGCCCTTGACGGTCGCAAGCACGATCTTGCCGGCGGAGTTGCGGCCGGAGCCCTCAATGCCGTTGGCGAGGTTGCGCGCCTTCTCCTCTTCCATGAACGGCATCAGGTAGGCCACCGCCTGCTTCATGACGCGGGCGGATTTTACCACCTGCGGCAAAAACATCTTGCCGTCGCCGAACAGGTCGCCGACGATGTTCATGCCGGCCATCAGCGGGCCTTCGATCACGTTGAGCGGGCGCTCGGCCAGTTGGCGCGCGTCCTCGGTATCGGCCTCGATGAATTCGGTGATGCCGTGCACCAGCGCATGCGACAGCCGCTTCTCGACCGGCCATTCGCGCCAGGCCAGATCCTGCTCCTTGGTCTGCTTCTCCTTGCCGCGGAATTTTTCCGCCAGCGCCAGCAGCCGCTCGGAAGCGCCGGGGTCGCGATTCAAGATGACGTCTTCGCAGGTCTGGCGCAGCTCGGGATCGATGTCGTCATAGACGATCATCTGCCCGGCATTGACGATGCCCATGTCCATGCCGGCATGAATCGCGTGATACAGGAACACCGAATGCATGGCCTCGCGCACCGGCTCGTTGCCGCGGAACGAGAACGACAGATTGGAGACGCCGCCGGAAATATGCGCGTGCGGCAGGTTTTTGCGAATCCAGCGCGCAGCCTCGATGAAATCGACGCCGTAATTATTGTGTTCCTCCAGCCCGGTCGCGATCGCAAAGATATTGGGATCGAAGATGATGTCTTCCGGCGGGAAGTCCAGTTGATTGACCAGGATGTCATAGGCGCGCTTGCAGATCTCGGTCTTGCGCGCAAAGGTGTCGGCCTGGCCGGCCTCGTCGAACGCCATCACCACCACGGCCGCGCCATGGCGCCGCGCGATTTTGGCCTCGTGGATGAATTTCTGCTCGCCTTCCTTCATCGAGATCGAATTCACCACCGGCTTGCCCTGCACGCATTTCAGGCCGGCTTCGATCACGTTGAATTTCGAGGAATCGACCATCACGGGCACGCGGGCGATGTCGGGCTCGGCGGCGACGAGGTTGAGGAAAGTCACCATCGCCTTCTCGGAATCGAGCAAGCCCCTCGTCCATGTTGACGTCGATGATCTGGGCGCCGTTTTCGACCTGGTCGCGCGCCACCTGCAGCGCCGCGGTGTAGTCGCCGGCGGTGATCAGTTTGCGGAACTTCGCGGAGCCCGTGACGTTGGTGCGCTCGCCGACATTGACGAAGGGAATCGCCGGCGTCAGTGCGAACGGCTCCAGGCCGGAGAGCCGCAGCCGCGGTTCGATCACGGGAACGATTCGCGGCCGGTGCGGTGCGACGGCGGCGGCAATCGCGGCGACATGATCCGGCGTGGTGCCGCAGCAGCCGCCGACGATATTGACCAGGCCGTCACGGGCGAATTCGCCGATCAGCCGCGCCATATATTCCGGGCTCTCGTCATACTGGCCGAATTCGTTGGGCAGCCCGGCGTTGGGATAGGCACACACCAGGGTGTCGGCGACGCGGCCGATATCGGCGATATGGGCGCGCAGATCCTCGGCGCCGAGCGCGCAGTTGAAGCCCACGGTAATGGGTCTGTGCGTGGCGCACCGAATTCCAGAACGCCTCGGGCAATTGGCCCGACAGCAGCCGGCCGGATTTGTCGGTGATGGTGCCGGAGATCATCACGGGCACGTCGATGCCGCGCGCTTCGGTGATTTCGGCGATCGCGTACAGCGCCGCCTTGGCGTTCAGCGTGTCGAAGATGGTCTCGACCAGCAGCAAATCGGCGCCACCGTCGAGCAGGCCCTTGATCTGCTCGCCATAGGCCGTGCGCAGGTCGTCGAAGGTGACGGCGCGAAAGCCGGGGCTCGAAACGTCGGGCGATATCGAGGCGGTGCGGTTGGTCGGGCCGATCGCGCCCGCGACAAAGCGCGGTTTGCCGTCCTCGGCGGTGACGCGCGCGGCGGCGGCGTGCGCGAGCCTCGCGCCTTCGAGATTGAGCTCATAGGCAAAGCCCGAGAGGTCGTAGTCGGCCTGCGCGATCGAGGTCGACGAGAAGGTGTTGGTGGCGACGATGTCGGCGCCGGCGCGCAGGTATTCGGCGTGGATGTCCTCGATCGCCTTCGGCTGCGTCAGGATCAACAGGTCGTTGTTGCCGCGGAGGTCGCGGTGAAAATCCTTAAACCGTTCGCCGCGAAACGCGGCTTCATCATATTCCAGCCCCTGGATCATGGTGCCCATGGCGCCGTCGAGCACCAGGATGCGTTCGCGGGCTGCCGCGAGCAAAGCGGTTCGCTTGGGAGAAACGGGCACGGTCATCGATCAAGCGGCTTTCTGTGCGCCCTTGGGGCGGATGCCGAGCAAATGGCAGATGGCGAACACGAGGTCGGCCCGGTTCATGGTGTAGAAATGAAAGGTATCGATGCCGTGTTTGGCCAGTTTCTGCACCTGCCCGGCGGCGACGGTGGCCGCCACCAGCTTGCGGGTCTCGACATCGTCGTCGAGGCCATCGAATTTTTCGGCAAGCCAGTCCGGCACGCTGGTGCCGGCGCGGGTGACGAAGGCTCTCGCCTGCTTGAAGTTATGCATCGGCATGATGCCGGGCACGATCGGAATTTCGATGCCGCGCGCGCGAACCCGGTCGAGATAGCGAAAGTAAAGATCGTTGTCGAAGAACACCTGCGTAATGGCGCGGGTGGCACCGGCGTCGACCTTGGCCTTCAGCACATCGATGTCGGCATCGAAGTCGCGGCTTTCCGGATGTTTTTCGGGATAGGCGGAGACGGAGACTTCGATGTCGCCATGCTGCCGCTTGATGCCGGCGACGAGGTCGGCCGAGGTGCGATAGCCGTCCGGATGCGTGGCGTAGGGGGTGCCGATGCCGCCGGGCGGATCGCCGCGCAGGGCAACGATATGGCGGACGCCGACGTCGTGATAGCGGCCGACGATATCGTCGATCTCGCCGCGCGCAGCTCCCACGCAGGTCAAATGCGCGGCCGGGATCAGGCTGGTTTCAGCCAGGATGCGGGCGATGGTGGAATGGGTGCGCTCGCGCGTCGATCCGCCGGCGCCATAGGTCACGGAGACGAAGCTGGGATGGAGCGGCGCCAGGCGCTTGATGGTTTCCCACAGGCTCTTCTCCATCTCCTCGGTCTTCGGCGGGAAGAACTCGAAGGAAATCGCCGGCGATTTCAGCGCGCGGTGGCCGTCAGGCGCGGGGGGCGTAACCTCGGTCATGGGCACCACGAACTCCACTCATTCCACAGGAGGTGTCAGGTCTAGCTGCAGGGAGCTAAAATAGGGCAAACGAGGCGATGCAAATAGCCCATCCTGAATGGGAAATTGCCCAATTCGTGACGAAATACCAGAACTATGGTTCTGATATTTTGAAAGTGGGCAGTGGATTTCGAGGCTAGCAAAATGCTGAATATGCAATATGCATATTCAATACATTTCATATAGTTAGGTAGAAAAATGCTTGTGGAAACGCGAAAGATCGCCTTAGGCGCCGAGGATGGGCAAAATCGGTTCTGAGGTAATATTATTGTTTGTATCCCAACCACCTCCTGAGACCAAGCCGTCGTCTCTCCCCGGTGCACGCGCGCCTGATCTGCGCCGCGGGACCCTTTGTGGGCCGGAGCGGGGGCACTAGGTTAGCGCCATGATCCCGCTTTCAATCCTCGACCTCTCCGTCGTCACCACAGGCACCAAGCCGGCCGCCGCGCTGCGCAACAGCATCGATCTGGCGCGCCATGCCGATGCGCTGGGCTATGTCCGCTACTGGCTGGCCGAACATCACAATCTCTCCTCGGTCGCGAGCCCCGCGCCCGACCTGATGATTGGGCAGATCGCGCGGTAACGAGCCGCATCCGGGTCGGTTCCGGCGGCGTGATGCTGCCGAACCATGCGCCCTTGGTGGTGGCCGAACGCTTCAAGATGCTGGAGGCACTGTTTCCCGGCCGCATCGACCTCGGCCTCGGCCGCGCGCCCGGCACCGACGGCGCCACCGCGCATGCGCTGCGCAGCCGGCTCGATCGCCGCGAGGGCGACGATTTTCTCGAGCGGCTGCATGAATTGATCTTGTGGGAGACCCGCGATTTTCCGCCCGGTCATCCCTACAACAATGTGGTGGCGATGCCGGACGACACGCCCTTGCCGCCGATCTGGCTGCTCGGCTCCAGCGACTACAGTTCCGAACTTGCGGCCCAGGTCGGCATGGGCTTTGCGTTCGCGCATCATTTTGCGTCCTATGACGCGATCGAGGCGATGACCAATTACAAGGCGCATTTCAAGCCATCCGGCTGGCGCGCGACGCCCGCACGGCATTCTGGCGGTCGCGGCGGTTGCGGCCGAAACCGACGCCGAAGCCGAGCGGCTGGCGTCATCGATGGATCTCAATCGTCTGCGCCGGGATCGCGGCCAGTATCTGCCGCTGCCGAGCGTCGAGGAAGCGCTGGCCTATCCCTACACCGACAGTGAGCGCGCCTCGATCGCGCGCAACCGCTCGCGGCTGTTCGTCGGCAGCGCCTACGACCGTGCTGCAGAAGCTGCAGCCCATGATCACGGCCAGCAAGGCCGACGAGCTGATGATCATCACCGCCGTCTACGATCACGACGCCCGCAAGAAGTCCTACAGCCTGCTGGCGGACGCGTTCGGGCTGGGGAAGAAGGCCGCGGCGTGAAGCCCCCCGCACGAGGTGCGTCATCCCTGCGTAACGGCTTCGCCGTTATCGCTGGAGGTGCGAGCCCCTTTTGGCGAGCCTCGAAGGATGACATGCTCTGCGCGAGGCCATCCTTCGAGACGCCGCGCAAGATGCGCGGCTCCTCAGGATGACGGCGCGGTACGCGGTGAGGGGGGAAAGAAGCTATTCCTGCTTCTCGCTGAAGGTCGCGCGGAACGGATGCCCGGGGTAGACGCCGACGATGCGAAACTCGCGCGAGAAGAATTTCAATTCCTCCAGCGCGAAGGCGAGATTTTTGTCCTCGGGATGGCCGTCGACGTCGGCGTAAAACTGCGTGGCGAAGAAATTGCCGTCGATCATGTAGCTTTCGAGCTTGGTCATGTTGACGCCGTTGGTGGCAAAACCGCCCATCGCCTTGTAGAGCGCGGCGGGCAGGTTGCGCACCCGGAAGACGAAGGAGGTGACCAGCGGTCCCGAGCCCTGTTTGGCCCAGGCGGCCTCGCGCGCCAGCACCACGAAGCGCGTGGTGTTGTGGGTTTCGTCCTCGACATCCTCGGCCAGGATATCGAGGCCGTAGATGTCGGCCGCGAGCCTGGAGGCGATCGCCGCGCAGCTCTTGTCGCCGCGTTCGGCGATCGAGACGCGCTGCGCCCGCGGTATCGCCCGACACGATCGGCTTGATCTTGAGCTTGCGGATGATGCGGCGGCATTGTCCGAGCGCGTGGACGTGGCTCTCGACCGTCTTGATGTCATTCAGCCTGGCGCCGCGCGGCGCCATCAGCTGATGATGGATCGGCAGGAAATATTCGCCGACGATGAACAGGCCGGATTGCGGCAGCAGATGATGGATATCGGCGACGCGGCCGGCGACCGAGTTCTCGATCGGGATCATCCCGAGATCCGCTTCCCCCGAGCCGATCGCGGCGAGCGCGTCCTCGAAGGTCGGGCAGGGCAGCGGCTCGGCGTCGGGATAGGCCTCGGCGATGGCGATATGGGAATTCGCGCCCGGCTCGCCCTGGAACGCGATCTTCCTGGCTTTGGTCGTTCTCTTGATCATGGCGCGCCTTGTAGCAGCCGCTCAGGCTTTTGCCAGTATCTGGCGGGCGGTTTCGAGATCGGCCGGGGTATCGACCCCGCGCGGCACGGTGTCGACGATCATGACATCGATCCGCATCCCGGCCTCGAGCGCCCGCAGCTGCTCGAGCTTTTCCTGTCGCTCCAGCGCGGAGGGGGGAAGCGCAACAAAACGCTGCAGCGCCGCGCGGCGATAGGCATAGAGGCCGATATGATGGTAGCGCGGCCCCTCGCCCCAGGGCGCGGTGGCACGCGTGAAGTAGAGCGCGCGCAGCCGCCTTGGGCCGATCGGCGAGCCGACCGCCTTCACCACATTCGGGTTGGTGCTCTCTTCCTCGGTATGGATTTCGGCGGCGAGCGTCGCGATATCGACCGCGGGATCGGCCAGCGGGCCGAGCACGCTCTTGATATTGTCGGGCAGGATGGTCGGAAAATCGCCCTGCAGATTGACCACGATTTCGGTCTTGCCTTCGGGATCGAGCTTGCCGAGCGCCTCGTGGATCCGGTCCGATCCGGAAGCGTGATCGGGCCGCGTCATGACGGCCTCGCCGCCATGGGCGGTCACCACTGCTGGCGATCTCCGGCGTGTCGGTGGCGACCGCGACGCGGCCTATTCTCGCGGCCTCGGCCCGGCGCAGCACATGGACGATCATCGGCAGGCCGGCGATATCCAATAGCGGCTTGCCGGGCAGGCGGGTCGCGGCCATGCGGGCCGGAATCAACACCAAAGTGCGGGCATCTAGCATCAGAATGAGGTCTGGAGCCGGTTGATAACAGGCCGGAAATGATGGGGATGGGCGGAAAGTCGGCGCATTTATACGGGTTGCCAGAGCACGGGCAAACCGATATCTCATCGCTGCTCGGGGTGCGGTGCGAAAGCCTGATTCCTGGGGCCCATCCGCGGCCGTTTCTCTCCGGCCTAAAGTCGACCCTCCGGCCTGGAGCCTGATCGAAAATGGACTCCTTCGAAATCAATAAAATGATTGGTGCCGTCCTGGGCACCTGCCTTGTTCTCCTGGTGACGAGCTTCACCGCCGGCGCGCTGTTCGCTCCCGTGATGCCGGCAAAGCCGGGTTACGAAATCGCCGCGAAGGAAGCGCATGAAGGCGGCGCCAAGGAAGCAGCACCCGCGCCGTCGGAGCCGATCGAGAAGCTGCTGCAGACCGCCTCCGTCGAGAAGGGTGCAGCCGCTGCGAAGAAATGCGTCGCCTGCCATACCTTTGCGAAGGGTGAAAAGAACGGTGTCGGCCCCAACCTTTACGGCATCGTCGGCGACAAGAAGGGCGAGGGCCGCGGGTTCAATTTCTCCGCCGCCATGAAGGCCAAAGGCGGCGAATGGAGCTTCGACGACCTCAACCAGTTCATCGCCAGTCCCAAGGGCTACATTCCGGGTACCGCGATGGGCTTTGCCGGCATCCCGAAGGATACCGAGCGCGCCGACGTGATCGACTATCTCCGCACGCTGGCGGATAATCCGGTTCCGCTGCCGACGGCGGCGAAGTAACGGCCCGCGGTCCCCAATGAATTTTCGTCGCCGGCGGCCGGGCTCTGCCCGGCCGTTTTGCCGTTTCGGCTACCAGCACATAATCGGGACGTTTCGCCGCAGCCGGGCCATTCACAACCTGGTTTCATGAGGAAAAAGCAACGTAATTCGCCGAAACCTTGCCTTATATTGCGCATCTAAGGGGTAATGTTTCGCAAGCGACTGGAATTTCTCATTGGCAATTACCCGACGACAGCTTCTGCAAAGTAGTGCCTTCGCCGCGGCCGCCCCGGCATTGGTCGTGGGCCTTCCGGTGGTGAGACCGGCCGGGGCGCAATCTGCGCCGGACGGACTGACTTGGCGGCACGCTCTGTCGACCTTCGGCGACATCAAATATCCCGCCGGGTTCAAGCACTTCGATTACGTCAATCCGGCCGCGCCCAAAGGCGGCGTCGCGCGTCTGTTCGAACTCGGTACCTTCGACAACTTCAACATCGTGATCCAGGGATTGAAGGGATCGATCGCCGGCGCCGCCACCATGATCAATCAAACGTTGACGACCAGGTCGCAAGATGAACCGGCGACGGCCTATGGACTGCTGGCGGAAGCCGCCGCCTATCCCGACGATTTCTCCTACGTCATCTATCGATTGAATGCCGCGGCGCGCTGGCACGACGGCAAGCCGGTGACCCCCGACGACGTCATCTTCTCGTTCGATGCGTTCAAGAAGAACAGTCCGATGTACAGCGCCTACTACCGGCACATCGTCAAGTGCGAACAGGCCGGCGAGCGCGATGTCAAATTTACTTTCGACGGGCCCGGCAACCGCGAACTTCCCTCGATCGCCGGCGAAGTTCCGGTGTTGCCGAAGCACTGGTGGGAAGGCACCGACGCGCAGGGGCGCAATCGGGACGTCACGGCGACTACATTGGAGATTCCGCCGGGGTCCGCGGCCTATCGCATCAAGGAGTTTGTTGCGGGCCGCACGGTGGTTCTGGAACGGGTCAAGGATTATTGGGGGAAAGATCTGCCGCCCGGCATCGGTCAGGATAATTTCGACGAGCTTCGGTTTGAATTCTTTCGCGACGATACGGTTGGGCGCGAGGCTTTCAAGGCGGATCAACTGGACTGGTTTACCGAGCGCAGTGGCAAGCAATGGTCGACGGCCTACGATTTTCCTGCCGAGCGCGAAAAACGCGTCATCAAGGAAAAATTCCCGGATGCGAGTTCGGGGCAGATGCAAGGGTTCGCGTTCAACCTGCGCCGGCCGCTATTTGCGGATGTCAGGGTCCGTCGCGCATTCAACTATGCCTATGATTGGGAGGAGTCGGACCGTCAACTCTCGAACGGAGAGTACCATCGCGACAGCAGCTATTTTGACGGCATCGCCGAACTCACTTCGTCGGGACTTCCCGAGGGTCAGGAGTTGCAGATTCTCGAAACGGTGCGCGACAAGGTGCCTGCCGAGGTCTTCACGATGCCGTACAAAAATCCGGTCGGCGGCAATCCGGAAGCGGCCCGCAACAATTTGCGCGAAGCAACGCGGCTGCTGAAAGAGGCCGGATTCGAAGTTCGCGACCGCAAGCTGATCGATCCCGCGGGGCAGGCGGTCAGTGTTGAATTCTTGAGCGCGGAGCAGGCTGACGAGCGGAGCGTGCTTTTCTACAAGCCGTATCTGGAGCGGCTCGGCATGACCGTGAATATTCGCACCGTCGACAGTGTCCAGTACCAGAATCGCTTGCGCAGTTTCGACTTCGATATCACCACCTATGGGTGGGCACAGTCACTTTCGCCGGGCAACGAGCAACGCGATTTCTTCGGGTCGGAGGCGGCGGATCGCCCCGGTTCGCGCAACCTTCCCGGCGTCAAAAATCCTGCAGTCGACACCCTGATAAACCGTATCATCTTCGCCAAGGATCGCGCTGAACTGGTCGCGAGCTGCAAGGCGCTGGATCGGGTATTGCTCTGGAATTGCTACGTCGTCCCGCAATTCGCTGCCGGATTTCAGCGTGCTGCGCGCTGGGACCGCTTCAGCCATCCCGAGCCATTGCCCAAATACGGAATTTCCGGATTCCCGAGCCTGTGGTGGTGGGACGCTGAGAAGGCCGCCAAGATCGGCAAGCGCAGTTGAAGGAATCGCGCATGGCGCTACTCACCCGTCGGCACGCGCTGAGTCTCGGCATCGCTGCGCTGAGCGCCACGCAATTTCGTCCAACCGCGGCGACCGAAGAGGACGCCGGGACGCACGGGATTTCAGTGTTCGGCGATCTGAAATATCCGGCCGACTTTCATCATTTCGACTATGTCAACGTCGCCGCGCCGAAGGGCGGGCTGTTCTCGTTCATTCCCTCGGTTCGCGCCTACAACCAGAATTTTCAGACCTTCAATTCGCTCAATGCCTATATTCTGAAGGGCGATGGCGCGCAGGGCATGGATATGACGTTCGCCCCGCTGATGGTGCGCGCCAGTGACGAGCCCGACGCGATGTACGGCCTCGTCGCAAAATCGGTGCAGATCTCGGCCGACAAGCTGACCTATCGGTTCACGCTGCGGCCGGAGGCCAGGTTTCACGACGGCTCGAAACTGACCGCGCATGACGCCGCCTTTTCGCTGACGACGTTGAAGACCAAGGGGCATCCGCTTATTCTGCAGCAGCTGCGCGACATGGTGAAGGCTGACGCGCCCGACGAGGCCACGCTGATCGTCACCTTTGCCGAGAAGCGCGCCCGCGACGTGCCGCTCTATGTCGCGGGCCTGCCGATTTTCTCGCAGGCCTACTACGCGACGCGGCCGTTCGACGAATTGACGCTCGACATCCCCCTGGGATCCGGCCCGTACAGGGTGGGGAGGTTCGAGGCCAACCGCTACATCGAGTTCGAACGGGTGAGGGATTGGTGGGGCGCCGACCTTCCGGTCTGCCGCGGCAGCTTCAATTTCGATATCGTGCGTTACGAATTCTACCGGGATCGTGATGTCGCGTTCGAGGGGTTTACCGGAAGGAACTATTTGTTCCGCGAAGAATTCACCGCGCGGACATGGGCGACGCGTTATGATTTTCCCGCCGTCAAGGACGGCCGCGTCAAGCGCGAAGTATTGCCCGATGAAACACCTTCAGGCGCGCAGGGCTGGTTCATCAATACCCGCCGCGAGCAGTTCAGGGATCCGCGGGTGCGGGAAGCGCTGATTCAGGCGTTCGATTTCGAGTGGACCAACAAGACCATCATGTATGGCGCCTATGCGCGTACCCATTCGCCGTTCCAGAATTCGGACATGATGGTGAACGGACCGCCGTCGCCGGAAGAGCTCAAACTGCTCGAGCCGTTTCGCGGCCAGGTGCCGGACGAGGTATTCGGCATGCCGTTCGTGCCGCCGGTATCGGATGGCTCCGGGCAAGACCGGACGCTGCTGCGCAAGGCCTCGCAATTGCTTCTTGATGCCGGGCTTCCCGTCAAGGATGGCAAACGGTTGCTGCCGAATGGCGAGGTTTTCAAGATCGAATTTCTGATCGACGAGCCGTCGATCCAGCCGCACCATGCGCCCTATATCAAGAATCTCGGCACGCTCGGGATCGAGGCTGGCATACGGATGGTCGACGCCGTGCAATACCGCGCCCGGCTGGAAGATTTCGATTTCGACATGACGATCTCGCGCTTCAGCATGTCGGCGACGCCGGGCGACGGCATGCGGCCGTTCTTCTCGTCGCAGGCGGCCGCCACCAAGGGGTCATACAATATGGCGGGCATCGCCAATCCCGCCATCGATGCGCTGATAGAAAAGATCATCGGCGCGGATAACCGCGCCGATCTGACGATCGCGTGCCGAGCCTTCGATCGGGTGTTTCGCGCCGGGCGCTACTGGGTGCCGCAATGGTATCGCAACACCCACCCGATCGCCTATTGGGACCTGTTCGAACATCCCGAAAAGCCGGCGCGCTATGCGCAAGGCGTCGGCGCGCCGGACACCTGGTGGACCGATCCCGCCAAGGCGGCCAAGGCCGAGCAGGCGAAATAATTCATGAGCGCCTATATCGCCCGACGCATCCTGCTGATGATCCCAACGCTATTGGGGATTCTGTTCGTCTCGTTCCTGGTGGTGCAATTCGCGCCGGGCGGACCGGTGGAGCGCGTGCTGGCGCAACTCTCCGGCGCCGACACCGGCGGCACTTCGCGGATTTCGGGCGGCGGCGGTGATTTCGGCGCGCGCGGCCAGCCCGGCGCGTCCAGCAATGCTGTCAGCTCGAAATACCGCGGCGCGCAGGGGCTGGATCCCGATTTCATCAAGAACCTCGAAAAGCAGTTCGGCTTCGACAAGCCGGCGCCGGAGCGCTTCGCGCTGATGCTGTGGAACTACGCCCGCTTCGATTTCGGCAAGAGCTACTTCCGCGATGTCAGCGTGCTGCAGCTGATCAAGGAGAAGCTGCCGGTTTCGATGTCGCTCGGAATCTGGATGACGCTTCTGACCTATCTGATCTCGATCCCGCTCGGCATCCGCAAGGCTGTGATGGACGGCTCGAAGTTCGACACCTGGACCTCTGCCGTGATCATCGTAGGCTTCGCGATACCGGGATTTTTGTTCGCGATCCTGCTGATCATCCTGTTCGCCGGCGGCTCGTTCTTCAATATTTTCCCGCTGCGCGGGCTGACCTCCGACGGCTGGTCGCAATTTCCCTGGTACTGGAAAATCCTCGACTATTTCTGGCACATCACGCTGCCCTTGATTTCGATGGCACTCAGCGCCTTCGCCACCATGACGCTTTTGACGAAGAATTCGTTCCTCGATGAAATCCGCAAGCAATATGTGATGACCGCGCGCGCCAAAGGCTGCAGCGAGCGGCAGGTGCTATACAATCACATCTTCCGCAATGCCATGCTGATCGTGATCGCCGGTTTTCCCGGCGCGTTCATCCACGCCTTCTTCTCGGGCTCGCTCCTGATCGAAACCATCTTCTCGCTCGATGGCCTCGGGCTGCTCGGCTTCGAGAGCGTGCTCAATCGCGACTATCCAGTGGTATTCGGCACGCTGTTCATCTTCTCGCTGGTCGGCCTGGTCGTCAATCTGATCTCCGATCTCACATACATGTGGATCGATCCGCGGATCGATTTCGAGGCGCGGGAGGTCTGATGACCATCATTGCGCCGCCGCCGGTCGAGACCACAACGCAGGCCCCGCTCGGCGAGGCGGTGCCGATCACGCGCCGCCATCGCTTCAGTCCGTCACCGCTCAATCTTCGCCGCTGGCAGAATTTCAAGTCGAATCGCAGGGGTTACTGGTCGTTCTGGATCTTCCTGATCTTGTTCTTCGTCTCGTTGTTTGCCGAGTTCATCGCCAACGATCGTCCGTTCTTGATCAAGTTCGACGGTCATCTGTATTGGCCGGCCTTCGTCAGCTATTCCGAGACCACCTTCGGTGGCGACTTCGAGACCGCCGCCGACTATCGCGATCCGTATTTGCAGAAGCTGATCAAGGACAAGGGCGGCACCATCGTGTGGCCGCTGATCCGCTATTCCTACGACACCCACAATCTCGATCTGCCGACGCCGGCGCCGTCGAAGCCGACCTGGATGCTGACCGAAGCGCAGTGCAAGGAGGTGGTGCAGAAAAAGGGCCTCAAGAGCTGCCGCGACCTCGAATATAACTGGCTCGGCACCGACGATCAGGGCCGCGACGTGGTCGCGCGGCTGATCTACGGCTTTCGCATCTCGGTGCTGTTCGGGCTCACTTTGACCCTGATCTCGTCGATTGTCGGCGTCGCCGCCGGCGGCGTGCAGGGCTATTTCGGCGGCTGGATCGATCTCGGCTTCCAGCGCTTCATCGAAGTCTGGACCGCGATCCCCTCGCTGTATCTGCTCCTGATCATATCGTCGGTGCTGCCGCCCGGCTTCTTTGTCCTGCTCGGCATCCTCCTGTTGTTCTCCTGGGTGTCGCTGGTCGGCCTGGTGCGGGCGGAATTCCTGCGCGGACGCAATTTCGAATACATCATGGCGGCGCGCGCACTCGGCGTGTCCAATGCCGTGATCATGTTCCGGCATCTGTTGCCGAACGCCATGGTCGCGACCATGACATTCCTGCCGTTCATCGTGTCGTCGTCGGTGATGACGCTGACGGCGCTCGATTTCCTCGGCTTTGGCCTGCCGCCCGGCTCGCCGTCGCTGGGCGAATTGCTGTCACAGGGCAAGGCCAACGTCCAGGCGCCGTGGCTCGGCTTCACCGGCTTCTTCGCGGTCGCGATCATGCTGTCATTGCTGATTTTCATCGGCGAAGCCGTGCGCGACGCGTTCGATCCGCGCAAGACGTTCAGATAGGCCGCCCATGGACGCCATCAATCAGCCCCTGCTCGCCGTCCACGATTTGTCGGTCGAGTTTCATCAGCCGAGCGGCGCTTCGGTCGCGGTCGACCATATTTCCTATGAGATCAAGCGCGGCGAATGTGTGGCGCTGGTTGGCGAATCCGGTTCCGGCAAATCCGTCAGCGCCTTGTCGATCCTGAAACTGTTGCCCTATCCGACCGCTTCGCATCCCTCCGGCAGCATCCGCTTCAAGGGCAGGGAACTGCTCGGCCTGTCGGAGCGCGAAATTCGCGGCATTCGCGGCAACGACATTTCGATCATCTTCCAGGAGCCGATGACCTCGCTCAACCCGCTGCATACGATCGAATCCCAGATCGGCGAGATCCTGCAGTTGCACAGCGGAATCAGCGGGGCAAAGGCGCGGGCGCGGACGCTCGACCTGCTGACGCAAGTGGGCATTCCCGAACCCGAAACCCGGCTCGCGAGCTATCCGCATCAATTGTCCGGCGGCCAGCGCCAGCGCGTCATGATCGCGATGGCGCTCGCCAACGAGCCCGATCTCTTGATCGCCGACGAGCCGACCACGGCGCTCGACGTCACCGTGCAGGCGCAGATCCTGGCGCTGCTCGCTGAAATCCGCGCGCGGCTCGGCATGAGCCTGCTGTTCATCACCCATGATCTCGGCATCGTGCGCCGCATCGCCGATGTGGTCTGCGTCATGAATGGCGGCAAGATCGTCGAGCAGGGGCCGGTGGAGCAGGTTTTCACCGCGCCGAAGCATCCCTACACCAAGGCGCTGCTGGCGGCCGAGCCAAAGCCCGATCCGGCGCCGCCGCGGCCGGAATCGCCGGTGGTGATGTCATCGCGCGATCTCAAAGTCTGGTTTCCGATCAAGCGCGGCCTGCTGCGCTCGACCGTCGGGCATATCAAAGCGGTCGATGGCGTCAGCCTGTCGGTGCGCAAGGGCGAAACGCTAGGGGTGGTTGGCGAATCCGGCTCAGGCAAGACCACGCTCGGGCTGGCGCTGCTGCGGCTGATTTCATCAGACGGGCCGATCGTGTTTCTGGGGCGCGATATCCAGGGCCTGCGCTTCAAGGCGATGCGGCCGTTCCGCCGCGACATGCAGATCGTGTTCCAGGATCCGTTCGGCGCGCTGTCGCCGCGCATGTCGGTCGGCGATATCGTCGCCGAAGGCCTCAGCGTCCATCAAAGCGCGCTTTCGAGGGAAGAACGAGAGGCGCGCGTGATCAAGGCGCTGCGCGACGTCGGCATGGACCCGGCGACGCGGTTTCGCTACCCGCATGAATTCTCCGGCGGCCAGCGCCAGCGCATCTCGATTGCGCGCGCGGTGGTGCTGGAGCCGAATTTCGTCGTGCTGGACGAGCCGACCAGCGCGCTCGACATGCTGTTCCAGGCGCAGATGGTTGACCTGTTGCGTGAACTGCAGCGCAAGCGCGACCTGACCTACATGTTCATTTCGCACGATCTGCGCGTGGTCGCTTCACTCGCGAGCCATTTGATCGTGATGCGTCTCGGAAAGGTAGTGGAGGAGGGGCCGGCGTCAGAGCTGTTCAAGTCGCCGAAGTCCGACTATACCCGCGCGCTGTTCGCCGCTGCGTTCCGTCTGGAATCCGCGCCGGGCGGCGCGGTCGCCGAATAGCGGCTTAGCTCAGCCGCTTGATCGCGGTGATTTCGCTGCCTGTGGCCTTGATGCGCGCGATCGCGTCGCGGGTGTCTTCGATCGCGGTCGCCATATGATGGGCGTTGGCGTGAACGATGGTCTCGGCGTCGCGCGCGATCGCGACATGGCCTTTCCAGAAGATCAGGTCGCCGCGCTGCAACCTGCTGGATTCCGCCAGCCCCAATATCCTGCCGAGACTGTCTTGCTGCATGTCGCTGTCGCGCGGGCAGCCGGTGCCGGCAGCATTCAACGAGACCTGGACCAGCCCGGAACAATCGATCCCAAAACTGCTTTTGCCGCCCCACAGATAGGGCGTGCCCACGAAACGTTCGGCCACCGCGACAAAATCTTCGACAAAGCGATCGATGTGCCCGACATGCTGCCGCGGCAGATACCAGCCCTCCCGCGTCACGGCGAACGCCCCGTCGTCGCGCGTCACCGTCACCAGCGCCCCCATCACCAGCGTTTCGGCCGGTGGCAGTTTGATCGAGGGACCGGGAAAGGCAAACGTCCTGATCGCGGTGACTTTGTGCGTCGGCTTGCCGATCGCCTTCGCCAGCGCGCGATCAGGAAGCCAGCCGACATAGCCATCGCCGTTCAGTTGCCCCCACGCAAACCCTTCGCCATTGCGCTCATAGATGGTGACGCGCTCACCCCTGAGCGCCTGCGTCAACAGCGTCGCCTCGGAGGACGACGCCTCGCGCAGCGGTGCCAGCGCCTCGACAATTTCGAATTCCTCACCTTCGACAAAGCGCGCCGCCTTGACCTTGCCTTCGAGATATTTCGCGGCAAGCTCCGGCCGCGCCGGCGTCAGGCGCGGATCATCCATAGCGTTGCTCGAGCAGTTTGTAGATTGCGCGCGCGGCCTGGCATTCGCCGCCCTCGGGCCGTCCGGGTTTGGCCTGCGGCGTCCAGCCGTAGATGTCGACATGCAGCCAGCTCTTTGCGCCCTCGACGAAACGCTGCAGGAACAGCGCGCAGGTAATCGAGCCGGCAAAGGTGCCGCCGGGCGCGTTGTTGACGTCGGCGACCTTCGAATCGAGCCAGGCATCGTAAGGCGGCCACAGCGGCAATCGCCACAACGGATCGTTCTCCTCCTTGGCGCAACGCGCCACGTCCCCCGCCAGCGTCTCATCGTTGGTGTAAAAGGGCGGTAAATCCGGCCCCAACGCCATCCGCGCGGCACCCGTCAGGGTGCCGAGATCGACCAGCAGGTCCGGCTTCTCCTCGCAGGCCAGCGCCAGCGCATCGGCCAGCACCAGCCGGCCTTCGGCATCGGTATTGCCGATTTCCACCGTGATGCCCTTGCGCGAGGGAAAGATATCGAGCGGGCGGAAGGCATTGCCGGCGACGGCGTTCTCGACCGCGGGAATCAACACCCTCAAGCGAACCTTGAGTTTGGCGTCCATCACCATCTGAGCCAGCGCCAACACGTTGGCGGCCCCGCCCATGTCCTTCTTCATGATCAGCATGCCGGCGGATGGTTTCAGGTCGAGCCCGCCGGTATCGAAGCAGACGCCCTTGCCGACCAGCGTCACCCTGGGGTGATCGGGATGGCCCCAGCTCAGATCGATCAGCCGCGGCGCGCGGGACGAGGCCATCCCCACCGCATGAATCAGCGGAAAATTCTGCCGCGTCAGTTCCTCGCCGACGATGCAGTTGAAACTGGCGCCGAAGCGCTCGGCCAGAAACTGCGCCGCCAGCGCCAGCTCTGCCGGTCCCATGTCGTTCGATGGCGTATTGATGAGATCGCGCGCGAGTGTGGCCGCATCCGCCATTCGCGAGATCGCTGCGACGTCAATGCCGTCGGGCGGTACCAGCCTTACGTCCGGCGCATCCGGCTTGCGGTAGCGGCCGAAGCGATAGCTGCCGAGCGCAAACGCAAGCGCGGCGAGCCGCGCATCGTGCGGCGCATTGGCAAAGCGATAGACGCCCGGCGGCAGCAGGCCCGGCAACGCGCCGGGCCTGAACAGGTCGCGGGATTTGCTGCTTTCGTCTTCCAGGCCGAACAGCACCTCGGCGATTTTTCCATCCGCGGCGGGCAGCGTCAGGCACGCCCCCGGCTTGGCCTTGAACCCGTTGGCCAGTGCGAACTGCCGGGCCTCGCCGGGCAGCGCCGCGCAGATCGCCTCCCATGTCGCCGTGGTCGCAAAGGTGATCGGAATGGCTGAGGTGGCAGGCGCGGTCTCGAACACGGATTGCATGATGGTCCCGGGCTTCGATTGCAATAAGGAGGGCAGGCGGGGAGGAACGATTGTCACGACGCTACGCTCATTTTTGCTTCTACAATGGCTTGCAAAGCCAAACCAGCCTGAACGGTGGCCTTGAGTCATTCCTGACATCTTGTGCGCTGGAATTTGTGCGCCGCTTCCGGCGCCGCGACAATGACATCGAGGTGATTTGACCGGAAGCGCGACAAAAACCTACGCTTTCTATGTCTGCGCTTGAACGAGGCGCGAAACCGGAGACCTCGATGGCCCAGAACAGAACGACCTTCCGCAATATCCTGGCCCGGAGTTCGGCAATGATGGTTTTGCTCGGCATTTACGGCTTCAGTATCGTCGGTACATCGGCCGTCTTGTTCGGAGCATCCGCGACTTCCGCCCTTGCCGGTGGCGGTCATGGCGGTGGCGGTTTCCACGGCGGCGGCTTTCGTGGCGGGGGATTTGGACTCGGTTTGGGTTTGGGCCTTTATCCCTATTACGGTTATGGCTACGGCGGTTACTGGCCCTATTATGGCGACGAGGGCGTTTGCTATGCGGTCCGGCAGCGGGTCAAGACGCGTTATGGCTGGCGAATGCGCCGGGTCTCGATCTGCGAGTAATGGCGATGCAACCGGTCTCGGCGCCACGCGCTGAGGCCCTTCCCGCGCGATCGGCTAGCGGCCGCAATTCCATACATTCCCGATCGGCGTCTGGGTCCAGCACGGGCCGAAGCCGCCGCCGTTCCATCGCCCTCGGTAAAAGCCCGGCCCGCCATACCACCAAACCCGTTTGGGATGTCGCGCCTCTTCCCACTCGATCTGCTCGGGTGTGCGATATCCCGGCAAGAAGCCGTAACCGTGCCAGTGACGCACGACATGCCGCTTGCCATGCACCGGCGCGGCAAATGTCGCCGTGGCCGATAGCAGCAAGATTGCGATCGCGACGGGACCGGCGAGATTTCGTAACATCGAGGACGTCCTTCCCATTCGAGCCGCCACACCCCATCCACTACACGGCGTTTGGAGATCGTGATAGGCTGCGCTCATCACAAAACCTTGGGAGGGTTAGATGGCCAAGAAGGGTTTAGACGGTCGGCATCGCGATACGACGGGCCGCATCGACAAGAAGCACGGCAACACGCGCGTCGGCTCGTTGCGCAAGACCTATGGCGAACATTTCGCGAAGGGCCGCCGCAAGGACATGATGCTCAAGACCTTGCTCGCCGAAACCGGCACCGAGTCGCTCCACGCCTATCTCCGCAAACATCACAAATAGCCGTATGCCGGGCGGCCGGCCCGCTTGACCGCTCCGGTCTTCCGGATTTTGAAGATCATTTTCTCTGGAGCCTTTTCTGTTTCGACTGAATCGAAATGGGCTCTGGATTGTTGGTTTGACCCGTTTTCTCAATGCGAACCGGCCTCCACCCCGCATCAAGTGCGGGGCAGGCTTTCGCTTGAAAACGCCCCAGCGGAGAATGCGATGGATGCCTTATGGGAAATTGTCGTTGCTGTCGGTCACGCGATCGAGCAGGTGATCGTCTATGTGGAAACCCACCACTGGATTTTCGGATTCCTTGCCGCCGGCTATATATTCTACCTCCACGACAGGGGCCTTCACGCCAGGTTCGATGCGCTCGACAAGCGGATCGATGAAATCAGGAAGCGCCTCGCCGTCGAATATTGAACGGCGGGTAGCCTCGGCTTGCTGCAGAGCGTAGATCGCGCGCGCCGCCCATTCCGATTCAAAGCTATGGCGCAAGCCCGGCCCGCCGAATCCCGGCGGCCGGCTCCCGTGCGGACGGAAATTAACCTGACGTTAGGGTTAACAGACTATTGCTGACGCGTTCGCCCCGCTCCATTCGCCTGATCCCATGAGTTAAAGTGCAATGCGTCAGCACTCCAGCCTTGCCCGGTTTCTTGCGTCCGCGGCCGTAACGGCGATCCTGGCCGCAGGCCTGGGCGGCTGCCAGACCATGTCCGACATCACGGGCTCGATAACGACAAAGGACGAGCCCGGCCCCGCCCCAAATCCGCAAAGCGGGGTAGAGGTCTACGGCGAGCGCTACCGCGCAAACCCCAAGGATGCCGATGCCGCGCTGGCCTATGGCCAGGCGCTGCGCGCCTCAGGGCAGCGCGCCCAGGCCGCCGCCGTGCTCGAACAGGCCACCATCGCCCACCCCGGCAACAAGGCGCTGCTCGCCGGTTACGGCCGCGCGCTCGTCGACAACGGCAACTTCCAGCAGGCCTTCGATGTCCTCGGCCGCGCCCATTCGCCTGACAATCCGGACTGGCGAATTCTGTCGGTGCAGGGCACCGCGCTCGATCAGCTGGGTCGGCATGACGAGGCCCGACGCTATTACGCCAGCGCCCTGAAGATCGTGCCCGGCGAGCCGTCGGTATTGTCCAACCTCGGTCTGTCCTACGTGCTTTCCAAGGATCTGCCCAAGGCGGAAGAGACGCTTCGCCAGGCTTACGCCAGCGCCAAGGCGGACGGGCGGGTGCGGCAGAATCTGGGTCTGGTGGTTGGCCTGCAGGGTCGCTTTGCCGAGGCAGAAAGCATCGTCAAGGCCGATCTGCCGGCAGAGGAGGCGGCGGCCAATGTCGCCTATCTGAAGCAGATGCTGAGCCGCAAGGACGATCAGCGCGGCGGCACCACGCCGATCCCGGTGGCGAGCATCAACCGTCCCAACTGAACGGCTCGATCGAGGCATATCGTCTGGCACAGCAAAAGCCGCCATCGCTCGGCTTGACCGGGCGTCCAGTACTACGCCGCGGCCTCTCGATCACCAAAAGACTCATCTGGAATACTGGATCACCCGCTGGAGCCTGTCATCGGGCTCGCCGGAGGCGAGACCCGGTGGCGGGCGACGACAGTCTTGATGCAGGCGACGGTCCTGGATGAATTGCCTTGGCAGCGTCGCCGCCCTCACTGCATCGCCGCGACCTTGATGCCGGTCGGTCCGAGAATGACGACAAACAGCACCGGCAGGAAGAACAGGATCATCGGCACGGTCAGTTTCGGCGGTAGCGCCGCTGCCTTCTTCTCGGCCTCGTTCATGCGCATGTCGCGATTTTCCTGCGCCATGACGCGCAGGCTCTGGCCGAGCGGCGTTCCGTAACGCTCCGACTGCTGCAGGGACAGGCAGACCGACTTCACGCCCTCGAGCCCGGTGCGCTTGGCCAGATTTTCGTACGCCACCTTGCGATCCTGCAAATAGGAAAGCTCGGCCGTGGTCAGCGTGAATTCCTCGGACAGCGCGATCGACTGGCTCACGATCTCGGTCGAGACCTTGCGGAACGCGACTTCGATCGACATGCCGGATTCGATGCAGATCAGCAGGAGATCGAGCGCATCGGGAAAGGCGCGCTTGATCGAGAGCTGGCGCTTGGAGATCGCATTTTGCAAGAACAGCATCGGCGCCTGCAATCCGAGATAGGCCGCGACGACGCAGATGCCGATCCTGACCGGCAGCGGCTTGTCGAGGTGCGAAATCACAAAAACATACAGCACCGAAGCTATGAACAACACGACAGGCGTCACCAGACGGAAAAACAGGAACGTGATGTAGGGCGCCTGGCCGCGATAGCCGGCCATGGTAAGCTTTTCGCGCGCGGCCTCCTGCGCCAGCCACTTTCCGAGGTTGAAGTCTTCCACCACCTTGGAGACAAGTTGCTTCGGCGTCTGGCGCAGCGATACTTTCTCGTTCTTGTTGAGGCGCTCGCGCTCGCGTTGCCGGATCCGCTCGCGTTCGTTGGCGACCGCCTTCATGCGCTTTTGCAGGCCTTCGCCCGCGAACAACGGCATGATCAGGGTGTACGCGGTCGCACCCGCCGCGATGGCGGACAGCAGCATGGCCATGAAATGCGCGTCATGGAGTTTGTCGACCAGAAAAGACATCATGGCAGCACCATCAGAAGTCGAAGTTGATCATTTTCTTCATTACGAGGATTCCCATGGTCATCCAGACCACGCAGCCAACCAGCATCAATTGACCGGTCGGGTGAGTCCACAGCAGCGAGATATAGTCGGGGGTCGTGAGGTAGACGAGCAGCATGACGATCGGCGGCAGCGAGCCGATGATGCCCGCCGATGCCTTGGCTTCCATCGACATGGCCTGGATCTTTTCGGCCATTTTCTTGCGGTCGCGCAGCACCTTGGACAGGTTGCCCAGCGCCTCGGAGAGGTTGCCGCCGCTCTTTTGCTGGATGGCGATGACGATCCCGAAGAAGTTCGCCTCCGGCACCGGCATCCGTTCAAACAGCCGGGCGCAGGCATCGCCAAGCGGCATGCCGATCGCCTGGGTTTCGATAATGGCGAGGAACTCGCTCTTCAGCGGCTCCGGGGCATCGGCGGCGACCACTTTGATCGATTCGAACAGCGGCAGGCCCGCCTTGATGCCGCGAACGATCACGTCGACAGCGTCCGGCAGCGCCTTGAGGAAGGCCTTTTCCCGGCGCTTCTTGAGATAGCTCAGGCCCCAGCGCGGCGCGCCGAAGCCGGCGGCGAAGGCGAGGCCCGCGCCCGCCAGCGGTCCGCCGCCGAACAGCATTGCCAGCGCAAAGCTGACGGCTGCGAGAACGCCGGAAGCGATCCAGAATTTCTGGGTCGACCAGTTCAGCCCGGCCTGCATCAGCCGGCTGGTGAGCGGGATCCTGCTCGCCTTCTGGCGCCGCGTCTCGAGATCCTTCAGCGTTGTTTCGACCTGTTCGCGGCGCGAGCGCTGATTCTTGTCGGCCTGGCGGGCGGCCTGTTCCGGCTTCGCGATCGACGCGCGGCGGTTCTCGGCCTGTCTCTCCCCCGACAGCAGAGGATAGATGAAGACCCATGCCAGCCCGCCAATCGCGGCAGCGGCAAGAAAGGCCAGTGCGAGCGCCTGCATCTTAGACCTCCCCGGCTACTTCGGCGGCATCGAGGGCAGCCGCAAGCCGCTTCTCTTCGCCATAATATCGTGCGCGATCCCAGAAACGCGGCCGTCCGATGCCGGTCGAGCGATGCCGGCCGATGATGTGCCCGTTGGCGTCCTCGCCGACCATGTCGTAGAGGAACAGGTCCTGGGTGATGATGGTGTCGCCTTCCATGCCCATCACCTCAGTGATGTGGGTGATCCGGCGGGAGCCGTCGCGCAGGCGGGCGGCCTGAATGATGACGTCGATCGAGGCGCAGATCATCTCGCGAATGGTCCGCGACGGCAGCGAAAATCCACCCATCGTGATCATCGATTCGCAGCGCGACAGGGCTTCGCGCGGATTGTTGGCGTGCAGTGTCCCCATCGATCCGTCGTGACCGGTATTCATGGCCTGCAGCAGGTCGAAGGCTTCCGGTCCGCGGACTTCGCCGACGATGATGCGTTCAGGACGCATACGCAGGCAGTTGCGGACCAGTTCGCGCATGGTGATCTGGCCCTCGCCCTCGATGTTGGGCGGACGGGTTTCCAGCCGCACCACATGCGGCTGCTGCAGCTGAAGTTCGGCGGCGTCTTCGCAGGTGATGACGCGTTCATCGTCGTCGATGTAGTTGGTCAGGCAGTTCAGAAGCGTGGTCTTGCCGGAGCCGGTACCGCCGGAAATCAGAACGTTCGCCCGGCAGCGTCCGATAATCTGCAGAATCTCGGCGCCTTCCGGCGTGATCGCGCCAAATTTGACCAGCTGGTCGAGCGTCAGCTTGTCCTTTTTGAATTTGCGGATCGTTAATGCGGGGCCGTCGAGCGCCAGCGGCGGAACGATGGCGTTGACGCGGGAGCCGTCGGCCAGGCGCGCGTCGCAGATCGGCGATGATTCGTCGACGCGCCGGCCGACCTGGCTGACGATTCGCTGACAGATATTCAGGAGTTGCTGGTTGTCGCGGAAGCGGATACCGGTGCGCTGGATGCGGCCCCCGACCTCGATGAACACCGTCCCGGCGCCGTTGACCATGATGTCGGAGATGTCGTCGCGCGACAGCAGCGGCTCCAGCGGGCCGTAGCCGAGAACGTCGTTGCAGATGTCGTCGAGCAGCTCTTCCTGTTCGGCGATCGACATCACGATGTTCTTGATCGCGATGATCTCGTTGACGATGTCGCGGATTTCCTCGCGCGCCGACTCACCGTCGAGCTTGGCAAGCTGGGCAAGGTCGATCGCCTCGATCAGCGCGCCGAAGATCGTTGCCTTGACCTGGTAATAATTGTCCGACCGCCGCGCGTCGATCACCGGCGGTGGCGGTTTGGCCGGCGATAGCGGCGGCGAGGCAACGGCTGGCGGGGGAGGAGCGCTGCGCGCAACCGCCGGCGGAGCGGCGGAAGCGGGTTCCGGCGCACTGACGGCGGGCTTTGTCGCCCGAGAGTCGATTTCAGGTCCGCTACGCTTACCAAACACGACGGCACTCCACGCGGGCGGCTTACTTTGCCCGCAACTTCTCGATCAGGGGCGACAGGAACGAACCCCGCGGCTTTTTGGTCTCGCCGCGGCCTGTCAGCCGTTGCGCAATCTGCAGAAACATCTCGGTGGTGCGATGGGTGGCGGAGATTTCCGCGATCATCTGGCCATTGTTGGCCGCCGAGCCGAACATTTGCGGGTCGAACGGAATCGACGCGATCGGCTGGCTCTCGATCGCCTTGGCGAATTCGCTGGCGTTGATTTCCGGCCGCTTCGGCATGCCGACCTGATTGAGGCAATACAGCGGTGTCCGGTCGTTGGGCCGCGACGCCTTCAGCAGGTCGAATATGTTCTTGGAGTTGCGCAGGTTGGCGAGATCGGGCGCCGCGACGATCAGAATGTCGTCCGCACCGATCAGCGCGCGCTTGGTCCATCCCGACCATTGATGGGGAACGTCGAGCACGATGCACGGCATTGTCGTGCGCAGCGTGTCGAAGATCGAATCAAACGCGTCGCTGCCGAAGTCGTAGACCCGATCCAGCGTCGCTGGCGCCGCCAGCAGGCTGAGGTGATCGGTGCACTTCGACAGCAGGCGGTCGATGAATGCGGTATCGACGCGATCGGGCGAGAACACTGCATCCGCGATCCCCTGCGGAGGGTCTTGATTGTAGTCGAGACCGGCGGTGCCGAACGCGAGGTCGAGATCGGCGACGACGGAATCCAGCGCCAGGTCGCGCGCGATCGCCCAGGCGACGTTGTGTGCGACGGTGGAGGCGCCGACACCGCCCTTGGCGCCGACGACGGCGATAATCCGGCCGACAGCCTTTGCCTCCGGCGCCGAGAACAGGCCGCAGATCGAGCGCACCACGTCCAGCGTGTTGACCGGCGAGATCACGTAGTCGCTGACGCCGCGGCGCACCAGTTCGCGATACAGCCCGACATCGTTGATGCGGCCGATCACGACGACACGGGTCCCGGAATTGCAGACGGTAGCCAGTTGATCGAGGCCGGTAAGGATATCGGTGCGGCCTTCGGTCTCCAGGATGATCACGTTCGGCGTGGGAGCCGTGCGGTAAGCCTCGATGGCGGCTGCCATGCCGCCCATTTGAATCTTGAGATGGGCCTTGCCGAGGCGGCGGTCTTCGCCCGCCGATTGCATGGCGGCCGCGGTTTCCACGGTTTCGCAAAAGGCCTGAACGGACACGCGCGGCGCCGGGGCGATATGATCGTCCAGGGGCGGCGCCGTGCTATCCGGCTGCTGTTCGGAATTTTGACGGGCGTAGCTGATCATTTGCCTGTATCGCTGAGTTTGGCCTTTTCGGCTTCGGGATAGGAGGTCGTGGTCGTGGTGCCCTTGCGATACTTCTCGAAGGCTTCCGCGCGCCGCGGTGCATAGGCCGGGGTTTCGGGCCGCGGCTGCACGAGGTCCGGAGGATTGTCGATCATCGCCGCCATGTTGCGCTGGTAGGCGCAGCCGAAATTGTAATACGACTTGTTTTCGTAATAGCCCTTGTTCTTGATCGAGGGCCCCAGATCCTCCGGCCACACGCCGCAGGGACCGGCCACGGCCGAGATCTTCGAATAGCTCAGCCGGATCGCCGGCAACTGGCGCGGATCGTCGGGACGGTAGCGGTGGACGATGATCCCGCGCGGCGGAACGCCGGCGGACGCCAGCAGCGCCTGAATTTCCCGCGAGGAATCCGCAGCCGCCCGCGCGTTGGGCGTATCGACCGGAACATCGGCGACAATCGCGCCGGTTGCTTCACGCAGCCAGGTTTGCGCCAGCCCCATCACATCGGCGCGCTGCGGTGCGGAAAGTCCGCCACGCGCATGACCGACGAAAATAACGATCGACCGGTTGGCTTCCTCGATTGCGATCGGATGACGCAGGCGATAGTCCTCGGGAATGCTCGCCTGCACCGCGTCGTCGGCATGCGTGCAAGCTCCCAGTGCGACGGCAAGACCGACAAGCGTTCCCGCGATACGGAGCGCACGATTGCGATCGAGGGGTGTTTGGGTTGTCATGGTTTGTGTCCTCGTCCCGCCTCAGTCGGTAATGAAGCCGTAGGTGCCGCGATAATTCCGCGCCGGCTCGACGCGGCCCGGAACGCCGTAAATGCGATTGATGCTGCCCAGCAGATCGGCCTGCGGATCCGACGCGCTGGCAAATCCATCATCCGGACGCGACAGATCTTTCTGCGCCACGGCGCGCACGATGTAGGGCGTCACCAGCACCATCAGCTCGGTCTGGCTGTTGACGAAATCCCGGCTGCGGAACAGCGATCCGAGCACCGGCAATTGCGCCAGGCCCGGCAGGCCATTGACGGCATGCTTGGTCTGTTCCTGGATCAGGCCTGCCATCGCCATCGCGCCTCCGGAAGGAATCTCCAGTGTGGTTTCCGCGCGGCGGGTCTTGATCGAGGGAACGGTCAGCGAATTGCCGGTGCCCTGGACCAACGTAATGGCGTTGTCGTTGGACAGCTCGGAGACCTCGGTCATCACCCGCAGGCTGATCCGCCCTTCGGTCAGCACGATCGGCGTGAAATTGAGCGAAATGCCGAATTTCTTGAAGCTGATCTGGGTATTACAGACATGCGTGACGGGGTCGCAGGAATATCCCGCGGGAACCGGAAATTCGCCGCCGGCGATGAACGTCGCAGACTCGCCCGAAATGGCCGTCAGATTAGGTTCAGCCAGCGTTCGCACCACGCCCGCGCTTTCCATCGCGCGTATCGTGGCCTGGACGGTTGGCGCCCCCGCCGAACCGCCGAACCCACCCTGTGCGATGTTGGTGGGGACGAGCGTGCGGCCAAGGGCCGTGAAGGGGTTGGCATTGTTGAAATTCACCACCGCAGTGCCGTAGTTCAGGCTGCCGGTGAGGTCGATGCCCAATTGCTTGATGATCGAGCGCGCGACCTCGGCGACCGTGACCTTCAACATCACCTGATCGCGGCCCCGGACCGCGATCGAGTTGACGACCTTGTCGGCGGTACCCACCAGCCGCGTCGCCAGTTCGCCGGCCTGCTGCGCCTCGATCGGATTGGATACCGAACCGGTCATGACCACGCCGTCGCCCAGGCCTTCGATCTGGATGTCGGCGGCCGGCAGCGTCTGCTTCAGCGCGGCGCGGATGCCGTTGAGGTCCCGCTTGACGGCGATGTCGTAGGCGGCGATCTGCTGGCCCGCGGAATCGAAGAACACGATGTTGGTCTGGCCGACCGCGGCGCCGATGATATAGGCGCGCTGCGCCGAGCGGACGACGGCGTTGGCAATCTTGGGATCGGCGACCAGCACATCCTTGATGTCGCGCGGCAGGTCGATCACGACCGATTTGCCGATGCCGAGCGCAAGGACGCGCGCATTCATCTGACCGTCGGCGGCAATCGGCGCCGCCGCGGCGCGATAATCGCTCGCCACGACCGGCGTCAGCGCCGGATTGAGCGTCAGCGCAGTGACAGCCGAAAACGACAGGGCGCGAACCAGGAAGGTCCGCATCGCCAGCTGATTTCCCCTGCATTTCATATCGAGAATCCTTTGGTCACTTCAGTGTCGTCGTCGAGCTTTGAATGCCGTAGCGGACTATGTTGATGCTTGAGCCCTTCTTCAGAGCCTGATCGTCGGTATTTTCGACCATGTTGACATCGGCGATGCTGCGCAGCGCCAGCGACAGCGTGCCGCTCTGGCGCGAGCGGGCAAGCGTCTCGGCCTGCTCGGGTTTCAGTTCGAGCGTGACGGTCTTGCCGACGACCGCGTTCTGGCCGTCTTTTTCCTTCGGCGCCTGATCGATCGCGAGAACGCGAACGTTCGACAGGATGATTTCCGAGTTGACGACATCGACCCCGTCCGGCCGGCCGGCATTCTTCTCGCGCTTGGTCAGAAGCACATCGACCCGGTCGTTGGGCAGGATGAAGCCGCCGGCGCCGGTCTCCGGCGAGATTTCGGTCGAGACGGCGCGCATGCCGGTGGGCAGGATCGCCGCCATGAAGCCCGAGCCATTGCCCTTGACCAGCTTGGGCTCCCGGATCGGCTCGCCTGCGATGAACGGCGCGCGCGCGATCGAGCCGGCGATCTGGGTGGTCGCATCGGGGCGATCGTTGCGGCGAATGAAAGTGTTGCTTGCGGTCGCTGCCGGCCAGGTCTGCCATAGCATGTCTTCAGGCGTCACCGTCTGGCCAAGGCCGATGTCGGACTTGGCCACGAGAACGTCCACCGTCTGCAGTTGTGCAACCGGCGCCGGGGGGGGCTTGTCAGACCCGCTGGCGAGATATGCGGCAATGCCGCCGGCACCGACAGCGATGGTCAGGACGACGATGCGTGCGGTATTCATACGCTTCACTTTCCACAGAACGCAGCGACGCTTCCGTCGCCGTGATGGGAGTTGACCAGCTATTCGTCAAAGCATGGTTAATGAGGCGTATCTAAATCAACTTAACGCCGCGTTTACTTCAGGCTGTGATCAGCGAATGACAAAGTGGGTGAGGTCGACCGCCTTGATCCAGTCCGTCTCGGGGTAGACCATCAGGGCGCCGATCGCGAGCGCGATGCCGTAGGGGATCCCGCTTTCCTTGGCGTGCAGCCTGGCCAGCCAGGCCTGGCCGGCGAACGGGTAAGGCAGCGGCCATTGCCGGAACTGCAGGAGCAGCAGCGTCAAGGCGCCCCCGAACAGCGAGGCGTAGACCAGGTAGTTCACGAGATGGCCGAAGCCGAACCAGAGCGCGGCAGCGGCCGCGACCTTGGCGTCTCCGCCGCCGACCCAGCCCATGGCAAAACAGCCGAACGCCACCGCGAGCAGGGCGGCGCCCGCGCCGACATGCGAGAGGATATCGTAGGCGCCCATGCCGCTCACGAGCGCGACGACCAGGAAGCCCGCCGCCAGCGCCAGCGACACCCGGTTCGAGATCGTCATCGTGAAGAGGTCGCTCGCGGCCGCGAACGCCATCAGGGCCGGAAACAGCAGAAGGCGCGCGATGTCGAGGATCATGGGGTTACACAGCCCCGTTGGCTGGTGCGAGGTCGGAGCATCGCCGTATTCTGGCAGCCAGAGATGAACAATCGGGAAATGGCGGGGCCGGCTACCAGATGCTGGCAATCCTGATGGCTAGCGCCAGAAGCGCCAACGCCAGGGCGAGGCAGACCACTTCGGTGGGCGCATCCCGCCGGCTGCCGTCCGCAAGGGACATGTTTCTTGCCGCGACGGAGGCGGCAGCCTGTTTACGCATCGTTACGCCATTTGCATCCTGCGGAAACAACAAAGGCCCCGGATCATCCGAGGCCCTTGATGCTCGTCGGTTGCCGTCGCTTATTTCAGCGAGGTATTGATCGAGGTGAACTTGGCATTCAGGTTGGTGCCGAGGCCGTTGACGACAGTGATGATCGCGAGCGAAATGCCGGCCGCAATCAGGCCGTATTCGATCGCGGTGGCGCCGGACTCGTCCTTCACGAAACGCGCAATCAGGTTCTTCATAGCTAACTCCATGTGTACACGTGGCTGTTCGAACTAACGTTTGGTCTCGCCGGCGTTCTCAGCACCGTGACCATGGCGCACCCTAAAGTCCGAGAAATTTCGGGGCAGTTAATTCGATCGTGCAAACACGACCGAATCCGGCTGTTCTTGAGCACAGTAAATTTGGAATTAAGGCCTTCATTACAATGCAATATAGGTTTCGATGGTCTTTATTATAGAGAACGGCCGGCCCGCAGGCAGCCTCGCATTCACGGCTCCTTAAGCGCAAGCGGATACCCCTTGCAGGAGTTGATGGATGAGGCCCGCGATGTCGAACTTGCCGCTGGAAATCGTCGAGATGCTCGGCGGGACGATCGCCAAGGTGGTGCCGGTCACGATCGTGCTGGCGCTGGTGTTTGCGGTGCTGACCCACTTCTGGGCCTGCAACACCGCAGCGCCGTGGTGGCGCAAGCGCGAGCTCGTCACCGACATCTGCTACTGGTTCTTCGTTCCATTGTTCGCGCGCGTATTTCGCATCGGGCTGCTGGTGCTCGGCGCCGGCGTCATCTTCAATATTCACGACGCGGACGACCTGATCGCCTTCTACGACAATGGCCATGGGCCGCTGTCCGAACTGCCGCTGTGGTGCCAGGCGCTGCTGTTCCTGATTCTGTCGGACTTCATGCTGTACTGGCTGCACCGCATGTTTCACGGCGGCGGATTCTGGAAATATCACGCCATCCACCATTCCTCGGAGGATCTGGACTGGATTTCGGCGGCGCGCTTCCATCCGGTCAATCTGTTGCTGGGCACCATCATGGTCGACGTCATCCTGCTGATGGCCGGCATCTCGCCGAACATCATGCTCTGGGTCGGGCCGTTCACGACATTCCATTCGGCGTTCGTTCACGCCAATCTGAACTGGGCGCTTGGCCCGTTCAAATACGTGCTGGCGACGCCGGTATTCCACCGCTGGCACCACACTTTGCTCGCGGAGGGCGGCAACACCAATTTTGCCGGAACGTTCCCGGTCTGGGATGTCCTGTTTGGCACCTTCCGGATGCCGGAAGACCGGCTTCCCGCCGGTTACGGCAAGGACGAGCCGGCGATTCCCCACGAGATTGCCGGACAATTGGCCTACCCGTTCCGGCAATAGGCGCGTTCGGCAGCGGGTTCTGCGGGCGGGTTTCTCGGCTCCGTTTGCAGTTCATTCACACATTGAGGTCAGATTTGCCGTGTCGGGCGCCGGCTCCGCTGCGTATCGCTTTAGCCGGCTTGTCAACGTCCCGGGGTAGAGTATGTCGTCCAGTTCCCTGCGTATGCGCGTGCGCGCGTTCTTCGGCTTCCGTTCGCTTGCGATCGGAGTGCTCCTGTGGCCGGCCGTTGCCGTTGCCGTACCGCCGGCCGACATCATCGCGGTCAGTGTCGATCAGGCCAAGCTCGTCAAGCTGCCCGGCCACATTGCCACCATCGTCGTCGGAAACCCGCTGATCGCCGATGTAACCCTGCAGTCGGGCGGCGTTATCGTCGTGACCGGCAAGGGCTATGGGGCGACCAATTTCATTGCCATGGACCGGGGCGGCGAGGTCCTGGTGGACCGCGTGATTCAGGTCGAAGGCCCCACCGACCAGCTGATCACGGTCTATCGCGGGGTCGAGCGCGAATCCTACAGCTGCATGCCGATCTGCCAGCGGCGGATTACGCTCGGCGACGGCGAGGCCTACTTCAAGTCGACGATGGATCAGGCCGGTACCCTCAGCAGCCAGGCCACCGGCAGCGCCGCCGCATCGGGCAAGGCGAACTGACCGCTCAAGCAGTTTTTTTGCGAATTGATTCCGGTTCGCAAACCGGGTGCGCCCACAACAGGGTTAACCGGCGGTTAACGGAACGGGTCGGCCCGCCCGGATTTGGCGAAACACTTCAACAATCAGTTTCAGGTAATTCTCGCGGGCAGAAGATCGCTGCGCCTCAAGGATTTCTCGATGCCGTCGCCCGCCGCTTCAAGAGCCTCAGTTCGAAATCTATGGCGCCGATTTCGCCGCAACCGCCGCGGTTCTGCTGCCGTCGAATTCGCTTTGGTCGCGCCGGCGTTCTTTGCGCTGCTGTTTGCGATCATCGAGACCGCGCTGATGTTTTTCGCGAGCCAGGTGCTTGAAACCATCACCGTGAATTCCGCGCGAATGATCCTGACCGGGCAGGCGCAGACCCTTGGCTACAGGCAGGCCGATTTCAAAACCTATGTCTGCGGCCAGATTCCCGCAATCTTCACCTGCGCCAACATCTATGTCGATGTGCAGAGCTATTCGTCGTTCTCGAGCGTGACCATCAACACCCAGATCGACGCCACCAGCAACTTCGTCAGCAACAACCTGCAGTATAGCCCCGGAATTCAGGGCCAGATCGTCGTCGTCAGGCTGTTCTATCAATGGCCGCTGTTCGTCACCGGGCTCGGCTACGACATTTCGAATCTGGCGGGCCACAAGCGGTTGTTGGCGGCCACGGCCGCATTTTGCAACGAGCCTTACTGAGGCAGGGCGATGAAAACGATGTCGAAGATGTGGCGCCGCGCGCGGCTCTCCGCCGTTGGTCTGTTGACGGATTGCCGCGCTATCGCGGCGACCGAATTTGCCGTGATCGTTCCGATCATGCTGGTCCTGTTTTTCGGCACGGTGGAGTTTTCATCCGGCGTGGCGGTCGATCGCAAGATAACGCTGGTGTCGAGGACGCTGTCGGATCTGACCTCCCAATCGTCGGTGGTGGCGATCACCGACAACTATCTGCAGAATGTCTTCACTGCCAGCATAGCGATCCTGACGCCGTATCTGGCAACCCCAACCAACGCAACGATTTCGGAGATCTATGTCGACTCCTCGAGGGTCGCGAAGATTCAATGGAGCAAGTCTGCGACCATCGGAAGCGGCGCCACGCAGGCAACGCTGGGGCCGTCGGGCCACAACGCCGGCGATGTCGTAACGGTTCCGCCGTCGCTGCTGGTCAGGCAAACCTATCTGATCCTGAGCGAGGTCAGCTATGTCTACGTGCCCACGATCGGCTACGTGATGGCGAAGACCGGCGTGACGTTGAGCGACTTCGCCTATACAAGGCCGCGTCAGTTCGCATGCCTGACTTACAACAACGTCCCCGTGCTGGTAGCCGGAGCCTGCCCGACGCCCTGACGCCGACAAAGGTTTCAAGCATGCAAAAAGGCCGCGCGCTCAGCACGGCCTTTCTTGTTGCTGGAAATTCATCAGCCCCTGCTTTCGCAAGCAAGACCCAATGAAAATCGCTTAGCCGGCGGCGCGCAGATTGTCGGCTGAAGACTTGCCAGAGCGGCGATCGGCTACGATCTCGTAGCTGATCTTCTGGCCTTCACGCAGTGTTCCAAGGCCGGCGCGCTCTACGGCGCTGATGTGCACGAACACGTCGTTGCCACCGTCATCCGGTTGAATGAAGCCGAAGCCCTTGGTCGCGTTAAACCACTTCACGGTTCCCATGCTCACGGGATAGTCCCTTCTCAAGATAGAAATAGTAGAAGCCCACTTTCGTCAGGCTGGTGAGATCGAATTTTTGGAAGGGTCGTCAGCGTCTAAACCGGCTGTACCGGTGGATAGCTAATGTCGTCCGGCCGAAAATCGATATCGTCATATTATTCCAAAGTAGCCCCCAAAACAATGCTGACGAGCGCGATTTTTTGATCGCGCCCGCGCTGGCAGCTCGTTGCCCGCACTATGACATGATTTTGCCACGTGCCATTTCGTGACAGCTCGATTACCTGCGGCGGAACTGGCCGCGCGGCGGTGCACCGCGTGGGCCGCCGCCGCTACCCGGACGCTCGTCCTTGTGACGGAAGATCAGCCGGCCTTTTTCCAGGTCATAGGGTGACATCTCGATGGTCACTCGATCGCCCGCCAGCGTCTTGATCCGGTTCTTTTTCATCTTGCCGGCGGTATAGGCGACGATCTCGTGTCCTGCGTCGAGCTGCACGCGGTAGCGTGCGTCGGGGAGGATTTCGGTCACCAGTCCTTCGAACTGGATCAGCTCTTCCTTGGCCATGGTTATCTCCAGATCGATCGACGGCTAACGTGGTCGTTGGGTGCGGTTGGGTCGGGTATTCGGACGGCTTTCGCGATGCAAGAAAGCGACCCCTTGCATCCCTTCGGCCCTGCCGCCGCCTTGCGACGACGACGGACGGATCGGTTCATGCCGGCTGGCCTCGTGACGGCTGGTTTGCGGAGCGCCATTATTACCACCGGGACGGCGGCGGCGGCGAGGCCCTTTCGATCCGGGCGCGGCGTCATTTGCGCGGGCGGCGTGCACCCGCGGCGCGGCGCGTGCGCCGCGATGTTGCGAAGCGGCCGGCGCGGGATCGCGGTGACCCGGCGTGCGGCGGTCTTCTCTCGGCAACGCAATGCGGATCAGCTTTTCGATGTCGCGCAGATACGCCATTTCTTCGCCTCCCGCGACCAGCGAAATCGCGACGCCGTCGGCGCCGGCACGCGCGGTGCGGCCGATGCGATGGACATAGGTCTCGGGCACGTTGGGAAGATCGAAGTTCACCACATGGGAGATGCCGTCGACGTCGATGCCGCGGGCGGCAATGTCGGTGGCAACCAAAGTGCGGATCTCGCCGGAGCGAAACGCCGCCAGCACCCGCTCGCGGTGATTCTGCGACTTGTTGCCGTGAATGGCGTCGGCGCTGATGCCCGCCCGCTCGAGGCCCTTCACCACCTTGTCGGCGCCATGCTTGGTGCGGGTGAAGATCAGCGCGCGACCGACCGCCTCCTGCTTCAAGAGCTGCGCCAGCAGTGCCGGCTTGGCCGAGTGATCGACCTGGATGATGCGCTGGGTGATGCGCTCGACCGTCGAGGCGACCGGCGTCACCGCCACCCGCGCCGGATCGCGCAGCATCGCTTCGGCGAGCTCGGCGATATCCTTCGGCATCGTCGCCGAAAAGAACAGCGTCTGCCGCTTGACCGGCAATTTGGAAACGATCTTCCTGATATCGTTGATGAAGCCCATGTCCAGCATGCGGTCGGCCTCGTCGAGCACGAGGAACTCGACCTGTCCGAGCTTGAGCCCGTTGCTTTGCACGAGGTCGAGCAGGCGGCCGGGCGTGGCCACCAGGACTTCGACGCCCTGCATGATCGAGCGGACCTGGCGTCCCATCGGCACGCCGCCGATGACGAGCGCCGAGGTCAGCCGGATGTGCCGGCCATAGGCGTTGAAGCTCTCGAGAATCTGCCCCGACAATTCGCGCGTCGGCGAGAGCACCAGTACGCGGCAGGCCTTGGGCTGCGGTTTGATGCGATGCGCCAGGATGCGATGCAGGATCGGAAGCGCGAAGGCTGCGGTCTTGCCGGTGCCGGTCTGGGCGATGCCGACCACGTCACGGCCGGCGAGTGCAAGGGGAATGGTTTGGGCCTGGATGGGCGTGGGCGTCAGATAATTCTCTTCCTTGAGCGCACGCGAGATGGGATCGGCGAGGCCGAAATCCTGAAAGGAGGTCAAAAGGTGGGTTCTTTCCATTATAAAAGGCAGGCACCCGGCGTTGCAGCCAGGAGCGCGCGAGGGTGTCAGAGACACCCGCGTGTTTGGGGCGTCGGTTTTGGTTAGCTGAAGGAGCAAGCCAGAAACCGTTGGACGGGCTCAGAACACGCGGCTCGCAATGACCCGGTGATTCCCAGGGTCGTGGCCTTCATATGGAACATGAACACGGCGCTTTCAAGGTGAATTGCGAAACCAGGCCCCGACGCGGTTAAGAAAAAGCCCGGAAAAGGCTGTTTTCTGGCCCCGATCAGGGTTGGTTCGCTGGTTGCAATGCAAAAATCGGGTGCCGGAAATCTAGCCAGCCTGTCATATTTGCTTAAAAAATGAACAGTTTGCTGATGAAGCATACATTTTTTCGGCCTAAAAAATAGGCGAATGTGTCGTTGTTCCCGCGTACGGCGCGAGATTCTTCAACAAAGCCATTCGGTTAACCCGTTTGCATACCGTGGCATGGTTCTTGCGATTCCGTTAACGCAGGCGGCCGTGGGGCCGTTTCGCAGCGTTTAAACGCCTGCGTCAGGGAGATGATATCTCATGCTTACACAATTAACTCACGATATAGCGACGCGTTTGACTCGCCGTCGCTGGCTGGCGGCGACCGCTGGACTGGCTTTGGGTCTGGCCGCCTTTGGCCCGGCCAAAGCAGCGGACGACACCATCAAGGTCGGTGTTCTTCACTCGCTCTCCGGCACCATGGCCATCAGCGAAACCACGCTGAAGGACACCGTCCTCTTCCTGATCGATGAGCAGAACAAGAAGGGCGGCGTGCTCGGCAAGAAGCTTGAGGCCGTCGTCGTCGACCCCGCCTCGAACTGGCCGCTGTTTGCGGAAAAAGCCCGTGAGTTGATCACCAAGGACAAGGTTGCCGTGGTGTTCGGCTGCTGGACCTCGGTGTCGCGCAAATCCGTGCTGCCGGTGTTCAAGGAATTGAACAGCATCTTGTTCTACCCGGTGCAGTATGAGGGCGAGGAGAGCGAGCGCAACGTGTTCTACACGGGCGCTGCGCCGAACCAGCAGGCGATCCCCGCCGTCGACTACCTGATGAAGGACGAAAAGGTGAAGCGCTGGGTGCTGGCCGGCACTGACTACGTCTATCCGCGCACCACCAACAAGATCCTCGAAGCCTACTTGAAGTCGAAAGGCGTCAAGCAGGAAGACATCATGATCAACTACACGCCGTTCGGTCACTCCGACTGGCAGACCATCGTCGCCGACATCAAGAAGTTCGGCTCGGCCGGCAAGAAGACCGCGGTGGTCTCGACCATCAACGGCGACGCCAACGTTCCCTTCTACAAGGAACTCGGCAACCAGGGCATCAAGGCGACCGATATTCCGGTTGTCGCCTTCTCGGTGGGCGAAGAAGAACTCGCCGGCATCGACACCAAGCCGCTGCTCGGCCATCTCGCCGCCTGGAACTACTTCGAGTTCGATCAAGACCCCTGCGAACGAGAAGTTCATCAAGGAGTGGCAGGCCTACACCAAGAACCCGAAGCGCACCACCAACGATCCGATGGAAGCGCACGTCATCGGCTTCAACATGTGGGTCAAGGCGGTCGAGAAGGTGAAGTCGACCGACGCCGACAAGGTGATCGACGCGCTGCCCGGAATCGAAACGCCGAACCTGACCGGCGGCATTTCGAAGATGCTTCCGAACCATCACATCACCAAGCCGGTGTTCATCGGCGAAATCAAGGGCAACGGCCAGTTCGACGTGGTGTGGAAGACCCCGGGCCTGGTCGCCGGCGATGCATGGTCGAAGGAGCTCGAGGGCTCCAAGGACCTGATCGGCGATTGGGTCGGCAAGAAGTGCGGCAACTACAACACCAAGACCAACAAGTGCGGCGGTCAGGGCTCCTGATTGAGCTTTAAGTCCAAACCAACCATGGAGGGCGGCGATATCCGCCGCCCTCCTTCTGCTCCTGCCGGGGTCGTCCAGTGCTCACCAAAGTCTTCAGAAACCTCCGTGCGCTGCCTTTCGCAATCCTGCTAGTTTTCGCCATCGCGCTGCCGGCCCTGGCGGGGCCGTTCGAAGACGCGGTCGGCAAATTCGCAAACGACGAGTATTCCGATACGGAAGAAGCCGTCGACGGGCTCGCCACCAGTGCCAATCCGCTCGCCTACACCATCGTCAGCGCGCTGCAGGACGATCGGCTGATGGCCGACCCGGACACCAAGAAAATCTATGTCAAGAAGCCCGACGGCAAGATCATCGATGCCTTGACCGGCGACACCGTCGCCAGCCTTCCGGACAGCGCCGCGTCTGTCCGTCTCAATAACAAGTTGCGCCGCCATGTCGAGGCGGCGCTCGGCAGCCTGACGCTGCAGGCGGCCGACCCGGCCAAGCGAATTCAGGCCGCGCAATCGGTTTTCAAGACCCACGACGAGTCCATGCTGCCCGCGATCGACAGCGCGCTTTCGAAGGAAACCGACAAGGCCGCGAAGCTGGCTTTCAGCGAGGCGCGCGCGGCGATCCTGCTGTTCAAGGAAGACGCCACCGATGCCGAGAAACTCGAGGCCATCGCCACCATCAAGGCGCGCGGCGATCAGGAAGCGCTGGCACTGTTGACCGGTTTGAGCGGGGAGCAGCCGCCGGCGATCGCGCGCGCCGCCGCCGCTGCGACGTCGTCCATCCAAACCAACCTCGCGATGTGGTCCGCCGTGCAGAATGCCTGGTACGGCCTGTCGCTCGGCTCGGTGCTGCTGCTGGCGGCCATCGGCCTTGCCATCACCTTCGGGGTGATGGGCGTCATCAACATGGCCCATGGCGAGATGGTGATGATCGGGGCCTATGTCACCTTCGTGGTGCAGGAGACCATCCGCACCCGCTATCCCGGACTGTTCGACTATTCGCTGCTGATCGCGGTGCCGCTCGCCTTCGTCGTCGCCGGCGCGATCGGGGTCCTGATCGAGCGCAGCATCATCCGCTTTCTCTACGGCCGGCCGCTGGAGACGCTGCTGGCGACCTGGGGCCTGTCGCTGGTGCTGCAGCAGGCCGTGCGTACCATGTTCGGTCCCAACAACCGCGAGGTCGGCAATCCATCCTGGATGAGCGGCGCGTTCGAGATCGGACAGATCACGATTACCTATAACCGGCTGTGGATCCTCTGCTTCACGCTGGCGGTATTCGCTATCCTGCTCGCCATGCTGCGCTACACCGCGCTCGGGCTTGAGATGCGCGCGGTCACGCAAAACCGCAGAATGGCGGCCTCGATGGGAATCGCGACCTCGCGCGTCGATGCGTTGACCTTCGGCCTCGGCTCGGGCATCGCCGGGATCGCCGGCGTGGCGCTGTCGCAGATCGACAACGTCAGCCCCAATCTCGGTCAGAGCTATATCATCAACTCCTTCATGGTGGTGGTGTTCGGCGGCGTCGGTAATCTCTGGGGCACGCTGGTCGGCGCGTTCACGCTCGGCATCGCCAACAAATTTCTGGAGCCGGTCGCCGGCGCCGTGCTCGGCAAGATCGCTATCCTCGTGCTCATCATCCTGTTCATTCAGAAACGCCCGCGCGGCCTGTTCGCACTCAAGGGGCGGGCGGTGGAAGCATGATGCCGCACGTGCTCACGCGCTCGCTTGATCGCAGCGCGACCGTATTCCTGATCGTGGTCGCCGCGATCGGCGTGCTGATCCCGCTGTCGAACCTGCTGCTGCCGGCGGGCTCCGCCTTCCAGGTGCCGACCTATCTGGTGGCGCTGTTCGGAAAATATGCCTGCTACGCCGTCCTGGCGCTCGCGATCGATCTGATCTGGGGCTATTGCGGCATTCTCTCGCTTGGCCATGGCGCGTTCTTCGCGCTCGGCGGCTACGCCATGGGCATGTATCTGATGCGCCAGATCGGCAGCCGCGGCGTCTACGGCAATCCGATCCTGCCGGATTTCATGGTTTTCCTGAACTATCCCAAATTGCCCTGGTACTGGAACGGTTTCGACATGTTCTGGTTCGCGGCGCTGATGGTCGTCCTGGTGCCGGGCCTGTTGGCCTTCTGCTTCGGCTGGCTGGCGTTCCGCTCCCGCGTCACCGGCGTCTATCTCTCGATCATCACCCAGGCGATGACCTACGCGCTGTTGCTGGCATTCTTCCGCAACGATTTCGGCTTCGGCGGCAACAACGGCCTCACCGATTTCAAGGATATTCTGGGCTTCAACGTCCAGGCCGACGGTACCCGCGCGGCGCTGTTTTCGCTGAGCTGTCTGGCGGTGATTATCGCCTTCCTGATCTGCCGCGCGGTGGTGACATCGAAGCTCGGCAAGGTCTTGATCGCGGTGCGCGACGCCGAATCGCGGACGCGGTTTCTCGGCTACCGCGTCGAATCCTACAAACTGTTCGTGTTCACGGTGTCGGCATGCATGGCCGGCGTTGCCGGCGCGCTGTATGTGCCGCAGGTCGGCATCATCAACCCCAGTGAGTTCGCGCCGGGCAACTCGATCGAAGCCGTGATCTGGGTTGCCGTCGGCGGCCGCGGTACGCTGATAGGCGCGGCGCTGGGCGCTGTCGTGGTCAACTATGCCAAGACCTTCTTTACCTCGGGCTCGCTTGCGCCGTATTGGCTGTTCATGCTGGGCGCGATGTTCATCCTGGTGACGCTGTTGCTGCCGAAGGGGATCATCGGCACCTTCAATGCCTGGTGGGAGCCGTGGAAGGCCCAGCGCGTCGCGGCCGATGCGAATGCCGTCAGCGCCGCGCGCGAAGACGGCGTCAGCGAACCTGATATGGCGGAGTAGGCCGATGAACGTCATGGACAGCCGCGCCACTTCCGCAATGCTTTATCTCGACGGCGTGCACGTCTCGTTTGACGGCTTTCACGCCATCAACAACCTGTCGCTGACGCTGGCGCCGGGCGAGATGCGCGCCATCATTGGCCCGAACGGCGCCGGCAAGACCACGATGATGGACATCATCACCGGCAAGACCAAGCCGGACGAGGGCGAGGTACTGTTCGACGGCGTCACCGACCTGACCCGGCTCGATGAAACCAGGATCGCCGAACTCGGCATCGGCCGGAAATTCCAGAAGCCGACGGTGTTCGAAAGCCAGACCATCGAAGACAATCTGTTGCTGGCGCTCAATGTCGATCACAGCGTCAAGGGCACGCTGTTCTGGCGCGAAACCAGCAACGAGATCCGAACGTATCGAGCGCGTGCTCGAAACCATTCGCCTCGCCGACGCGCGCAACCGCCTGGCGGGCAGCCTGTCGCATGGCCAGAAGCAATGGCTCGAGATCGGCATGCTGCTGGCGCAGGATCCGAAATTGCTGCTTGTCGACGAGCCGGTCGCCGGCATGACCGACGTTGAAACCCACCTGACCGCCGAGCTGCTGAAGGAAATCAACAAGGAAAAGACCGTGATGGTGGTCGAACACGACATGACCTTCGTCCGCGAGCTCGGCGTCAAGGTGACCTGCCTGCATGAAGGCTCGGTACTGGCGGAGGGGACCATCGATCAGGTCTCGTCGAATGAGCGGGTCATCGAAGTGTATTTGGGTAGGTAGGGGCGAATGGCGAGTAGCGAGTAGAACTGAGTCACAGAAGCCATGGGTGCGGGAATCCAAACCATTCGCTATTCGCCATTCGCTATTCGCGCGACCGGAGGTCGCCCATTCGCCACTCGCTATTCGCCCTCTTAAGGACGTTCCACATGCTCGAGGTAAAGGACATCAACCTCTATTACGGCGCCGCCCAGGCGCTGCGCGGCGTCTCGATCTCGGCCGAAGCGGGCAAGGTGATGTGCGTATTGGGGCGCAACGGCGTCGGCAAGACCAGCCTGTTGCGCGCCATGGTCGGCCAGTACCCCATTGCCTCGGGCTCGATCACCTTCGACGGCGCCGACCTCACGGGCCTGAAACCCTATGAGCGCGCGCGCAAGGGCATCGGCTTCGTGCCGCAAGGCCGCGAGATTTTTCCGCTGCTGACGGTGGAGGAAAATCTCAAGACCGGCTTTGGACCGCTGAAGCGCGACGACCGCAATATCCCCGATGACGTGTTTTCGCTGTTTCCGGTGCTGCAATCGATGCTGGGACGCCGCGGCGGCGATCTGTCCGGCGGCCAGCAGCAACAGCTCGCGATCGGACGTGCGCTGGTGATGCGGCCAAAACTCCTGCTGCTCGACGAGCCGACCGAGGGCATTCAGCCCTCGATCATCAAGGACATCGGGCGCGCGATCTCCTATCTGCGCAGCCTCGGCAACATCGCGATCGTGCTGGTCGAACAATATCTCGACTTTGCCTGCGAGCTCGGCGACAATTTCGCGGTGATGGACCGGGGCGCCGTGAAATATGCCTGCGATCGCAGCGCCATGGATCCCGCCGAGATCAGCCGCCAGATGGCGCTATAAGACAGGTTTTGTGACGCGGCTTGACGCGGCCTTTTGGGGGCAGATGCGGACCGATACCACCAGCACGGCTTCTGCGATCTTCGCGGCCAACAGGGCGCGGGGCTCGGTGACGTTTGACGTGCATCTGCTCGAGGGCGTCACCCGCCGCCGCCAGCTGCATGAATCCGGCTCGCTGCGGGTCCGCTTTCCGTCGCCCGAGGCCGACGGCCTGTCGGCGGTTTTCGTCAACACCGCGGGCGGCGTCGCCGGCGGCGATCGCTTCGACATCGATATTGCGGCCGGCGAGGGATCGCGCCTTGCGGTGACGACTGCGGCGGCGGAAAAAGTCTACCGGGCCGAGGGGCCGGCCGCGCAGCTCAATATCTCCCTGAAGGGAGCAGCGGGTTCGCACCTCGCCTGGCTGCCGCAGGAGACCATCCTGTTCGATCGGGCGCGGGTCTCGCGCCGGATCGACATCGATCTGGCGGAAGGCGCTTCGCTGTTGCTCTGCGAAATCGTGGTGTTCGGCCGTGCGGCGATGGGCGAGCGTATGCAAACGGGCGAATTCGTCGACCGCTGGCGGCTGCGGCGCGGCGGCCGGCTGGCGTTGGCGGAAAACATCCGGCTCGACGGCGACATCGGCGAAAAGCTCGCGAGGCCCGCGATCGCCAAAGGCGGCGCGGCCATCGGCACCGCCTTGATCGTGCCGGGCGATCAGGCGCTGGTCGACCGGATTCGCGAAGTGACAAAATCCTGCGGCGGCGAGGTCGGCATCTCCTCGTGGAATGGGTTTGCAATGGCCCGCTTCTGTGCCCAAGATGCGGCCAGCCTTCGCGCCGATATGATGGCGGTGCTTGGCCGCGCTTCCGGCGTGGCGCTGCCGCGGCTCTGGCTCAACTAGAATGCGGCTCAACCAGAACATGGTTCAATCGGGTCGGTCGAACAGGTCTTTCAAAATCATCAGAGTGCGCGCATGAATCTGTCTCCCCGCGAAAAGGACAAGCTTCTGATTTCGATGGCGGCCATGGTGGCGCGGCGGCGGCTGGAGCGCGGCGTCAAGCTCAACCACCCCGAGGCGATCGCCATCATCTCCGACTTCATCGTCGAGGGTGCGCGCGACGGCCGCACCGTGGCCGATCTGATGCAGGCCGGCGCCCAGGTCCTGACCCGCGCCCAGGTGATGCCGGGCATTGCGGAAATGATCCACGACATCCAGGTCGAGGCGACCTTTCCGGACGGGACAAAACTCGTCACCGTGCACGAGCCGATACGATGAGTTTAGTCATTCCGGGGCGGCCCGGAACGGCCGAACCCGGAATCCAGAGGTTATGTTTTCGAGATTCTCCGATGTGCAATTGCACATCATAGTTCGATGCTGCGCATCGCCCCGGAATGACAGAGGAGGAAAGATGATCCCCGGCGAACTCTTCATCAAGGACGGCGAAATCGAGCTCAATGCCGGCCGCAAGACGGTGACGCTCACCGTCGCCAACTCCGGCGACCGGCCGATCCAGGTCGGCTCGCACTATCATTTCTTCGAAACCAACCCGGCGCTGAAGTTCGACCGGAAGAAAGCCCGCGGCATGCGGCTCGACATCGCCGCCGGCACCGCGGTGCGCTTCGAGCCGGGCCAGACCCGCGACGTCCAGCTGGTGGCGCTCGCCGGAAAACGCACGGTCTACGGTTTCCGCGGCGACGTAATGGGGAAGCTGTGAACGTTACTCGCCACACCCGCCGACGTCATCCTGAGGAGCCGCGCACCTGCGCGGCGTCTCGAAGGATGGGCAGCGTGCGTTATCGGTCATCCTTCGAGGCTCGCCTAAGAGGGCTCGCACCTCAGGATGACGGGCTGGAAACTGGAGCCAAATGATGTCCGTAAAAATAAAACGTTCCGTCTATGCCGACATGTTCGGGCCGACCACTGGCGACCGGGTGCGGCTCGCCGATACCGATCTCATCATCGAGGTGGAAAAGGATTTTACCGTCTACGGCGAGGAGGTGAAATTCGGCGGCGGCAAGGTGATCCGCGACGGCATGGGCCAGTCCCAGGTCACCAACAGGCAGGGCGCGGCCGACACCGTCATCACCAATGCGCTGATCGTCGATCACTGGGGCATCGTCAAGGCCGACGTCGCCATCAAGGAAGGGTATATCAGCGCCATCGGCAAGGCCGGCAATCCCGACATCCAGCCCGGCGTGACCATCATCATCGGCCCCGGCACCGATGTCATCGCCGGTGAAGGAAAAATCCTCACCGCCGGCGGCTTCGACAGCCACATCCATTTCATCTGCCCGCAGCAGATCGAGCATGCGCTGATGAGTGGCGTCACCTCGATGCTGGGCGGCGGCACCGGGCCGTCGCACGGCACCTATGCCACGACCTGCACGCCCGGCCCCTGGCACATGGCGCGGATGATCCAGTCGTTCGATGCGTTTCCGGTCAATCTCGGCATTTCCGGCAAGGGCAACGCCTCGCGCCCGGCGGCGCTGGTGGAAATGATCAAGGCCGGCGCCTGCGCGTTGAAACTGCACGAGGACTGGGGCACCACGCCGGCGGCGATCGATAATTGTCTTAGCGTCGCCGACGATCACGACATCCAGGTGATGATCCATTCCGACACGCTGAACGAGTCGGGCTTTGTCGAGGATACCATCAAGGCGTTCAAGGGCCGCACCATCCACGCCTTCCACACCGAGGGCGCCGGCGGCGGTCACGCGCCCGATATCATCAAGATCGCGGGCCTGAAAAACGTGCTGCCGTCCTCGACCAATCCGACGCGGCCGTTCACCCGCAACACCATCGACGAGCATCTGGACATGCTGATGGTGTGCCATCACCTCGATCCCTCGATCGCCGAGGATCTCGCCTTTGCCGAAAGCCGGATTCGGAAAGAGACCATCGCGGCCGAGGACATCCTGCACGACCTCGGCGCGCTTTCGATGATGTCGTCGGATTCGCAGGCCATGGGGCGCCTGGGCGAAGTCATCATCCGCACCTGGCAGACCGCCGACAAGATGAAGAAGCAGCGCGGTTCGCTGCCCCAGGACAAGGGCAATAACGACAATTTCCGGGTCAAGCGCTATATCGCCAAATACACCATCAACCCCGCGATCGCCCACGGCGTCTCGAAGCTGATAGGCTCGGTGGAAAAGGGCAAACTCGCCGACCTCGTGCTGTGGTCGCCGGCGTTCTTTGGCGTCAAGCCGGAATGCATCATCAAGGGTGGCTCGATCGTCGCGGCTCCCATGGGCGATCCCAATGCCTCGATCCCGACGCCGCAGCCGGTGCATTACCAGCCGATGTTCGCAGCCTTCGGCAAATCGCTGACAACGTCCTCGGTGGTGTTCTCCTCGAAGGCGGCGGTGGCGTCGGGGCTGGCGAAAAAACTCGGCATCGACAAGAAGCTCTATGCGGTTGAAAATACCCGCGGCCGCATCTCCAAGAAGAGCATGATCCACAACGACGCCACGCCCAAAATCGAGGTCGATCCCGAAACCTACGAGGTCCGCGCCGACGGCGAACTTTTGACCTGCGCGCCGGCCGAGGTGCTGCCCATGGCGCAGCGCTATTTCATGTTCTAAGGTCGCTCCCGGCGCTCAAAGCCTTAAACAAAAGCCCGGGAGGATAACGTGATCTACGTCGTTGCCACACTGACCGTGAAGCCTGAAACGCGCGCCGAATTCATCGCCGCCGCCACCGCCTGCATCAGGGAAACCCGTAAAGAGCCGGGCAATATCGCCTATGACATGCACGAGAGCGTCACCGATCCCTCCAAGATGGTGTTCGTCGAGCAATGGGAAAGCGTCGAGGCGACGGTGCCGCACCGGACCGCCGAACACATGAAGACCTTCGGCCGCGTTGCCGTGAAATGCATGACGGGACCGCCGAAGGTCGAGACCATCACGCCGGCCAAGGTCGACATTCGCTGATCAAGAGAACAACGGGGAAAATCCATGATCTATGTCGTCGCTACCTCGCAAGTGAAGCCGGAATCGCGGGACGCCTTCATCAAGGGCGCCAAGGAATGCATCGCGGTCACCCGCAAGGAGAAGGACTGTCTTTCCTATGAAAGCCACACCAGCATCAACGACCCCAATCTGTTCGTGGTGGTCGAGCGCTGGGAAAGCCGCGAGGATCTCAACGCGCATGGCCGCGCGCCACATATGGAGGTCTGGCGTGAATATTCCGCGCCGCTGAAGGTTTCACCGACCGTGATCGAGATCATCAGCGACGGCAAGGTGGAGAAACTCTAATGTGCATTCCGCCCCGTGGCCTCGTGGTTCGAGACGCGCGGCGTCGCCGCGCTCCTCACCATGAGGGTCTGAGACCTCATCCTGAGGAGCGGCCTCTTGGCCGCGTCTCGAAGGATGAAGCCACAGAACTGGAAAGTTACCGAGGTAGGCTCGCATGATCCGCGCCACCCAGGTCCTTGGCCAGCATCATTGGAGCGAGGCGCCGGCCGATACCATCGTGCTCGATTTCGACGACCGGCACCGGCGGCGGATGGCGATGACGGGAACCCGCGGCCTTCAGTTCCTGCTCGACCTGGAAAACGCGGTCGCACTGCGTGGCGGCGACGCGCTGGTGCTCGAGGATGGCAGGCTGATCGAGGTGGTCGCAGCAGCGGAGCCGTTGGCCGAGATCAGGGGCGCCGACCCGCAGCATCTGGTGAGGATCGCCTGGCATCTCGGCAACCGGCATTTGCCGACGCAGATCATGCCGAAGGGCCTGCGGATCCGGCGTGATCACGTCATCGAGGCGATGGTCAGGGGATTGGGCGCCCGCGTGATCGAGATCGAGGCGCCGTTCGATCCCGAAGGCGGCGCCTATGCCGGTCACGCCCACGCGCCGGAAAGCGATTTGCACGGCCATGCGGCGCATGCGCATGACCATGCGTCGCATGATCATGGCGACCACGGTCATCACCATCACGGCCACGATCATGATGACCATCACCATGACGAGCATTGCGACCACGACCATCAGCACGGCCATACCCATGCTCATGACCACAAGTAAGCCGGAGGCCAAGTCGCGGCGAAGCAAGGTGGTGCGGCCAGGCGCGAGCGAGAGCACGACACGACCGCGCGATGTTGAGGGGATGAACGAACGCGAGGCGGCGGCGCTGTACCGGCTGATGACCTGGCTGTCGCCGGCCTTTCCGGTCGGCGCGTTCTCCTATTCCAGCGGCATCGAATGGGCGGTGGAGGCCGGCGATATCGGCGATGCCGCAGGCTTGCGCGATTGGCTGGCATCGATGCTGGCCGAGGGCGGCGGCTTTTGCGACGGCGTGTTTCTGGCCCACGCCCACCGCGCCGTGTCGTCGTGCGAAGCGGGCGGCTTGCGCGAGATCGCCGAGCTGGCCGCGGCCTTCGTGCCGTCGCGCGAACGCCAGCTCGAAACCACGGCGCAGGGCCGCGCCTTCATCGACATCGCGCGCGCGGCCTGGAATTGCGACGGCCTGGATGAGATGATTGCTTCTTGCGACGGCGCCATCGTTTACCCCGTCGCGGTTGGCCTCGTCAGCGCCGCACATGAAATCCCGCTCGCGCCGGCGCTGCATGCGTTCTTTCATGCGCTGGTCTCGAACTGGATCTCCGCCGGCGCGCGGCTGATCCCGCTCGGGCAGACCGACAGCCAGCGCGTGCTGGCCATGCTGGAGCCGGTCGTGGTCGCGACCGCGAAACGCGCGCTGCGGGCCTCGCTCGACGATCTCGGCAGCGCCACCTTCCGCGCCGATCTCGCCGGCATGCGCCACGAGACGCAATATACGAGGCTGTTCCGGTCATGAGCGCAATAGTCCCGACATTTATCAGCGAGTTGTCCCCGCGAAAGCGGGGACCCATAACCAAAAATGTCAGTGATGTAACAAAGCCGTCTGCCGATCTCGTGAAAATGAGAAGGCGCGGCGTATGGGTCCCGGCTTTCGCCGGGACGACGGATGGAAAGAGTATCTGACATGTCTAATCCTCACGGCCCGCTTCGCATCGGTATCGGGGGTCCCGTCGGATCTGGAAAGACCGCGCTGATGGACCTGTTGTGCAAGGCGATGCGGGAGCGCTACGACATCGCCGCGATCACCAACGATATCTATACCAAATGGGATGCCGAGTTCCTGGTGCGCTCGGGCTCGCTGACGCCGGATCGCATCGCCGGCGTCGAGACCGGCGGCTGCCCGCACACCGCGATTCGCGAGGACGCCTCGATGAATCTTGCCGCGGTCGCCGACATGCGCGCGAAATTTCCTGATCTCGACCTGGTGCTGATCGAATCCGGCGGCGACAATCTCGCCGCGACCTTCTCGCCGGAACTCGCGGATCTGACGATCTACGTCATCGACGTCGCCGCCGGCGACAAGATCCCTTCCAAAGGCGGCCCCGGTATCACTAGGTCGGACCTTCTGGTCATCAACAAGATCGACCTCGCGCCGCATGTCGGCGCCTCACTGGAGAAGATGGACACCGACGCGAGAAGGATGCGCGGCGAACGGCCGTTCGTCATGACCAATCTGCGCAAGAGCGAAGGCCTCGACCGCATCATCGGGTTCATCGAGGCCAAGGGCGGTCTCAGCGCCGCGGCGCGGGCCAAGGTGGGGTGATAGAATTCGTTAACATTTGTGGCGAGCGAGACTTCGCGAAATAATTCAGACGATCGCGTCCTCTTATCCCATGGCCTCGTGGTTCGAGACGCGCGGCGTCGCCGCGCTCCTCACCATGAGGGTTTAAGACCTCATCCTGAGGAGGCGCGAAGCGCCGTCTCGAAGGATGAAGCCACCGAACTGGAGAGGCTCTAGCCGCGAGCGGCGGCAAGAATAATTCCACCCCCCCGGAACGAAACCCTCTCGCCGCGATTAACACTCTCCAGGTCTTGCCAAGGACCGCACCTCGGCAGCCCCGTTAATCCTCGTTGCCAACCGCTGTTGCCTATTGATGATCGCTCCTCCACACTGTCTGACGGTCGGCTTTCCCTGTGTTGCCTTTGGTTGCCGCGCCGGCGGACGGCAGATATTTCCTTGCTTCGCCGACTTCTCAGTGCCCGAGTAAACGAGTGGTTCGGCTGGGTTTCATCATCGGTTTTATCGCGCTTGTCGGGGTTCTGCTCTCCGGTCTTGCGGCCTATCGCGTCCATGATCAGGAGCTGACGGTAACCAGGATTGCGCAGGCGCGCGCGATCGACGTTCACGCCAGCCTGGTTCAGGACCGGCTGACCGAGCGCGAACTGCTCGCCCGCGTCGCCTCCGGCCTGTTCCGCACGCCCGGTGTGATCAAGGCCAACATGCTGCAGCCGCTGCGGTCGTCGATCTATGCGTTCAAGACCGATTTCGTGGTCGCGGGCTGGATCGCGCGGCTGAAGCCGAATGAACTGGGCGCGGCGCGCGGCGAGCTTGCAAGCACCGGATTTTCCAATCCGACGATCCGCAATTACGACGACCGGCCGCTGGATACGCGCGCGCTCGATCACCCGATCGACGTGTTGATGGACGTCGAGCCCCGCAACGCCGAGACCATGGCCTTCCCGGGCCGCGCGCTCGATCAGGATCCGGTGCTGGGACCGATGCTGGCGCAGGCGATGGCCGAGGGCAAGCCGGTCGCCTCCGACCCGTTTCCGCTGCTGCGCTCCGACGGTCCGGTCGGCCTCGTTCTTGCCGCGCCGGTGCTGCAGCAGGGCGAGGCCCAGCCGGCGGGCTTCGTGACATTTTCCTATGAACTGGCGCCGCTGATGCTGGCGAACGACGATCTCTCGCTGTTCTCGGTGGTGCTGAAGGATCCGCGCGACAATGATGGCGAGCTGATCGCCGATCATCAGGGCATGGTCACCTCAAGGACGGCCTCGCCCGAAGGGCCGGCGCCGTCGATGCTGCGAACGGTGACATTCGGCGGCCGCGACTGGACGCTCGGCTATTACGCCAAGACCAATGCTGTGAACCGCGCCCAGCAGACCGCCGCGATCGTGGGCGCCATCGGCCTGGCGCTGACCAGCATCATCTGCGGCCTGTTCGGCTATGTCGCCTACAACAATCTGCGGCTCAGCCGCGAAATCCAGGTGCGCATCGGCTTCGAACGCCGGCTGACGGCTGTGATCGACGAGCTCAATCACCGGGTCAAGAACATCCTCGCGGTGATCCAGTCGATCGTGACGCGCACGCTGCGCCACGGTTCCGACATCGATATCTCCCGCGAGCTCTTGATCGGCCGCATCCATGCGATGTCGAACGTGGTCTCGCTATTGAGCGAAAGCCAGTGGCAGGGCGTGAAACTGAAGGGGCTGTTCGAGGCGCGCGCCATCCCGCACGCCGAGCGCATCGCGGTGTCGGGTCCGGATATCGCGGTGAGCGCGCGCGCCGCGCAGAGCCTGTCGCTGTTGTTCTTCGAGCTGGCGTCGCATTCCGACGAAGGGCTGTCGCTGGTCGGAAAACACCCGCACATCGTAGCCCATTGGGAAGTGACCGGGGAGGAGCCCGACACCATTTTCCATTTTCGCTGGGAAGAGTTCAACACCAGCGCGGCCACCCGCCGCGAGGACAGCGATTTCGGCCTGATCCTGCTCGATCGCGTGGCGCCGGAGGCGCTCGGCGGCGTCTCGAAGCGCTACTTTACCGATGCGAGCTACGTCTACGAACTGACCGCGCCGATGCAGACCGTGGTCGACATGAGCGAGCGCGACCGCACCGAACAATTGTCGGCGCCGCCGCGGGCAGGGCGGTAGTTGGTCCGACGGTGTGCTTCGATCTTTCGGCAGCGGTAGTGCGCTCCCTCTCCCCTTGTGGGAGAGGGTTGGGGAGAGGGGTCCACACGGGCAGTGCCGATGCGGCCATCCTCCTCCCTAGCCCTCCCCCACAATGGGCCGCGGGCAGAGAGCAGTGCCTGTTTCGAATCGCGGTGTCCGTCAACAACCTCCCGCATTCCGGGGCCGGGCTTGGGGCCGCCCCACAACGCGCTCGTCGAATTGGATAGACCATCCCCAGCGGCCGCAACGCTCTATCGAGCGCGTCGACCTCCCCCGCAAGCGGCGAGATGCGTGGAGCTGTGCTCGGCGCGCTAGTTAAACGACGGTAGACATATCGCAGCCTACCCCCCGCTGCCGATCACGGCGCGGACGGTGTCGTCGGGGCCGAAATCCTCGGCGCCATCGACATAGAGCAGCGCGGAGAGTTTTGAGCGCGCGCGGTTGACGCGGCTCTTGATGGTGCCGACCGCGCAGCCGCAGATCGCGGCGGCGTCCTCGTAGGAGAAGCCGGAGGCGCCGACCAGGATCAGGGCCTCGCGCTGGTCCTGCGGCAGCTTGTCGAGCGCTGCGCGGAATTCCTCGAACTCCAGATGCGCGCCTTGCGCCGGCTGGGTTTTCAGCGTCTTGGCATAGTTGCCCTCGGGATCCTCCACCTCCCGCCGCCGCTTGCGGTAGTCCGAGCGGAACAGGTTGCGCAGGATCGTGAACAGCCACGCCGGCAGGTTCGAGCCGGGCTGGAACGAGTCGATATTGGCGAGCGCGCGCAGCAGCGTTTCCTGCACCAGGTCGTCGGCGCGGTCGCCATTGCCCGAAAGCGAGATGGCGAACGCGCGCAGGCTCGGCACCGCCGCCAGGATGTCGTCACGGAGCGAATCGGTGAGAGGCATTACTTCCTCCCGTCGGTTTCTGGATCGCCCTTGTTTCCCATCTGGGGATCAGGCTTGGGTACATCAAGCTTCCGGATCAGTTCCGCGAACCGCTCCGGCACCCCCTGGCGGACGACGTCGTCATACATGGCGCGCAGCTGATGGCCGATCCGCGACTGAATCTCGGCGTTGAGCCCGCCCGGCTTGCCCGGCGCCGCCCTGCCGGCTTGAGACTTTACATCCTTCATGACCTGTTCCACGCTTCCCCGAGGGTTTAAGTCCCTGCAGCTTCGAGAAATATCCGGTTATTTCGAGGCCTTTCGTGAGGGGCTAATTCAAAGTCGGCCCAAAAGTTCCGCATTCCGGTGGAACTTTTATCGGGCTTGGGCGTAGTCAGGCACAGTCAGGGGAACCGGGTCACCCCGTTTTGATGTTTTTGGCCCAAAGACCGGATGGAGTGGGGATGTCCCGATCACAGCTTGTTGCCGAACATCTGCCGTTGCTGCGCCGCTATGCCCGTGCCTTGACGGGGAACCAGGCCTCGGGCGACGCCTATGTCGCGGCCATGCTTGAAGCCCTGCTTCAGGACCCGTCTTTGCTCGACGAGCAGCGCGGGCCCCGCGCCGGGCTGTTCCGGCTGTTCACCCAGATCTGGAATTCGGTCTCGCTCAACGACGAACCCGGCGTGGCCACCCTGCCGATGCCGTCGGAGCGCCGGCTTTCCAATATTACCCCGTTACCGCGCCAGGCCTTCCTGCTGCTGTCGCTGGAAGGTTTTGGGGAACAGGAAGTGGCCTACATTCTCGGTACCGATGTCGCCGAGACCCGCCGGCTCGCCGACACCGCGGGCCGGGAAATGGCCGCCGAGATCGCCACCGACGTGCTGATCATCGAGGACGAGACTTTCATCGCCATGGATCTCGAAAGCCTGGTGAAGAACCTCGGCCACAACGTGATCGGCGTCGCCCGCACCCATGCCGACGCGGTGGCGCTGGCCAAGAACAAGAAGCCCGGCCTGATCCTGGCCGACATCCAGCTCGCCGACGGCTCTTCCGGCCTGGACGCCGTCAACGAGCTGCTGCGCAGCTTCGAGGTGCCGGTGGTGTTCATCACCGCCTATCCCGAACGCTTCCTGACCGGCGAGCGCCCCGAGCCGGCGTTCCTGATCTCAAAACCGTTCCAGCCCGCGATGGTGTCGGCGGTCGCGAGCCAGGCGCTGTTCTTCCAGCGCAACTCGCGCAACCGCGCGCCGCGGGCGGCGGCTTCGTGAGCTGAGAAGCTGTTGATCGGAAAGAGCCCGGCGCTGCATGGCAGGCCGGGCTCTTTGCTGTTCAGCGCACACAGGTTGATTCAGCCAGCGATCAGGGCCGGATCAGTGCATCGGTTTCCTTGATGCAAATTGGGCTTGGCTCTCGCAACGGCCGTGCAATTCCAATCCGGGCCGAAACCTCCGTTGCCCGCAGGGCACCACAGCGCTAGCAAGTCATTCCGGTCGCACATCTACGGACGGCTCGGCGGGTCTGGCGGACGGTGGTTCTTGCCACGCACACACCGTTAATTCGTGTCCTACCCACGCCGCAGGCAGCAGCGACTTCCGTGATTAAGCCGTCCGGCTGAGGAATCGGCGCAGGTGTCATGGCTTGCGCCGATACCGCAACCGATAAGGCGAAGCCAGCAACAGCAATCAACCTGATCATTCTGCTTCTCCCTTAACCGTCCAGTCACTCCGACCTCTCACAGCGGGGGATGGTCCGGCTCTCGCGTTCAAGCAGCGCAAGCTTCCGGCGCTGTCGCTCGAAGGCTTGACATAGATCAAGGTCTGCCGACCGAGCCGGAACGTCAGTAGTTCAACGCGAATGACGGATCAGAAGTTTCGACCGTTGCAGAGCGGTCCGTTTGATTGGCTCGAGCCGACAATGCTGTACGTTCGGCACGTACAATGGACCACCAGGGCAAGTTTGGCGAAGCGTCCGGTGCTTGGGGTCCGAATGAACAAGGACACGCTAAGGGAATTAGCTGACGACGTGGGCAAAGAAGCTCCTGCCCTGATTGCGAGCATGCCTGCCAGCGCGCTACAGCGCAGGGCTGCGTTCGGCATTGTTATTTTCTTGTCGGTCGTATTCGCTATAGTTTTGCCGTTTGCGCATATTCGCGCCGGTCGTCTTGACGTTTTTATTCCGGTTGTCCAATCCATAATTTGCTTTGCGGATGTCATTACGGCGGTTTTTCTGTTTGCTCAATATTCGATCCAACCTCAGCGTGCTCTTCTCGTTCTGGCAAGCGGCTATATATTCAGCGGCCTGTTCGCGTTTTTGCAAACGCTCGACTTTCCGGGTGCCTATAGCGCGACCGGTCTTCTCGGCGGCGGACTGAGCGGTGCCGCGTGGCTCTTTTCCTTCTGGCACATATTGTTCCCGCTCGCTGTTATTGCCTATGTGCTGTTGAAGGATGGGAACGAGACTGCCAGCGAAGTTGCAAAGCTCGAGCCGATCCGAGTTATCGCTATCACCATCGCTTGCGTACTCGCGGTAGCCGCCGCACTGACGTGGCTCGGCACCGCAGGTGCGGAATATTTGCCAAGTCTGTTCGTCGATCAAACAAGAGAGACTCCCTTTCTTCAATACTTGGCCGGAGCGATGTGGCTAATCAACGCCATAGCGCTGGTGCTGCTGCTTTTTCGTATGCGGACTATCCTCGATGTATGGCTCGTCGTGGTGCTCTTTGTGTCGTTACCTGACCTCTCATTGTCGTTCCTCTATGCCGTCGTCCGCTACTCTGTCGGCTGGTACACGGCGCGCAGCTATGCCCTGATCGCCAGTTGCACGGTGCTGATTGTATTGCTCGTGGAAACGACGATGCTCTATGCGCGACTTGCCAGCGCGATGGTCTTGCAGCGGCGCGAGGGTACCCACAGGGTTATGAGCGTGGACGAAGCGACGGCCGCAATCGCACATGAGATCAAGCAGCCATTGGCTGCGATGTCACTAAACTGCGATGCGGCGTTGGAGTGTCTCAAAGCAACGCCGCTTGACCTGCAAGAATTACGTTCCTGTCTAACGGACGTAAAAAACGACAACAGTCGCGCGAATGAAATGGTTGCAGGTGTTCGTTCGCTGTTTAAAGCGAGCACTCGTCAGAGAACGTCAATTGAAATCAATCGTCTTGTTCGGGAAGTGCTTCGTATGGTTGCGATTGACCTGCATGTTCACGGAGTATCAGTTTCGACCGAATTGCAAGAAGACGTTCCGCAAATAATGGGCGACGCGACCCAGCTGCAGCAAGTAATCCTGAACTTGATCAAGAACGCGATTGATGCATTGGCAAGCGGGTCAGACGTCAAGAGCTCATCCGACTGGTGACCACCAATGACCGGAAATTCGGTCGTCTCGCTTTATGTTCAGGACACGGGACCCGGAATAACTCCCGACAGCGAGACCAACGTCTTTGATCCTTTCTTTACGACCAAAGCGTCCGGAATGGGATTGGGACTTTCCCTTTCCCGGCGGATCATCGAGGATCACAACGGTAATCTTCGGCTCACCGCGACAAGTTCCAAAGGCTGCACTTTTGAAATCACTTTGCCAGTGTAGCAACGAGCGACAGCGGGACAATCGCAGTTGCGAGCAGCAGATCGTTTTTGGTGACGGTGGCGCGCCTACGAGAGCCCCGCGGATTTTCTCTTGAGGGGCTCGATCCGTGAGATCGCCGAGAACGGTTTTTATGAGATAGGCGAGACATCTGGATTGAAGCGCAGCCATGCGAACGGCTGGGTTGTCGTTCGCAGTCACGTAGATGACCCGCAGAGAATTCCCCTCAGCTTTGAGACGATGCCTCAATTCGATGCCTGATCCGCGCGCCGAGGGCGACCGCGTCCCAAAGCAAAACGACTTGCCGGACAACAAAGCCGGCGCGTTATTGCGCGCCGGCCTCTACCTCGCGGGCTGCGTCCCGAGCGAAGTAGACGCGCGAATTCGATTCAAATCCTTGACCTACCGCAAAACCCCCTTGCGGTGGATCGGCGAAAGTGCGGCCACTCAATCATTCACGAAGGAATTCGACGATGTGGCCGACCAGGGAAGATTTCAAAATCCAAGCCAGCAATTTCGATCCGACCAACGGGCTCAATATCCTCAGGATCATCTGCGGCCTGTTTCTCTTTCCCCACGTGATGGGGAAATTCGCCGCGGGGACCGTTTCGGCGGGCACCGTCGCCTTCTTCGCCAAGGCCGGTTTCCAGCCGGCTGAAGTGTGGGTCTATGTCGCCGCGATCGCGGAAACCGCTGCCGGCGTGGCGCTGGTGCTCGGCATCTGCACGCGCTATGCGGCGCTCGGCGCCTGTGCGCTGCTCCTGATCGCGGTCTACTCGCTGCAGGTCGTCAAAGGCTTCGGCTGGACCTGGAATACCGGCGGCTACGAATATCCGGTGTTCTGGGCGATCACCTCGCTCGCGGTCGCGATCGAGGCCTGGAAGGGCCATCTCGTCCCCCTCCAGCGGCCGGCCAAAGGCAGCCACTTTGTCTCACGCGCGCCGCTGATCCATTAAGGGGTTACTAGCTCACTGATCCTGTTGCGATAAAAAGCAGGGCGCGACTGGCATCACCACAGTCGCGCCCTACATCGCCGGTCAATGGGGCAGGGGGGATAACCGGCTGGCAAGATGACTCCGAGGCCCCCGGAGTCGTTCCCGGGAGTCCCAAATTTTTTTCGTACACGGTTAAGTGATCGCCGGTCGCTGAACCGCGCCGGCCTCCCCGCGTTCTCATCATAGTCGCCTCGGGGCGATGCGTAGGGTGGCGGGCGTGTCATGTCGCAGATTTCCAGGGGAGTTTTGGGCCTTATCGCGCTTTCGGTGAGCTTTGGCGCGGTGCAGTTTGCGCTCGGCCGCGATCTCCCCAGCGGCCTGCTGGCGGCCGAAGCCACGCCCCTTGCCGCTATCAATCGCGACGCCAAGGCCGATCGCGCCGCCGCCGTGGCGGGACCCGCGATGCCGATGCGGACGATCGCGCTTCGGCTGGATGGTCTTCCCGCCATGTCCGTTCTGCTTCGTGTGCCGGTGGCCGATGCGGCCCGCACCGGCTCGCCCGTCCGCTCGCTGATGAAGCCGGCCAACGGCAAGACGGCAGTAGCCTGCGAACCCATGGTCAGCGTGCTGACCGAAGTCGCCAAGCTGCTGCAGCCCGGACGTTGTGTGACCTAAATTTTTGCGTCATCGCGAGACTCGCGCTGTGATCTGACCCTCATCCTGAGGAGCGCGCTCTCCCGGCAGCGCACTTGCGCTGTCCGGTGCGCGCGTCTCGAAGGATGGGCCGCGGGCCTCATGGTTCTCCCGGCGATGCGAAGCATCGTCCGGAGCGCGCAAGTGCGCCTCCTCACCATGAGGGTCGCAAACCTGGCGCCGCAGTCCTGATATCTGCCCGACGGGCAAATCAGGTCGTCCGCGGACTTTCCTGCTGTCCAGCCCCGTTTGCAAAAATATTTCGCTTTCCCCGTCGGGCAAATCATCTCTACAAGCTCGCCCCGTCCCGTCCCATAGAGGGGCGTTGCGCACGTCACCAACGCGGGGCGGGATGCGGTGGACGCGGAGCGGAGCGCTGCTGACGAGAGCGCTTGACTTGCGGACGGCAAAGCCGTGTGGTCCTGACACCCCGACGCTGGTGTCAAGTCTGCGCCAAGACGCGCAGGCGACGGTGGCAAAAGAGCCCGGTCACCGGGGAGAGCTCGGTATAAGCCGTAAACCATTGCGCGGGGAATGCTGGGTGTTTCCGGTGTGACCGTGGTGACTATGCTTGTGTGCTTTTATCACTTTGCACACGAGGCTGCGGGCGCATCGTGCGCCCGGCATTCCCTGCGCCCTCTGATCTTCAGAGGGCGGAACGTCAATAGCAAAACTCGCGCGAAAACGTGCGGCGAGATCGCGAAGCTGTGGCTGTTTGAAATTTGAATCTGTAACTGCAGGTTCGTGCATCGTCGTTTGACTCGTCATGCCCGGCCTTGTGCCGGGCATCCACGTCTTAACAGACTATCGGCAAGAAAAGTCGTGGATGGCCGGGTCAAGCCCGGCCATGACGATAAGAGATGGAATTCGACCGAAGATCACTCCGCCGGCGTTTCGCCGCCGACGCTGTTGCGGCTGGCGAGAAATCCGAGTGCGAGGCCGCCCACCGCCAGGATCGGGATCAGCCTCTTCACCCCGATGGCGCGGATCACCTGGATGCCGGTGGCGACCAGCATCGGGATCGGCGAGCGCGGTATGCAGGGCCGATTTCGCGGTCTCCGCGCGCGCGCGGCGCGGGCTTCGGCCTGCTTCTTGCGCGCCATGTAGCTGCCGGCCGCGATCAGGGTGACGACAAAGAATATCGCCGCTCCGGCGAGGCACGCCTGCACCAGCCCGTATCGCTCCAGCACGAACACGAAGGCGGCGGCGCAGATAAACGATGTCGTGATGAACAAGGCGATCGCCGCCGCCGCCGCCAGCGACGTCATCCGCAACGCGGTGCCGGTGGAGTCCTTGAAATCATCGATCATGCGCGCAAACATCTGATGGCCTCGCTCAAAAATGCCGGCGAAAGAACTGGTCCCTCTACCGCCGCCATGTCGCGCCGATCAGGAAGCCGAGCCCGAGCGCGAGACCCACGGTCGCCAGCGGGCGCTGCGTGATGACGTCTTCCAGCGTCTCCTCGATCGAATGGGCCGCATCCTGCGCCGCATCCATCACCGCGCCGCCGCGCTCCGACATGTCGTCGACCGCGGCATCGACATTGGCGCGGGCCTGCTTGTAGCCGCGGCGCGCCTGCTTCCTGGCGGTGCCGGCGAACGAGTTGATCGCGTCGGTGATCTGGTCGGTCAAAGCGGAGATATCGTTCTTCACGGCTGCTACATCCTTTTCGAGGCGTGCTTGTTGAAGCTGTTCCTGGGCGACTTTATCCGACAGATTTTTCATTCCGAATTCGCCGTCTGTGCTGGACATCAAAAGCTCCCGTTGGACTGAATGACATGAAGCACAAACGCCCCGCAGGTCCGTAAGTTCCGGATGCGCAGCCCTTCACTCCGGCAATTGCGGCGTATCCGCCGGCATCAGATGTTCCTTGATGATCAGTGCCACGATCAGAAGCGGCGAGGACAGGAAGCCGCCCATCGGTCCCCACAGCCAGGTCCAGAACGCGAGCGCGATGAACACGGCGAGCGCGTTGAGTTCGAGCCTTCGGCCGATGATGGTCGGCGTGACGAAATGGCCTTCAAGGAAGGTAATGCCGATAAAAGCCAGCGGCGCGATCAGGCCGGCGCCGAGGGTGGAGAACGCGACCACGCCGACCACGGTCAGGATCACGAACATCGCGACCGGGCCGATGATGGGAAAGAAGTTCAGGGTCGCGGCCAGCGCGCCAAGCCCGGCGGGATTGGGCATGCCAGTGACCGCGCAAATGATGCCGGTGGCGGTACCGAAGCCGAGATTGATCATGGTGACGGTGAGCAGATAGCCGCCGAGATGCTCCTCGATTTCGTTCAGCATCCGCAGGGTGCGCAGGCGCGAGGCATGGTCGGGGAAAGTCATGATCAGCGCGCGGCGCAGGTCGCGCCAGCTCGCGATGAACAGGACCAGGGTGGCAAAGAACAGCAGGAACTCGGTGAAGGTCGGCGACAGGAATTCGAGCGTCGGCTGGACCCAGTCGAATTTCGGCATCTGGAATGTTGCCAGCGTATCGGATCCGCCGAGCATGCCCTGCAGCTCCTGCCACAGCATCAGCGGCCGGTCGAACACGTGCAGCTTGTCCCTCAGCAGCGATCCCAGCTCGGGAAGGCGCGTGCTCCACTGCATCAATGGCGAGGAAATCAGACCGACCATGAAGGTGACGCCGGCGCCCACCGCGGCCACGATCAGGACCGCCGATACCGCGCGGGGAATTCGCCGCCGCTCGAGATATCCGGCGGCCGGCGAGAGCATGGTGCCGACCACGAAGGCGGCCATGACGGGGAGAAAGAACGCCTTCGCCGCGTAGAGAACGGCGACCACGCAGATCACCAGCAGCGCCACCAGCGCGAAGGCCACGACCTCCGCGCGCCGGATCACCGGCGGCAGTTCGCTTCTCGCGTCGGGCAGCGGCGTACCGGCCGGCTCGTTGGGAAGGACACGCAACTGGCTCTCCCCCGCGCGACGGTGAAATGTAGCTGGCGAACCGCGAGGTCGCAGAACGACCCGGGCTCCAGGTCCATAAGCCGCGCGGAATGCAAAAGTTCCATCGCGGGATCGTGAGCGGCGGCAATCTTGACAGGTCAGGCTGTATTTGAGGCGGAGCGGAACTCCAAAGCGTCGGCCGCGTTGGTTAGCGCAGGAAGCATCACCGGGATGCGCATCGCCTTGGGGCAGATCATGGCACAGACATTCGCAGGCAATCGCAGGTTTTCGCTGCGCGCGACCGGCGCGCTGGTTGTGGGTGCGGCATTGATGCTTTTCTCGAGCGAGGCCGGCGCGCAGGCGCTTGGCTATGCACCCGCGCCGCAAAGCTTGTTTCCGTCGGACAATTTGATGCTCGCGCCGGTCCAGCCGGCGCTGAGCGATGAGGGCGGTGGCAGCGCCAGCGTGCTTCCCGAGCGGCTGCGGCGTACCACCGTGGCCTTCGAGACCCGCGAAGCACCGGGCACGGTGATCATCGATACCGGCAACACCGCGCTCTATTACGTGCTCGGCCAGGGCCGCGCGGTTCGTTATGGCGTCGGCGTCGGCCGCGAAGGTTTTACCTGGTCCGGCGTGCAGACCATCAGCCGGAAGGCGGAATGGCCGGACTGGCACCCGCCGGCGCAGATGATCGCGCGCCAGCCCTATCTGCCGCGTTTCATGGCCGGTGGCCCCGGCAATCCCTTGGGCGCGCGCGCCATGTATCTCGGCTCCACCGACTATCGCATTCACGGCACCAACAATCCCTCGACCATCGGCAAGTTCGTTTCCTCAGGCTGCATCCGCCTGACCAATGAAGACGTCGCCGACCTCTTCAGCCGGGTCGATGTCGGCACCAAAGTGGTGGTGCTGCCGAAGAACGCGCCGCACCTCGAGGCCAGGGGGATGGAAGCAAAGGTTCGCCCGGCGGTGATGCAATCGCGTCCCGCCGTGACCACGCTGCCCTCGGGCCGGCAGGCGATGAACCTTTCGACCTCGTCGCCGGACTGACGGTTCAACGCTTTCGGGAGCCAAACATGGTCAGGCGATCGGTCAGGCAAATGGCGTTGGGCGTGGCCGCGGCATCGTGCCTGTTGGCGCTGGCGCCTTCTGCCCACGCCGAAGATTTCCTCTCCGCGCTGTTTGGCGCCTTCGGCGGCGGCCGGCCGCATGCGTCCGAGATCATCCGGCTGCCGTTCGCCGGTGAGGGCAATCCCTCCGTTTCGCAAGGCGACGTGCCGGGGCCCCGCATCGTGACCTATGGCGGCTCGTCTGCCGCCTATTGCGTGCGAACCTGCGACGGGCGCTATTTCCCGATCGGCGGGCCGGACAGGCAGAGCCGGATCGCCTCGTGCGACAGCTTCTGCCCGGCAAGCGAAACCAAGGTGGTCTATGGCAGCAATATCGACAGCGCCACCACCGAAAGCGGCAAGCCCTATTCGGAATTGCCCAATGCGTTTCGCTACCGCAACGAACTGGTCGAGGGATGCACCTGCAACGGCAAGGACCAGACCGGTCTGGCGCCGGTCAGAATCGAAGACGATCCGACCATTCGCAAAGGCGATATCGTGGCGGTTGGTAACGGGCTGATGGTCGCCGGCCGCAGCGCCGACCGACGCGGCGCGTCGCTGAATTTCTCGCCCGCCTCGGAACGGATCCGCGCACGCTATCAGCGCGTGCCGGTGGTGGCGGCGGAGTGAGAGACCGCGCCGATTTATTGCCCGACAGTGCGTAACGCAGTTCCCAGATTGGAACCGACCGTCCGATTGCGCGTTGACGCAGCGCGAATTCCGCTTTCAGGGGGATATCATCATGCTGATGGGCGCGCTGGTTACGTTTCTGGTCGTTATCCTCGATTCTCTATCTGATCAACCTGTTGCCGCTCGATGGCCGCGCCAAGCAGATCGCGCGCGTGGTCGTCATCATCCTCGGCGTGATTTCACTGCTGAAATACATCGCGGTGTTCTAGGAAGCTGCACCGCTACGCGCTCAATCACCCCGCCGCCTTGGCCTCCCGGCGCCGCGCGGTGAGAATGAATTCGGTGTAGCCGTTCGGCTGCTCGCGGCCCTTGAAGATCAGGTCGCAGGCTGCCTTGAAGGCTGTGCCGTCGAAACCGGGCGCCATCGGCCGGTACAGCGGATCGCCCTTGTTCTGGCCGTCCACCACCACCGCCATGCGCTTCAGCGATTCCATCACCTGCTCTTTGGTGATGACGCCCTGATGCAGCCAGTTCGCCAGATGCTGGCTCGAGATCCTCAAGGTGGCGCGGTCCTCCATCAGACCGACGTCGTGGATGTCGGGCACTTTCGAGCACCCGACGCCCTGGTCGATCCAGCGCACGACATAACCCAAAATGCCCTGGCAGTTGTTGTCGATCTCCTGCTTCACATCGTCGGGCGCCCAGTTCGATTGCGACACCGGGATGGTGAGGATGTCGGACAGCTTGGCGCGCGGGCCGCCTTTGGCCAGTTCCTGCTGCCGCGCCTGCACATTGACCTGGTGATAGTGCAGCGCGTGCAGGGTGGCGGCGGTCGGCGATGGCACCCAGGCGGTGGTGGCGCCGGCCTGCGGATGGCCGATTTTCTGCGCCAGCATGTCCGCCATCTTGTCGGGCGCGGCCCACATGCCCTTGCCGATCTGGGCATGGCCGGGCAGGCCATCGATCAGGCCGACATCGACGTTCCAGTCTTCATAGGCCTTGATCCAGGGCTGCGCCTTCATGTCGTTCTTGCGGATCATCGGGCCCGCTTCCATCGAGGTATGGATCTCGTCGCCGGTGCGGTCGAGGAAGCCGGTGTTGATGAACACGATGCGCTTCAACGCGTTCTGGATGCAGGCCTTGAGATTGACCGTGGTGCGGCGCTCCTCGTCCATGATGCCGACCTTCATGGTGTTCTCGGGCAGCGACAACAGCTTCTCGACCCGGCCGAACAGATCGCAGGTTAGCGCGACCTCATCGGGGCCGTGCATCTTCGGCTTGACGATATAGACCGAGCCGGTGCGGCTGTTCCTGGTTTTCGAGCTGCCCTTGAGGTCGTGGATCGCGAGCAGGCCGGCGACGGCGGCGTCCAGAATGCCTTCCGGAATTTCGGCGCCGGCCTGGTCGAGCACAGCATCGGTGAACATGTGATGGCCGACATTGCGCATCAACAGCAGGCTGCGGCCATGCAGCCTGAGTTCGCCGCCGTCCGCCGTCTTGTAGATGCGGTCGGGGTTGAGCGCGCGCGTCAGCGTCCTGCCGCCCTTCTCGAAGTCGGCCGACAGCGTGCCGTTCATCAGCCCGAGCGTGTTGCGATAGATCAGCACCTTGTCTTCGGCATCGACCGCCGCGACGCTGTCTTCCATATCCAGGATCGTACTGACCGCCGATTCCAGGATCATGTCGGCGACGCCGGCCGGATCATCCTTGCCGATCATATTGCCGCGATCGATCTTGATCTCGATATGCATGCCGTTGTTGACCAGAAGGACCGCGCTCGGCGCCGAAGCATCGCCCTTGAAGCCGGCGAACTGCGCGTTCGACTTTAGCGCGGTGGCGTTGCCGCTCTTCAGTTTGACCGCAAGTTTGCCGGCGATGACGCTGTAGGAGGTCACATCGGTGTGGCTGCCGGTCGCCAGCGGCACGGCGGAATCGAGAAAGGCTTTTGCCTTCGCGACCACTTTGTCGCCTCTCGCCTTGTTGAAGCCCTTGGCGCCCTCGCTCGGCTCGTGCGGGATCGCATCGGTGCCGTAGAATGCATCGTAAAGGCTGCCCCAGCGCGCGTTGGCGGCGTTCAGCGCATAGCGCGCGTTGGTGAGGGGGACGACCAGCTGCGGTCCGCAGATTTTGCCGATCTCCTCGTCGACATTGGCGGTCTCGACTTTCTGCGTCGGCGGTTCCGGCAGGAGATAGCCGATCTCCTTGAGGAATGCGGTATACGCGTTCATGTCGAACGGCTTGCCCTTGTTGGCGCGGTGCCAGCCGTCGATTTTCGCCTGCAAGCTGTCGCGCACCTTGAGCAGTTCATGATTTCTTGGCGCGAGATCGCGGATGATGGCGGCTAGCCCAGCCCAGAAGGCGTCGGCGGAAATTCCGGTGTCGGGGGTTGCTTCCTTGGCGATGAAATCAAACAAGACGGGGGCGATTTTCAATCCGTGGGCATCGATACGATTCATGATGGGATTTTTCTCACGACCAACAGCGGCTATGCGCGGCTTTCAGGGGGACAAACGGCAAAAGAGCCCCGCAAGGGGCCTTGTTCGGGGCCCTTTTAGCCCTAAAGCCGGGGCTATGAGAAGGGCTTAGAGCCTCGGTTCTGATCGAATCAGAGGCGCTCGATTGCCCATATCGAAGGCTGCCGGAATGCTCAGATATTGGCGGCGAGGTCGACCAGTTCGTCGAACAGGATTCCCGATCGCACCAGCATCCGCTCGATCTCGTCGGCCGCGTCGGGCACGGAGCGCGTCGAGGTGTCGATCGTCAATTCGCTTGCGCTGGGCGGCTGGTAATCATTGCCGATGCCGGTGAACGCCTGCAGCGAGCCCGCGCGCGCCTTGGCGTAGTGGCCCTTGGGATCGCGGCTCTCGCACACTTCGGCCGGCGTCGCGACGTAGACTTCGCGGAACAATGTATCGGCAATGCGGCGCGCCGCGGCACGATCTTCCCTGGACGGCGAGACCGCGGCCACGATGGCGATGTGTCCGTTGCGCGCAAGATGGGTGGCGACTTCGGCGAGGCGCCGGATGTTCTCGCTGCGATCGGCTGCCGAGAACCCGAGATCGCTGTTGAGGCCGGCGCGCAAGGTATCGCCGTCGAGCAGCACCGGTGAGCCGCCACTGCCGAACAGCCGGCGCTCCAGCGCCCGCGCCAGCGTCGACTTCCCGGACCCCGGCAAGCCCGTCAGCCAGACCACCGCGCCGCCGTGCCGATAGCGCGCCGAGCGTTCGTCGGGGCGCAGCGCGGATTCCACCGGCACGATATCGACGGGAATGGCGCGCTGTCCGGCATCGACCGACAGCACCAGCCCGCCGCCGGCAATGCGGCCATTGATCTCGATCACCAGCCGCCCGGTGCGGGGGTTGTCGGTGTAGGGATCGGCTGCAATCGGCTGCGCCAGCGCGATGTCGATCTCGCCGACATGATTGCGCGCGATCGATTTGGTCTCGACGCTCGACAGTTCGCCGGGATCGACGGCCTTCTCGATCGCAACCACCGTGGCGCGGCTTTCCCGCGTGCCGAGCCGGACCAGGATCGAGGCGCCGGTCGTCAATGGCTTGTCGTGCAGCCAGAAAATGCGCGCGCGAATCCGCCTTGTATCGCGCGGGCTATCACCGACATGGGCGATCACGTCGCCGCGTTCGATGAACAGCTCGCGGTCGAGCGTGATGCCGACCGAGCGTCCCGCGCTCTGCGCGCCCTTGAGCGGCGTCACCGGCCAACCCTCGACGCTCCTGATTTTTGCGATCTTGCCGGCGGGCATGATGACGATCTCGTCGCCGGCGCCAAGGCTGCCGGATTCGATGCGGCCGGCGACGATGCGGCGATCGTCGAACTTGTAGATCGCCTGCACAGGCAGCCGTAGCCCGAGCTGCTCCAGCGGTCGCGCGGGTTCGAGCGCATCGAGCGCCTCGACCACGGTCGGCCCCTGGTACCAACCGATCCGCGGCGTGCGTTCGGCGACGCCGTCGCCGTCGCGCGCCGAAATCGGGATCACCGCTGACGGCGCGACCCCAAGCCCGGTCAGATGCGAGGAAATCTCCCTGCTGATCTCGTCAAATCGCGCCGCGCTGAAATCGACCCGGTCCATCTTGTTGACGACCACGGCGACCTGTTTGACGCCGAGCAGATGCAACAAATAACCATGACGTCTTGTCTGGTCGCGCACGCCTTCCAGCGCGTCGATGATCAGCACCGCGCCGTCGGCCTGCGAGGCGCCGGTGATCATGTTGCGCAAGAACTCGACGTGGCCGGGCGCGTCGATCAGCACGATGTCGCGCGAGCCGGTGCGGAAGCGGATCTGCGTGGTGTCGATGGTGATGCCCTGGTCGCGTTCGGTCTGCAGCGCATCCAGGAGGAACGACCATTCGAACGGCATGCCGCGCCGGGCGCTGACGGCTTTCAGCATTTCGAGCTTGCCCTCGGGCAGGCTGCCGGTTTCGTGCAACAGGCGCCCGACCAGCGTCGACTTGCCGTGATCGACATGGCCGACGATGACGATGCGGACCTGTGGCCGCGTGGTGCCGTTGGGTGTTGCCGAAACGCTTGCGGGGACGATCATGTTCATCGGATCACTCAACTTGATGTCGGTTCAGAGATAGCCGGCGACACGCAGTCGCTCGAAGGCGTCTTCGGTTTCGTGATCGAGCGCGCGGCCCGCGCGTTCCGGCACCTTGGTGGCGTCGAGCTCGATCAGGATTTCCTCGATGTTCGACGCGTTCGAGGCCACCGGATTGGTGATGTCCTGATCGCCCAGCGAGCGATAGCGCTTGCCGTCCTTGGCGAGATAAAGCGGGATGATCGGGATGTTTTCGCGCCTGGTGTAGGCCCAGATGTCGGCTTCGGTCCAATGCAGGATCGGGTGAATGCGCAGATGCGCGCCGGGTGGCGGCGAGGCGTTGAACTGGTCCCAGAATTCCGGCGGCTGATCGCGTACGTCCCAACCGCCCTCGGTGCCGCGCGGCGAGAATACCCGCTCCTTGGCCCGCGTCGCCTCTTCGTCACGGCGAATGCCGGCGATCAAGCCGTCAAAACCATATTTGGCGAGCGCGAGTTTTAATCCATCGGTCTTGCGCGCGGCGGATCGCGCCGCTGGCGGCAGGGTCGGATCGATGGTCTCCAGCGGCGGGCATGGTTCTATTCTGAGGTCGAGCTCCCACTCCTTGCCGTAGCGATCGCGAAACGCATACATCTCCGGAAATTTCTTGCCGGTGTCGACATGAAGTGCGGGGAATGGCACGCGGCCGAAGAAGGCCTTGCGCGCCAGCCAGATCATTACGTTGGAATCCTTGCCGAGTGACCATAGCAGCGCCAGTTTCTTCAGCCGCGCGAAGGCTTCCCGGAAAATGTAGATGCTCTGCGCCTCGAGCGCATCGAGGTGATCCATGGTGGGCCGATCGAAGCGCCCATGGGTCGAAATTTGCTGCAGGGATGGTGCCTCGGCCGGGTTAGCCCGACGCAGCTGGTGTCCTGAAGAATCGCTGTCGAGAAGATGCATCTCTGGCCCCTTGGCCTCCGGAGGCGAAAATTCTATAGTTGCAGTGCAATAGAGAAGAAATAATTTCTCTTTGCGGGTGTTGAATGAGACATATATAGAAAATAATTCCAGTCAACCCCGGAAGTTGGGGAAGCGAGTCTCGCATGCAATTCCTGCCGGTATTTCTCGATCTGCAAACCGGTGCCGTGCTGCTGGTCGGAGCTGGCGATCTGGCGGGCGCGAAACTGCGCTTGCTGGTGGCGGCGGGCGCGCGCATTCGCTGGTATGCGACCGATGGCGATCATGATCTGAGCGGGCTGGCGGCTGAGGACGCGGCGCGGGTCGAGCTTGGGAAGGGCGATCCCTTGGCTGCCGATCTCGGTGGCGTCATTGCGATCTTGTGCGCGGGCGCCGGCGACATCGGGACTGCGATGTCGGCGCGGGCCAAGGCGGTCGGCATCCCTGTGAATGTGATGGACGACCTCGTCCATTCGACTTTCATCTTTCCGGCGATCGTCGATCGCGGTGACGTGGTGGTGGCGGTTGGCACCGGTGGCGCTTCGCCGGTGGTGGCGCGCCGCGTGCGCGAGCGCATCGAGGCCGTGCTGCCGGCACGCATCGGCGATCTCGCGGGCTTCATCGGCCGCTGGCGCAAGACGATCCACGGCCGCATTCCCGAATTTGCCCTGCGGCGTCGTTTCTGGGAGCGCGTGGTCGATGGGCCCATTGGCGCGCTGGTTCTCGACGGACGCGAGCGCGAAGCCGAAGCCGCGCTGAAGAATATTCGTGACGCATCGGCTTTTGCCGGCGCGTCAGCGTCGGGCGCGGCCGAGGGCAGCGTGACGCTGGTCGGCGCCGGTCCGGGCGATCCGGATTTGCTCACCGTCAAGGCGCTGCGCGCGCTGCAGGATGCCGATATTGTCTTCTACGATGAGCTGGTCTCGCCTGAAATCCTCGATCGCGCCCGCCGCGACGCCGCGCGCATTGCCGTGGGCCGCCGTGTCGGCAAACCCGGCATCGGCCAGGACGCGATCAACAGATTGATGATCGAGGCGGCCAGATCAGGCCAGCGCGCGGTGCGCCTGAAGGGCGGTGATCCCTTCGTGTTCGGCCGCGGCGGCGAGGAAGTCGAAGCGCTGCGCGAAGCCGGCGTCGCCTATTCGGTCATTCCCGGCATTAGCGCGGGCTTTGGCGCCGCAGCGCAATTCGAAGTGCCGCTGACGTTCCGGCATGAGGCGCTGCGCATCACCTTCCTCACCGCGCACAAGGCGAAGGATGCCGAAGCCGTCGATTGGTCGACGCTGACGGACGAGAAGATGACCGTGGTCGTCTATATGGGCATGACTGCGGCGTCGTCGGTCCGCGCAGGGCTGCTGGCCGCCGGCCGCTCGCCGCAAACCCCGGTCGGCGTGTTCGCGCGGGTGACGCGGCCGGATGCGCAGGCCGTGGTCGGAACGCTCGGTGAGTTGCCTGGTCTGGTCGAACAGATCGATGGCGGTCCCGCCATTCTCGTCATCGGCGAGGTGGTCGCGCACTCCGCGCCATGGCGTCATCAAAGCCTCAACCAGATGATCTCTGAACTGCTGGAAGCCGCCGAATGACCTCTCCGCTCGAACAGAAAAAAATCAGAATTGCCGGCCCATCGGTGGTCACGGCCAACCGCACCTGGGACGGTATCGTAATCTACCGCACCGCTCGGCAAGACTGGTCGGCAAACCTGGCCGATGCCGCGATCGTTCGCACTTCCGATGAGGCCCGCGCGCTACTCGCCGAATCGGTCGCCGACGATGTCGGCGCCGTAGGCGCCTATATAGCGCCGGTTGAAATCAAGGACTCCGGCAAGATCAGGCCCGGCAATCTGCGCGAACATATCCGGGCGGCAGGCGTCACCATCGACCTCCCGGTTTCGGCGTAAGGGTACCGCTCATGTATGCATATGACGAACTCGATCGAACGCTGATCAACGAACGCGTCGAGGAATTTCGCGACCAGGTGAAGCGACGTCTCGCCGGCGAGCTCACCGAGGACGAATTCAAGATGCTGCGGCTGCAGAACGGCGTCTATCTGCAGCTGCACGCCTATATGTTCCGCGTCGCGATCCCCTACGGCACGCTGTCGTCGAAGCAATTGCGGCGGCTGGCGCATGTGGCGCGGCGCTACGACCGCGGCTACGGCCACTTCACCACCCGGCAAAACATCCAGTTCAACTGGATCAGGCTCGCCGAACTGCCGGATGCGCTGGCCGATCTCGCCGAGGTCGGTATTCACGCCATGCAGACGTCAGGCAACAACACACGTAACGTCACGTCGGATCAATGGGCCGGTGTGGCGCCGGACGAGATCGAGGACCCCCGCATCTGGTCCGAGCTGCTGCGGCAATACACCACGCTGCATCCGGAATTCTCCTTCCTGCCGCGCAAGTTCAAATTCGCCATTACCGCGTCCGCGCACGATCGCGCCGCAATCAAGATTCACGACATCGGCCTGCGGCTGCACAAGAACGCCGAAGGCGAAACCGGCTTCGAGGTGCTGGTCGGCGGCGGGCTCGGCCGCACGCCGTTCATCGCCAAGACCATCAAGTCGTTTGTGCCGGGCCGCGATCTCCTCGGTTATGTTGAGGCGATCCTGCGCGTCTACAACCAGTACGGCCGCCGCGACAACATCTACAAGGCCCGCATCAAGATCCTGGTGCATGAGCTCGGCATCGAGAAATTCGCCAAGGAAGTCGAGGACGAGTGGCAAGAGATGCGCGCCAGCGACACCGCGCTGACGCTGGACGACGCCATGATCGAAGACATCCGTTCGCGGTTCACCTATCCGGCCTACGAAAAATTGCCGCATATGCCGGACGAATTGAAGAAGGCGGCGCACGACCCCCACTTCGAGGCTTGGCGCAAGAATTCCGTAGCACTGCACAAGGTGCCGGGCTACGCGATCGTGACGGTTTCGCTGAAGCCGGTTGGCGGACCGCCCGGCGATGCCACCGCCGATCAGATGGACGCGATCGCCGATCTCGCCGACAAATATTCCTTCGGCGAAATTCGCGTCGGTCATGAGCAGAACCTGGCGCTGCCCCATGTTGCAAGGCGCGACCTGCCGGCGCTGTGGAAGGCGCTTGACAAGATCGGCCTCGCGACCCCGAACGTCAATCTGGTCACCGACATCATCGCCTGCCCGGGGCTGGACTATTGCTCACTTGCGAATGCGCGTTCGATCCCGATCGCCCAGGAATTGACGCGGCGCTTTGCCAGTCACGACACCGCCAACCTGATCGGGCGGCTGCACATCAATATCTCCGGCTGCATCAACGCCTGCGGCCATCACCACGTCGGCCATATCGGCATTCTCGGCGTCGAGAAAAACGGCGAGGAATTTTACCAGATCACGATCGGCGGCCGCGCCGACGAGAACGCCGTGGTCGGCACCTTGATCGGACCGGCCGTGTCTTACGGCGAAGTCGCCGATGTGGTCGAGGATATCGTCGAAGCCTATCTGGCGCTGCGCGCACGTCCCGATGAACTGTTCATCGATACGGTGAAGCGGCTTGGCGTCGAGCCATTCAGGGAGCGCGTCTATGCCACTCGTTAAGGGCGGAAAAATATCGGCCGATGCGTTCGTCCATGTCGCGGATGACGCCGGGATTCCGGACGACGGCGCCATCCTGATTTCCTCCGCGCGATTTCTTGAAGACGCCGAGGGTACCTTGCGGCGTGCCGGAAGGACCGGCGTGATCTGGCCCAACAGCCGCGATGTCGACGATCTCGTGCCGCATCTTGGGCGTCTCGCGGTGATCGCGCTGGTGTTTCCGACCTTCCGCGACGGGCGCGCCTATAGCCAGGCCCGGCTGCTGCGCGAGCGTCATGGTTATCGTGGCGAATTGCGCGCCACCGGTCAGGTGCTGCGCGACCAGTTCCTGTTCATGCTGCGCGCCGGATTCAACGCGTTCGAAGTGAAGAAGCCCACCGATGCCGAGGCGTTCGCCAATACGGTCAAGCGTTACTCGGTGTTCTACCAGCCGACCGGCGACGGCCGCATGACGGCGCTGCACCGGCGTATGATGCTGCGTCATTCGGAAAGTGCCAGCCCATGAATATCCTCGCGCGTCCGGTGTTGCCTGAACGGACGGCGGACGAGTTGTCGTCAGCCGAAGCGCTCGGTCGTGCCCTTGGTAAGGCTTCGCCGGCGGATGTGGTCGCAGCCGCGCTGCAGACCGTTGGCCGCGAGCATCTCGCTCTGGTGTCGTCGTTCGGCACCGAATCGGCTGCCCTGCTCAAGGTGATGGCCGACGTCGATCCCGCGATACCCGTGATCTTTCTCGACACCGGGTGGCTGTTCGAGGAGACGCTGGCCTATCGCGACACCCTGATCGCTACGTTGGGTCTCCGCGATGTCCGCTCGATCAAGCCGCTGGAGGAGACGCTGTCGCGTGATGATCCCGACCGCGAATTGTGGTTCTCGGATCCCGATGCCTGCTGCCGCATCCGCAAAGTCGAGCCGCTGGCGCGGGCGCTAAAGCCGTTCAGCGCCTGGATCAACGGCCGCAAGCGTTTTCAGGGCGGCCTGCGCGCCGCCATTCCCGTGGTCGAGCAGGATGGCGCCAGGCTGAAATTCAACCCGTTCGCCAACGCCTCGCGCGAGGAGATCGAGGCGATCTATGCGCAGGCGAAGCTGCCGCCGCATCCGCTGGTGAAGTTCGGCTATCTGTCGGTCGGCTGCATGCCCTGCACCAGCCGGACCTCGGCGGATGAAGATACGCGCGCGGGCCGCTGGCGCGGCCGGGCCAAGACAGAATGTGGCATCCATACCGTCAAGACTTCGTAGGGCAAAGCCGGGACTCCAACTGGCGCGTCCGGAATAACGCGCCCAAATCCGGTCCGCCCGTTCACCATTCAGCCACGGTTGGTATGCAACAACCTCCGTCCACTCGGGGGAACCTCAGATCATGCGTGCGGCGGTCGCGATTATCGGGCTTTTGCTGCTTGGCGGCTGCGCGGCGGAGGCGCCGATCGAGCAGCCGACCATGTATCTCAACATGGCCAATGCCGGCGCCAGGCTCGATTCGCAGGCGGCGGCCTCGATGATCTCGCTCTACCGGCAGAACAATGGGCTTGGCGCCGTAACGGTCGACCCCGAATTGATGAAACTCGCGGAAGCGCAGTCACAGGCGATGGCCAGCCAGAACAAGCTCGACCACGACGTCAAGGCGCCGCTGGCGAAGCGCCTGAACGCCTTTGGGTATCCCGCGACGCTGGCCGTGGAGAATGTCTCGGCAGGCTATCAAACCCTGGCGGAGGCATTTTCCGGCTGGCGCGACTCGCCGCCGCACCGGGCCAATATGCTGAAAAATGGTGTCACAAAATTGGGCATCGCGGCCAGCTATGCTCCAAATACCAAATACAAGGTATTCTGGACCCTTATTATGGCGTCATCGGAACCGCGATAAACCCGGCGTGATCGCGGTGGTCTGCTTCCCAGATTGACGCCATCGCGAAGGGACGCCACGGTGCCGGGGCTTTTGGCATAGAACGGCTTTCCCGGTATTCGATTGACGGACATGACCGATCATCCCAGCCCAGCGCCCGCAAGAACGCCTGCGAAAGCGCAGCGCGTGCTGGTCTTGCAAGGCGGCGGCGCGCTCGGCTCCTATCAGGCCGGCGCCTATCAGGCGCTGTGCCACCATGATTTCGAGCCGGACTGGATTGCCGGCATCTCGATCGGTGCCGTCAACGCCGCGATCATCGCCGGTAACCCGCGCGAACAGCGGGTGGAGCGTCTGAAGGAATTCTGGAACATGGTTTCGGCGCCGGTGCCCTGGAACCCGGTCACAAACGGCGACCGCGCCCGCTCGCTGTTCAACGAAACCAGCGCCGCCCTGATCGCGACCTTCGGCGTTCCCGGCTTTTTCAGGCCGCGACTTCCGCCCGCGCCGCTTTGGCCGCCCGGCAGCCCGCAATCGCAGAGTTATTACGATACCACCCCGCTGCGCACCACACTGGAGCGTCTGGTCGATTTCGACCGCATCAACGCGCTCGAGACCCGGCTCAGCGTCGGCACGGTCAGTGTCACCACCGGCAACTTCAAATATTTCGATAATTTCGAGTTCAGGAAGCTCGGCAAGAAGATCGGCCCGGAACATATCATGGCATCCGGCGCGCTGCCGCCGGGCTTTCCTTCGATCGAAATCGAAGGCGAGCATTTCTGGGACGGCGGCATCGCAACCAACACGCCGCTCGATTTTGTGCTGGACGCGGAAATCAACAACGACCTCTTGATCTTCCAGGTCGACCTGTTCAGCGCGCGCGGGCCGCTGCCGGTTTCGCTGCTGGAAGCCGCCGAGCGCGAGAAAGACATCCGCTTTTCCAGCCGCACCCGGATGAATACCGACAAGAACAAGCAGATCCACAACGCCCGCATGGCGCTGCGCGAGTTGATCGGCAAATTGCCCGATTATCTCAGGAACGACCCGTCCGTTGAAACGCTTTGCAAGATTGCCAAGGAAAACACCGTCACGGTGGTGCACCTGATCTACCGCAGCAAGAACTACGAATCCTCGTCCAAGGATTACGATTTTTCGCACATCGGCATGGTCGAGCACTGGGGCGCGGGCGAGCGCGACGTGCATCTGTCGATGCGCCACAAGGACTGGCTTGATCGGCCGCAATCCGGCGAAACCATGGTGACTTATGATCTGACGGGGGAAAGCACCGAATCCCCCGACGGCAAACCAGGAGCAGTAAAATGGGTACCTTGACAGGCAAGACCGCGGTAGTGACCGGTTCGACCAGCGGCATCGGACTGGCTTATGCACGCGCCTTTGCGGGCGCCGGCGCCAATATCGTTCTCAACGGCATGGGCGCGCCCGCCGACATCGAGAAGGAGCGCTCCGGCATCGAAAAGGATTTCAAGGTCAAGGCGGTGCATTCGCCGGCCGACATGACCAAGCCCGGTGAGATCGCCGAGATGATCGCGCTCGGTGAGAAGACCTTCGGCTCGGTCGACGTCCTCGTCAACAATGCCGGTATCCAGTTCGTGTCGCCGATCGAGGAGTTTCCGCCCGAGAAATGGGAAGCGATCATCGCCATCAACCTGTCGTCGGCATTTTACGGCATCCGCGCCGCCGTCCCCGGCATGAAGAAGCGCGGCTGGGGCCGCATCATCAATACCGCATCGGCGCATTCGCTGGTGGCCTCGCCGTTCAAGTCGGCCTATGTGTCGGCCAAGCACGGCATCGCCGGCCTCACCAAGACCGTGGCGCTGGAACTTGCGACCTTCAAGATCACCTGCAACTGCATCAGTCCCGGCTATGTCTGGACGCCGCTGGTCGAGCATCAGATTCCGGAGACCATGAAGGCGCGCAACCTGACCAAGCAGCAGGTCATCCATGACGTGCTGCTGGAAGCGCAGCCGACCAAGGAGTTCGTCACCTCCGAACAGGTCGCCGCACTGGCGCTGTTTCTGTGCGGCGATGACGCCGCCCAGATCACCGGCGCCAACCTCACGATCGACGGCGGCTGGACCGCGGAGTAGGGAGAACCGGTGCGGCTCCGGCATTAACGGTCGTCATGGCCGGGCTTGTCCACCTTCGCTAAAGCTTCGGTGGACTGACACTGGAAAGCCCGGCGAAGCCTCTTGACCGCCGAAGTCCGCCTTCGGACGAAGGCGGTTGGCGTAGCCGGGTCCCGGCCATCCACGTCTTGCTTGCTTTACTACTGAAGGGCGTGGATGCCCGGATCAAGTCCGGGCATGACAAGCTCAGTCGCGCTTCCCGAATGCCAGCACGTGCAGCCCGAGCCGCTGCCGCACGATCCAGAACAACAGCACGGTCTCGAAGGCGAGCGAGATCGAGGTCGCCGCCGCAGCGCCGTGGCCGCCGAAGCGCGGCACCAGGGCTGTGCACAGCACCACGTTCATGACAAAGGCCAGCGCATAGGCCAGCGCGCAGATATGCTGGTGGCCGAGCATGTTGAGCAGCCGCTCGACCGGGCCGATCGCCGAGCGCACCACAAGCCCGATCGCGGCGACGAACATGATGTCGTAGCCGGTCACGAATTGCGGGCCGAACAGCCACAATAGCGGCTTGCCCAGTGCCAGGATCAGGATAGTGGCGGCGAGCGACGGCCAGAACGTCCATTTGATCGCATGCGCGACATAGGCCGACAGCCGCGCCTTGTCGCCGAGCGCGTGATATTCGGCGAATCTGTGCGCCGTGGTCGCCGACATCGCGTAGTGGATGAAGGAAACCAGCGCCAAGGTCTTCACCACGGCGAAATAGACGCCGACCTCTTCGGAGGCGCGAAACTGCTGCAGCACCAGCACGTCGGTGTAGGACAACAGCAAATAGAAGCCCTCGACCAGCAGGATCGGCAGCGAGACCGCAAGCCAGCCGCGGAAATCATAGGCCTTGGGGCCGGGCGCGATGTGGCCGCCAAGCCTGTGGTTCAGCACCAGCATCTGCCCGATCATGGCGGTCCACACCGCGGCGCTACTCGCAAGCATCGCAGCCGTCGCGCCGAGATGAAAGCCGAGCGCAAGGGCGCCGGCGGTAAAGCCGATGATCAGCGACTGCCGCACGATGAATTGCGGCATCAGTCCGAGCCGCATCCAGTCGTGCGAGCGCGCAATGCCGTCCTGGGTATTGGCGACCACGAAGGCCGGCAGCGTGATGCAACCGATGTAAAGCGGAACGATCGCGCCGGCGTCGATCGAGGCCGACAACACTCTTACCACGCCCGCCAGCAGCAGCGAGACCACGGCAGATACGATGAAGGTCATCCAGCGGCTGCCGGAGAGAAAGCCGCGCAGCAGCGCGTGTTCGCCATGGGTGCGATATTCCGGGATGATCTTTTGCGCCGAGGCGGAAATGCCGAAATCCATCATGCTGCCGAGCAGCAGCACCCAGGTCCAGACATAGACATAGACGCCGTAATCCGAGCCGCCCATCCAGCGCGCGAGCAGGATCTGCGAAAGGTAAGCCAGCGTTGCGCTGACGAGGCGAATGACAAAGATCGTGCCGGCGAGCCGTTTGGTCAGCGAGGCCTCGCTGGAGCCGCCAAGCGACGATCGCAGCCGCGCGATCGCGCCGGCAGGCGGAACTGGTGCGGGCTGTGCGTCCATTACGGCCAAGCGGAATTCCCAAGGCGCCGCTGGGATGCGGCGGTGGTTTCGGCCTATCAACTATTCGTTAAGATTCGGTGGCCCGCCGTCGTTCCGGCGAACGCCGGGACCCGTAACCACGCGAGCTTTCATTGTCGCGACCAGGCCGTGCTTGCCTCAGCGACAAAATGCAACACCTCGCGGTATGGTTCCCGGCGTACCAGGCTGTGTGAAAAGTCGCTTGAGCCAAGGACGCACAGAATTGCTTTCTCAATTGTCGTCACTCGGCAGAAGTTGGCAATGCATTTGGTTTCTTTATCGACGAAATTGAGACAGATATTCTACGTCCATTGGCAACCGACTTTTCACACAGCGTGGTTCGCCGGGACGACGGGAGGTTATTCCAGATTGATATTGAATTCGTAGGCACGGTCGCCGCCGACCAGTGTCAGCTTGAGCGCGGCCCCTTTGGGATCGGTGCCGGGAGGCGCGCCGTCGAGATCGAAGGCGAAGCGCCTGACCCCGGGCGGGCTGGATTCCAGCAGTTTCGGAACCGGCAGTCCCCAGTCCGGCGTCGGCCCTTCGACGAACAGGTTGACCACCCTGTCATCGGGGCTGATCACGTCGACCAGCACCGTGGATTTGCCGTCGCGCTTGACGTCGCGGATGGTCAGCGGGTTGGGATCGCCGACATTGGCAGGCTTCGGCACCGTGTCCAATGCAGCGAACAGCGCGCTGTCCTCGGTGCTCGCCACGCTGTTAAACGCGAGTTCGGCGCTGGCCTCCACGGGAATGCAGAGTTTTTCGCACACCGCATAATTGATGTCGGCGCGAAGCGTCACCGGTCTGTCGGTATTCTTCGCCACAATTCGCAGCGGCAGCACGATCTGGTCGTGATAACCCATTGAGTTGCCGCCGGCGCCGTCGTCGAATTTGGTCGGCGCCGGCCACAGCACGGTCACGGCCTCGATATTTTCCGATTTGGAGAAATCGAAGCGCGGCGGCACGCCGGAATCGCCGGGCGTCCGCCAATAGGTCTTCCACCCCGGCTGAAGCTGAAAGGCGATACCGCCGAGCAGCACCGCGCCGCTGCGCGATCCCGCCAATAGCCGAACCGCGGAGTGTCCATCCCGCTGCCATGGCGAGGTATCCTGGGCGCAAGCCTCAGCCGCGAGCGATGACGCAAATAAAGCCGCGGCGAAGCCGAGTGCGGCACGCATGGGAACCATGACGGTCATGAGACGTCTTTACAGGCAAGCGGGAACGCAAACCATTGAATTGCTTGTGATGTATTCTAAATGCGGACAGCAAGCTTGATTGACAGAACCGCCGCCCGATATCAGGATGGACCATGACACGAGAGTCCTTTGCGGATGGACCCTGAAGGCAAAAGACCGAGGATAGTTCGCCGCAAAGCCGCCGGCATGGGCGACAATTCGGCGGGACGCGGTTATCTGGACGGTCAGTTGCTGATCGCCATGCCGGTGATGGGCGATCCGCGCTTCGAGCGTTCGGTGATTTATCTCTGCGCGCATTCATCCGAAGGCGCGATGGGCATCATCGTCAATCGCCCGGCGGGCAGCATCGATTTTCCCGAATTGCTGGTGCAGCTCGACATCATCAAGAAGGCCGACCAGATCAAGCTGCCGGAAAACGCCGAGACCATGAAGGTGCTCAAGGGCGGCCCGGTCGAGACCGGACGCGGCTTCGTGCTGCATTCGAGCGATTTCTTCATCAAGGATGCGACGCTGCGGATCGACGACGAAATCTGCCTGACCGCGACCGTCGATATTCTCAAGGCGATCGCCAGAGGCGCCGGACCGAAGCACGCGATCCTGGCGCTGGGCTATGCCGGCTGGGCGCCGGGACAGCTGGAGACCGAAATCCAGGACAATGGCTGGCTGCATTGCGACGCCGATTCCGATCTGGTGTTCGGCAGCGACATCGAGGAAAAATACCTGCGCGCGCTGCGCAAGATCGGAATCGATCCGGGCATGCTGTCGAACGAGGCCGGGCACGCCTGAACTTCGCCGTCATGCCCCGCGAAGAGCGGGGCATCCAGTAATCACCGGCGTCCTGCAATTAGCAACAACTGCGTTTACTGGATCGCCTGTTTTCGCGGGCGATGACGACCCATTTTGGCGATGGCTTCGCGTTCCCTCAAACACGGTTGCGATATGGTGGCGTCATCGCACGGTGCGCCCCCTCTCCCGCTTGCGGGGGAGGGCCGGGGTGGGGGCTCTCTCCGCAATGGAATTCGCGGAGGCAGCCCCCACCCGCCTCGCTTTGCTCGGCACCCTCCCCCGCAAGCGGAGAGGGAAGAAGCTTACTCCGCCGCCTGCTGCTTAACCGTCGGCGCGGTGCCGGCTACCGTGGCGCGGCGCATGTCGCGCGGCTGCGACTGGTCGTAACGGCGCACGCGATGCATGGTCTGGCGGTTGTCCCACATCACGAGGTCATGCAGCGTCCATTTGTGGACGTAGACGAATTCCGGCCGCGTGGCGTGCTCGGTGAGATCGCGCAACAACACCCGCGCCTCCGGCACGCTCATGCCGAGGATCGCGCCGGCATGCGACGACAGATACAGCGACTTGCGGCCGTGCACCGGATGGGTGCGCACCAGCCGCTGGCGCACCGGCTTGAAAAGCTGCTTTTCCTCCTCGGTGTAATCGAGGAAGCCGAGCGATCCCCGCGAATACATCAGCGAATGTTCGCAGATCAGGTCCTCGATCTCGACTCTCGTTTCGTCGTCCAGCGCGTCGTAAGCCGCGCGCATGTCGGCGAATTCGGTGTTGCCGCCCTTGGGGTTCACCACGCGCGCCGAGAGCAGCGAAAATTTCGCCGGGATCGGACGGAACGAACTGTCGGAATGCCACAGGCAATTGCCGAGATTGAACAGATGAGCGCGGTGGTCGCGCGGCAGTGGCTTGCCGTCCTTGCCGAGGTTGGAGACGTCGTTGAGCCCGGTCTGCAGCCGCGAGTCCTCGGGTTTGACGACATTGCCGCCGCGCGGATTTTCGCGCTCGCCGAAATTCAACGCAAAGGCCAGTTGCTGCTCGTCGGTCAAGTCCTGATCGTGGAACAGCAGCACGGCGTATTTATCCATGCCGGCCTCGATATCCCGGGCCTCCTGCTGTGTCAGCGGCTTGCGCAGATCGACGCCCGACACCTCGCCGAAAAAATACGGGTGAAGCTGCCGGATCGTGACCGTCATGGCGTTTCTCCTGATCGAGGCGGATGCGGTTATCCCGCTCCGTTTGGCCGAAAAAACTACTCCGGGATCGGGGGAAGTCAATTGAGCCCGACGCATGGCTCGTGTCCCGGACGCGGTGCAGCGTTCTTCACGCTGCGCCGCAGGGCCGGGATCCACCCATCGCCAGAAACAAGATGGGCCCGGATCAGCAGCGCACCACGCCGCAAGGGCGACGTGCTGCGCTGCGTCCGGGGAACGCATCACGCATTCCGCGCCATCAGGCCGCCGTCCACCGGGATGATCGCGCCGGTCAGGAACGACGCGGCAGGCAGACACAGGCTCAGTGTCATGTGGGCGACCTCCTCAGGGTAACCGTAGCGCCCGAGCGCGGTCCGGCGTTTGGCATAGATCGCCTTATGCTCGTCGCTGATTCGCGCGGTCATGCCGGTGGTGATCGGCCCCGGACAGATGCAGTTCACGGTGATCCCGTCGCGGCCGAGTTCCACCGCGAGCGAACGGGTCAATCCCACGACACCCGCCTTCGCCGCCGAATACGGGCTGAGCAACGCGGTTGCGCCGAGCGCCTCGGTGGAGGCGATATTGACGATCCGCGGCGATTTCGATTGGCGCAGATAGGGCAGCGCGGCGCGGATCACGCGCTGATGCGCCGTCAGCATCACCGACAGTCCCCTGGTCCAGGCTTCGTCATAGCCATCATCGTCGATCGGCACGCGCACCGAAATGCCGGCATTGTTGATGACGATATCGAGGCCGCCGAAATGTCTGGCGATGTCGTTGACGACGGCATCGATGTCATCGCGGTTGGCAACATCGAGCTTCCAGGCTTTTCCGATTTCGCTCCTGGCCGCGATCTCGGCGGCGACGGCCTGCGCACCCTCGGCGGCGAAATCCGTGACGGCGACGTTGGCGCCCTCGGCGGCGAAGACCCGCGCGGTGGCGCGGCCCATGCCGCTGGCCGCGCCGGTGACAAGGACCGTCAATCCCTTGACCGAGCGGCTGAGTTGCTTGAAATCGGACATGGGTCTCTTCCCCGGGATGTAAGCTGCCATGTTTTTGGCAGTCAGCAGAAAATTCGAGGTTGACGATGAACGAACTGGATTTCAGCGGCAAGCAGGTTCTCGTGGTCGGCGGCTGTAGCGGCATCGGCAACGGCATTGCGCAGGCGTTTCGCGCCAGCGGCGCGCATGTCCATGTCTGCGGCACCCGCGCTTCCGCCGCGGACTATTCGCCCGCCGAGGGATCGGATCTTGCGGGTCTCGATTACGCGCAGCTCGACGTCAGCGATGCCAGGGCGATCGAGAATTTCAGGCCGGCGTTCGACAGGCTCGACGTGCTGGTGCTGGCGCAGGGCGCGGTGATTTACCGGCGCGGCGAATTCGAAATGGCCGGCTTTCGCAAGGTGCTTGAAGTCAATCTGATGAGCCTGATGGCCTGCGCCGGCAAATTTCATGACATGCTGCACACGAGCAAAGGCTCGCTCATCATCGTCAGTTCGACCGCCGCCTATCATTCGACCAAGGGCAATCCGGCCTACAATGCCTCGAAGACCGGCGCCGTCGGGCTGACCCGAACATTGGGGCAGGCGTGGGCCGAGGACGGCATCCGCGTCAACGGCATCGCGCCGGGCCTGGTCGATACCAAAATGACAAAAGTGACGACAGCGAATCCGAAACGGCTGCAAGGCGCGATCGAGCGGATACCGCTGAAACGGCTGGGCACGCCGGCCGACATGGCGGGCGCAGCCTTGTTCCTGGCCTCGCCGCTTGCATCCTACATCGTCGGCCAAACGCTGGTGGTCGATGGCGGGCTGATTCTGTGAGGTTCTGCAGCGGGCGCGCCGTCCGTCACAGCGTCGGCGTTGTTATGGCTGCGCAGACCAACGCTCTTCATCCTGAGGAGGCGCGTTAGCGCCGTCTCGAAGGATGGCCGCATCGGGGCCTCATGGTTCTCCCGGCGATGCGAAGCATCGTCCGGAGACGCGCAAAGATGCGCTCCTCACCATGAGGGTTTCGAATAGGCTCACCGCGCGAAGAAGCCCGGGACCTGTGCCGATCGCCCGATGCTGGCGGGCGGGCGCGGCACACCCAGCACGCCCGGCGCACGCGTCGCCGGCGATGGTAATAGTGACGGCGCGGGTTTGCGCGGCGCGTTTCCAAGTCCGAATATGTCCCGCAGCGCCGGCGCACCCGATTGAAGCGGAAGCGGCTTCTTCGGCTTCGGCGGCGCGCCCGGGATACCCGGCGCGGCAACCGTTCCATCCGGCGCAACGGACGCCACCGGCGTTTCGCCCTTGGCCTGTTCGCGTCCGACTTCGCGGCGCGGCCAGACAAAATCATCGGCGCGGCCGGCCGGCGGCGCCAGCGCCTCGCCCTTCACCAGGGTTCGCGCGGCGAGCGCATCGACCGCGGCCGGGCGCGAGCCGGGGCCGCCGAGCAATTGATCGGTGCCGACCGAGGATGCCACCAGCGGCAGGATCGGTCCCGCCAGCGGACGCGGCGCGGGCTGGCCGGGGAGCGCATTGGCGTCGGGGGTTGCCGGTTCGGTCGGCAGCGCGAACGGCGTGGACCGCGTCGCCAACAGCCGCGTGATCTCGCGCTCGACATAATGCGCGAGCTTGCGCGCGCCGGACGTGGTGAAGTAGACGCCGTCATAGGAGCGCAACTGGCGGGGCTGGCCTTCGAAGTCGGGACCCTTCTGCAGGAAGCGGCCAGCTTCGTCGACGAAACCGTCCCAGACGTCGACATAGGTGATGCCGGCCTTGCCGGCGGCGTCGCGATACAGCGAATCCAGAAACAGCATGTCCGACGTTCGCCTTGGCGCCGCGCACCGCGGGCAGGCCGACCCAGAGCACCGGCACGCCCCTGGATTTCAGCACGCCGATCATCTCCTCGATCTTCCTGGTGTAGAGCTCGACCCAGCGCTCCTCGCGAAACTGATAGAGGCCGTTCGGCGAACGCGTGCTCTTCTCCGGCGCGATGGCCGGCGGCGCGTCGGTGTCGGCGGCGTCGTCCGGGGACAATTCGGCATCGACCTGCTTGTCGTCGGGCTTGGCGGCGGCACCCGCGGCGCCATCCAGCTTTGCGCCGGATTTCGCGTCCGCGGGCTTGGCATCCGGTTTGGCCTTGGCGTCCTTCTTGTCGGCCTTTTTGTCCGATGGTTTGCTGTCGGATTTTTCGGCCGCCGGCTCACGCATCGCGACACGGTCATTCAACCCCAACATGACGACGATGGCGTCCGGCGTCTCGGTGGCGAGGATGCCTTTGGCTGCGGCGGGCCAGTCGGCCGGATCGCCCTTGGGCTGATAACTGATGAGGCCGGACACCGTCTTGTGCTTGCGGATCACGCCCATTTCCGGTTGCTCGGCATAGGCGTCCTCCAGCCCGTAGGCGAGCCAGTCCGCCATGCCGTCGCCGAGCACCAGCACGTTGCGCTCAGGTATGGTCTCGCGCTTCTCGGGCGGCGGCGCCTTGGAAAAATCCTCGATCCGCTTCGGCGCCTGCTGCTGCTGCTGCTGGAATGGCGTGAACAGATCGCCGCCGAACCAGCCGCCGGGTCCGCCGTTGCTGCGCGGCGGCGGTGGCCGCGACCATCCGCCGAAATTGAAGAACTGCGCCGACGCCGGCGCGGCGAGCCCGACCAGCAGCGCGATCGCAACCGCCAGCACGATCAGCGGGCCGGTCTCGGTGAAGATGCGCAAAAATGACTTCGGCTTGGGCATGCGGTTAGGTCGCGATGGATCGTTCGGCAATCGATATAATAGCGGAATCAGGCCGCAAGCGGGCAGATTTCCCCGCCATAAACCGGGCATCGGCCCGCGCCGTCAAGGGCGCGGCGAAAATGCTGTGTTCACGGTTACTTTCGGGGCCGGAACCGACGTTTCACCGCCCCCTCAGCCGCTCCAGCACGTCGGCGGAGGCAAATCCGTCCGCAGGCGCCCCGATCGAGGCCTGGAAGCCGCGCAGCGCCTCCCGGGTCTGGCCGCCGAGCTGGCCGTCCGGGGTGCCGCGGTAGAAGCCGCGCTGGGCCAGAAGCTGCTGCAGTTCCAGCCGCTCGGCCCGCGACAATTCCCGTTCCTGCCGCGGCCAGGGCTGCACGAACGGCGCGCCGCCGCGCAGCCTGTCCGCGAAATGGCCGATCGCCAGCGCATAGGCTTCCGCCGGATTATATTTCATGATCACCCGGAAATTCTGCAGCATCAGGAAGCCGGGGCCTTCCGCGCCGGCAGGCGCCAGCAGATAGGCTTTCTCGGCGGGATGCGGGAACGGCTGGCTTCCGGCGCGCGTGATGCCGAGATGCTCCCACTGCGCGATGGTCATGGCTTTGGCGCGGTCCGCCAGCATGTAATTGAAGCCCTGGGGCACCACGACCTCGTAGCCCCAGGTCTGGCCGGCTCTGCCAGCCGTCCTTCTTCAGGTTGTTGGCGGTCGAGGCAATCAGGTCGGCGGGATCGTCGACCACGTCGCGGCGGCCATCGCCGTCGGCGTCCACCGCGTAGCGCTTGAACGCGGTCGGCATGAATTGGGTGGGCCCGAACGCGCCGGCCCAGGAGCCGCGCATCTGTTCGGGGCGCAAATCGCCGTGGTGCAGGATCTCCAGCGCCGAGAGGAATTCATCCCTGAAATATTTCTGGCGGCGGCCGATGCAGGAAAGCGTCGCGGTGGATTGCAGCACGCTGCGATCGCCCATCTGGGTCGAGTAGTTCGACTCGATGCCCCAGATCGCGGCGATCGCATAGCGATCGACGCCAAAGGCCTTTTCCGCCGCATCGAACTGCGGCTTGTATTTGGCGAGGATCTCGCGGCCCTTGGCGAGGCGGTTGTCGTTCACCAGAATGTCGAGATAGTCCCAGATCGACTTGGTGAATTCCGGCTGCGAATCCATCAGATCCATGATGCGCAGATCGGGCGCCAGGCCCGCGGTGAAACGCTGGAAGCTTTCCTGCGAGATGCCGCGGCGGGCGGCGTCGGGCCACATCGAGGCGACGCAATTGTCGAAATTCGCCGCCGCCTCCCGGATCGCGGCTGCGGTCATCAGCGGATGACCGGAGGCGCCGTCCTCGCCGCTCCAGGGCAGCGGCGCGCTGCTGGTGGCGGGGGCGCCTTGCGCCTGCGCCGAAGTGCCGGGTCCGGGCGCTGACGGCGCGGGTCGGCCGCCCTTCGAATGCGAGCCGGTAAAGATGTTGTCGAGGAAGCCGAGCGGCCCGCCGCCGGAGGAGGATTGCGCGCCCGCTTCCCCGCACATCAGCAGTGCTGCGGCAAGGATCGCCGCGCCGGTTCTGTTAGCCAATCGTGCCGTCCGTCGCGTCATGTTCCACCCGCTACTGCCGCGAAAATATCCCGCTTTCAGGAGGCCTTGTCGCGGTTTCCAACAGATTAACAAGGCCGAGATTTTGATGTCGGGAATCTTGCCCTCCCGGGGACAATGAGGGCCAAGCCCTCCGCACATCCGACTTTGTTCCCGGCTGCAAACCGGCTACCAACATGCCATCAAACGCGCTTTCCGCTCTCCCAAAGGCACCCCGACAGCCCCCATGAAAATCCGCAAAGCCGTCTTTCCGGTCGCCGGCCTCGGCACCCGCGTCCTGCCCGCCACCAAGGCGATGCCCAAGGAAATGCTGACCATCGTCGACAAGCCGCTGATCCAGTATGTGGTCGACGAGGCCAAGGAGGCCGGCATCGAGCATTTCATCTTCGTCACCGGCCGCAACAAGGGTGTGATCGAGGATCATTTCGACCGGATGTACGAACTCGACGCCACGCTCGCCGCGCGCGGCAAGAAGGCCGAGATGGAGATTCTGGCGCGCGACCAGCCCGAAGCCGGCGCCGTGAGTTTCACCCGCCAGCAGGCGCCGCTCGGCCTCGGCCATGCGGTGTGGTGCGCGCGCGACATCGTCGGTAACGAGCCGTTCGCGGTGGTGCTGCCGGACGAGCTGGTGCTGAACACGCCGGGCTGCCTGAAGCAGATGATCGAGGCGGCAGGCAAGCTCGGCGGCAAATCCAACCTGATCGCGGTGGAGGAAGTGCCGGCGCATCTGACCCATCAATACGGCATCTGCGGCGTCGGCAAGCGCCACAAACACGGCAACATGTTCGAGGTCGACGGCATGGTGGAGAAGCCGCCCAAGGGCACCGCGCCGTCGAATCTCTCGATCACCGGGCGCTACATCCTGCAGCCGGAAATTTTCAAGATCCTGGAAAAGCAGGAGCGCGGCGCCGGCGGCGAAATCCAGCTCACCGACGCCATGATCGGGCTTTCAAAAACCCAGAGCTTCTATGGCGTCGAGTTCGAAGGCGAGCGGCACGATTGCGGCTCGAAGGCGGGTTTCCTGCGCGCCAATATCGCCTTCGCCATGGCGCGCGCGGATTTGCGCGACGGCCTGCGCGAAGAGATGAAGAAGTATCTGGGGAAGTGACGAAGTCATTCCGGGGCGATGCGTAAGCATCGAACCCGGAATCTCGAGATTCCGGGTCTGGTCCTTCGGACCATCCCGGAATGACGCAGTCTGGGTCACTTCGCGGCGTCTGCCTGCGGACTAGAAATGACGTCGATAGGGGTTGCTCTACGCCACCAGCGAAAGCTTGGGGATGCTGGCCAGCACCGACTGGTTGCGGCCGCCCGCCTTGGCCGCGTAAAGCGCCTTGTCGGCGGCTTGCACCAGGACCGACCAGTCCATGGTTGCCGACGGCGTCAGGCTCGCGACCCCGACGCTGACGGTTGTGGCCGCCGGACCATCGGACCACTCCCGAACCTTCAGCCGGATCGTTTCGGCGATACCCACGCCTTCCGCCGGGGAGAGCCCCGGCAACAGCACGGCAAATTCCTCGCCGCCGTAACGGGCGGCGCAATCGCCGGCCCGCCGTACCGAATCCGAAATGCAGATGGCGATGCCGATCAGCATCTGGTCGCCGGCCTGGTGTCCATAGGTGTCGTTGTAGGCTTTGAAATGGTCGGCATCGATCATCAACAGCGCGATCGGCATCTTCTGGCGCGTGGCGCGGCGCCACTCGGAATCGATCTCGGCGTCGAACTTGCGCCGGTTTTTCAGGCCGGTAAGCGCGTCGGTGGTCGCAAGCTCCTCGAGCTTGTCTTCGGCCCGCGCCCGGCGGTCGATTTCGCGCGCGAGGAACAGCGTCACGGCCAGAACGAATGCGATCAGCGCCATCATGACCGCGCCGATCCGGATCGCCTCGGTGCGCCAGAGGCTCAGTATGCTGTCCAATGGTTTCCCGACTACGACGAAGAGAGGACTTGCGCTGCTGCGCCTGACGTACAGCCGCGGTATCGGATCCACCGGGCCCACCCCCGAATACGAGCCGCCATCCGGCAGGCTCGCCGGATGCCAGCTCGGCCGATCTGCCAAATTCGTGCCGATGACGTCGAGGTCGAACGGCCTGCGCATGATGATCGTCCGGTCTTGGCGCAGCACGGTGATGGTATCGTCCGGGCCGAGGCTCAGGCGGTCGAAAAGGTCGTGGAAATAGGAAAAGCGGATCGAGCCTGCGACCACGCCGAGAAAGCGCCCGTCGGCGCCGGTGATGCCGCGGCTGAGCACGATCGCATAGGCGCCGTGATGCAGCATCGGACGGCTGATGAACAGCCCGGCATCGGGCCGGTCGCGATGCGCCTGGAAGTACTCCTCGTCGGAGCGATTTTCCGGAAGCGGATCGAGCGTGGAGGCATCGATCGTCAGCCGGCCTTCGGCGTCGAATACCTGGATGGCGCCGAAATGTTTTGCGGTTGCGGCATGATCGAACAGGATCAGGTGCCGGATCGGCTTGCTGACGTCCTTTATCTCCGGCATCACCATGCTGCTCGCCACAGCGCGCAGCGACAGGTCGTAGAGCTCGACGTTGCGGCTGATCTCGGCGTGGATGCTCGATGCAAGGTTCTCAAGCGTCTGACGCGCCAGTTCCTCCTCGCCGCGGCGCATGTCGAGCAGGACGCTGGCGCAGATCGCGGAGAAGCCGATCACGGTGACCACCGACGAGGCGATTAAAAGCTTCGCCGACAGCCGCCAGGGCTGCGTGGCCATGCCTCTGCGCTGTCCGAATCGCATCGTTCGCTCCCGATCATTCTGGATGCGCCCGGAGTGGTTGCCGCCTGCTTAAGTTGCGACAATGATGCGTTAATGAGTTAACGGTCGGTTGCCGCGACCGCGCCAATACTGCAGAAACGGCGGGACGGGTTCGGGCGCCAGGATGTCGAGGGCAGAAGTGAACGACTACGACGCGCTGCGCGATTATCTGAAGAAGCAGACGCTCCCCGAATTCGTGCTCAGCTTCGAGCAGATCGAGCAGATCATCGACGCAGCGCTGCCGCGCGCGGCGCACCGCGCGTCATGGTGGGAGACGCTGCGCAGCCCGCAGGAAAAGATGCCGCAGCGCGAGGCCTGCCTCGCCGGCGGTTACATCGCGACAAGGCAGGCCGACGGCAAGCGCGTGCGGTTCAAAAGGATGAAGTAGGGCGGATTGGTTCGCCGCATAATTTCTGTCGTCCCCGCGAACGGTGCGCGGGGACGACGATTAACTCGCCGCCTCGAGCCGTTCCTCGGTGAGTAGCCGCATCGCTGCATCGGCGTCCATCGGCTCGCCGAAGGCAAAGCCTTGCGCGTATTCGCAGCCCAGTTGATAGAGCTCGACCGCATCCGAATCGGTCTCCGCGCCTTCGGCGACCACGTCCATGCCGAGGTCGTGGGCCAGCGCGATGATCGATTTCAGGATCACCGGCCTGGTGCCGCGGCTGGTGGTGCGGACGAAGGACTGGTCGATCTTGATGGTATCGAACGGAAAACGCTGCAGGTAGGCCAGCGACGAATGGCCGGTACCGAAATCGTCCAGCGACAATCCGGTGCCGAGCTCGCGGATCCGCGTCAGCATCTGCGCCGCATGCTCCGGGTTCTCCATGACAAGCGATTCCGTCAATTCAAGCTTGAGCGTGCCGCGCGCCACCGTGGAGCGCGACAGCACGGTGCGGATGTCGTGGATCAGATCGTGCCGGAGCAATTGCCGCGAGGAGACGTTGACGCTGGCGAAGATCGGCTGGCGCGAGCGCATCGCGCGCTGCCAGATCGAGAGCTGCCTGGCGGTGCGGTCCAGCACGAACATGCCGAGATCGACGATCAGGCCGATCTCCTCGGCGATCGAGATGAACTCCATCGGTGACATCCGCCCCAGCTTGGGATGGTCCCAGCGCGCCAGCGCCTCGAAGCCGGCGATCGAACGGTCCTCCAGCCGCACGATCGGCTGATACAGGATGGTGATTTCCTCGCGCTCGATGGCGCGGCGCAATTCGGATTCCAGGGTCAGCCGGTCGGTCTTGCGCGCGCGCATCGCCGGCTTGTAGACGTCGATGCGGTCGCCGCCGATCCGCTTGGAATGATACATCGCGAGCTCGGCGTCCTTGATGATCTCGTCGGAGAGCGGTGTCTGCGGATCGGACAGCGCGAGCCCGATCGAGGCCGTGAGGAAGATCTCGCGGTCGTTGAAGGCGATCGGCGCGCGGATGGTCTTGCGGATGGTCTCGGCGAAGGCGGTGATGCGTGCCGGATCCTGTTCCGACACCAGGAGTAGGCCGAACTGGTCGCCGGCGAGCCGGGCCAGCGTGTCCTGGGGTTTCAGGATGCGGGTCAATCGCCGCGCCAGCGTCAAGAGGATTGAATCGCCGACCGCAATACCGACGGAATCGTTGACCTGCTTGAAACGGTCGAGATCGATCACCATCAGCGTCGGCCGCAGGCTCGGCATGGTCTTCGCGAAATTGGCGACCGCGCCCAAACGGTCGATGAACAGTTTGCGGTTGGGCAGGCCGGTCAGGTTGTCATGCACCGAATCGTGCAACATCCGTTCTTCGGCATTCTTGGTCTCGGTGACATCGGTGAGCGTTCCGACCACGCGGGAAACTTCGCCGTCGGAGCCGACCACGGGGCGCGCCTTCAGCGCAAACCACATGAAATGGCCGTCCGGCGTGCGCAGCCGGAAATCCTGCACAAGGCGCCCGCGGCGCTGGTCGAGCACGCTGTCCAGCGCTGCGCGGAAACGGTCCTGGTCGAGCGGATGCAGCACTTCGAGCCATTTCGCGGCCGGGCCTTCCAGGGCGCCGCGCTTCAGGCCCAGCAGGCTTTCGGTCTCCGGGCTGGTGAAGACCTTGTCGGCGGAGACATCCCAGTCCCAGATCAGGTCGCCCGAGCCGGTCAGCGCCAGCGCCCGGCGCTCGATGTCGGAGACGATGCCGGTGGTGGCGCCGCCGCCGGCGAAAGCATGTTGCATCACCGTAAACCCGATCAGCATCACGATCAGCACCAGGCCGCCGAGCAGAGCGGGGCCGACGATGTCGTTGGTGACGCTGCCCGCGACCGTCATGCCGGCCGCGACCACCCAGACCACCAGCAGGAACCAGGTCGGGATCAAAAGCACCGCGCGGTCGAAACCGTGGGTGGAGAGATAGACGATCAGTGCGAAGCCGGCGAACGCGATCAATACCAGCGACATCCGCGCGATGCCGGAGGCGACCGCCGGATCGAACAGCGCCAGCGCCACCAGCGAGCCGAGGAAGGCGAGCCAGCCGACCGTGATATGGGAATAGCGCACATGCCAGCGGCTGAGATTGAGATAGGCGAACAGAAACACCAATAGCGTCGCGGCCAGGATCGCCTCGCCCGCCGCGCGCCACACCCGCTCGGCGTTGTTCGACATGTCGAGCACCTTGCCCCAGAAGCCGAAATCGACGCCGATATAGACCAGCACCGCCCATGCAAGGGCTGCGGCGGCCGGGAACATGATGCTGCCCTTGACCACGAACAGGATGGTCAAGACCAGCGCCAGCAGGCCGGAAATGCCGATCACGATGCCCTGATACAGCGTGAACGAGTTGACCTTGTCCTTGTAGGCGTCGGGCTCCCACAGATAGAGCTGCGGCAATTTATCGGTGCGCAGTTCCGCGACAAAGGTGATGACGGCGCCGGGATCGAGCGTGATGCGGAAAATATCCGCGGTCGCGCTCTCCTGGCGTTCGGGCCGGTCGCCGGTCGACGGTGTAATGGTGGCGATGCGCGACAGTCCGAGGTCGGGCCACAACAGCCCCGACGACACGATGCGGTAGTGAGGCGCAACGATCAGGCGGTCGAGCTGGTCGTCGGTGTTGTTGGCGAGCGCGAACACCACCCAATATTGCCCGCCTTCGCGGGCACGGACCTCGATGCGGCGGACGATGCCGTCGGTGCCCGGCGCGGTGGAGACCTGGATGCGGTCGGTGTCGCTGCGCTGGTGATCGAGCACCGCCGTAAGGTCGATCGCGGGCGCGTCACTGCGGACGCTGACAGCGTCAATGGCGCGCGCCGGGGGGGCGGCGGCAAGAATCACGAGGCCCAGCACCAGCGGCGCAAGGCACCTGATCGGACGCAATGTCAGTTCTCCGCGGTCAAGATCGTTTGCCGGCGAAGCGTGCTGCCCGGCGTTGCCGGATAAATGACATGAAAGCGAGGGAAATCAAAGGGTTTCCGGTTACGCTTCGTTAGCGAGGGTTAAACCGCCAACACAATTTTGCCAATATGTTCGCTGGTCTCCATGCGCCGATGCGCGTCGGCGGCCTTTTCCAGCGGGAATGTGCTGTCCATCACGGGTTTGACGCGCCCTTCGCGCAACAGCGGCATCACCTTGGCCTCGATCGCTGCGACCATCGCCGCCTTGTCCGCATTGCTGCGTGGGCGCAGTGTCGAGCCGGTGTGGTGCAGCCGCTTGACCATCACCTTGCCGATATTAACCGTTGCCTTGGGTCCGCCGAGCAATGCGATCTGTACCACGCGCCCGTCGACCGCGGCCGCGTCGTAATTGCGATCGACATAATCGCCGCCGATCATGTCGAGAATGACATTGGCGCCGGCGCCGCCGGTTGCCGCCTTCACCTCGGCGACAAAGTCTTCGGTCTTGTAATTGATGGCGCGGTCGGCGCCGAGCTTCAGGCAGGCGTCGGCCTTTTCCTTCGATCCGACGGTGACGATCGCTTTTGCGCCGAACGCCTTGGCGAGCTGGATCGCCATGGTGCCGATGCCCGATGAGCCGCCATGGATCAATAGTGTCTCGCCCGATTTCAGCGCGCCGCGCTCGAACACATTGTGCCAGACCGTCATCAGCGTTTCAGGGATGGCGCCGGCTTCCAGCATCGACAGGACAGGCGGCACAGCCATCGCCTGGGCATCCTGCGCGATGCAATATTGCGCATAGCCGCCACCGGCCACCAGCGACATCACCTTGTCGCCGAGCTTGTGCCTGGAAGCACCGGTGCCGAGCGCGACCACTTCGCCCGCCACTTCAAGGCCGGGCAGATCGCTGGCGCCGGGCGGCGGGGGATAGGCGCCGGAGCGCTGCGCGACATCGGGCCGGTTGACGCCGGCGGCCTGGACCTTGATCAGGATTTCGTCCGGCCCGGGCGAGGGCACCGCGCGGGTTTCGGGCAACAGCACCTCGGGGCCGCCGGGCTTGCTGATGCCGACGACGGTCATTTGCGCGGGCAGCTTTTCCATGATTTGTCCTTGGCCAAGGGCTTAATGAATGAAGAGGCATCTGATTAGCCAGCCGCGCTGCGGCTTGCAACCGCCTCTGGTACCCTCGAACACGGAGGAGCGCACATGGCCATCGAGGATGACGACAAGCCCAGGAAGAAAGTCACCCACGAGATCGGGCAGGACCTGTCGTTGCTGTCGGTCGAGGAGCTTGCCGAGCGTATCGCGCTGATGAGTGCGGAGATCGAGCGGCTGCAGGCGGCCATGACCAAGAAGCGCGCCTCGAAGGACGCCGCCAACAGCTTTTTCAAGACGTAGGGGCGGCTCTCGTCCCACGATCACGGCGATGCACCGCGCATATTCCTTCGTCATGCCCGGCCTTGTGCCGGGCATCCACGTTCTTGCTTCGATGACCAAAGGGAAGACGTGGATGGCCGGGACGAGCCCGGCCATGACGGCAGGGAGATCGGCCAATGGCCGACATGGCAAATGAAACCTGAAAATAACCGTTCGTTTACGATCGGTTAAGCTTTCTCATCTATGACTAGGCCTGTCCTCGTTTGGACACCGAGTGGCTCCTGTCCACTCTGTTTGACGCCTCCCTGTTATCAACTTCAAAGCCGCCGGAAACGGCGGCTCTTTTTTTGGCGTCGCCGGTAGCCGGCTGGAAACCATAAAATGTCTTGCGGCTGGACTCTCCGCCTCGGGCGCGTAATGATTTGTTCATTATAAGCCGGCCCTCGTGAGGGCCGGTCGCGTAATCCGTGGCGTGAGGCGTTGACCATGTCGGACCGTTCGCAAGGCGAAACCGCGCTCGTCCAGTTCAGTGAGCGGCTCACCAATTCCGCGGCGTTCGGCACCCTGTTCCGGGAAGGCATGGATCTGGTCGAGGAGACCGCCGCCTACCTCGACGGCGCCGGCCGCGCCGAGGCCAAGGCGCTCGACCGCGCCGTCAGCCTGACCTATGCGACCGAAAGCATGCGGCTGACGACCCGCCTGATGCAACTGGCGTCGTGGCTATTGCTGCACCGCGCGGTCAAGGAAGGCGAAATGTCGCTGAGCCAGGCCAATCGCGAAAAGACCAAGGTCAAGCTCTCCGCCGCCGATCCCGGCCCGGACGACATGATCGAAAAGCTGCCGCAGCAATTGCAGGACCTGATCTCACGCTCGATGGTGCTGCAAGCCAAGGTCCGTCGCCTCGATACCAGCATCCATGCGCCGACGGTGGAGCGCGCCCCGATCGGCAATCCGCTGGTGCCGCAGCTCAACCGCCTGAAGGCGGCATTCGAGCAGTAACTCCATTCAAAGATCATCGTTGCGAGCCAACGAGTTGCACGAACCCGCGCCCGATGACAAGGCTCCGCGCAATCCAGACCGTTTCCGAAACTTGGATTGCTTCGTCGCTTCCGCCTTCGCTCGTTGAGCTACGGCGGACAAGTCGCTTCTCGCAATGACGTGGCGCAATGAAAAACGCCCCTGACCGTGGAGGGGCGTTTTGTCATCTCTGCCTCGAAGCCGAAGTCTTGAGAGCCTTCAATCCTTCTTGAGGAAGAAAATTACCTCGGAAGTATTTATAAACATGTTGATTTCTACTGGTTCGATCTGCCAGTACCATCGCCGATACCACGAGGCTGCATAATGGCATCGGCCGGTCAGGCGCGGCAGCCGTGGCTGGCCCAGGCATTAAATCGGGCTGGCTGGTAGATCGGGTGCCCGCAGAAGCGTATGACTGCTTCATGGTCTGCACCCCTTACGGGTTCAACCGAATACAAGCGTGGTTCGCGCGATTGATCGCGGCCAATGGCAGGCTCCCCTCGGATCATCAAGCGGGCCAACCATCCGATTGCTAGCAGCCTGCCGCCGTGCTCGCGTCCGTCAAGGACAAGCCTTCGGCGGCGCTGAAGAAGCGCCGTCCTTGACCGCCGCTGCGCGCGACGGCGATGCAAATATGCGGTCGGGACGAAAGAATGCTTGCGGCGCAGGTCGAACAAAAGAATGGAATGACAAAGGAAGACAGAAATGGCGTGATGCCTCCTTGACAAAGAAAGCCCCATACAAGCCGGATGCCTCAATCGGGCACGTCCGGTTCGATGAGCGTTGCGCCTTGCAAGCGCGTTGAAGTCAGCCGTCTGCGATGACGGCCGCGGCAAAGCCTAGCGAGCAGCCGCGAACCGAGTCTTGCGTGGCGTCCGGTAACGGCCGTTGCGAAGCGTAGACAGGGAGGTTGTAGGCCGGAATGAAGTGAACGGGAATATAGCCCCGAAATCGAACGTGATCGGAGTAGCCGACCCTGTCGCTCAAAGGGGAAGGCGGAATCGCAGGCCGCGCTATAGCGAGCGGTCTGAGGTGCTCCCGGGGTTCGGTACCGCCAGCATGCAACCAAAGGAAGCAACGTGAACAAGGGAGATCCATCCGGTTCAGGCGCAAGCCTGTAGGACCTGCCAAGCCGAAGAGGTGAGAAGGGTCTGATGACCGGGTGGAAGTCAGACTGACTGATAGTACTCCGCGGTCGGGAGAGCCGGCTACATGGGGAAGCGGTCAGCGGTAGTTGAATTGTTCTTGGGCGACATGGGCTCCATTCAACGGGAGTTACGGCCTTCTACTCAGTGAGAAGATCAGCCGACCATCGAAACGAAACTTGAACAGATAGCAGTGAAAGCTGTGAACCAACTGCCGAAGAGCGTGGTGCGGGAAATCCGCACGCCACGTTCTGTGGGAGCCGGGGGCGGGCGACCGCCTCCGGCGACCCGGTGGGATGGGAAACGGAGCGTTGCCGAATGGCCCAAGCTACCGCGCCCATCCTCGACTCTACCTTTTCGGACATGCGGCAACAGCCTGACGATGTCCGCTTCGGGGGGTAGAACGGACGTCCCATTTAATTGGGCCACTTCCGATTTTGACCCCAAGCGGTGTTGCGAGCTCAATGGACACCCCCGGTTCTGGGCCATAGAGTTACGTCGACAATCGGATCGGAGTACTCTCATGGCCGAGGCGCGGTCGCACGCCGGCTGGCAGGCGTGTTGGCGATCCATGTCGCGGGCTACTCGCGTCAGTGCCAGCGCTGGAGATCCGCTTATGGGAGGGGGCAATGGCGAATTAAGGGGCCCTATCGTGGCCAATGACGCGTGCTATGGCGACGCGTCCGAACACTGAAGCGATTGTCGACGGCGAAACACGCCTCACTTACGCGCAATGGGGCCGCAGAGTGCGCGGCCTCACGGCAGGTCTGCGGAGCCTCGGTCTCCGCACAGGTGATGTAGTCGCATCAATCGGCCAGAACAGCTTTAGGCACTTGGAGTGTTGGGTCGGCATTCCCGCGGCGGGAATGGTGCTCAATGATCTCAACTACCGGCTTGCCATCCCCGAGCTGGAATTCATCATCAACGACTGTGGGGCCCGAGCCATCGTGGCCGATAATGCGTACCTGGAGATCGCCCGCCAGTTAAAGCAACGATGCCCCTCTCTCGAGTACCTGGTCTACTCCGGGATGGAGTCCACTCCAGACGGGTGGGTCCATTGGGACGATTTGTGCTCGTCAACGCCCCTCGACGAGGACCACTCCGAACTCCGCGCGATCGCCGCGGACACGCTTGCGGCCATCTCCTACACTGGCGGCACAACGGGCCTGCCTAAGGGCGTGATGCAGAGCCATGCCAACTTGCTGGCCAATGCCAAGCACATGCTCCTTGCCAACCGACTGGTGCCGGCGGATCGCTTTATCCATGCTGCACCAATGTTTCACGCCGCTGATGCCGCGACGACGTTCGCGTTGACGTTCGTGGGCGGTGCCCATGTCTGCATCCGCGGGTACGAGCCGGAGTTATTCGGAAGGGTCGTCGAAGCCGAGAGAGTCACCGTGGCTCTAATCGTCCCGACGATGATCAATATGTTGCTCAATCACCCAGCTACGGCAACCCGGGACTTTGCTGCATGGCGTTTGCTTATGTACGGAGCGTCACCGATGCCGGTGGAACTGCTGCTTCGGGCCTGCAGTCTGCTGCCGTGCGACATCGTCCAGCTGTATGGGATGACTGAGGCGTCGCCGCTGGTGACTTCCACGCAGAGTACCGACAATCGCGAGGGCGCCCGCGGGATTGAACCGGCCAAAAGCCGACTTGCCAGCTGCGGACAACCGGTCGTCGGCGTCGAAGTCGAAGTCCGCCGTCACGACGGTTCGGTTTGCAACCCTCGCGAGATCGGCGAGGTGTACGTGCGGGGACCAAACGTCATGCTGGGCTATTGGAAGCGGCCACAGGAGACGGCCAATGCCCTTGTCGGTGACGGTTGGTACAAGAGCGGCGACGTGGCCTGGGCGGATGAAGAGGGCTACCTATTCGTCGTAGACCGGACAAAAGACATGATCATTTCAGGGGGCGAAAACATCTACACGACTGAAGTTGAGAACGCCGTATTTCACCATCCCGCCGTCCTCGAGGTCGCGGTGTTCGGGATTCCCCACGAGAGTTTCGGAGAGATGGTCCATGCCGAGGTGGTCACCAAACCGGGCACTTCCATCACTGTCGACGAGATCGTGGCCGTATGCAGGGAGCGTGTCGGCGGATATAAGGTGCCCCGATCGGTGTTGATCCGCAGTGAGCCGTTACCCAAGTCGGGTGCCGGTAAAATTCTGAAGCGCAGTCTTCGGGATCCCTATTGGCAGGGTAGAGAACGTGGGGTGAACTAGTTATCCGCTAGTGTTGTGTGCCGTGCTTCGGACATGCCTGACGATGTCCGCTTCTGGGGGTAGAACGGACTTCGCGCCGCAAGGCCGCGACTTCCGTTTTTGACCCAACTGCGACATTGGTTGTGCACTGCGGCAAGGGACTTTATGCTTTCAAGCTACTCGCTTGCCGATACAATGTTGCTTCCTGATTTTGGGGGCCAAGTGCGGCGACGCGAGGTTATGACGCTTCTGGGCGGTGCGGCGGCTACGTGGCCGCTTGTGGCGCGTGCACAGCAAGGGCGTGACCCCAACATCAATATCGGCGTGCTGACCGATATGAGCGGCCTTTTCGCTACTCTAGCCGGTGAGGGCTCGGTCATTGCCGCCCATATGGCTGTCGAAGATTTCGGCGGTGAGGCCCTCGGCAGGAAAATCCGCGTGCTCTTCGCCGACCACGAACACAAGGTCGATGTCGCCTCTGCAATAGCAACACGATGGTTCAACGAAGCACATGTAGGCGCTGTTGTGGACATGCCTAATTCGACAGTTGCCTTGGCGACGCAGAAACTCGCGGACGCCCACGACAGAATCGCTGTTACCGTATCAGGCGGCACTAGTGATCTGACAGGCAAGGCTTGCACTGGCACTGGCTTCCATTGGGCCTACGACACCTATTCCAATACTGTCGGCATCGCGCGGGCAATGGTCGGCTTTGGTCTCGACACCTGGTATTTCATAACGGCCAACTACTCGTTTGGGTGGACGCTGGAGCAAGATGCAAGCTCAGCCGTAAAAAAGGCGGGCGGCAAAGTGATCGGGCGTTCGCTCCATCCCTTAAACGCAGATAATTTCAATGAATATCTCACCGCGGCTCAGGACTCGGGCGCAAAAGTAATCGCGCTCGCAAATGCAGGCGGCGACACCATAAACGCCGTAAGACAGGCCGCCCAAATCGGCATCTCGCCGCGATCGCAGACCTTGGTACCGCTTTTGGTGTTTATCTCGGATGTCAACAGTCTCGGGCTCGAAGTCGCACATGGAATGACCTTCGTCGACGGCTTCTATTGGGACAACAACCGTGATACCCGCGACTGGTCCAATCGATTCTACGCGCGCCGCGGGGCAATGCCAACGATGGGCCACGCAGGCGTTTATTCCGCTGTGCTTCATTTTTTGCGTGCGGTCCGCGCCTCCGGAACGGACGAGGGCAAGACCGTCGCAAACAGTATGCGGCAACTCCGGGTCGATGATTTCTTTGCGCCGGGCGGCGTACTACGGGCAGACGGACGAATGGTCCATGACATGTATCTCGTGGAGGTCAAGCCGCCTGAGGAATCGCGTTACCCTTGGGACTACTACAAGGTTCTTTCCGTCATCCCAGGAGACAAGGCGTTTCGGCCCGTGGCGGAGAGCAGCTGTCCGCTCGTGCCGACGTAAAGGCGAAAATGACGGCCACGGATCTCATGGCTCCGCCCGTACCCGCTGGCTCGACCGGGAGCAGCGACACGCGTCCTGACTTCGCGGGCGCTGAACAGAGAATTCGTTTCGGCGTCGCCTTTCGACTGTTGATTGCATTTGCGGCAATAACGGCATTTGCTGCTTTTACGAGCGCTATCGCGCTGTATACATTCGGTAAATTTGGAGATGGCTTCAATCGGATCGCGTCCTCTAGTCTTCCGGCGCTGGTCGCGGCCAGTGATCTCGCCCAGCGCAGCGAGTCCTTGGCCGCGAACGCGCCGAATTTGGCAGTCGCCGATGGCCATTTTACCCGTCGAGCTATTAGCGAGGCCCTAGGAAATCAATTGCGGTCTATTGCCGATGCCGGCGGACAAATTAGAGAGCTTGCCCCGTCGACCGTAGGCCTTGTCAGCCTTACGCAGAATGAGGCGTTGCTTAAAGACAATATTCAGAAGCTAGACGGACTAGTTGCGGAAAAAATCGATGCAGACCGAGTTGCAGCAAATTCTATGCTGCGGCTGCGAACGCTCTCTGTGCGGATTCGGACGGCTGACAGCGATCTGTTATCAAAACTCGCTGGCCAACAAAATGCGCGAACCCAGGCCGACGCTCTAAGTGCTTGGATTGCCGCCGCTGATGAGGCGATCGTGATCTTGTTGTCGACGGCCAGTGCCGATACCACAATCAGATTGAACCGATTGCGTGAAGAATTCACCGAGGCCTCAAACCGGGCGCATACGGCGCGCGCGCAGTTTGAAACGCTGCTCGCCGATGCAATCGATCCGTTAGAGCAGGCCTTGTCGCAATACGGCCACGGTTCGCCGAGTGTTTTCGATGTGCGGACGGCTCAGCTAACGTCGGCCTCCGCGGTTCACGGCGCGCTGCTTGATACCAAGAACGCCTCCGTCCAGTTCGTTGCATCGGCTGAACATGTATTTGCCGATGTGCAAGAGGATGCGCGGACCCAGAGCGACTATTTCAGGCAGCGCATATCCGAATATTCGCGGCTTTTCACTGTCTTGTCGCTGCTCTGTGTCGGTGGTGCGGGGGCCGTGTTCTTCTATATTAACCGCTCGATCATTCAGCGGCTACGCAGTCTGAGCCATTACATGCGGGCCTCCGTGTTCGGCCGCACGGCTCCCATTACAATATCAGGAAACGACGAAATTTCTGATATGGCCAGGGCCGCCGATTTTTTCGTTGCGTCTCTGGCGCAGCGTGAGAAAGGCTTGCGTGAGTCGGTCGAGGAATTGCAGGCCCTTGGCGAAGTAATCCAGGCGGTGAACTCTTCCGTCGATCTCGAAACGGTCCTCACGACCATTGTCGCGAAAGCAACCCAACTTTCCGGAACCGATGCTGGCGCGATCTATGTGTTCGACGACGTCAGCCAGGAATTTCGGCTACGGGCGACTTATGGGCTTTCAGATTCGATTGTCGCCGAAATTCGCGACAGCAAAATCCGAGTCGGTCAGACCGCGATCAGCGAGGCGGTAGAACGGCGCACGCCGATCCAGATTTCGGATGTCCTGGACGACCCATCTGTTACCCTCGATGTAATTGTTCGCGCGGGCTTCCGTGCCTTGCTATATGTCCCACTGCTTGGCTCAGAGGATACGGTCGGTGCGCTAATTGTCCGACGCAAGCAACCTGGCGAATTTCCTAAGAACACGATCGAACTTCTGCAAACCTTTGCAGCGCAATCTGTTCTGGCGATTCAGAACGCGCGTCTATTTGAGAGCGTTGAAGCCCGCACGCAAGATTTGATGAAGTCGCTAGAGGAATTGAGGACCACACAGGACCGCCTGGTGCAGACCGAAAAGCTCGCCTCCCTTGGTCAACTGACCGCCGGCATCGCACACGAAATCAAAAATCCGCTCAACTTCATTAATAATTTCTCGACGTTGTCCACCGAGCTGATCAATGAAATGAATGAACTGTTTTCCGACATCAGCCTCGATAGGAATAAACGGGAAGAGCTGGATCAGCTCACGCAACTGTTGAAAGGCAATCTCGAAAAGGTCGTCCAGCACGGCAAGCGGGCCGATTCGATCGTCAAGAACATGCTGCTACATTCGCGCGAGGGCTCCGGCGAACAGCGGCCCGCCGACATCAATGCGCTTCTGGATGACAGTCTCAATCTTGCCTATCACGGCGCGCGCGCCGAAAAGCCAGGGTTCAGCATAACGCTGCAACGCGACTTCGACGCGGGAGCCGGCGTGATCGAATCTTTTCCGCAGGAAATAACCCGCGCATTCATCAATCTTATCTCAAACGGATTCTATGCCGCGGCGAAACGTAAGATGGAAAGTGAAGGCTCGGATTTTGAACCGATCCTTCGTGCTACCACCGAAAATCTCGGAAATCGCGTCGAAGTTCGCATCCGCGACAACGGCACCGGCATTCCTGCTGAGGTGAAGGATAAGATGTTCAATCCGTTCTTTACAACGAAACCAACAGGCGAAGGGACCGGCCTTGGCCTGTCGATTAGCCACGATATCATCGTGAAACAACACGGTGGGAGCATTGATGTGGAGACGGAACCCGGGCAGTTCACCGAATTCAGGATCGTATTGCCGCGCACAAGCCGATGATAACTCGGCCACACTCATCCACCGAATAGCGCCGAATGGAAGCTGTAAATTGCTGCATTGCATGAGTCTCTTCCTGGCACGAATCGGACATGGGACGATGTCCGACTTGAGTCCGCTTTCGGGGGTAAAGCGGAAAACATGTACTCGGAGTGAGTATTTCCGCTTTTGACCCTGGCTGTGTAAAAACGCGAAAGATCGAAACACTGCGAGAATTACATTCTTCAGTTCGTTCTCTTAGTTGAGTGCGCTTGCGAGTTTAACGGCTAAGACAGCCTTAAACGAACAACTTCTTCTACCTCACTCAAGCGTCTCGCCGTTTTCACACAGCCAAGACCCAAAGCCGACATCAGCCGTCGGCTAATGAACTTGCTGAAGTCGCTTGTCTACGTGTGTCAGCGTTTGATTTTCATCAAAGCGAGTAAGGCAGCACGCCATTATTGTTTGGCATGTTCAAAGTCTCGCGAACGATGAAGAAAAGATGGAGAGCGTGGAGGGTCCACGATGTCCGTTGGACCGAATAAGGGGCTTCATCTCAGCGATCTCAGCAACAACCTTGTGTATCTACCGCTCTCAGTCGGCTTATTAGTCCTGCCGTATTGGGCGGTTTTTCTCCTGGCGGGGAGCTCTGATGAGAACAAGCCCGCCCGTTCATGGCGCGTGTGGGTTGCTTGGCTACTGATTACATTCCCATTTTCTGTATATTCTTTGACGTGGTTGTTTGTAGGAGAGTTGGCTGGCATTGATGCTCTCTCAGCTACCGGCAGGATGCTAATGCCGCTCTCCCCCGTTGCAACGCTTGTTGGAGCTGTCGCAGGTTATCTTTTTTGGCTCCTTTATCGATGGCTGCGGACTGTGTTCGGGGGGCGGCGAAAAGCATAGCTTGCATCGCATGTCTGCATCTATCGTCGGAAGTCAAAGCCAGCATTGTTGGCCGCCTGATCCACAATCATTAGGTTTGAATTGAGAAGCCACCTTCGGGCGGCTTTTATCCGTTGCATGTCTCTCATTGGCAGTGCGCCCCGAAGGCGCGGATCACTAGTGGAGGAAGATTCCACCCAGAGAGTTGTCGATTGATCTGGTAGCTGACGAGCGGTTCGGCCGGGTAACCGGCAGGGCTGGAGCCTCGTGACAAAGGCCGCTTTAGGCGGTTGAGCAATCCGGCGGGCCGTAACGTGAGTGAAGCTTGAGCAGGCCTCGAAAGTGACAATGCGGATGCCGACCCTCCTGCCATTTGGGGAAGGCTGCATGAGCGGGGAAGCAATCGACACGCGCACCCGCTCGATCCGCCGGGGTAGTGGGCACGGCACGTCGGAAAGGTGGTTCGGGTAATCGGGGGAGACCCGTCAAGGGCGAGGGTAGCGGCCTCAACGTCGCGAAGGCGGCGGCCATGGCGGGAGTCGGACGGGGTCGTATGACCGTTGAAGCCGGGTAATGCTGGCTGAGGAAAGGGCCCTGACTTCTGGTGCGCTTTCGAAGATGGCGAGGTGAAGGTGATTGGCGATGAGCCTGGCAACACCGACAACGATCCGGACCCTTCAGAGAAAGCTATACCGCAAGGCGAAGGCGGAGCCTGCCTTCCGCTTCTACCTGCTCTACGACAAGATTTACCGAGCGGACATCCTGCGTCATGCCTATGCGCTGGCCCGAGCAAATGCGGGCGCGCCGGGTACGGACGGAATGACCTTTGCGGCGGTCGAAGCGTCGGGCCTGGAGAGGTGGCTGGCGGGCCTGCGCGAGGAACTGGTTTCGAAGACGTACCGGCCCGATCCGGTGCGGCGGGTGTCCATACCGAAGCCGGACGGAGGCGAGCGACTGCTCGGCATTCCGACGATCCGGGATCGGGTGGTCCAGAGCGCCGCCAAGCTCGTGCTGGAACCGATCTTCGAGGCGGACTTCGAGGACAATGCCTACGGCTACCGCCCCGTTCGCGGAGCGGTGGACGCGGTCAAGGAAGTGCACCGGCTGATCTGCCGGGGCCATACCGACGTGGTCGACGCCGACTTATCCCGCTACTTCGATTCGATTCCGCACGGCGAGCTTCTGAAATCAATAGCTCGTCGCATCGTGGACCGGCACGTGCTCCGGCTGATCAAGCTGTGGCTGAAAGCGCCGATCGAGGAACGGGATGATGGCAACGGGACCCGGCGCATCGGTGGTGGCAAGAGCAACGCGCGCGGCACGCCACAGGGCGGCGTCGTGAGCCCACTGCTGGCCAACATCTACATGAATCGGTTCCTGAAGTATTGGCGGCTGACCGGGCGCGGGGAAGCGTTCCGTGCACATGTCATCGCGTATGCCGACGACTTCGTCATCCTCAGTCGCGGATGTGCGGCCGAGGCCCTGGCGTGGACGAAGGCGGTGATGACGCGGCTCGGGTTGACACTCAACGAGACCAAGACCTCGTTGAAGAATGCTCGGCAAGAACGCTTCGACTTCCTCGGCTACTCGTTCGGACCTCACCGTTACAAAGCGAACGGTCATTGGTATCTGAGCGCGAGCCCGTCCAAGAAGAGCGTGCAACGGCTCAAGACGAAGGTTGGCAATCTGCTGGTGCCCGGCAACAACGATCCATGGCCCGAAGTACGCGACACGCTGAACAGCTCTCTGCTTGGCTGGTCGAACTACTTCTGCCATGGAACGCGCCGATCGGCATTCCGCGGCATTGACCGATACGTTTATGAGCGCGTACGCGACTTCCTCGCCAGACGGCACAAGGTGGCAGGACGTGGCACACACCGGTTCTCTCTCGACGTTGTCTATGGACAACACGGTCTGCTGCGTCTCGAACGCCTACCCCTAACGGCCCCGCTGTGTGCCTCACGGTGAAACCAGTCGGAGAGAAGCTATGGGGCGGGCGGCGGAGGTCGTGGCACCTTCATCGTCCATACGAACTGATGGAGGTTGCCCCGTGGCCCAAGTCAATGATCTCAGCCGAAGCCTGACCGCGTTTGATCCGATCTCGACCTTGGTGGTGGTCGTCGAGATGAGCAAGGCGAGCTGGCTGGTGAGCGGCGCTGTTCCCGGCGTCGAGCGCCAGCCGTTGAAGAAACTGGAGCCGGATGCGACGGCACTGTTGCGATTGATCGAGCGGTGGCGGAACGAGGCGGTGCGTGCTGGCCGGCCGATCAGTCGGATCGCGCTGGCCTATGAGGCTGGCCGCGACGGCTTCTGGCTGGCGCGCTGGCTCATTGCTCGCGGGATCGAGGCGCATGTCATCCATTCGGCAAGCGTTGCGGTGTCACGCGAGCGCAAGCGGGCGAAGACGGATCGTCTGGATGCGGCGATGTTGATGCGCGTATTCCTGGGCTGGTTGCGCGGTGAGCGGGGGCACTGCGGGATGGTGGCGATCCCGACGATGGAGGAGGAGGATGCGAGGCGCCCGAGCCGCGAGCGCGAGAGCCTTGTCAACGAGCGCTCACGCATCACCAACCGCATGAAGAGTGCGCTCGCCCGTCTCGGGATCCGGGGATTCAAGCCACATCTGCGCAAGGCGCCAGAGCGTCTGGCAGGTCTGCGGACAGCGGAGGGCACGGGCCTGCCGGCGAACATCATCGAGGAGTTCCGGCGCGACATGGCACGGCTGGCACTGGTCCGTGAGCAGATCAGCTCGATCGAGAAGACACGTGCCGAGCGGCTCGAGCGGGCACCGGATACAGGGCCGCATGCGATGGTGCGGCTGCTCGCCAGGGTGATCGGTATCGGCATCGAGACGGCGGACATGCTGGTGCGGGAGATCCTGTCGCGGAAGCTTCGAGATCGAAGAGCGGTGGCGCGCTACGCCGGGCTCACGGGATCGCCCGACGAGAGCGGTTTGAAACGCCGCGAGAAGGGCCTGGCCAAGGCCGGCAATGCGCGGGTACGACGTGGGCTGATCCAGTTGGCGTGGCGCTTCCTGATGTTCCAGAAAGACAGTGCGCTGGCGCGCTGGTATCGCACGCGGACCGAGGGGCCGAGCGGCGCGCGCAAGACGACGATGATCGTGGCACTGGCGCGCAAGCTGCTGATCGCGCTGTGGCGCCTGGTCACGACCGGCGAGGTGCCGGACGGTGTCGAGCTGCGGCCGGCGGCGTGAGCAACACTCTAGAACGAGAAAGGACAAACAGGGTTCGGCACCTGACTGCGCTTGATGCGCCGGGTAGCCGATGACGATCCGAGGTGGCGGCAATCCGCATTCGGCTATGGCTGCAATGCCGCTGAGAGAATGGACCCGCCGCCTCGGAGCCTTGCCCGCAGAAGCGTATGACTGCTTCATGGTCTGGACCCCATACGGGTTCAACCGAATACAAGCGTGGTTCGCGCGATTGATCGCGGCCAATGGCAGGCTCCCCTCGGATCATCGCGCGGCCAACCACCCGATCGCCGGCAGCCTGCCGCCGTGCTCGCGTCCGTCAAGGACAAGCCTTCGGCGGCGCTGAAGAAGCGCCGTCCTTGACCGCCGCTGCGCGCGACGGCGATGGAAATATGCGGTCGGGACGGAAGAATGCTCGCGGCGCGGGTCGAACAAAAGAATGGAATGACAAAGGACGACAAAAATGGCGTGATGCCCCCTTGACAAAGAAAGCCCCATACAAGCCGGATGCCGGAATCGGGCACGTCCGGTTCGATGAGCGGGGATGGGAAACGGAGCGTTGCCGAATGGCCCAAGCTACCGCGCCCATCCTCGACTCTACCGAACCGGACATTTCGAGACTGGCCTGACGATGTCCGCTCTTGGGGTAGAAGCGGACATGCCGTCGCAAGCGGGGCCGACTTCCGTTTTTGACCGTGCAGCGAAGCTAGCTGCCATTCCAGCGGGTGCAAGTCCCGCCAACAGAAGGAGATCCAGCTACTGTTGTAGTTATATCCAGCAACGGAGAGGGAGACTGATCCGTTGAAAGCCTGGAAGTAAAAGTCCCCGAAGGCTGGGCGATCCAGTCCGATCCGTACAGGGGGGCGAGCAACCTGGCAGGCCGTAGCGGAAGCGAACCAGTGAAGCCACGAAATCGGAAACCCGCGCGGAACGGATTGCGGGAGTGTCGGGAGTGCCGAGCCGGTGGTCAAACGGCGAAGGCCATGTCGGCATCGAAGTTCTGGAACATATCGATGTTGGACTCCCCGGGGTCGGAGAGGACGGCATGCCAGGAAGGAATGTGCAGTGAAAGTTCGGAACCACTCGCGGGTCGCCTAGGCGCTCCCGCACAGCGAAGGCATCGCGTATAAGCCGCTATGCGGTGAAATCGCGATGTGCCTGCGAGTGGGGCGGATGGGGCCGATTAAGTGATGACGGACCGGGACACTACAACCCGGACCCGAGCGAGGGCCCCTGGGGTAGGTGGAGTATTCCACCGCATGGCGGTGCATGATCGAGTCCTCAGGCCCGACACAGAGCGGACCACCGTAGCGACCACGAAATGCACGAAGGGTGGATGCAAACTGGATGGCGGACGGCGGATGCCGGGAGCAGGCTTAAGCCGCCGATCACCCAGGAAGGCACCGCCTGGACAGTCAGCCTTCCAGCCGTACTGGGGAAAACTCGCCGTACGGAATGATAGGGGGGATCGAGGAAACGTCGGCATCATTCGAAGCCCGATCCGCGCCTCGATCCTACCCGACCAACTGAGACATCGCTCGGCGCGGCCGCGGAACTTGATATCTTCCATCCTACTCGGTCGCCCTGCTGGCTGGGCTAAAAGAAGAGTTGATCCAGATCAACATGACACGAACGAGAGCGTGGTTGCTTGCGAGCCTTTCACCAGAAGGAGGAGCAAATGAAGCCACTCTCTGAACAACTCGCCGAGTTGTCGGCACGTGCAAAGGGTGCTGAAGATGCCTTTGAAGGCGCGAAAAAGGAAGCGCACGACAAGATCGAAGCGCGCAAGGCCGAGGCGCTTTCAGCTGCAAAGACGGCAGTCGAAAAGGTGAATCAGCAAATCAAGTCTGCCGGAGAGTTTGCCACCCGAGATACGAAGGCCCTGCAAGCGAAAATTACTGCGGACGCGAACGCCTTAAAGGCGCACGTGGTCGAAGCAAAGCATGGTCTAGACGTGAAACTAGCCGAGAAACGCGCCGAGCTCTTGGAGTCGGACGCCGGTTTCGCGATCGATTACGCCATCGCGTCGGTTGAACAGGCACGACTGGCCGTTCTCGACGCCATCGACGGCCGCCTCGCCGCCGAGCAGGCGAAACGCTCATAAGAGCGGGAGTAAGCTGGAGACAGCCGCTACGTTCCTGGTAAGGCATTAGAGACAACCTACCGACAAGCCCTCGGAAGCCTACGTTGAGCTCCTGCGCGCTGCCTTCGATCGTGCCAATCAGGCGGTGCGGGAGGCGTTCAAGCGAGCTGCCTAATTCAAACAGTCTGTCAGTCGGAGAAGCCGCCGGGAGGCGGTTTCTCCCCCGGTAGGGCAACAACGATTCGAACTCTGAGAACGGCCGGAGCGGAGCAGCCGCGATGAGCAGCATGGATGGAGATTCCCGGGATGTGCGATCAGGCGATCCGAAAACCGCTGTCCGCAATGGGCCACAAGTAAGCTTCTGGATCAGAGAGTTACCTTTCAGCCTAGTGTTGATCCTGACCTTGCTCGGCGTTGCCTATACCAGTTTTTTGAAACAACCGATCATGGGCTATTGGGAGCTTCTGGCGCCGGTGATCGGGTTAGTCTGTGTCGGCTCCGGATGGTCCAGTGGCAACGATAAAAACGCGCGATTACAGTTGATATGGACGCAGGCGCTGCACTGGACCGCGTTCCTGCTCGTGATGAATATGATACTGCTACCTAGCGTCCAGAGGATTCTCAACGCCAGCGCGACCGGGCTCGCCGTCCTCATGTTATTGGCGCTCGGCACATTTACCGCAGGTGTGCATGTCCTTTCTTGGCAGGTCTGTTTTCTCGGGATCATCATGGCGCTCTGCGTTCCGGCGGCGGCGTGGATCGAAGCTTCGGCACTGATTATCGTGTTGGTCTCGATAGCGGCGCTCGGAATTGGCGTTGTGCTCTGGTGGCACTGGCACGAGAGCCGCGCCCAAAAAGCCTGAGCGAACGGGCCGATCAAGCGTCGACCGCTTTGATGCCTTTCCGAGAAACCAGCTTGGTATCGACAGTCAATCTTCGTCGAGGTGCTGACGAGAGCAATCGCACCGTTCCCGTTCCTGTCGTCTTTCTACAAGCAGCACCGCAGCATCGGCGGCACCTGCTCGACGCAGATGCGGCCTTCGGCAAACGCCTCCAAAACAGAGTCGGAAATGGACCGCCGACTTCCGAAAGTGGCACTTTTCGGACCTGACGCGATGTCCGAGTTGAGTTCGCTTTCGGGGGTAAAGCGGAAGTCGGATTTACGGGCCGTCAGGGCAGCTTTTGACCCGCATCGGGCATCACTAAGAACATTCGACAGCGTATCGAGACGGCGCGGTTTGTTGGGCTTGGGTGCGAACCTGATCTTGCTGCACAATTTCAAAGTCTTTGCGTTGAAAATTAAAGCGCGGCACGCTCGCCCTCCTCGACCAGCAATAGCCAACCCGCCGCCCAAGGGCCTGATCGGAAAAAAGTAATAGCCTCGTCGAGAGGTTAGGATTTAGAGTGGCCCGCTCACCTTTGTCAGGAGGTTCGAACATGGCACGGCACCTTTTCTTCGCGATCACCCTCATAGGCATCGGAGTGCTCCTCAACTCGCCGGCAGAAGCAGTGACAGACGCGGCGCGATGTGAGGATCAAGCCGCAAATTGCGTGGGCAGTTGTGTCAACCCCGGTGGTGGGACGAATAATAACAAATGCATGTGGTACTGCGACCGCCACGTGACCAGATGTTTGATACGCGTGCATAGCGCGGCCCGGCGGTGGTAGGCGGTGACGGGATCGAACCGCCGACATCCACTGAGCCAGCGGACATGACCCACGCCGCTGAAGACTTCTGGTTTTTACATTTCGGACATCGCGCGATGTCCGACTTATACCAGAATACGAAGACTCTGACTCATTACGCGTTCGACGCCTCAATCGAGCCGTTCCAAGAAGGCAAGATTATTCAATAGCATGCTGTCGCTTCAGTTAGGCAACGCGACGGCAGGGATGAGTCAAGCCTTCGGAAGTTTGGTATTAAGTCCGCTATGCGCAGCATCAAAGCGGACGTTCGCCAACGCCTCTGGTTTATGGGTTCACGCCCTGGATCAAGGAAAAGCTGTGACTTGGTGCATTGGTGACCGCGCGCGTGGCCATTGATTTGACCGTTTGAAAAGCTGAAGCAGAACGCCCATAATTGCATTCGTCAGCGACCCCGCATTGCAGCATCCAGTGAGGCCGACCATGCCAGCGCTTGTCACTTTCGGGCGAATCCTGTTTGCGGTGCTGTTCATCTATTCGGGCGCAACCAAGCTTTTTGCTATTGCGGCCACCTCCGAGTTCATCGCTTCCAGGGTTGTGGTTCCAGCGCTGCTCACCCCCTATACCTCGCAGCTGGAAACGATGACGGGGATGTCGACGCCGCAAATGCTGGCGATTGCCGCCGGGAGCTTGGAGGTCATCAGCGGGTTGATGATCGCAATCAATTTCGGCGCGCGGTTCTTTGCGATTCTCCTGATCTTCTTTGTGGCCGCGACAATCTATTATTTCGACGATTTCTGGAATCAGCCGGCGCCCGAAAATGCCAAAACCCTTATCGACGCCCTGAAAAGTCTGTCGATCATCGGCGCGCTGTTCATGATTGCGGGCTACGGCCGGGGCGAGCGCATGGCGGAACCGGCGTATGATGTCTAGCGGCGTGAGAGCGAGATGGACCGGCAGACCATGCGTGTTCCCGACCGCGTGAATCTTGCTCGTTAGGTCCCCTCGCGATCGACCCATATCCTGGTGATCGTTGTCCGCGATGCAGGTGCCGTGCAGGTGCACGCGCACGACGGAGGTGTCGATCATTTCCGAGATTATCCTGCCGGACATGACGCGGACATGCCAAAAATCGGCGCGAACGGGTTCGCGTCCTGGACAGCGCGTCCAGCAGCCGAAAGAGTAGCTTAACCATTCTCAACCGTTTTCGAGTTGTCATTGTCCTTTGGGACAATAGGAGGTTCGTTGCACGCGGCCTACCAAGAAGCGGTCGAACCTTGTCTGCCTTGTGCAGCTTGATTGGTTCGAATTGTTTCAATCCATAGCGATAGCAGCGTTGGCCGAAGGGCCCAGGACATTGATTTTGCCAAATCGAAATGTCGTCTTTATCGTCGATGACGATTACGGCATGCTTACGAGCATGAAGCGGCTGCTTCGCGCCAATGGGTACGACAGCTTGCTGTTTTCCTCAGCGAAGGCATTTAAGGAACAAGTCGACTTCGAAGATGCTCTTTGCGTTGTGTTAGACGTCAACCTCGAGCCCGGGTCAGGCATTGAGCTGAGGTATGGCCTGAAAGCGGCCGGAAATTCTGTGCCGGTCATTTACATCACCGGAAATGACAACCCTGCTGTCCGCAAGGCTGCGCTGGACTCTGATTGCATCGCGTTTCTAACCAAGCCATTTTCAGCTCAGGAGCTGATGGAGCCGCTCAAGAGAGCTCGACACGCTCTAACGCACCAGTGAGGTTGACGGAGCTTTGCGGGCCCCGTGTCACCCGATGTCCGCAACTCACACTTTTTGACATTTTAATTGTCGGTACCACGTGGCACCGGATCACCGCTCGCGCTAAACTGCCTCCGATCAAAAGTGTGAGAATCTGTTCATCTCCACGGGCCGATTGTATGGGCATGACGGCCGTAACGGGTAGTGAATCAGACAGGTCGGCTCCTTGGCTGTCCGATCTGCCGCCTACAGCGTTTCAGACCTGGTTTGCCATCGCCGTCGCGGCAGTGGTGCTCGTCGCTTTCATGGCTATCGCTCCGTTCGCCGGCATGCCGCTGGCGGCGCTTAACATATTCTTTCCGCTGTTGGATGCGATCGTATTCGTCACCGACATGATAACAGCAGTCCTGTTATTTTCACAGTTTTCCATTGCCGGCTCACGACCGCTGCTGGCCCTTGCAAACGGATATTTTTTCGGTGGGCTCATAGTCGTCCCGCATGCGCTTACTTTTACTGGCGCGTTTTCGCCAACGGGACTTCTCGGCGCGAATATCCAAACCGGCTCGTGGCTCTTTATCTTCTGGCATATTGGTTTTGCCGCAGCTTTACTGGCGTACGCCTTACTCACCATCGACCATCGTGCGCAGCCACTTTCGCCGGCGTCAGCGCAGCATGCAATTCGCTGGAGCGTGGTGGGCGTAATTGTTTTGACCTGCAGCCTTACATGGCTTGCCACCGCGGGAACGCGTCTCCTGCCGCCCATCGTCCTGGACACCAACAGAATCAGCCCTTTGGTGGTTTATCCCATTTGGCTCGCAATATTGATCTCAGCCGCGGCACTCTCAGTATTGGCCTTCCGCCGGCGATCGGTGCTCAATCAATGGCTCATGGTCGTCGCCTTTGTCTACATTGGTGAACTGGCCTTCAGCGGCCTGTTTCCCAGCGTCCGTTTCAGTCTCGGCTTTTATGCCGGACGGGTCTTTTCGGTCATCACGGCCAGTATCGTTCTGATTGTCTTGTTGGCAGAGACCACGCGACTGTATGTGCTCTTGGCACGGTCCAACATGAAGCTGCAACGCGAGCAAAACAACAAGCTTATGAATTTTGAGGCGATAGTGGCTGCGATCAGCCACGAGATAAGACAGCCTTTGGGAGCCATCGAGCTAAATAGCAGTTCGGCACAACTGATACTCGACCAGGCTCCGACGGAGGTTGGCGAAATGCGCGCCATCATGGACGAGACAAAGGATGCGGCTCGACGCATCAACGAAACTTTGGACGGATTCCGTTCCCTGTTTGGCAGGATCGATCAGAAACGTCAGCCAGTAGATATCAACGAACTGATTCTCGACGTATTGAAACTTGTCGCGGACGGAGTTGAGCGATCATGGCGTCTTGGCGCGAACGAAGCTAACATCGGAACTGCCCGCTGTTTACGGCGATAGAAACCAACTCCACCAACTCATCTATAATTTGGTCCACAACGCAATCGAAGCAATGTCGGAGATAGCGAGTCGCGGCAAAATGCTGGAAGTGAGAACAAATATTTGGGACCGCAATGCCATTATCGTCGAAGTGTTGGACAACGGGCCTGGGATCGATCCGGAGCGATTAGCCAATGTGTTCGAGGCATTCGTGACGACGAAGCCGCACGGGATGGGACTGGGTTTGGCGATTTGCCGGAAGATCGTCGAGCGTCATGACGGTCGGATTTGGGCTTCCTCAGTAATACCTCACGGCGCTCACTTTCAAATTGTACTGCGTTCGAGCAGCTTGCCGTAAGGCGACGCATCACGATGCCAGACGTCTGCTTCTGGCGCCAACCGGACCAACCGGGCCGGTGAGATGGTGTCCGTTGATCGGGGTAGACCGGAAAGTCGCCGACAAGGGGTCAAACCGGTGCTCTTGACCCGAAGCGGACATTGGCGCCCAAAACATATTTCATTTTGACCGTCCCCGACGTCCTCCAAGTGCCGAGTTTAGAGAGCTACGTTGCCGTATTCCAATCGATGAGGATGGCATGAAGCGGCGCGAGTTCATCACGCTTCTTGGCGGTGCGGCTGCTGCCTGGTCATTGGCGGCACCGGGGCAACCGAACAAAAAATTGCCCAAAGTCGGAGTGCTTTGGCATGCCGCCAGTGCCGAGGAAGAGGCAATAGGTGACATAGCAGCCTGATTCGATCTTTCGTTTGCGAACCCGTGATCGGCCGGCTAGCCTGCACGTCGGACATCAGGTGATCATGAACAGGCGAGAGTTCATTGCGGGATTGATCTTGCCGCTTCTGCTGCGGCCCGCCTCGGCGCAACCCGCGCGGATGCCGGTAGTCGCATTTGTCACGCCGGGACGCAGCCCGGGAGCGCTGCGATACCTGGAGGAGATCCGTCGTGGTCTCCAGGAAGCGAGTTTCGTCGAGGACCGCAATGTTGCCATCGAACACCACCACGTCGAGGGCAAGCTGGAGCGGTTGCCTGAGCTTATCGCCGATCTGGTGCGCCGACGCGTCGCCGTGATTTGCACAATCACCAACGTCGTCGCGCTTGCGGTTAAGGCGGCGAACTCAGCTATCCCACTCGTCTTTGTCTTCGGTCTCGATCCGGTCGAGATGGGCCTCGTTGCAGCCATCAATCGGCCAGGTGGGAGTGCCACTGGGGTGTTCTTTCCCGTGACCGGGCTTGAGCCGAAGCGATTGGAACTGCTTAGGGAGTTCGTCCCGCAGCTTCAGCGGGTAGCCGCGTTCGTCAACCCTGCCAATCCGAATGCTGATTTGAAGCAATTGGATGCGGTGGCGCGCAGTCTGGGATTGGAGTTGCTCGTTCTGAAGGCAAGCGATGCTGACGAGATCGACGCAGCATTCGCGACCATCCGGCAACAGCGGGCGGGTGCCTTGCTCGTGACGTCAGATCCCGTATTCGAAAACCAGAGGCAACTCATCTTCAACCTCGCGGCCAGCGGCGCCATCCCGGCGATTTATCCTTGGCGCGAATACGCCGATGCCGGGGGTCTGTTGAGCTACGGCAACAACCTGACGGATGCTGCCCGCTTGGTTGGTGTCTACGCCGGCCGCATCCTCAAGGGCGATAAACCCGGCGAGTTGCCGGTCCAAGCGCCGACCAAGTTCGAGCTTGTCATCAACCTTAAAACCGCGAAGGCCCTCGGCCTCACCGTGCCTCCAACGCTGCTCGCCCGTGCCGACGAGGTGATCGAGTGAGACAAAATTCGTGCGGCACATGAGTCCGCTAATTGGCTTCTCGCTAGCCGCCCCATCGCAACGTGCTGCTTCAATCCGTGGTTCTTGCGCGAGTTCACTCGGCCAAGAGCTTCTCGACTAAGCCGCGCTGTGATCTCATCACACCGCTACTTGCTGCGATATTGCTTCGCTGTCGCTCAGTATCGGTCACGATAGGCGCCGCGCCGCTGGCGCGCGAACGCGGACTGGGGATTGATCCCGCAATAGGCGCCGGTACCGCTCGCGGTGGCCATACAGTTGGCGTAGCTGGAGAATTGGCAATTGCCGGGATAGCCCCATACGCGCCCTTGCAAGCAGTAGCTATCCGGTCCGGTCTCAGCAGGCGCGGGCGATATCGATCTGGCTTGGCGATAACGCCGATTGTTTCGTCTCAACGACGTCGTCGCGCCAGCGTAGTACGGGTTGAGGATGCACTGCGCTGCGCGGCCGGAAGCCGACGCCTTGCATTGGGCCCACGTATAGTAGGTGCAATCCTCGTAGGTGCCCCCTCTCGCGGCGACGACGTGCATGCAAACGGGAAACGCCGGGTCATATGTCTGGGCTCTGGCTTGCCCTGCTGCCGAAACCATACCGACCGTCAGAATTGTCAAAGCCAAAGCGCGCATTGGAATTTCCTCGAAGTCGGCACAACACCAGTGCACTTAGACAGTAGGCAATGTAGGCCTACCAAGAGGCGAGGGGAGGACGGCGGCAACAGACCGCCGCCCTCCCTACAAACTCTCCACGCACGGGAGAGTCCGGTGCTCGTTTCGCAGGAGGTTGACATAGATCAACGGAAGGACATCACCGACCTCAAGGCTTGATTTCGGCCAGCACCGCCCCTTCCGGCGCAGGCATGTGAACTACTTTGCAGAAGAGAGTTAGAGATGAACTGGTCTAGCCCCTGGTTCACACCATTTTGCCCCAATTGGCGCACTAGAGTGTAATTTGATCGGCCTTGAGGAAAGAGACTAAAATGACACGTCGAACCACTATGTCGCTCGCTGCATCCATTATCTTCGGCATCGGGTTTATTTTGACTATTTCGACTGACGCGTCCGCATATTATCGCGGTGGTGTCTATCGCGGTGGCGTTTACCGTGGTGGCTACTATCGTGGTGTACGCCCCGGCGTGGCGGTGGGCATTGGTGCTGCCGCTGTCGGTGCTGCTGCGGTCGGTGCCGCTGCTGCGGGTGCTTATTACGCCCCCGGATATTACGGCGCTCCCGTCCAGGTCGCTTGTTCCTACGGCTACTATTATTATCCGCCCTACAACCGCTGCGTACCTACGCCATAATGGGTGCAGTAAGGGCGGGCAGAAACGAATGGCCGCGCTGAGGTGCGAGACCATCGGAATTGCCAGTTCCGCAACCGACGAGGTAGGAATTGGTCGTCAATCTCAAGACGGCTAGAGGCCATTGTTCCGTTCGCCCGATTGTTCAGCTAGGACTACGGGATTGGAAATTCAATAAGGACAAATCGATGTTCAGAAAGCTGGTTATAACAGCCGCTCTTGCGCTGCCGTTGGCGTTTGGTGGCGCTGCAGTAGCGCAGACTTCCGCCAAGCAACCCAACATCGTCGTCATCATGGGAGACGACATTGGCTGGTTCAATATCGGCGCCTACCACCAGGGCATCATGGCGGGCAAGACGCCGAACCTCGACAAACTTGCCGCCGAGGGGATGCGCTTCACCGATTATTACGCCGAGGCGTCCTGCACTGCAGGTCGCGCCAACTTCATCACCGGTGAGCTACCGATCCGCACTGGGCTGACCACCGTTGGTCAGGCTGGTTCGCCGATCGGGATGCCGGCGGAGGCACCGACCATTGCAACGGCACTCAAGTCGATGGGCTATGCCACCGGCCAGTTCGGCAAGAACCACCTCGGTGATCTCAACGAGTTCCTACCCACCGTCCACGGCTTCGACGAGTTCTTCGGCTACCTTTATCACCTCGACGCGATGGAGGATCCTTCCCACCGCAACTATCCGAAGGACCTCATCGCCTCGGTCGGGCCGCGGAATATGGTCCACAGCTACGCGACCGACACGGATGACCCGACGGTGATGCCGCGCTGGGGCAAGATCGGCAAGCAGAAGATTGAGGATGCCGGCCCGCTCTATCCCAAGCGAATGGAGACCGTAGATGATGAAATCCGTGACCTCGCGTTGAAATTTATCGACAAAGCCAAGGCCGACGGCAAGCCGTTTTTCCTCTGGCTCAACCCGACGCGCATGCACGTGGTCACGCATCTCTCTGAAAAGTATGAATCTCTGCGCAACTCGGAGAACGGTTGGTCCATCCAGGAAGCTGGCATGGCGCAGCTCGACGACGACATTGGCTTGGTTATGAAGAAGCTCACGGACATGGGCATCGACGACAACACCATCGTTGTCTTCACCACTGACAACGGCGCGGAGAACTTCACCTGGCCTGACGGCGGTAATACCCCGTTTGCCGGAGGTAAAGGCACCGCCCTGGAAGGCGGTTTCCGTGTTCCCGCGCTGCTGCGCTGGCCGGGCAAGGTTCCGGCTGGCAAGATAGAAAACGGCATCTTCTCGGGTATGGACTGGTTCCCGACCTTGGTCGCGGCTGCAGGAAATCCGAACATCACTGCCGAACTACTCAAGGGCAAGCAGATGGGCGGCCAGAACTACAAGGTCCATCTGGACGGTTACGACCAGACGGCGCTGATCACTGGCAAAGGCTCGTCGACTCGTCACGAGGTCCTTTACTTCACCGAAGGGACGCTCTCCGCAGTACGCATCGACGACTACAAGTACCGCTTCACCGATCAGCCGGGCGGCTGGCTTGGTGGCACGATCAAGGTTGATTGGCCGATCCTGACCAATATTCGTCTTGATCCATTCGAACGCATGAACCTTCCCAACGGCGCCAACGGTTCATTGGCGTTCTACAACTGGTTCGCCTATGAGTTCTGGCGCTTCCAGTTTGTACAAAAGGAGATTGCCAAGGTGGCCCAGACCGCGATCGAATATCCGCCGATGCAAAAAGGCGCGAGTTTCAACCTGGAAGCCGTCAAGGCACAGATCGAAAAGGCTATCGCGGCACACGCCAAATAGGCACACGATGGTTTGAGATATTCCCGGCGGGTGGTTCGTATGGGCCGCCCGTCTTTTCATCGCTTCATCCTCCGATCCTTGCGCAATGGAAAAGCCGTCCGGGTGGACTTTCCGGTGTAGCGGTCGACAAAGTTTGAATTTGTAGTCAATTTAAGGGCCGCCCTATCCCTTCGTTGTTCCTGCTGCGCGCTGACGAGGTGATCGAATAGGAAGCTTTTTGCTGCAATGCATGTGTCGCTTGTTGGCACAAATGGACATGGCAGGGCGGCTTGATGACGTCAGCTCTTGGGGTCAGAGCCAGACCGTCGGAATCGCAAACGCAAAACCTTGATCCCAAACTGCTAATCCAAAGCTCGTGCCTTTCAACTCAAGGGGGCCAAACCATGAAATGTAACAAGCCATCGTTCACGGTCGTCTCCGTACTCTTCGTTGCGCTCTTGCCATTGACTTCGGGAACACTTAATGCGCGCAACGCCGATAGCGCCTCTATCACCCTCGCGGTTGCTCAGACCGCCAAGCAGCAATGCACAAATGTCTGTCGTGGACGATACCACGCCTGCTTTTCCTTGAAGCAAATACCGTCCTTCGAATGTCGGGGCGTTTACCAGGATTGCGTTCGCTACACTTGCGATGCTGCTCGAGGATGACCGACGGCGCTCATCCGCGCTGACGAGGTTATCGAACAAGAGGCAATGTCCGCTTCTGGGGCACTTTGCGTCACCTGTCGCGGTGCAACGATACGCCCGAAGTTGGAGGTAGACCGGAAGTGACCGACCAACTGTGGAAACGGCGCGATTGACCCAGAGCGACCATGCGGCCTATGCGCGGCGTGCCGCGTCTTACCACCAGCCCCGTTGCACCGGATAATAGTACTGGCCGCCGCGCCGACGCGTATTGCCAGGCTGGGGGGCCCAATTGGGCTGGAAAAGGGACCCCAAGCCGTTGTCGCCCCAGAAGTTGCCGCCCGCAACGGCGACATCAGCCGTCGGCCGGCGCGTCACAAAGCCGCCCTGGGGCTGGTTGTTCAGCACCGCGACGAACTCGGTGCGATAGTTGGTCTCGCGGCTCAGCGGCTCGTCCGAGACGACGATCGAGGATCGCGGCACTGCGGTCGGCGCGATGCGATCGAGCACATCCTGCGGGATGGTGATGCGGTCGAGCGCGTCCTTGGCGTCGTCCCCGTTGTCGATCGTGACCGCGGTCCAGCGCAGGCCCGCGTCGTTGCGCGCCACCGCCGTGAACACATGCGTGCCGATCCGCTTGTCGGGATCGCGGATCGTGACCGGAACCTCAATGGTCGTATCGAAAACCTCGCCCCCGTCCGGCCACGCCTTGTGCGTGTTGCGCCGCACGTAAAGCTTCTGCGTCGCGCGGCTAATGAAGATCGAGACCGGCTCGAGCGCGAGCTTCGCCTCGCTCGCCGCCTTGGCGGCGTCGGCCTTCTTGGTCTCGGCCGCCTTGGCGGCGTCCTTTGCGGCGGCGGCGGCGTCGAGCTTCGACTTCGCGTCGGCCTTGGCGGTGTCGAGCTGCGTCGCCGCTTCTGCGGCCTTGGGGGCGGCCTTCTGCTTCAGGTCCTCGGCCCGCGCCTTGGCTTGGTCCGTCTTTGCGGCGGCGAGCGCCTTGTCGGCGAACGCGCGCTCGGCGTCGGCCCGGGTCTTGAGCCATTCCAGCTTGCGCAGCGACGCCGTGAGCGATGCTGTCTCGCGCGCCGCTGTCGCGGCGGCTTTCTTCGTCTCGTCGGCCGTCTTGGCGGCCTCCGCGGCTTCGCGGGCGAGCGTCTCGGCACGCGCCGGAGCAGCCGCGACGGCCTCGGCGTTCGGCACGAATAGTGCCGGGTGGGAAAACTCGACTGGGGCCGCGTCGTTCGGCGCAATGATCACCCGCATCCCGATCCACGTCTTGTCGAACAGCTTCTCCGCAAAGTCGTAGGGCATCCGCACGCAGCCGTGTGAGGCAGCATAACCGGGCAGCGGCCCGCCGTGCAGCGCGATGCCGTTCCAGGTAAGGCGCTGCATGTTCGGCATCCAGGCATCGTCATAGAGGCTCGAGTGGTGGTCCTTGTCCTTCTCGAGGACGGCGAAGACGCCGGCGGGCGTCTCGCGTCCCGTGATGCCGGTCGACACCGGTGCGCGCAGGATCCAGCCGTCGGCGTCGTAGAAAGTGACCTGCTGGGTCTTGATCGATACGATCGCCATGATCGGCTCGCCTGCATCGCGCGGCGCCGTCGCCTCGGTGGGTGGCGCGGGGCGCGCCTGTCTCGCCGCGGCGTCAGCGGTCAGCGCCGTCAGTGCGGCCATCGCCGCGAGCGTCACAATGGCGGGAGGCCCCCAACGCCGCATCGCCCCGGTGGATTGCGCCGTCGTAAATCGATTTACCATGCCATGCCCCGGTTGAAATGCCTGTCCGCGCTTGCGTCGATCAAGTGTCAGATCGCGATTTTCGGATCAACTAACCGCCGCCACCATCACGCCACCAATTCGCTCCTGGGGACTATCGACACGTTCCGGTGGCAAATCTCTCATATACGACTGCCCGAGCAGGAGGAAGGGTGGCTCGCGGCTGAAATTGGCACGAACCGGACCTCAAGCGATGTCCGCAGTCTGGTCGCTATCGGGGGAAAAGCGGACAAGGCGGTTACGAGCGCCGACTTCCGAGTTTGATCCGGAACGGACATCAGGCTTTGCAACAAGCAACTCGAAGCCAGCCCCTATCAATGCACTCAGTTGACCTGATACAATGACCCGCTGAGGGGTTGACATGCAACGGCGGGAATCTCGTAGCGTCTTCGGTGGTGCGGCGGTCGCGTGGCTGCACGCCATGCACGCACAGGAGGGCCTAGAATGAATAAGACATTTGCTGTCTTTGTCGCGGTCGCAACGATTGCCGGTTCGCTCGCCGCGACGCCCGCAAGCGCACAGCGTGGCGTCACCGCTCCGGGCCGCTATTATGAGCCTGCCCCTTACGGAGCAGGTCGAGGGCCATACGACGATTTTGGCAGTTGCGAATGGGTGACACAGCGCTTCTGGGACGGCCATGGCTGGCGGGTCCGCCGGGTGCGAGTCTGCGGCTGATCCGCGATTGCGGCGAGATTGAACGGCTCATAGCAACTATCGATGTCGAGCGGAGCCCGTCGAAATGACCGGGACCGCGACGCGCAAAGCCGAATATCTTGACTTTTTTGCATAGCCCGACACTTCTTTTGCGATCATGCCGTATCGTGGATTGGCTACGGGAGTGGTTTGCCCCGGGAGGCTAAAATGAAGCGATCAATCGCGTTGTCGGCGTTGCTAATAATCGGATTTTTTGCCGGAAGCACTGGAAGGGTGAGTGCCGTAGTTTTCTGCCAATACGCTGGCTATCCTGCCGGTTCGTGGCTGCCCGAAGCACGATGAACGATCGTTGGGTTCCTAAAGATGCTTGCCGACACTCATTTTTCGGTTCTGCTGGTTCTGTTGGTGGCCGTCGCCGGACCGTTGCTCGCCGAGCTTCCGGTCGGATTTCGCGTTCCGGCGGTGGTCCTCGAAGTCGTGTTGGGGATCATCATTGGCCCGCAGGTGCTGGGGTTGGTGCGCTTCGACGGCATCGTGGCTTCGATGTTCGCATTCGGTATGGCCGCAACCCTCTTCATGGCAGGTATGGAACTCGAATTCGAAAGAATTCGCGGCCGGCCCTTGTGGCTGGCGGTGGGCGGGTGGGGAATCTCGGTCGCGCTTGGGCTTTCTGCCGCAGCGGTGCTTCATGCAAGCTCGCTCCATGATCCGATGATTGTGGCATTGGCGCTGGCGACAACCGCGTTGGGCACGTTGCTGCCGATCCTGCGCGACGCCGATCAACTCGACACATCATTCGGGCGACTTTTTATCGCTGCGGGTACGATGGGCGAACTAGGGCCGATTGTCGCGATGTCGTTACTCCTTAGCCAAGCAGTACACCACCTTGCAGGAGTTTGGCTTCCTGATGGTTTTCCTCGTGGTCGTGATCTTGGCGGCCGCAATCAGCTTGGGACTACGGCCGCCGCGCGTTCTGGCGCTTCTGGGTCGTTCGATGCACGCGAGTTCGCAGCTTCCGGTACGTGTCACCTTGCTCTTGTTTGCTGCCTTTTTCGTGCTTTCGGAGCGATTTGGCTTCGAGAGCATTCTGGGTGCGTTTGCCGCGGGATTGGTGGTGGGATTGGCGACTCAAGGAGCGGAAGGCAAAGCGCCGCGGATGAAGATTGATGCCATCTTCTTCGGCTGGTTCGTTCCGTTCTTTTTCGTCGGCACCGGTATCAAATTCGATCTCGCGTCGATAACCGGTGAGCGCCTCGACCATGTTGTTAGTCCCGATCTCGCTTGGGCTCTTTTTGCTCGTGCGCGGCGCGCCTGTATTTCTGTATCGTAGCGATCTAACGGCCGCGGAGCGCACTTCTTTTGCGCTTTACAGTTCGGTCGCCTCGCTTTCGCTGGTCGTCGTAATCACCGAGATCGGAGTTCGTGCGAAAACCATGAGCCCGCAGATGGCTTCAGTGCTCGTCGGTGCCGCGGTTTTGTCCGTGCTGCTGTTCCCAACGATTGCGGGGCAGCTTCTTCATCAACGGCAGAGTCGGTCTTAGTGAAGCAGGAGGAGGCCCTTTCGCTCCCGTTATCCAGATTTGTTTGACGCGATGTGGATGACGGACGGCTCGATTGTTTTGATCGGAGCCAGTCGCCCGCGCCGAAGAGCTGATCGAATAAGTGCGCCAGCCGTAAGCTGGTGCGATCCGGCCGGTGAAAGTCCGGCCCAAGTAGGGAGTAGCGTCCGCTTGGTAGCGAGTGTTGCGTGGCCACTGGCGACGGTGGTCGCGAAGCGTACACAGCAATTGTATGGGGTGTGGGATTGAGCCACGAAAGGTCAGATATCGCAGGGGCCGAGAGTTTTTATTCGCTCGAAGGCAACATGTGCGGCGCCGCCATGCGAGGTGCTGACGCCCTGCCGGGGTCGAAGGCCACATCACGTGCAAAAGGATCGCATCGGAAGCTGGGAGGTCTCGGGTCTGACCGTCAGCGTTGCGTGAGAGGGACGGTCCGTATCGGGAAGGTGAGGAGCCGTAGCCGATAATGAACGGACCCGAGAAGTCGGACCCCGCCATAGTAGCGATGAAACTGGCGAACAAAGCGGAAGAGCCTTCTATGGCGCGAGCTATGGGGGAGCCTTACGCGGCGGAGCCGGTGGAGCGAAGGGCGGGGACCAAGGGGAATGCGGGCCAGCAAAGCACGCGCCGGACGCAGAGCCGGGAAAGCGTGTCACAGGCGCTGGAGCGCATACGGAGAGTTGCAAGGGAAAGGAAGAAGGAGAGGTTCACCACGCTCCTCCAACACATCAACGTCGACCTGCTCGAAGAGGCATTCTACGCACTCAAGGAGAACGCCGCTGCGGGTGTGGATCGATTGAGATGGAGGGACTACGAGGCAGACCTTGAGCGCAAACTCGAGGACTTGCACGGACGGGTCCAGCGGGGAGCGTATCGGGCGCTGCCGAGCCGTCGGGTGTACATACCCAAGCCGGACGGCCGACAACGCCCGCTCGCGGTCGCCGCCTTGGAGGACAAGATCGTCCAACGGGCAGTGGTCGCGTTGCTGAATGCGATCTACGAGGAGGACTTCCTCGGAGTGTCGTACGGATTCCGGCCGGGGCGCGGCACGCATAACGCGCTGGATGCTCTCTGCGTCGGGATCCACAGCAAGAAGGTGAGCTACATACTGGACGCCGACATCCGATCGTTCTTCGATGAGATTAACCAGAAATGGTTGGTCCGCTTCCTGGAGCATCGGATCGGCGACCGGCGCATCATCCGTCTGATCCAGAAATGGCTCAAGGCGGGCGTCATGGAAGACGGGGTGGTGAGGGTCAGTGACAGAGGGACGGGGCAAGGCTCGGTGATCTCGCCGCTGCTTGCCAACATCTATCTGCACTACACGCTCGACCTCTGGGTCACGCGCTGGCGACGGCGTGAGGCAACGGGTGACATGATCTTCGTGCGCTACGCCGACGACTTCATTGTCGGGTTGCAGCATGAGAGCGACGCCCGGCGCTTCCTCGACGAGATGCGTGAGCGGTTGCGAGAGTTCGCGCTGTCACTGCATCCCGAGAAGACCCGGCTCATCGAGTTCGGACGCTTTGCGGCGGAGCGCCGTCAGCGGCGTGGGCTCGGCAAGCCGGAAACCTTCAGCTTCTTGGGCTTCACCTTCATCTGCGGCAAGACCCGCGCGGGTAAATTCCAGATCAAACGGAAGACCCGGGCGGACCGCATGCGAGCGAAGCTCAAGATGATCAAAGAGGAGATGTGGCGGCGCATGCACCAGCCGATCCCTGTTCAGGGGAAATGGCTGTGCTACGTCGTCAACGGCTACTTCAACTATCATGCAGTGCCGACCAATGCCCATGCACTGCATGTGTTCCGGCACCATATCACCGACCTCTGGCGGCGCACGCTGCGGCGGCGCAGTCAGAAGGATCAAATGACGTGGGAACGGATGACGCAGCTGGTGGACGATTGGCTCCCGAAACCGATCATCCTCCATCCCTGGCCGAGCGATCGTTTTGCCGTCACACACCCGAGGTGGGAGCCGTATGCGGGAAAGCCGCTCGTACGGTTCTGTGCGGGGGCGCTCAGCAATGAGCGTCCCTACCGCGTCCGGTGTGTTTGCTGCGGTGCATGAGTCGGCTTCCGGCACCAACCGGACCAGTTGGGCTTGTCTGACGATGTCCGTTGATTGGGGGAAAACCGGAAGTGGCCATCCTGTGGCCAGAACGACGCGATTGTCCCCGTTTCGGAAATTATTGGTATCCAAACATTTTTTTCGCGACCTCGCCTGACATCTTCCAGGTGCCCCGTATCGACAGCTACAATGTCGCGTTCTGACCCGAGGGCGAGAAAGCCGCCAGAGCAAGATGGGCATCGCGGAGCAAGCATGACGGAAGTAACGAAGTCACACTACGAAGTGATCGTGGTCGGTGCAGGTGTAGCCGGAATCTATCAGCTCAAACGCCTGGTTGATCTCGGCATCGACTCCACCGTGCTCGACTCCGCCCCCGACCTCGGCGGCACCTGGTACTGGAATCGCTATCCCGGCTGTCGCTTCGACTCCGAAAGCTATACTTATGGCTTTTCGTTCTCGCGCGAACTGCTTGACGAATGGCATTGGAAGGAGCGGTTCTCCAGCCAGCCGGAGAACCTGCGCTATCTCAACTACGTCGCTGACAAGTTTGACCTGCGCAGGCATATGCAGTTCAACTGCAGGCTGGAGGCGGCTCATTTCGATGAGACACGCGATCTCTGGCGGCTCAGAATCGGTGACGGGCGCGAATTCACCTGCCGATTTGTCGTTCTCGCGGTTGGCCTGCTCTCGGCGCCGACGATGCCGCGACTGGAGGGCATCGAGAGTTTCAAGGGCCGCTCCTTTCACACCCATTATTGGCCGCACGAGCCAATAGACTTGGCCGGCAAGAGGGTCGCCGTGGTCGGGACCGGAGCCACCGGCATCCAGGTCATCGCAGAGATTGCCGACAAGGTCGGCGATCTCAAAGTGTTCCAGCGGCGGCCCAACTGGAGCGCGCCGCTCAACAACAGCGCGATTTCAGAAGCGGAGATGGCCGAGATCCGTGCGCGTTATGAAGATATTTTCGCCGCATGCACCCGCTCGCCAGGTGCCTTCCTGCACGAACCCGATCACCGTGGCTTCTACGAGGTCTCGCGCGAGGAGCGGTTGGAACTGTGGGACAAGCTCTATGACGAGCCCGGCTTCGGTATCTGGCTCGCCAATTTCCGGGAGATTTTCGTGGACGAGGCCGCAAATGCCGAGTTCTCGGCGTACATCGCTGACCGCATCCGCCGGCGAGTCAAGGATCAAGTCGTCGCAGACAAGCTAATCCCGCGTGACCACGGCTTTGGTGTCCAGCGCGTGCCGCTGGAGACGAACTATTTCGAAGCCTATAACCGCGACAATGTTCATCTCGTTGATATCGGCGAGGAACCTATCGAGCGCATCACCGAAAAAGGCGTTCGCACCACCGTGCGCGATTACGAATTCGACATCATTGTGTATGCCACGGGCTTTGACGCCATTACCGGAGCTTATGATCGAATCGATATCAAGGGCATTGGTGGTGCGACGCTATTCGAGAAGTGGAAGGAGGCGCCTTCGACATTCCTGGGAATGGTCGCCAACGGCTTCCCGAATCTGCTGATGCCGACCGGGCCGCAGAGCGCCTCCGCAACCACGAATTTTCCGCGCGGCATCGAGAACGGCGTCAACTGGTGCATAGGTCTGCTTCAGCACATGTGGGATTGTGGCTACACGCGCGCGGAAGCCGACCGGGAAGCCGAGCAGCGATGGACCGCGCATGTGGCCAAGATGTACGAGATCATGCTGATGCGGAAGGCCAAGTCGTGGTTCACGGGCTACAACTCCAACGTCGCAGGCCATGAGGCCGGCAACATCCGCTACTTCCTCTATAACGGCGGCACGCCAAAATATGTCGCGATCATCAATGATGTTGCCGCCAAAGGTTATGAAGGAATTGCGCTTTCGGCGATCCAGCGGCCAAAGCCGGATGCGATGCCACTGCACATCCGACCGGGGCTGAGAATGTCCGAAGTTGGGGGCAGACCGGAAGTCGCCGGCTCACCGTCGAAACGGCGCTAATGACCCTGGCTGTGTAAAAACGCGAAAGATCGAAACAGGGCGAGAATTACATTCTTCAGTTCGTTCTTCTAAGCCGAGTACGCTTGCGAGTTTGAAGGCTAAACAGGCTTAGACGAATAACTTCTTCTATCGCCCTCAAGCGTCTTGGCGTTTTCACACAGCCAAGACCCAAGCCGGACATCGAGCCTCGCTAACCGGACGGCTGTCCGGGTTGATTTCGTGACACGGTCAGCCGCCACGCCTATTTTTTGTTGGTGAACCAAATGGTAGGAGCGCCCACCACTCCACCGCCCTGCATGGCTTTTTTCAATTCATCGCTGTCGACGAAGGCTCGCGCCGCCGCGACCGATGCAAATTCGTGGGTCACAGTGATGTCGTTGGGATTGTCCGTAGCTTGATATACAGCCTGAGCTGATACCCCTTTGGCCTTCTGAACTGGCGCAAAATCGTCGTAGGCTTTTCGCCAGACTTCATAATTTGAAACGGTGTGTCTAACAAACATGGTTGTCATTGTTTCCCCCTAAATGATCGTTTTGAACGATCCAATACGATCATCAATTCCCACGCACGGCAAGTTTCGAGACACTGCGCAGGAGGCAAAAAATGATGCGGTGAAGATGATGTCCGTTCACCGGGGTCGATCGGAAGCGCTGGCCTAAGGTCAAAACAACGCTGATGAGCCTGGCTGAGTAAAAACTCAAAAAATCGAAACACGACGAGAATGATATTTTTCAGTTCGACTTCTAAGTTGAATTCACTTGCAAGCTGGACGACTAAAGTGGTCTTGGACGAATAACTTCCTTCTATCACGATTGAGCGTCTTGGCGTCTTTACACAGCCAAGATCCAAAGGCGACATCGGCAGCCCGATTTTGCTGTGATGCACCAACCGCTCCCACTTTGATGTGATAGGCTGTTATCGCCGGGCCGATCGAATAAAGGCGCTTCGACTTCGCAGCACAAGACGGCCGCGTCGGAGTTTTCGATGAAGCTGTATGTCACGTTCACCTCCCCCTATGCGCGGCTGGCACGCATTCTCGTGCTGGAAAAAGCACTTGAGGATCGCGTAGAGATCATCGCGGCCAAAACACGCGCCACTAACAGTCCTTACTATCAGATCAATCCATCTGGGCGCGTACCTTACCTCATTGATGATTCTGGCGTTGGCATGGAGGACAGCCAACTCATCTGCGCTTATCTCGACAGCCTGGATGGTAAGCCGCGCTTCCACGACCCTCGACGCCAAACGGATTGGGCTTATCAGCGGCTTGAGTTCGCGGCGCGCAACATGTGCGAAGGCATCTGCGTATGGGTACGTGAGATGGCTCGACCCCCAGACGAGCGTTCACCCACAGTTTTGGCGCATGAGTTGGCGCGCGCCCAGCGTATGGCGGATGAATTTGAGGGATGTGTAGCCGATCCGCTGATGCAGGGGGAGCCGACTATGGCGCACTTGACCCTCGCAGTGGCTCTCGACGTCGCTGCAAAGCGCGGCTTTGGAGATATTACTGTCGGCCGCGCACAGCTTGCCGACCTGGATGCGCTCCATGTCCGAGTTCCCTTCGATGCAAAGAACAGCCCCGCCGTGATGATGCCGAATACAATCTTGATGTCTGCGTTTGGCACTTTTCGGACATGGCTGGCCCCGTACAAGATGTCTGCTTTCGGGGGTACAGCGGAAGTCACATTTTAGGCCGCGACTTCCGTTTTTGACCTGCAAAGCGGACATTCAGCCGCTTGGACCTGGGCTGAAAAAAACCTACGCTCGGGTTGAGGGCATCGGGGGCGGAATTGGCAATGAAGCGACGCGAATTCATCACACTGATTGGCGGCGCGCCGTGAGGCTGCTTAAACGCTTATTCCAGCGCTTGCTGATCCTGGGGTTGGGCATCCTCAGTATCTGGTTGATCGTCTTTGTGATCTTTGAAACTGCGGACCGCAGGCTGCCGTGGCTTCTAGCCTTGGGCCTCACTTATGGATTCGCAGCGTATATTGTCCTCCCTCGCGCTATTCGCATCGGTCTCAAAATTCTCCAGCGCAAACTTGTGCCTAGCTTCACAATTACGGGCGATGGACTGCCTGGTGACCCCGTCAACATCGCGCTCATTGGCACACTCCCGCAGCTCCGCACCGCCTTTGCAGCCCTCGGCTGGTCAGAAGCAGATCGATTGAGCGTGGCAAGCTCGTGGCGCATGACTCGCGCGTTCGTATTCAACTCGCCCTATCCGACCGCCCCGTTTAGTACCCTCTATCTCTTCGGACGGGGCCAAGACATTGGTTTCCAGAAGGCAATTGATAACAGTCCGCGGAAGCGGCATCACATACAATTCTGGGCGTTGAGCCTGACGCGCGCTCAGGACACCTGGGGAGCAGGAGGCTTCTGGCTAAACACCGACCGGCCACCGGACAATGAACACGTTCTTTGGGTCGGAGCCGGCACCAGAGATACAGGTTTGTCGTTAACTCAACTCACTTTCCAGATAACCCATGCGACCGATTCGGATACGAACGCTGAGCGGGACTACATCATTGCTGAGTTAATGAAAAATCAAGTCATCGAGGCGGTGAAAGTAGTTCAGTCCGGCCAACGTCTGCCCGCGGAACGCGTCAACCACTACACTACTGATGGGGATGTTACGTTGGCGAGCCTGGTGGCAAATGACGCTTGATACCCGGTTCGCGCTGTTTGTTTGCTGTGCTGCATCAGTCTGTTTCTGGCACTTTTCGGACATGCCGAGACAGCCTGACGATGTCCGCTTTCAGGGGCAGAGCGGAAGTCGCGATTAAGCCGCCCGACTTCCGAGTCTGACCCTTCTCGGACATTGACGGCATTAATTTTTGCTTTGCGTCCGATGCCGTCCAGTGGCACAAGGCACTGGCGGCGAAATCTGATTAAGCCTCATCTTCCCTTGGGGGAGTATTTGGCGTGGATCATTTACTGCTCAAAATTCTGACCTACCCGGCGCCTCTGCGGTTAGCGTTGGCGAGACGGTTTATCAAACACTTTTCGTTATTCTCGTATGAGGACCGAATATCGATTGGTGCAATTGATCGCCCCCACTATGGCTATTGCATTTTTCAGGCGGCCAGATTGGCAAGTTTGCTCGGTTACCCCAAGATTAGCGTCATCGAATTTGGCTGCGGCGGCGGTAACGGCCTGCTTAATGCCGAAATGCATATAAACGAGGTGATGAAAATCTTCGCGGTGGACATCGAGCTATACGGATTTGACTGTGGTTCCGGATTACCTTCCCCACGCGACTACCGCGACATGCCACACTATTTCCGGGCTGGCTTATACGAAATGGATCGCGAAATTTTGGAGCGAAAACTTAAACGTGCCAAGCTCATAATCGGTGACGTTAAGAATGGGTGCGCGACCTTCCTGAGGGAGCACAATCCGGCGCCAATCGGATGCATGTTTCACGATCTTGATTTTTATTCATCAACGAGTGACGCGCTGACGTATTTAGATGCGGGAGCATCACATGTCTTGCCTCGAGTATTTATGTACTTTGATGACATCATCGGAAACAACGTTTGGCTCTGCAACGAATTTACCGGGGAGCGACTGGCGATTGCGGAATTTAATCAAAAACACAAAACAAAGAAGATTTCCAAGAATTATTCTGCACCAAATTCGTACTGGTCCGATCAAATTTACATTTATCATGACTTCGACCATCCGAAGTACAATGACTTTATTGCGGACAAAGAGCAGATGGAGCATGAAGATTCAATTGAATTAAAATAGCGATGCAAGCCGCCGCGTAGTTGGCGCCCTCTTTCATTTTAAGGAAAGCTTGTGATGTCGCCCATTGGCACGGACCGGACTTGCCGCCGCAGTCGCTACATGTTCGTTGTTGAGGGATGAGCGGACCTCACTCGGACAAGGCCCGACGTCTGAAAAATGACCCAACTGCGACATTGGACCCGTCACCGTTCCGAGATAATTGCCACCCATTTTTCGTTCGTCACCTGTCATAGACGCTATGCTTTTCGGTTTATTAGGCGCATCGTTCTTGCTTGGGATCACATGGAGCGACGCGAATTCATCACGCTTCTCGGCGGCGCGGCGGCGACTTGGCCATTCAATGCGCGCGCACAGCAGTCGGCCGTGCCGGTGGTCGGGTTCCTTAACAGCAGGGCATCCGGAGAGAACAACGGCATCTTGGTCGCATTTCGCCAGGGCCTGAAAGAGGCCGGTTATGTCGAGGGCCAAAACGTTACGGTCGAATACCGTTGGGCGGATAACCAGTATGATCGACTGCCAGCGATGGCGGCCGACCTCGTTGGCCGCCATGTGGACGTGATCGTCTCAAACGGCCCTCCGATTAAGGCGGCCAAGGCGGCAACCTCGACGATCCCAATTGTCTTCGGGGTAGGGTTCGATCCGCTCGCATTTGGACTTGTCAGCAGCCTAAGCCGACCGGACGGCAACCTCACGGGCGTGAGTGTATTGGATGTGGAAATAGGACCGAAGCGGCTCGAACTGCTTCATGAGCTAATCCCATCGGCGACTGTCATGGCTCTGCTCGTTAACCAGACCACTCCTGCTGCTGGAATCATAGTAAAAGGCGCGCAGGCGGCGGCCACCGCCCACGGGCTCCAACTCCATGTTGTGCATGCGGCAACCGAGCGCGATTTTATTTCAGCGTTCGCCACTGTGGCCGAACTCGGGGCTGACGCGCTCGTCATTGGTGCTGATCCGTTTTTCACGAGCCGAAGCCAACAGCTCGGCGAGCTGACGTTCGCTCACAAGGTTCCTGCGATCTACGAGTTTCGGGAGTTCGCCGCGGCCGGTGGACTTATAAGCTATGGAACCAGTCTTGCTGATGCATTTCGCCAAGTGGGCATCTACACTGGCCGCATCCTCAAGGGCGAGAAACCTTCCGATCTGCCGGTGCAGCAGGCCACGAAAGTTGAGCTATTCCTCAACCTCAAGACCGCAAAAGCACTCGGTATCACTGTTCCAATTTCGCTGCTCGGCCGCGCCGACGAGGTGATCGAATGAAGCGGCGCGAATTCATCACACTTCTGGGCGGCGCGGCTAGCCTTCCGCTCACTGCACGTGCGCAGCAGGCAGAACGAATGCGACGCGTTGGTGTGCTCATGGCGCACGCTGAAACCGACCCCGAATTTCAGGACTATTTGGCCGCGTTCAGAGAGGAACTCCAGAAGCTGGGGTGGAAGGAGGGCCGCAATATTAAAATCGACGCTCGCTGGGGGGCGCTCGACGATGCGGAGGTGAGGCAACGATCTGCGAATGAACTCATCGCGATGCAGCCCGACGTCATTCTTACGCAAAACACACCGCCGACCGCAACGATGCTGGAGCAAACGCGTACCGTTCCGGTCATTTTTGTGATTGTTGCCGATCCAGTCGGAAGCGGGTTCGTAAAGAGCCTGGCGCGGCCCGGCGGCAACGCTACCGGTTTCATCGTTATGGAGCCAACGATCGCCAGCAAATGGCTGGAGCTGCTCAAGGAGATTGCACCGCGCGTCAAACGGGCAGCTTTCTTGTTCAATCCGGCAACGACGCCATATGCCGATATTTACCTCAACCCATTCAAAGCCGCCGCCCCGTCCTTCGCGATGGAAGCAATCGCCGCACCGGTTCACAACGCTTTCGATCTCGAAGGCATCTTTGCTGCACAGGCTCGTGAACCCAACACTGGCCTGCTCGTGATGCCGGATGGGTTCCTGAACGTCCATCGCGTGGAGATCGTCTCTCTGGCTGCCCGTTACGGGCTGCCGACAGTATATCCGTGGCGTTTCTTCCCCGAACTTGGCGGTCTGCTGTCATACGGAAATGAACAGCGCGATTCGTTTCGGCTCGCGGCGACATATATTGATCGTATCCTCAAGGGCGAGAAGCCGAGCGAGCTTCCGGTACAGGCCCCCGTCAAGTTCGAGTTGGTCATCAATATGAAGACGGCCAAGGCCCTCGGCCTCGATGTATCCACGCCCCTACAACAGCGAGCCGACAAGGTTATCGAGTGACGTCCGCCGATTTCTGATATTGGCACGAAGCAGAATTGATCTGGCGGCCCGACGATGTCTGCTCTTGAGGGCAGAACGGACGTGCCGGGCGGGCGGGGACACTTCCGTTTTTGACCGTGCAGCGAAGCTAGCTGCCATTCCAGCGGGTGCAAGTCCCGCCAACAGAAGGAGATCCAGCTACTGTTGTAGTTATATCCAGCAACGGAGAGGGAGACTGATCCGTTGAAAGCCTGGAAGTAAAAGTCCCCGAAGGCTGGGCGATCCAGTCCGATCCGTACAGGGGGGCGAGCAACCTGGCAGGCCGTAGCGGAAGCGAACCAGTGAAGCCACGAAATCGGAAACCCGCGCGGAACGGATTGCGGGAGTGTCGGGAGTGCCGAGCCGGTGGTCAAACGGCGAAGGCCATGTCGGCATCGAAGTTCTGGAACATATCGATGTTGGACTCCCCGGGGTCGGAGAGGACGGCATGCCAGGAAGGAATGTGCAGTGAAAGTTCGGAACCACTCGCGGGTCGCCTAGGCGCTCCCGCACAGCGAAGGCATCGCGTATAAGCCGCTATGCGGTGAAATCGCGATGTGCCTGCGAGTGGGGCGGATGGGGCCGATTAAGTGATGACGGACCGGGACACTACAACCCGGACCCGAGCGAGGGCCCCTGGGGTAGGTGGAGTATTCCACCGCATGGCGGTGCATGATCGAGTCCTCAGGCCCGACACAGAGCGGACCACCGTAGCGACCACGAAATGCACGAAGGGTGGATGCAAACTGGATGGCGGACGGCGGATGCCGGGAGCAGGCTTAAGCCGCCGATCACCCAGGAAGGCACCGCCTGGACAGTCAGCCTTCCAGCCGTACTGGGGAAAACTCGCCGTACGGAATGATAGGGGGGATCGAGGAAACGTCGGCATCATTCGAAGCCCGATCCGCGCCTCGATCCTACCCGACCAGAGCGGTCATCGCGCTGACATACAGGCTTGCTCTAGCGATTACGGCTCCAATAATGTTTGGGGCTTGGCACCACTTGGGATAGGACGCCGGATTCGGCCGTTTATTTCGAGCCAGTTCCGGGCGGAAGCGAGGCAGCATAGGCTGCGAGTGCGAGCATGTTGTCCAGGGTCAGCGCTTCTACTACCGGCTTCATCAATTCGCTGCCGTTTCCCGTTCGCGCACCGTGCTTAAAATCGTAGAGCTGTCGAACGATGTAGCTGGGGGAACGGCCGGCGATTCCGGGCACGTCTGCAAGCCCGTTGAGGCCCGGGCCGTGACAATTGATGCATTGTGTGGCTGGACCCGCACTTCCCTTTGCAGCGAGATCCTCGCCCTGCTTGATGCTTCCGGCCGGAACGTAGGCGATAAAGCGGGATCGCGCATCGCGGTTCTCGAATTGAACGACGTCTTCGGGCACCTCGATAATACGGCTGCGGATCGGCTCGCGTTCACCGGTGTTCGCATCGGCTAGAAACCATCCGGCGACATAGGTCTTCGGCACGGTAGCGGTTTCGACGACCTTGATTAGTGGCGACGGCTTTAGTCCAGCAAAATACTCCGCGGAAGCTTGCACTTCTTCACCGGAAGCAGCTTTGGCGAGCGCGATCATCAATTGCGGTGGCACGCGTTCTGCTACGGAGGTTTTGCGCGAGCCATTCTTGAAATCCGCCATCTGTTGCTTGATATAGGCTGCCGAAAGCCCGGCGAGGCTGGCGTTTTCGGGGCCCCCCGGGCCATTCGCCCGATGGCAAAAGCCGCAGGCGAATACGTCGGGCTTTCTGCCGCGCGCGACGATCTCCGGCATTTGCGGATGATCGCCGGGATGCCAGTCAGGCGCTAGAAAACGATCGCGGGTTTGCGGGACGGTATAGGACGCAGAACTGCCTGGCACTTGCCTCGGCTTGCCGTCATCGGGCGGCGGCTTGAAATCCGGCGGATTGATCGGATAGGCCCAGGGCGGCGGGCGGTCTTCGCAGCGAGCCTGTCCTCCGGCAATCGACAGTGCGCACAAAATTCCCAGCAGAATAAATCTTCGCATCACTATTCCCCACCCAGCCACCATTGAATGACAATTCTGAAGTATTGTCGACTTCTGATCGGACGGCGCAGCCATGCTCGCCGCTTCTCCGGCGTGCGGAATAGCGTCGACCGCTGCTAGCCCAAATCCTGGGCGGTGGAAACAGGACGGCAAAGCAGTTGGGATCGGCGCGCCACCAACCTTGCTCATTGCTGGCCCACTAAGGCCCTCAAGTTTCAGCATGCCTCCGACCTGTTTACCCGCGTCAACGAGGTACTCGAATAGCTGTGCATGCCTGTTCTTGGCACTTTTCGGACATACCGAGACAGCCTGACGATGTCCGCTCACCGGGGCAAAGCAGACATCCCGCCGAAAGGCCACGACTTCCGTTTTTGACCCAACGCCGGACTTCGTACACTGCGAAACCATGTACTTCGATTAGGCACGGGCCCGGCGTTCTTCATAACTAATGGGGTAACTTATTTTGCCCGCTAAAATGTTGTAGGGAGTTGAGGTGCCGTTGCGGCACTAATCGTTTCCTATTGATTTGGGTTGTTACCCAAGGGAGGCCAGTGTGATCAAGTCGAGAAATGCTGACGTCGAGGCTGTGGCGGTAAGCGCCGTCGAGGGAAAGACGGTGTATGGCGGCAACTTGCTCGTCAAGCCGCTTATCAAGGGTGAGGAAATGACATTCCTTGAGATCCACTATGCGGCGGGAGTCGGCGCCCCGCTTCACACCCACACGCACGAATCGATTGCCTACGTTGTGAAAGGCAAAGTGAAATCGACTGTCGGCTCGGATGAATTCATCATGGGCTCTGGCGATGTTTGCCGGCACCCCAAAGGAGTCCTCCACGGATTGGAGGCCATCGAAGACTCCGTTGTGGTCGAGATCAAGTCTCCGGCGCCCGAGATCAGCGCCTTCTTCGCGATGCGAAAATGAGCACCGGCCGCGCCGATGAGCTGATCGAGTGAATCGTCCGGCTTCCGTTATCGGCACTTAACGGACATACCGATCCCTCCGTCTGATGTCTGCTTCCGGGGTAGACAGGACATAGCGGAGGTAAACCGCCACTTCCGCTAATTGACCACCGCCTGAAATTTTCGAACCCAGCCGGCCGCGCCGGCGTTCGAAAATTGCTGGCACGCGACAATTCCGTATCTCGTGAACACAAAACATTTGACGCGCTGAATTTTCTCTGCGCTTAGATCATGACATTCGCCGCGGGTGAAACTGCCCGCACTCTTGAGGACCGTGATGCGCAAAGCACGCACATACATCGCAGAGACTGCCGCCCGCGTCCGGCCGCTTATTCGGCTGACCGATTGGTCGTGCATGTCCGTGATGACATGGGGTTCGAATTTTCAGCTCGAAGCAGGGCTGATCCGCAAAGCAAGAGTGTAACTCTCGGCGCAGGGCCGTTCCCTCCGCCGAACCGGCAGGAGGGCAAGATGAACGCCCGCAACGACGTCAAGAGACCATCCGACCAGAGCTTTGACGGCAGGCTTGTGCTGGCAGCGGCTCAGCTGCGATTTGCCGCGCGGGTTGATTTTCTCGTGGCTCGCTGGCTCGAGCGCTGCGCCACGAACGTCGAGGCTGCACAACGGTTGTTCAAGACCGATCGGAAGCTCACACGTGAGTTCGGGATGGGCGCGAGCCTTGCCGTTTCATCTCCACATTGGGATAAGTCCCCATGACCGCCACACGACTCGTTGTGGGATGCTTGCGGTTCTTGATTTTAATCCGGTGCCGGCCGGCGCTCAGGCCGTAGGGCTACCCGCCATTTTCTGAAGCCTCTCGGCGGTGCTGCCGCGCGCCGACGAGGTCTGTTGTCGGCACAAAACGGACATGGCGCGATTTCCGACTAGAGCATGATCCGGAAGAGTGGAGACCGGTTTTCCGAAAAGATCATGCTCAAACAAAAAGATAACGCTAGAGCTTGATTCAACTCAGTTGAAACAGGCTCTAAAGTCCGCGCTCCAAAGCGGACGTCCGCCGATCATTCTGAATTTTTGGGTTTACACCCTAATGTGAAGCGACACGATGTGCCGCTCACTGCCCGACGGGCAAATCAGCCCGGCTGGTGACTTTGCTGCTGTCCAGCCCCGCGCGCAAAAATATTTCGCTTTGGGCGTCGGGCAAATCAAATTTACAAATCGCCCCGTCCTGTCCCACAGAGGGGCGTTGCGCAACGTCACGAACGCGGGGCGGGATGCGGTGGACGCAAGCAGCGCTCCTGACGAGCGCGCGGCCTGCGGACGGCAAAGCCGTGTGGTCCTGACGCCCCGACGCTGGCGTCAAGTCTGCGCTAAGGAGCGCAGGCGACGGTGGCAAAAGAGCCCGGTCACCGGGGAGAGCACAGAATAAGCCGTAAACCATTGCGCGGGGAATGCTGGGTGTTTCCGGTGTGACCGTGGTGACTATGCTTGTGTGCTTTTATCACTTTGCACACAAGGCTGCGGGCGCATCGTGCGCCCGGCATTCCCTGCGCCCTCTGAATTTTTCAAGGGCAGGAGTTCATATCAAAACTCGCGCGAAAACGTGCGGCGAGATCGTGGGGCTGTGTCACGTAAGCCCCCCTCCCTCCACGCGCCTTGCGCGTGGCGGGGAGGGAGCCCGCCCCGGACTTGATCCGGGGTCGGGGGTGGGGGGTCTATCAGCAGGAAACGCGGCTTCGGAGTATGCGGCGCCGCCCCCCACCCCCGACCCATCCCCGCCGCTTCGCGGGGGAGGGGAGAAGAAGCGGGTGTCATTGCAATGACGGTGTTAGGCTGTTTGAAATCCAAATCCGTAAGAATGCGGCCATGGCCTCGTGGTTCGAGACGGGGCGTTGCCGCGCTCCTCACCCATGAGGGTGCAAGAGAAGGTGCAAGACCTCATGTCGGATCATGATCTAGGCCACTCGCCGCCAGGGCGTGACGGTGACGCCGTTGGCGCGATCGAGCATCCGGGGCTTGCCCGCGCTCAGCCCGTGCGCGGCCAGGATCTCCTGCGGCGAATGCCGGGGCACGCCGGGAAAGCAGGGCTCGCCGCCCGCTAGCCGCACCTTTGGGGCCTCCGAGAGCCAGAATGTATCGTAGCGGTCCATGAACATTCCGAACACGTCCGGTCCGCCGATGATCGCAGCGATGCCGGAACGCACGCCGGCGAAATCGCAAGCCGCTTCGAACGAAGCGCCCGCGGGATTCCACAAGACGGCGTTGGCGTTGGACGGATCGGGCGCAATCGCGCTGACCTTCCTCGTCAGGATTAGTCGCTTTCGCCGCGGTGAGTTGGGCTGGTCTTCGTAGGAATGGCGGCCGTGCACGATCAGATCGGCGCGATCGAGGGCGGCGCTGAAGAATTGCTTGTCGCCCTCGAACCTCAATTCGTCTGGCATCACATGGGCGGCGTTCGCCAGCATGCCGTCCGCCGATACGATGACATAGCCGTCGATGCGCAGACCCGGCATCGCGCGCGGGCGAAGCTTATTCTGAAATCGTCTGCACCACGCTGGAAACTGGCCGCGAGCTCACGGTCGGCAATTTGGCGTCCTTGAGAACTTCGTCGTCATATTGCGCGATGGTTTCCACCGGGGTTTTGGCGATCATCTTGACGACCTTGTAGCCGCCGGCTTTCAGTTTATGCAGCAGATCGGGCAGGGCTTCGGCGGTGTGCTTGTGGAAATCATGCATCAGGATGATGCCTTTGCCGAGCTTGTCGAGTTTCTTCATGGTGACGTCGATCACCTGCTGCGGATTGCGCGCCTTGAAATCGAAGGAGTCGAGGTCGCAGGAGAACATCGCGACGTTCCGGGTGCCGAGATAGGTCACCATTTCCGGTGGATGCTGCAGCGCCGGGAAGCGGAAGAACGGCGAGGGCGAAACACCGCCCAGGGCCCACTTCACCGCGCTGAAACCTTTTTCGATCTCTTCCTTGCGCTGGTCTTCGGTGAGCTTCTTGTTGGTCAGGGTGGCATGCGACCAGGTGTGCGACCCGATGGTGTGGCCGGCTGCAAGAACCTGCTTGAGGATTTCCGGATAATAGGTCGAGTGCTTGCCGATCGGAAAGAAGATGCCGGTGGTGCATTCGTCCGCCAGCGTCTTCAGCACCGAGGGCGTATTGAGCGGCCACGGGCCGTCGTCGAAGGTGAGCACCACTTCATGGTCGCGCAGGAAGTCGAGTTGCTTGAAGTGCTCGAAGCCGAAACCGGGTCCGCCGGTGGTGTCGATCTCGACGACGCGGGCGATGCCCAGCGCATTGGGGTTGGCGCAAGGCACTTTCGCGGGGGCAGGCGTTGCCGCGGGCGCTGCTGCCGCCTGCGGAGGTGCCGCTGCCTGCGGGGCTGCCGCGCCCTTGGGAGCAGGGGTCTGCGACCATGCCGCGCCCGACGCGCATAGAGAAACCACGCCTGCGAAGATCAATCCTGCCGCGACACGCATCGTGTTGTTCCCTTAAGCTGATCCCGTGCCCGGCCCCGGCCTTTATGCCGTCGCCCGAGCCATTTCCGCCCCTGACGAGATAATAGCCTAGTTGGACCTGCGCCGCCACGGCAACGGCTCTTATGGGGCGATTTGTCCGCCGAACCGGTTGATTTGCTGTGGGAATCTCCGGGCGTCAGCTCTCCGCGAGCACCCGGGCGATGGCGATTTTGACCCGCGAATCCCTGGGTTCGACGGTCTCGGGGAATACCTCGGCAATGTAGCCGTCGCGGCCGATCAGATATTTGTGGAAATTCCAGCGCGGGACATCCTTCGGGCGCGCGTCCGCCGCCCATTTGTAGAACGGATGCGCGTTTGGGCCCTTGACGACGGCTTTCGCCGCAATCGGAAAGGTAACGCCGTATTGGTGCTGCGCGGTCTCGGCGATTTCGGTGGCGCCGCCCGGTTCCTGAGCACCGAAATCGTTCGAGGGGACGCCGACAATCATCAGGCCGCGGCCGTGAAACTCGGTCCATAATTCCTGCAAGCCCGCATATTGTGGGGTGTAGCCGCATAACGAGGCCGTGTTGACGACCAGCAGCGGCCGGCCGGCATACTCGGCAAGCCTGATATCGCCGCCCTGCAATGCCGGAAACGAAAAGGCATAGGCGGTAATCCGGCTCATCGCCGCCTGGGCAAGAGCTGTCCGTGTCGAGACCGCGCCCGCGACCGATGCCAGCGCCGCCGTGATGATGGTCCTGCGGTTCATCATCGCCGTTCTCCCTCTAACCAATCGGCACGATTCCGATGCCGCCAGCGTAGCCCAGCCGACGGGCGGGGGCTTCTCAACAAGCCGTTATGGCCGCACCGGCGGCAAGCTGCACCAGGGCAGCGGCAGCAGCGGAAGGTAAAACTGATTCCACTCGCATATCGGTTGCGGCCCTCCGCGCATGAAGACGTATCTTATCGGCTCGGCCTGGCCGACGGCAAAATGCAGTCCAATCAGGGTGATGACGACCGGATAGGTCCACTTGCGAAAGCGCAGTTCGGTCAGGGAATCGAGCAGAACGGCACCTGCCAGAATAATCAACGGGTCGGTGAAGATGAAATATTCGGATTTGAGCCCGCGGCGGACGCCGAGTGCGTCGATCCCGATCGCGGCCAGCAGCAGCACGAGCGCCTGGATCGCGGCCTGCCTTTCGCCGCGCCGCCACGCAAAGACAATGCCGGGGACGATCAGCCAGGTCAGGAACACGGTCGGGCGCGGTGAGGAGTGCAGCACGAAGCTGTAGCGCGCCAGAACCGATGCAACGCCATCGAGCAGCAGCAACACAATGGCCGACAGGCTCGACCCGTTGGCGACATCGGTGGTGTTGATGTCGGTAAAGGTCAGCATTTTTTCCAGCGGGTTGAACACGGCGATCACGTTGCCGGCGTCGTATTGGAGATCGAGCAGCAGCAGCATGACCAGCGCGCCGGCAGCGACGGCTGCCATCGACGCCAGCGTCTCGGCTGCGCTGATGTTCCAGATCAGGGCAAAGGCGGTCATGCAGGCGGCGATCAGGACCGCGAGCGCCGCCTGGTAGACGCCGAAACGGCCGGCGAACAGCGGATGGAAGTGCGCGGCATCGAGCAGGGCGCGGTCGAAGCCTGTGACAATGAGCGGCCATGCGGTCCATGCCGCCAACCCGGCTGCGGCGGCAGCCAGGCCCGCGGCCAGCCAGCTTGACCGCGTATCGTGCCAGAACGCGACGCTGGCGCTGCCAGCGCTTCCGAAGGGGATCACCAGCAGCGGCAGCAAACCGATCAGCAGGATCGCCTGCACCTTGTTCTCGAGCCCGAGCACGCATAATCCCGCTGCGGCCGCGACCCACAGCGGACGCGCGATGCTGGCGCGGCGTCCGGCCACGATCAGGATCATCAGCGCAAAGATGACCGGACAGGCCGCGACAAGCTCGCTACGCAATATCCGCAAATGCACGGTGATGCCGCCGGAGAGTGCAAAAGCAAGGGTCGCGAGCATCGCAACGCGCCAATCCCGCACGATGCGACGCAGAAGGCCCGCGAAAATCAGCACGCAGGAGGTTGCGATCAGAAAGGCCAGAAGGCGCCCGGCGCGCACGGCGCTGGTCATGGCGGCATCGAAGGCAGCGACATCTGACGCTGACGGAATGGCTGATAGCGACCAGGCGTCGAGCAGGCCGAGACTGTGCAGCAACCTGAACCAGTATTTCACCGACAGGATGATGATGTAGGCTGTGTGATCGAAGAATAGCTGCGGCTTGCCGTCATTGAGGGCAAGCGCGTTGTAGATCACCATGAAATCCATGTCGGCGTTGCGCCAGTAGACCAGCGCATAGCCGAACAGAAAAAACGACGCCGCAAGGCCTGCGGCCACCGCCGCCAATCCGGATCGCCAGCTGAGGAACATCAGCCGGTCGAAGGCGTCGCGCGCAGCAATGATCTTCGGCTCGGTTATCGATGCCGGGTTGGAAAGCTGGTTCATGCCGGCGGTCTTTTAGCCCAGCCTCCGGCGCAAAGCGACCGGCCGCCAGCGGGCTTGTCGCCGGGATCGTCGAGACTACCGCAGCGAAACGATGAAATCCGTTCCCTCGCCGGTTTCGCCGGCAGTGATGCCCTGGTCGGAGACGATGATCGAGGCGCCGGTCGAGAGCGCTTCGGTAATTCGCGCCATGGCATCCAGCGGGATGGTCAGGCGATCCAGTGCCTCGGCGGGGCTGTCCGGTACCGGCAACGGTTTCATCTCGACCGCGCTCACGGTCTTCCGCCTGCGCGAGATGCGCTCGTCCTCGTCACGCCGCTCGGCGTACCGGCTGGGCACCGGGAGCGAGACCACCGACCAGTGCAGGACATTGGCGTCATCCCTGTCGACCTGCGCGGTGAACACGTGGGTTCCCAGCGGCCGGTCGCTGGGCGCGATCGTCACGGCGACGTCGAACAGCGGCGCGAAATTCTGCCGCACATAGAGCTTTGAATCCTTGCGGCTGATGAACACTGCGATCTGGCCGCTGCGCTTGGGCGCGGCTGCCATTGCCGGAGCCGGTTTCGAGGCGGCCGGCTTCGCGGGATCGGGCAAGCGGGCCTGGTCCTTTTTTACATCGGGAACGCCTGGGCTGACGTCCGTTATCGCCTTGACGCTTGCGTCAGGCTTTTCGGTAGATTTGGGCGCATCGGGTTGCGAGGCCTCTGCTTTGACGTCATTCGCCCTGGCCTCGATCTTTTTCGCGTCGGGCTTGTCGCGGGCGCCGGCTTCGGCGTTCAGGCTACCCGTCGCGGACGTTGCGGCGTTCGCTGAATTGCTGTTCGATGGTGTGGTAGCCTGGGCCTCTTCCGGCTTCTTGCCGTCCTGGCCAGGCGTACCGGTCGCAGCCGGCTTGGTTTCGGCAGTCGTGGTTTCGGCTGACTTGGGCTCGGGGGGCTTGTCGTCGGAAGATACGATTTCCCCGGGCTTGGCGGCAGCTTCGGCTTCGGATTTTGTAAGCTCGGATTTTGCGGCGGCGGCCTCCTCGGATGCGTTGCCGGCGGATGGCGTCGCATCGGTCATCGTGACCGGGGCATTTCCTGCGGTCATATCCCCGGCGTCGGCCGTATGGGTCTGATCGCGCAGCGGCGTGGGATCAGGCCTTGCGCCGTCACCGTGCCCAATCGTCGATCGCAGGTCGAGACTTGCAACCGAAATCGCCGGCTTGATCGGCGTATCGGCCTCGGACGCCTTGTCGGACTTGGGGGCTGCCGGCGTGTCGGCTTGCGGCTCGGCACTCGGGGCCGGCACGACCTTCTGCGCCACGAGGAGCGGATGCGAAAAACTGGAAGGCGTGATCTCGCCAGGGGTGATGGTGACCCGCGCGCCCATCTTGGTCCAGTTCCACATCTTTACGGCAAAGGCCATCGGCATGCGGATGCAGCCGTGCGAGGCCGGATAGCCGGGCAGTACGCCCGCATGCATGGCGACGCCGGACCAGGTGATCCGCTGCATATACGGCATCGGCGCGCCGCTATAGATGTTGGAATGGTGCAACTTTTGCTTCTGGATGACACTGAAAACGCCCATCGGCGTTGGATGCCCCTTCATGCCGGTGGAGATCGGCGTTTCCGCGAAGAATCCGTTGGCGTCGTAAATCCTCAGGTTCTGCTTTTCGATGGAGATCGCGATGATCAGCGGCCCCTGCGGTTTGGCCGATTCGTTTTCAGGCGCCTCGATCTTCTTTGCCTGATGATGATGCGGCTTGTGCCGCCGCGGCTGAACCATCGGCCCGGGGAGCCAATATCCCGAGTCGGAATTCGACCAATAATACAGCGCCGCTTCCGCCTGCGTGGCGCTGCCGATCGCACCGGCTGCCGCCAAGACGGCCACTCGCCAGAGCCGTCGGGTCGCAACAGAAGTGCTTTGCTCGCTCACGCCTTTCATCCTCGAATCCCAGTTATCGCTATTTAGTGTTGCAGACGAGATACGCGTTCACTAGCGTAGGGCTTCTCATACCCGGGGTTTTCGGCCCGAGCGTAACAAAAAAGCCTCACACTTCGTTAAACCGCCGGCAGCACCCCGCTCCCGACGGCCTTCCTGCGGGGCTTCCCCACACCTACATGGGTGGAAGCGCTAACGGAGACAGACATGACACGCAAAGCCCTAACGCTCTATGACACGAGGTGGAAACCTCTGGCTTTGCTGCTACTGGCGCTGGCGGTGTGGCCGGCTGCGCCAGTGTTTGCCGCCGACGAGCCGGACCTTATTTTCCGCCGTTCGACCGTATTCAAGTGGCTCACCCCGAACGACAAGCTTGCGACCTATGGCGTCGACGACCCCGAGGTCGAGGGCGTGGCCTGCCATTTCACTGTGCCGGAGAAGGGTGGCGTGAAGGGCTGGCTCGGGGTTGCCGAGGAAGTCTCGGATATTTCGCTGGCCTGCCGCCAGATCGGCCCGATCCATTTCAAGGGCAAGATGGAGCAGGGCGACGACATGTTCCGGCAGCGCCGCTCGCTGTTCTTCAAGAAGATGCAGATCGTGCGGGGCTGCGATGCCAAGCGCAACGTGCTGGTTTACATGGTCTACTCGGACAAACTGATCGAAGGCTCGCCGAAGAATTCGACCTCCTCGGTACCGATCATGCCGTGGGGAGCCCCTGACACCGCGGTTCAGAAATGCGGCGAGTTCATTCAGTGAACGCTGTCCGATTTACCGCTTTACCGGTGCCGGGCGCGGGCGGACCCACGGCTCAGGCCGGGAATTAGGGTCGCGACAGCCCACCAGTTGTACGAATTTTTGCGGGGCCGATTCGTTGCCGCGGCTGCTGTCGCCGCGCTGTTCCGCCATCGCGCCGCAGTTTTTCGGCCGTTCCGCTTTCAGAGGGATTTGCAGAGGATTTTGCAAATCGATCTGCGGTTCGGAAGGTTTGCGGGTCGGGGTTTTGCTGCCAACATTGATGTTGCCATTGCCCACGACTGGAATCCTTTATTGAGGTTCAATCACAACGCGCAACTGCCAAAAAAGTTGCACGCCGTTTGATTGAGTTGGCCGGGCGGATGCTTCGGTTCACGGCCGTCGAATGGCCATGGCGCTTCTTCCACCAGAGAAAGGTTAAGAAGTCGAAGGCGGCTTCGGCTGGTGGCCGAGGTGGGCCAGTGAACGACCGGGCTCACAGGGTCCGAAGTTCGGCTTTAGCAGCACTTGATTGAAACCATTCAGTTTTTCTGAGTATTGTTTCGTCGAATTCGGGCGACGAAACAATTCTCCTGGGCAATGAAACCATTTTAGGCTTTGGCGCAGAACTTTGGAAACGCCAGATGGTTATCAAGCCGGGTAACGACGCGGTGGACAACGCCGGTGACCAAACCGGAGACAGTCAAATGCGAACCCTGAGCTTTCTTCTTGCCTTCGCCTTCGTGCTGGCTGGCCCATCGATCGCCGGCTCGATGGACAATAGTCTGCCGGGCGTCGGCACCTTCGCCTATACCGGGTCCGCGATCGGCAGTCCGGCTGCCAATTCCATCGTTGTTGCTGCCCGCTGAGACGCGGTCGACTGAAACACCGGAAAGTTGTTGGTGAGGCCACATGCTTTTGGGTACACGTGCCGCGGTGATCGTTGCGTCGCTGGTTCTGGCTGGTTCGGCGCAGGCCCAAATCCAGCAGACGCAGGTGCAGCAGATTCAATTCCGATCCGTCCCGAAGCTTCCCGATCCACGCGGCGAATTCGTCCGCCTGTGCGCGCCGCATATGGTGGGACGCTGGGCGCATCCCGAATCCGTTTGCGGTTGCCTGCACGATCATGCGGCTGCCATGGTCGAAGACAGCGACCTCCGCGAAGCCCTGCTGCGCGGCATCAGCGAGACCGGCGTGCCCACCATCGAGACCGAGTGGGTGCCGGCATCGAAACAATCCGAGATCGGCGCGACCTTCACCAAGATCGCCAAGCCGACGCTGCAATGCATGTTCGAGCCGGCCACGAACTAGACCGCCGCTTCTCCACAGTCTGACGTCGACGCTCCCATCCGTACCGTGGTCGCCGACGGTTGTTCGCGCGAACTCCTGGCGCGCCTGCAACGGTTACGTGCTTGCCTTCGGGCAGGGATAAAGCCAAACCGCACGGCGTGAGGGAGTGAATGCAATCAAGTCGAATCATTCTGCTGTTCACAGCGCTTGTGGCGCTGACGTCCTCTGCGGCGGCCGCGCCCGACGAGGAGCGCCTGGGCAAGGCAGCGGGCTATCCGATCGGCACCCGCAGCAGCTGGTTCTATGACGAGAGCGTGCGGGTCGGATCGTTCAGCAATCTCGACAAGCTGCTGCCCCACTACACCCTGACGAAGGCCGCTTCGCCGCTGCCGCTTCCTGCTGCCGCCGACATACCGAAGTTCGAGTACCGGTTCGAAGACCGCACCTACGCGCTTGATGATTTTCTCGCACGCCAGCGTGTCACCGGCCTGCTGGTGATCAAGGACGGTCAAATCCTGCTTGAGCGCTATCAATATGATCGCAAGCCGGAGGATCGCTTTGTTTCGCATTCGATGGCGAAATCGCTTGTCAGCATCGCGGTCGGGATGGCGCTTGCCGAAGGCAAAATTGCTTCGCTGGACGATATGGTCGCCAAATACGTGCCGAAGCTTGCCGGCATGTCCCTATGGGGAGACGTCGATCCGGAATGTCCTGAAGATGTCGTCCGGCGTCGCGTTCAAGGAGGTCTATGACGGCAAGGACGACCTGACGCGGTTCGCGATCCTTCGCGGTTCGCAGGGGTCGATCGAAGCGCTGCGTGCGTTCAGGGATCGCGAAGCCGAGCAGGGCACGCGCTTTCACTACGCCTCGAGCGAGACCGTCATCCTGGCCGTGCTGCTGCGCGCGGTGACCGGAACCACGCTCAGCGAGTACCTGACCGAACGGCTGTGGCAGCCGATGGGCGCGGAGGCCGATGCCACCTGGATCAGGTCCCGCGACGGTACCGAGATCGCCTCGGGAAGCTTCAATGCGACCCTGCGCGACTATGGGCGCCTTGGTGTGCTGTTGGCCAATGATGGCGCGGTCGGCGCAAGGCAGGTGGTGCCGAAGGACTATCTGCTCGAAGCGACCGACTGGCACCGGCAACCCGATGCGTTCGCCCCAAGGCGAGCCACGCCGTATTTTGGATACGGCTACCAGTTCTGGTCCTTTCCGGGCGAGAAGCGAAGGTTTGCCTTGCTCGGCGTCTACGGCCAGTCGATCTTCGTCGATCCCGAACTCAAGCTCGTGATGGTGATCACCGCTGTCGCGAAGAACGCCAGCGTCGGCAAGGAACCGCTGGCGCGGGAGCGGGATGCGGTGTGGCGCGGGCTGGTCGGTAATTACGGAAGCTGGTAGGCGATCATTTCCTGGTTCCAAGGCGTGGAACACATTTTTGCGTGCGGAGGATTCCGTTGGCGGTCATTCTGGTGCCGGAGACTTCCTTGATCTGGCCGGCGGGACACGACCCGTCATCGACGAGAATCCGCTGACCCAGCCGCAGATTGACGATGTCCTGCTCGCGCGATACCTGCTCGGCCGTCACCGATGTTGTTGACGCAATCAGCGCGAACACGCCAAGCAACAACGAGAAATCTATGATGTGTGAGGCCTTCATGATCTGCCGGGCAGCCTGTTTCACTTGCTCTGTATCTTCAGGCCGTTCGGGCCGAGATTGATCTGCAGGCCTTCCGGTTCCTTCTTGGTCTGGTAGAGATTGTAGCCGAGCACCCCTACCGCGACGACCAGCGCGCCGATGATCAGATACAGGATATTGCGGTTGCCTTGCATCCGTGTCTCCATGCGCGAAACTTCACCGCGCAGTGTATGGGCGCGGCCGCGATTCTGAAAGCGACAACGGGACGGGATCAGGTCACGTAAATGAACGCCAGCGATACCAGGCGAAAAATCCTCGATTCCGTCGACGCTAGTTTCGACGCGCAGCTTGCCACCACGAAGGATTTTGTCGCGATCCCCTCGACCCGGGGCGCCGAAGGGCCGTGCCAGGACATGATCGGCGATCTTCTGCGGCAGCGCGGCTACGAGGTCGACGACTGGCATATCGATGTCAGCGAGTTGAAGGATCTGCGCGGCTTCGGCCCGATCGAGCATGATTTCTCCAAAGCACGCACGGTGGTCGGCACCTACCGGCCCCGAAACAACGCCGGAAAGTCGCTGATCCTGCAGGGCCATTGCGACGTGGTGCCGGCCGGGCCGCTCGACATGTGGGAGACGCCGCCGTTCTCGCCTGTGGTGAAGGACGGCAGGATGTACGGCCGCGGTGCTTGCGACATGAAATCCGGCACGATCGGCGCGCTTTATGCGATCGACGCGATCAAGTCCGCAGGGCTGAATCCGACCGGCCGGATTCACTTCCAGTCCGTGATCGAGGAGGAGAGCACCGGCGTCGGTGCGCTCTCGACCTTGCAGCGCGGCTATCGCGCCGACGCCTGCTTCATCCCCGAGCCGACATCCGGTCAGATGGTGCGCTCGCAGGTCGGCGTGATCTGGTTTCGCCTGAAAGTACGCGGCCACCCCGTGCACGTATTCGAAGCCGGTGCCGGTTCCAATGCGATCACGGCGGCCTACCATCTGATCCAGGCGCTGCAACAACTCGAGGCCGATTGGAACGAGCGCGCCAGGAGCGATTCCCACTTCAAGGCGGTGACGCATCCGATCAACTTCAATCCCGGCATCATCAAGGGCGGCGACTGGGCCTCCAGCGTGCCGGCGTGGTGCGATGTCGATTGCCGGATCGCGATATTGCCGGGCTGGTCGGTTGCCGATTGCCAGGCCGAGCTTCTCGCCTGCGTCTCGGCGGCGGCGCGCGATCATCGCTTCCTCTCCAATAACCCGCCCGAGGTGGAATGGTCGGGGTTTCTGTCGGAAGGCTATGAACTGAAGGATTCGGCGGAGGCTGAAGCAGCCTTCGGCAAGGCCTATCGCGAGGTCTATGGCGGTGCGGTGCAGGACCTCGTCTTCACCGCGCTCACCGACACCCGGTTTTATGGGCTGTACTACAACATTCCGAGCCTGTGCTTCGGCGCCAGCGGCGCTGCGATGCACGGCTTCAACGAATATGTCGATCTGGACTCGTTGCGGAAGTCCACCAAGGCCACCGCGCTGTTCATTGCGGAGTGGTGCGGGGTGGAGCGGGTGTAGTTTGCGCGTTTGATAAGAGGTCGAGTTGGATTCGTCATGGCCGGGCTTGTCCCGGCCATCCACGTCTTCGCATCCGCGCAGGTAAGACGTGGATGCCCGGCACAAGGCCGGGCATGACGGTTGAGATGTCCTGTGCAATTTACTCGTCGCGCCGTCACTCCGGCCACAACGCCTTCACGATGGCGTCCAGCCCGTCGGTCAGAGCGGCGGGGCCGGGCTGCAGGATCAGCGGTGATTTTATTTCGACAATACGGTCGTTGCGCACCGCCGGAATCTCGCTCCAGCCCGGCCGCTTCCTGATTTTATCCGGCACGACCTTCTTGCCGCACCACGACGCCAGGATCACGTCGGGTGCGGCTGTGCGCACGACATCCGGCAAGATGATCCGGTCCTTTGCGGCCTGCTGAAACCGCAGCTTCGGCAGGATGTCTTCGCCGCCGGCGATTTCGATCAGCTCGGAGACCCAGCCGATGCCGCTGATCAGGGGATCGTCCCATTCCTCAAAATAGACCTTTGGTTTTGGCGAGGGCCGGGCAGCCGAGGCGATACGTGCAAGGCGCTCCTCATAGCCGGCAGCCAGTTGATCGGCGCGATCCGCCGCGTCGACCAGCGCGCCAAGCGTGCGGATCATCGCCAGGATGCCCGCGACGTCGCGATGGTTGAAGACATGGATGGCGACGCCGGCACGAACCAGGTCGGCGACGATATCGGCCTGCAAGTCCGAGAAAGCGAGCACGAGGTCAGGCTGCAGCGCCAGGATTTTCGGGATGTCTGCTGAAATGAACGCGGATACCCGCGGCTTTTCGCGCCTGACCTGCTTCGGCCGCACCGCGTAGCCGGAGACGCCGACGATGCGGTCCTGTTCCCCGAGCAGGTACAGCGTCTCCACCGTTTCCTCGGTGAGACACACGATCCGGCGGGGAGGGAAGTGACGCATGGCCGATGATATGCAGAGTAATGAACGCCGTGTCACCGGTCGTTCGGTTGATCAAACGGCCCGGAGCGCATCATGTCCACCACCGCGATGCTCTGCGATCTCGCGAATGGCGCCAAGCATTCGCCGTCGCAGAAGGCCGCTGACCGGACGAATGGCGAACCAATACGGGGCGAACATGAGCAAAGAGTAACGGTCCGGACAATAGGCCCTTGTCTCCGTCGTTAGACGGGTTTCGTCTCCAACTTGCTCGGCCATAAATGCGATCACCAGCTTGACGGTTTTTGGTGGATTGCAAGCGAGAAACTCCGAAGGGCCATGAACGGACGGTCAACCCGAAGTCCGGACGCCAGAACTTCCCGATAAGCCCAGCGAGGATTTCTCTATCTCCGTCTCGAGCCAGTGGAATGAAGTTTGCCGGGGTGAATGGAGAAGGTCGCGGTACTCGCAAGGGAGCCACCCGATGCATCAGTCTTGCGGGCAGTTGACGCACAGACATTGCGAGGTCGCTGAACCTGTCCTTGGGTGGCTGCAAGTTTTGAATGATATCGAGTAGCTCACCCGGCCCGCAGCGCACTGTCGTTTGGTGGCGCTCGGAAAATTGATAATTTGGGAGGAATTTCTCCATTAGCGACATCAGCTACCTCTTCGGTCCTGCTCGCCAGGCGGATGCAGCAAGTGGCGCATCGTGGATGATATGCAGAATTATGAGGCATTGTCACCGCAACTACCTCAGACGTCATTGCCGGGCTTGACCCGGCAATCCATCATTTCGGAAAAATGCTTTTGACGAAGCTGGATGGATACGCGGGTCAAGCCCGCGTATGACAGTGAATAATACGGAAGGACCACGGACCATGACGCCGCTTGAAAAAGTAAATTCCATGAAGATGCCTTTCGCTGAATTGAAAGGCGTCACGTTCACCGCGGCCGACAGGGATCGGGTGGTGGCGCGGATGCTGGTCCGGCCGGATCTCTGCACCCTCGGCCATACGCTTCACGGCGGCGCGATCATGGCATTTGCGGATTCGGTTGGCGCTGTTGCGACCGTGATCAATTTGCCTGACGATGCGAAGGGCACCACCACGATCGAAAGCAAGACCAATTTCATCGGCGGCGCAAAGGAGGGAACCACGTTGATCGCAACCGCGACGCCGGTGCATCGTGGCCGCCGCACCCAGGTCTGGCAAACCCGGCTGGAGACCGAAGATGGCAAACTCGTCGCGGTCGTGACCCAGACCCAGATGGTGCTGTAGAGGCTGACGGGTACGCGGCTACCCCTCTATCCAGCATCGACCGTCTGGACGGCGTTCAGCATACCGGTTTGCGGGTGACAGTTGAAGTATTCAAAAAACTGTTCGTTGGCGCGAGCAACGGTAACCTCATGATAGAGCCGCAGCTTCGCGGCCGGCCCCAGTGTCGACAGATATTTCATCGCCGCGCCGAATATCCTGACATGAGTTGGATGCGATTCAGCCCATCGCTCCAGTGCCGCCAGGCTTTTCCACCAGCTCATGCCATAGGATTTTTCGGTCGGCGTACCGTCGCGCGCAACGACTGTCATATATCGGTTGGCGTAACAACCGATCGAGCGACCATTGTCGCGTAGAAAGTCCATGCCTTCCCTCAGAACCGGCTCGACATCCTCGAGATACATTTTGCGTTCGGAAGCTTCGGTGTCGCCCCAATCCTGACCCGAGCGGATCAGGCACAGATTATCGTGCGGGATGACTTGAATGCGTGAGCCGGAACAAACGGCGCGGGCCACGCCGGTGGGCGCCATCTCGCTGGTCTGGGACAGCGGAATGCGGTCGCGCATGCCGCCCCAGTAGGCGTGTTCCTGGACCTCGCCGCTCATCTCGTCGGCAAGAACCGCAATGCCTTCGGGCCGCCCCAAGGAGGAGAACAGCGTTTCATAGCCCTCCACGGATGGATAAAGCACCTCGATGAACGTGCCCATTCCGTCGATACTGCGCTGGACGCCGGTCCAGCCGTCGCGCGCTGCCGGAAACCAGCTGTCGAACTTTATGCGATCGTCCCAATAGGCGACCGTGACGACATTCGTGAATCCGGCTTCGTCGATATAGCGCGCCCGGTCCCAGTGCGTTGGGCCGCCGTTTGCTTCGAAACCGGAAGTGATCCGTTCCATCGTCTGCTCCGCGGCTTTTGACGGCACGCCACGGGTCTGGGCGCCGAAATAGGCCATCACCACCCGATCGACACTCGGCTTATGGCGCGCCACGAACGACGGATAGGGCGGCGCATAGTCGTCGGGGACACGCCGGTGACGGGTGCGAGCGCTTCGGAGATGCTGTGGGATCGCAGATTCCATGGCGGGCTCCTGTTGGGTTGGATCGTCAGGCCTGAAGCTTGATTTCGCTCATGACCTCGGCGTCGACGGGGAGGGTGAAATGCTCGACACGGTTGGCGCGGGAGGTGTTGAGCAGCAGCCGGGTGACGTCGGGCCTGGAATAGTGTCCTGCCGGATCGGCGGCGTTCTTCGCCACGCCGATCATGCCGAGATCGACATCGGCGTACAGAATGCCCTCCTGATCGGGCGGAAGTTTCTCGGCAAGCGAACTTCCGTCCGGCCCGTAGATGACCGCATGGCCGCCGCCGGCGTGCAGGAACGCATGCTTCTCGGGGAGTTGCAGAGCTCATCGATCATGGCCTGGGAGACCACCGCGCAGGGGCCGAGGAAGAAACATGAGCCCTCGACGGCGTAGACCTTGCTCGCCGCGTTGTTGACTTCCCAGCCAAGCGCGTGCGCGAATGGGTCGTACAGCGAGAAGCTCGGCCAGGCGCCGACGTGAACCTGTTCGTTCTGGGCATACATCGCGTATTTCGACAGCGGTTGCAGATGCTCCCAGCAGCACAATGCACCGAGCCGTCCGACATCGGCGCGATCATGGACCGCGAGATCGCTGCCGTCGCCCTCGCCGAACACGGTGCGCTCGGCATGCGTCGGCCTCAGCTTGCGGCGCTTCGCGATGGTCTCGCCGTCGGGACCGATCAGCCATTGCCCCATATAGAGGCTGCCTCCGTTGCGCTCGGACACGCCGATTACCGCGGTCAGCTTGGCGCGCTTAACCGCCTTGCGAATTTTTTCGGCCTGCGGGCTGTCATATGACAACGAGTTATCGAAATAGCGCTGCACGAAACCACGGCCGATAGCCCAGGCGGGAGCTCCAAGCCAGATCTGCCACGGATATCCGGGAATGAAGGTTTCGGGAAACGCGATCAGCTTCGCGCCCTGTGCGGCGGCCTGTTCGATCAGGGCGATCGTCTTGTCCACCGTTGCATCAAGATCGAGAAAAACCGGCGCCGCCTGAACCACCGCAACCCTGTACTTCTGATGAACAAGACCCATGGACGTCTTCCTTTCGCATTGGGAGACAGACAATCATTGGTGCGGAGCTTACAGCCATGCCAGGCCGCGCTGCTTGTCCGTGGGAGCAGGAAAACTTGTTTTAACCCGCAAACTGGCAGCCCAAGGCGGCCGGTTCGACCGCGGCGGCGCAGATAGGCGCCTCGCTACCACGACAGGAAGGAAGCCCGATCGGAAAACGGGTTATTGCGTCGAGCGCTCGCGCCATTCGCGCGGCGAGGCGCCGAACCTCTGCTTGAAGATTCGGCTGAAGTGCGCGAGGTCGCTGAAGCCCCACGCAAATGCGATGTCGCCGATATGCCGGGCCGTATGGGCGGGATCGGACAGATCGCGCTTACATCGCTCGAGACGTTGCAGCTGGACGTAGCTGCGGAACGAGACCTGTTCGGCGGCCATCAAGTCGCTGGCATAGCGCGGCGAGATTCCAATGGCCGCCGCTGCCCTCGGCATCGACAGTTCGGGGTCGCGCAGATGTGTCAGGATGTAGTTCTTGAGACGATAAAGCAGCGCGGATCGGTGAAACGACTGGTCCGGCGAACTTTGATGCATCCTGTCGGCGAAGGCCATTGCGACGAGATCCAGCGCCTGGTCCAGCAGGCGGGTTGCGGTGGCGGGATCGACTTGATCGATGGTCTCGCTCATGCTCAGCAGGAATTCATACGCCAGTCGTTCGAGGGGACGGTCGCCGGCGAACGTCGTTGCAGTCAAACTGTCGAACGAACCGATGCGTTGTTGCAGAAGCTTTCGAGGCATCTGAAAGATCGTCTGCGAAAAACCTTCATCGAAGCGCAACTCGTAGGGGCGGGTGGTGTCGTAGATGACGAACTGTCCAGCGGACACGACAGCTTCGCGGCCGTCCTGAAACACGCCGTTAACGCCACTGGTCCCAAGGGTTACCAGCACGAAATCCTCGTTGGCGCGCGCGATCCGGGACGGCGTACGGAACACCCGCTGCGCACAGGAATTGACCCGCGTGCACGACACCGGCCCGATCGTCGATTGTGAAACCGAGCCCCAGAACGCCTCGTTCATATCCGAGTGGCAGTCGAGCCCGACAAAGGTGTCGCAGACGATGTCCTGCCAGATTGCAAGTCGTCTGCCCGGCTGTGAGGACGTGGTATCGAGTACGATTGCCACAATTAGCCTCCGACCCTGAAGGCAATTTTTGATTTAAGAACGCAAGTCCGGGCGAACGCGGCAGTGACGATCAGCCATCAACGTTCGCCGTCTCTGACCGCTACGATCCCGCAATCGGTGGCGGCGATCAAATGATTTCTGTCGCGTTATGGCGATGGGCTCGCCGGTTTGATCAATATTTCAGCTGAAATCCAGTGTTTGCAGGCAGCCGACTCACATGCGCGGCGCTGAACTTTTACAGCCGTTAACTACTTGATCGCGACATTCTGCCGTTATTTGAGGCGGGAAGCGGCCTTGAATTCCATGCTGCGATGCACAATATTGGTGATCTAGGGATTCGACGCCTCCTCGAGGGCTATCCAAGAGGAGTTTTGAAGTGAAACACGAAGAAACGACCCGTCCGAAGTTCGCCAGGGGCTATGTCCGGACGCTACGTCAGCAGGAAGAACTGCCGCTGCTGCGCGATCATCTGCTGAGGCTCGATAAGGAGAGCCGTCATGATCGGTTCCAGGGGTTCATGGATGACAGCTTCATCGAAAGCTATGCTGCGAGATGCGCGGATGATGGCACCGTCATCATCGCTTATGTCGAGGACGGCGTCGTCCGCGGCGCCGCCGAACTGCACCCGCCGGATCAGTCCCCGGATTCGCTGCCGGAGATCGCATTCAGCGTCGAGAAATCGGTGCGGCGGCAGGGTGTCGGCAGTATCTTGTTCAGGAGATTGATCTCGGAAGCGCGATGGAAGGGCTACGGCGCCCTGCGGATCACGACCGGCGCGCAAAATCAGGCGATGCGGGCGCTCGCCAACAAGTTCGGCGCGCATCTGACCTTCCGCTACGGCGAATCCACCGGAACCATCGATCTGAAGCGGCAATCGCAGGCCGAACTTGCAAAGCTTGCGCTCGCGACACCGGCAGAAGCGGCGCGCGTCATGATTTACTTCAACCGCGCCTACTGGAAGCTGTTCTTGCAAATGTACGGATGGGGCCGGACGGCCTGACCGGGGGTGCCCGCATGCAGCCATCCGCCGATCTCCGATCGAGCGAGTGGCGCAATGCGCGTTTCGCGCCGTCAGGTACCGGTGCGCTTGTCGTTGCCGAATCGCCTGACGACCCGGCGCTCGACCACGACCGAGCGCTGCGCGCCCTGTTCGCCCGCGATCACGCGCGTCGTTGACCGTGCGGCGGCGCGCCCGGCTTTCTTCACTTCGGCAATCACGGACTCGATCGGCAGCCCCATCAGCGACGCCGCGATTTCGGCCTGCGCCTCCTGATCGTCGGTGATTCCGACCGCGGCGAAGATGGCCTCATCGAGTGTCGGCGGATCGCGGCGGACGCGCCGTGTCCCATATTTCGTATTCCAGTCTTCGCTCATCGGGGCCTCTCATTTGATCCGGAATACCTAGGGGGCCTCATGTTGCATTGCAATATGAAATTGGTATGGCAATCCAGCTATGCACTAAAGCGTTTCAAATGCTTTCCAGCCTTGTGGCGTCATAAATCTCGATCGTCGTGACGGCTGCGGCGAGCGGCTGCAGCGCGCGGACGAAATAGCGCGAAGCCGGCACCGCGAAATGGGCTGACAACGCGGCACGATCGGCCCACTGCTCGATGAACACCAGCCGCAGCGGATTTTCGCAATCGACGTGCACGGCGTGAGAGATGCATCCGGGCTCATTGCGCGAGCGTCGGACATGCTCGAGGCTCAATTTGCGGACCTCGTCGAGGGAATCCTGGCGCGCCGTCACGCTGCCGGTCACCACGATCATTCTGTCCTCCCGCCGTATTGATTTCTCATTGTCGTCATGGCGTTGAATTGCCGGCGCCGGCAAAGTCGATCGCCTGCTGCGGCCAGCGCTTCAGCGCGGCACGGCCGGCATCGGTCAAGCGATAGACGCCGCGCTCGGCGCGATCGAACCAGCCATAGACGTTATGCAGCAGGATTTTCGGTGCGTCGGGAATCCCCGGCTTGAGGTCGCGCACGCGCCGCGGCCCTCGCGACAGCGCCGACGCGCAGGCCAGCGCCTGCTGGCGATAGGCCGTCATGATCGGCGCGCGCGTGCTGCCGCCGGGCGCCGGGTCGCCCCTGCGCCGCCGATGCTCGGCAACCAGGCGCGAGCGCTTCTTCGGATCGCGGCGCGGGCTCGTCGTTGGCGGCTTGACGATCACCTCGACGTCGCCTGACCCGGTGACCGCAAGCATGCCGAAGCCGAGTCGGCGGCAGAGATTGCGATAGCGGGCGTCGCTTTCGCGTCCCTTGCCGCGGGCCGACATTTTGGCGGCGAGCCAGACCTCGTCGCAGGCGCCGGCGCGGTCGACCGCCTGCAGCACGAGCTCGAGGTTGAAGGAAAGCTTCAATTCGCCGATTACGACAATCGGCGGGTCGTCGCCGCTGAGCGCCACCAGGTCGCAGCCGCCGACTTCGCCCTTGACCGCGAAGCCGAGGTTTTCAAGGAAACGTTTGACGGGGAGATAAAGCGCGGTTTCCAAGGGTTTAGCTCCATAGCCGCGCCGGCGCGACTCACCCTCCAAGTCTAGCCCGAATTGCATCAGGGGATTTGATCAAAGGGCAGGGGAACGGCTACCATGCGCCCCGGGACAAGACGGATAGCGCCGGACTGGTGACGTGCGAATTCCAGGGGATTCGTACGTCGCGGTGCTATTCGTCGATTCCGGAGCCGCCTCGGATGCTGAAAGGTCTCTACAAAGTCGAGATGCATACGGTGCACGGTTCGCGCCGCGGGGTTCTCTATGTCTATGACGGCAAGATGATGGGCGGCAACTCGGCGTTCGCGTTCATCGGTACCTACCGGGAAACCGACAATGGCGAGGTGTTGGCCGAGATATCGACGTTGCGCCACAACGAGGATCCGAAGTTCCAGCCGCTGTTCAAGACCGACAAGATCACGCTGGCGCTGAAAGGCAGGCAGCAGGGCGAGCAGTATTTTTTCGAAGGCGGCACCACGCAATTGCCCGGCATTGCCTTCAACTCGGTGATGACCCCGATCAGCGAAGCGGCCGCACCCCCGGTACCTTCGGCCGGACCGGCCGGCATCAAGAACGGCCTTTACTCGATTTACATCCGGATGCTCGACGGCATCGACGGCGGCAATACCGGTGTCATGGTGCTGCACGATGGCCGGATCCGCGGCGGCGACGCGTTCTTCGATTATATCGGCTCCTACACCAGCGCCAACGGGAGATGGAAGGGCGAACTCGTCAATCACGAGCACACGCAAAGCCAGGGCGAGCGGCCGGTGTTCGGCGGCTATGAGGTCGGCATCGGCTTTTCCGGCACCTACACCGACGACGGCGCGGTCGCAGAAGCCACCGCGCTTGCCGGCAAGCGCAGCATTCGCTTCAGCGCGGTGTTGAAGAAGCTGGCGGAAGCGTAGAGATCCGGTCGGTGCCCTTTGGAGAATGCTGTCTCGGCAGGCCATTGACGTTGTCGTTCGACCCGCGCTGCCACGGGCTTTGCGGATCGCAAAAATATACGTCGATTTTGGTCGTCAACGTAAAGCGACGGTGATCTGCAAGTTTGTTTTTCCGTATCCCATGTCATCCTGTCCCGTTAAGTCTCACAGGTTGCTAGCAACCGTGCGAACCCGGTCTCCATTTCAAGATCCATAAAAACGGTTGCGGCAGAGTCAGTGCGAACTTAACATGCGGGACGGCCTCGATAATAAGCTGCCTTCGTGGATCGCGCGGGTTCCGTTAAACGGGCACAAGTTTGGGCGCAGAAGTGCACGACACCATGCATTCGACGAACACATCTCATCGAAACCCGCACACGCCTCACGCCGTTGACAACGCCGACTGGCTGAAAACCGCGGCAATCATCTCGGTCTCGATCGGCCATTTCGGCCATTTCTTCGTGGAAGACGACCGCTGGTGGAGCGTTTTCGGACGCCCGGCAGCTCCGACGTTCTTCTTCCTTATGGGCTACGCGCAGACCAGGACCGTCCCGCTGCACTGGATCTGGCTCGGTGTCATCTTGACCCTGCTCGAAAGCTGGAATGCAAATTGGACCTGGGTAGCACCGAACATTCTTTTGAGCTTGGCACTCATCCGCAGTGCACGGCCCTACGTGCAAATCCTTTTGCAACGTCACGGTTGGGCAGCCTTCGCCTTCCTCGTTTCCGCACTTTTCGCCGTATTGTCGATAGCGGGCAAGATAGTCGATTATGGCTCGGAGGGATGGCTGTGGGCCCTGTTCGGCTTATGCCAGCGCATGTATGTCGACAGCAGATCAGCTATCGACGTGGATGGCCCAGCCCAAAGCTCGGCACCGCCCGCGCCCGCGATGAAGGAGAACGCGGGCCTAATGCGACTGCTGGCCTGCTTTGCCGCCGTGATCGCCTACGTTTGGCAGGAACAAAGTGAATACTCGTTTCCTCAAATCCAGTTCGCCGTCTTCATTTTCGGCATCGGCGTTTGGTCCGCGAGCCTGTGTCTGTTCCTGCGCGGCCCGAGCCGCATCCAACCGCCAGAAGCCATAGCCGGTGCCCTGCGCTTCATCGGTCGGCACACTTTGGAAATCTACGCGATCCAGCTTGCCGGCTCCGAACTCCTTGTAAAGCTGGTGCCCGATCTCGCCCCCTGACCGAAAAACGGCACTTCTTGCTTTGCTTCGACCTAAGGGTTCGAATGTCCCACCAGCCGTCCAGACTCAGCGGCGCTGCTGCGTTAAGATCATTGGCATGAGCATTCGCGACCCTGAAAAGAATTTCAAGGTCCTGTGGGAGACCTTTAACAAAAGATACCCATTTTTCCAATTGAGGAACGTCAATTGGAAAAAGCAGCATGACACCTACAGATCAAGAGTCACAAGCAAGACCAGCGATAACGAACTCTTCGAGATCTTTTGCCAGATGCTCGATCCGTTAAATGACGGGCATGTAGAGTTGAAGGCAAAAGCAAGCGCGCATCGGAAGAAACGATACTTCAACCCGGAAAAACAGCCCAGATTCAGGCAGGAATTCACGACCCGCGAGATTAAGCAGCTCTTCAAAACGACCGAAAAGACTCTTGTCGACAATTGTTTCGGGAGGCCTGCGGCGACCGAGGCCTGGATGCTTCGCTACAGCAGGTCTCGGAAATTCGGCTATATTCGGATCCTCGAATTGGAAGGCGTTAGTAAGCGGAGCTTGACTGCCGCTCTTGACAAGATTGCCCGCGACTTCAGGGACCTGAAAGGGATCATCATTGATATTCGCGACAACCCCGGCGGGGAGGATAGTATTGCGATCGCGATCATCAATCGCTTTTGCGACCGCAAGCGGGTCGCTTTTCACAGGAAGACGAAGATTGGCCCAGGCAAAGATGACTTTTCGCCCCTCAAGACTTGGTACCTCGAACCGCAAGGTGACGTACAATTCACCAGGCCAATCGTGCTCTTGACTTGTGATTCCGTTTTTAGCGGCGGAGAGGCCTTCGCACTTGCGATAAAGGAGCTGCCTCATGTTACGATCATAGGCGATCATACGAACGGCATATTCTCGTATCAACTTGAGAAGAAACTCCCCAATGGCTGGGAGTACTGTTTGTCGTACCAAGTGTATTTGTCGGCTGACATGGTGTGCTATGAAGGTAAGGGCGTACCAGCCGACATCAAGCTGCTTAACAAGAAGACCGATATTGAAAACGGCATCGATCCGTTGATTAGCCGCGCATTGAAAGTGTTGACGTCAAAGAACGCGGGACCGGCAAATAAGACGCGGGACCGGCGAACAAGAGGCGATTGATTGCGCGGGCCTCGTATTTTCCATTGGATCAGCGCGCTCGAATAGCTTCGTCCAGAAGGCAGAGGAGTCGTACATCAGCGTGCCCCCGACAAGTGCGGACTGCCCGTGCCGGGAACAATGCCCAATTCTGGCATTGCCTATCTGACAAGCACTATGCATGATCGATAACGCATCCCCGAAAGGGCGATGAACAGGCGATGAACGCCACAATCGGCAGATGTTCAGAGAGCCTGATTCAAGGTCGCCCCGCAGGTGACCGCGGTGAAACTGATGAGCCGCGCGGCTGCGATATATGAGGTCTGCGCGTTTCCGGCCCAGGAACGACAGCCTGAGTTGGGTGGTCTAAAAAAAGACGAGGGCGGACCACTGAAGTTGGTCGCCCCGGGGAAACAAGGTCTTCTGCTCAAGGGATGCGGAACTATGATCATCGAGTCGCCCTTACAGCTGATTTTTCGTGATTTGTTTTATCGTCTTCCGGCTTTTGCCGGAAGACACGACGTGTTTCTAAAGTTGGAAGGGTTCAATATAACGGGCTCGATCAAGGTCAAGACTGCGATAGGGCTTGTCGAGGACCTGGAACGGCGAGGGATTGCCAGGCCAAACGAAACCGTATTGGTCGAATCGTCATCGGGAAATCTCGGGCTAGCGCTTAGTCTGATATGCGCCATCAAAGGCTACGAATTTGTTTGCGTGACCGATCCAAACGCCAATCGCGCGACTTTGAGAGGCATGGAACTCTATGGGGCAAAGGTCATAGTGGTTGAAGATCGCGACCCTGTTGGTGGATTTTTGGGAAGCAGATTAGAGAAAATCGATCAAATACTGCGATCGGAGCCCAACGCAGTCTGGCTCAATCAATATGCTAACGTAGCCAACAAGAATGTTCATGCCGAGCAAACGGCAAATGAGATTGCGCGCGAATTTGACAAGGTCGATTGGGTTTT
>CAVZWE010000007.1:0-310203 GCA_963778925.1 uncultured Alphaproteobacteria bacterium | reverse complement strand
GCGGCGCCTTACGGATACCCCAATCGAACCGGTTGCTTGATCGCAGCGTCTTACCACGATGGTGAGGTGTTTTTCACGCGCCCGGCCCACGGACCAGCCAGGTCTTGGGACGGCGCCAAGTGATTTGCCGGAGGAAGTCATGCGAATGATTGCGAATAGTCTGGTAACGACGAGCCTGGTCCTTGTGACGGCCTTCGCCGCCGCGCAGGCGCGAGCGGCCGACATCGACGCCGCCTCGGCGGTCGATGCCGTCACCGTTTATCCCGATGGCGCCAGCGTCACGCGCGTCATCACCGCCGATCTCGCCCCGGGCGACAACACCCTGGTGGCGAAGGATTTCCCGCTGACGCTGGATCCATCCTCGCTGCGGGTCGAGGGTGAAGCAGGCGCGAGGCTCACCATCGGCGCCATCGATACCAGGCCGCCGCGTGCCGCGCCGCCGGTCAATCTGCCGGAGCTCGACAGGCGCATCGAGGCGCTCAAGGACGAGCGCGCCAATCTCGCAGGTCTCGATCAATGCCGCCACCGCGCGCCGTAAATTTGCCGAGCGCTTTGCCGAAGCTTCTCCCGCAGGAATAGGTGACAAAGGCGAGGCGCGTCCGATCACCGAATGGCGCGCAGCCTTTGCCGCGGTCGCAGACGAAGTGGCGACCGCGGACGCCGCGATCCGCGACGCGGAACGCAAGCAGCGCGACATCGACCGCGAGATCGCGCGGCTGGAATCCGACCGTGCGGCCAAGCCGCCGAGCAAGCTCGAGGTCCGGATCGATCTCGCAACCGCCGCCGCGACCAAGGCGACGCTGCGGGTGACCTACGCCGTGCGCAATGCCCGCTGGGCGCCGCTTTACGACGCCCGGCTCGACACCGGAGCGAAGGACCGCAAGCCCGCGCTCGAACTGGTGCGTCGCGCCGAGATCACGCAGACCACCGGCGAGGACTGGTCGAACGTCGCGCTGGCCGTCTCGACCGTCCGGACCGCGCGCGGCGGCAGCGCGCCGGAACTGAATCCGCTGATCGTGCAATACCCGCAAGTCCCGCGGCCGCTGGCTGCGGGCGCCGTCACGGATATGGCAAAGCTTCGCTCGATGCCGGCGCCGATGGCGCCTGATTCATTGGCGCAACGCGCCGACGAACAGCAGGCCACGGCGGAAGTCGGCGGTTTTCAGGTGATGTTCAGGATTCCGGGCCGTGTCAGCCTTGGCGCCAATGAAGGCGCCAAGAGCCTGCGCGTCTCGACCGCGACCATTGCGCCGGATCTCGCGGTGCGTTCGGCGCCGGTCAAGGATCCGACGGCGTTTCTCGAAGCAAGTTTCGTGCAAGGCGAGGACGCGCCATTGCTGCCGGGCAGGGTGGCGATCTATCGCGACGGCATCTTTGTCGGCCGCGGTCAAATGGCGGCGGCAGGCAAGGACGAAACAGTACGGCTCGGTTTCGGCGCCGACGACAAGGTCAAGATCGAACGCTCCGTCGTCAAGCGCAACGAGGGATCGGCCGGCCTGATCGTGACGACCTCGAAGACCGACGAACGCGCGTTCAAGACCAGCGTACGCAACGGCCATGATTTCCCGATCAGGATCGCGATCGAGGATCAACTGCCGGTCAGCGAAAACGAGGAAATCCAGGTCGAGATGCTGCCGTCGACCACGCCGCCGACCGCGACCAATGTCCGGGACAGGCGCGGCGTGCTCGAATGGGCTTTTGAGGCCAAGCCCGGCGAGGTCAGGGACATTGCGTTCGCATGGCGCGTGCGCTGGCCCAAGGACAAGGGCGTCGTCATGATCCCGTCCGGCTGAAACCTTGCGCCATCGCCGTCATGACTTCTCCTCCAATCCCGGCTGGCGGGGCCCGTTGTGGCTCGCCGGCCGGTTCTCCTGATCGGCGGGCCAGGTTGTCATGAGCGCGACCATCGGCAGATCGCATCTGAAACCCCGTTTGGCGCAAAGACGGCCTTAAATTCGACGACTGAGCGATTGAACTGTCGGGGCGCACCAAGATGCCGGTCTTGCTCTTGTCTTGCTCTTGGCGCGGGACGGAGGCACCCTCTGGTGCCCATCTTGCGGCTTGGCGTGGGGCGTGTGCGACAATGAGTAGATCAAGCAATGCCCTCGTCAATCTTCGGGCGGGCGTCATCCTGATCGTGCTGGCGTTCCATTCCGTCCTGCCTTACCTCGCTTCGCTGCCGCCCGCGGCATATCCGTTCGATAGCGCACCCTATCCATGGCTGGCCTTTCCGATCGTCGACAGCCAGCGCTGGTTCGGCTTCGACCTGTTCTGCGCCTGGCAGGATGTGGGTCTCATGACCCTGATGTTTTTCTCTCCGGCCTGTTCGTGCCGTCGAGCCTTGCGCGCAAGGGAAGCTGGAGGTTTCTGTCGGACCGCCTGCTGCGGATTGGCCTGCCGTTCGCGTTGGCCGTCATTTTTCTCGCGCCGCTCGCCTATTATGCCGCCTATCGCACGACTGCCGTCGACCCCGGCCTCGGTGCCTACTGGCAACATTGGCGCGCGCTGCCGTTCTGGCCGTGCGGGCCGCAGTGGTTTCTCGGCCAACTGTTGGCGTTCAATATTCTCGCGGCTGCGACGCATCGGTTCGTTCCTGGATGGGACCGGCTTCTTGTCCGGCTGGTTGCTTTCGCCGGCGGCAATCCGGTGCGGTTCTTTGTCATTCTGGTGACAATGTCCGCGCTGGCCTACGTCCCCCTGGTGCTGGCCTATTCACCCTTCGCATGGGTGAACATCGGCCCGATCGCGTTTCAGACCAGCCGGCCGTTGCACTATCTCGTCTATTTCCTTGCCGGAGTGGCGGTCGGGACCTATGGCCTCGACCGTGGCTTGCTCGACGGCAATGGCGTTCTGGCGCAGCGCTGGCCGGCATGGCTAACTGCAGCCTTTGCCGGCTTCCTGCTTTGGGCCGCGCCGACCTCGGTGACGATGTCGGATTGGAGCAATGCTGCGCTGATTGCGAAATTTGCCGCCGGTATCGGCTTCGTTGTTGCCTGCGCGGCGGGCTGCCTGTGCGCTCTGGCGATCTGCCTGCGCTTTGCACATTGGCGCTTGCGGGCGTCCGACAGCCTGTCAGCCAATGCCTACCGCATATACCTGATCCACTACGTGTTTGCGGTCTGGCTGCAATACGCGCTGCTGGGCTCCGGCTTGTTTGCGATCGGCAAGGCCGCGATCGTGTTCGGTGGCACCCTGATCATGAGCTGGGCCATCGCCGCCGCCATCGGCGGCGCGCTGCCGGCCTCGCTAGTGAATGCGACCATAGGCGGCGCGCGTCGCGCGTGAAGACTGAATAGACGTTGGACGGAAACTGATCGGGGCCCGGTAACATGCCATTGGTCTTCACGCTCGCATTCCGAAACCTGTTTCATGACCGGCTTCGTTTCGTCGCGACCGTGATCGGGATCGTGTTTTCCATCGTCCTGGTGACTGTCCAGATGGGCCTGTATCTGGGCTTTGGACGCATGGTGACGACGATGATCGATCATGCCTCCGCCGATCTCTGGGTCATGCCGCGCGGAACCAAGTGCTTCGAGGACCCGTCTTTGCTGGACACCCGCGATCGCTATCGCGCGCTTTCAGTCAATGGGGTGGCGGACGCGATTGCTGTGGTGATCGGATTTGCAGATTGGCGAATGCCGGGCGGTGCGATGACTCCGGTTTTCGTCATCGGTTCGGATCTGCGGTCCGGCGGCCTGCAGCCGTGGAACCTGGTCGAGGGCCGGGTCGAGGCGCTATCGAGCCCGAAAGCCGTCGCAGTCGACAGGTCCTATTTCGATCGCCTCGGCATCTCGGGGATGGGGGCGACCGCTGAAATCCGACAACAGCCCGTACGGGTCGCGGCCGTCACCAACGGCATCCGTTCATTCACCACGACGCCGTTCGTTTTCATGGACGTCAATCGGGCGCGGGCTCACACCGGAGTTCCGTCCGGCAAGGCCACCTATCTTCTTGTTCGTCTGGGACCCGATGCCGATCTTGATCGCATTCGCCGTCAGCTCATGGCGAATATCGCCGACGTCGAGGTCCTGACCACGGCCGAGTTTCACGAACGCAGCCGCAGATTCTGGCTGTTCGGCACCGGCGCCGGCGCCGCGCTCTTCGCCGGCGCATTGCTCGGCGTGATCGTCGGCACCGTCATTGTCGCCCAGACGCTCTATTCAAGCACCAAAGAGCACCTGAACGAGTTCGCGACCCTGCGCGCCATGGGTTCGTCGCGGCGGTATATCTACAACGTGATCATCTGCCAGGCGCTGCTTAGTGCCGTTATCGGCTTTTCCATCGCGGCGCTCATCGGCGATGCCGTCGTGCGATTGACCGCGGCGACGGCGCTGCCAATCGTCATCACTCCCGGACTGCTGGTCGCGCTGTTTCTGCTGACCGTCGTCATGTGCATCGGGTCGTCCATTGCCGCGATCGTTCAGGTCACCCGCATCGATCCTGCCATGGTGTTCACACGATGACCGAACCATTGCTCGAGGCGGTGAATGTGGCGAAGGACCTTGGCAGCGGTGCTGCCAAGGTGGCGGCGCTCAAGGGCGTTAGTCTTTCGCTCAACGGCGGCGAACTGACGCTGCTCATGGGACCTTCCGGAAGCGGCAAGACCACGCTTTTGTCCGTTCTCGGATGCATATTGACGCCGACGGAGGGGACCGTCCGAGTCTGCGGACATTCTGCCGCCGGCGCCGGACCCGAGGACCTGGCGCTTCTCAGGCGAGAGCATGTGGGCTTTGTGTTCCAGTCGTTTCATCTGTTTCCGACGCTGTCCGCCACCGACAACGTCCGGCTGGCGCTGGATTTACGCGGTGAGCCCTCCAGAGCGGCAAAAGCCAGGTCGCGCGAGGCGCTGGCCAGGGTCGGTCTGGCCCATAAAACAAAAGCATTTCCGCGCGAACTCAGTGGCGGGGAACAGCAGCGCGTTGCGATCGCTCGCGCCATCGTCGGAAACCCGTCCGTCATCCTCGCGGACGAGCCAACCGCCGCACTGGATGGCGAGAATGGCCGGGCGATCATGACGATACTTGCCGAAATCGCCAGGGAACGAGGACACGCCGTGCTGATTGTTACGCATGATCCGCGTCTCTTGCCATTCGCGGATCGAGTTCGTTCATATCGAGGACGGACGGATCACGGGTGAGGAACGCGGCGGCGCCAAACTGCAATGAATTCACGAACTGCTGGAGGACGACTAGCCATGTCGAAGCGCCGCACAGCCTTGGTCGCCGTGCTGGGTCTGGTTGCAGTCGCCGGCGTCGTCATGGCGATTGCAGCAATGGCCCCCGTCAAGCCGGCAGTCTGGGGCGTGTCGGCCGATACACCGGAGGAGAAGAAATGGCAGGCGGTCGCTCCCGGGCGGGTCGAATCTTGCTCCGGCCAGATCAAGGTCGCAACCGCAGCGGCCGGGCTGGTCGACAAGGTGCTGGTGAAGGCCAATGACAAGGTGTTTGCCGGCGAACCGCTGATCCATCTTTCCGACGATGAGCTGCGCGCGCGGTTGGCGGCGGCCGACGTGCAAGTCGGCATGCGCGAGCGCGCACGGGATGAAAGGTCGGCGACAGGCAAAGCGTACAATCGACGCAAGGCCCAGGATGCCGTGGCCGATGCCGAACAGGCGCTCTATGACGCGCGATCCGCGGTTGATCGGGCTGCCGCCGGGTTGCGGGCGAACGGCGGGCCGGAAGCCGACCTGACTGCCGCCCGCCTGGCATTGACGCGTGCCCAGAATGAACTGTCGACACGCCAGCAGGAGCTTCGCACGATCGAGGTCGATAGCCCTTTGCCTACCGCGCTCGAAGGTCAACTTAGTGTGGCCCGTGCCGAGTACACCGTGGCCAGATCCGCGTTCGACAAAATGACGATCCGCGCCCCGATCGACGGCACCGTGCTCCAGGTCAATGTGAAGACAGGTGAGCTGGTGACACCTGCTTCCCTGCAGCCCCCCGTGCTGCTCGCGGATCTTTCGGCCTTGTGCGTGCGTGCCGAACTGGACGAACGCGACCTGGCATCCATCAAGGTCAAGCAGGCGGTATCCGTGCGAGCAGCCGCGTTCCCCGATCGTGAATTCGAGGGCAGCGTCTCGTCCATTGCGCCGCTGGTCGAGCCTGGACGCCTCGCGCCGCCCGGAACGCGCAATCAAGCCGATGTGGATGTGGTGCAGGTAGTGGTCGGATTGAAGGAACCGGGCCAGCTCTCGGTCGGAATGAAGGCCGATGTCTACTTTCACTTCGGGCAGCTTGTCGATCGATAGGCGGTGGCCGCCCGCGGCCGGCGATGACTTCCTCGCCGATCTCAGGCATTAGAATGCCGAGGGCCGCATAACAGGCCAGAGATCGGGGAGGAGCCAGCCGATGCCGTATCAGCACATTATCGTCGACGATCCGCGGCCACGAGTCCGTCGCATCACGCTGAACCGGCCGGAGAAGCGCAACGCGCTGAACAACCGGCTACGCGCGGAAGTCTTCGAGGTGCTGGAGGCGGCCGACCGCGATCCCGATATCTCGATCACGATCCTGCGCGGCGCCGGTCCGTGCTTTTCCGCAGGCTACGATCTGTCGTCGGACAATTCGGTCGAGCAGCCCTATCATTCGGCGGCAGGGCCGGGCATGTGGTCGCGGCACGTGGTCGAAGGCTGGTTCTCGATCTGGGATCTCGCAAAACCGGTGATCGCGCAGGTGCACGGCTATTGTCTGGCCGGCGGCACCGAACTCGCCACCGCCTGCGATATCGTCTACGTCGCCGACGACGCCCAGATCGGCTATCCGCCGGTGCGGCTGATGAGCCCGCCGGACATGCAGTATCATCCGTGGCTGCTCGGCATGCGCCGCGCCATGGAGCTGATGCTGACGGGCGATGCGATGTCCGGACGCGAGGCTGCCGAATGGGGCTTTGCGACGCGGTCGTTTCCGCTTGCCGAACTCGAGCAGCGCGCGCTCGATTTCGCCGAACGCGCCGCCAAGGTGCCGGTGGAATTGCAGCAGCTCAACAAGCGCTCGGTGCATCGCGCGATGGAGATCATGGGCGCCCGCGCCGCAATGCGCGCCGGCACCGAAATCCAGGCGCTGGCGTTCACCACCGAGGCGAGCCGCGCCTACATGTCGACGTTCCGGCGCGACGGCGGAAGCGTCAAGGCGCAGCTCGACCAGCGCGACACGACGTTCGGCGACTATCGCACGCGCAAGGAGTGAGCGCGCCGCCGCTTATACCGGAATGCGAAGACTTTGACTCGTTGCGCGTTCGACGACTCAATCAAGCCGTCGCAAGAAGGCAAGAATATTCAACAGCATGCCGCCGCTTCAGTTGGGCCAAGCAACGGCCTAGATGAGTCAAGGCTTCGGAAGTTTGGTATTATTCCTTCACCGCGCCGGTCAGCGACGAAACATAATAGTCGACGAACAACGAATAAAAAATCGCGACCGGCAGCGAGCCGAGCAGCGAACCCGCCATCAACGCGCCCCATTGGTAGACGTCGCCGGAAACCAGTTCGGTCAGGATCGCCACCGGAACGGTCTTGTTGGCGCTGCTCTGGATGAAGGCGAGCGCGTAGATGAACTCGTTCCACGACAGCGTGAAGCTGAAAATGCCGGCCGAGATCAATCCGGGCACCGCGAGCGGCAGCGTGATCCGGCGTAGAATTTGCAGACGGGTTGCGCCGTCGACCAGCGCGCACTCCTCCAGCTCGTAAGGGATCGACTTGAAATAGCCGATCAGGAGCCAGGTGCAGAACGGCACCAGAAAGGTCGGATAAACCAAAATCAGCGCCAGGGGGCTGTCGAACAGCCCGAATTGAACCACCACCGTCGCCAGTGGAATGAACAGGATCGACGGCGGTACGAGATAGGCGAGATAGATGCCGAGCCCGACATAGGGGCTGCCCCTGAAGCGCAGCCGCTCGATTGCGTAAGCCGCGAGCGTGCTCGACAACAGCGAAATAAATGTGGCGCCGATCGCGACCGACATCGTCGTCACCAGCCAGTGCGGATAGGCGGTATCGAACAGCAGATGCTTGATGTGGGCGAGGGTGGGCGAAGTGATCCAGAACGGATTATGGGCCTTGTAGTTGAGCAGTTCCGCATTCGGTTTGAACGACGTGATCGCCATCCAGTAGAACGGAAACAGCAGGATCAGCACGAAGCAGGACAGCGGCAGATAGATCATCACCACCCGCCGCGCCCGCGAATCCCACTCCATCGTATCGGGAGTTGCGCTGGCGACGTTGCCGGACTTTGCCGGTTCAGCCACGGCCTCAGTCATTGCTCTCTCCCTGCTGCCATTTGCGGCGGGCGAGGCCGAAGTAACTGAACAGCGTCGCAAACACCAGGAACGGGATCATCGAGACCGCGATCGCGGCGCCCTCGCCGAGTTCGCCGCCGGCGATGCCACGCTGGAACGCCAGTGTCGCCAGCAGATGGGTGGAGTTGACAGGTCCGCCGCGGGTAATGGCGTAGACCAGCTGGAAATCGGTAAAGGTGAAGATGATCGAGAACGTCATCACGATCGCCAGGATCGGCAGCATCATCGGAAAGGTGATGTAACGGAAGCGCTGCCACGCCGTTGCGCCGTCCAGCATCGCCGCCTCGTAGAGCGAGGGCGAGATGGTCTGCAGGCCCGCGAGCAGCGAGATCGCGACGAACGGAATGCCGCGCCAGATATTGGCCGCGATCAGCGAGAAGCGTGCCGGCCAGGGGCTGCCGAGGAAGTCGATGTTGGTGGTGCGGACATGCAGCACATCCACAAGCAGATAAGAGATGATGGAGAATTGCGGATCGTAGATCCACCAGAACGCCAGCGCCGACAGCACCGTCGGCACGATCCAGGGCAACAGCACGATGGCGCGCAGAATGCTCTTGAACGGAAAGTGGTTGTTCAGCAGCAGCGCCAGCCAGAAGCCGAGCGCGAATTTTCCGAAAGTGGCGATCGCGGTATAGAACACACTGTAGAACACCGCGTTCCACCACAAGGGATCGGTCAGCAGGTACTGAAAGTTTTCCAGTCCGACGAAAACCCCGCGGCGGCCGATCGTGGTGTCGGTGAAGGCGAGCCAGACGCCAAGCCCCAGGGGATAGGTGAGGAACACCAGCAGCAGGCCGATCGCGGGGGTCAGGCAGACGACGATCAGGAACGGCTTGTAATCGAACAGCCGCGCCAGCCAGCCCGGCTCTCGCTGAACCGCACGTCGAGATGCAAGTGTCGTTACGGACATCGGATGCGTGTCTCGCTCTGACTCAAAATATTACGCCGTCATTGCGAGGAGCCAACGGGCCCAACCTTCGTCCAGCCCGATGATAAATTCCGCGACGAAGCAATCCATCTGTCCGCGTGAAGAAAGTTTGGATTGCTTCGCTTCCCTTGCAATGACGCTTACGGATGCACGTTTACCTGCGGAAGTAACGCTTGGCGCGGCGCTCGGCTTCGGCGGCCGCGGCCTCGGGCGTGGCGGCGTCGGTTGCCACCGAAGCGCACATCTGCACCAGCACGTAGTCGGCGGTGACAGCGCCGGTCGCTGTCGAGATCGGACCCTTGTAGCCGTCGTAATAGGAGTTCTTCATTGTGTCCTTGAAGATCCTGACCTTGGGATCGCCGGACCACACCGCGGCGTCGGCATAGGCCGCGAGCGGCTGCGACCAGTAGCCGCTGTTGGCGTTGAGCCATGGCTCGTATTGATCCTTCTCCAGCATGAACTGCAGGAACGCTTTCGCGGCGTTCGGATACGGGCTGTGCTTGAACACCATGGCGTTCAGCGTAAGGCCCCCCATCGGCGAGGTTGGGGCCAAGCCCTTGGGCAGCAACTGATGCTCGCTGTCTTCGGCGATCGGGCGGGTCGCGGGATCGTTCTTGAGCGAGAAATACAGCGAGACGCCGTTGGCGGTCAGCGAGATTTCCTGCGACGAGTAGGCGCGGTTGTTGCTGACGTCGTTCCACGAAGGCGTGCCGGCGATGAAGGTCGGATATAGCTCCTTCAGCCACTTCAACGCAGCAACGGTCTCCTTGCTGTTGATGATGACATTGCCTTCCTCATCCAGCAGACAAGCGTTGTGCGACCACAGCACCCAACTGGCGAAGCCGTTGCCGTCGCCCCTGGCGTTGCCCAGCGCGAAGCCCGCGGGTTTGCCGGCCTTGTGCAGCTTGCGGCAGAGGTCGAGGATTCCCGCATGATCTTCCGGAACCTTTTCGAAGCCGACCGATTGCAGAATTGATTTGCGATAGATCAGCGGGCCGGCGGTGGCCCCGAAGGGCAATCCGATCCAGGTGTCGCTCTTGTTGCGCTTGCCGTACTTCTGCGCCAGCGCCTGCCAGCCGCCATAGCGCTTGCCGAGATAGTCGGCGACGTCGGTGAGTTCGACCAGTTTGTCGACATAGATGTGCGGCGCATCCGAGAAGCCGATGATGATGTCGGGACCGGCGCCCGAGTTAGACGTCACGGCGGTCTGCTGGTTGATGTCCTCCCAGCCGACGAAATCGACCTTGACCTCGATGCCGGTCTTTTGCGTGAACTTCGCCGCGTTGGCGCGGAACACGTCCTCGTCGGCCTGGACGAAGCGAACCGGACGCAGCATCTTCAGGCTCGCGCCTTTTTCGATATTGAGCGCGGGCGCAGGCACATCGGCGGCCTTGACGGCCGACGCAGCGGTTTGCGCCGACGCCGCGGTCGCTGCCAGAGCCGCGGCGGAAACGCCCAGGGCGAGGGCGTCGCGGCGGGTGATTTCGTTCTTCATCGTTTTCTCCCTGCTTTCTTGTTCCCGACGTTATTTCGCCGGTGAATTGCTAGCTGTTCGGGCCGCGCTCCATGCTGACGGGCTGCCAGCGCCTCAGCGTCGTGTTTTGCAGCACCGACGGATTGACGCAGCTTACCGGCCACATGCCCTGCAGCACCAGTGACAATTCGTAGCCGACGCGGCGCTTGCGCGCCTCGTCGAAGCGTGCGGAGGCCGAGGCGACGTGAGCGGTCAGGGTGACGTTCTCCATGCCGAGCATCGGATTGTTGTGCGAAGGCGGCTCCTTTTCCAGGACGTCGAGCGCGGCATGCGCGATCCAGCCTTCCTGCAGCGCCTTGATCAGCGCTTCCTCGTTCACGGTGGCGCCGCGCCCGGTATTGATGAAGATTGCGCTCTTCTTCATCTGCTTGAAATGCGTTTCACCCAGCATGTGGTGAACCTCGGGCCGCGCCGGCGCATGCATCGACACGAAATCGGACTGCGAGAGCACCTCCGACAAGGTCGCCGGAAGCACGCCATGATCGGAAATCAGCGTCTCGGCAATGAAGGGATCGTAAGCCATCATCCGCAGGCCGAACGGCGCCGCGCGTTTTGCCACCGCGCGTGCCACCCGGCCGAACGAGATGAAGCCGAGCGTCTGCCCCATCAGCCGCGGGATCTTGAGCAGCGCCGGGCGGCCTTCGGTCCAGCGGCCCTGCCGGACCATCTTGTCCTGCTCGACCAGGCGGCGAAATCCCGCCAGCAGCAGCATCATGGCGTGGTCGGCGACTTCCTCGATGAACGTGTCGGGAATATTGGTGACGGGAATGCCGCGCGCGGTGGCGGCCTTGACGTCCACGCTGTCGACGCCGACGCTGCCGAGCGTGATGACCTTGCAGCCCTCGAGCGCATCGATGATGGTCTTGGAGATCGGCATGCCCTTGGCATAGATGGCATCGGCGGTCCGGGCGGCGGCGATGAACTCCGCCTCATTGGCCGGCGCCTCGACGATCTCGGCACCGATCGGATCGAGCGCCTCCTTTTCAAACGCATACCCGCCACCGGCGACCGTGAAACTCGCGCCTTTCGGCGTTACCACCCTGAATTTCGACATTTGCTCCCTTTTTCTCCCGATTTGACATTTCGGTGTTGGTTATGGCCGCGACACGCCGCCGCTGCCTCCCGATTTCAGCGGTCCTGATCAGCGCCCCCGCACGATCCCGGCCGCCCTAAAGCGAGGCAACCGTTGCGTGCAGTACTTTTACGGTGGGGCCATGTTGCCTCGTAACAAAACGCTAATGGATTTTCACTATATCGTGTCGCGACTTGTTCCGCCAATCGCGCGCCTCGCGCCCAAATCTCCCGGAGATCCCCTCGTGAAGCTGAACAATCTGACGATTACCCCCAAACTCGGCATTCTGGTAGGCGTCACCTTGTTCGGCCTTTGTATCGCCGGCGTCCTCGCCGGCTATCTGATGCAGCGCGAGATGCTGAACGCGCGGATCGATCAGGCCCACGCCATCGTCGAAATGGCGCGCAACATGGCTGCCGGGCTGCAAAAGCAGGTCGAGGCGGGCCAGTTGACCAAGGAAGCCGCGCTGGCCGAATTCGGCCGCCGGGCCAATTCCATGACCTATGACCACGGCGCCGGCTACCTGTTCGGCACGACGTTCGACGGCATCACGGTGCTGTCGCCGGATCCCAAGCAGATCGGGACCAATCGTATGGAGGTAGTGACCAATGGCAGGATGCTGTCCCGCGAATTGATGGATGGCGTCAAGGCCAACGGCGAAATCCTGCTGACCTATGAATATGTGAAACCCGGCGAGGAAAAGCCGACACGCAAGATCGGCTACGCCGTCGCCGTTCCCGGCTTTAACATGTATCTCGGGACCGGGGCCTATCTCGACGATCTCGACGCCAAGCTGAAGCCGATCGTGTGGCTGCTTGGCCTGGCGATCCTCGGCATCGCGATCATCTCGGGCAGCATCGCCTGGTTGATCGGCCGCAGCATCAGCCGGCCGCTCGGTCTGCTCGGTGCCCGGATGCGGGCGCTCGCCGATGGCGCGCTGGAAGGGGAGATTCCCGGTATCGGGCGCGGCGACGAGGTCGGCGCGATGGCGGCCACCGTCCAGATCTTCAAGGACAATGCCGAGCGCATTCGCGGGCTGGAAAAGGTCGAGGCCGAGGCGCAGGGGCGCGCCGCGGCCGAGCGCCGCGCGGCCATGGAGAGCCTTGCCAGCGACTTCGAGCGCAGCGTCAACGGCATCGTCCGTTCGGTGTCGACGGCAGCAGCGGGCATGCAGACCACGGCGCAGTCGATGACCGCCACCGCGAGCGACGCCAGTGCGCGCGCCGCCACCGTCGGAGCGGCCTCGCAAAGCGCCTCCAACAATGTTGGAACGGTCGCAGCCGCGGCGGAAGAGCTGTCGAGTTCGGTTACCGAGATTTCGCGCCAGGTGACGCGGTCGAGCGAGATCGCCAGCAAGGCGGTTGGCGATGCCGAGCGCACCAACGCCACCGTCCAGGTGTTGTCGACCGGCGCCGAAAAGATCGGCGAGGTCGTCAAGCTGATCCATTCGATCGCAGCGCAGACCAATCTCCTGGCGCTGAACGCGACCATCGAGGCGGCCCGCGCCGGCGAATCCGGCCGCGGCTTTGCCGTGGTTGCCTCCGAGGTGAAGGCGCTGGCCAACCAGACCGCGAAGGCCACCGAGGAAATCTCCGCCCAGGTCGCGGCGATGCAGGCCTCGACCAGCGATGCCGTTGCCGCGATCAGCGGGATCACCCAGACCATCGCGCAGATGAGCGAGATCACGGTCAGCATTTCCACTGCGATCGACCAGCAGGGCGATGCGACCCGCGAGATCGCCCGCAACATCCAGTCGGTAGCGGCGGGATCCAACGAGATCAGCGCCCATATCGGCGGCGTCACCTCGGCGGCGGCGGCGACCGGCACGGCCGCCACCGATGTGCTCTCCAACGCCCGCGAACTCGACAACCAGTCCGGCATGCTGCGCAGCGCAGTCGACGGATTTTTGGCCAAGGTCCGCGCCGCGTAGGGTCTTGTTCCGTTTCGTCGAGGCGGGCGTTCATGTCGCGGCCGATGCCTGCCGCGACGCGATCACGACGCCCGCCAAGACCAGCGGGTAGCCGACCAGGTGAAACAGCCGCGGTTGCTCGCCGAGCAGCAGGATCGCCATCGCCGAACCGAATACCGGCACCAGATGAAAGAACGGTGCGGCGCGGTTCGGCCCGATCAGCGCGATGCCGCGGTTGAAAAACAGATACGCGAGCGTAGACGGAAAGATCACGACATAGACCAGAGTGGCGACCGTCAACGGATCGAGCTTCAGCGTAAAGCCGGTCGAGAATTCCCAGATCGAGAACGGCATCAGCAGCAGCGCGCCGCAGCCGGTGGTGAACCAGATCAGGGACAGTTGATGGGTCTTCGGTCGGCGCGGCATCAGCGCCGAATACAGTCCGAACGCCAACAGGGCGCTGGCGAACATCACGTCGCCCTTGTTGAACTGGATGCCGGCAAGTGCCGCGAAATCGCCGCGCAGGATGATGGTAAGCACGCCCAGAAGCGAAATGACAATGCCGGCGAGCTGCGCCCAGGTCAGCCGCACGCCGAACAGCACGAGCGACCACAATGCCACGAACAGCGGCCCGGACGACTGAATCAGCAGTGCGTTCAGCGCCTGGGTGTATTGCAGCGCCCAATACGACAACGCGTTGTTGATGGAAAAACCGGTTGCCGACAGCACCACCATCAGCGGCAGCCGCGCGCGCAACGCCGGCCAGTCATGCCTGAGATAGGGCCGCGCGAACGGCAACAGCATGACAAACGCGCCGATCCATCTGACGCAGGACAGCGTCATCGGCGGCACGTGACCGGCGACGTAGCGTGCCAGCACGATATTGCCGGCCCAGAACAGCGAGGCCAGGCTCAGGAGCAGATAAGGCTGGCTGTTGAGCCAGCGAAGTGGGGAATGGTGCGAAGCTTGGGCAGGCAATGCGCGACAATCGGCTCTTTGAAGGCTGCCGCACGTTGTGCCCGAAATGGCCGGCGCGACAAGGCGCGGGAGTGGATTGGTGCCATGCAGCGACCGTCTCGCGCAAACCTTATCGCGCTATTTCTGCGGTCCCGACAGCGAGATATCGCGCTCGGCGCGGAAAACGTTGCTGTAAAGATTGGCGATCCATTGCCGGCCGCTCGAGGTGACGTTGAGGTAGCGGATCGCGGTCTGCACATGCGGCGCGACGCTGTTCCAGTAGAATTGCGGGTAGAGATTGACGAGGTCCGCGGGCGAAGAGTAACCGAGTTGCCGGTTCATCCCGGCTTCTTCGAATTCGCAGTAAAGCGCATTGGCCTTGCGGATATAATGGGGGTCGCCGAGTTGCCCGATCAGGTCGGCCGCCCGCAGCAGCGCCGCCTCCTCGTCGCATTCCTCGTTCTCGCTGGGAAGGCTTGAAGGAAATCGCGTCCCCTCGACGGCGCGGGCGATCCGCCGCTTGTCCAGTTGCGCGACGCCCTCGATCCGCTCCATGACATACATCTTCGAACGATCGACGTGATATGGCAGCAGGGCCGCGTCCGACGATCCGCGCGGCAGCGTGATCTTGCGGCCGGCGGCGTCGACGACATAGCCGTTCTTGTCGTCGTCCCGGAACAGCCCGCGGACATAGCCGATGTCGTGGGTCAGGCAGGCGATCATGACGTGCGCATAGTCTTCGGCCGGCATGTGGGTATGAAGCGCCCGCCCGCGCAGGATGTCGTGTCCCGCCAGCGTCACCAGCATGGTATGCTCGACATTGTGATAGAGTGCGTCGCTGTTGCCGATGCATTCGATGGCGATCCGCGCGATCGAAGGCACCATTTCGACGAGATGCGCCTGCGACGATCCGAACCGGCGCCGCATGTAGTTTGCGATGAATTCACCCAGCGCGTCGGCTGCAAGCTCCGGAACGGTAATCATTGCCACTGCCCCCGAACATCACATGCGGACCATCGGTTCGCACGCCCCCACAGGATAACGCTGACTTGTGACACAATCGTTGCGGCCAGCATAAGTGCACGTTAGTTGGTTGGTATCAATTGGGGAGACAGCCATGGGCGTGAATCTGCTGAATGTCGAAGGCCTCAAGGAGCTCGAGCATCAGGGACCGATCGTGATGGTCAACCTGATGCGGTTCTACGATCGTTCGCTTGATGGCGACGGCTCGGGCTGGGATGCCTATCTGCGCTACAGCGCACTGACCGTGCCGATGATCAAGGCGCGTGGCGGAACGTTGCTGTGGACCGGCGACGCCAAGGCGGTCGCGTTGGGTCAGCACGCCGGCAATCAATGGGACTATCTGGCGCTGGTGTATTATCCCTCGGTGGCCGCCTTCATCGACATGATGACGTCGGCAGACTACGAAAATCAATGCGATCCGCACCGCCGCAACGGATGCGCCGAGCACGTGATCATTGCGACCGCCGAGGCCTACAGCAAGTTCAAGATCGGGTAGGTGGCATTCATTCGACTCTTGCGTCGTCCCGGCGTTCCAAGCTGTGTGAAAAGTCGGTTCTCAATTTGGACGTAGAATATCCGTCTGAATTTCGTCGATAAAGAAATCAAATGCATTGCCAACTTCTGCCGAGTGACGACAATTGAGAAAGCAATTCTGTGCGTCCTTGGCTCAAGCGACTTTTCACACAGCCTGGTTCGCCGGGACGACAGGAGGAATCAGCTGATTTCCTTGCGCACGATCGCAGCGGCGTCGCACATCGCCTTCAGCTTGCCGAAGGCGATGTGGCGCGGCATGTATTTCATGCCGCAGTCCGGCGCGGGAATCAGCCGGTCCGCCGCCACGTATTTCAGGCCGTGCCGGATACGGCCGGCGATGGTCTCGACGGTTTCAATCTCGGGGTTTCCGAGGTCGAGCACGCCGAGCATGATCTTCTTCGACGACAGGTCCCTGAGCACGCCGAGATCGAGCCTCGGTTGCGCCGCCTCGATGGAAATCTGTTCGGCATTGGTGTCGTCGAGTTCCGCCAGAAACGAATAGCCGGCCGGCTTGGTCGAACCCGGCACCACGGCGGCGTAGCCGAAGCACAGATGTACCACCGTCGGCACCGTGATGCCCTGTAGCGCGCGGTTGATCGCCCTTACCGCGTAGCGCTTCGCCAGTTCCGGATTGTTGCGCACCCAGGGTTCGTCGAGCTGGATCACATCGGCGCCGGCCTTTTGCAGATCCAGCGCTTCCGCGTTGACGGCGTCCGCAAACGCCATCGCCAGCTCTTCGTCGTCCTTGTAGAATTCGTTCTTGGCCTGCTGGCTCATGGTGAAGGGACCCGGCAGCGTGATCTTGGCCGCATGATCGGTGTTGCGGCGAAGAAACTCCATGTCCCGTAATTCGACCGGGCGGGTGCGGCTGATAGGGCCGACGATGCGAGGTACCGGCGTCTCCTGTCCCGAGCGCGCCCTGATGATCGCGGGATTGTCGCTATCGATGCCCTCGAGCGCGGTGGCAAAGCGGTTCGAGTAGCTCTCCCTGCGGATCTCGCCGTCGGTCACGACGTCGATGCCGGCGCGTTCCATGTCGCGGATGGCGACAATGGTCGCATCGTCCTGGGCCTCCTCGAGATGCTGTTGCGGAAGCCGCCACATCGCGTGCATGCGCGTGCGCGGAACGGATTTCGACAGCATGGCGCGGTCCACCAGCCATTCCGGCTGCGGATAGCTGCCGACAACCGTGGTCGGCAACAGATGCTTCGGCATGTTCACGATGCTTCTCCTTGTTCTTTGCGAGGGAACGGCACCCGCTCAGGCGGCCTTTCCGACGGCCTTGGCGACTTCGTCCCTGACCGGATTGCGCAAAATGCCGATCCCGGAAATCTCGACCTCGACCACGTCGCCGTCCTTCATCCACAGCGGCGGGGTGCGGTAAGCACCGACCCCGCCGGTGGTGCCGGTGACGATGACATCGCCGGGCACGAGCTCGGTGAAGGTCGAACAATAGGCGATCAGTGCGGGCACATCGAATACGAGATCGGAAATCGGCGCCGCCTGTACCTCGACCCCGTTGAGACGCGTGGCGACCCTCTCGCGGCTCACATCGGGAATGTCGTCCGTCGTCACCATCCAGGGCCCGAAACCGCCGGTTCCGACAAAGTTCTTGCCGGGGGCAAATTGCGAGGTATGCCGCTGCCAGTCGCGGATGCTGCCGTCATTGTAGCAGGCATATCCCGCGACATGCGCCAGCGCGGCCTCGCGCGAAATGCGGCGGCCGCCCTTGCCGATGATCACGGCGAGCTCGCCCTCATAGTCGAAACGCTCGGATTCCAGCGGCCGGATCATCGGCTGGCCGCCGCCGACCTGGCTGTTGGCAAAGCGGGTAAAGATCATGGGATGTTGCGGCGTCGGATGGCCGCTTTCGGCAAGATGCGTGGCGTAATTGACGCCGATGCAGAAGATCTTGTCGGGGTCCGGAACGGTCGGCAGCAGTTCGACGGCCGACAAGGCATGGTCCGGCCGCTCGCCCTGCAGTTTCTTCAACTGGTCGAGGCCGCCATGCGCCAGCAGCGATTTCAGTGTCGGAAAATCCTTCAGCCGGCGTCCGGCATCGATAATACCCGCATCCGTCACGATGCCGTAGCTTGCGCTCGCGCCTGCCTTGAAACTTGCGATCTTCATGGGGCAACACTTTCTTCGATGGTGGATACATAGGGCTTGATGGGCAGCGCGATCCTGCCGGCGCGAATCGGAACGCAATCCGGCGGAAATTCCTGACGGAAGCGGGCGCCGGCTCTCTCGGCGGAATCGAGGAAGGTTTCGAGATGGCGCATGGCGCCGCTCGGCAGGTCGTGCAGGACCATCAGGCTCCAGGCCTGTGCGCGGCACTGCGCCAGCGCGCGATCGATCCATCCTTCGGGATCGTCCCAGTCGCGCGGGATCGCATTCCACAACACGCAGCTATAGCCGCCCTTGCACAGATGCTCGACCACCGAGGGCTTCAGGAGACGGTCGTCGAGATTGCCGCCGCCGCCGAACGGCCGGAACCAGCGTTGCGGATGGGCGAGATCGCCGATCAGGGCTTGGGTGCGCGCGATTTCATGCGCGGCCGTGTCGGGATCGCGCTGCAGGCCGAGCGGGACCGAATGCGTATAGGTGTGGTTGCCGATCCAGTGGCCTTCGGCATGGGCGCGTGCCGCCAACCGGCGGCGTTCGGGATCGGCGAGCTTTTCGCCGATGACAAAGAAGGTGGTCCTGATGCCGCGCTTGCGCAGCGTATCGAGCACGTGCGGCGTCACGTCCGGCTCGGGCCCGTTATCGAACGACAATGTCAGATCGAACACTTAAGATTCTCCGTCAGGTCGCAGGCTGCATGGTGCCGGCTGCGATGTCGTCGATGGCGTGCTGTCCTGCCCGCGTCCCGGTCTGCCAGATCGACGCCTTGCGCTCGATCCATTTGATCGCGGCGTTGAAGGCGACGGCCATCGCCAACACCAGCAATACGCCCGCGAACACATGCGGACTGTCCAGAATGGTCCGGTAGCGCGAGATCAGATATCCGATGCCGGCCGACGAGATCAGCATCTCCGACACCACGACGCCGACGATGACGAGCGCGCCGCCGACCCGCAAGCCGGACAACACCGTCGGGATTGCCGCCGGAATGATGACGCGAACCAGCCGCTGGCTCAGCGTCGCGCCCATGCTGCGCGCGGCCAGCACCAGCTGCGGGTCGATGGTCTGGATGCCGGCGGCGGTCGACAGTATCGTCGGCAGAAAGCCGTAAACAGCCGCGAAGGCGATCTTGGATTCCGAGCCGATGCCCAGCCACACGGTGAATACCGGATAGAGGATCACCAGCGGCACCGCATAGATGCTGGAGATCATGGGCATGATCACGACGCGTGGACGCGGCAGGCTGCCGACGATGGCGCCCGCCACGATGCCGCCGCCGCAGGCGAACACCATGGAGACACCGACTTCATAGAGCGTTACCGCCAGTGCGTGGCCGTACTCACCGGCCTCGTTCCAGCCCGCGGCAAGTGTCGACGACAGCGACGGCAGGAACAACTCGGGGATCAGGCCGGCGCGCGGCAGCAGCTCCCACAAGGCGATCAGGGAAATGACGATCAGGCGGCGCAGCGTGGTTGACGACACGGAATGCCTCATGCCGATTTGCGGATGTGGCGCCAGATGCGCTCGCGCAGCGTGCCGAAGATGTCGCCGCTGAGCATTTCGTAGGTGCGCGGACGCGGCAGCGGGATCGTCAGCTGATCGACGATGCGGCCCGGCCGGGCCGACATCACGATCACCTCGTCGGCAAGATAGACCGCTTCGGTCAGGCTGTGGGTGACGAACACGATGGTCTTTCCGGTCGCCGCCCAGATGCGCAGCAATTCGTCCCCCATGGTCATGCGGGTCTGCTCGTCGAGCGCCGCGAACGGCTCGTCCATCAAGAGCACCGGCGGATCCTGCACAAGGCCGCGTGCGATCGACACCCGCTGCTTCATGCCGCCGGAAAGCTCGTGCGGATGACGCTTGCCGAAGCCTTCGAGGCCGACCAGCTTCAGTGCATCCTCGGCCTTGGCGCGCCGCTCGGATTTCGTGACCCCGCGCAACGCCAGCGGGAATTCGACGTTTTCCTCCGCCGTCAGCCATGGAAACAGGCTCGCCTCCTGAAACACCACGCCGACACGGTTTGGATCGGGCTCCGGGATCGGCGCGTCGCTGATCAGGATGGTGCCGGATGTCTGCTGGCGCAGGCCGGCCATCATCATCAGCAGCGTCGATTTTCCGCAGCCGCTCGGTCCCACCAGCACCACGAAACGGCCGGGCTTCACCTCAAAGGAGACGTCCGACAGCGCCACCACGTCCTGCGTGCTGGTCTTGAAGATCTGGCCGACATGATTGACCTGAACCGCGCCGGCGCGCAGGGCGGGCTTGAGCGGGGTTATGTTCGCCAATGACTGCATCGTGTTTCCACCGATCGGACCAGTTCGTTGAATGTCATGGCAATGACCGCGATCATCACCACGCCGGCGAGCAATTGCCTCATCTGGAAGTTCTCGCCCCAGGTCGCGATCTGATGGCCGATGCCGTCCCGAGAGGCGTACATCTCGGCCAAAATGACGCCGGTGAGGTTGAAGATCATGGATATCCGCAGCGCTTCCAGCAGCACCGGAAGCATGCTCGGCAGATAGACGCGGAACGCCGTCTGCAGCGGCGTTGCACCATAGGAACGGGCCACCGTCAGATGATCGAGCTTGACCAATTCCACCGCCGTCGTCGTCGACATGATGACGATGAAGATGGTCGAGAAAAATCCGAACCCGACCTTCTGGGAGAAGCCGACGCCGAACACCAGGATGAACATCGGCAGGAAGATCGATTTCGGAATGCTGAAGGCGAAGAACAGCAGCGGTTTCACCACTTCGGCGAAATAGCGGTTCTCCGCGATCAGAAAGCCGATCAGGGCCCCGCAGGGGACCGCGAGGATGAACGCGGTCAGCACCTCGCTCGCCGTCACCGCGAGATCGTTGCGCACGCTGGAGCGCTGCAACAGTTCCCAAAGCGTGGCCAGCGTATCGGAAGCCGAGGGCAGCAGCCGCGGATTGACGATCCCCGTCCGCGACAGCATCTCCCACACCGCGAAGATAGCCACCACGATGGCGGCCCGCGCGATCTTTAATCCGAGCGTCCCGGCCATCGCCGCAGTCTCACAGTTTGGTCGGAACCGGCTTGAATTGCGTCGACACGATCTCGGCCGCCGGCACCAGATCCTTCATGCCGCCCATTTTCGCCATATCGAGCGACAGTTGCAGCGCTTCCAAAGTGTTGGGTGCGCTCATGCTGCCGTCGGTTTCCAGTTTCATGATGGTGTTTTCGTATTCCAGCGCCGCGATCTCCGCGGGAATCTCGTAGAGATCGGCAATCAGCTTGACGGTGGTGTCCTTGTTGCCGCGCATGAAAGCCAGCGCGCCGTACAGCGCGTTCAGCGTCTTCTGCACCATCTCGGGCTTTTCCTGTGCGTATTTGTCGGGCGTGATCCAGCCGGCGGTGAGGCTCGGCGGCACCGCCTTGGAGAAGTCGAGAATGGTGCGCGCCTCGCCGGATTTGGCGATCTGGAAGCTGAGCGGGGAATACACCACGGCGGCATCGACATTGCCGGCGAGCAGGTTCGGCACCAGGCCGCCGCCGCCGACTGGCACGCGGGTGAAGTCGATCTTCTTCTCCTGGATGGTCCACAGCGCCAGCAGATCCGAACCGGAACCCGCCGAGGTGATGGCGACCTTCTTGCCGTTGAGGTCCTTGACGTCGAGCGTCGATTTGCTGAGCACCATCAATTGCCAGCCGAAATTGCCCATCGCGGCATTGGCCACGACTTTCGACATCACGCCTTTCTTGCGGCCCGCGGACGGCAGCGACGGCGCGTCGAGAATGACGTCGGCGGCCCCCGCGGCCATGGCCTCAAAAGTCTCCGCACCGCCGCGATAGATCGTGAGCTCGGCGCCGATGCCTTCCTTCTCGAACAGTTTCTGCCGTACCGCCGTCTCGGCGATGGTGGTCGGCCAATAGGTTTTGGTCGGCAGGCCGATGCGGACCTTGTCCGCGGCTTTCGCAATTCCCGGCAGGACCAGGGCGGTCGATGCGGCCATGGTTGCCAGCACGTGGCGGCGTGTGATGCTCATTTTCGCGTTTCCTCTGTTTTCTTTGTGAGTTGGGCGGGAGTTTTTGGCGCTCCCCGGTTCAGGCGGTCTCGTTGGCCTCCGAAATTTTGGGCGCGGCGAGTTCGACGAGATGCATGGTCGTCAGGAAGTGTTTGGTGAGGGCTGCGACCGCGGCGTCGGCATCGCGCCGGACGACGGCGTGCACGATCGCGGCGTGTTCGGCTGCGACGTCACGGGACCTGCCGGTTTCGCGGATCGAAAGCCGGCGATAGCGCTCGCTTTGCTCGTGCAGGACATCACGGAAACCGAGAAGCCAATGCGAACCGCAGGCATTGACCAGCGCGCGGTGGAAGACGCGGTGACGCACGATCCACACCTCATTGTGTTTGGTGGGATCGTCCGGATCACGTTGCGTGACGGCGCAGAGCGCGGCGAAAGCCTGCTCCACCGCCGCCAGCCAGGCCTGATCGCCGCGCTCGATCGAGCGGCGCAGCGCAAGGCCCTCGATGTCGATGCGCGTGTGCGTCACATCTTCGAGGTCGGCGGGCGACACCGGACTGACCCTGAAGCCGCGCTGGTCCGAGGCCTGCACCAGCCCATCGGCCACCAGCCGCGACAGGGCTTCACGCACCGCCGCAAGGCTCACCGAAAACTGTTTCGCCAGGCCCGCAATGTGGAGTTTTTGACCGGGAACCAGCTTGGTCGAAAGGATGTCGGCGCGCAGCCGCTCCAGCACGGCGGAGGTCAGCGTTCTCGGCCCGCCACCTTGCTGCACGTCAAAACCGAACGCAATACTGTCCATGGCGAGCAGGGTGGCAGGCCCAAAAGCAATCGTCAATCGAAAATCGATTTTTTAGCTCAGCCCGTTCAACGTCGAACCGATACCCAGCAGCGTGCGATCCGTCATTAAAGACGTTCGGCTGCGGCAGATCAACCGGCCGTCGCCGGCCTGCGCGACGCCACGAAAACGCCGGTCAGTACCAGCGCAAAGCCCATGATGTGGAACAGTTGCGGCCGTTCGCCGAGAAAGACAATCGCCATCGCGGATCCGAACACCGGGACCACGTGAAAGAACGGCGCGGCACGGTTGGCGCCGATCAGCTGCACGCCGCGATTGAAGCACATATAGGCCAGCGTCGAGGGAAATACCGCGACGTAAAAAAGGCTCAGCAGGTTCGCTACATCCAGCTGCATGACCGGGCGCGCGAATAGTTCCCAGATCCACAGCGGAACGAGGCACGCGGCGCCGCAGCCGAAGGTGAAGCCGACAAAGGACAGCCCGTGAATCTGCGGGCGCTTCAGCGTCAGCACCGAATACAGCCCGAAGATCACCAAGGCCACGGTGAAGATGATGTCGCCCTTGTTGAACTGGATGGCCGTCAGCGCCGTCAGGTCGCCGTGCAGCAGGATCACCAGCACCCCCATCAGCGACAGCACGATGCCGCCGGCCTGCGCCAGCGTCAGCCGGACGCCGAGCAGGATCAGCGACCACACCGCGACGAACAGCGGTAAGGCCGACTGCAGCAACAGTGTGTTCAGCGCCTGGGTATGTTCGAGCGCCCAGTATTGCAGCGTGTTGAAGGCACCGATCCCGATGACCGAGAGCAGGATCATGATGCCGAGCTGGTTGCGGATCGCGCCCCAATCACGCTTGAGATGTTTCCAGGCGAACGGGAGGATAATGAGAAACGCCAGCGACCAGCGCAGGAACGACAGTGTCACCGGCGGGATATGCCCGGCGGCGAGGCGGCCAACGATGGCGTTGCCAGCCCAGCACAGCGCGCTGACGGAGAGCAGCAGGTAGGGCTGGTTGGCGATCCAGTGGCTCGGGGCGGTGGTACCGGAGGTTTGGTCGGAAGCAGACATGCGGCAGGTCTTGGCCCGGGTTCCACGACGCCGCGGCCCCGGCCCGGCGCGAACGCTGGCCGGAAATCTGACCCGGCCCGCTCACAGACACGGATTCTCGTCCCGCATCAATGGCGCGGGATGCATCGCGACCATGCGCCGGGCGGGCGTTATCATGCGGGCGGCTCGCCTCGCCGTCGGGCGTCGCTGGTTACGCCGTCAGCTCGACTGCAATCGCATCCAGTGCTTTCTGCGCGTCGCCCGGATCGATCTCGATCTGCAATCCGCGCTGACCGCCGTTCAGATACACACTCGTCTCGGCCAGCGCCGCCTGCTCGATCGCCACGGGGACCCGCTTCTTCTGTGCGAACGGGCTGATGCCGCCGACATGATATCCGGTCAGCCGTTCGGCATCGGCCGGGCGCATCATGTTGGCGGCCTTGCCGCGAAATGCCGCGGCGAGTTTCTTCATGCTGACTTCCCGATCCGACGGCACCACGACGCAGACCGGCTTGCCGTCGACCTCTGCCATCAACGTCTTCAGCATGCGCCGCGGCTCGATGCCGAGCGCTTCGGCCGCCTGCAGGCCGACGCGGTCGGCGTCGGGATCGTAGTCGTAAGCGTGCAGCTCGAATTTGACGCCGAGTCTTGCGAGCGCCAGTGTCGCGCGGGTGGTTTTCGACATGACGCTATCGCTCCGTCGCCGCCTTTCGCCGGAGTTTATGATAGCAATCTCGAAGCCCTGCCGTCACGGCTTCGGCCAATGCGAAGCTGCTGCCATTCGCGCTCTCTTTCGGCCTCATCCTGGTGGTGGTTGCCGATGCCGTATCCGTATCGCCAGCGGTTTCAACAGCTCGGCACAGACCAGATAGATCACCACGAGCAGTCCGATCGCGGCGAGAATCACCGGCGGCGGCGCGACGAAACCGAACCAGCCGCCGATCGGCGTGAACGGCAGGATCATCGCGACCAGCAGCGCGACCAGCGACGATGCCGCGAGCACCGGCTCGGGGAGGTTGTGCCACGGCCGGCCGTTGGTGCGAATGATGAAGATCACCAGGATTTGCGTCGCCATCGATTCGAGAAACCACGTGGTCTGGAATTCCTCCGGCGAGGCCTTGAACACGAACACCAGCGCGCCAAAGGTCAGAAAATCGAATACCGACGAAAGCGGTCCCATGATCGCGGCGAACCGGATCAGGCCTTTCATGTCCCACAATTGCGGCCGCGCAGTTGCCTGCCGGCTGACATTGTCGAAGGGAATGCCGAGCTCGGACAAATCGTACAGCAGGTTATTGAGCAGAATCTGCGTCGGCAGCATCGGCAGGAACGGCAGCGCGATCGATGCCACCGCCATCGACAGCATGTTGCCGAAATTCGAGCTGGCGCCCATGCGGACATATTTGAGGATGTTGGCGAAGGTGCGCCGGCCTTCCTCGACGCCGTCGGCGACCACTTCGAGGTCGGACGCCAGCAGGATCATGTCGGCGGCCGCCTGCGCGACGCCGGTTGCGCCTTCGACCGATAGCCCGATATCGGCGACCTTCAGCGCGGGCGCATCGTTGATGCCGTCGCCGAGAAAGCCTACGACTTGCCCATTGGCCTGCAGCGCCTGGACGATCCGCGATTTCTGGTCGGGCGCCAGCCGGCCAAAGGCGTCGATCGACTGAACCTGAACCGCCAGGGCGTCGTCGCTCAGCGCGGCGACATCGCGGCCGGACAAAACCTGTTCGCAGTTCAGCCCGACCAGTCCGGCGAGCCGCTTGACCACGACAGGATCGTCGCCGGACAGAATCTTGAGCCTGACGCCCGCGTCCGCGAGCTGCGCAATCGCCGCCGCCGCGGTTGGCTTGGGCGGATCGGCGAAAGCGCACAGCCCTTCGAACACCAACTCGCTTTCGTCAGCGGTTTCGACGTCGCGGGTTGGCCCGGTCCACGGACGCGAGGCGATGGCGACGGTGCGAAGTCCTTCCCGCGCAAGAGCATCGCACGCGCTCCGCCGCCGCGGTCTGGCCGGCGGCATCCATCGCGCAGCGTGTCGGCGCCTCGGCGCTGCCGTGTACAGAGCGCCAGCACCGCCTCGGGCGCGCCTTTGACGATCAGCAGCGGGCCGTGCGGACCGATTGCCAATACCGATCCCAGCCGGCGGGTGAAGTCAAACGCCTGTCGGCCGGCAAGCGTCCAGCCTTCGGCGGCCTTGGCCGCACCGCCAACCAGCGCGGCATCCAGCGAACCACGGTCGCCGCCGAGCGTGGCTGCGATCGCGCCGAGCTGAGCCGCGCGCGGATCGTCTGCGCCGTCGGGATCGAGGCTCTTCGCCAGCGTGATCTCCGCCGAGGTGAGCGTGCCGGTCTTGTCCGTGCACAACACCGACATGGCGCCGAGATCGTGGATCGATGCCAGCCGCTTGACGATCACCTTGCGGCCGGCCATCCGCAGTGCGCCGCGCGAAAGCGTCACGGTCGTGATCATCGGCAGCAGTTCGGGTGTCAGGCCCACCGCCAGCGCCACGGCAAACAACAGCGAATCCAGAACCGGCCGGCCGAACACGACGCGGATCGCCAGCACCACGACCACGAGCGCAAGCGTCAGCCGCGCGATCACCAGGCCAAATTCGCGCAAATCGCGCTCGAACGGCGAGGGCACTTGCGCCTGCGCCAAAGCCGACGCCGCCGCTCCGAACATGGTAGCGCGGCCGGTCTTGACCGCGAGCGCGATCGCCTCTCCGGTCTGCGCCACCGATCCGCGAAACAGCGCGCTCGAGGTGTCGTCAGGATCGGTCGCGCTGCCCGGGTGCTTCGGGACCGGATAGGGCTCGCCGGTCAGGGCCGCTTCGCCCGTGGTAAAAGCGATGCATTGAAGGATCAGGGCATCGGCCGGAACGATATCGCCGGCGCGAATCCGAAGCAGGTCGCCGGGAACGACCCTCTCCACCTCGATCTCCTGGAAGACGCCGTCGCGTTTGACCTCGGCCTTGAGCGCAACCGACCGCCGAAGGATTTCCGCGGTCCGCACCGCGTGTCCTTCCTGCACGGTATCGAGCCCGATCGAGAGCGTCAGGATCAGAACGATGATCGAGCCGCCGATCTCGTCGCCGGTCAGAATGGAAACAATGCCGGCGCCGAGCAGGATCAGGGAAAGCGGTTCGAGCAACCGGCGCAACACCGCGCGCAACAGGCTGTCGGCCCTGGCCGGTGCGTCGCTGTTGGGGCCATACTGTTCGAGCCGCGCAGTGGCCTCGTCCGTCGTCAGACCTTCCGGCCCACAGCCAAGCGTGGCGCAGGTTTGCTGCGGCGTGAGATTCCAGAAACTGTTCTCAGCAAGCTTCGATCGATCCGCCACGGCGAGCCCCCGGAATATCGATGCGATCCGATTGAACACTGCTGCGGACGCCGGACGGATCAATAGCATGACCATGGTTGCGGATTTGACCCACATCAATGGCCCTGCCGCGATCGCTCGATATTGTCCCCAAGGAGCTGGCGGGGCGGCAAAGCTGGAGCAAACGCCATGGCCGTAAAATTCAGGATCGTGCTGGTTCTGTCGGCAGCCTTGGGGATTACCGCGCTGCTGGCCGCCGCTACCGCGCAGCCCTATGGGCCGGGGGCTGGAATTATGGGACCCGGCATGATGACGGGTCCCGGCATGGGCCCATGGATGATGGGTCGGCGCGGTCTCGGCGGCGCCTGCAACCCGGCCGCAGCCGGCTTTGCCGAATGGCGAACCGACCGGCTCGCCGAACAGATCAAGCTGACCGACGCGCAGCGCGCCAAGTTCGATGAATTCAAGGCGGCATCGATCAAGTCGGCCGAGGTCATGCGCGACGCATGTCTGGCGGAGGTTCCGCAGACCATCGTCGGCCGAACCGAAGCCATGGAAAAACGCATGGACACGATGCTGCAGGCGGTCAAGACAATGCGCCCCGCGCTGGAAGCATTCTACGCGACGCTGAACGACGAGCAAAAGGCCCAGCTCGATTCGAATTCCGGCCGCGGCCGGTTCTGGCGCTGGCGCGATCGCTGGTAGAGCGGGCCAGGGCCGCGCCCTCTTGACCTATCGCAACGTCGGCCGGCGACGTTGCGATAGGGTTTCACAAATGGTCCGGATGCACCGGCCGCACAATTAAAAGATCACACCGGAGACAAAATTCGCCCGCCGATCGGGCGCGATTTGCATGGCGTTGAAATGGTCGAACAGTCGATTACGCTTCCGCGAAAGAGCACGCTCACGGCATCTGCCGCAGGGTCGGCGATCTGGTCCCACCGATGGTTCGTCCTTGCTGTCGTGCTGGTGCTCGGCGTTGGCGGATGGCAGGGCGCGCGGCTGATCTTTGGGCCTGCCGTCGTCGTCGATCAGGTCAAGCGCGGCAATCTGGTGGAGACCGTGGTCGCCAGCGGCCATGTCGAGACGCCATTCCGGGTCGAGATCGGCAGCCAGATCACCGGCACTGTTGAGGAAGTGCTGGTGCAGGAGGGCCAGCGCGTCAGCAAGGGCCAGCCGTTGATTTCGCTGGAATCCCGCGAATTGAAAGCTACCGTGGTGCAGGCACAGGGCGCGGTGGCCCAGGCCGAAGCTCGGATGCGGCAGCTTGATGAACTGACGCTGCCCTCGGCGCGCGAGGCGCTGACGCAGGCGCAGGCAAATCTGTTGAACGCCCAGCAGACCTTCGACCGGACGTCGCATCTGGCGAAGGACGGTTACGCGACGCGGCAGGCGCTCGACGACGCGCAGAAGACGCTCGACGTCGCGCGAACCCAGGTGCGGACGGCGGAATTTCAGGTCTACACCGCAAGCGCTGGCGGCAGCGACTATGTGATGGCGCAGACCCAGCTCAATCAGGCCCATGCCAATCTCGACACCGCGGAGTCGCGGCTCGGTTATGCGACGATTTCAGCACCCCGGGATGGCGTGCTGATCACACGCGCCGTCGAGCGCGGCACCGTGGTGCAGCCGGGCAAGGCGCTATTGGTCCTCGCGCCTTCGGGAGAAGTCCAGCTCGTGCTGCAGATCGACGAGCGCAATCTTGGAAAGCTCTCGCTGGGCCAGAAGGCGCTGGCCTCGGCCGACGCCTATCCCGACCAGCGCTTCGCTGCCGTCGTGTCCTACATCAATCCTGGGGTCGACATCACCCGCGCTTCGGTCGAGGTCAAACTCACGGTCGCCGACCCGCCCGACTATCTGCGGCAGGACATGACGGTCTCGGTCGATATCGAGGACGCGGCGAAAAATGACGCGCTGGTGCTCCCGATCCGATCCGTGCATGATGTCCTGTCCGGCCAGCCATGGGTGCTCGGCATCAAGGACGGCCGCGCCGTCAAGCGGCCGGTCCGGCTCGGGTTGCGCGGCAACAGCCATATCGAAATCCTGGAGGGGATGACGGAGGGCGAGGTTGCGATCCCGCTGAATTCCGGGGTGCTCACCGGCCAGCGGGTGCGAGCCGTTCTGCCATGAACCACTGGCTGCCGTTTGAATGGATCGCGGCGGTGCGTTTTTTGCGTGAAGGCCGCATGCAGACGGCGTTCATCATCGGCGGTATCGCCATCGGCGTCGGTGTCATCGTCTTCATGTCGGCGATGCTGGCGGGACTTGAAGCGAATTTCATCAAGCGCGTCCTCACCTCGCAGCCGCAGATCCAGCTGCTGGCGCCCGACCAGATTGCGCGTCCGCTGCGTAATGCTGCTAGCGAATTCGAGGATGCGACGGTGCAGCGCCCGAGCCAGCGGGTGATCTCGATCGATCAATGGCCGAAGATCCGCGCCCAGATGCTGGCGATGCCCGAAGTGACCGCGGTGTCTCCGACCATGTCGGGCTCAGCGCTCGCGGTGCGCGGCGACGCCAGCCGCGCCATTACATTGTCAGGCGTCGAGCCGGACTCGTATTTCAGGATCGTCAAGGTTCCGGATTACGTCGTCGCGGGCGAGCCGCGGCTGACCAGCGAAGACATCATCATCGGCATCGAACTCGCCAAGGACCTCGGCGCCACCGTCGGCGACAAGCTGAACATCCAGGCGGCCTCGGGGGCCAATCGGGTGCTGACGATTTCAGGCCTGGTCGACCTCGGCAACAAGGGCGTCAACCAGCGCACCACTTTCGTCGCGTTGCGTACCGCACAATCGCTGCTCGGCATGATCGGCGGCGTCACCACCATCGACATGACCGTTCAGAACATTTATGCCGCGGAGGATATCGCCCAGCGCATCCAGGCCGCCAATGCGGTCGAGGCCGATAGCTGGATCAGGACCAATGCGCAGTTCTTCACGGCCGTGCAGGCGCAGGAAAACTCCAATACACTGATCAGGATGTTCGTTGCTCTGTCGGTTGCGTTCGGCATCGCCGCGGTTTTGATCGTCTCGGTGATCCAGCGCTCGAAGGACATCGGCATCCTGCGCGCGATGGGCACCTCACGCGGCCAGATCTTGCGGGTGTTCCTGCTGCAGGGCGGATTGCTCGGCTTTGTCGGCTCGCTGTTCGGCGCCGCGATGGGCGCGGCCGCGCTGGTTTACTGGCATTCGGTGGCGCGGCAAGCCGACGGATCGGAGCTGTTTCCGCTGATCCTGGAGCGGCAATTGTTCATCCTGACCGCGCTGCTGGCGACGCTGACGGGATTGCTCGCGGCGACCGCACCTGCCGTGCGCGCGGCCGAACTCGATCCGGTGGTGGCGATCCGTGGCTGAAGAAATTTTGCGCCTGGAAAAAGTCTGCAAGGCCTACAATGTCGGGCAGCCGTCCGAGACCGAAGTGCTGCACGACATCGACCTGAAACTGGACCACGGTGAATTCCTCGCGCTGATGGGTCCCTCCGGTTCCGGCAAGAGCACGCTGCTCAATATCGTCGGACTGCTCGATCGGCCCACTTCCGGCCGGCTCACCATCAAGGGCCAGGACACCGGCGCACTGGGCGACGGCGAAATCACCCATCTGCGCGGACACACGATTGGCTTCGTATTCCAGTATCATTTGCTGATCTCGGCCTTTACGGCGCGGGAGAATGTGATGATGCCGATGCTGGTGGATCGCGGCTTTCCCAGTGCCGGGATCGAGCAACGGGCGAGCGAGCTTCTGGTGCAGGTCGGGCTTGAGAAGGTCGCCAACAATCTCGCCACCAATATGTCGGGTGGCCAGCAGCAGCGGGTCGCGGTGGCGCGCGCGCTGGCGATGAACCCCGATCTGGTGCTGGCGGACGAACCGACCGGCAACCTCGACAGCAAATCCGCCGACAGCGTGTTCGAATTGATGCGCCACGTGAACCGGGACAGCGGCACCAGCTTCCTCCTGGTCACCCACAACCTCGATCTTGCCCGCCGCTGCGATCGCATCATCGAAGTGGTCGACGGCCGCATTCAGCCCTGAGCGCCGCCGCCGCCATCAGACGGACACAAATTTTCAGGGGATATCAATGGGTTGAAGGTCCAGCCGACCCCGGCCGAAGCCCCGTTCTGGCTTGCGTCGATAGCCGGCTTCCGTTATCCGATGGGGTGCCTCGCATGCGAGCGGCCCCCGGCCGTGATTTGGGCTGGGCGCATGATCGGGAACAGTGGGCGCGCCGTTTTCCGACCCAGATCATGCTCGTACTGAGATAGTTGCAGAGGGAATACCTGCGAATGGCCAATGTTGTCGTCGTCGGCGCCCAGTGGGGCGACGAAGGGAAGGGCAAGATCGTCGACTGGCTGTCGGAGCAGGCCGACATCGTCGTGCGCTTCCAGGGCGGCCACAATGCCGGCCATACGCTGGTCATCAACGGGCAAACCTACAAGCTGGCGCTGTTGCCCTCCGGGGTGTTGCGGCCCTCGAAGCTGGCGGTGATCGGCAACGGCGTGGTGTTCGATCCGCAGGCCTTCCTCGATGAGGTAGCAAGACTGAAAGCGCAGGGCGTCGCCGTCAGCCCGGAAAATCTGCGGGTCGCTGAAAACGTCACGCTGATCCTGCCGCTGCACCGCGATCTCGATTCGATCCGCGAATCCTCCAACGCTATCACCGCGATCGGCACCACGCGGCGCGGCATCGGGCCCGCCTATGAGGACAAGGTCGGCCGCCGCGCGATAAGGCTGATGGATCTTGCCGATCTCGATACTCTGCCGCACAAGATCGACCGCCTGCTGGCGCATCACAATGCGCTGCGCCGCGGGCTCAATCTCGAAGAGATCGACGGCGGGGGAATCCTGAAGGAGCTGACCGCGCTGGCGCCGCAGCTGTTGCCCTATGCCGAGACGGTGTGGCGCCTGCTCGACTTGAAACGCCGCGAAGGCAAGCGGATTTTGTTCGAGGGCGCGCAGGGCGCGCTGCTCGATGTCGACCACGGCACCTATCCCTATGTCACCTCGTCCAACACGGTGGCGGCGCAGGCGGCGACCGGCACCGGCATGGGCCCGGGCGCGGTCGGCTATGTGCTTGGCATCTGCAAGGCCTATACTACCCGGGTCGGAGAGGGCCCGTTCCCGACCGAACTCGATAACGAAATCGGCCGCAGGATCGGCGAGCGCGGCCGCGAATTCGGCACCAACACCGGGCGCAAGCGGCGCTGCGGCTGGTTCGACGCGGTGCTGGTGCGGCAAACCGTCCGCACCAGCGGCATCACCGGTCTGGCGCTGACAAAACTCGATATTCTCGACGGGTTCGATAGCATCGAGGTCTGCACCGGCTACATGCTGGACGGCAGGGAAATCGACCATCTGCCGGCCGGCGAGGGCGCCCAGGCCCGGGTGGTGCCGGTCTACGAGACCATCGAGGGCTGGAAGGAGCCGACCGCCAACGCCCGCTCCTGGGCGGATTTGCCGGCGCAGGCCATCAAATATGTGCGCCGGGTCGAGGAACTGGTGGGCTGCCCAATCGCCCTGCTTTCCACCAGCCCGGAACGCGAGGATACTATTCTGGTCCAGAACCCGTTTGAGGCTTAACGAGATGTTACCGCAAAGCCCGCATTGTTGAGTAGAAATGGCTGATTACTACCCGCTGATCGCCCGCGCCATCGCCGGACTGGACCCCAGTGCCCCCGGCGAGAGCCGCCGCGCGCTTTATGAGCGGGCGCGGGCGGCGTTGATCGCGCAGCTGCGCAGCGTCGACCCGCCCTTGAGCGAATCCGAAATCACCCGCGAGCGGCTGTCGCTGGAGGAAGCCGTCCGCAAGGTCGAATCCGAAGCCGCCCAGCGTGCCCGGGAGGCTTCGCGCCCCGGCGACCCTTCGCGCCCCGGCGATGCCCCGCGCCCCGGCGGCGCCCGCGCCGGCGATGCCTTGCGTGCCAACACCCGCCCCCCGATGCGAACCGGCGAGGCCGCGCCGCCGCCTGTCACATCGCAGTCCTCCATGTCAGAGCCTTCGGCGCCACCGCCTTTGCGTCCGCGCCCGCCGTCGCCGCCGCAGTCCCGCAACGAGCGTCCGCCGCTCGGCCAGGAAGACCGCCCGCCGCGCAATTTCCGCGCCGACGGCGCCCCTCCGGCACGGCCGCAGCCGCCGCCAATGTCGCAGCCGCCGGTCCCGATGCAGGACCCGCAATTGCCGCCGACCCGCGAGCGCACGGGCGCGCCGCGCCGCGGCCCTGACGCCAACGCGCCACAGCCACCCGGCGTGCGCGGCTTCCGCGACATCGCCGCCGATGCCGACGATCTCGGCCGCGCCGCAGCCCAGGCCAGTCGCGCCGCGCGAAAAACCTATGCCAACGTGCCTTCGCCGTCGCCGGAGTTCGATCGTCTCGAGCCGAGCCTGGAGAACCGCGGCGCCGATCCCGACGCGCCCTATTCGTATGACGAATCCGCCGAGGAGGCCGCGCGCTATGCGCCGTCGCCGCAGGCGCCACGGCCGCGGCCGGCGGCAGAGCGCGAGCCGAGCAAGCGCTTCAGCACCGGTACGGTATTTCCGTTCAAGAGCGCGATCGCCGTCGGCATCGTGCTGATCCTGGTCGGCGCCGGGATTTTGTGGGGCAAGTCGCTGGTGACCACCGTCAGCGGCCTGTTCAAGTCGCAGCCTTCGGCGGTGGAAGCGCCGAAGGACGCCTCGCCACAGTCGAAGCCGAAGATCCCCGATCGCGTCGGCCAGCCATCCTCGACCGAGCAGGTTGCGCCGGTGGCGCAGCGCGTCGTGCTCTATGACGAGGATCCCTCCGATCCCAAGGGCAAGCAATATGTCGGCTCGGTGATCTGGCGCACCGAACAGGTCAAGGCCGCCGCCGGCCAGAAAGCCGATCTCGCCGTGCGCGCCGACATCGACATCCCCGACCGCAAGTTCAAGATGACGATGTCGTTCCGCCGCAACACCGACACCTCGCTGCCCGCCAGCCATACCGCGGAACTGACCTTCATCCTGCCGCCGGATTTCGCCGGCGGCGGCGTCAGCAATGTGCCGGGCATCCTGATGAAATCCAACGAGCAGGCGCGCGGCACGCCGCTCGCGGGCCTTGCGGTCAAGGTCACCGACGGCTTTTTCCTGGTCGGGCTGTCGAACGTCGATGCCGACCGCCAGCGCAACATCCAGCTCCTGAAGGAGCGTTCCTGGTTCGACGTGCCGCTGGTCTACGTCAACCAGCGCCGCGCCATCATCGCCATCGAAAAGGGCGCCCCCGGCGAGCGCGCGTTCAACGACGCGTTCGCGGCGTGGGGCGAATAGGGAGCGGAAAGACTTTCGTCTATGGTCCGCCATAGACCTTCGCGTCGTTGCCGTCTTACCATTCTCAAGTCGATAGACTAATTTGCGCTGTCGCAAAAACCGGTATGCTGGACGCCAAACACACGAGGCTACGCATGAAGCGGTATCTTATTTTTGGCGGGCTCGTGCCGCTGCTCGGCGGGTTCTGGCTCTTGCTGACGACCACGGTGATGTCCGGCTACTGGAGCCATCCCCCCAGCGCTGCGGAGATCGAAAAGCTGGTCGCGGTGTTCGCCAGGACGCTGCAGTACAGCTATCTGTTCGGCATCCTGCCGGCGCTGATGCTGGGCGCGGTCGATGATATTCTGTTCCACGTCAAGCGAATCGTCCCGGTGGCCCGGATGCTGATCGTCGGCGCGATCGCCTTCATCGCCACCGAGTTTCTGTACGGCTCGCGCGGACCGGATAGCGGGACGACCCAGTTCATCATGTATGGCCTGGTGGGCTTTATCCCGGGGCGATCGCGTCGTGGCTGGCGCATGAGGTGATCGACAAGCCGGCGACGCCGTCGCAAGAGCCTGCGGTGGGTGGCCGCGGCTAATGCGACGAAGTCGCGCGGCAACACATGCGCGCTCCGCCCATCCACCGATTTCACTTTTCAAACAGCCTAATATCGTCATTGCGTGGGTCGCGCGAATGCGCCGCCCTGTTGGCTCGCAATGACGGCAGGGTACAAGTCCGCGATCTCGCCGCGCACTTCGCGCGAGTTTTGCTATCGACGTCGCGCCCCTGAAATCAGAGGGCGCAGGGAATACCGGGCGCACGATGCACCCGCAGCCTCGCATGCAAAATGAAATAAGCATACGAGCATAGTCACCACGGTCACACCGGAAACACCCAGCATTCCCCGCGCAATGGTTTACGGCTTACTCCGAGCTCTCCCCGGTGACCGGGCTCTTTTGCCACCGTCGCCTGCGCTTCTTGTCGCAGACTTGACACCAGCGTCGGGGTGTCAGGACCACACGGCTTTGCCGTCCGCATCAACGCCGTTCGTTATCGGCGCGTATACGTCCACCGCATCCCGCCCCGCGGCCGTGACGATCGCGTGTCGCCCCTCTGTGGGACGGGACGGCGAACATATAAACTGATTTGTGTCTTCGGAAAATCAGAATATTTTTTCAAGAAGGGCTGGACAAGCAAGTAACCGGCGGGTCACTGATTTGCCCGTCGGGCAGCTCGAACACCCTGTCAGGCGACAGATCATTGGACGAGTTGAGCCCTTCGCGAAACCCATCGCTGTCGTCCGGCACACGATTGGTATCGCTCCCGCCTTCGCTCGCGGACGCGGTCGCTCATTGAGCTCCGGCGGACAAGTCGCTCGACCCATCCTATGCGCTAGGGCTACGCGCGCTCCTTTATGTCGTCCCGGCGTTCGACGGCATGACGCAACTTGCGCTGGCGTTGCGCGTTACCCATCTGATGCCGATGTCTGACGAAGAAATTCTGATCCCGAACCCCTCGCGTTCCCGGAAGTCCTCCAGTGGACCGTTTCGCGGGACGGAGGCGCGCGGCCCGATCATCGATCAGGAGGGGCGCGAAATCCCGGCGGAGACGCTGGGACCGCAGTTCCAGGGTTTTCGCTTCGATTTCGGCAATTCGGCCGCCAATCCGTTCGGTAATCTCACCCGCGAGCAGCGGCTGGCGAGGCTCGATGCGGTCGCGAAACTGCTCGACATCGCCTTCATCCTGCCCGGCACCAATATCCGCTACGGCATCGACGGCATCATCGGTTTGATCCCGGTGGTCGGCGACATCATCGCGACCGCGCTGTCGCTTTGGCTGGTGCGCGAGGCGCGCGCGCTGGGCGCGCCCTGGTACGTCACGGCGCGGATGCTCGGCAATGTCGCGATCCAGGGCGTGGTCGGAACCGTGCCGGTTGCCGGCGACGCGTTTGACGTGCTGTTCCGCGCCAACATCCGCAACGTGCGGCTGCTGCGGCGCTGGATGGAGAGGCAACCGGTCTGATAAGTTACGCGGCCTCGGTGTCAGCCTTGTCGCTGGCAGGCGTGGGCTCGGGCTCCGGCGCACGCGGGCGGCGCGGCAGCGGAAAATCCTGGCTTTCATAGAGCGTGCGGATGCCGCTCTGATCGAAGCGGGCTTCATCGACCTGAAGATAGGCGCCGTTCAGCGAGTCCGCCGGCAATTCCTCGATCGCGAAGCGAACCGCTTCGGCCGCGGTGCCAAATCGCCGATACGCAAAACCCGCCCGCTTCTTCTTGCGGATCGCGGCAGGGAATAATTCGGCGGCAGTGTTGTAGCTGAAGGAAGCCATGGTCAGGGACCTCTGATCTTTTTTCGTGAGGACGCGATTTTCAAAATCGCGAACGGATCGCACAGGCGCGCCGAAAGCGGCGGCGTGCCGGTACACGTCATTTCAGGACAGCCTCCAATATAAGCTCGTTTGACAGAAATGCGACTCCTGCCGGACCTGATGATGAATCCGGGCACCGAGATACCATGCCAAAGATAAAACCTTTTGTTTCAATGGCTTATTTGGTTCAGAGCTTGCCGAGCAGCAGCAGGACGATCAGCACTACCAAAATGACGCCACCCAGGCCCATCCCGGAGTGGCCCATGCCATAGCCATAACCGCCGAACCGGCCGCTGAAGCCGCCCAACAGGTAAATGATCACGATGATGATGAGTATCAATCCGAGCGACATGGCACTCTCCCCTGAAGCGCAGTCGGCGAATGAAAATCCGCCGCCCCGCGCCTCAAAAGAAAAGCATATCCCGGCCGTTGGTTCCAGCGCAGGAACCGGGCGCGTTTATTTCGGCTGCAGTTTCAGCGCCGCCGAATTGATGCAGTAGCGCAGTCCGGTCGGGCCGGGGCCGTCGTCGAAGACATGCCCGAGATGGCCATTGCACTTCGAGCACAGGACTTCGGTCCTGATCATGCCGTGGCTGACGTCGCGATCTTCGTCGACATGGCTCTCTGCCGCAGGCGCGGTGAAGCTCGGCCAGCCGCAGCCGGAATTGAACTTGGCGTCGGATTCGAACAGCGTCTGCCCGCAGCCCGCGCAGGTATAGGTGCCGGCCCGCTTCTCGTGCTCATACTCGCCGGAGAACGGCCGCTCGGTCGCCTTCTCGCGCAGCACCGCATACTGCATCGGCGTCAATTCCTTGCGCCACTCGGTCTCGCTCTTCTGGACCTTGCCGGGCATCGTCTTGGTGTCGGACATGGAAACTCCTCTCCTGAAACTCCGCCGTCAGTTGGTGACCTTTGCGCTGCTCACCAGCGTCGGCTTCTCGATGTAATTGTCCGCGAAAATCTTCTTCAGGTTTTCGACCTTCGGAATATCGTTATAGGCAATATAGGGCTGGCTCGGGTGCAGCGTCAGGTAGTCCTGATGATAGGCCTCCGCCGGATAGAACCCCTCCAGCGGCCCGACCTTGGTCACGATCGGCTTCCGGTAGACCTTTGCGGCGTTGAGCTGGGCGATATAGGCGTCGGCCACCTTCTTCTGCTCGTCGGAGGTGGTGAAGATCGCCGAGCGATATTGCGTGCCGCTGTCGGGCCCTTGCCGGTTCAACTGCGTCGGGTCGTGCGCGACCGAGAAGAAGATCTGCAGGATCTTGCCGTAGCTGATCTTCTTCGGGTCGTATTTGATCTGCACGGACTCGGCATGGCCGGTCGAGCCGGTAGAGACCATCTGGTAGTCGGCGGTCGCCTTGCTGCCGCCGGCATAACCGGACACGGCGTTGACGACGCCTGCGGTATGCTGGAACACGCCCTGCACGCCCCAGAAGCAACCGCCCGCGATGACGGCGGTCTGGATGCCGTCGGAGGTTTGCGCGTCCACGGCAGGCGCGGGGATGATCACCGCATCTTCCGCGGCAAGCGAGGGGGCGATGACGAAGGCTGATATCGCCAGCGTGCCGAGTGCGGCGGCGCAGAGCGAAAGGCGGCTGAATTGGCTGGCGGACATGGGTTTCCTCTTGGCTCGGCGGATTGGTGGGCAGTGTAGAGCGGCGCTCGCCGTTCGCAATCGGCTTCGGCCTGCCCGATGTCCCAAGATACGCGGCAGGGCCGATATTGTTACTGCCGGCCGGACACGAGTCCGTGAATAAAATCCCGCATGTCCAAGGCGTTAGCATCAGGGAAATTCGACCTGCAAAGCGCCCCCCGCGAACAATTGCCGAAATTGCCGAAACCGGCATTAAATGAACCGCGACCGCCATTGCCCGACAAACCCCTGATGCGCCGGAGCGTCTTCGCAAATGTTGCGCGCCCTTTTTGTATCGACCGTCATATTCATATTGGTTGCATCGGCGCTCCCGCCGGCGATGGCCGACCCGACGCTTGGCAACGATCTCGACACCTGCCGCGACCGGCAGACCGATCCCAAACTGCGGCTTACGGCCTGCGAAAACCTGCTTAGCGCCGGCCAACTGACCGGCAAGGACCTCGGCATCGCGCTTGGCGTGCGCGGCAACGCGATGCTGACGAAGCGCGACAACGACAAGGCCATCGCGGCCTATAGCGCGGCGCACGACGCCGATCCCGACAATGTCGCGATCATCGATGCGCGCGGAATCGCCTATGAGCGCAAGGGCCAGGACGACCTGGCGATGGCGGACTACAACCTCGCGCTGCAGAAGCGCCCGAATTTCGGCGCCGCCTACAACAATCGCGGCACGATCTATCTGCGCAGGGGCGCCTTTCAGAGCGCGCTCGACGATTTCAATGCGGCGATCAAATATTCGCCCGACCATGTATATCGCCCACACCAACCGGGCGCGGGTCTTTGACCTTCAACAAGGATTTCGACGGCGCGCTCGCCGATCTTGCCGAAGCGGAGCGGATCGATCCGGTCCCGCCGCAAGCCGCGATGCACCGATGCATGACCTATACGGCGATGGGCAAATTCGCCGAGGCGATCGCCGACTGCAACACGGCGATCGAAAAGGCGCCGAAGAGCGAGTTCGCGCTGTGCAGCCGCGCGGAAGCCTATCTGGCCAAGGGCGATCTGGATGCGGCGCTCAGGGATTTCAATTTCGTGCTCAGCCTCAATCCCAATAATGTGCGTGCCCATGCCGGCCGGGGCCAATTGTTCGAGAAGAAGCACGATCTGGCCCAGGCGCGCGCCGACTACCGCTCGGCGAGCTTTGCGCTGACGCCATTCGACGAGATCGATATCGCGATATCCCGGACGCTGGCGCGCGAGCGGCTTGCCGCGCTGACGCCACAGACGCCCGGCGGAGCCAGCAATGCGCGCCGCATCGCGCTGATCATCGGCAATGGCGCCTACAGGAATGTGCACCAGCTCAACAATCCGCCGCGCGACGCCAGGCTGATCGCCGGTGCGCTCCGCGACGTCGGCTTTCAGACCGTGACGCTTTCGAACGACCTTACCCGCGACAAGTTCTTCGAGGCGCTGAAATCGTTCGCCAGCGAAGCGGAAAAGGCCGACTGGGCGGTCGTGTATTACGCCGGCCACGGGTTCGAGATCGGCGGAGTCAACTATCTGGTGCCGGTCGACGCCAGGCTCGCCGCCGACAAGGACGCCGAAACCGAGGCAGTGGCGCTGGAACAGGTGCTCGCCGCGGTCGGCGGCGCGCGCAAGCTGCGGCTGGTACTGCTCGATGCCTGCCGCGACAATCCGTTCGCGCCGACCATGCAGCGGACTATCGCGCTGAAACTGGTCGACAAGGGATTCTCCAATATCGAGCCCGGCGCCGGCTTTATGGTGGTGTATGCGGCCAAACACGGCGAGACCGCGCTCGACGGCGACGGCGTCGACAGCCCGTTCGCGGTCGCAGTCGCGCGCGACATCAAGGAGCCGCGCGTCGAGGTCCGCAAAGCTCTTCGACATCGTCCGCGACGACGTCTGGAGTTCGACCAGGCACGAGCAGCAGCCCTTCACCTACGGCTCGCCGCCTGGACGGGAAGACTTTTATTTTGTCAGTGGGAAGTGATCTCAGTTCGTCATGGTGAGGAGGCGCTCTTTGCGCCGTCTCGAACCATGAGGCCCGTGGCCCATCCTTCGAGACGCCGCGCAAAGGGCGCGGCTCCTCAGGATGAGGTTGGAATATGTGTCTACACCACCACGCTCAGCCGTTTCGCCGCGCGCGTAATGCCGGTGTAGAGCCACCTTGCGCGGCTGTCCTGGAATGCAAAGCTCTCGTCGAACAGCACCACGTCGTCCCATTGCGAGCCCTGCGATTTGTGCACCGTGAGCACGTAACCATAGTCGAACTCGTCATAGGGCTTGCGCTGTTCCCACGGGATGGTCTCGATGGCGCCGCCGAAGCAGTCGCCGCGCACCGAGACTTTCGTCACCTTGTGGCCGAAGTCTTCATCGGGCGACAGCCGCATGGTGATGATCTTCGATTTCGACTGCGCGCGCGACTTCACCCGCCACAGCCCGCCGTTGAACAGTCCCTTCTTGCGGTTGTTGCGTAAACACACCAGCTTGTCGCCGGCCACGGGCAGGGGATCCTCGATGTTCTGCTTTTGCCGCACCCGCATGTTGTAGGCGCGCCGCGTGTTGTTGCGCCCGACCAGCACCTGGTCGGCGCTCATCACCCGGTCGGGGTCGAGTTCGGCGCGCGAGATCACCTGGCTTTCACCGTAGCGGCCGATGTCGAGCTCGCGGCCCTCGCGTACGTCCATCGACATCCGTATGATCGGGTCGTCCTGCGCCTGGCGATGTACCTCGGTCAGCATCACGTCGGGTTCGCAATCGGTGAAGAAGCCGCCGCCCTGGATCGGCGGCAGCTGCGCGGGATCGCCGAGCACCAGCAGCGGACATTCGAACGACATCAGATCGCGGCCGAGTTCGGCGTCCACCATCGAGCATTCGTCGATCACGATCAGTTTTGCCTTCGAGGCCGGCGCGTCGTCCCACAATTCAAAACTCGGCTGCTCGACGCCGGATTCGCGCGCGCGGTAGATCAGGGAATGGATGGTGGAGGCGTTGTCGCAACCCTTGTTGCGCATCACCAGCGCAGCCTTGCCGGTGAAGGCGGCGAATTTCACGACGCCGTCGACGCCGTCGGCGATGTGGCGCGCCAGCGTAGTCTTGCCGGTGCCGGCGTAGCCGAACAGGCGGAATACCGGCGGCGTGCCGTTCTTGCCGGGTTTTGCCTTCAGCCAGTCGGCAACCGACTTCAGCGCGGAATCCTGATGCGGCGTGAAAGTTGTCATGGGGTCTCGGTGGAGGAGGGCCGCGCATCAAGCGACGACTTATGGTGCCCAAAACTAACCGTTCGCAGCGCTAGCGCAAGCGGCCTTCCGCCGTGCGGAATTGCCAGAGGCTGGACTTGCCCCCTCACCGGAATACACTGCGTGAAATAATAAAGCCGGCCCGCGGGAGCGACGTCATGAAATTCGGCATCTTTTATGAGCTGCAATTGCCACGCCCGTGGCAAGCCGGCGATGAGCTCAGACTTTATCAGGATGCGCTGACGCAACTGGAGACCGCCGACCGGCTTGGCTACGACTATGCCTGGGTGGTGGAACATCATTTTCTGGAAGAATATTCACATTCGCCGTCGCCGGAATCCTTTCTCGCCGCCGCCTCCCAGCGCACCAAGAACATCCGGCTCGGCCACGGCATCTTCCAGCTCACCACCAATCATCCCGCGCGCGTCGCCGAGCGCGTCGCGGTGCTCGATCTCCTGAGCCGCGGCCGCGTCGAGTTCGGGATGGGCGAGAGCGCCTCGATCACCGAACTGACGCCGTTCGGCCGCGACATGGAAACCAAGAAGGAAGTGTTCGAGGAAGCCGTCCGCGCCATTTTTCCGATGTTTAGGGATGGCGGCAGCGAACATCACGGCAAGTATTTTGACATCCCGCTGCGCAACGTGGTGCCAAAACCTGTTCAGAAGCCGCATCCGCCATTGTGGATGGCCTGCTCGCAGCTTCCGACCATCGAGCGCGCCGGCCAGAACGGTTTTGGGGCGCTCGGCTTCCAGTTCGTCTCTGCCGACGCCGCGCACGCCTGGGTGCATGCCTATTACAATGCCATTACGAAACGGCTGAAGAAACTCGCCGACTACGAGATCAATCCGAACATGGCGCTGGTGTCATTCTTCATGTGCGCGAAGACCGACGAGGAAGCCCGCGCGCGCGCCGACGGCGCGACGTTCTTTCAGTTCGCGCTGCGCTTTTATGGCGCGTCGCAGAACCGCCAGCGGCCCGCGCCCGGCACCGTCAACATGTGGGACGAGTACAACAAGTGGAAGCGCGAAAATCCGGAAGCACAGGAGGCGGCGCTGCGCGGCGGCCTGATCGGCTCGCCCGAAACCATCCGCAAGAAATTGCGGCGGTTCCGCACCTCCCACATCGACCAGGTGATCCTGCTCAACCAGGCCGGCAAGAACAGCCACGAGCACATCTGCAACTCGCTCGAACTGTTCGCCAGGGAAGTGATGCCGGAATTCCGCGAGGATCCCGAGCACGACGCCTGGAAGGCGGGCGTGATGAGCGGCGCGATAAAGCTCGAGGAGATCGACACCGAAGCATTTACGGATCGCTACGGCAAGCTCGCGGTGAGCGTGGCGCCACCGAAGCCGACGATTGCCGCGGCGGGGTAGCCTTTCAGATCAGCCTTGCAATGCGGCGAGCAGTTCGTCCGGCCGCTCGACCATCATCATGTGACCGGCGCCGCGCAGCACCACGGTGCGTGAATTCGGCAGCGCAGCCGCGAGCGCCTTGCCGGCTTTTGCGGGGGTCATCATGTCGCGCTCGCCAAGTATCAACGTGGCTGGGACCGTGACCTGCGCGGCGGCGGCGAGCGCGTTCTGGTAGGAATTGCAAGCGGAGAGATCGTTGAACAGAACGCCGGGACGGCATTGTTCGAGCACGCGCTCGGCGCCGCTGTGCATCCACAAACCCGGCGCGAGGCTTCCGCCGAGTTCGGCCAAAAAGCCAAGGCCCCAGATCGAGACCATGTCGATCGCCGCATGATCGTTGGCTTCGGCGGCTTTGAGCAGGTCGGGTCCGACGGTCATGGTGGCCGCCGTTCCGATCAGGCCGAGCGCGGTGACTTTTGCCGGGTGCCGCGCGGCGGTCTCCAGCGCAATCAGCGATCCCATGGAATGACCGACCAGCCGCGCCTTGGCCGCACCGGCCGCATCGAGCAGGGCGCAGGTCCAGTCGGCCATGTCGGCAATGGTCGGCAACGGCGTGCCGGACGAACGTCCATGCCCCGGCAAATCCGGCGCCAGCACGCCATAGCCATGATGCGCGAACCATCGGCTGTGCAAAGCCCAAATGGTGTGGTCGAAGCCGGCGCCGTGCAGCAGCACAACGGTCGGCAGCGACGCATCGAAGGTGCGGCCGCCGGTGGCGACGAAGGTATCTTTGCCGTTGACGGACAATTGCATGGTTCAAGCCTTCTGCGAGATGCGGAGCGCCTGAGCGAGGTCATCGATGATGTCGGAAGCGGTCTCGATGCCGATCGACAGCCGCACCAGTTCTTCGCCGATCCCGGCTGCCTTGAGCTGGGCGGCGTCCATTTGCTGATGGGTTGTGCTGGCGGGATGAATGACCAGTGTTTTCGCGTCGCCGACATTGGCGAGATGGCTGATCATTCGCAAGGCCTCGATGAATTTCTTTCCCGCAGGCCGGCCGCCCTTGATGCCGAAGCTGACGATCGACCCCGCGCCGCGCGGCAGCAATCGTTTGGCCAGTTCGTGATCCGGGTGGCTCGCCAGCGAGGGGTGCAGCACCCAATCGACCGCCTTGTTGGCGGCGAGGGCCTCGAGCACCGCATGGGTATTGGCGATATGGCGGTCCATGCGGACACCCAGCGTCTCGACACCCTGCAGCAGTTGAAAGGCGTTGGTCGGCGACAGGCAGGCGCCAAAGTCGCGCAGGCCCTCGGTGCGCGCCCGCATGATAAAGGCGGCCGGGCCGAATTGCTCGTCGAAGACGATGCCGTGATATCCGGCATAAGGCTCGGTCAGAACCGGAAATTTTTGCCGACGCCCGCCAATCGAACCGGCCGCCGTCGACGATTACGCCGCCGATGGCGATGCCGTGGCCGCCGATCCACTTGGTGGTCGAATTCATGACGATGTCGGCGCCAAGCTCGATCGGCCGGCTGAGATAGGGCGTCGCGAAGGTGTTGTCGATCAGCAGCGGGATCTTTGCCTCATGCGCGATGTCGGCGACCTTCGGGATATCAAGCACTTCCAGGCCGGGGTTGCCGATGGTTTCGCCGATCACCAGCCGGCTGTTCGGCTGAATTGCCGCGCGAAAATCGTCCAGCGCGCGCGGCTTGACGAAAGTGGTCGTGATGCCGAAGCGCGGCAGCGTATGCGTGAGCAGGTTGATGCTGCCGCCATAGAGCGAGGAAGAGGCGACGATGTGGTCGCCGGCGCTGAGCAGCGTCGCGATTGCCAGATGCAGCGCGGCCATCCCGCTCGCGGTGCAGATCGCGCCGACACCGCCTTCCAACGCGGCCAGGCGCTCTTCGAGTACCGCGGTGGTCGGGTTTGAAATCCTTGTATAGATGTGTCCCGCGCGTTCGAGGTTGAACAGCGCCGCGGCATGATCCGAATCCTGGAACACGTAGGAAGTGGTCTGGTAGATCGGGACCGCCCTGGCCCCGGTGACGGGATCCGGATGCTGGCCGGCATGGAGGCTGAGGGTTTCGAAAGCAGGCGGCTTGGGTGCGGGCATGTTGAACTCGGACGCGATGGTTACCGGTTATCCCGGACTCCAGCACCATGTGCCACAAAAATTCTCCGATTGTTAGTCCAGGGCAATGGAGGCGGTTGCGCCGGCCGATCGCGTGCCGGTGATCGAACACGGTTGAAGCTCGCGAGGTCGCCGCTGGTCCCGCACGATGTGCATCTTGATCCCGAAACGCTGCTTCCCGGCAGGGCACGGCCGTTGTCGCGATCGACCAGCGACGTGCGCTTCGTCCGTTACCTCCGCGCTTCCCGGCCCGTCCCCGGAATTCTCAAGGTCATGGCAAGACCGGCATGGTCGGACGGCCACAGTGCGGCCTGACGTCCGCGCTACGACCCGCCATTATCCAACCCATCCATGTAGGGTGCGTCCGATGGAATTTAGGCGGTGGCGTTCGGCGGCTTTGCGTAAGCTGGCCTTTTTTCCGTCCGCGGCCTAAAAACGCGCTGGTTGCCGCGGACATCGGAGAGGAGGTCACGCGATGGAACGCAAACTTCTTCAGATCGTCGTTGCATGTGCGGGACTGACCGGCGTGGGCCTGGGACTTACGGGCGTTTTGTTCGGCACCATGCATGCCGATCTGTCCGGCGACGTGGTGCTGGACAGCTACGTCCGTTTTGCCAAGGGCGTGCTGCTGGCGATCGGCCTGATCTACTGGTCATGCATTGCTGAGATCGAGCGGCGCGGCGACCGCATCTCGCTGGTGACCTTCATTCTGGTGTTCGGCACGCTATCGCGGCTGTTTTCGGTGGTCGGCCACGGCGTGCCGACCGTCGGCATCATGAGTAACCTGATCGCCGGATTGATCCTGGTGCCACTATTGTGGCTGTGGCAGCGGCATGTCGCGCAGGTCGCTCAGCGCAACGCGTTGACCTGATGAAACGCATTGCGGTGTGGGCTTTTTATGCGGTCGGCGCGCTCGCGATCGGTTACCTCGCGCTCTACGCCTACGCGGCGTTCACCGGACGCGAGCTGCAGCCGGGCGATCCGATCCACATCTTCCGCAAACCCGACGCGCCGGCTTATTCCTGACGGCAATATCCTTAATGACACCGGCGCGGCGGCGCGGTGATAGTCGCCGGCGCCTGCAGGCGTAATCGGCAACCCGCCGTCGGCATATTCGTTGAGCTTGTTGCGCAGGGTGCGGATCGAGATGCCGAGGATATTGGCCGCATGGGTGCGGTTGCCGAGGCAATGCTTCAGCGTCTCCAGAATGAGATCACGCTCGACATCGGCTACCGTGCGTCCGACCAGTGCGCGCGTCACCTGTTCGGCGGCGAAGGTCGCGTGCGCCACCGCCGGCACGGCCTTGGGCGTATCGAGCCGGTCGCCGTCCGGCGTCAGGATGGCGTCGACGCCGATCTCGTCGCCCTGCGCCATCAACACCGAACGATGGATGGTATTTTCCAGCTCGCGGACGTTGCCCTGCCAGCGGTTGGAGGTCAGCACCCGCCTTGCATCGGCCGAAATCGGCCGCAACGGCACGCCGTTGGCGTCGGCATATTTCTTGGCGAAATGCTGCGCCAGTTCGAGAATATCGGCCGGGCGCTCGCGCAGGGGCGGGATCTTCAGGTTGACGACGTTGAGGCGGAACAGCAGGTCCTCGCGGAAGGTGCCTTCGCGCACCGCGTCGGCCAGATTGCGGTTCGAGGTGGCGATAATGCGGATGTCGACCGGCACCGGCCTGCGTGCCGCCGACCCGGTCGATCACCCGTTCCTGGATCGCGCGCAGCAATTTGGACTGCAGCCGCACATCCATCTCGGAGATTTCGTCCAGCAGCAGGGTGCCGCCGGTGGCCTCTTCGAATTTTCCGATGCGTCGCGCCACCGCGCCGGTGAACGCGCCCTTCTCGTGGCCGAACAGCTCGGATTCCAGCAGGTGCTCGGGGATCGCCGCGCAATTGATCGATATGAACGGTTTCTTGGCGCGGTTGGAACGGGTGTGGACATAGCGCGCCAGCACTTCCTTGCCGGTGCCGGACTCGCCGGTGATCATCACGGAAGCATCCGAACCGGCGATCTGCTGCGCCAGCTTTATCACCTTGGCCATCGCTTCGTCGCGGTAGATCAGGTCGCGGGAATCGTTGGCGACGGCGGCAAGCACCGCTGCGATCAATTCCGGGTCCGGCGGCAGCGGTATGTATTCCTTGGCGCCGGCGTGGATCGCGGCGACCGCAGCGCGGGCGTCGTTGGAGATGCCGCAGGCGACGATCGGTACATGGATGTGCTCGGCCTCGAGCCGCATCACCAGGTCGCGGATGTCGAGAGCGACATCGACCAGCAGCAGGTCGGCGCCCTTGCCGCCGCGCAATACCCTCATCGCCTGTTCGTGGTCCTCCGCATGGGTGACGGAAGCGCCGTTGTCCATGGCGATCTTGGTGGCGGTCGTGAGCTGGCCCTTCAGTGTGCCAACGATGAGAAGCCGCATGGTAATCTCCTGTTCGTCTGTTCGCGCCCGCTATGCGCGTATCGCTGAAAAATGCGTTTAGCTGCGTTCCGCCTTGATGATTTCCGTCATGGTCACGCCGAGCTTGTCTTCCACCAGAACCACCTCGCCGCGCGCCACCAGGCGGTTGTTGACGTAGATGTCGATGGCCTCGCCGACGCGGCGATCGAGTTCGAGTACGGTGCCGGGGCCGAGCTTCAACAGCTCGCCGACGTCCATCTTCGAGCGGCCGAGCACGGCAGAGACCTGCACCGGAACGTCGAACACGGCTTCCAGGTCGGCGGCGATGCGCGAGGCCTGTTCGTCTTCGTTATAGGCGATGTCGTCGATCGACGGCGCCTCGGCGGCGTTGAGATCCGGCAATGGAACCTGTGCGTCGGTGTCACTCATGATTTAAGTCCCCGTGGCCCTAGGTTTCGGCCTGATGGCGCGACGCGATGTAGCGCCCGACAAGTTCATTGATCTTGGCTTCGATCGCCGCGCGTTCCAGAACGACACCGCCGTCGGCCCATTCGATCTTGCAATCGCCGGTCTCGATATCCGGCTCCGCCGAGAATCACGAGCCGGCCCTCGAAGCCGCTCTGTTTCGCCAGCCGCTCGATCCGCTCGCGCGTGGCCTCGTACAGCGAGTTGTTGATCCGGACCACCAGATGAGGCGTCGATACCAGATGGGAGAAACAATCGCGGACCAGCCCGGTGATTTCGGCCAGCGGCTCGCCGGCGATCAGCTCGCTGCACAGCTTGCGCGCCACGGCGACCGCGACATCGACGGCCTCGGTTTCCATGCGGGTTTCGATGCCGGAGAAGCGTGCCGCGATGCCCTGCAGCGTCACCCCGATCTGCTCCAGCGCCAGCGCGGCGCGGCGGTCGCTTTCCGCCTTGGCCTCGCGCTGGCCGGCGTCGTAACCGTCGCGATAGGCGTGGGCCTCGGCGGCCGCGATCTTTTGCGCGATTTCCAATGGCGTGGCGGGCCGCTCGCGCGCCTTGTCCGGCGCCGAAAAGTCCATGTCGAACAGGAATTTTGCGGGAGCGGCCATCAGTACACCAACTCGTCGTCGGCACGGTTCTTGGTCAGCATGATTTCACCCTTGGCGGCCAGGTCCTTGGCGAGATTGACCAGCAGAGCCTGGGCCTCGTCGACGTCGCGCAACCGTACCGGTCCAAGGGCGGCCATGTCGTCGAGCAGCATCTTGCCGGCGCGGGACGACATGTTGCCGAGGAAGAAGCCGCGGACATCCTCGTTGGCGCTCTTCAGCGCGACGCCGAGCTTGTCCTTGTCGACGTGGCGCATCAGCGTCTGCGCGGAAGCGGAGTCGAGCTTGACGAGGTCGTCGAAGGTGAACATCAGCGCCTTGATGCGTTCGGCGGACTCGCGATTTTCCTCCTCCAGCGAGGTGATGAACCGGGTTTCGGTCTGGCGGTCGAAATTGTTGAAGATCTCGGCCATCACCTCGTGGGCGTCGCGGCGCCTTGTCTGCGACAGGTTCGACATGAATTCGGTGCGAAGCGTCTGTTCGACGCGCTCGATCACTTCCTTCTGCACCGCTTCCATTTTCAGCATCCGGCCGACCACGTCGAGCGCCATGTCCTCCGGCAGGATCGCGAGCACGCGGGCGGCGTGCTCCGGCTTCAGCTTCGACAGCACCACCGCGATGGTTTGCGGGTATTCGTTCTTGAGATAGTTGGCGAGCACCTCTTCCTGAACGTTGGAGAGTTTCTCCCACATATTGCGCCCCGCCGGCCCGCGAATTTCGTCCATGATGCCGTGGACGCGCTCCTGGGGCAGATATTGCTGCAGCAGCCGCTCGGTAGCGTCGAAGGTTCCCATCAGCGCGCCGGATGCCGACATCCGCGAGACGAATTCGAGCAGCAGGTCTTCCACCACCTCGGCTTCGACGGTTCCGAGCGTCGACATATGCATCGACAGTTCGCGCACTTCGTCGTCGTCGAGCAGCGACCAGATCTTGCCGCCATATTGCTCGCCCAGCGCCAGCATCAGGATCGCGGCGCGTTTCGGACCGCTGACCTTTGCTGCTTTCGGGCGATTGGCCTGACGGCTCGCCAGGTTGGCGATGACGCTGTTGATATCGTTGGCGTTGGTGGTTTGCGGTACAGCCATGTCAGGTCACGCCGCCGGTTCGGCGAGCCATTGACGAACAATGGTCGCGGTTTCATTGGGGTTTCGCTCGGCCAGTTCGCCGACGCGATGTACCGACTGGGCGTGAACCTGGCCCTGGACCTGGGCGACGTCGATCAGCTGCGCGGTGGCGCTGGCGCCGGGAATCAAATTCTGGCCCGAACCGTCCTGCCCGCTGCCGTCGGTCAGTGCCGGCAGCGATCCGTCGCCGGTGAGCGAAGCGATCTCTTCGGAGGCGAGGATGCGCTTGACCAGCGGGCGGATCACCATGAACATTACCACGAGGCTGAGCAGCATCATGACGCCGAGCTCGATGACATACATCACGTCGTCTTTGGTGAACTGCAGCATGCCGAGCAGCCCGGTCGGCTCGGCGACCGGCGGAACCGCCGGAGCTTCGGCGAATTTGAGGTTGACGACCTCGACCTGGTCGCCGCGCTTCTGATCGAAGCCGATCGCCGAGCGCACCAGCGTCGCGATGCGATCGAGCTGCTCCTTGCCGCGCTCCTGATAGACCATCTCGCCTTTTTCGTTCTTGGTGTAGCTGCCGTCGACCAGCACCGCGACCGAGATGCGGTTGACCCGTCCGACCTCGGTCACTTCGGTCTTGGTGGTGCGGGAAATCTCGTAATTGTTGGTTTCCTCGCTCTTCTTGCTCTGGTCGCGCGCGGCCGGCGCATTGTCCCCGGTTCGATTGCCCGGGAGTTCGTTGTTGACGGTGACCTGACCGCTATTGTCGGATGTCGCCGAGGATTCTTCCCGGGTCTGGCTCGAGCGAAGCACCCGGCCTTCGGGATCGAACTTGTCCGAGGTCTGCGTGATCTTGTTGTAATCGAAGTCGGCCGAGAGCTGGACCCGGGCGCGGCCAGCGCCGACCACCGAGGACACGATCGCCTCGATCTGATTGCGCATGCGCTTCTCGAACCCGGCGCGGCGCTCGTCCCCGATGGCGTTATCGGTGTCGCCTGACGCGCCGTCGGCAAGCAACTGGCCGGCTTCGTCGACGATCGACACCCGTTGCGGCTTCAGTCCGTTGACGGCGGACGCGACCAGATGGCGGATGGCCTTGATCTGCTGCGGTTCGAGCGCGCCGCGCACGCGCACCACGATCGAGGCCGATGGTTCGGGCGTCTCCCGCGAAAACAGCGGCCGCTCCGGCAGTACCAGATGGACCCTGGCCGCCTGGACGCGGTCGATGGCGCGGATGGTGCGGGCAAGTTCGCCCTCGAGTGCGCGCAAATGATTGATATTCTGGACGAAGCTGGTGGTGCCGAGCGCGTCGGATTTATCGAAAATCTCGTAGCCGACGCCGCCGCCCTTGGGCAGGCCACCCTCGGCGAGCTTCATGCGCAGCCGGGTGACCTTGTCCTTCGGCACCATGATCGCGGCGCCGTCGTTGCGCAGCTCGAACGGAATGGCCTGGCGTTCCAGGTCTTTGATGATGGCGGAGGAGTCCTCGACGCTGAGATCGGTAAAGAGGGTCGTCATCTGCGGGGTGGTGACGCGCATGATGACGAACGCGAAGAAGGCGATCAGCGCGGTTGTCACCGCGACCATCGCCATCAAGCGCGACGCACCCAGACCCTTTAGGAAGCCGACGAGACTCTGCAAACCAACTGCCCCCGAGATTCGGCCCGAGGGGCCGACTGGGCAATTATTGCCTATGGGATGGTTTCGATATGGTTAACGGTGGTTAAGGGCTGCGGCGAAAGTTAAACATGAAAAAAATCGGCTTCGCTGGACGAAGCCGATTCTCATCGAATGCCGCTGAATTTTGAAGGGCGATTATTGCCGATATTGCTGGATGCGGGTGGTGCGCAGTCCTGCAAGACCATGCTGGTCAATGGAAAACTGCCAGGAAAGGAATTCGTCGACCGTCAGCGTGTAGCGGCTGCAGGCCTCCTCGAGGGAGAGCAGACCGCCGCGCACTGCGGCAACGACTTCGGCCTTACGGCGAATAACCCACCGTTTGGTCCCGGGTGCAGGCAGGTCCGCGATCGTTAGCGGACTGCCATCAGGCCCGATGACATATTTTACCCTCGGGCGATGGGGTTCTGTCATGGCGTACTCACAAACTCTCAACCACTGAACTCACGGGTCACAAACTACGCCCGGTGACTTAAAAATTGCCTAAGCCCACCCCTTCAATTGAGAATCTCCTTGAAAATGCATGCGGAACCGCCCCGGCCCGGCTTCCAGGAGGCCAGGCTGAGGCAGGTTGTGAACGAATTGCTAATTTCTCGGGGCGCGCCTGGGTGGCGTTGGCGGCTAGCCGGAGATGCTCTTGATCTGGTTGACGGTGTAGGTCTGGCCGTTGATCGACAATAGAGGGGGCGACTGGGTCAGATCGACCGAATTGACCACGCCCTGGATCTGGGTGGTAACGGCCACCGTGTTGCCCGCGGTGTCGGTTGCGGTGGCCGTCAGCTTGTACTGGCCGTCGGGCCACTGTGTCCCGTCGTTGCCCTTGCCGTCCCAGCCGAAGGTTTGATTCTGCCCGGCCTGGACGGCGTACTGGTTGGTGAAGACGGTCTGCCCGGTGCTGTTGGTGATGGAGATATTGACGTTGGAATTGGTGGGAACGCCGATGTTCCATGTGGCCGAACCGTTGGTGAGGGCAGCGGTGCTGCCGTCGACCACCGCGGTCTTGCCGACGAAGGTCAGCGCCTGCGTCGATTGCGCGGTCTGCTGCAGCGAGACCAGCGTGGTCAGCTGATCGTTGGTCTTGAGCTGCTGTTCGACGCTCGCGAATTGCACGAGCTGCTGGGTGAACTGGTTGGTGTCCAGCGGATCGAGCGGATTCTGGTTCTGCAACTGCGTGGTCAACAGCGTCAGAAACGTCTGAAAGTTTCCGGCGAGCGTGCCGCCCGTGGTCGAGCTCAGGGACGCGGAAGAGCCCGATGAAGATGAGGTCGGTAGCGGTGTCGTCCCGGAAACGACCGGGCTGGCCACGTTTGCTGCTGCTGCGCTCATGTCCGTCTCCTCACACTCTGATGTCGACGCCGCCGCTCGATCCGAGCATGCGGCCATAGGTTCGTCCCGCCACCGCGGCGGGGATCGTGTCTTCGTCGCTGATCACCAGCCGCTGGGCGTTGCCGCTGGTCTGGTTGCCGTTGTTCTGGTCAGACGATGACTGGTCGCGCAGGCTGAATTGCAGGCCGCCATTGCCGGTCTTCAGCCCGGCGTCATCGAGCGCGCGCTGCAGCTGGGGCGCGTCCTGGCGCAACATCGACAGCGTTTCCGGCTTTTCGACCGTCAGATGCGAAGTGACCTGGCCATTGCGATCGACGTCGACGCGAACATCGATGCGGCCAAGATCGGCCGGATCGAGCCGGATTTCGAAGCGGGTCTTGCCGCTGCGCGCCGAGGCGGCGATCTCGATCGCGAGTCCGCTCATGGGCACCGGCGCGTTGGTTGCGACGGCGACGTTCAGCGGTCCGAGCGGAGCGGCGGCGGTGGTCGCGGAGGTGGGAGGCTGCGGCTGGATCGCACCGGTCGGCTGAAAGCCGCTGTCCGATGGTTCGGTCGGCATGTGTGCCGTCGCGGTGACCGGCGAATGGTCGCGGGTCGCCGTATCAAGCGCTACCGTCGATGAGGAACTGGCCGAGGTATCCGCTTTCACCGTCTCGACAATATCTTTCCCGGCCTCCGGCTTGGGCGCGACGGCCGCCTGTGGCCCGGCGCTGCCCGGCGTCGCCACGACGGCTGCCGTGTCCGTTGCAGACGAAACCGGTGTGCCCGAATTGGCGTCCGGGACGACGCCGGATGCGGCGGTCTTCGCTGGCGCCGCGACCGGAGCCTTGGGCAGCGCGCTCTTCGGGACGACGGGCTCGGTCGCTGCGACCGCTGTCGTCAATGCCGCCGCGTCGGTTGCCGCGGTTGCGTCGGTCGGCTTTCCCGGCGGCTTGACGGGAGTTGCGACCGCCGCTTGAGCTTCGATCTTCGCTGTTGTGGCGGTCGCTGCGGTGTTGGCGGTCGTAGTTGCCGAGGCGGCGTCCGCCGCCAAAGTGGTAGCCGCCGCGGCTGGGTTGGGATCCGCCTTGACCGGCGCGGTTGAGGCGGCCGATGCGGCCGACGCGATTGTGGCCGAGGAGCTGGCGGCGATCGCCGCGGCGGCAATCGCGAGCGGCGCCGTGGCGTTGCCGGAGACCGACACTGCAACGGGAACATCCGTCGCCACGATGGCGACGGGGATAACAACAGCAACCGGGATCGGCGTGGTTGGGGATGCATCGGCCGGCTGAACCAAAGCGGCCGCGTCGGCCGCGGAAGATTTGTCGGACGCCGGCTTGTCAGCCGATTTCACGGGGCTGGCCTTCGAGGCGCTGGACTTCGACCCGGACTGCCGGACCGCATCAGAATTGGCCCCGGTGTTGGCATTGGCGCTGGCGTCGGAAGGCTGCCGAGAGGCGGCGTCGCGATTGTCCGAATTGTTCCGCGTCGTCTGGTCGGCAGACGCCGTGTCGCGCGACGGCGTGTTATCGGTGTTTGTATCGTCGGCACGGCGCGAAGCCGATGGCTGCTGCGCCGCGGATGTCGCGCGGTCGTTGCCGGTGTCGGGGGGCGTGTTGGAGTCGATCAGTGCCCCGAAACTGTCGGGTCCCTGCGATGGGTCGGGCCGAGCGACCTTCGGCGGCACGGTCTGAAAGGACACGCTACTCGGTGCTTCTGACGTCACGCTGTACACGGGCGGCCCCTTCCGATGAAACTGGACCAGAGGTCAGCAAGGACCGGGCCACCCCCGAGTTCCAAAAAATATCTATATATTTCAATGTCCTAGACACATCATGGGGAGACGGCGGAACCGCGGCGGCGCTCCCTTTTCTGCCCGGCGGCAAGATTTGCCGTCCTCCTCCCGGCAGAAGCCGCGAGCGTGATTGCTTCACGGGAATACGGCCTATATTAAAGAGCAGCTCTTCAGCCGTTCCGGGAAAAAGCGCGAATCTGGCTTTCCCCGGAACCGCTCCGAAGTTCTGATCGAAAACAGGCTTTACTTGCCGCAAAATGTCTTCCTGATCGCGGAAAGCGTTTGACGCCGCCGCGGTCGCATCGATGACCGAACCATGCTCAACAGTCTGGATCTCAAGGGCCGTCCACAGGACACAAGGGTCGTCGTCGCCATGTCGGGCGGCGTCGATTCCTCGGTGACGGCTGCGCTGTTGAAGTCCGAGGGTTACGACGTCGTCGGCATCACGCTGCAACTCTATGATCATGGCGCGGCCGCCCATCGCAAGGGCGCCTGCTGCGCCGGGCAGGACGTTCACGACGCGCGCAATGTCGCCGAGCGGATTGGCATCCCGCATTACGTGCTGAATTACGAGAACCGCTTTCGGGAATCGGTGATCGACAATTTCGCCGACAGCTATGCCTTGGGCGAGACGCCGGTGCCTTGCATCGAGTGCAACCGCTCGATCAAATTTCGCGACCTGCTCAAGACCGCGCGCGAGCTCGGTGCGTCGGCGCTCGCCACCGGCCATTATGTCGCCTCGCGCCCTCTGGCCGACGGTTCGCGCGCGCTGGTTTGCGCCGCCGACGCCGATCGCGACCAGAGCTATTTCCTGTTCGCGACCACGCGCGAGCAGCTCGATTTTCTGCGCTTTCCGCTCGGCGACATGACCAAGCCGCAGGCGCGCGAACTGGCGCGGCGCTTCGGGCTCGAGGTCGCGGACAAGCACGACAGCCAGGACATCTGCTTCGTGCCGACCGGGCGCTACACCGACATCATCGGCCGGTTGCGGCCGAATGCGATCGATCCCGGCGATATCGTCGATCTCGGCGGCAACATTATCGGCCGGCATCAGGGCATCGTGCATTTCACCGTCGGCCAGCGGCGGGGACTGGGCATCGCCGCCACCAAGCCGCTCTATGTGGTGCGGCTGGATGCGGCCAGCCGCCGCGTCGTGGTCGGCCCGCGCGAGGCGTTGCGGATGGACCGCATCCTGTTGCGCGACGTCAACTGGATCGGCGATGGCGCGCTCGACCGCGCGGTCGGCGAGGGCCTCGAGATTTTCGTGCGCGTACGATCGACCCGCACGCCGCAGCCGGCGTGGCTGCGCGCGGCCGATGGCGGTTATGAAGTCGAACTGGTGGCCGGCGAGGAAGGCGTATCCCCCGGTCAGGCCTGCGTGTTCTACGATGCACCCGCAGGCCAGGCGCGCGTGCTCGGCGGCGGCTTCATCCAAAGCGCGACCGCAAGGAGTGCCATGGCCGGGAGCGCAACTAGGCCGCTGCCCCTCGTCGAGGCCATGCGCGGATAAGAAATTTCAGGCAAATAATTTTCAAGGCTGGGCATGGCGTCAGATATCGACCGCGCGGGGGTCGCAAAGGCTTATGGGCGCTGGGCGCCGGTCTACGATCTGGTATTCGGCAAGGTATTCGACCACGGCCGCCAATCGACCATCGCGGAGGCCGACAAGATCGGCGGACGGATTCTCGATGTCGGCGTCGGCACCGGTCTGTCGCTGTCGGATTATTCGCCGAGCACGAAATTGTGCGGCGTCGATATCTCCGAGCCGATGCTGCGCAAGGCGCAGAGCCGGGTGACGGGCGCTCGGTCTGCGCAATGTCGAGACGCTCGCGGTGATGGACGCCAAGAATCTCGCTTTCCCGGATTCGTTTTTCGATGCGGTGGTGGCGCAATATGTCATCACCGCGGTGCCCGATCCCGAAGCGACGCTGGATGATTTCATCCGCGTGCTGAAGCCCGGCGGCGAACTGATTCTGGTCAATCACATCGGCGCCGAGCGCGGCCCGCGCCGCATCTTCGAGCTGGCGTTCGCGCCGCTGGCGCGGCGGCTCGGCTGGCGGCCGGAATTTCCGTGGGAGCGGCTAGTGAACTGGGCGGCCAAACACGGCGGCGTCACCTTGAGCGAGCGCCGCCCGATGCCGCCGATGGGGCATTTTTCCCTCATTCGCTACCGCAAATCCTGAAGTCCCTCCGGCAGCCCCGGCGGCCGGCCCAAATAAGCCCGGTTTGCAGGCACTTGCCGGGTTTGCTTGACATGCCGTGGACCTGCTTCTTATATGCCGCGCGTTCGCGACCGCGGTACATATAAAGCCGTGACGACGGATGCCGTGGCGGGGTAGCTCAGCTGGTTAGAGCACGGGAATCATAATCCTGGGGTCGGGGGTTCGAGTCCCTCTCCCGCTACCATTTGGTCTCCAGAATGCCGCAACAGAACTCCCATCCCGCGATCGACCAGCGAGATCGCAAGCTACCACGCCCATGTCTATTACGATCCGGCGTCAACGCGTTCGGAGGCCGAGCGGCTGCGTGGATGGATCGACGAGCGTTTTACGGTCACCCTGGGACGCTGGCATGACGTGAAGGTAGGTCCCCACGATCAGGCGATGTTTCAGGTGGCCTTCGCGGCGGAGCTGTTTTCCACGCTGGTGCCGTGGCTGATGCTCAATCATGGCAGCCTGAGCGTTCTGGTCCATCCGAACACGACCAGCCCGCGCAGGGATCATCTGGTGAATCCGCTCTGGATTGGACCGCCCCTTGCCGTACATGGGGAGAAGCTGCCGGAGGAGGCGGCTGTCGAGTACGCGCCTTCGCCGAATACGCATCCGGTTCTCCGTCCCTGATCTGGATCTTGCGCAGCGATTTGCAGACCTTGCGATCCCGCGTTAAGGAAGGCCATGAGCATGAACGGCGCCTTGTCGCGGGATGAGTAACGAGACTTCCGAGTTCGATTACGTCATCGTCGGTGCGGGCTCGGCCGGATGCGTGCTCGCCAATCGCCTGACGGCGGACGGGAAACATTCGGTGCTGCTGCTCGAGGCAGGGCCGAAGGACAAGAACCTCTGGATCCACGTGCCGCTCGGCTACGGTCAGCTGTTCAAGGAAAAAACCGTCAACTGGATGTACCAGACCGAACCCGAACCGGGACTGGACGGGCGAAGCATCTTTCAGCCGCGCGGCAAGGTGCTGGGCGGATCGAGTTCGATCAACGGCCTGCTTTACGTTCGCGGCCAGCACGAGGATTACGATCGCTGGCGCCAGCACGGCAATCTGGGCTGGGGCTTTGATGACGTGCTGCCGTATTTCAAGAAAGCCGAGAACCAGCAGCGTGGCGCCGACGATTTCCACGGCGTCGGTGGGCCGCTGCCGGTTTCCGATCTGACGTATGCCGATCCGCTTTCGGCGGCCTTCATCGCGGCCGCGGCAGAGACCGGTATTCCCCAAAATCCCGACTTCAATGGCGCGACCCAGGAAGGCGCCGGATTCTTCCAGGCCACGACGCGGCACGGCAGGAGAGCGAGTACGGCGGTAGCGTATCTGCGCCCCGCGAAAGGCCGCAACAATCTTCACGTGGAGACTTCCGCGCTGGCGCAACGCATCGTGTTCGACGGGCGCCGCGCCGTGGCGGTCGAATACCGCAAGGCTGGCAGCTTGCGGACGGCGCGGGCGCGCAAGGAAATCCTGGTTTCCGGCGGCGCGTATAACTCACCGCAATTGCTGCAGCTCTCCGGCATAGGCCCTGCGGATCTGCTGCGAAAACACGGCATCGCCGTCGTGCTCGATGCTCCCGGAGTAGGGCACGATCTGCAGGATCACCTGCAGGTCAGGGTGGTCATGCGCTGTACCCAACGCATCACGCTCAACGACATTATCAACCATCCACTGCGCCGGACCTTGGCCGGCGCGCGATACGCGGCGTTCCGCACCGGGCCGTTGTCGATCGCGGCCGGCACGTCAGGGGCGTTCTTCAAGACCAATCCGCGGCTGGCGACACCGGATATCCAGATTCATTTCCTGCCGTTCTCGACCGACAAGATGGGAGAAAAGCTGCATTCGTTTTCCGGGTTCACGGCCTCTGTCTGCCAGTTGCGTCCCGAAAGCCGCGGCTCGCTTCGCATCCGCAGCGCCGATCCCGCGGCGCCGCCGGAAATCCGCATCAACTATCTGGCAACCGAGGTTGACCGAACCGCCAACGTCGAAGGGTTGAAGATATTGCGAAGGATATTGCAAGCGCCGGCGCTTCGCCCCTATGTGGTCGAGGAGGTCGATCCCGGCAAGAAGGTTTCGACGGACGACGAGCTATTGAATTACTGCCGCGCGCGCGGCAGCACGATCTATCACCCGACCTCGACTTGCCGGATGGGAAGCGATCCGCTCGCGGTCGTCGATGCGCGGCTTCGGCTTCGCGGCATCGAGGGGCTTCGCGTGGTTGACGCCTCGGTCATGCCCGACCTGGTGTCGGGCAATACCAACGCGGCGATCATCATGATCGCCGAGAAGGCGTCCGATATGATTCTGGAGGATCGCTAGAAGGCTTCGTCTGGATCAAAATGCGCTTTTGTATCGCGCGAGCGCGCCAGAGCTGCCATAGACCCACATCGGCTCACCGCATTGGCTTGGGCCTTGGTCGGTCGTGCAGGCAGCGCTCCAGGGTGGTGCAGCGACCTCGCCGCCCGCGGTTTGGGATGCCTGCGGCAGAATAACGCGCTCGTTGGTTCGCGCCAGAGCACTGGCTGATATCGCCACCGACAACAAGAGCGGCAGCGTCGCCAGAAGGTATTTCGTCTTCATCGTCCGACTCCTTGATTGTGGGCCTCTCGGCCACTTGAAACATCACCTGCAGTATCCCGCACAGAGGCAAATAATTCCCGGCATTGCTGAATTACATTTTGGAAAGCTGAATTCGGGTTTAGAACGGAGGCCGGAAATCAGCCGCGATTCCGCGCGGCGCCGAATGGAGCGTGAGTAGTGGCAATTCGATTGCGGATCGGCACGCGCAAGAGCGTGATGGCGCTGGCCCAGACCGAGGAAATTGCCCGGCGCCTGACCGCCGCCGTACCCGATATCGATGTCGAAATCGTCAAGTTCGAAACCACGGGCAGATTCTGATCAGATCGGCAAGCTGTTGCCGCATGGCGGCAAGGGTGGCGCCTTCGTTGCCGAAATCCGGCGCGCGGTTCGATCCGGGCAATTGCAGGCGGCGATGCATTCGCTCAAGGACATGCCCGGCAATGAAGATACGCCCGGGCTCGTGATCGGCGCCACGCTTTCGCGTGATCCGCCCGGCGACGTCCTGGTGCTGCGCGCAGGGATTTCGATCGAGGATTTCAGGCGAACCCGAGGCAAGGGTTTCAAGATCGGCACCAATGCGGTGCGGCGCGCGGCCTATGCGCGGCGGCTGTTTCCGGAAGTCGAGGTGATCCATTATCGCGGCGCCGCCGACACCCGCGTCCGCAAGCTCGATCATCTGGAGCTGCAGCGGCTTCCCGATGGCGGCGCGGTCGGGCCGGCCGATGCGCTGATCATGGCGCGCTCCGGGCTCGAGCGCGTCGGCCTCGCCGGCCGCATCGGCTATGAGTTTTCAATTCAGGAAATGCTGCCGGCGGTCGGCCAGGGCATCGTCGCGGTGGAGTGCGCCGCCGACGATTGGCAAACCCGGCGCATTCTCGCGGGGATCGACGACCCCGCCGCACATAAAAGCGCCGACGCCGAGCGCGAGGTGCTGTGGGTGCTCAACGGCCACTGCAATTCGCCGATCGCGGGATTTTCCACCATCGACGGCGCGCAGATGACGCTGACCGCATCGGTGCTCGACGAGGCCGGCGGCCTGTTCATCGAGGCCTCGCGCGTTGGTCCCGCGGATCGTCCGCGCGAACTGGGCCGTGCGGTCGGGCTGGAGCTTTTGAACATGGGCGCGGCAGCGATTATCGAGCGCAGCCGGCCGGGGTGAGACCTCGTTCTAGAGCATGATCGGTTCTGATTGAATCAGAACCGAAGCTCTAGATTTTTTTTGACGCGTTTTCTTCACGCGAACCGGTATCCACTTCGCTTGAAAACGCTCTAATCCTTGATCGCATCCATGATCGCGGCGCGATCGATCTCGGACGCCAGTCCAATACATACGAGTTGTCCGGGACCTTCGATCCACGTGGGCGCGGGCTCGACGAGCGAGCGGCGACCGACGACATGGAGGGCGACCAACACGCCATCCAGTCCTTGGACAAATCCCTTCGCGCGCAGCAGGCCCAGCCGCGGATCGGCAAGGACGGCCGCCAGTCTATCGGCGTCCCGTGGGCCGTCGACCGCAAGGCTCAGGGCTTCGTAGTCCGCCGTCTCATGCCGATGAACCGCCGCCTGGCCGTTGTCAGGGCGTGGCTCCGGATTCCGTCCCATGATGATGTCAGGTGAAATGCACGCATTCTGCACCGGCACGACGCGGGCGCCGGGCACGATTCCGCCGAGCCAGCGCAGGGTTGCCGCAGCCGATTCCCGCGACACCAGATCGATCTTGTTGAGGACGATGATGTCGGCGCCGGCGAGCTGAGCCAGCACGGTGTCGCTCATATAGCGATCGCGGGCGCGCTGCTCGATGGTCTCGGCATCCGCCAGCACGATCACGCCGTCGACGGCAAGACCTTGAATGAGCGCGAGCGATTGGACGATCGATCCCGGCAAGGCCACGCCGCTGGTCTCGATCAGAACATGGTCGATCGGTTGGCCGCGGCTTGTGATATCGATCAGGGCGGCGACCAGGTCGCTGCCGAAGCTGCAGCAGATGCAGCCGCCGGAAATACTGATCAGGTTTTCATCGCGGGCCTCGATGAGGTCGCCATCGATCGGCAGCGCGCCGAACTCGTTGACAAGAACCGCCAGACGCCGGCCTCCAGCATTTCGCAGCAGCGCGTTGACCAGCGTCGTTTTTCCGGCGCCGAGATAGCCGCCGATCAACGTCACCGGAATTGGTGCGGTCATATCGTGGCCGCGGCGAAGATGCGGCCGCCCTGAACGGTGCCCCAGATGCGGACGTCTTTCAGATGTTCGCCGCCGATCTCGGTCGGATCGTCCTCGAGGACGGCAAAGTCGGCGTGCTTGCCGCATTCGATCGATCCGACTTCGTTGTCGAGGCCGATGCGTGAACGCGGCGCCGAGCGTGATCGTCCGCAGCGCGTCGCCGACCGAAATGCGTTCTTCGGTTCCGAGCCTGCGTCCGCTGGAGGTCAGCCGGTTCACCGCGCACCATGCGGTAAACAGCGGGCCCAGCGGCGTGACCGGCGCGTCCGAATGGATCGCCATCGGCACGCCGTTCGCCAGCGCCGTGGCGCAGGCGTTCATTCGCTCCGCCCGCTCCGGGCCGACGGTCAAGGCATAGTGCTGGTCGCCCCAGTAGAAATGATGGTTGGGAAACAGGTTGACGCACATTCCAAGCGCCCGCATGCGGCGAAACTGCGCCGAATTCGCCAGCTGACAATGCTGCAGGGTGAAACGGTGATCCGGCGATGGGTTCTTGCGAAGCGCCAGTTCAAGCGTGTCGAGCACGAGTTCGGTCGCCTCGTCACCATTGGTATGGCTGTGGACCCGGACGCCGGCCATCAGCGCACGCTCGAATATCTCGCCCAATTGTTCTGGCGCAATGTACCACAACCCGTTGGGAGCGCCGTTGTAGTATCCCGGCGGCCTCAGCCGCGCCGAAAATCCCTGGATCGAGCCGTCGACCACGACCTTGACGGTGCCGAGCCGCAGCCGGTCGGTACTCATGCCTGCGCAACTCGATGCACGCGGTCGATCAGCTCTGCCGGGCTGATGTCGCGCGCGACCCGCAGCGACACGATGCGGGCGGGGAAGCCGTCCTCGCCGGTCACGCGCAGCATCATATCGACCGCGGGTTGCGGAAGCAGATTGGCGAGGTCGGCTGCGGTCGTCACGCCCTTGCGCACGCATAGCCTTGCGAAGGCGCGCAAGCCCGGCTCGTCGGACGCCAGCAAGCCACGATCCAGCCCGACATGAGGGCCGAGCGGCGTCATGGCATCCGGCCCCTTCATTTCGCCGGTCGGCAAGCCGTCGCTGCCGAGCGGAACTCCGGGATGATTGACGCCGGCGCGGAGCATGCCCGCCAATTCCAGCGCGCGGGAGTTGACGTTCATGATGTGGCCGCTCGCATGCATGATGCCGATCGGGCGCGTCGCCGTCATCCGGTCCAGATCCTCGCGCGTCATGCGGCGGTTGTCGAAGTAGATGGGATCGAGCGCCCACCCCGTCAGCGGCTGCTTCGGATCGGAGATCTTGGCATTGGCGGCGCTCAGGCGGTCAAGAACCTGTTCGATCGATTTCACGCCCGGCCAGGTCGCGCCGTCCGGATCGGTGCGATCAAAATATCCGCAATAGACAAATCGCCATTGCACACCCTCGGCCACATGGCTGTGCCCTTCCACCAAACCCGGCATCAATACCTTGTCGGCGAAGAGTCGATCGAGCTTGTGGGCTCCCCAGCCGGTCAATTCCTCCAGACTTCCCGCGCCGAGGATTTTGCCGTCGCGTACCGCGACGTGGGTCGCGAGAGGCCGGCTTGGATTCATCGTCACGATTTTGCGGGCTTGATAGATCGTGATCATGACGAATGGTCTTTCCCGAAACTGTCGAAGCACCAATCAAATAGGCGAGGGGAGATCGTTCAATCGCTAGCCCTTATATGCCCGCACCCGTTTCAGCATCTGCGCGACATGCGCGATCGGGGTTTCCGGCTGGATGCCGTGGCCGAGGTTGAAGATCAGCCGGCCTTTGGCGAAATTCGCCAGCACGTCGTCGACCGCGGAATCGAGCGCAGCCCCACCCGCGATCAGCACCAGCGGATCGAGATTGCCCTGCACCGCGACCCTGGTCTGCACGCGCTCGCGGATCAATGCGGGCTCCGCCGCCCAGTCGATGCTGACGGCATCGACGCCGGTTGCCTCGACATATCGAGGCAGCAGCGCGCCGGCGCCTCGGGGAAAGCCGATGATTTTCGCATCGGGCGTTTTTTTGCGCACGCCTTCGACGATGCGGCGGGTCGGCTCGATCGACCAGCGCACGAATTCGCGCGGCGGCAGCACGCCGGCCCAGGTGTCGAAAATCTGCAGCACGTCGGCGCCGGCCTTGAGTTGCCCCAGCAGATACTCAATCGAGTTCTCGACCAGCACGTCGATGATATTTGCAAAGGCTTCGGGGTGGCGATAGGCCATCATCCGCGCCGGCGCCTGATCCGGCGTGCCTTGTCCCGCCACCATGTAGGTCGCGACCGTCCACGGCGCGCCGCAAAAGCCGATCAGCGCGGTTCTGGAATCAAGCTCGCGGCGGACGCGGCGCAGCGCTTCATACACCGGCTCGAGCTTGCCGAAGTCGGCCTGCCGCGCCAGCGTTTCGACTTTATCCGGCAGATCCAGCGGTTCGAGCCGCGGACCTTCACCGGCCTCGAACCGCACCTCGCGGCCGAGCGCATAGGGAATGACAAGAATATCCGAAAAGATGATCGCGGCATCGAAGTCAAAACGGCGGATCGGCTGCAGCGTGACTTCGGCGGCCAATTCCGGCGTGAAACAAAGATCGAGAAAGCCGCCCGCTCTGGCGCGCAATTCGCGATATTCCGGCAGGTAGCGGCCTGCCTGCCGCATCATCCAGATCGGCGGCACCGGCTGCCTGCGTCCCGAAAGCACTTCCAGGAAGGGTTTTGTGGGATGAAGGGGGGTCAATTGCTTAGTTCCGCAGGCTGATCGAAGGGCATCATGCTGCCCCTGATACACTGCGGATACGGACTTGGCCAAGGTGCGATCGGCCGTGATGCCTGCGCCGGCGCGAGAGATCGCGGCGAATTGGCGCGGTTCTACGCGGATGGGGCAGAGATCGGACCTCGCGCGCACAGTCCTCCGGCCTGGCGATTAGGTCCGGCGGGCACTCCAAATCAGATATTCCAAACGGGCTGGGGTCGGAATCTGTCCTTGGAGCGCCACCATTTATGCAGGCGATGAGTTGCAACCCATCGCCCCCACAATCGAGCCGAAGTCGCAATCGCTGTCTGCCCAATATTGAACATGTGACGGAAAAAACTCGGGCGCTGTGCCCGTTTCCGTGCATGGGCGGAGACTTCTCCCGGGTGCGCCGGCACACATCAGGGGCCAGCCTGGATACTATTCCGCATATGCGATCGTCGTGTCAGGGGCTGCACTCGCGACGTGGATTGCACTCGGACCATGAAACCTTTCAGTGATCGCGATCTTCAATCTTCAGTAATGTGGCGGCGGCTCGTTGGTGACGTCAGCGGCACGAGTCTCGGCGGCCTGCAGGCGCTCGCTTAAAGCAGCGATTTGGCGCGTCAGCGCGTCGATCTGTTGCCATTGCGCGGTGATGGTCTGGTTCAGCGTCTCGATGGTTTCATCCTGGAACATCAGCCGGGTTTCCAGTGCATCGATACGCTCGCTCAGCGTTTTTGCGTCACTCATCTGATTTGTTGTCCATTCGGCGCTCCCGCAGCCCATGGCCAAGCGCGACGCGGTCGTCAAAGACGAAACATTCGCCGCGCCAGCGGCTATCGGCTTCCGGCACGCCTTCCAGATATTTGAGGATTCCGCCCCTGAGATGATAGACCTCGGCAAAGCCGCGCGACAACAGGTAGCTGGAGGCCTTTTCGCAGCGGATGCCGCCGGTGCAGAACATCGCGATCCTCCGATGTTTCGCCGGATCGAGATGGCGCGCGGCAAATTCCCTGAACTGGCCAAAGCTCTTGAGGCCGGGGTTGATGGCGCCTTCGAACGTCCCCATCGCGACCTCGAACGCGTTGCGGGTATCGATCACCAGCGTGTCCGGCGCCGCAATCAATTCGTTCCAGTCGGCGGGGTCGACATAGATGCCGATCTGCCGCGTCGGGTCGGCGGCGGCATCGCCGAGCGTGACGATCTCCTTTTTCAGCCGGATTTTCAGGCGCTGGAACGGTATCGCTTGAGCCTGCGAGAATTTCAGTTCGAGGTTGTCGAGCCGGCCACCGAACAAAGCGCCGTCGCGCAACGCCTGGACCAATTCGCTGATCGCGTCCGCGCTGCCCGCAAGTGTGCCGTTGATGCCCTCTTGCGCCAGCAGCACACTGCCCTTGAGCTGAAGACCGGCGCAGACCGCGCGCAGCGGTTCGCGCAGCTCCCGGAAATCCGGCAATGCGGCGAATTGATAGAACGCTGCGACCTTGTAGGGCATGGCGAGGATTTATCAGGAGAGGTGGGATGGGGAAAGGCTGTCACGCATCAACACATACGATGTCGTCCCGGCGAACCAGGCTGTGTGAAAAGTCGAGCGGTTATTGTAGCCAGGACGCGGGTTTTGATTCGGGTCATGATTGCGCACGTCACCGGACAGTCGCGATACCAATCGACGCTTTTTCCCGAGGTTCTGGACGAAGTGGTTGGGCGCGACGATCCGGTGCGGGTGATTGATGCCTTCGTGGACGGGCTCGATCTGGCGGATCTGGGATTTTCCAAGGTTGCGGCGGAAGAGATGGGACGGCCGCCTTACGCGCCGGGAGATCTTTTGAAGCTCTATATTTACGGGTACCTGCACCGGGTGCGGGCGAGCCGGCGGCTGGAGGCGGAAACGCGGCGCAACGTTCAGGTGATGTGGCTGCTCAACCGCCTGACGCCTGCGTTCAAGACCATTGCGGATTTCCGCAAGGACCACGCGCAGGCGATCGTAGGGGTATGCCGTGCCTTTATCCGGTTCTGCCGGGAGCAGTCGCTGTTCGGCGCCGAGTTGCTGGCGATTGACGGGACCAAGATCGCGGCGGTGGCGAGCCGCAAGCGGGTCATGACGCCGAAGCGGATCGAGAAGATGAACGCTGCGATCGACCGCAAGATCGCGGACTATCTGGCTTCGATGGACGAGGCTGACCGGGAGGAGCCGGGAGCGTCCGTTGCCCCGCCGATGTTGCGGCAGCGATTGAAGTCCTCAAGGCGCAAAAGCTGCGGCTGCAGCGCCAGGCGCAGGAATTGGCGGCGCGCGGGCTCAAGCAGCTGGTGGTGACCGAGCGGGAGGCGAAACTGATGCGGACGCCGCATGGCCATGCGGTCGCCTACAACGCGCAGATCGCGGTCGATGCCGAGCACAAGCTGATCGTCGCTTTCGATCTGACCAACGAGGGCAACGACTATCGGCAGCTCCATCCGATGGCGGTGCAGGGCAAGGAGGCGGTAGGCGCCGAGGAGGTGACGGTGGTCGCCGACACCGGCTATTCGAACGGCGAACATGGCGCGCGTTGCGAGCAGGATGGCATCACCGCGGTTGTGCCGCGTGCCGAGACGGTCAATCCGAACGGCAAGCAATACTTCAGCCGTGACAAGTTTACCTACGATCCCGCAAGCGACAGTTGTGAGACAGATATTCTACGCCCAAATTGAGCAACCGACTTTCCACACAGCTTGGAACGCCGGGACCCATACGCCGTGCGCTATCGGTTGGAAGATGGGGTCAATTGCCTTTGCAACAACAGACATCGGTGGTTATGGGTCTCGGCGTTCGCCGGAACGACGTTGGAAGGGCTGCTAAGCATCTGCAAGCATTGCCCAGCGCCGTATGAATGTGCCAAGTAACCCGTCAAGTGAAGCGACAAAACGATAAAGTGAGCAATTCTTCATGCGAAATTTCCAACTCGCGGGCCGATCGACCGTCCACGCCCAGAACGCGATGGTGGCGACCTCGCATCCGCTGGCCGCGCTGACGGCGGTTGAGGTGATGCGTTCCGGCGGCACCGCGGTGGACGCCGCCGTGGCGGCGTGTGCGCTGTTAGGGGTGATCGAGCCGCAATCCACCGGGATCGGCGGCGATTGCTTCGCGCTGGTGCAGCCGCGGGGCGAGGGCGAGATATCGGCCTATAACGGCTCCGGCCGCGCGCCAATGGCAGCCAAGCCCGAATGGTATCTTGAGCGCGGCATCAAGGCGATCCCGCTGACCTCGGCACATTCCGTCTCTATTCCCGGGGCGGTCGATGCCTGGGCGACGATCCTGCGCGATCATGGCAAGCTTGGGCTCGATACCCTGTTGCAGCCGGCGATCAAGGCCGCGGAAGAGGGTTATGTCGTCGCGCCCCGCATCGCCTTCAGCTGGAAGCACGAATTTGACAAGTTGAAAAAAGGCACCAACGCCGGGCGCTATCTGCTGCCGCAAGGCAAGGCGCCGGTCGCCGGCGACGTGATCCATCAGCCCGAGCTTGGAAAGACGTTGCGCGCCATCGCCAGGGACGGCCGCGACGCGTTTTACACCGGCGCCATCGCCGAGGACATGGTCGAGACCTTGCGCGGCATCGGCGGCCTTCACACGCTAGACGATTTTGCAGGGCACACCACCGAGACCACCTCTCCGATCGGCACCATCTATAAGGGCCACGACGTCTGGCAATGCCCGCCGAACGGTCCGGGCATCACCATGCTGGTGATGCTGAACATCCTGTCGCGCTTCGATCTGACCAAGTTTCCGGCGATGAGCGTCGAGCGGTTTCATCTCGAAGCAGAAGCCGCGCGGATCGCCTACATGATGCGCGAGCAGCACATCGGCGACCCCGCCTATGTCAACGTCGACGTCGCCCGGATTTTGACGCCGGAATTCGCCGAGGAGTACGGCAGCAAGATCCGGATGGACCGGCTGCTGGATCTGCCGAAAGTGGCGCCGCCGATGAATCCCTCGACGGTCTACATCACCGTGGTCGACAGGGACCGCAACGTCTGCTCGTTCATCAATTCGATCGCGCATGCGTTCGGCTCGGCGATCGTCTCCAACAACACCGGCGTGCTGCTGCAAAATCGCGGCGGCGGTTTTCGCGTTCAGCCTGGCCACCCCAACTGCATCGCGCCAGGCAAGCGGCCGCTGCACACCATCATTCCGAGCCTCGTCACCAGGAACGGCCGAGCACAAATGCCGTTCGGCGTGATGGGCGGGCAGTATCAGCCGGTCGGGCAGGTGCACGTGCTGACCAACATGCTCGACTATGGCTGCGACGTGCAGGAAGCGATCGATATGCCGCGCGGCCTGCATTATGAGAACATTTATCAACTCGAGGACGGCGTGCCCGCCGCCATCGTCGAGGGGCTGAGGAAGATCGGGCACCAGACCACCAGCGTGGTCAGCCCGCTCGGCGGCGGCCAGGCGATCTGGATCGACTGGGACAAGGGCACGCTGACCGGCGGTTCCGATCCGCGCAAGGACGGCTGCGCGCTGGGGTATTGAGCGAACCCTCCGCGCATGCGAGTTTCCCACTTTGCCACAAAGGAACTTGAAAGATGCGACGCATCCCGTTTCGAAGTCTCTCGATCGCTTTTGCCGTCGCCACGATCGGCGTCTTTCTCCTCGCCGCGCCATCCGGCGCATTGGCCCAGACCGCAGGAAAACCCATGACCACAGCTTCAGGACTGCAGATTATCGATAGCACGGTCGGCACCGGCGCCTCGCCGAAGCCCGGCCAGATCTGCGTCATGCATTACACCGGCTGGCTGTATGAGGGTGGCACCAAGGGCAAGAAGTTCGACAGTTCCGTCGATCGCAACGAGCCGTTCGAATTTCCGATCGGGCAGCACCGGGTGATCGCCGGCTGGGACGAGGGCGTCGCCACCATGAAGGTCGGCGGCAAGCGCACCCTGATCATTCCGCCCGCGCTGGGCTACGGCGCCCGCGGCGCCGGCGGCGTGATTCCTCCGAACGCGACGCTGATGTTCGACGTCGAATTGCTGGCGGTGAAGTAGGCCGCACAGAGGCGGGGGATCGATCGTGAAGATTTCCATCCTCGACGATTATTTCGACACGCTGCGCACCCTCGACTGCTTCGGCAAGCTTGCCGGACATGACGTCACGATCTGGAACGATCACGTCCAGGACGTCGATGCGCTGGCGCAGCGGCTTGCGCGAGGCCGAAGCACTGGTGCTGATCCGCGAGCGCACGCAAATTCGCGAGCCGCTGCTGGAGCGACTGCCGAAACTCAAATTGATCAGCCAGCGCAGCGTCTATCCGCACATCGATATCGGCGCCTGCACCCGGCTCGGCATCATCGTGTCGTCCAGCCAGCACGCGGATACGCCGTCCTATGCCGCCGCCGAATTGACATGGGGACTGGTGCTGGCGGCGATGCGGGCGATACCGCAGCAGATGGCGGCGCTCAAGGCGGGGAATTGGCAGATCGGCGTCGGCCATACGCTGCGCGGCAAGACGCTCGGCATCTACGGCTACGGCCGGATCGGCGCGGTGGTCGCCGGATACGGCAAGGCGTTCGGCATGAAGGTCTTGGTGTGGGCGCGCGAGCCGGCAATGGCGCTGGCGCGCGCCGACGGTTACGACACCGCTGATAGCAAGGCGGCATTTTTCGAAGCGTGCGACGTGCTCTCGCTGCACATGCGGCTGGTCGAGGCGACGCGCGGCATTGTCACCGCAAGCGATCTCGCGCGCATGAAGCCGTCGGCGTTATTGGTCAACACCAGCCGCGCGCCGCTGATCGAGCCGAACGCGCTGGTGAACGCGCTGCGCGCAGGGCGGCCCGGCGTGGCGGCGGTCGATGTTTTCGAAAAGGAGCCGCTGCGCGACACCGGCGATCCGCTGCTCACCATGAGCAACGTGGTCTGTACACCGCACATCGGTTACGTCACGCGCGACGAGTACGAGATCCAGTTCACCGATATTTTTGACCAGATCGTGGCCTATGCCGTGGGAAACCCGATCAATGTCGTCAATCCGGAAGTGCTCGGCAAGCGGAGGTGAGAGCAGGCGTTGCTGCGAACGCACTGCGCTCCCTCGCCTCGCTCGCGGGGTTAAAAGAAAAGACCGGCCCCACGGACCGGTCTCTTCGAGTCCGATCGACCTGCGCCGATCAAAGATTCTTGTTCGCCGCAGCCGCCGCCTTGTTGACGGCGTCCTTGGTGGCTTCCTTGGCGTCGCCGACGGCCTTCTGGCCCTTGCCCTTGATTTCCTGGATCACGCCTTCGCCCTGCAGGCGGTCGGAACCGACGGCCTCGCCGATGCCCTGCTTGGCCTTGCCGATGGCCTCGTTGGCCGTGCCCTTAACCTTGTCTGCGGTGCTACCCATGGAAATTCTCCGTTGGAACTGTTGAGCTTCACCTGAGACAATTCGCAAGGCGTGCAAAAGTTTCCCATCCGGTCTGGTTTGCGATCACGGTTTTATGTACCGTTCGCGGGAACAGGATTTTGGAAAAGAAGCGCGATGACAGGCTCTCACGATCACACCCATTCCGGTCACTCCCACCATCACGACGACGCGCAGCGCTGGAAGCATGATGGTGTCCGCGTCATTCCCGGCAACCAGCTCGATCCCAACGTGCCCTCGACCCCCGGGATGGACCGCAAGGCCGCGATCAATTTCGCCCGCGTCGGCGCGCAGAAATTGTGGGCCGGCACCGTCACCATCAAGCCCGACGCCAAGACCGGTGCGCATCATCACGGCCATCTCGAGAGCATCATCTATGTCGTGAAGGGCAAGGCGCGGATGCGCTGGGGCGAACATCTGCAATTCACCGCCGAAGCCAACCCCGGCGATTTCATCTTCATTCCGCCTTACGTGCCGCATCAGGAGATCAACGCCAGCCGCGACGAGGTGCTGGAATGCGTGCTGGTGCGCAGCGACGGCCAGGCGGTGGCGATCAATCTCGACATCGAGCCGGTGGAGAAGCCGGAGACCGTGCTGTGGGTCGATCCGGTGCACCGCGATCCCGCGGAGACGAAGTGACGAAGTCATCCCGGGGCGCGCATTAGCGCGAACCCGGGATCTAGAGATTCCGGGTTCGCTCGCTTCGCGTGCGCCCCGGAACGACAAAAGTAACAGGGAGAGAACGATGGCAAAGTTCGATCACCCGTTGCCGCGACGCGCGGTCATCGGGGCCGCAAGCCTTGGTCTCGTTGTCGGAGGTCTCGCAGGCGCATTGCCCGCGCAACAAGCCGCTGCCGCGACGGTGGACGGCGGCGAAATCTGGAGCGGCGAATACTGGGCGAAGAAGGGCGATATTCCCCTGTGGCTGTACCGCAAGCGACTGGGGGCGCCGAAAGCCGGCGAGCCGTCGCGGCCGGTCATCTTCTTCGTGCACGGCTCCTCGGTCTCGTCGCGGGTGTTCGATCTCAACGTGCCCGGCCATGGCGACTATTCGGTCATGGACGAATTCGCCCGCCATGGCTTCGACTGCTGGACCATGGATCACGAGAACTACGGCAAGTCGGGGCGCACCTCCGGCAATGCCGACATCGCCAGCGGCGTCGAGGACCTGAAGGCGGCGGCTGAAGTCGTCACCCGCGAAACCGGCCGGCAGAAATTCCATTTCCTCGGCGAGTCCTCCGGCGCACTGCGTGCCGGCGCCTATGCCATGGTGGCGCCCGAGCGCGCCGACCGGCTGGTGTTTGCGGCCTTCACCTACAAGGGCGAGGGGTCGCCGACCCTGACCAAGCGCGCCGAGCAGCTCGCTTATTTTCGCTCGCACAACATGCGCAAGCGCGATCGCGACATGATCCGTTCGATCGCGACCCGCGACAAGCCCGGCACCAGCGACCCCGCCGCGGTCGAGGCGCTGGCGGATGCGGAGATGCAGTTCGGCGACCTGGTTCCCACCGGCACCTATCTCGACATGACCGCCAACCTGCCGGTGGTGAAGCCGGAAAAGGTGCTTTCGCCGGTGCTCCTGGTGCGCGGCGAATATGACGGGATCGCCACCGTCGCCGATCTCGAGGAGTTCTTTAACCTGTTGCCCAACGGCGATCGGCAATTCGTGATCCTGCCGGGAACCGCGCATTCGGTCATACTCGCGACCAACCGGCAATTGTTCTGGCATGTGACGCGTGCGTTCCTCACCATGCCGGCGCCGATCGCGATGTGATCGCCGATATTGACGGCACATTGAACCTGTCGTCATGCCCGGCCTTGTGCCGGGCATCCACGTCCTCCTTGACGTCGGAAGAAAACAGACGTGGATGGCCGGGACGAGCCCGGCCATGACCAAGAAGAATTAAGCCGACAAGTTGTCGGATTGGCGCCCGGACATTCGTCCTTGCGATGATCCTAGAGAAACTGGTGAAGGAACTCCCATGTCCAAAATCTCTCCCTGTTTGTGGTTCGACGGCGAAGCCGAGGAGGCCGCGAAATTCTATGTTTCGCTGCTGCCAGATTCCCGCATCGAGAAGGTCCAGAAGAACACTGTCGATGGTCCCGCCGGCAAGGCCGGCTCGGTGCTGGTGGTGGAGTTCACCCTGGCCGGCCAGCGCTTCATGGCGCTCAATGGCGGCATGCGGTTCGAATATACCCACGCGGTGTCGTTCAAGATCGACTGCGCCGATCAGGCCGAAGTCGATCGCCTGTGGGATGCGCTGTTGGCGGGTGGCGGCCAGGCCGAACGCTGCGGCTGGCTCAGGGATCGCTTTGGGGTGTCCTGGCAGATCGTGCCGACGGCGCTTCCGGAATTGCTCGGCGGTCCCGACCGCGCCGGCGCGCAGCGCGCGATGGCGGCGATGCTGCAGATGATAAAACTCGACATCGCCGGGTTGAAGAAGGCGTATGAGGGCAAGTCGGCCGCCTGAGCGCTCCGGATTTGAGACCGGCAAGTACCGGCTCAGTAGTTGATGCGCAATCCGACGCCGCCGTGAACGGTGTTGCCGACCGGCTGCGGGCCAGCGGTGCCGTTGACGAAGAGGTCGGCGACCCAGCCCCTGGTGATGCGGAAGCCGAGCCGGCCGCCATATTCGAACCAGCCCTGGTTTCCGATCGTCGGCACCACGGTGCCGTCGCCGGTCACGGTGGCGACGATGCCGGAGTGGTTCCCAAAGGACTGCACGAAGCCGCCATTGATGTTGGCTTCGACGCTATTGCCGAACAGATGCGTCCATTGTCCGCCGACCTTGACGAGATTGGTTCGATCGGTGCCGCTCGCAATCGTGGCGTCGAACGGATTGAACGCGACCGCCGGATCCGAGTAGCCGGCGACGTGCTGCCACATCTGCCAGACCTCGACCGATGCCGCGACCTCGTCGCGCGGCGAGAGCCGGCTGATCCAGCCCGCCCTGCCATACACGCCGTAATCGCTGCTGTTGGTCGAACTGGTCAGCGCCACCGGACCGAGGCTCGTCATGTAGCTGCGGCTGTAGCGCACCTTTTCGAACGGCGACAGGATGGTGCCGACGTCGAAGAATGGGCGCGACGACCCCCAGTCGACGAAATCGTAGCGCAGCGCGAACGCCCCGATCGGCGCGCTGGTGACGTTGTATCCGCCCTCGCTGTACTGGGTGTAGGCGATGCCCCCCAGAAGCGACAGATTCGGCGTGAGCTCCTTGCGGCCATGAATGCCGGCCGAGAACGATCCCGCCGAGCCGAACGCGCTGATGCAGTCGCTGCAGTTGACCTGCTCGTTGACGCCGAGCAGCACCGTGCCGAGCACCCGGTTGGTGATCATCTGGTTGAAGCGTTCATTGACAAGCTGGCCGATCGAACTGCCGCTGGAATCCGAGCCGGTTACCGGTGGCGGCGGGCAAGGACCTTCGCAATCGGAAGCAATCTGCGGAGTGGGTGCCACTTGCGCGAATACAGGCGCGGGGTGCGCCTGAATCAGCGCAAGCGAAACGGCCGTGACCTCGGCCGATAGCATGAAGCCCCGTTTGAATTTTTTTGCCATGGTCAGCGCCCGCACAACATGCCGGTGGGATCGCTGCCGTCATCGATAGGACCGGCATCTGCGAATTGCGTGACGGTGCACAGCCCCGGCGCGGCCGCGCAGTTGGCGGCGAAGGTCCAGGGCGGGGTGTTGGTTTTTTGAATCGTCACCCTTCCGCCCACTGACGTGATGATGGCGGTGTCGCCGGGCTGGGTCAGCTCGACGCATTGAAGGCTGAGGGTGCAGACCCGCGAGGCGCCGTCCTGCAGCACCACGGTGGTCTTGCTCCGCTCCGACAGGATATCGAGCGTGGTGCCGCGCACGCCGATCACCGCCAGCGAGGTGGTGATCTTGTAGGCGGCCTTTACCGAATGCCCGGTGACGAACCGAAACGCGCCGGTCGTCAACCTGATCGCGATATCGCGGTAGCTATGCTCATCGTTGAAAACGGTGCGGTCGAGCTTGATGGTCGCGCTGGGGCCGAGCGACAGATTGGTGCTGTCGGCCATCACCAGCCTTGCCGCGCTGTCGAGCCCGGTGTGCACGACTTCGTCGCGCAGCAAGCCGTCGCCGACGTTGATCCGGCTGGTCGCCGATCCCGCAACGCGAACGACTTCATTCTGGATGACGGCCGCTTCGCCGACGCGCGTCTGCGCGGAAGCGGGAGTTGCGGCGAGCCCCGCTGTCAGGCAGAGCGAGGAAATAAACAGAAGGTGACGCAAGTGCATTTCAATACCGATCGATTTATCCCGCCATCGTACCGGATCGCGCGCGCATCTGATGTTGTAAATTTATCACTAGCGGCGCCTTTTAAGAGCGCGATGGTCAGTGCCCGTAAAATCGAAATACGTTCAATGCAACGGACACAAAAATGAGCGTTGGCCACGCCCGATTTTTGCAACGCCATTGCTTCGTGAATACTCATCCATGAAATTTTTGCGCGAATCAACTTCTGTCCCCGGCAATCCGGCTGCGTGCAACGCCATTGTCGCCATTGTCACATTCTTCGTCGCCCACGTCCTGCTGCCGGTCGGCGTAACGACGCCGAATGAACATGGCGACGTGCACCGATAGTCACGACGCGTATTGCGCGATGCCGTTGCCGAACGACCAGTTCTCCTTCCTGACCTCGACAAGACTGATGAAAATGTCTTCGCGGCGAAGGCCGGGAGCGCGCGCCAGATTGTCGGCGATCGCGGCGTATAGCGCCTTCTTCTGGTCGACGGTCCGCGTATCGTTGCAGGTGATCTGAATGAAGATCAGATCGTCGGAATATTTGATTCCGAGATACTGCTGCGGGCGCACCATCTCGGTACCCGGTCCGCTTTCGCTCAGGACCTGAAAGAGATCGTCGGCGGGGACATCAAAAGTGTCCAGCATCGCCCGGTAGACGCCGCGTGAAATCGCGGCGCGAAAGGCCGGCGGCTTGCCGGCGGGATGATTGATACGGACGAAGGGCATCGCACTGTCTCCTGAGAAAAATCCAGCTTAACGCCTTGGGCGCTACCGATGGAAATGCCTGGCGTGCCGATCTTTTATAGAGAGGTGCTATGGCCGGACCCTGGCCGGCTCGCCGGCAACGCGCCTCGAAACCCTGACCGCGCACAGCCGTCTGCACGACGGATCGCCGATCCTGTCGAAACCCTACCGCAAGATCTCAAATCTGCGATCGCACATCTTGTTTGAAGACGGAGCAAGGATTGCGACCGTCACTTCGAGGCGGTCTTGGTGTCCATGTTGACGACCTGAACGCGGCGGTTGATCGGGTCCATCGGCGCGTTCGGATCCCTCGGCTTGCTCTTGCCATAGCCGACGGTGACGAGATCGGTGCCGTTGATGCCATATTTGTCGGTGAGGTAGCGCTTGATGGTATCGGCGCGGCGTTCCGAGAGGTCCTGGTTATAGGCCTCGCTGCCGATCGCATCGGTGTGGCCGGCGACGACGAAGGTCGAGCCCTTGAGGCTCGGATTGGCGAGCGCCTTGCCGAGCGCCTGCACCGAAGGCATCGAGGCCGTGCTGATATCGGCGGAGTTGTAGTCGAACTGGATCTCAAGATCGATCTTCGGCTTGGTGGAAGCGATCTCCGCGATTTCCTCGCGTTCGCCGAGCGAGAGCGACCGGGTCTTCCGGTTGCGCAGGCTATCGACGAAACCGATTTCCCTGGCCTTGACCGCGGGATCGGCCTGCGGCCCGACCGACAGGCTGCGTGTCAGCGGTTTCGGCTGCAGCGCCGTGACGATCTGATCCGCCGAGACGTTATTGTCGCCGGCGAATGCAAGGCCCGCCGTCATCGACAGCGCGGCGCCGAGTGTTATCGCCTTGAGTGCTGAAAATTCGTGAAAGCCGGTCATGGTCCTTGTCCTCGTTGCTACGCCTGGTGGCTTCTTGATGATGCGAGCATAGGACGGGCGAGGGCTGGTGAATGTGATGTGGGTCACTTGATATTTTATAGGGAAACCCCTATATTGAGACGGTGAGCGAACGGTCCGAACCGAAGCCCTGCATTTTTATTGGCTCCAGCCTCAAGGAACTGAAGCGATTCCCGGCCAAGGTGCGGAATCGCATGGGGTATGCATTGCATCAGGTGCAAGAAGGGGAGGAACCGACAGCGGCCAAGGCGCTAAGAGGATTTGGCGGCCGCACCGTTCTGGAACTGATCGACGATTTTGACCGCGATTCCTACCGCGCTGTTTACACTGTACGTTTTCGCGGTGCGGTCTACGTGCTTCACGCTTTTCAGAAGAAGGCGAAAAGGGGCATTGCTACTCCGCAGCAACACATCGAGCTTATCAAGTCGCGCCTGCGTGATGCCGAATTGCATTACCGCACACGCGCAGAGAGCGAAGGGCGCAAGCCATGACGAAACGCAAAATGGAAATCCATGAAAGCAGCGGCAACGTATTCGCCGACCTTGGTTTGCCCGATTCCGAACAACGGCTCTTGAAAGCCAAGATCGTGAATGAATTGCACCGCCTTATCAAAGAGCGCGGGCTCACGCAGGTAAAGGCTGCCAAGCTGATCGGTATCCATCAGCCTGACCTTTCGCATCTGCTGCGCGGTGACTTCGAGGACTATTCTACCGAACGCTTGATGAAAATGCTCACGGTGTTCGAGCAGGATATCGAAATTGTCATGAAGCCGAACCGCAGGGCCGGAAAGCCCGGGCGTATCACATTTAAGTCCGCTGCAGCCTAACGCGGCCGGACCGATCCCGCGCCTTCGGCGACTTCGTCACCTGTCGCGAGCCGGTTCGATCTCTGCCCCGCCCCAAGTGATGTGGGTCACAGTCTCGGCGCGCCGACCGGATCACATTGCGCGCAACGGATGCGGCCCTCCGGGCCATTTTTTTCCGAGGATCAGATCAGGGGAGAACGGATCATGCGCTTCTTGATCGCAGCACTATCAATCGCAGGGCTTCTCGTCACCAGCAACGCGGCCTTCGCCGACAAGCGTGTCGCCTTCGTGGTCGGCAACGGTGCCTACAAGAACGTGGCGCCGCTTCCCAATCCGGCTGTTGACGCCAGATCGATGGCGGCGGTGCTTCGCAATGTGGGCTTTGAGGTGGTCGAAGGCACCAACCTCACCCGCGACAAGATGACGGAAAAGCTGCTGGACTTCGGCAAGAAGGCCGAAGGCGCCGACGTCGCGCTGTTCTTCTATGCCGGCCACGGCATCGCCATCAACGGCACCAACTATCTGCTGCCGGTCGACGCCGACCTGAAATCCGAAATGGACGTCAAGCTGGGCGCGGCGATCAACATCGACGTCACGCTGGAGCAGACCATGGCCGACGCCAAGGTCAAGCTGGTGTTCCTCGATGCCTGCCGCGACAATCCGTTCGCCGCCAAGATCAAGTCGAATTCGGCGACCCGCAGCGTGTCGGTGCAGCAGGGCCTGGCCGAGATGAAATCCGGCGAGGGCACCCTGATCGCATTCGCCACCGGCCCCGGCCAGACCGCGCTCGACGGGCAAGAAGGCACCAACAGCCCGTTCACCCGCGCGCTGATGGCCAATATCGCTTCCCCCGGCGTCGAGATCCAGCAGGCGATGACCAGGGTCCGCGCCCAGGTCAACGAAGAGACCAACAAGGGTCAATTGCCCTGGGGTCACACCAACCTGATCGGCTCGGTCTATCTCAATCCGGTCGCGGGCGCGGCCGGTGCTTGCGGCAGAGGCGCCGAATACGCCCGCCGTCACCGCCGGTCCCGCCTCCGAAGTCGAGCTCGAATTCTGGCGCTCGATCAAGGACTCCAACAAGCCCGAAGAACTCAACGCCTATCTCACCAACTATCCGAACGGGACCTTCAAGTCGCTGGCGCTGGCCCGCATCGCCTCGCTGCAGGACGGCCCGTCGACCGCGACCCGCAACCTGACCACCGCGATCGATCCCTCGACCTTCACCGAGGAAGCCGACCAGACCACCGAAGACCAGCTCGGTCTCGACAAGGGCCAGCGCCGCGACGTGCAGCGCCGCCTCACCGGCCTCGGCTTCGACACCAAGGTGAACGGCAAGTTCGACGAGCAGACCCGCGCCGTGATCACGCGCTGGCAGGCCGCCCGCGGCTATCCGAAGACCGGCTTCATCAACCGCCTGCAGCTCAAGGCGCTGCAGTCCGAGATCGTCGCAAACCGCGTGGCATCCGGCGATGACGGCGACGACGAGCAGGGCCGTCATTCCCGCCACGCCGGCGGCGGAGGCGGCGGCCGTCACTATCGCGGCGGCGGCGGACCCGGGGCGTTGTTCGGCGGCATGATGGGCGGACTGTTCGGACGGCGGTGAGTTCTCCGCTTCGATGTCGAATTGGATATCTCAAACAGGAGGGTGGCCGCGGGCCGCCCTTTCTCGCGTTTGAGGTGCAAAACGAGCTTTCGTCGCGTATTGTCGAGTTTCGACGCATACTTCGGAAGGTGGCTATGCCCTCAGAAGAGTTAAGAAGATCGCTGCAAGCAGATGTGTCCAAGCTTGGCAGCTCTACGCTCATCGATGTTAGAGTGCGGACATTTCGTGTGGAATTTGTATTCTTGGAATCCATGACGATTATTGTCAGCGCCAACAAGGATTTTAGATTTGAACTCAAACTTGGCGAAGATCTGTACTTTGATCCAGCGCGGTCAATCCATGATCTTGATCGTGAAAGCGCGAAATTTATCTTCTTGCAGGGAATGCAATGCCACGGTGCGATTCTAAACGAGACAATTTTCGAAGTGCGTTTTGTGGGGGGCTCGAGGCTATGGATTGAATTTCACGATTCGGATTTTGAGCCCCTGGAATTGATCGGCCATTCGGGTCCAACCCACCACAAACTTGAATTCTACCATGTACTTTGAAAGTTGACATGTAATACACATGTGTTTATGTTTTGCACATGACGGTGATGATCCAAATTCGTAATGTGCCAGATACGCTGCATCGTCGGCTCAAGTCGCGTGCGGCGCTGGCGGGTATGTCGCTCTCCGATTACCTGCTTAGCGAGATTCGTCAGTCGGCCGAGCGGCCGACGCTTGATGAGTTGCGAGCGCGTCTGGAGCAGCGCGGGGGAATGACCCCTTCGGTGGCGCCGGCGCAGGCAGTCCGCGCCGAGCGCGATCGCCAATGATCGTGGTGGATGCTTCGGCCGTGCTCGAAGCGCTTCTGCGCACGCCCGCCGCAAGGGCGGTAGAGAGTCGGCTGTTCGCGCCGTCACAAACCCTGCACGCGCCTCATTTGCTCGACGTCGAGGTTGCCCAGGTGGTTCGCCGGTATGCCGCAAACAACGAGATCGACGGCGAGCGTGGCCGCATTGCGCTCGCTGACCTCGCTGACCTTCCCCTGCACCGGTATCCACACGATTTCCTTCTGCCGCGCGTCTGGGATTTGCGGAACAATTTTACTGCCTATGACGCCATCTACGTCGCCCTCGCCGAAGCGCTCAATGCTCCGCTACTTACCCGCGACAAACGTCTCGCCGCTTCGCCCGGCCATCATGCGCGCATCGAGTTGGTTTGAAAGCAAGCTCGGTATCGATCGCGTTTAGAACGTCGCCCGGCCGCCTCCCTGTGAACAACAAATCGGCCAGATGCGCGTTCAGGATGAACGCTCGCCAAGAAAAAAACAAAAGAATGCGAAGCGACAGGGCCTTGTTTCAGTCACCGAAAAGACCAAGCGACTATCAGGGGCATCGGGCGGCCATTCCGGATCGCGCCGGCACCTCGATGCCGATATTGATCGGCGCGGGCCTCATCGCGGGGGCAATCTTGTTGTCGACGCTGATTACGGCGGTCGGCACCAGATTCGTCGGCATGGAGAGCTCCACCGAGGAGAATATGTGGCTGGTCGATCGCCTCACCGGCAATGTCTACAAATGTCAGGCTGCCGAACGCGGCAAGGCGTCATGCGAGACAGAGATCGCAACGGGGAGTCTCGCCGAGCGGCCGAAGCGGTAAATGCTGCATCAGCGCCGCAAGACCACGATCAAAGTCCGGGTGCATCGCAGCATACAAAAATTACGTTCCTTCGGAAACGTATCCGGTGGTGGATACGTATCCCGATAACCGGCAATCCGCCGGTATCATTCCAAGGGAGGTTTTTTATGAAGCTGGTTCTGCTCACCGCCGCGATGTTCTCGGCTTTGGCGTTCACGCCTGCATCGGCGGCGATGATGGCTTGCACGGGAGACAACATGGCCAAATCCGCGATGATGATGGCTCCCGGTCAAAGCGGTGCAAACAAGGAAATGGCCATGGCCAACATGGACATGAGCAACGGCAAGATGCAGAGCGCCTGCATGCACTACATGAAGGCGCAGAAGATGAGCATGATGAAGTAAGGCCCTGTAATTTCAAGGCCGCCGCACCGTCTCTTGGAGCGTTTTCAAGCGAATTGGATGCCGGTTAAGAAAATACGTCAAATCAAGAATCTGGAGTCCGTTTCGATTCAATCGAAACGGACTCTGGGCATTGCGGCTTTTTCTTAGGCCGTCGCTGGTAAAGTCGAGGAAGCCGTTCCAAGTTACCGAATTTGCTTGGGAAACGCCGTCTGTCCACCGAGGCCAGGATGAAGCCTGTCGTCATATTTTTTCTTCTGATGTTCATGTCGCCGGCCTGTGCCGACGAGCAATGGATAAAATTGCCGACCGAGCCCTACACGCTGAACAAGAAGCAGGACGCGATTGCCTTCGCCGACGCGCTGACCGGCTGGTACGGCAACGGCACCGGCCGCATCTATCGCACCGATGACGGCGGCGAGGCCTGGACCAATATCTGGACCAAGCAGGGCAGCTATGTGCGGGCGCTGGAATTCGCCGACGCCAACACCGGTTTTCTCGGCAATATCGGCCCCGGCTATTTTCCCGATGTCACCGACCGGCAGCCGCTTTATGTGACCCACGATGCCGGTGTGCATTGGGAGGCGGTCAGGCCCGTTGCAGGCCGGCAGATCGTCGGCGTGTGCGCGATCGATGTGCTCAAGCTCGACGGCAAGGTTGTGGCGGTGCGCGCCGGCGGGCGGGTCGGCGGACCGGCCGGCCTGCTGGAATCCTTCGACGGGGGCCGGACGTTTCGCGCCCGCGACATGAGCAATGTCACCGGGATGATCCTCGATATTCATTTTCTCGATGCGGACACCGGGTTTATTGCGGGCGCCAGCGAGGGCGACGAAGACAAGGCTCACGCCCGCATCCTGAAAACCAGCGACGGCGGCAAAACCTGGCGCGCGGTGTTCGACAGCGACCTCGCCGGCGACAACAACTGGAAGCTTTCCTTTCCCAGCGCCCGCGTCGGCTATGCCACCATCATCTCCTATCGGGCCCCGGAGAACGAGGCTCGCGGCTATGTGGTGAAGACCGAGGACGGCGGTGAGCACTGGCGGCGCCTCACCGTCACCCACGACAGAGGCTGGATTCCCTACGGCATCAACTTCCTCGACGACGAGCGGGGCTGGGTCGGCGGATCGACCGGCGGCTACGGCACCAGCGATGGCGGCAAGACCTGGTTTCCGCAAGCCATGGGGCTGGCGACCAACAAGATCAGGTTCGTCGGGCGTCCCGATGGAGGCGTCACGGTCTTTGCGATCGGAAAGGACCTCTACAAGCTCGAGCTTCCGGCCAAAGCCCGATGACGCGCCTGCCCGAAGGCGCGAATCCGGCTACATTGCCGCGCGATGCCCCGCGCCGACAAATCCTTTCCCCTGACCAAGGCCGAGGCCAGGCAGATCTGGCTGCGCGCCCAGCGGCTCGACACGCGGGCGCCGTTCGGCGAGGGCCCGCCAAGCGACGCGCGCGGCGGTCGAGCATCTCGGCTATGTGCAGATCGACACCATCAATGTCATCGAGCGCAGCCACCACCATATTCTCTGGACCCGGATCCCGGCCTATCGGCGCGCCGACCTGCGTTTGGCCCAGAGCGTCGAGAAAAGCGTGTTCGAATACTGGACCCACGCCTTGTCCTATGTGCCGACCAGGGATTTGCGCTATTTTATTCCGGCGATGAAACGCCACAGGCGCGAGGGCCATAAATGGCTCACATCGGTCAAGCCGGCCGATTTGCGCAAGGTGTTGCGGCTGATCCGGCGCGATGGCGCGCTGACGATCCGCGACATCGAGGACGATGTGCTGGTCGACAAGGAACATCTGTGGGCGAGCCGCAAGCCGTCGAAGCGGGCGCTGCAGCTCGCTTTCTATACCGGCGTGCTGACGATCTCCGAGCGCAACGGGATGCTCAAGACTTATGATTTGATGACGCGGCATTTCGGCTGGGACAGACCGCCGAAGGGCGCATCGCCAAGCGAAACCACCGCCTATCTGCTCGACCGCGCCCTGCGCGCGCAAGGCGTCGTGAGCCTGGATTCGATCTGTCATCTCGATGCACCAAACAAGGCTCAAGTCCGGCGCCTGATCGAGGCGAGGGTCCGCCGCAACGAACTGGTGCCGGTCATCCTCGAAGGCGCCGGCAAGCAGGAGCATTGGGCCGAACCTGCAGCGCTGGAGAGTGCCGGCGATACCGCGCCGGAGCTGGTGCACATCCTCTCGCCGTTCGATCCGCTGGTCATCCAGCGCAAGCGCACGCATCTCATCTTCGATTACGAACATCGGTTCGAGGCCTATGTGCCGAAGGAGAAACGGGTATTCGGCTATTTCGCGCTGCCGGTCCTGGCCGGCAGCGACATCGTCGCCGCGCTCGATCTCAAGACCGACCGCAAAAACCGGAAATTGCTGGTGCAGAAATGGAACTGGGTCGGCAAGGGCGCGGCGAGAGGCGAGCGCAAGGAGCTGAAGCGCCGCATTGAAGATGAGCTGCATCGGTTCGAGCGATTTCAGCTGGCGGAGTAGCAGCGATTCATCGGCCGTCGTCACCGTGGATGTGCCACCGAGGCGGCCGGCCTCCCCCAGCGGGGGGACTACGCGGCCTTGAAGAGCTGGTATGATACCGTCGCGACGCGCGCCAGCATGGGGGGCGTAGCGGGGAAGCCGGGGTATTCGCGACCCCTTAACCAGCCCCGTCGCTTCACGAAATCATGATCACTGACGAATATTGACAATCGTCAGTAAACAATCGACACTTCCCTCACGCTTAATCGAGGGAAGCTGTCATGTTGGCTCGTACCATTTTTGCAAGCTATTCCAAGCTGTTAGTCGGTGTATTGCTGGCGCTGATCGCGATCGCCCTGACCGGCTGCAACGACACGGTTGCCCAAAAAGCGGTGCCGTCCCGCCCCGTATTGGTGGCGACGGTACATTACGAGGCGGAATCGCCAGAGCGCAGCTTCGTCGGCACCATCAAGCCGCGGATCGAGACCGACATGGGTTTCCGCGTCCCCGGCAAGGTTGCAAAACGCCTGGTCGAGGTCGGCCAGACCGTCGATGTCGGCCAGCCGCTGGCAACGCTCGATGAAGTCGACCTGAAACTGCAGGCCGAGCAGGCCGATGCGGAGTTCCATGCCGCCACCGGCGTGCAGGCGCAGGCCGCCGCCGCCGAGCAGCGCGCGAAGGATTTGCGCGCAAAAGGCTGGACCACCGATGCGCAAATGGACCAGGCCAGGGCGGCTGCCGATGAAGCACGGGCGCGGCTTAATCGCGCCGAGCGCTCGGTCGAACTCACCAAGAACTCGCTGTCTTACGCAACGCTGGTCGCCGACACCCGCGGCGTCGTCACCGCGACCCTGATCGACGCCGGCCAGGTCGTGGCGTCCGGCCAGACCGCGATCCGTGTCGCGCGCTTTGCCGAAAAGGAAGCGGTGGTCGCGATCCCGGAAACCCTGCTCGGCCGCGCCAAGGACGGCATCGCCAGCGTGAGCCTGTGGTCCGAGCCGAACAAGAAATATGCCGCCAGGCTGCGCGAGGTCGCCCCATCGGCTGATCCCGCGACCCGCACCTATCTGGCAAAATTCTCGCTGCCTGATGCCGGCGACAACGTCTCGCTCGGCATGACCGCGACGCTGACCCTGGCCGATCCCGTCACCACGCGCGTCGCGCGGCTTCCGTTGTCGGCGCTGTTCAGCGAGGGCGGCGATCCCTCCTTCTATATCGTCGATGACAAGGGCGACGTGGCGCTGAAGCCGGTCACCGTCAAATCCTACGAGAGCAACGACGTCGTCATATCCAGCGGTGTCGACGAAGGCGCCAAAGTGGTCGTGCTTGGCGTGCACAAGCTTGATCCGGCCCAGAAGGTCCGGGTCGTGTCGTCATTGTCGTTTTAATCCTGCAGTCAATCGAGGAGGGCGCGATGAAGCGGTTCAATCTTTCGGGCTGGGCAGTGAGCCATCCCGCACTGATCCTGTTCCTGATGGTTGCGCTCGGCGTCGCCGGCTTCTTCTCCTATCAGCGGCTCGGCCGCGCCGAGGATCCGTTCTTCACCGTCAAGGTGGTGAACATCTCGGCGATCTGGCCGGGTGCCACGGCCGCCGAGATGCAGACCCAGGTCGCCGACCCCATCGAGAAGAAACTGCAGGAATTGCCGTTCTTCGAGAAGGTGCAGACCTACTCAAAGCCGTCATTCAGCGCGATGCAGGTCACGTTCAGGGATTCGACGCCGCCAAAGGACGTGCCGTATCTGTTTTATCTGCTGCGCAAGAAGCTGGCCGACGTGCAGCCGCAGCTGCCGGCGGGTCTGCTCGGCCCCGTCGTCAACGACGAATTCTCGGACGTCGATTCCATTCTCTATATGATGACCAGCGACGGCGCCGACTACGCGCAGTTGAAAAAGGCCGCCGAAGGCATGCGTCAGCGCCTGCTGAAGGTACCGGGCGTGACAAAGGTCGATCTCTACGGCACCCAGGACGAGCGGATCTATGTCGAGTTCTCGCATGCCAAGCTGGCGACGCTCGGGATCACGCCGCAAGCGCTGTTCGATTCGCTTGCCAAGCAGAACAATGTCGTGCCGGCCGGCACGGTCGAAACCTCCTCGCAGCGCGTGCCGCTGCGCGTCACCGGCGCGCTCGACGGCGTCAAGGCGGTGGCGGAAACGCCGGTCGAAAGCAATGGCCGCGTGTTTCGTTTGGGCGATATCGCGACCATCACCCACGGCTACGTCGATCCGCCGACCTTTCTGGTGCGCCAGGAAGGCAAGCCCGCGCTCGGCATCGGCGTGGTCACCGCCAAGGGCGCCAACATTCTGGAGCTCGGCAAGGACGTCGCGGGCGCCACCGCGGAATTCATGAAGGCAGTGCCGCAGGGCATCAATGTCGAATTGATCGCGGATCAGCCCAAAGTGGTCGAACACGCCGTCAGCGAATTCGTGCACTCCTTCATCGAGGCTCTGGCGATCGTGCTGTTCGTCTCGTTCGTGGCACTTGGCTGGCGCACCGGGATCGTGGTGGCGATGTCGGTGCCGCTGGTGCTCGCCATCGTCTTCATCGTCATGAATGCGATGTCGCTCGATTTGCACCGGATTACGCTGGGCGCGCTGATCATCGCGCTCGGGCTCCTGGTCGATGACGCCATCATCGCGGTCGAGATGATGGTGGTGAAGATGGAGCAGGGCTGGGACCGCGTCCGCGCTGCGTCCTTTGCCTGGGAATCCACCGCGTTTCCGATGCTGACGGGAACGCTGGTGACGGCGGCAGGCTTCCTGCCGGTCGGCTTCGCCAATTCGGCGGTCGGCGAATATGCCGGCGGCATCTTCTGGATCGTCGCAATCGCGCTGGTCGCGTCCTGGTTCGTCGCGGTGATCTTCACGCCCTATATCGGCGTCAAGCTGCTGCCCAACATCACGGTCCATCACAACCACGATCCGCATGCGGTGTACGAGACGCGGGTGTACCGGATTCTGCGCAGCATGATCCAGTGGTGCGTCAACCACCGCGTCAAGGTGGTGCTGGCGACCGTCGGCGTGTTTGCGCTGTCCATCGTCGGTTTCGGTCACGTCCAGCAGCAGTTTTTCCCGCTGTCGGAACGGCCCGAATTGTTCCTGCAGCTTCGGCTGCCAGAGGGCACCGCCTTCAATGTCACCGAAAAGTCCGTGAAGCAGGCGGAAGCCCTGTTGAAGGATGACCGGGACATTTCGACCTATACCGCCTATGTCGGCCAGGGTTCGCCGCGGTTCTGGCTGGGCTTGAGCCCGCAGCTGCCCAATGAAGCGTTCGCCGAGATCGTCATCGTCGCCAGGGATGTCAAGGCGCGCGAGCGGATCAAGGCGCGTATCGAGAAGGCCGTCGATGACGGCGTGCTGACGGAGGCGCGCGTGCGCGTCGACCGCTTCAACTTCGGCCCGCCGGTCGGCTTTCCCGTCCAGTTCCGCGTGATCGGCCCCGATCCGGCTGTTGTCCGCGACATCGCCTATAAGGTGCGCGACGTGGTCAGGCAGAACGACAAGGTCAAGGATCCGCAGCTCGACTGGAACGAGCAGTCGCCCTATCTCAAGCTCGTGGTCGATCAGGACCGCGCCCGTGCGCTGGGCCTCACCCCCCAGGATGTCTCGCAGGCGCTGAGCATGCTGATATCCGGCGCGCCGGTGACCACGATCCGCGACGGCATCGAGAAGGTCGGCGTGATGGCGCGCGCAGTGCCGTCCGAGCGGCTCGACCTCGGCCGTGTCGGCGATCTCACCATCACCTCGCGCAACGGGGTCGCGGTGCCGCTCACCCAGATCGCCAAGATCGAATACGCCCATGAGGAGCCGATCATGTGGCGGCGTAACCGCGACATGGCGATCACGGTCCGCGGCGACGTCGTCGATGGCGTGCAGGCGCCCGACGTGACCAACCAGATCTGGCCCAGGCTGCAGGAAATCCGCGACAGCCTGCAGCCGGCCTACCGGATCGAGGCGGGCGGCGCGTTCGAGGAGTCCGCCAAGGGCAACGCGTCGATCTTCGTCCTATTTCCGCTGATGGTCATCGTCATGCTGACGCTATTGATGATCCAGCTGCAGAGTTTTTCGCGCCTGCTGCTGGTGTTCCTGACCGCGCCGCTCGGCATCGTCGGCGCGTCGCTGGGGCTGAACGTGGCGAACCAGCCGTTCGGTTTCGTGGCGCTGCTCGGCTTGATCGCGCTGGCCGGCATGATCATGCGTAACGCGGTGATTCTGGTGGACCAGATCGAAACCGACGTGTCCCACGGCCTGACCCGCAAGGAGGCGATCGTCGAGGCCACTGTCCGGCGCGCCCGCCCGGTGGTGCTGACGGCGCTGGCCGCGATCCTGGCGATGATCCCGCTGTCGCGCTCCGCATTCTGGGGCCCAATGGCGATCACCATCATGGGCGGCTTGTTCGTCGCGACCTTCCTGACCCTGCTGTACCTGCCGGGCCTCTATGCCCTCTGGTTCCGCAAGAGCCTTGAAGAAAGCGGTCGGAGTGAGCACATTGGTCTTGCACCGCAACATCAAGGCAACGTCGAACCCGCATTTCCGCTTGCTGCGGCCGCGGAATAATTGAACATTGCGTACGCTGAATCGAGCCCCGACATGACGCTGATTTCGGACCATACCGAACCCGACACAAGGGAACGCATTCTCGTGGTGGCGGAGCGGTTGTTCCGCGAAATCGGCTATCAAAAGACCACCGTTGCCGACATCGCCAAGGTGCTGCGCATGAGCCCGGCGAACGTCTATCGCTTTTTCGATTCGAAAAAGGCGATCCACGAGGGCGTCGCGCGCACCCTGATGGGCGGGGTAGAGGATGCCGCTCAGGCCATCGCGGCCGCGCGCGGGCCGGCGGCTTCCCGGCTGCGCGAACTCCTGACCACGGTCCACCGCATGAATTGCGAACGCTATATCGGCGATTCCAAGCTGCACGAGATGGTCGAGATCGCGATGGAGGAGAGCTGGGAGGTCTGCGTCGCCCACATGGAGCGGATTACCCAGACCATCGGCGCGGTCATCGCCGACGGTGCAGCCTCGGGTGAATTCGAAGCCCCCGACGTGCCGCTTGCGGCGATGTGCACCTGCACCGCGATGATGCGGTTTTTCCATCCGCAGATGATCGCGCAGGCCGCCGACAAGCCGGGGGCCTCGCTCGACCAGATGATCGATTTTGTCCTTGCCAGCCTTGCGCCGCGTGGCAGGGGGACGGCCAAGGCGGGTTAGTTCATCCCGTCATTGCGAGCGCTAGCGAAGCAATCCATGGCCACCACATAACGCGGTATGGATTGCTTCGCTAGCGCTCGCAATGATGGTTAGAGTTTTGGAAGGAAACCGCCGACGTGGACGCATCGAGCCCGAAAGACCTGCATTATTACGAGCCGAAGAACGGCCACGGCCTCAGGCACGATCCCTTCAACGCCATCATCGCCCCGCGGCCGATCGGCTGGATCTCGTCGCGTGATGCCAGGGGCAATATCAACCTCGCGCCCTACAGCTTCTTCAACGGCTTTTGCTACACGCCTCCAATCATCGGCTTTTCCTCGACCTCCTGGAAGGACAGCGTCGCCAATATCCAGGAGACCGGCGAGTTCGTCTGGAATCTCGCGACCATGGACCTGGCGCAGCAGATGAACGCCACCGCGGCGCATGTCGCCCATGACGTCAGCGAATTCAGGATCGCCGGGCTGACGGCGGTGCCAGGCAAGCTCGTCAACGTGCCCCGGGTTGCGGAAAGCCCGGTCTCGTTCGAATGCAAGCTGACGCAGATCGTCCAGCTGCAGGGCGCCGATGGCAGGAAGGCGCAGGCCTGGCTCACCCTCGGCGAAGTCGTCGCCGTCCACATCGACAAGGCCATGATCAAGGACGGCATCTACCAGACCGCGCTGGCGCGCCCGATCGTGCGCGCCGGCAGGAGAGGCGACTATTTTGAAATCCGGCCCGAGGCCATGTTCGAGATGACGCGGCCGGATTGATTTTCTTCTCCCTCGCCCCGCAAGCGGGCGAAGCAAGTGGCAGCGTTTTCGGAACCGGTGCGGCTCCCTGCCGTTATCAGAAGGCCAGCGGGTTGGATCAATTTCGCTTTATTTCCAGTGCGAAGTGTTCACCGAAATCCCACGCTTTCCACTAGAATGAGCCGTCTTTTGGCATATGCGGGACCGCCGGATCGCGTAAGCACTCCAACCATGAGGACATCGCCATGAGCTTTCGCCGCGATTTCATCACCAAGCCGATTTTCTCCTGGGCACGCGGCGTGTTGCCGGCGATGTCGGACACCGAGCGTGAGGCGCTGGAGGCCGGCGATGTCTGGTGGGACGCCGATCTCTTCACCGGCAATCCCGACTGGTCGAAACTGCTTGGCCACGCGCCGGCGACGCTGACGCCGGAAGAGGCGGCCTTCCTCAACGGCCCGGTCGACGAGCTCTGCGCCATGCTCGACGACTGGAAAATCAATTGGGAATGGCGCGATCTGCCGCCCGAGGTCTGGGACTTCATCAAGCGCAACAAGTTCTTCGGCATGATCATCCCCAAGGAGTATGGCGGGCTTGGCTTTTCGCCCTACGCGCATTCGGAAGTGGTGCGAAAGCTTTCGACGCGCTCGGTGACGGCAGCCGTCACCGTGATGGTGCCGAACTCGCTCGGCCCCGGCGAACTGCTGATGCGCTTCGGCACCAGCGATCAGCAGCAGCAATGGCTGCCGCGGCTTGCCGACGGCCGCGAAATTCCCTGCTTCGGACTGACCAGCCCGGAGGCCGGGTCCGATGCGGCGTCGATGATCGACAGCGGCATCATCTGCAAGGGGAATTTCGAAGGACGCGAAGTGCTGGGGCTGCGGCTCAACTGGCACAAGCGCTACATCACGCTCGGCCCGGTCGCGACCCTGCTGGGGCTGGCCTTCAAGGCCTATGATCCCGACCATCTGGTTGGCCCGAAGGAAGAACTCGGCATCACCGTGGCGCTGATCCCGACCCATCTGGCCGGCGTCGAGATCGGCCATCGCCACCTGCCGGCGATGCAGGTGTTCCAGAACGGCCCGAACCGGGGCCGCGACGTCTTTATTCCCATGGATTACATCATCGGCGGCCAGCAACGCCTTGGCCAGGGTTGGAAAATGCTGATGACGGCGCTCGCCGCCGGGCGCGGCATCTCGCTGCCGTCGCTGTCGGCGGCGGGTGCGGCCTATGCGGCGCGTACCACCGGCGCCTATGCCCGGATTCGCGAGCAGTTCAACGTGCCGATCGGCAAGTTCGAAGGCATCGAGGAGCCGCTGGCGCGGATTGCCGGCACCGCCTATCTGCTCGACGCGGCGCGGCGGCTGACCTGCGCCGCGCTCAACCAGGGTCATCATCCCGCGGTCATTTCCGGCATCATGAAGCTGCAGGCCACCGAGCGGCTGCGGATCGCGATCGACGACGCCATGGACATCCACGGCGGCAAGGCCGTGATCGACGGCCCGCAGAACTACATGGGCAGTCTCTACCGCTCGGTGCCGGTCGCCATCACCGTGGAGGGCGCCAATATCCTGACCCGCAACCTGATCGTGTTCGGGCAGGGCGCGATCCGCGCCCATCCCTATCTGCTCGAAGAGATGAATGCGTTGGGCGAAGAAGATCGCGCCAAGGGGCTGGACGCCTTCGACAAAGCGTTCTGGAAACATATCGGCCACAGCATCACCACGCTGTTCCGGGCCTGGGGCCGCAGCTGGACCGGCGGGCTATTCGTAGCCGTACCCGACGCCGGAGCGGCGAGCCGGTTCTTTCGCCAGCTCTCGCGCTACTCCTCGGCCTTCGCGCTGTGCGCCGACATGGCGCTGCTCACGCTGGGCGGCGCGCTGAAACGCAAGGAAATGCTGTCGGCCCGCTTCGGGGATATCCTGTCGGAACTGTATCTGCTCTCGGCCGCCTTGAAGCGCTGGCAGGACGAGGGTCGGCAACAAGCGGATTTTGCCGCGCTGGAATGGTGCATGGCGAGCGGCTTCAAGACCATCGAGAACCGCTTTGCGGAGATCCTCGCCAACCTGCCCAATCGTTTCGTCGCCGTCGTGCTGAAATTCCTGATCCAGCCGTTCGGCGCCCGCGTGGTCGGGCCGTCGGATCTTGTGATCCATCAATGCGCGCAGCTGGTGCTGGAGCCCTCGGCCGCGCGCGACCGGCTGACGCCCGACCTGTCGCATGTCGATGACGACCGCGGCGTGGCGCGGCTGGAGAAAGCCTTCCTGCTCGTCACCGCTGCCGAGGAGATCGCCAAACGGATGCGCGCGGCCCACCTTCACGACTGGCACGAGGCCGTCAAAAAGGGCGTCATTACCCAGGGAGAAGGCGATCGGCTTGCGGCGGCGCATGAAGCGGTTTCGAAAGTGATCGAAGTCGATGACTTCGCGCCGGAAGAGCTGTCGCCGATTTACAAAAAGCCTGCCGATGTGCATCAGTTCTTTCAGGGGCTTGGTGAGCAAAGGGCCGCAAGCTGATGGCGCGACCGGTTTTTATTGTCGACGGCAGCCGGACGCCGTTCCTGAAGGCGCGCAGCGGTCCCGGTCCGTTCACGCCGGTCGATCTCGCCGTGCAGTGCGGCCGGCCGCTGTTGGCGCGGCAGCCGTTCGCGCCCACTGCCTTCGATCAGGTGATCCTCGGCTGCGTCAATGTCATCGCCGACGAGATGAACCCGGCCCGGGTCGCGGCCCTTCGGCTCGGCATGGGCGAGGCGATGGTCGCCTTCACGGTGCAGATCAATTGCGGCTCCGGCATGCAGTCGATCGACACGGCCTACCGCTATATCCGCGAAGGCGTCTCCGATCTGATCCTGGCCGGTGGCTCGGAAGCCCTGAGCTATGCGCCCTTGGTCTGGCCGCAGCAGGGCGTGCGCTGGTTCGCCGGCCTTGCCGGTGCCAAGGGAATTCTGGGCAAGATCGCCGCACTCGCCAAGGCGCGCCCGGCTTATTTCAAGCCGATCATCGGGCTGGAGCGCGGGCTGACCGATCCGATCACCGAACTCAATATGGGCCAGACCGCCGAAGTGGTCGGTCATCTCTTCGGCATCACCCGCGCGCAGTCGGACGCCTATGCCGCCGAAAGCCACAAGCGGCTGGCCAAGGCGCAGGCCGCAGGCTGGCTGAAAGGCGAGGTCGAAACCGCCTTCGCGCGCGACGGCAAATTCTACGATCACGACGACGGCGTGCGGCCGGACTCCTCGCCGGAGACGCTGGCAAAACTCAAACCCGTGTTCGAGCGGCCCTGGGGCCAGGTCACCGCCGGCAATTCCTCGCAGATCACCGACGGCGCCTCCTGGACCATCCTTGCTTCCGAAGAGGCGGTTAAAAAACACGGGCTGACGCCGAAAGCCGTCATCGTCGACAGCCAGTGGTCGGCGCTCGATCCTTCCATCATGGGGCTCGGCCCGGTGTTGTCGGCGACCGAACTGCTGAAGCGCAACAAATTGGCGCTTGGCGATATCGAAACCTGGGAATTGAACGAGGCCTTCGCCACGCAAGTGCTGGGATGCCTGGCTGCCTGGAACGACGAAAAATTCTGCCGCGAGATTCTTGGCCTTGACGGCGCCGCCGGGGAAATCGACCGCGCCAAGCTCAATGTCGACGGCGGCGCCATCAGCCTCGGTCATCCCGTCGGCTGCAGCGGCAACCGCATCGTGCTGCATCTGGTCAACGCGATGAAGCGGCTCGGCACCAGACGCGGCATCGCCACCGAATGCATCGGCGGCGGGCAGGGCGGCGCGATGTTGATCGAGACGGTGTGATCATGGACAGCCGCATCCTGGACGTTCTCGGCGACCGCGTGCTGGAACTCGGGCCGAAGCCCGACGGAAGCGGGCCCTATCGCCATTTCAAGCTGACCCGCGACGCCGACGGCATCGCCTGGCTATTGTTCGATCGCGAAAACGCCAGCGCCAACACGCTATCGGCCGATGTCATCGAGGAACTCGACGCCGTGCTGGCGGCGCTGGAAAACCCGCGGCCCGCGGGACTTGTCATCCGTTCGGCGAAGAAATCCGGTTTCATTGCCGGTGCCGACGTCAATGAATTTCGCGGCGCGACCGATCCCCGCCCGGTCGAGACGGCGATCGGCCGGGCCCATGCGGTGATCGACCGCCTCGAAGCGCTGAAGATTCCGACCGTTGCCGTGATCCATGGCTTCTGTCTCGGCGGCGGCCTCGAAGTCGCGCTGGCCTGCCAGTCGCGCATTGCGATCGACGGCGCCCGCTTCGGCTTTCCGGAAGTGATGCTGGGCCTGCATCCCGGCCTCGGCGGCACCGCGCGCTTCACGCGGCTGGTCAATCCGATGCAGGCGATGACCTTGATGCTGACCGGCAAGACCATCGATGCGCGCCGGGCAAAATCGCTCGGGCTGGTCGATGGCGTGGCGCAGGAGCGGCATGTTCTCAATGCCGTAAAGGATGCGGTATTCGGCCGCTTGAAGCGCGCCCGGCCCGGTATTGTGAACCGCATTTTGAATTTCGGCCCGGCGCGCGGCTTTCTCGCCTCGCGCATGCGCAGCCAGGCCGAGAAGGCCGCCCCGCACGAGCATTATCCCGCGCCTTATGCGCTGATCGATCTCTGGGAAAAGCACGGCGGCGACAAGGCCGCGATGCTGGCGGCCGAAAAGACCTCGTTCGCCAATCTGATGGTGACGCCGACGGCGCAAAACCTGATCCGGGTGTTCTTCCTGCGCGAGCAGATGAAAAAACTCGCCGGCCCCGGCAACAAGGTCGGCCATGTCCACGTCATCGGCGCCGGCGCGATGGGCGGCGACATCGCGGCATGGTGCGCCAGTCAGGGCCTGCGGGTGACGCTGTCGGACATGAAGCCGGAGCCGATCGCCGGCGCGATGAAGCGCGCCACGGATCTGTTCGGCAAGATCATGCGCAAGCCGACCTTGATCCGCGACGCGCTGGATCGGCTTGTTCCCGATCTCGACGGCGAAGGCGTCCGCAATGCCGATCTGATTATCGAGGCGGTGCCGGAAAAGCTCGAACTGAAGCAGAAGGTCTATGCCGGGCTCGAGCCCCGGATGAAGCCGGGCGCGATTCTCGCCACCAACACCTCCAGCATTCCGCTGCAGGATCTGCGCACCACGCTGCAAAAGCCCGAGCGGCTGGTGGGGTTGCACTTCTTCAATCCGGTTTCGCGGCTGCAACTGGTCGAAGTCGTCAGCCACGACGGCAGCGATGCCACGATGCTCGAAGCAGGCACTGGCCTTTGTCGGCGCCATCGACCGGCTGCCGCTGCCGGTCAAGTCTTCGCCGGGCTTTCTCGTCAACCGCGCGCTGACGCCGTACATGCTCGAGGCGATGCTGATGCTCGACGAGAACATCGACAAGGCCGCGATCGATGCTGCCGCGGAGAAATTCGGCATGCCGATGGGGCCGATCGAACTCGCCGATCAGGTCGGCCTCGATATCTGTCTTGCGGTCGGCGACATGCTGCGCTCGAAATTCGGCGAATTGCTGCCGCCGACGCCGGCGTGGCTTCGCGACAAAGTCGCCAATGGCGAACTTGGCCGCAAGACCGGCAAGGGTTTCTACGTCTGGAAGGACGGCAAGGCCGACAAGACTTCCGCTTCGCAATTAGCCGCGCAGCCGACGCCGGAGATGATCGACCGGCTGATCCTGCCGATGTCGAATGTCTGTGTCGCGTGCCTGCGCGAGGGCATTGTCGATAACGCCGATACGGTCGATGGCGCGATGATCTTCGGAACCGGCTACGCGCCGTTCCGCGGCGGCCCGCTGAACTATGCACGAAGCCGCGGGCCGGACAACATCGTCTCGGCGCTGCGCGCGCTGGCGCAAAAATTCGGCGGCCGGTTCACCCCGGATGCCGGCTGGGATAGTTTCAAATAGCCAATCTTGGATTGGATTGACGGGGCACTTGACATGACCGACACCCAGGCCGTTCACGCCCCGCTCAATACCGAATCCGGGCCTTGCGGCGACCTGTCGATCCGCACGCTGGCGATGCCCGCCGATACCAACCAGAACGGCGATATTTTCGGCGGCTGGCTGCTCAGCCAGATGGATGTCGGCGGCGGCGTGTTCGCATCCAAGATCGCGAAGTCGCGCACCGTCACGGTGGCGGTCGAGGCGATGAATTTCCGTAAACCGGTCTACGTCGGCGATCTGGTTTCGGTGCATGCCAGTCTGGTCCGGATCGGCAAGACCTCGGTCACCGTCCACCTCGAAGCCTGGGTGCTGCGCCGCAAGGAGATGCATTCGATCCTGGTGACCGACGGCAATTTCACCTACGTCTCGATCGACGACCACGGCCATCCGCAGGCTCATCACGCGGGGCGATCCGCCGATTTCGGCGTGATGATTTTCGGCATGCCCGGCCATGGACGGTCCGCAATGAGGAAACAGCGGTTATTCGAGCACCGGTAGATCGGCGGCCTTGGTCAAGCATGCACGGCGAAAAAATCGCGGAAGCCTGTCAGCGCGAACTGCACGCCCATAGCAAGGACGATCAATCCCATAAACCGCGTCGCCGTGTCGTGCAGAAGGCCGCCTCTTGCGCGTGATCCGCCGTGGGCCATAAGCACCATCACGATCCACATTACGACCGCGGCTACCACGACTGCGACCAGTGCCGTGACCGGCAGCGCCAGCTTCGAATGCGCAACGGCGAGAGTGATGACTCCGGTAATCGTGCCCGGGCTGGCCGCGAACAGGATCACCGGCGTGAGCGATCGTCTCTCGGCGGTGTCATCCTTCGAGGGGTCTTGGGCTTGCGGTGAATTACCGCGCAGCATGGAGAACCCGATCCAGGCCAGCACACCTCCGCCGGCAATCGAAAAGGCTTCGAGCGAGACGCCGAAAGCCTGCAGAACTCTTGCTCCCGCCAGTGCAGCTACGGCCAGAACTACCAATACAGCCAGCGCCGCCTTGGTGGCGTCGGCTAGTCGTGCGGCGCGTGTCTGATCGGCCTCGATCTGCGCAAACATTGCACCACAGATCAAGGGATTCACCAGAGAAAGAACCGTCACAATCGCCTGGAGGTGCAGTTCCATTAATTGGATCAATTTGATTCCCTCCGGCGAGTGCCGAACTGTGGGATATCGAAGTAGGGATGGCCAGTCAGCTGGCATGCAAGACCATCTTGCCAACCGCTCAGCCTGTAGCCTGCAAATCCGAAGGCCGCTCAGGGTCTTGCCCGCTCAGGGTCTTGGCTGTGTAAAGACGTGGCGGCGCTGCAATGAGTAGAATGAACATTCCACCAAATGTCGTTTCTCGCCATCGAAGCTTCGCTGGTTTGACCGGTCACTGGGAGGAGGCGGTTTGATCCAGATCAATCAGCTTAGGTCAAAGTTGAATGCAAAAAGTGATGCATGCATATAGGATTGGCTCGACGAATACGTCAGCAAATGTGACCTGTCTTGCCTCACCCGCTGCAACGTGCTGCTGATTTCGGAGGCGACAATGAAATGCACATCGGGGCGACGCGACCTCTCGACGACGGTACTGGCAGCCTGCATTTTCGGCTTTGCCGCTTCCGCGGCGCATGCCCAGCGCAATCCGGAGCGTGACGCGTATTTCGGCGAAACCCACATTCACACCAGCTGGTCGGTCGACGCGTGGGTCATGGGCAACCGCATCACCGGCCCTGACGACGCCTTGAAGTACGCTCAGGGCCAGACCATCAAGCACCCGCTGGGCTACGACATCAAAATTGATACGCCGCTCGATTTCATGGGCGTGACCGATCACTCGGAGTATGTCGGCGTCACCAGGGAGGCCAACACCCCCGGATCACTCGTGAGCAAGCTGCCCGAGGCGCAGCCTATGATCATGAAGGATCCGAACAGCTCGGCCGAGCAGAACAGGGTCTTCTCGTACCTGCTCAAGCTTGCTGCGAGCCCGCCAGTGAAGGCGTTCATGAACCCGAAGATCACGTCCACCGTGTGGAAGGAAAACGTCAGGATCGCCGACGAGAACAATCATCCGGGCAAGTTCACCGCGTTCTGCTCGTACGAGTGGACCTCGATGCCCGGTAATCGCAATCTCCACCGTAACGTCTTCTTCCGGGCCTGCGACAAGGTGCCGGACTATCCGTTCAGCGCGCTCGACTCCAAGCGCCCCACGGACCTGTGGGACTGGATGGACGCGCAGCGCAAGGCAGGCAACGAGCTGCTCGCCATCTCGCACAACGCCAACGTGAGCGACGGCTGGATGTACCCGGTCGACACCGACAACACCACCGGGCGGCCGATCGACGCCGCGTGGGCGGCTGCGCGCGACCGCAACGAGCGCCTGGTCGAGATCAAGCAGGGCAAGGGGCAGTCGGAGACGCACCCGCTGCTCTCGCCCACCGACGAGTTCGCCAGCTACGAGCTGTATCAGGCCATCCTCGGCCTGCCGGCCAACGTCGGCCGCATCGACCACATCACGGGCAGCTTCGCCCGCCAGGCGCTGAAGGACGGCATCACCATGCAGGATGTGCGCGGTTACAACCCGTACAAGCTCGGCATGGCAGGCGGGTCCGACGGACACAACACCGGCAGCCCCTACCGCCAGGACAATTTCTTCGGCCTTCACGCCGATGCTGATGGTTCGGTCGACCGGCGCTTTGCCGGCGTGCTCATCGGCGGCACCATGGACGTGCGCCTGGAAAACCCCGGCGGGCTGACCGGTGTGTGGGCGGAGGAGAATACGCGCGCCTCTCTCTGGGACGCGATGTACCGCAAGGAGACCTTCGGCGTCAGCGGTCCGCACATCAAGGTGCGCTTCTTCGGCGGGTGGGGCTTCAACAAGGACATCGTGAACGCCGGCGACTGGGTGAAGCAATCCTACGCGGGCGGCGTGCCGATGGGCGCCGACCTGTCGCCCATGCCGTCGGGCGGAAAGGGCACGGCCCCGACGTTCGTCGTGTGGGCGGTGAAGGACCCGACCTCGGCCAACCTCGACCGCATCCAGATCATCAAAGGCTGGACGCAGAACGGCCAGAGCTTCGAGAAGATCTACGACGTGGCCTGGTCCGGCGACCGCCAGCCCGACAAGTGGACGCGCCGGGTGCCGGCGATCCAGAGCAGCGTGGATATCGAGAAGGCGACCTACACGAACAGCGTCGGCTCGGTGGAGCTCAAGGGCGTGTGGACCGACCCGGAGTTCGATGCGAGCCGCACGCGTTCTACTACGTGCGCGTGCTGGAGATTCCGACGCCGCGCTGGACGCTCATCCAGGCGGTGAAATCCGGACTGCCTCCGCCCGATGTGGTGCCCCTCACCGGTCAGGAACGCGCCTGGACCTCGCCCATCTGGTACACGCCGTCGGCGGAGGCCCGCAAGAACGCCCAGGCGGGCACGACCGTCGCCGACCTGAAGAAAAAGGGTGCCGCTGCCCTGAGTGACGCGGAGCTGAAGGCCCTCATCGTCGGCAAGTCCCACTGGCTGCGGAACAACGTGACGGGAGAGCAGTTCTGGCAGAGCTTCACGGCCGAGGGTCAGACGACTCTGTTCCGCATCGGAATGGATGCCTCCGTGCCGAGCGGTTACGGCAACGTCGAGCGTGACGGCTACCAAGGCACGACCAGCCCTTACAAGATCGAGGACGGCAAGCTTGTCACCTTCGTCTCGCAGGACCCGTATGCGCTCACATTCTACAAGCTCGGCGATACCACCTACGCCGCGCGCAGCAACGAGTTCGGTTACGCCAACTACGAGATCATTCCAGACCCGAAATTCGCGATCAATCCGCTCACCGAGGTGGTCAACCAATTCTCGACCAACCTGGGGCTCACCGAGCAGCAGCGGCAGCAGATCGTCCCGATCCTGAAGGAGGAGCTCAAGCAGTTGGAGGCGTTGAAGAAGGACGCCTCCCTGAGCGCGGTGCGCAAGGTCGAGCGGGTGCGGGAGATCGGTCGTTCCATCGACGAGAAGTTGACGCCGCTGATCAATCCGGAGCAGCAGCAGAAATTCCAGGCGCTGCGCGAGGAGCTGCGCAAGCGGTTCATCGAGAAGATGGCGAGCGAGGCGAAGGAGAAGGTCGAGGCCGACGTGAAGTCGTGGTTCACGGACAAGAGCGTCAAGTAATGCCCGGGCAGCGGGAAAGACGTGGAAAGCGGGCGATGGCGTGGTGTTTTTTCGCCGCGCTGTTCTTGTGCGCGAGCTCCGTCGCGACCGCGTGCCCGCTTTGCCTGGGGGCGTTTCGGTCGTCGGTGGCGCAGCAGCTCGTCGACTTGCCGCACGAGGTGCTGGCACAGCCGTCCGCGGATGGACGCGGTTACCGGGTCGTCGCCGTGATCAAGGGCGAGCAACCGGCGGGCGGGATCATCCCGACGGAGGCGATCCAGCTGGATGACGTCGCGGACGCGAGTGCCACGTTGCTCCTCGTTCGCGACGAAGCGTGGTCGATGTGGGTCGGCCTCGGCGCCGTCGCTGTCGAGCATGCAGGCTGGCTCCGCCGGATCGCCGCCGGAAAGCGCTTGTCGGACATGAGTGCAGACGAGTGGCAAGCCCGCGTCGCGCTGATGCTCCCGTACCTCGAGCATCGCGAGCCGCTGGTCGCCGAGATAGCTTACGGCGGGCTTGCGGGTGCGCCCTACGCCGCGCTGCTGGCGGCGAAACCGCGCCTCGCCGCGCCTGCGATCCGGAGCTGGCTCGCCGATCCGAGGCTCGCGGCAAGACAACCTCTGTACCTGCTGCTGCTCGGCATCGCCGGCGACGCGAGGATGCCACGGCTCTCGAGCTGCGACTCGAGGCGTTGTGGATGGCGCGCGACGCCACGAATCTGGCCTCGATGATCGCTGCCGATCTGCAACTGCGCGGGCCGTCGCGCATGGCGTGGGTCGACGCGAAATACATGGGTGATCGCCTGCGCTCTACGCGGGAGCTTGAAGGAGCGCTCCTGGCGCTCAGCGTGCTCGGGAACGCGAATGGCGCAATCCCCCGCGAGCGGGTGATCCAGTCCTATCGCCTGTTCATGCAGGAGCACAAGGAGCTTGCCGGGTTCGTCGCGTGGGATCTTGCGGCCTGGCAATACTGGGGTGCGGTGCCCGTATACCTGGCGCTGATCAAATCGAATGTTCGGCAAAATTTCGCATCGCGCGTCGCGATCTCCGCTTATTTGGGGCAAAGCCCGGTCGGAAACCTGATCAAATCAGACGTGTCGGAGATCGGTACCCCGGATCAGCCGACAAGCGCGGAACGTCCTGCGATTCCCGTGTTGCCGCAATGACAATCGCCGATCGCATTGGGCCTCTCCTGCCATGAAACGCCTCTTACGCGAGCCGCTCATCCATTTCCTGTTGCTGGGCGCCATCCTGTTCGGCGTGTACGCCTACGCGGAGCGGGGTCACGGCGGTGTCGAGCAGTCAAAACAGATTCGGCTGACGATCGACGACCTTTCGCAGCTGGTCCTGGTGTTCCGGTCGCAATGGCGGCGCGACCCGACGCCGGAGGAGTTGCGATCGCTGGTCGAAGACAAGGTGCACGAAGAGGTTCTCTATCGCGAAGCGCTCGCGCTCGGAATCGACAAGGACGACACGATCGTCAAGCGCCGCATGGCGCAGAAGATGCAGTTCCTCGCCGAGGACGTCGCCGCCGCGCGCGAGCCTGCGCGCGAGGAACTCGGGACATGGTACGAGGCGAACCGCGACCAGTTCGCGTTCCCGCCGCGCGTCAGTTTCCGCCATCTCTATTTCTCGCCCGATCGCCGCGGGGCGCACGCGCGTGACGATGCAGCGGCCGCACTGACGAAGCTCGCCGGGCAGCCCGAGGACTCGAACCTCGCCGCGACCCTCGCCGATACGTTCATGTTCCAGGAGTACTACCGCGACCGCGCACCGGAGTTCCTGGGCAAGGAGTTCGGTCCCAATTTCGCGCTTGCCGTCGCGAAGTTGTCGCCGGGGTCGTGGCAAGGACCTGTCGAGTCCGGGTTCGGTTGGCATCTCGTGTTCGTCGACACGCTGATCCCCGGCCGCGTGCCCGCGTTCGAGGAAGTCGAGGCCGACGTGAAGACTGCCTGGCTCGCCGAGCAGAAGGCGCAGGCGTGGCAGAAGGCGTACCAGGACATGCGCGCGAAGTACACGGTGCTGCTGCCCGCGCCGGCTGAGAGCGCATCGGCAAACGGCGACACGTCGCGCAGTAAGCAGAGTCCCGCCCCATCAGGCGAGCGCGGCTCGTGAAACGGTGGCAGCATGGCTTCGGGTGGCAGCTCGCCGGGCAGCTGCTCGCCTTGCTGCTCGTGCCGCTTGCGGCGTCGGCGCACGAGTCGCGCCCGGCCTATCTCGCGGTCAACGAGACAGCGCCCGGACAGTTCAGCGTCCTGTGGCGCACGCCGGTGCTCGCTGGCATGCGGCTGCCGATCGTCCTCAAGCTTCCGGACCGTGTGAAGAACCTGAAGGACCCCATTGTGAGCGAGCTCTCGGACTCGCTCGTCGAACGTCGCTGGGTCGACGCGGGGCCGAACGGACTGGCGGGAGAGCGCATCGAGTTCGCGGGCCTGCAATTGACAATCACGGACGTGCTGGTGCGGGTGCAGATGCGCGACGGCACCGTCTCGACCACCCTGGTACGGCCGGCCCGCCCATGGATTGAGGTCGCGGCCGCGCCCGGATTGCTGGCGGTGGCGGGAGCCTACGTCTTGCACGGAATCGAGCACATTCTGTTCGGCTTCGATCACCTGCTGTTCGTGCTCGCTCTCATCCTGATCGTGCGCGATGGTCGGGTGCTGCTGTGGACCATCACCGCCTTCACGGTCGCCCATTCAATTACGCTCAGCCTCGCCACGCTGGGAGTGGTGCATGTACCGGGGCCGCCGGTCGAGGCCATGATCGCGCTCAGCATTCTGCTGCTGGCCTGCGAGATCGTTCGCTTGCAGCACGGTCAGATCAGCTTGACCTCGCGGTGGCCATGGATCGTAGCCTTCTCCTTCGGTCTGCTGCACGGGTTCGGCTTCGCCAGCGCGCTGACAGATATCGGACTGCCGCAGGGCGACATCCCGCTCGCGCTGTTCAGTTTCAACGTCGGTGTGGAGATGGGACAACTCATATTTATCGGCACCGTCCTCGGCCTGCTGGCCTGCGCCAGGCGTATCGATTTCCCGCCGGTCATCGAACGCCACGCGCTGTCGGTCGCGACCTATGCGATCGGAACAATGGCCGCGTTCTGGTTCATCGAGCGCCTGGCGGGATTTGCGATCTGACGCCCGACGAAATTTGGCGAAGCGATTCCTTCTTGTCACACGGAGCCAGGTTGAGGATGAAACGGTTGTTGATTTTCGCCGCTGTTGCCGAAGCCGCTACCGGTTTGGGGTTGCTGATTGTCCCGTCGCTGGTCGGGCAGCTATTGCTGGGTCAGCAGCTTACGGGCGTCGCGATACCGGTCGCGCGCGTGGCCGGGATGGCGCTGATTGGCTTGGGGATCGCCTGCTGGCCGGGTTCGGGTTCGGCGCTCAATGGGCATGCTGATCTACGGCGCGTTGGTTGCGCTGTATCTGGCCTTTCTCGGATTCGTCGGCGATTCGATCGGTGTCCTGTTGTGGCCGGCGGTCGCGGTCCACGCCCTCCTGTCAATCCTTCTCGGTCGCGCCTGGCTGGTTGTTCAGGCCAGCAGCAAGTAGCATCTGATTCCAGCGCCGTCTCGTCTTTGACCCAAAAGGGAGCTCAGCCATGAAATGCAGCAAGGTGTTGTTTGCCGTCGTGTCCATACTCTTCGCAGTGTTTCCGTCGTTGAGTATCGGGACACTCAATGCGCGCGAGGCCGACATCGCCCCTCGTACCTTCGCGGCCGCTCAGACGGCTAAACAACAATGCATAAATACCTGTCGCGCACGATATCGCGACTGCCGTCATCAGAACCAGGTGCCATCCTTCGAGTGTCAGAACGTTTACCAGGACTGCATCCGCTTCACTTGTACTGGTTTAGGGCCAGGATGACCGACGTGCCTCTTGCCACCGTCAGCGGCGTCGCCAGCGCTCAACCTCTCCATCCCTCCAGGCTCTGCTGATACGCACCGACGAGGTGGTCGAATGGGATGTGGATTGTGATGGTACCGACCATAAATGGTCATCAAACGAGACCGCCGACCAAACAGGATACGCGATCTTGACGTAGATCAACTCCGATGTTGCCACGGGCGTTTTGATGAGTAAGGTCATCCAGGCAATTTTTTTGCTGGAGGCCACCCAGAACTACAGGAAGCGACGAGATGGATTCTTCATTTGGTCCGTTGGACGCATTCGCTTTTGTCGTGTTCGCTGTTCTGATTTTTGTCGGTGTGATCATCGTCGTCAGCCTGGGCAAACTGCCGGGACAGCTTGCGCAGAAATGGAATCATCCGCAGGCCGCGGCCATCAACGCCATGAGCTGGATCGGGATCGCGACCGGCGGATTGCTCTGGCCCATTGCGTTCATTTGGGCATTCACGACGCCATTTGGCGCCAAATCCGCAATTAAAGACGATCCTCAGTCGGACGGCTCGGCTGATCCCAACGCCGCTGCCACACCTTTGACTGCACTGCGCAAACCTTCCGGCAACAAGGAGACGCGCACATGATCGCATTCCTGATCATTGTCTATGTTGCCGTCGTGCTTGTTCTGTTCAAGGTCATGCACATCAAGCCCACGGCCTATATTATCGCGTCCATGATCGTTACCGGCGTGTTTATGATCGGCGGCGTCGTGGTGGCATGGACCCAGTCGGCGCCGATCACGGACAAAATGGTGACGAGCCAGTACGTGGTTCAACTCGTCCCCTACGTGAAAGGACAGGTAAAAGCGATCTACGCCCAGGCAAATCAGCCCCTGAAGAAAGGTGACTTGCTGCTCGAGATTGACCCGGCACCGTACCAATACACGGTGAGTCAGCTGGAAGCCCAATTGGCAACGTCGAAGGCCAACGTAAAGCAAGCCGAGGCCGCATTGGCGACCGCAAACGCCGGCATACCGAATGCGGAAGCCAATCTCACCAAAGTCAAGGCCGCCGATGAACTGGCGAAGACCCAGGAGCAAATCGCCCTCAACATTCAACGCCAGGACAAGGCAGCGATCAGCGTGCTCAATGTGGCCAAGGCGACGCAAGAGCGCGAGCAGGCGGATGCCGCCGTCGTGCAGGCCGAAGCTGCGCTCGCGCAGGCCCAGGCTTCTGCGCTGCAGGCCGCTGCCGCAGTGCAAACAGCCAAAAGCAGCGTTCCTACGGTGGAAGCTCAATTGGACGACGCGCGCTTCAACCTTGCACAATGCAAGATGACCGCGCCCGGCGACGGATACGTTACGAATTGGCAGGTGCAGGTCGGGACCATGCTGGTGCCCATGCCGCTTGCGGCGGCCGGAACATTCGTCAACGTGTCAGATACCGCGGTCGCCGCGGTATTTCCGCAGAACTGGCTCTCGAACGTCGAGCCGGGCGACGACGTTGAGATGGTGCTCAACCCGTATCCGGGTAAGCTGTTCCTGGGAAAGGTGGACTACGTGATTCCAGCCACGGGAGGCGGTCAGTTCACAACAAGCGGCACCATCCCGAATGCCGCCCGGATCGGATCTGACGGCCTTTATGCAGTGCGGATCAATTTCACCGACGACGTCGTAGCCCACAAACTTTCTATTGGTTCAGGTGGATCAGCGGCTATTTACACGCAGAAGGGAAAGGCCACGCACGTCATCTCTAAGGTCGCGATCCGGATGAAGAAGTGGCTGCTTTATGTCATGCCTTCTGTGGAAAAACCCTCGTCGTAGGGAGCAATATGGGTTTGACGCGACGCAGGAATTGGGTCTCCACTTCGAGTGGCGTGGATGGGGGACGAGATTGTGATGAGGCAGTATCATGCGCATTTTGGGCAGCGGCTCGCCGTCGCCATTGCGCCAGGTGGCGCAATTCATTGGATACTTGCAGGAGCATTTTTTCTGCCGATAGCGGCATGCACCATTGGGCCTGATTTCACAGCACCAGTTGCCCCGCTTGCGGAGAAATTTCGCGACGTAGACAACCGCTCGGTCAAGCCCGGTCCTCTTGAGTACCAAAACTGGTGGGAAGGCTTTCGGGATCCGACCCTCAATCGGCTAATCCAAATTGCGTATAATCAAAATCTGACGCTGCTAAGTGCGGGGACCCGAGTTTTGCAGGCTCGTGCTGTGTTGGGCATCGCCATTGGCGTGTCTTACCCTCAGGTGCAGCAGGGAGCGGGATCGGTCATCTACAACAGGACAAGCGCGGCCACCCCGTTGTCTGGCCCGAATGCGACGCCTTCGTATTTCTGGACCGACGCCCTTGCCGCGCAAGCGGCATGGGAATTGGACTTCTGGGGCAAGTTTCGCCGAGGCGTCGAATCCGCCGATGGTGTGTACCTGGCCTCGATCGCGTCCTATGACAACGTTCTGGTGTCGCTTCTGGCTGATGTTACCGCGACTTACATCGGCATCCGCACCACAGAGCAGCTTATCGCCATTGCGCGAGCCAATGTTCGCAGGCAGGAGCAGGCGCTCAGCATCGCGAAGGCGAAATTCCAGGGCGGCGGTGCCTCGGAGCTTGATGTTTTCCAGGCGACCAACGTACTCGAACAGACCCGGGCGTCGATACCGCTCCTGAAGATACAATTGCAGCAGGGCGAAAACGCGCTTTGTGTGTTGCTCGGCGTTCCCCCGCAGTCGCTGGGCATGTTGCTCTCCCGGTCGGTGGGCCGAATTCCATCGCCGCCTCGAACGATCGTGGTCGGTATCCCCGCCGATCTGTTGCGCCGCAGACCGGATGTTCGCGCCGCTGAACTTGCTGCTTTGGCTCAGAGCGCACAGATTGGCGTCGCCCTGACCCAACTTTATCCGGCAATCAGCATCACGGGTACGTTCGGCGGCTCGGCCAGCACCGCCAACGGTCATACCCTCGGCGACGTCGTCAGCTGGAAGGGTGTCGCCTATGCCGCCGGGCCATCATTCCAATGGAATTTGCTAAACTACGGACAGATCACCAACAATGTTCGATTGCAGGATGCCAAGCTTCAGCAATTGTTGGTCGATTATCAAAACACCGTGTTGAGTGCCCAGCAGGAAGTCGACAACGGCCTTGTGAACTACCTGCAATCGCGAAACCAGGCTGAGTTCCTGCGCCGCAGCGTTGAGGCCGCCAGGGGAGCGATGAGAATTGCAAGCGAGCAGTACCAGCAAGGGGGCGTGTCGTTTACCACTGTACTGACCTCAGAGGAGAATCTCTTGCAGGCGGAGAACACCTTTATCGGTGCCCTGGCCAATGTTCCGCTCGGCTTGACTGCGGTGTTTCGGGCACTCGGTGGAGGATGGCAGATACGCGTGGACGGTAACTTTGTGACCGCTGCAACGGTCGAGCAGATGCGCGCGCGCACCGACTGGGGCAACTTGCTTCCGCCCACGAACGCGCCTCAACCGCCGGCGCCAGGTCTGCCTGGCCCTGAGGACATCGGGCCGACGGTCCGGCCGCCGGAATGGTGATGAATTGAGAAGGGGTTGAGGCCGCCAAGACTGGGGGACAGAATGGAATTCTTTCGGCAGGGACGTAGCGGGGGGTCTCATGATCCTAGGTTCGCTTTTCGCTTTGTATGTAGCCGTCAGGTACCTCATTTTGCCTGTGACCTTGGCATATTGAGCACGAACCCGGGCTCGTAAAGCGTACAACGCTGACCGCGGTGGGGCAGGGTATGCCGGTAGATCCCACGAACGTTGGCCTGGTTGGAGCGCGCGAGGAATTTTTTCGCGCATTTCATGCCGCTGGTTGGTATCCTGCTGACCCCATCACTTAACGGACCAGAGTAGAAATTATCGGGACTGCTCGACCCACCCTATAAAACTGCAACTTCTGACGAAAAATTCTAGGAGACACTAATGGTTGTCGCTGGCGTTTGCGGCGTGAGGTCATGACCGCTATTGCAGTTAGCCTATGGCCGCGATGGCTGAGGATCCCGATTGTCGGGGTGGCCACAGCCGTCGTGATAGGTATTGGATGGCTTGTCTATCGCTACTTCGCAAAGCCGATGTTGCTCACAGTGGCTGCTGGCTCGGCCGACGGCGAGGAGCTGGCCCTGATCTCGGCGATATCTGCGCGCTTGGTGGCGTCCAAGTCGCACGTACGATTGAAAGTCAGCGATAGCGGTACTTCCGTAAAGGCAGCCGAATTGCTGGCAGCAGGTAAAGCCGATCTCGCCATTGTTCGCGGAGATGCCAGCGGACTGGCAGATGCACGCAGTGTCCTGCTTCTGACCCATGGTGTGGTCCAGATCATGGCACCGTCAGCATTCGACGCCGACAATTTAGGTGACCTGCGCGACGCAACGATCGGCGTGATTGGCGGGCGGATAAACCGGCCAACGGTTGACGCTCTGAAGCAAATTTATCAATTCGACCGTGCCAAAGTCCGGTTTCAGGATGTCGCAGTCATGGACGGAGCAGCCGCGTTGTCATCGGGTCAGGTCCAAGCGCTTCTTGCCGTTGTTCCCCTTACCGAAAGATACTGTCGAAGCTTAGGCAATTCTTCCAAAAGCTCGGCGCAAAGGGGGCCGGACCAAGGTTGATCGAGATCGAGTCGGCCGGCGCTGTCGCCAACGTCGCGCAATACTATGAAAGCTATGACATCCCCAAGGGCACCTTGCGGGGAGCGCCACTGGTACCTTCGGACGATCTGACGTCGCTGCGCGTTTCATTGTTTCTGGTCGCCAATAAAGCGGTGGACGCTGACGCTATCACTGATCTCATGCAATCGCTGGTCGATGTCAGAAGGGACCTGCTGTCCGAGTATCCGATACTCGCCCAGGCCGGAGCGCCGAGCACCGACGCAGACGCGCTGATTCCTATCCATCCCGGGGCCGCGACCTACTACAACGGAAACCAGCAAAGCTTTTTCGATAGATACGACGACAAGCTCTATTACGGGTCATTGCTTTTGGGGTCGCTTATCTCGATTATCTTGGCGGCCTGGCGCTTCGCCCGCTCTGAGACCGGTCCTCAAAGCATGATCGAGCCGCTCTACGAACTGGGCAATGCGGACCTCGTGCAGACGCGGCCCAAGGTCCGAGTTTGACGCAACTGAGACATTGGCCCAGCCCAACGACAGTGCGCTGAGAGAGTCCGGCCATGACGTCATGGTGGACATGCCGGACCGGTTGGTCGAAATCCTGCTCGAGGTGGCATAAGTCCCCTGATCGCGCTCCCGAGGTTGCGAGGAGCGGTTTGTCCGCCGCAGCTAAACGAGCGAGGGCGGAAGCGACCAAGCCATTCGGCAGGGCGTAACCGTTTGATTGTCTGTTGCCGCTATTTTTCGATGTGCCACGACGCGTCCCAGTCTTGAGACGGCGGGTTTTCCTTCAGGCTTTCGACGCGCTTGAGCAGGGCCATCGACGGCCCGTCTCCTGGCATCGCCTCGAGCGATGCGTTCAACGCCCGAAGCGCGTCATCCCATCGTCGTTCGCGGTAGGCCACAAGCCCTTCCAGGTACTTGTCCCGCAACGACTGCTGCTGCGGCGTGAGTTCGCCCTTGCGTCCGAGGATCTCAAAGATGACTTCCGAATGGGTGTGGCCCGCGACCACGACCCGATCGATCTCCCGAACCTCGACTGCGGCGCCCGCTGCGGCGATGGTTCGCTCCGAGACCAGATTGCGGGTGCCATACGCCTTGTTGGCGCCCTCCAGCCGTGAGGCGAGGTTCACGACATCGCCCATCACCGTATAACTCATCATGACATCGGAGCCGATACTTCCGACCAGCGCTTCGCCCGTCGCAACTCCGATCCGCAAATCGCATGTCTCCATGGGTGTGCCGCGCACGCCCAACAGTTCGGGGATTTCCTGACGCAACGTCGCGATGCGATCGATCATTTCCATGGCGGCGAGACAGGCGAAGCGGGCGTGATCGGCCTCGGCTACGAACGGAGGCCCCCAATAGGCCATGATGCCGTCACCGATATATTTGTCGATGATTCCCCGGTTGGTCCGGATCGGCTCGGACATGATCGAAAGGTACCGGTTCATGACCTTGACCAGGCCCTGCGGCGTCATGCCTTCGCTCAGGCTGGTGAACCCTTTCAGGTCGCAGAACAGCACCGTCATCACCCGACGCTGACCTTCGGCGCCGGTCAAGGTCGGGTTGTCGATCAACCCTTCCACGACGCGCGGATCGATATACTTGCCGAACGTCTCCCTGACGCGCTGGTTGTCCCGCAGTTGCACCACCATCCGGTTGAACGCCCCGGCCAGTTGTCCGATTTCGTCGCCCGTCGTCACATCGATGGATTGATCGAGCTGGCCGGCCTCGACCGCCCGCGTACCCTCCAGCAATTGCCGGACGGAGCGAATGATGCCGCCGCTGACGAGGTTGGCGAAAATCAACCCGACAATCGCGGCAAGCAGTGTCGCGATCGCCGAGATCAGGACCGCCTGGGTCTGCTCCGACCTGATCGTTGCGATGGCGCCATAGCTCGCCTTCACCATATCAGTACGCGTGGCGTCGATTTTTTCATCGAGTTCGTCGCGGAGTGCATCGACTCGCGCAAGGCCGCGTCTCACGGCTGCGAAGTCCCGCGCATCAAGTTCTGAAAGCAGCTCCCCCGTCTCCTGCTTCAGGTGACGGCGGGCATTCGCTGATCAGGCTGTCGATCCGGCTGTCGATGCGCGCCAGCGCCGCGTTGTCCGAGGGCGTACTGGTGTCTTCGATGATCGCATTGATGAGCTTGCGCGCAGCCTGCGCCTCGCTGTCCACTTCGGCGTCCTTCGCGTCATACAGCTGCTTGCGAAGCTTGTACCCGACCTCATCGGGCGGTTCCTGCATTTTAGCGATCACCATACGGCGAAGCGCGAGCGCCCGTTCCAGCGACAGGATATTGATCCGTGTCAGATGCGCGTTGATGGGAGCGTACCTTGACGTGAGCTCATCGAGCAGATGGCCTACCCGTCCAACCATCACCATCGACAGCACCGATGTCGCCACCATCAGGACGATCAGTCCGACGGCGATGGCGACGATCCGCCTTCTGATCGACTGCTTGATCATCGATCCGGAGAATTGTTTGAAATTCTGAAGCGTGAGAGTTTTGGGAATTGCTCTTCCTCCACCGCGACGACGTGTGCAGAATACTGCCACGATCCGGGAGGAATGTTCGACCGCTCTTGATCCACGTCAAGCCGCCTCCCACCGCTTGCAAAGCTTCCGCGAATTCCCGCCCCGGCAGAAGCCCGGCACCTTCAGCCTGGACCGGGTGATGGAAGCCGTGACGAAAGCCGCGGGCGGCAAATAGCCCTGAACCGGCGGAGACGAGGTCCGGTTCTGATGGACGCTTTAGCTCACCGCCGCTAGTTGGTCCTCCATTTTAGGCCTGGGCCGGTAAATCCGTAGTGCGATGCGCAGTGACAATTGCGCAACAAGCTTGAAGAAATCCAGGCCGCGCACCGCATTGGCAGGATCTGGATAGCCGTGTCGTTCCTGGTCACGTAGCTCTCGAAGGCAAAATCGATTTTGGACCATTGAGGGTGAACCTCGGGGCTGCATTCGACTGCTAACAAGGCAACGACGAGCAGGAGCGAAGTTGAAATGAAAAAGGTTATGTTACCGACGATCGCATTCGTCGCTTTCGGAATGGCTTTGCCTGCTTTCGCGGCTGACCTTCCGCAGCGGGCATACGCCAAGGCGCCCGTAGCGATGGTGCTTCCTGTCTACGACTGGACCGGCTTCTACATCGGCGCGAACGGTGGCTACGGCTCGAACCGCGCCTGCTGGGGCAGCTTTGGTACCGGGCTCATTCCTGAGGGTTGCAACAGCAAGTCGGGCGGCGTGTTCGGTGGCCAGGGCGGCTACCGTTGGCAGGTCGGTCACGTTCGTGTTCGGCTTGGAGGCCGAAGGTGATTGGGCGAACATGCGCGCCTCCCTTCCGAGCGCTTTCGTTGCGGGCGGAACCGATTCTGCCAAGGTCACCAGCGTCGGTCTTTTCACGGGTCAGATCGGCTACGCCGCGAATGCGGCGCTGTTCTACCTGAAGGGTGGCGCGGCGCTGGCGAACAACAATTTCCTGGTACAAAACGCTGCCGGTGCTGGCCTGTACTATGCGACCTCGCACAAATTGGGCGCCACCGTCGGCGTTGGCTTTGAATACGGCTTCACGCCGAACTGGTCGGCCGGCATCGAATACGATCGTCTGATGATGGGCAACGCCAACAACTCCTTCTCGGTGCCTGCTGGCGCCGCTGCCGTGACCAATACGATCAGCCAGAACATCGACATGGTCACCGTCCGCGTGAACTACAAGTTCGGTGGAGCGGTTGTCGCGCGGTACTGATCTCTACCAGCTAACGCATAAAGGCCGGCTGCGAAGCCGGCCTTGATTGGCGTCTCGGTCATTCGGGGCTGCGGCTTTCACGATCGGAGAAACCAACATGAAGAAGCTTATCGTCGCAGCAGCATTTGCTGCCATCAGTTCTGCCAGCGCATTTGCGGCAGACCTTCCCATGCAGTCCTATAAGAGCCCACCCGTGGTGGCCCAGGTCTATAATTGGACCGGCTTTTATGTCGGTGTGAACGGCGGATACGGCTGGGGCACACAGGATCCGCTGACGCTCTTCTCCAACAGGTTCGACCGTTCAAGCTTCAATATCAGTGGCGGGATGTTCGGCGGGACCATCGGTGCCCAAATCCAGCAGGGATATGTCGTACTCGGCATCGAGGGTGATCTTGATTGGGCTAATATCAAGGGCAGCGCTATCTCAAATCCGACCATCGGAGGTACGCCGATCGGAATCAACCTCAACATAGCGTCCAACACCAGCGCCGTTGGGACCGCCAGGATACGCGCCGGCGCCGCCATGAATAACTGGCTGTTCTACGCTACGGGCGGCGCGGCATTCGTCAAGAACAGTGCCAATGGTACTTCGATCGCAGGCGTGGCTTGCGGAACGCTCGGAGTGTTTCCCAATTGTGCCGCTTCCGGATGGCGGCCGGGACTGGCGGCCGGCCTTGGTGCCGAGTGGGGCTTTGCGCAGAACTGGAGCGCAAAAGTGGAGTATCTCTATATCGCAACCGTCGGAAGTGGTGTTAGTGTGGACTATATCAACACCGTCCGGGCCGGCATCAATTATCGGTTCTAAAGGGTTCCCGGCCTGAACTGGCGGTTCGGCTGTTTGGCTGAATCGATTATCTCCGCACCGTCATCTTGACGGCGCGGATAGGCCACCGGAGTAATTTCAGGAAGCCAGCCAATGTTCAAACATTTCGTAGCGACCGTACTGATTGCGCTAGCGGCTGTGGCTTTGGCTGTGCCGCCGGCAGGCGCCCAGACACCGCCAACTACGAGTGCCGGGACGCTCACCTGCCAGATGGCGCCTTCGATTGGCCTGATCATTGGATCGCGGCAAAGGATGGCCTGCCGCTTCCAACCCAATGGCCCCTATCCGCCGGAGGCCTATCTCGGTGTTATGGGCACGCTTGGTCTCGATATCGGCATCACTGCCGGCGGTGTCCTGGCATGGGGCGTGTTGGCGCCGACGGCAGGCCCAATGCGTGGGAAGCTTGCCGGCACTTATGTGGGTGCGAGCGGCGCTATTGGCGTTGGTGTCGGCGTCGGCGCGAACCTGTTGTTCGGCGGGTCTAACCGTTCGATCGCTTTACAGCCGCTTTCCGTCGAAGGATCGGTTGGGATCAACCTGTCGCTTGGGGTTTCAAGTCTCACGCTTGCCTTGGCACAATGAGGATATGAGCGAAAAGCAGCCCTCAGCCTTCATCAAGACCACTGCGGTAGCTTCGACGAAGTCGCAGGGTTAAGCCAGTCATCAGAGGACGTTCGATGAAAATCACACTACGTTTGCTGGCCAAGCTTGGAATCCTGCTTTCGCTGGCTATCCTGCCGACAGGCTCCGCTTCCGCGCAGTCGGATACCGGGAAGGCGATACTGGAAAAGCTGACCGCCAAAGTCAAAAAACTCGAAAGTGCCTGCGCAAAGGATATCAGGAAATATTGCAGCAACGTGACGCCCGGAGAGGGCCGCTTGGTCTATTGCATGCAGGCTTATGAGGACAAGATTAGCCCCAAATGTGCGTTCGTACTCGAGGAAACCGCGACGAACGTACTAACAACAGCTGACGCACTGAAGGACGGAGTAATTGCATGCAAAGCCGAGATAACAGGCGTGTGCGGCAAGATACAGCCGGGCCAGGGCCGGATCGCTGCATGTTTGCTGGCGAACAAGGCGACGAATTCACCCGGTTGCGCAGACGCCATCAAGAAAATCGAGGCTATGGCCGCCGCTGAAAAATAAGGTTGAGGGGTGCAGAATCTTACGACCATCCGGGAGGAATGTTCGCCCGCTCTTGATCCACGTCACGCCGCCACCCACCGCTTCAATCCGCTGGAAGGGCGGCTGGTTCGCAATGCTGGCGAGGCCGAGCGCGCCGCGGTCCGCCGAGCCGACGGCGATCCGACCCTGGCCGCGTAGGGCGCCACGCGCTACCGGCATTGTGCGGCGCGAAGCGACGAAGCAACCCGATCAAGCCAGCGAATTCGAGCCTCGTTTCGATTCGATTGAGACGCGCACGTCACAGGTAAAGGATCAAAACGGGGCTTTGACCGATCCCGGACATTGACGCTAGTATCCCGAGTGGTCTCAATGGTGGTCGTCGACCGACCAATTTTGGCTGACGGTTTCCTTGAGACCAGGCTGTGAACCGTGAACGCATTGGTCGTTTGGCGGCGCCGGGCCTTCCGCAACTGTTCCGGCGTCGTCCCTCGACCCTCCGCGATACCCAACTGGACAAACTGGATAAGCCACGATGGCCAATCAGGATGCGGAATCTGTCTCGCTTAAAGTCGAGCGTGACCTCCGGCTCGATCTGTTCCGCGGCATCGGGCTGTGGATGATCTTCCTCGATCACATTCCGGACGACGTCGTGGCCTGGTTGACCCTGCGCAATTACGGCTTCAGCGATGCCGCCGAGTTCTTCGTGTTCATTTCCGGTTATCTGGCCGGCTACATCTACGGTCCGATCATACGCGCCGGGAATTTTCTCGCGGCGATGAAGCGGCTGTGGACCCGGGTCTGGCAGATGTACGTTGCCCACATCATGCTGTTCCTGCTGTTCACGGCGCAGATCGCCCGCACGGTCAGGAAATTCGACAACCCGATGTATGAAGACGAATTCAATGTTCACAATTTTCTCCAGCACCCGGACGTTCTGATCGGGCAGGCGCTCACGCTGCGCTACAAGCCGGTCGACCTCGACGTGCTGCCGCTCTATATATCGCTGGTGGCCGCTGCACCGCTGATCCTGTGGTGTCTGTTGCGCCGCCCGAACTGGACCTTGCTTGCCTCGATCCTCCTCTACATTGGGGCGCGCGTATTCGACTGGAATTTTGCTTCGTATCCGCCCGGGACACACTGGTACTTCAATCCGTTCGCCTGGCAGTTGATGTTCGTGTTCGCGGCATGGTGCGGCGTTGGAGGCATCGCCCAACTGCAGTTCGTGATCCAGTCGCGCGCGGCGCTGATAGTGGCCTTTGCATGGATGGCCTTCGCATTCCTGATCGTCATGACCTGGCACAGCGCGTTTTTGGAATCCCTGGTGCCGAAATGGATGATCAAGGCGATCTATCCGATCGACAAGACCGACCTCGACATGCTGCGTTTCACCCACTTCCTCGCTTTGGCGCTGGTGGTCTCCCGATTTTTTCCGCGCAAATCGGAGATACTCGCCTCCAAATGGTTGCGCCCGATGATCCTGTGCGGTCAGCATTCGCTTCCGCTTTTTTGCTTCGGCGTATTCCTGTCCTTTGGCGCGCATTGGGTCCTGGTTCAGCACGCCCAGGGCGGCGCACGCGCGCTCTGGATGCAACTGCTCGTCAGCGTTGGCGGCATTCTGATCATGGTTGGGCTCGCATGGCTGCTGGATCGGGCTCAGAAGGTGCCCACCCTGTTCGTCGATGCGAGCGAGGTCGAGGCGCCGAAGGCGGCATAGAGCCCGCGAAGGCTTGACCCGAGCGTTGCAGGGAAGCCCCAGTAGAAGCCGGGGCTGCCGGGCTGGGTAACGAGGCGTTTCCGAGCGAAAGCCTGCCCCGGACTTGATCCGGGGTGGATACCGGTTCGCGCGAAGCAAACGCGTCCGGAAAATTCAATATTGGAGTGTCATCGCGCAAATCCGTTATCGGAGGAACCCATGCCCAGACGCCTGTTGATCATCGCCAGCGTGATTCTGTTTTCGGCTTGCGCTTCGGCGCAAACGCCATCACCCGACGCCATGACGGCGGCGCGCAGCCTGGTGACGACAATGAAGTTGCCCGATCAATACAAGGCGCTGCTGCCAAAAATCCTGATGACCCTCAGGCCCGCGCTGGTCCAGGACAGGCCGGAGATTGAACGCGATTACGATGCGATGATGCCGATGATAGAAGAAGCGTTTAAACCCTATTATGCGTCGATGATCGATGCCATCGCCACCGTCTATGCCGGCAATTTCACGGTCGGCGAGATGAGTGCGATAGAGGCGTTCTATCGTCAGCCGGTCGGGCAAAAGCTTCTCGAAAAATCGCCGGCCATCACCCAGCAGGCGGCGCAGGTGAGCCAGGATGCGAGCCGCAAGGCGGCAGAGGATCTGCGCGTGCGTCTGACCGAGGCGCTGCGCCAGAAGGGGCACAAATTGTAACGGCACCGACCGTTTAGCTGCGGAAGCCCCTTAACCAGAATTCGCCTTTCCGCCCTCGGACCGCCGTTGCGGCCGATCTGCCGCGTTGACCGGATCGCCGAACCGCCGCACCATGAGGGGGTGCGTTCTCGTCCGAGGTGCCGCCGTGACTGGCCTGACCCACCGCCAATCCGAGATCCTCAATATCGCCCGGGCCTTCGGCCGGGTGATGGTGGAGGATCTGGCCCGTCGTTTCGAGGTCTCGGCGCAGACCATCCGCAAGGATCTCAACGATCTCTGCGATCACCGCTCGCTGACCCGGATTCACGGCGGCGCCATCATCGCCTCCGGCGTCGAGAACCTCGCCTACGAGGCGCGCCGCTTCGTCGCCGCCGAGGAGAAGAAGGCGATCGGCGCCGCCGCTGCGGCGCTGATCCCCAATGGCTGCTCGTTGTTCATCAATATCGGCACCACCACCGAGGAGGTCGCGACCGCGCTGACCTCGCATGAGGATCTTCTCGTCATCACCAACAACCTCAATGTCGCGATGCTGCTCTACCGCCACCCGCGCATCGAAGTGATCGTGGCCGGCGGCGCAGTGCGCCGCGCCGATGGCGCGGTGATCGGCTCGACCGCGATCAGCCTGATCGGCCAGTTCAAGGTCGACTACGCCATCATCGGCGCGTCCGCGATCGACGAGGAGGGCGCGCTGCTGGATTTCGATTATCGCGAGGTGCAGGCCGCCCAGGCCATCATCGCCAACGCGCGCAGCGTGATGCTGGTCGCCGATTCGACAAAACTGCGGCGCAGCGCGCCGGTGCGCATCGCCCATATCAGCCAGATCCAGACCTTCGTCACCGACGCAGCATTGCCGGCAGGACTGGCCAACATCTGCCACACCCGCGGCATCGAGGTGATCGAGGCGATGCCGAAGCCGTCGGCCGATATCGACGAGACTGGCGTGGAGCCGCCTGGTCCGACGGCTGTCAGGCTGCGCGAGGTGTGAGTTGCTGACTTTCGATTGAGGCGGGGGTGTCAGTCGTTATTCGGTGCACGCGGATCGGAAACTGCAAAAATTTCGCTTAATCGGCCGGATGCAAATTCCACATTTCCCGAGCGCTTGCTTTCGTACGCCAGGGCTTCCAGCACGCACTTGTTTCGAAATTTTCGGTGCGCGAATAGCCACTGCCGTTCATTGGCAAAACCTTGCACAGCGTGCTGCGGAATCATTCCTTTGTACTGATATTCGTCCTTAACTTCCAGCCTGGGATGGGGAAGCGCCGTATCGACCAGCATACCAAGTAATGCCAGACCAAGAATCCATTTGTGAGATTCATTCGACATGAGTTTTCCTGTTGGCGCAACAGATCGAGCGATCAGCGCTAAAATGGATGTCCTATCCGATCGCCATTTCAAATCCGAGCTGGCCGTCGCCGTCCGCGAAGAACGTGCCCGAAATAGTGGCGTGCGGCGGGAGGATTGCGATCTGGTTTGCAGGCAAGTCAGTGGAATAAGTGAATTGGCAATGATGTCCGGGCGCGGCGGCGGAGGCTTTGCAGGAGTGTTTCTTGAATTCGACGAATTGAATGTCGGGTCTTTTCTCCAAGGTGGAAAGAAATTGACGGAACGATGATTCCATTTGCGATTCAGACGGTTCCGGCTTGGACCGCTCGCCGGAGGCAGCAAACGTAACGGCGGCCGCCAAGGCCGAAACCACGAAGAACGAATAGGCTCTCACGTTCCACCTCGAATCTCTGGTGGGCACGGACCGACACCATCCGACTACTTGGGCTGCTTGTTGCCTTTAACCAGCAAACCCTTCTCGAAGGCTAAACCTGATCGGCACATTTTTACGAATTTCTGGCTTCTCAGATCCGATCAGGCGTTCTCTCACGGCATGATGGATGCAACCTTGATAGCATTCTGAAGGAGCGGCCTAACATCCGGAAACCTGCGCTCGCGCCGGCGGATGGTGCACTCGCTCGGCAGGACCCAGCGACGATGAGATTCAATCAACCCGGTGCCTCCGAATAGGCCGGGCGGCAATCCCGAGTTGACGACCGGCGTGTCCTGAACGGCATTGCTGCGGGCGACCCCGGCATGAGCTCATCCCGAGGCGCGGCTTCTTGACTGCGTCTCGAGGGATGAAGCCCACCTTGGTTGTTTATTCACCCTTTTCGCTTGCTTTCACATTTGGTTGTGATTTATTCCAAACCGAAAGCGAAATCGCCAAAGTGAATAGGCGAACGCCGGGGGAAGTGTCTTTGGAGCGGATTTTCGACCTCGCTATCATCGGTGGCGGCGTTAACGGCTGCGGTATCGCGCGTGATGCGGCCGGGCGCGGAAATACTGTTTTCCTGTGTGAAATGAATGACTTGGCGAGCGGGACATCGTCCTGGTCGACCAAGCTCGTGCATGGCGGGCTGCGCTATCTCGAATATTACGAGTTTCGTTTGGTCCGCGAGGCGCTGATCGAGCGCGAAATCCTCTGGCAGATCGCCCCGCACATCATTCGTCCGCTGCGATTCGTGCTGCCGCACCATGCAGGCCTGCGCCCGGCCTGGCTGCTGCGGCTCGGCCTGTTCCTCTACGACCATATCGGCGGCCGCAACCTGCTGCCGCCGACGCGCTCGGTCGATCTGAGGAGCGACGAGGTCGGAAAGCCGCTGATTCCCAATCGCTACACCAGAGGCTTCGAATATTCCGACTGTTTTGTCGACGACGCCCGCCTTGTGGTGCTCACCGCGCGTGACGCGGCCGATCGCGGCGCCGATATCCGCACCCGCTCGCGTGCGGTCGAGATCCGGCAGGACAACAAGATCTGGCGGGTCACGGTCGAAAACGCTTTCAGCGGCGAGCGCGCCACGATTCAGGCCCGCGTGCTGGTCAACGCCGGCGGACCCTGGGTCGAGCAGGTGCTGGCCTCGGGTGCCGGCGTCAACGCGAAAGCAAAGGTGCGGCTGGTACAGGGCTCCCACATCGTGGTGCGAAAGCTCTATGCGCACGACCGCGCCTATATGTTCCAGAACAGCGACGGCCGCATCGTGTTCGCAATTCCCTATCAGGACGACTTTACCCTCATCGGCACCACGGATCGCGATTTCGATGGCGACCCCGCCAAGGTGAAGGCGTCGAACGAGGAAATAAAATATCTCTGCGATTCCGTCAGCGAATACCTCGCAAAACCGGTCAAGCCGGAGGACGTGGTCTGGACCTATGCCGGCGTCCGGCCGCTGTATGACGACGGCGCCAGCGAAGCCAAGGCCGCCACCCGCGACTACGTTTTCGAACTCGATACGCCGGGCGGTGCGCCGTTATTGTCGATCTACGGCGGCAAGATCACGACCTACCGGCGGCTGGCCGAGGAGGCGCTCGAACGGCTGTCGCCGTATCTGCGCAGCGCCAAAGCGCGCGAGGGATGGACCGCGAAATCGCCGCTGCCGGGCGGCGACATGGATGTTTCGGCAATCGCCGCGCTGGCAGCGGAACTCGTGCGCAGCTATCCGTTTCTCGAGCCGGCGCATGCCAACCGGCTGGCGCACGCCTACGGCACCCGCGCCACAAAACTGCTCGGCAGCGCAAAATCTTTTGCCGATCTCGGTCAATCCTTCGGCGCCAGCTTGACGGAGAGCGAAGTCAGGTACCTGATGTCATCGGAGTGGGCCTCGACTGCCGAAGACATCGTGTGGCGGCGATCCAAGCTTGGATTGCGGCTGTCGCCAACAGAGATTGCCGCCATCGACGACTGGATCGCGGCCCATCGAGGTTCCTCCGAACGTCCCTTGCTTGAAGCGGGAGGGCGAACATGACCGTTACACTGGAAAACGTCACGCGATCGATCGACGGCATTCCGGCGATTCGCAATGTCTCGCTGGCGCTGGAGCGCGGCACATTGAGCGTGCTGCTCGGCCCGACGCTGGCAGGCAAGACATCGATCATGCGGCTGCTCGCCGGCCTCGATGCGCCGACATCCGGCCGCGTGCTGGTCGACGGCAAGGACGTCACCGGCGTCGACGTGCGTCAGCGTTCGGTAGCGATGGTCTATCAGCAATTCATCAATTATCCTTCGCTGACGGTCTATGAAAACATCGCATCCCCGCTGCGGGTGCAGCGCAGGCCGCGCGAGGAAATCGACAAGCGCGTCCACGAGGCCGCCAAACTCCTGAAGCTCGAGCCTTATCTCAGCCGCACGCCGCTAAATTTGTCCGGCGGCCAGCAGCAGCGCACCGCGATCGCACGCGCACTGGTCAAGGGCGCCGACCTGGTGCTGCTCGACGAGCCGCTCGCCAATCTCGACTACAAGCTGCGCGAGGAATTGCGCACCGAGCTGCCGCGCATCTTCGAGGCCTCCGGCGCGATCTTCGTCTACGCCACCACCGAGCCTTCCGAAGCGCTGCTACTGGGCGGCCGCACCGTTTGCATGTGGGAGGGCGAGGTCCTGCAAGCCGGCGATACCTCGAAGGTCTATCGCCATCCCGAAACCCTGCGCGTCGCCCAGGTCTTCTCCGATCCGCCGCTCAACATCGTCGGCATCGAAAAGACCAACGGCTCGGTGCAATATGCCGGCGGCGTGCAGGCACCGGCGTCGGGACTCTATGCAAGCCTCGGCGATGGCGCCTACCGGGTCGGCTTCCGCGCCCACCAGCTGGAAGTCGCCAACGGCATCGCCGGCCGTCATGCGTTTTCCGCCACCGTCACGGTGACCGAAATCACCGGCTCGGAGAGCTTTGTGCATCTCAACCGCGATGCCTCGAACTGGGTCGCGGTGCTGCAGGGCGTGCATGAGTTCCCGCCCGGATATGTGCTCGATGCCGTGCTCGATCCCGACAACGTCTTCGTATTCGACGCGGCCGGCCGTCTGGTCGCCGCACCGGGCGCAATGTGAGGGAAATGCCGCATGGCCCGCATTGACCTCGTCGATCTCGCGCACTCCTACAGCGGCAATGCCGCAGCTCTGGAATCCTTTGCGCTGAAACCGATCTCGATGACCTGGCGGCAGGGTGGCGCCTATGCGCTGCTCGGGCCGTCAGGCTGCGGCAAGACCACGCTGCTCAATCTGATCTCCGGCATCGTCACGCCGTCGCGCGGAAAAATCCTGTTCGACGGCGTCGATATCACGCCGCTGTCAACCCAGAAGCGCAACATCGCGCAGGTGTTCCAGTTTCCGGTGATCTACGACACCATGACGGTCGGACAAAACCTTGCATTTCCGCTGAAAAACCGCGGCGTGCCGAAGAGCGAGATCGACGCGCGGGTCGCCGAGATCGCGCGGCTGCTCGACCTCACGCCCTATCTTTCGCGCAAGGCGCAGCGCCTGACCGCCGACGCCAAGCAGAAGATATCGCTTGGCCGCGGCCTGGTGCGATCCGATGTCGCCGCGATCCTGTTCGATGAGCCGCTGACGGTGATCGACCCCGAGCTGAAATGGCAGTTGCGCTCGAAGCTGAAGGCGCTGCATCGCGCGCTCGATCTCACCATGATCTATGTCACCCATGACCAGACCGAGGCGCTGACTTTCGCCGATACCGTCGTGGTGATGCATGAGGGCCGGGTGGTGCAGAGCGGGACGCCGGCGGAATTGTTCGACAAACCGGCACACACCTTCGTCGGCTATTTCATCGGCTCGCCCGGCATGAACATCGTGCCCGCCGAGGTCAGGGGCCGCGAGGCCCGGATCGACGGCCACACCATCGCGCTGAACCGCAGCTATAACGGCCTGCCGTCCGGCGCCAGGATCGAGATCGGCGTGCGCCCCGAATTCGTCGACGTCGCAGCCCCGGCGCCGGGGCTGCTGTCGGCCGATATCGAGCGGATCGATGATCTCGGCCGGGTTCGTTTTGCGCGCGTTCGGGTGGGCGACGCCAAATTTGCAGCGCGGGTGCCGCCGGGATTTTCGGTTCCCGACAAGGCCGCCGGATTAGTGTTCGACCCCTCGCACGTTCATGTCTATGCCGACAGCCTTCTGGTCGAGGGGTCGGCGTGATGGACAAGACCGTCAATCAGAAGGCCTGGTTCCTGGTGCTGCCGGTGTTTCTGGTGGTGGCGTTCTCGGCCGTGCTGCCGCTGATGACGGTGGTCAACTATTCGATGCAGGACACCTTCGGCAACAACCAGTTCTTCTGGAACAGCGTCGGCTGGTTCAAGGAACTGCTCGACCCGTCGACCGATCTCGGCGAGCGTTTCCTGGCCTCGCTATGGCGCAACCTGTTTTTCTCCGCCGTGATTCTCGCGATCGAGGTTCCGCTCGGCATCGTGGTCGCGCTGTCGATGCCGCGCCAGGGCTGGACCGTGGCGGCCTGCCTTGTGATCCTGGCGTTGCCGCTGCTCATTCCATGGAACGTGGTCGGCACCATCTGGCAGATTTTTGGACGGCCCGACATCGGCCTTCTGGGCTATGCGCTCAACGGCATCGGGTTGAACTACAACTACGTCTCCAACGATTTCGACGCCTGGGCCACCGTCATCGTGATGGACGTCTGGCACTGGACCAGCCTGGTCGCGCTGCTGTGCTATGCCGGCCTCAAATCGATTCCCGATGCCTATTATCAGGCCGCCCAGATCGACGGCGCATCGCGCTGGGCGGTGTTCACCGCGATCCAGTTGCCGAAGATGAATCGCGTGCTGCTGATCGCGGTGCTGCTGCGGTTCATGGACAGTTTCATGATCTACACCGAGCCGTTCGTGGTGACCGGCGGCGGGCCGGGCAACTCGACGACGTTCATCTCGATCGAACTGGTCAAGATCGCGCTCGGGCAATTCGACCTTGGCAAGGCCGCCGCGCTGTCGCTGGTCTACAACCTGATTATCATCATCGTCTGCTGGGTGTTCTACACCGTCATGACCAATGCCGGCGCCGAACGCCCGGCCAACAAGGGAGTCGCATGATGCATTCGATTCCCGGACGCCGCGTCATTCTCTCGCTGTTTTTGATCTTCCTGCTGCTGCCGATCTATTGGCTGGTCAACATGAGCTTCAAGACCAACACCGAGATCGTCTCGACCATGACGTTGTGGCCGCATCAGCCGACCATTGCCAATTACATGCGGATCTTCACCGATGAGAGCTGGTATTCCGGCTACATCCATTCGCTGAAATATGTGCTGATCAACACCGTCATCTCGATTTCGGTCGCCTTGCCGGCAGCCTACGCGTTTTCGCGCTACCGCTTCCTCGGCGACAAACATCTGTTCTTCTGGCTGTTGTCGAACCGGATGGCGCCGGCGGCGGTCTATGCGCTGCCGTTCTTCAATCTTTATTCGGCGATCAATCTGTTCGATACGCCGTGGGCGGTGGCGCTGGCGCACTGCATCTTCAACGTACCCTTGGCGGTGTGGATCCTGGAAGGGTTCGTGTCCGGCGTGCCGCGCGAGATCGACGAGACCGCGTTTCTCGACGGCTATTCGTTCCCGCGCTTCTTCATCAAGATCCTGGTGCCGTTGATCGCCAGCGGCATCGGCGTCGCAGCGTTCTTCTGCTTCATGTTCTCCTGGGTCGAGTTGCTGTTGGCGCGGACGCTGACGTCGGTGAACGCCAAGCCGATTTCGGCCGTCATGACCCGAACCGTCTCGGCGGCCGGAATGGACTGGGGGCTGCTGGCGGCGGCCGGCGTCCTGACCATCATTCCCGGCGCGCTGGTGATCTGGTTTGTCCGCAATTACATCGCGCGCGGCTTCGCGCTCGGCAGGGTCTAGGGGGCACCATGGAAAGTATCGCATGGATGGCCTGGACGCTGCCGACCGCGATTTTCTTCGGGCTGCTGGCGACGACGCTTGCGGTCATGACGTGGCTTGCGATCGCCTATCCGGAAGCCGAGCGCGTCGGGATCCTGCATATTCCGACGACGCGCGGCGATCGCCTGTTCATTTCACTGATCATGACCGCCGTGATCCATCTGCTGTGGATCGGGCTGGTCGGCACCGACACGCTTCTGACGCTCCCGATCGGAGAGGGTATCGAATTGTCGAGCCTGTGGCTCGCCACCGTGGTTTCGCTTGTTTCGGCCGTTGTGATCTTTCGCACCGTCTGAACAAGCGAAAATGAGCAGATCCGGGATCAACCCGGGCCTGGGTATGTTTGTCGCTGCAACGGAGGAACCAACATGCGACACTTTAGGAGAAGGAACGGTCCCTTGACCAAGAGCAGTTTTCTGACAATGAGCAGTGCCGCGGCGCTAATCGCGGCTTCTGTTACAATTGCCGCGCCGGCGTTTGCCGACGACGCAACCGCGCAGAAGTGGATTGATACCGAGTTTCAACCCTCGACCTTGTCCAAGGCCGATCAATTGAAGGAACTACAGTGGTTTGCCAAGGCCGCCGAACCCTTCAAAGGGATGGATATCAACGTCGTCTCGGAAACGATCACGACGCATGCGTATGAATCGGAAACCCTGGCGAAGGCCTTCACCGAAATCACCGGCATCAAGGTCAAGCACGACGTCATTCAGGAAGGCGACGTGGTTGAGAAGCTGCAGACCCAGATGCAGTCCGGCAAGAACGTGTATGACGGCTGGATCAATGACTCCGACCTGATCGGCACGCACTTCCGTTACGGGCAGACCATCATCCTGTCGGACTACATGACCGGCGAAGGCAAGGATGTCAGCGATCCGATGCTCGACGTCAATGACTTCATCGGCAAATCCTTCACTACAGCGCCGGACGGGAAATTGTATCAGCTTCCCGACCAGCAGTTCGCGAACCTCTACTGGTTCCGCTACGACTGGTTCTCTAATCCCGAGTACAAGGCTAAATTCAAGGCCAAGTATGGCTACGACCTCGGCGTTCCCGTGAACTGGTCGGCTTACGAAGATATCGCCGACTTCTTCACCAACGACATCAAGGAAATCAACGGCGTCAAGGTCTATGGCCACATGGACTACGGCAAGAAGGATCCGTCGCTGGGATGGCGCTTCACCGACGCGTGGTTGTCGATGGCAGGCAACGGCGACAAGGGCATCCCGAACGGTCTTCCGGTCGATGAATGGGGCATCCGCATGGAAGGCTGTCGTCCGGTCGGTTCATCCGTCGACCGCGGCGGCGACACCAACGGCCCGGCGGCGGTCTATTCGATCGTCAAATATCTCGACTGGATGAAGAAATATGCCCCGCCGCAGGCGCTAGGCATGACCTTCTCCGAATCGGGACCGGTGCCGGCACAAGGCGCGATCGCGCAGCAAATCTTCTGGTACACGGCTTTCACCGCCGACATGGTGAAGCCTGGACCGGTGATGAATGCCGATGGCACGCCGAAGTGGCGAATGGCGCCGTCTCCGCACGGTGCGTACTGGAAAGACGGCATGAAGCTCGGCTATCAGGACGCAGGATCCCTGACGCTTCTGAAGTCGACGCCAGCCGACCGCCGCAAGGCGGCCTGGCTCTATCTGCAGTTCATCGTCTCCAAGACGGTGAGCCTGAAGAAGAGCCATGTCGGTCTCACCTTCATCCGTGAATCCGACATCTGGGACAAGTCGTTCACCGAGCGCGCGCCGAAGCTCGGCGGCCTGATCGAGTTCTACCGTTCGCCCGCGCGCGTGCAGTGGACCCCGACCGGCAACAACGTGCCTGATTATCCGAAGCTGGCGCAATTGTGGTGGCAGAACATCGGCGATGCGTCGTCCGGTGCGAAGACGCCGCAGGCGGCGATGGATGCTCTGGCAGCAGCGCAGGACTCGGTGATGGAGCGTCTGGAGAAATCCGGCGTGCAAGGCGCGTGCGGTCCGAAGCTCAACAAGAAAGAGTTTGCCGAATTCTGGTTCGCGAAGTCGGCCAAGGACGGCAACATCGCGCCCCAGCGCAAGCTGGCGAACGAGAAACCGAAGGGCGAAACCGTCGACTACGACACGCTTGTCAAGTCGTGGCCGGCCACGCCTCCGAAGCGCGCTTCGAACTGAGGTTTCCTGACCTCGTCATGGCCGGGTATAAGCGCGAAGCGCATCTTCGCACCGATGACGCGGCCATCCAGGAAAACAACGAAGGCCGGGAGCGATCCCGGCCTTTCTTCTATTCGTCATTCCGGGCCTGCGCCCAGAAAGGCGGAGCCGGAATGACGGTTTAAGCAGCGACCCTACTGCGCCGCCATCGCTTCGCCGAGCACCGGATAATCCGTATAGCCCTTGGCGCCGCCGCCATAGAACGTCGCCTTGTCGGGCGTATTCAAAGGCGCGCCGCGCTTGAGGCGCTCGACCAGATCGGGATTGGCGATGAACGGTTTTCCGAACGCGATCAGGTCGGCGGCGCCCGCCGCGAGCACCTTGGTGGCGAGTTCGAAATCATAGCCGTTGTTGGCAACATAGGCCCCCTTGAAACGCTGGCGCAGCGAAGCGTAGCCGAACGGCGCGATGTCGCGCGGGCCGCCGGTGGCGCCTTCGATGACGTGGATGTAGATAAGCTTCAGCGCGTTGAGATGCTCGACGATATGGTCGAACAATGGTTGCGGATTGGAATCGGAGACGTCATTGGCCGGTGTCACCGGCGAAATGCGGATACCGGTCCGCTCGGGTCCTGCTTCCGCGGCCACCACCTTGGAGACCTCGAGCATCAGCCTGGCGCGGTTCTCGATCGATCCGCCATAGGCGTCGGTACGCTTGTTGGTGCCGTCCTTGGCAAACTGGTCCAGGAGATAGCCGTTGGCGCCATGGATCTCGACGCCGTCGAACCCTGCCTCGAGCGCGTTCGCCGCGCCGCGCTTGAAGCTTTCGATGATCCCTGGAATTTCTTCCAGCAGAAGCGCGCGCGGCTCGGAGATATCCGTAAACGTGCCGCCGACAAAAGTCTTGCCCTTGGCCCGGATCGCCGAGGGCGCGACCGGCGCGCCGCCATTCGGCTGCAGCGAAATGTGCGAAATGCGCCCGACATGCCAGAGCTGGATGAAGATGCGCCCGCCGCGCTCGTGCACGCGGTTTGTCACCTTGCGCCAGCCCGCGACCTGTTCCTTGGAATAGATGCCGGGGGTGTCCTGATAACCCTGACCCTGCTGCGAAACCTGGCTCGCCTCGGTGATCAGAAGGCCGGCGGATGCACGCTGCCCGTAATAGTCCACCGCCAGGGGGCCAGGCACCATGCCAGCGACCGCGCGATTGCGGGTCAGCGGCGCCATCACCAGGCGATTGGGCAGCGTGATCGGGCCAAGTTTGAAGGGCTCGAAGAGTTTGGTCGGCGTGCTCATTTTTGTTGCTCTCGGGATTTGCAGGAGGATGGCAAGTGAGAAAAGGCAGGTGTCAAACAGGTGTGGATGCCGGACCGCGGCGGCAAGCCGCGAGCTATCACGAAATTGCAGATTAGCCCCGCCCGATGGCCCGCCATATGACCTGCATCAAGAAACGGCATCAGCGCGCCGACGCAGGATTATTTTTTCGAAATCGGAAACAGCGCAGCATAGGCGACCTCCCAGCCGGTGCAGGGGTGGTCGAACGGCACTGTCACCTCCGCGAAGCAATCTATGGCTGCCGTCGAAAAAGAATGGATTGCTTCGTCGCGGAGCCTGTCATCGCCTTCGCGCGACCCGTTGGCTCCTCGCAATGATGGGGAAAGGTCTCGCTCGCCCCGCGGGACTTTAGCATCTGTTACTCCGTCATTGCGAGCGAAGCGATCCAGCTTTATCGCTGGATTAAATGCAACTGGATTACTCCTCCTCCCAACGGCGACAAAACTAACTCGCCCCCAGAAAATCGCGCTTGCCGATTTCCACGCCGCTGTGGCGCAGGATGCCGTGGGCGATGGCGGCGTGGAAGTAGAAATTCGGCAACGAGAAATGGCTGAGGAACTGCTGTCCCTTCATCGTCATGGTCTTGTCGGGACCGGCGGGAAAGCTGACATCGCGGGCATCGGCGCCGTCGAACCGTTCCGGTTTGTAGGCCTTCACATACGCGATCGTGTTGGCCAGCCGCTGCTGCAATTCGGCGAAGGTCTTTTCGGTGGCGGGGGTGGACGGCACCTCGCTGTGGGTCAGGCGCGCGCAGCCTTTGGCCGCGAAATCGCAGACTGTCTGGATCTGGCTGGTCAAGGGCAGCATGTCCGGAAACAGCCGCGCACCGAGCAGCACTTCGGGTGCAATATTCTTCGCCGCACAGTGACCTTCGGCCTTGGTGAGGATCGCCGAAAGACTGCCGAGAATTTGCAGGTAGGCTGGAACGCAAGCGTCATAAAAGGACATGGGATGCTCTTTCGGTTGAGGATGTCATTGACGGGAATATCGGTTGCTCCGTCATTGCGAAGCGGCATTTGCGCGCGGGCCGCGCATCCGCGCCAGCAATTCGGCGGTCGGCCAGGAATCGGCAGGCAGGCCGTATTTGATCTGCATCGCCTTCACCGCGCTGCGGCTTTGCTGGCCCATCACGCCGTCGACCTTGCCGACATTGAAGCCTGCGCGCACCAGGAGTTGCTGCAGTTCGCGCAGCTCGTTGAAGGGCAATTGCGCGACCGGCGCTGCCGGGCGAAGCATTGGCGGGCTGCCTGCGATGCGGGTGGCGAGATAGCCGGCGGTGGTCGAATAGATCAGCGAGTTGTTCCATTCGGTATAGGCCGCAAAATTCGCATAGGCCAGAAACGCCGGTCCCATCCGGCCCATCGGCAGCAGCAGCGACGCCGGAAGGTTGTCGTTCGGCAACGCCTTGCCGTCCGCATAGGTCACGCCAAGCTGCGTCCATTTCGAACGCGGCAGTTGAATGGTCAGATCGGCCTGGTCCCAAGGTAAGTCCGGCGGCACGCGCACTTCCTGCAGCCAGGGTTCGCCGCGCCGCCATTTCAACCCGTTGGCGATGTAGTTCGCAGTCGAGCCGATCACGTCGGCCGGGCTGCGCAGCAGGTCGCGGCGTCCGTCGCCGTCATAATCCACCGCGTAGTTGAAATAATGCGTCGGCAAAAATTGCGTCTGTCCGAGTTCGCCGGCCCAGGAGCCGACCATTTCGGCAGGCGCAAGGTCGCCACGTTCGATGATCTTCAGCGCGGCGATGGTTTCGCCCGCAAACCTCTCGGAGCGGCGGCAATCATAGGCCAGCGACACCAGCGAGCGTAGCGTCGGCAGGTTTCCCATGTTGGCGCCGAAATCGCTTTCCAGCCCCCAGAACGCGGCGATCACAGCCGGCGGCACGCCATATTCCTTCTCGGCGCGCGCGAATGCCGCGGCGTGAGCTTTGATTTTGGCCTGGCCCTGTTGCATCCGGTAGGTCGCGGCCATGCGGCCGGCGAACTCGGTGAATACCTGCCCGAACACGCGCTGGCCGCGATCGCGATTGACGATGCCCTGGTCATAGACGAGATATGGCGACGTTTCCGCGATCGTGCGCTGCGACACTCCGGTTGCCACCGCCTGCGCTTTCAGGTCAGCGAGGAAGCGATCAAAACTCATGCCGTTATGGCAGGCGGCGCCACGCTGAGCGGGTGCTACGGCTGGTTTGGCCGATGCTGCCGCTGGCCTGGCCGGCGCCGCCGCCGGTTGGGCCAATGTTTGCTGCGATCCGCACAGCAGCGCCAACAAGGCGGCGCCAGGAAGAAATCGGGCCGTTGACAAGCTTCGCATGCACTTACCGGTTGGGTGCGAATTGGGGGAAGGCGGCCCTGTCGTAGCATCGGAGCGATGGCAGGCGCAAACGCGCGCTCGACGCATGGGAGCATGCCGTTTGAACCGGACCCCGGAGGCTGTTCCAATCGTTTCGGCCCGTGTAGGCTCCCCGTCCGCAAGCCCAGCATAAGGTGAGCCTGAGATCACAGGGGCGTGCACACAGGGGAGATGACGGAACGATCATGACGGATATCCGATATTTGGCGCCGCGCACGCTCGATGAAGCGGTCAGCGCATTTGCCGCCGCGGGGAGTGCGGCCCGCATTCTGGCGGGTGGCACCGATCTTTTGGTGCAGATGCGCGCAGGCAGCGTACGGCCGGGCCTGATCGTCGACATCAAGAAGATTGCGGAGATGACGGCGATCGAGGAAACCGCCGATGGCGGCTTCCGCATCGGTGCCGCCGTCCCAGGCGCGGTGCTCGGCGAACATGCCCGCTTCGGCAAGGTCTGGCCCGGCGTATTGGAGGCGGTCAACCTGATCGGTTCCACCCAGGTCCAGGGGCGGGCCTCGGCGGGCGGCAATCTGTGCAATGGCTCTCCGGCCGGCGACAGCGTGCCGGCGATGGTCGCAGCCGGCGCCATCGTCACGGTGCAGGGGCCGAACGGCCGCCGCCAAATGCCGGTCGAGAAAGTGCCGGCCGGTCCCGGCCGCACCAATCTCTTGCCCGGCGAAATTCTCGTCAGCTTTGCGCTGCCGCCGCGGCCGCCGGGTTCCGGCGATGCCTATCTGCGCATGATCCCGCGCACCGAAATGGACATCGCCGTGGTCGGCGTCGGTGTCAGCCTGACGCTGAAGGGTGGCGTCTGCACCGCAGCCAGGGTCGGGCTTGGCGCGGTGGCGCCGACCGTGCTGCTGGTCGAGGCCGCGGCGAAAGCATTGATCGGCAGCAAACTCGACGACGCGGCACTGAGTGCCGCCGCGAGTGCCTGCTCCGCCGCCTGCCGTCCGATCGACGACAAGCGCGGCACCATTGCCTACCGCACCAAAGTTGCCGGCGTACTGCTCAAGCGCACGGTTGCGATCGCCGCGAAGCGCGCCGCCGGAGGGAATTGAAGACCATGACCAAACTGCATGTTTCCACCACCATCAACGGCGAGCCGATGGAGTTTCTCTGCGAGCCTGATGACACCATGCTCGATGCGCTGCGCGGGCCGCTTGGCCTGACCGGCTCGAAGGAAGGCTGCGCCTCCGGCGATTGCGGGGCCTGCAGCATCATGCTGGACGATCGCCTGGTCTGTTCCTGCCTGATGCTGTCGGCCGAAGCCGAAGGCCGCGATATCCGTACCATCGAAGGCATGGCCAACGGCGACAGGCTGCATCCTCTGCAGCAAAAATTTCTGGAAATGGCGGCGCTGCAGTGTGGCATCTGCACCCCGGGCATGCTGGTCGCCTCCGATGCGCTGTTACGGAAGAATCCGTCGCCGAGCGAGGAAGAGGTGCGGTTCTGGCTGGCCGGCAATCTCTGCCGGTGCACCGGTTACGACAAGATTGTCCGCGCGGTGCTGGAAACCGCGGATGAAATGCGGGAGGCGGCGCAATGAACATCATTACCAACAACAAGTGGATCGGCCAGCGCACCATTCGCCCAGACGGCGTCGACAAGGTCACGGGGCGCGCGGGTTACGCCGCCGACACCACGATGCCCGGCATGATCTGGGGCAAGGTCAAGCGCAGCCCGCATCCGCACGCGCGCATCAGATCGATCGACACCTCGAAAGCGGAGCGGCTGCCGGGCGTGAAGGCGGTGGTCACCGCGCGCGATATCGTGGACTTTCCGGTCGACAAGTCGGTCATGCTCGGCATCCAGGACATGCGCTGGATGTGCCGCAACGTGATGGCGCGCGAGAAGGCGCTGTTCCCCGGCCACCCCGTCGCGGCGGTTGCCGCCACGACGGAAGCGATCGCGGCAACGGCTTGCGAATTGATCGAGGTGGATTACGAGGTGCTGCCGTGGACGGTCGAGATCGACGATGCGATCAAGCCGGACGCGCCTGTTCTTCACGAGTTCATGAAATTCGAGGGCAAGCCGTCCAACATCGCAGGGCGTATCGAGGTCAAGAAGGGTGACGTCGTCCAGGGCTTCAAGGAAGCCGAGATCGTCATCGAGCGCAGCTTCACCACCCGCCCGGTGCATCAGGGCTATATCGAGCCGCACGCCTGCCTGATCAGCGTCGCCGCCGACAACAAGACCACGATCTGGAGCTCGAGCCAGGGCCAGTTCATGGTGCGCGCCATGACGGCTTACTTGACCGGCATTCCACAGAGCGACATCCGCGCCATTCCGGCGGAAATCGGCGGCGGTTTCGGCGGCAAGACCATCGTCTATCTCGAACCGCTCGCCGCCCTGCTGGCGAAAAAGTCCGGCCGTCCGGTGAAGATGGTGATGACCCGCGAAGAGGTGATGCGGGCGACGGGCCCAACGTCAGGCTCGAAGAGCACGGTGAAGATCGGCGCCAAGAAGGACGGCACCATCGTCGCCGCGCAAGGCACGTTCTATCTGCAGGCCGGCGCGCTGCCGGGCTCGCCGATCCGTGGCGCGGTGGGGTGCAGCTTTTCGCCTTACGACATCCCGAACGTGCTTTCGGTCGGCTTCGACGTGCTCTCCAACCGTTCCAAGGTCGCGGCCTATCGCGCGCCGGGCGCGCCGATCGGCGCCTATGCGGTGGAGTGCGTGCTCGATGAGCTGGCCGAAGCGCTCAAGATGGATCCGCTGGCGCTGCGGCTGAAGAACGCCGCCAGGCAGGGCACCAAGGCCGCGCATGGCCCGGTGTTTCCGCGCATCGGCTATATCGAGACGCTGGAAGCGGCAAGAGCGCATCCGCACTACGCCGCGCCGCTCGGCAAGTTGCAGGGCAGGGGTGTGGCCAGCGGCTTCTGGTTCAACGCCGGCGGCGAATCCTCAGCGCAGGTCAACATCACCGAGGACGGCAATGTCGTCGTCACCACCGGCCATCCCGATATTGGCGGCTCGCGCGCCGCGATCGCCAACATCTGCGCCGAGCTGCTCGGCATCGACTACCGCCGCGTGTCGGTCCTGATCGGCGACACCGCGACGATCGGCTTCTCGAACCTGACCGGCGGCAGCCGCGTGCTGTTTGCCTCCGCGATGGTGGTGACGCAATCGACCGACAAGGTGATCGCCACCTTGCGCGAGCGCGCCGCAAAAATCTGGCAGATCGATCCCGAAGCCGTGAAATGGGAAAACGGCGCGGCGCATCCGGTGAGCCCCAATGCCGGCCAGTTCGAGCCGCTGACGCTGGCTGATCTCGCCGCCAAAGCCCCGCAGATGGGCGGGCCGATCGGCGCCGGCGTGCAGCTCAACACCGAAGGCGCCGAAGGCGGCTTCGGCACCCACATCTGCGATGTCGAAGTCGATCCCGAACTCGGCATCGTGCGCGTGATCCGCTACACCGCGGTGCAGGACGTCGGCCGCGCCATCCATCCGGGCTATGTCGAGGGCCAGATGCAGGGCGGCGTCGCGCAAGGCATCGGCTGGGCGCTCAACGAAGAGTACATCTACAACCGCGACGGCAAGGTCGATAACCCCGGCTTCCTCGACTACCGCATGCCGGTATGCTCGGACCTGCCGATGCTCGACACGGTGATGGTCGAAGTGCCGAACCCGAAGCATCCGCAGGGCGTCAAGGGAGTCGGCGAAGTGCCGCTGGTGCCGGTGATGGCCGCGGTCGCCAACGCCGTTCACAACGCGCTCGGGAAACGCTTCTACAGCCTGCCGATGTCGCCGCCAAAGGTGTTGGCCGAGCTTGAAGCGGCGAAATGATCGGCAATAGCCTGAAGAGTACGAGCCTGCGTTGTAAACCCGCACGCTCGCACTTTTTCCGTTAGTCAACTGCCGCGCCAGCAATTGGCAGGTCAGCGGACGTTTCTGCGGATCAGGTCCGATAGTTGAACCAGAAGCCCTCGAAGCCGGGCGTTCTCCTCAAGCAGCGAGTAAACCTCGTCGGAGGGTTCCTCGCCCCAAAGTGATGTTTCATCCTCTCGAAGGGCATTTTGCTCAAGCACCGAAACAGCGTCGTCGTCGGGATCATCAGCCCAGAGCGACGGTTCGCCGGGGCGGGCTTGCTTACGCAGATGTTCTATTGGCATGGCTAACTCCCAATACAAATAACCGAACGCGCCCCCATCCGCCTAATCGAATCGAGATGAATTGAGTCGGCGGGCAAATTTGAGACCGAAATTGGAAACGCATTTGCGGCGCGCCGCATTGACGCCGCGATAGCGCCGGAAAATTTGCCGCGCCGACATGAAACCGTCAAATCGTGCGGTGGCGCACCACCGCACAGTTTTTGGTCGCACTTTGTCGGCGCCGGCCATGGTTAATGGGACAAGCATGTTGTCCTTTAATGCCGTAGCTCGTTTGCAATTCGTCAACTAGTAGACTCTACCACCAGCCAAAACCTCGGCGGAGGCAACGTCCGTATCCGAAACGGAGCGACCCAATGCCTGTCGCGGTGCTTGCTGTTTCGATGTTGGTCGTGCTGATGGCGGCAGCGCCGTCGGCAGCCTCGCCGTCGTGCATGAGCAGGACCGAGGCGCGCCGGCATTTTGGTTCGGCGCATCTCTATTGGCATGGCCGGAATCATTGCTGGAACGCGCTGCAGCCACAGCGGCATCATCGGATCGCCGGAGTCCAGCGAAGTGTTCAGCCGAAATGGCGTGAACCGATGGCGGCGATGTTGCCTGACAACGAACCCGTGCAGAAGCCGGTGCAGACGGCGGCGCAGACGCCATCGCCGGATCGCCCGGCGAATATCGAACCGCCGCAGTCCCCCGTTACCGAGCGCTGGGTCGATATCGTTCAGGTCACTTCGCCGCCCGTCATCGAACGCAAACCCGAGCCGAAGGTCACGCCGCGCAGCGCGTTGCTGGCGTTCATCGCCATCGTGCTGATGCTGGGGACGATCGAGGTCCTGTTCCGCTGCACCAGCGACGAACGGCGCCCCTCGGGACGGGATACACCGTCAGCCGGATGAAGGAGGCACACTGCTGATGTCGTCCCGGCGAACGCCGGGACCCATACGCCGTGCCGTTGGTTTTGAGAGACGCTGTTCGACGACTTTCACTCAACTATCAATGCCTGTGGTTATGGGTCCCGGCGTTTCGCGGGGACGACAATGGGTCAGGCCTTTGTCTTCTTGACCGGCTTCTTGACCGGGGCAGCTTCTGCCGCTTGCCGCATCGACCGCGCGTAACTGTCGGCGGCATTGTCGGCGGAGATCTGCAGCCGTTTGGCGGCGGCGACGCCTTGCAGCATGGTGTGCCTGGCGATGTGCTTGTATTTTTCTTTTGTCGCGCCGTCCTTCGCCTTGGCGGCGAGGCCGAGGTACCGATCGCGCCGGCTTTTTGCCGCCGCCATCAGGCCCTTGTACTGCTGCTTAGCAAGCTGCCGGATTACGATATCCAGATCGGCGTCCGCCATCGCTGATTTCCTCAAATACCTTCAGAACATTGTGATCGAGTATGCAATCGCCCGGCGGGCTTTGCAATTATGCGGCCGGCAGATGCGCCCCCGCTATAACAGCGACTGCGGCTCGGTTTGCGCTTCGATCGAAGGCAAAGGCTCGCCCTCGATCTTGGCCTCGAATCCCCGCAATCGGTTATAGATCGAGATCAGTTCGACGATCGTGCTCCAGGAGTTGACGAGATATTGGAACGAGCTTCGCACCTCGCTGAACGCGCGCAACGTCTGGTTCATTGTGCCGAGCGTGATCTTGCCCACAACGATGGTCGGTACGAGCAGCACGTAGGGAAAGATCACGTCGGTCTGCAGATAGACGATGCGGCCGATATTGAAGTACATGAAGTTCAGGTAAAGCCGGAAGTAGTTCCTGCGGATGTTGCCGAACAGCACGCCAAGGGTCGGCGGATCGGCGCGGGCCGCATCGTCCTCGCCGAACACCAGCTCCTTGCGATAGGCCGCCTCGACCCGCTGGTTGAAAAACTCGATCCCGGGCAGGCGGATGCCGATCAGCGCCAGCGCGCCGGTTCCGACCACCGACCAGATCACTGCGGCGAACACCAGGGGATAGGGGATCGAACCGATCAGCGGCAGCTCGGTGATATTGCTGGAGAGCCGCAGCAGCACCGGCAGGAAGGCCAACAGCGTCAGCACCGCGCTGATCAGATTGACGCCGAGACTTTCGACCGTGGACGCAAACCGCATGGTGTCTTCCTGCACCCGCTGCGAGGCGCCCTCGATGCTGCGCAGCCGCGGCCAGTAGGTGACGTAGAAGTCGTTCATCGCCGTGCGCCAGCGGAAGATGTAGTGGCTGACGAAGAACCGCGTCATCACCCCGACCACGACCGCGACCAGCGCGATACCGGCAAAGGTCAGCAATTCGTTGTAAAACTCTTCGACCGTGACCGGCCTCGAGTGCGAAAGCGCGGCCTGGACAAGATCGTAGAACGGCCCGAACCAGCTGTTGACGGCGACGCTGACCTGAACCTGGAAGTAGGAGGTGAACAGGATCAGCGCGGAACCGAGGATCGACCATGCCGCCCAGGGATGTGGCGCGAATACCATCCAGCCGCCGGCGAAGATGGCGACGCAAAGCGCGAAATAGAGATCGAACCACAGCGAGCGCGCCGACCAGAACAGCGACACGCCGACGATTCCGGGCGCAGACGACCCGATCAGTTCGTTTGCGTAGCTGTACCAGAACGTCATCGCCAGTGCCGTCCAGACGATGGTCGACAGGAAGAACAGCTTGGGGCGGGGGAAAAAGGAAACGAACATATTTGGCTATCCATTCTCGGGGTCGGACTAGGCAGGGCGCCGAAGCACCATAGCCGGTGGGGCGGATTAGCCAACGGGTCGCGCGGCACAGTTTCGATCGCGGACAACAGTCGGATTGGCCGGCGCGCCTGGTTTATGCCACACCCGGCAGCCGGGCCACTGCCGGGGTAGCAGGAATCGGGATAGCCTTGGTACCGCCGGGGGCGCAGCGGCCGAGTTCGGCAGGCCGATCGCGGAGGAGACCGAAAAATGAGCCAGGGTGGTCCGCGCCGCCGGCATCAGGACCGGGCAGGGCTTCGCACATGAATGATTCCGAGAAGGCCGCAAAAGTCATCGAGGCCCTGAAGGCCGCCGAACGCGAGCCGGCGCAGACGGCGTTGCCGATCCTCAACGGACTGGTCGGGCTGGTTCAGGCGCACGGCGAGCAGTCGCTGGAAGTCGAGGAGACGCGCTCGGCCGCGTTCATGGCGATCTGCGAAATCGGCAAAGCGCTGCATCGCGGCCAGCCGACGGATCACTTGTGGGCGCCGGCGATCGAGGCAACGGAGCGGTGGATGTCGCTGGTGCGAGGGCGCTGAACGCGCGATCGATACAAACGCAAGCAGACTTTTGCACGATGGCACACACGACGATTATTCGATCACCTCATCGGCTGCCATCAGCAGAATTTTCCGCCTCGCGAGTCCGGACGCATTCGCCACGATCGCCGCGGCGCGACCGTCGTTTACCTTGTTCGAAGCGCGCAGTATCAATTTTGCAATTATGGTGTAGTCTGAATGCATGCAAGTCGATGTCGACTTGCATTGAACCAACCTTGGGACTACGGAGGGCAATATGGCCAAGAAAGCGAAGAAGGCGAAGAAGGCAAAGAAGACAGCCAAGAAGAAAAAGAAGTAACCGTTTGACGAAAACCTCATGGCATTCGGATAGCATCTGAGTCCGTTACACTTCGCAACACGGACGGGCGGCAGCTTCCGCCTACAGAACATCCGCGCAATAGCCAGGCCGGGCCCTTATGCAGATGGCTGCTGCATAACGGTCCGGCTTTTCATTGGGCGAAAGGGCCTTCGCCAAGAATAAAAACAGGCCTTCGCCAAGAATAAAGTCTGCCGGCGCGGCCAATCTCCGCAGGCCCGGCTCATCTCGCGCGTGACGCTGCCCGGACGAGGCTCGCCACGGCACCCTTGCCCCTCACTTCCGCTTCCTCGAACTCGGCGGCAGCAATCGCCCGGTCGAGAGCCGCGCGCAGCTCCCTGGCGGTCTCCAGCGTCAGCTCGATGGCGGCCCGCGCCCCGGGTTCGAGGCCGGTGTTGATGAAGTCGAGCGTGATGACGTCGCCCAGCGGCGCATGGCGCGCGTGGTCGTAGGCAACCACCGCCAGCGAGAGCGGGAACCATTCGTCGCCGCGCTTTGCCATGCCCTCCGCGCGCGCGATCTCGATAATGGACGTGCACATGTCCGCACCCCTCCTATTTCGCCAGATGCTTGCCGAAGAAGGCGAACACCTTGCTCCAGCCATCCATGGCCTGCTCGGGCCGGTAGAGTGGCCGGTGCCAATAGAAGATGCCGTGGCCGGCACCGTCGTAGCGGTGGAACTCGTGCGCCTTGCCGCATTTCTTGAGCTCGGCCTCGTGCTGGTTCACCTGCTCGGGGCTCGGCGCGCGGTCGTCGTTGCCGAATATGCCGAGCAGCGGGCAACAGAGGTCCTTCGTCATCTCGATCGGCGCGACCGGCGTCTTGGCATTGAGTTCCTCCTTGCCCATCACCACGCGGCCGCCCCAGAGCTCGGCGCAGGCATCGACGTCCTTCTTCTGGCAGGCATAGATGAAGGCGTGCCGGCCGCCGGAGCAGGAGCCGAAAATGCCGACCTTGCCGTTGTGGTTGGACTGCGCGCGCATCCACTTCACCGCGGCCTCGGTGTCGCCGACCATCTGGGCGTCGGCAATGCCGCCGTCGGCGCGCACTTTGGCGGCGACGTCGTCCGGGTTGCCCTCGCCCGCACGCTCATAGAGGTTGGCGCAGATCGCGAGATAGCCGTGATGGGCGAACCGGCGCGTCGTCTCGATGTAGAACTCGCTCCAGCCCGGGAGATGGTGGACCAGGACCACGCCCGGAAACGGGCCGGGACCGGACGGCTTGGCCACGTAAGCGGTAATCGGGGTTCCCTGGTCGCCTTTGATGGTTACGTTCTCGCAGGTCATGGCTCGGTAGAATAACATCGGTCTTCCTCCATGGGCGTCAGCCCCAGTCGTTCGTCGCTGCAGCGCCGCGCCGTCGATCGACGGCGTCGTGCTTTCCGTTGTTGCCGGGGTCGTGGCGCAGCCAGTATTCGACAATCGGATACCGGGCGCAACCGGTGGCCTCCTGATCAGATGGCGGCGATCGTCTGCACTTCGACCAGGAAAGCTTCCTTGACCAGCCGGTCGACCATGAGAAGGGTGTTCGGCGGATATTTGCCGTCCGGAAACATCCTTGGGAATTCGCGCAACCGGAACGCCATGAATTTCGGGATGTCCTGCGAATGGACGAGGTATGTCGTGAACTGAACGACGTTGGCCCAGGACGCTCCGGCCGATTTCAGTGCCGCCTCGATATTGCGAAACACCTGCGCCGTCTGAACGTCGAATTCGCCCTCGCCGATGACATTGCCTGCGGCGTCGCCCGACAGCATTCCCGCGATAAACAGGAATTCGCTCGCCTTGACGCGCGTCACGTGGGTGTACTGCCCCATCGGAGGGCCAAGTTCCCCCGGATTGTAGATGTTGATTTCCGCTGACATCGCCTTTCCTTTCTGCCCTGACCCGGTTCTGGAACGGCAACGGTAGCAGCACGCGTGGGAGTTCGTAAGCGCAGGTCCCGGTTTGCGTTGGTGTGGTTACGCTGGATGGCGTAATATTCGGCGCGGGGAAATCCTGCTGCTCGCCCCGCCCGGGTGTGATGGATGATCGCCGTCGCAGCGATCCTGGGCAGCCTCGCCGGTGAAGGAGGGTCTTATGTACGCCGCCATTCGTCAAGCTAAAGCAAGGACTGGCATGGCCGAAGAGCTCGCGCGCAGAATCAAGGAGGGCGCCATTCCGATCATCAGTGATGTCGAAGGCTTCATGGCTTACTATGTGGTTTATGCACCCGACGACACCGTAACGGCGATAAGCGTCTTCAACAATCACGCGGGAGCGGAGGAGGCAAACAGGCGTGCGCTCGCCTGGATCGAGCAAAACCTTGCACCCCTGCTCGTTGGCCCGGCCACCGCGGTGGCCGGCCCGGTGATCGTGCACACGCTGGCATAGCGAGCCGGCCGCGCCGGCTCCTGCTCACCGTAGCCGGCCCGCGGAGGAGCCGTCGCCGCTGAGCTATCTCAACAACGGACATGCGGCGCGCGGCAGGGAAGATTCAGGCGGGCTTGCCGAACAGCCGCTTCCAGAATGCAAGCATGTCTGCCCTGAACAATTCGCTGTCGCCGGCCCGGCTTCCGATCTTGGCGCCTTTTCGTCCATAGCCGGACTTCAACGCATAGACCATCAGGTCGCGATCGCCGAGATCGGCGTCGGCCAGGTCCTGCGTTGGATGGATGAAGGCGCCGTCATCCCTGATATAGGCAGTCGGGGCAGCGGGTGAAACGGCGGCATCGGCGACATCCGCGATCGGGGTGCCGCGGTCGAAGCTGTGGTGTGCTCCTGCAACCAGCCGCATGGTGACATTGCCGCCCGAGACGCGGATCGCCTGGCAATGCCCCTGGACCTGCATTGGCGAACACCACTCGTCTGCATCTCCCATCAGGACACGAATGGTCGTGGCGCCGACCCCTGGGGTCGCAAAACTGGTGTCCGCTCCAGGGATAGGCGGCCAGCACGCCGCTCAGGCCGCAGCCTGGTCCTACCACGGCGTCCGCGAAACGGCGGGTCGCCGCGGTGAGAACCGCCGATCCGCCGCGGCTGTGTCCCTGCGCGCCGATCCGCGATGGGTCGATCCCGGGAAGGCCGGCAAGAACCTTCCACGCGGCAAGCACGTCATAGGCGCTGGCGGCAAACGAGAACTGGGTCTGGTCGGCGACCGTCGATGTAACGCCACGCGCGCCAAAACTGTCGAGCACGAAGGTGGCGAATCCGGCGCCGGTGAGGGTCTCGGCGTAAGCGACATGCGACGGCGCGACCCCGAGGCTGCCGGGCACGATCATGACCAGCGGCAATTTCCCGGTATTGGCGCGGCTATCGGAGGCGGGCAGAAACAGTTTGCCGTCGATCGTCACCCGCGGCATATCCGCAGGCCTGCTGATGACCTGATAATAGTTGACCGGTGACGCGGACGGGATGTCGATGTTCTTGGCCGGCGCCGAACGCGCCGAAGGAAACGATCTGGTCCCGGAATCGGGCCGGGCTGATGGTCTCCTGATCATGGGTCATGACAAGGTCCCTCGTGGCGCTGGTTGGTGATGCCGCCAGCGCTACGGAATTCAATCCGGCGGGAAACGTCAATCGTATTCTTGCCGCAACCAAGCTACCAACCGGCGAGCCCTTGATGGCGCTGCGCCGAAGAATCGCTCTCCCAAAGCCAGATCGCGACTGAGCCTGAGCGGCCCCGAATTCGCGTTTCCTCAGGTCCCGCAAGAGCACCCGATTTGAACACGGCACAATCCCCTGCCGCGCTGAGCAATTCGTCACTCAATGCAAGCTCTACCCCATGATTGGCCGCCGCTTCCATCAGGCGGCTCGCCACGTTAACCGTGTCCCCGGTCGCCGTGATGTGCTGGTAGCTTCCGCCTCCGAGCCTGGAGGCAACAATTATCCCGAAATGCGCGCCGACCTTAAATCCAAGTCCGGACGAGATCGATGGGGGTAGAGAGGTGAGCCATCGCTGCGCGCTCTCGCACAGTGCGACCGAGCATTCTGCGGCCCTGAACGCATCGTCCCTGGCGGCCTCCGGCAGGCCGAAAAGGATCATGGCGCCGTCCCCCAGATAGCTCGTGATTATTCCGCCGCAGGTCACTGCCTCCCTGTCGACCAGGGCATGAAAATCCTTCAAGAGCTCGCGCACCCTGTCGGGTCCAAGCCGCTCACTTAGCGTCGTGAATCCCGACAGATCGATAAAGACGACGGCTGCATCTTGACGGACAGGTTTGATGAGAAAGTTGGGATCCCGTGTCAGCCACTTCTGGATGCTCGGAGCCTGAAATTGTTCGAGCAATTCACTCCTCATGGCCAAATACCGTGCCCGCCGGCTCCCCGACCAGAGTTGAACGGCTGCGAACAGAAGGACCGGCGGCGCGGCAGCGGCGACCGGCACAGCCACGCTCAGCCAGATACCCGATGAGAAGGCAAGAAAGTTTGCCATGATCCAGGCCAGGACGATGGCGGTGGCCGCGACAAGGCCTGCCACGCTTCGTCGCCAGGCCAGCAAGCCGACGAGAACCATCGGCAGCATGACGGCAACCACGCCGTCAACGGTGCGCGCGGATCGAACTCCGCAGCACGCCATCTCCGGCCATCATTTGCGTGATGGCGGTGGAAATGATCTCCACGCCGGACATCAGCGGCTCGAAGGGTGTCGGGAAAAAATCCCCGCCGCCCGTGACGGTGGTACCGATGACGACAATTCGATTTTGAATATCATCTCTGGGAGTATCGCCGCTACGCAACGAGGCCGCGCTGATCGTTCGGATCGTGCGATGCGGGCCATAAAATGTGATCGGCAGGGTATAATCCGGGTCGGTTGGTATCGACCGTTGATCCAGGATCAGCCGGTTTGGCTCGATCGTCGGCTCTTTTCCAATCGCCAGCGTGGCAACGCGGAGCGGGAACGACATCTCGATCTTGTCGTCCGTTCGAAAAAGCATCGGAATCGAGCGAGGTATCCCGGTCTGATCGGTCGCCACGTTGACGATGCCGATTTGCGCCTGGTCGGCGAATTTCTTTAATGGAAGCAAAAACCTCTCCGCTCTTGGCAGCCGGGCGAGCGGGCTCGAACCATCCCCTGCAAAGAAAGACTGACTGGCTTCCGGGAAGACCGCGGCCGCCGCAATGACCGTGGGCCGGCCTGCCAGCGATTTCGCCAGGGCGTCATCGCCATCGTCGGTCCCCTTGTCGACCAGCAGCAGATCGAGCGCGATGACCTTCGGTTCAAGCCGCGTGATCGCGTCGATGATCCCGGCAAGATCGATCCGGGCGAGCGGGTAGCTGCCGATCTGCTTCACCACGGCGTCGTCGATCGCGACAATGGTCACCAGGTCCGGCGGTACTCTTGCGCCGCGAACCAGCGTTCGGAAGTCGATCATTGCGGATTCGGCGCGGTCGAGAAACCGCAGCTGACCGTGAGAGGATCCGAAATGGACGCCAAACCCCCATAGCCCTGCCAGAACCAGGGCAGATATGGTCTGGAGACGGCGGCCACCCATCTGCTGTTTTACTGTCCGAGCCGCGCCATCAAGGCAGCCACACGGGGGGGACCCCAACGCTTCACGGTCAAGGGACCCGCCGCTTCTACATCGACGCCTTCGCCCGGCCCCAGCGTTACGGTTGAACCGCCGGTTCGCCGGCTGACGGCGACGCGCCCATTGACGACAAAGACGGAAGTCTTGTCTTCGACGGCATCAACCGCCCATTTCGTGCCCCGCACCGCCGCTATCGCCTGCGGTGTCGTAACCTGGAATTTGTTTGCGCCCGGCTTCTTCGGAACCTCGATCAGCAGGGCCTTGCTGCTCAGCTCGGCCGAATCCACGCGGCCATTGCCATCACGATCATGCAATACGTATCGTGCGCCATTTTCGGCCACGATTGTCACCCCGCCGTCACAGCGAAATGTTTGCGCGGTGAGGGTCGAATTCTCCGGTGAGCATCCCAAATTGGCGGGTTGCGCGGCGACTTCGATCGCGGAAAGCGTACATGCCAGCATGACGAATCCCATACGGATAATCGCATTCATCACAAAACCTCCGGGCCTTTGATTGGATGGATCCTGGATCACCTGTTCCGCCAGTTAGCGCGTAGGATGGGTTGAGCTCCCTAGCGAAACCCATCAGAATATCCTACGCGCTTACACCCGTTATTGAGATGATGATTTTCGGGTGCACGCAACGGTCTGCCGGTGAAATCCTTCTACTCCTCGGTCGAACCTATCCCGAATCCGCAGCTCGATGAAGAGGCGGGTTGCGCCGGAGCCTGTCATCGGGCCGCGCCTTGCGCGGACCCCGTTGTGCTACCCGCCCTATGAGGCAAAATAAAAACGCCTCTCTTTCGCGCCGGGCCTATTGCAGCAGAAGCGGCAGATTGAGCGGGCCGCGGAAGCCGAAGCCGTGCCAGCGCACGCTGGCAGGGTCAGGCAAGGTCATGTTGGGGAAGCGCTCGAACAGCATGGGCAGCAGGATGACGCCGACGGTTCGCCGCGACAGCTGCGCGCCCGCGCAATGATGCGGGCCGTTGCCAAAGGCCTGGTGAGGATTGGGATCGCGCAGCCCGTTGTAGTTCTCGCCATCTTCGAAGACGTCCTCGTCCCGGTTGGCCGACGCCTGGATCGTCATCACCGTGTCGCCCTTCGGGATAAAGCAGCCGCGAATCTCCGTGTCCTCCATGACCAGCCGTGAACTCGCCTGGATCGGCGCCACCCAGCGCACCCCTTCCTCGAAGGCGGAGCGCCATTTGCCGCCGGCGCGCACGGCTTCAAGCTGGTCCGGATGGGTGAGCAGGCCGTAGAGGATCGTCAGCAGGGCGTCGCGCGGCTCGTTGATGCCGCCGCCGATCGCGATCTTGACATTGGCGATCATCTGGCTTTCCGGAATCGGCTTCTTCGCGTTCACCATGAAGGAGAGCGCCGAGGAATCCGGTTCGGCCCGCACGCGTTCGGCGTTGGCGCGGATACATTTGTCCATCTCGGCATTGGCGATGTCGGTCGCCTCGAACGGCCCCGGCGTCCAGCCGAAATTGCCGGCGCCGTCGATCAGCGTCTGCGACCATCGCTGCATGTCCGCATCGCTCGCGTCCGGAACGCCGATCGCATGCGCCAGGATCCGCGCCGCAAGCGGTCCGGCGAGCGCGGGAAACAGGTCGACCACCTCGCCGCGCGGCAGCCGGTCAAGATACGCCGCGGCCAGTTCCGCATACAGCGGCGCCCACACCGATTCGATCGTCTTCGGCATCAGGGCCGGCATCATCGCCATGCGCTCAGTCCGGTGTTCGTCGTGGTCCTTGCGCATCAGCGTACGCGCGAGAAAGGCGCGCTTCATCGGCGTGTTCGGGTCGTCGGAGCTGAAGCAGCGCCGCGTTGTCCTTCACGTATCTGGTGTCGGCGGCCTTGGTGAGGAAGGTGCGGCCCACGGATTTGACCCGCAATACCGGCGCTTCGCGTCTCAGGCGCCGGTAGATCGGATAGGGATCGCGCGTGAGCTCCGCGATCGTGATGGTCTCGTCCAGGGGGGCCAGGCCCGCGGTCGGCATGAGGTTGATCCTGTTGGCTGCGGCCCGGTAGGTGCCGAGGCGGAGCTTAATGGCAGGCGCGAAACGGCACAACCCGGGCGTGGCGCGCTGGCGCAGACGTACGCTTTGTTCCGATGGAAGCGATCCGGTCCTGGGTTGGGCAGAGCGATGGCCCATCCTCAGACGGGCAACTGATCGGTATCGTGGAGCTGTTCATCATGCGGCCGCGCATTCGCGCACCCGTTAGCTCAACCCATCCGACGCGACTCATGCATCGCAGCAAATAGCATCATTATTCAATCAGACATTCGCCCTGTCTGGGCGGGCAGGCAAAACAAATAACGCCGTTATTTCCGGCGGCCCGCTGCCCGAGTGCCAGCGAGTGAAAAGCGGCGAAGGCGCCGAACGGACTTAGGCCCATCGAGCAGCGAAGCTAGCTGTATTCGGCGGCACCGTGAATTGCCATTTGATCCGATGCGCAATGTCCGCGACGAAATCTAACGTTGATTTATATCAACGCCTGCCGGTCAGTTAATAATAGAAATTCTAAAAAGGTCTGGCGTGGAGATGGCTATGAAAAACGCTACGCTGGCTATTCTCATACTGACGACTACGTTTTCGCTGAATGCGACGGCATTTGCTCAAACGGCAAAGACCGATCGTGGTCAAAAGGAGTATGAGGTGCAGTGTAGCATCTGTCATGGGATGGATGCGAAGGGCAACGGCGTTTTCGGTCAAGCTCTGAAGGTCGTGCCACCAGACCTGACAGCGCTAGCCAAGAAAAATGGGGGAGTATTTCCAGCCGAGCGCATCAGCAGCGTGATTGACGGGCGTGTGGAGATCGCTAGTCACGGTCCACGTGACATGCCTATTTGGGGCATGCGATACGCGGTCAGTGCCGCTGAACACTTTGCCGATATTCCGTATGCTCAGGAGGCCTACATACGCGCCAGTGTTCTCCTCTTGGTTGAATACCTAAGCCGTATTCAGCAAAAATAGCCGAAGGGCGCACAGCCGATTGAGCGGGTATTTACGTCGCCGATGATGCGGTCGCATTCGCCGTCAACGCAGTGCAACGCGACGAGAATAGCGTATTGCGGGCTTGATGGCAGTTGTGGGTCAATTTCTGACCTCAGCGCGCGCAACCGCGATGTCCGATGGCTGCGATTGTAGGGGTAGCCGGATGAATTCCAGCAAACGCCACGCCGCTCGTGCACTCCTCAAATGGCCACAGAGACTCATTTGTTTCGCATTTGCTTTGGTTTCTTTTTCGGCTCGGGCCGACTACCAAGCTGACATAGCTGGTACGTTTCGTTGCTCCAAGGTGGGGCCAGATGCCGAGAGAGTGAGTGTGTGGCGGATCACAGTTCCAACAATAACATGAGCGCGCCGTTCATAGAGTTCAGTTCGCCGGACATTGGTGACGTGCGTGCCTATACGGTTCGCGGCTATGGAACGGTCACCGAATTGTACGCGAGTACAATCGTCACTGCGTGGGCACCTCTGCAAGGCGGCATGCACTTCAATCTGGTTTTCTCCAATACTGGGGTTCGCATGGGCGGTACTCCCTGCCACAAAGTTCAATAGCTTCGGCGCACCCAACTAGCCGACACGTCATTGCTTTGTGGCCAAGGAACTCATCCAACTCCGCCGCCATCGGTAAAGGCGCCATAGAGGTAGCCCGCGAAAGCCCCGAGATAGGTGGCAACGGGGGAGAGCAATACCGATAATCGCGAATGCAATATCGTCACGCGAACTATTTCCATCACCTCCCAATGGTAGATCGCTGCATGCACTTGAGACGTTGCTCCACGTCCGTGGTGGGGCACCTAAGTGGCCATAGCAGCGCAGTATCCCCTTGATTTGGATCAACCCGCCCCAAAACAAAATAGAGCAGAGTTTTAGGTGGTGGCGAAGAGAGGTGCGCAATGAGCAAGCATTTCTTTCCAAAACGAACTCTCGCGGCGCTGCTTTGCGGTGCAGCTATTATTGTCTCTCTCGGAAGCTCTTCCAGTGCAGTTGCCGAAGATCAAGATGCAGCGCGGCCGACGCTGGCCGATCTTATGGTTTTGACACAACTAAGGCACTATAAGCTCTGGTACTCAGAGCGGCTAGAAAATTGGAAGCTCGCGGATTATGAATTGAAGCAGCTTGTCGCGACGGTTGACCGGATCAAGAAGCTTTACCCGGAAGCGCACTCACTCGCTCAGGCCAATTTGATTACCGAAAAAACCGATCCGGCATTGAAAGAGATTCGCGCAGCAATTCAGGGCAAAAACAATTCGCGGTTCGAGGCTGCGTATAACCAAATTACTGACGCTTGCAATCAGTGCCATCGAGCTGCCGGCATTGATTTTATTCTCGTGCGAGTTCCGACGCAAATCCCCGTTCAGCAATCAAATGTTCACCCCGGATCCTGTCTCGAAGAATCGTCCTTAGTTCTCCGCATCTGCACATGCGGCCAGCCATGTCATGTTAGTTTTTTGTTTTTTCAAGACGAGGACTCTGGTCGGTTTCGGGTGATTTGCGGACCTCGACGCCGCCCTGAATGATGTCCGCTTTACCCTCAGGCAGCGGACATCAAAGGGATCGCAGCGCATGTCCACGAGGACCGCTCACCCCATCTTCCCCATCACATACGGCTTCAGCATCGCATAGATCATGCTGTTCGTCGGGGTCGGGATGCCGAGCTGGCGGCCGAGTTCGGCGACCTTGCCGCCGAGCCAGGGCAGCTCCAGCCGGTTGCCGCGATCGAGATCGAGCGCCATCGACGCCTTCATGGCCGGCGGCAGATGCGCGGTTATCTGGGCAATCTGGTCGCGCGCGTCGGCCGGCAGCGCGACGCCTTTGGCGCGGCCGACATCGATGACTTCCTGCCAGGCGGCCTCGAAGATCGGCCGTATATCCGGATCGTCGCGCAGCGCCCCGATCGGCTGGCGCGCCAGTGCCGTCATCCCGGAATTGGCGGCGAGCAGGATCAACTTCATCCAGAGCTCGGTGAGGATCTGCTGGCTCAAGCTCGCATCGAATCCGGCTTTCAGGCACAGCGCGAGAAAATCCTCGCCGCGCTGGCTGCGGCTGCCGTCGAGCTCGCCGAACACCATGCGCATGAAGGTGCCGACCTGCGTGATCACGCCGGGCGCCGTGATCGAGGCCGACATCTGCGCCACGCCGCCCATCACGGCATCCTTGCCGAGGATCGGGATCAGCCGCTCGTGCGCGTCGATGCCGTTCTGCAGCGGGATCACGGCAGTGCTGGGGCCGATCAGCGGCTTGATTGTCTCGCCGGCGCTTTCGACGTCCCACAGCTTGACGCAAAACAAGGCGATGTCGACCTTGCCGATCGAGGCGGGATCGTCAGTGGCGTGCGTCGGCACCAGATGGGTGTCGCCGCGGGGACTTGCGACTTTCAAGCCGACGCTTTTCATCGCGGCAAGATGGGCGCCGCGCGCGATGAAGGTGACGTCGGCGCCCGCCCTGGCCAGCGCCGCGCCATATGCACCGCCGATCCCGCCGGCGCCGACGACCGCAATACGCATGGATTCTCTCCGTGGCTGAAAAATGTTCCCGGCGGGACCGTGAGCGGCAACGGGTGTTGCCGTCCCGGACTTTAGAGCCTCGCTCGAAATAGCAGTCACTCACAAAGACTCGTCATGGCCGGGCTTGACCCGGCCATCCACGTCTTTCTTGCGTGAGTGAAGCAAGACGTGGATGCCCGGCACAAGGCCGGGCATGACGAACGGTGCGATTTTTCGTGAGCCGTATGCGGTGCGATTTTCCTGAGCCGGATCAACAAATCTGCCCGACGGGCAAATCAGTTCGTCTGCGCGCTTTTGTTTGTCCAGTCCTCTTTGCAAAAATATTCTGATTTTCCGAAGACCCAAATCAGTCTATATCCCCGCCATCCCGTCCCACACAGAGGGGCGTTGGCCATCGTCACTGACGTAGGGGCGGGATGCGGTGGACGCGGTAGCGGGTGCCTGCTTTGACGAACGAAGCGCCAGACGCGGACGGCGAAGTCGTGTGGTCCTGACGCCTCGACGCTGGCGTCAAGTTTGCGATGAGCAACATCCGCAGGTGACGGTGACAAGAAAGCCCGATCACCGGGGAGAGCACGAAGTAACCGTTAAAACCATTCGCGTGCGGGAATGCTGGGTAATCCTGGTGGACCTGTGGTGACTAACTCGTGTGGTTATTTTTTATCCCACGCGAGGCTACGGGTGCATTGGGCACCCGGCATTCCCCACGCCCTCCGGGGCGGAAGTTTCTTGTCAAGCACCTCGGACGCATCGCGCCGCGGGATCGCGAAGTTGTATTTGAACGTTGGCGCATTACAGCAAGGCTCGTCATGCCCGGCCTTGTGCCGGGCATCCACGTCCTTGCTTCGCTTGAGCAAGAAAGGCGTGGATGGCCGGGACGAAGCCCGGCCATGACGAAGGGGAATAGTTTGAATGTGACTGGCAAGAGCCCACACCCTTCACAACTCCCTCGCATTGGAGAACGCGAACGACGACACCCGCCGCGTGTTCTCGTCCAGCATCAGCGTGCGCGTGATCGGCGGCTCGGCGCGCTGGCTGCAGTTTTCGCGCTCGCAAAGCCGGCAGTTGACGCCGATCGGGGTGCCCTCGGTCTTTTCCAGGTCCATGCCGGTGGCGTAGACCAGTTTGGCGGCGTGGCGGATTTCGCACCCGAGCCCGATCGCAAAGCGCGGCTGCGGTTGCGGATGCGGCGCCACCGGACGGCGCACCATCTGCGCGATCGAGAAATAGCGGGTGCCGTCGGGCAGTTCGATCACCTGCTTCAAGCAGCCGGTCCGGCGTATCGAAGGTCGAGTGCACGTTCCACAACGGACAGGTGCCGCCGAATTTCGAAAACGGAAACGTGCCGGAAGAAAACCGCTTCGAAACATTGCCGGCATTGTCGACGCGCAGCAGGAAGAACGGCACGCCGCGCGCATTGGGCCGCTGCAGCGTGGTGAGGCGGTGGCAGACCTGCTCGAAACCGGCATTGAAGCGCTGCGCCAGCACGTGGACATCGTAGCTCAGGCTTTCCGCCGCAGCGTGAAAGGCCTGATAGGGCATCATCACGGCGGCCGCGAAATAATTCGCCAGCGTGATCCGGTAGAGCCGGCGCGGGGTGTCGTCGAGCGGGCCGGCGCGATTGATGATGGCCTCGAAACTGCCGCCGCATTCGGCAAGCCCGATCTGGAAGGCGAGCTGGAACGCGCGGCCGGGTCCGTCGACCAGTTCCGAGATCAGGAGTTGCCGGCGATGGCGGTCGAACCGCCGCAGGGTCTCGCGCATGACGTCGACCGGCATGATGCGGGTGACGATCGAATGCTTTTCGCGCAATCGCGTTGCGAGCGCGGCGAACAGTTCTTCGGCCGGCACGTTCAACTCGTCGCGCAGGGTTTCGGCGGCCTGTTCGAGCTCGGGGAAATAATTGCGGTTGGCCTCGATCAGGTCGCGCACGCGCTCGATCGGATTGGCCTCGAAGCGGGTGCCCTCGTCGCGGTCGGCCATCTGGGCGGCGACCATGGTCTCGCCGCGGCGGGCCTCGGTATAGGCGGCGTAGAGCCGCTGCAGCGAATGCGTCACGCCGGGGCACAATTCGGCGAGATCGCGCAACTCCTGTTTCGGCAGGTCGATCTGCCGGAACAGCGGATCGGAAAAGATCTCGTTCAGCTCGGCGAAGAAGCGGTCCTCGTCGGCGGTGGCGAGGTCGCGCAGATCGAGGTCATAGGTCTCCGCCAGCCGCAGCAGGATCTGCGCCGTCACCGGGCGCTGGTTGCGCTCGATCAGGTTGATATAGGAGGGCGAAATGCCGAGCCCCTCGGCGATCTGGGTCTGCGACAGCCCCAATTGCTGGCGGATCCGCCGGAAGCGGGGGCCGACAAACAGCTTCTTTCCGGAATCGGTGGCCATGGCAGCCTCTTTCACCATTGTGTCATTCCGGGGCGTGCCAACGGGTCGGCGCTCTGCGCCGCCCGATGACAAGCTCCGCACGAACCCGGAATCTCGAGATTCCGGATCGCCGCTGTCGCGCCGTCCCGGAATGACGTTAGCATTTGTGACAAGATTTACAAAATGACATCTATGACAAGTTCATATGTTACATGACATCACCATTAGAATGCAAGCTATCTATACGAATTAAGAAGTTTAGCGTTTAGCTCTCGCCACGTTTCGCAATGCACTGTCACGAATGTCGAATAGAGAGAAGAGCGAAGGATCACGCACATGAACTACCAGCCACGTGGGATCAGTGACCCGGCTATCCAGGGACCGGCTTCCTATCTGAGCGAAATTGGAGCTGCCGAGGCGCTCCTCAAGACCCAGCCGACCTGGAACGGCGTCACCGCCGAAGCCGTGGCGCGCATGCGTCTGCAGAACCGCTTCAAGACCGGCCTGGACATCGCCCGGTACACCGCGGCGCTGATGCGCAGCGATATGGCTGCCTATGACGGCGATCCCACCAAGTACACCCAGTCGCTCGGTTGCTGGCATGGCTTCATCGCGCAGCAGAAGCTGATTTCGGTCAAGAAGCATTTCGGCACGACCGATCGCCGCTATCTGTATCTCTCCGGCTGGATGATCGCAGCACTTCGCTCCGAGTTCGGACCGCTTCCCGATCAGTCGATGCACGAGAAGACCTCGGTGCCGGCGCTGATCGAAGAGCTCTACACCTTCCTGCGTCAGGCGGACTCCCGTGAGCTCAACGATATCTTCCGCGCCCTCGACGCGGCCCGCAAGGCAGGCGACAAGGCGAAGGAAAAGGCATTGATCGAAAAGATCGACAACTTCCAGACCCATGTCGTGCCCGTCATCGCCGACATCGACGCCGGCTTCGGCAATGCGGAGGCGACCTATCTGCTCGCCAAGAAGATGATCGAAGCAGGTGCGTGCGCCCTGCAGATCGAGAATCAGGTCTCCGACGAAAAGCAGTGCGGCCACCAGGACGGCAAGGTGACTGTGCCGCACGAGGTGTTCCTGGCGAAGATCCGGGCCTGCCGCCATGCCTTCCTCGAACTGGGCGTCGAAGACGGCATCATCGTGACCCGCACCGACTCGCTGGGCGCCGGCCTCACGCAGCAGATCGCCGTGAGCCACAAGCCCGGCGACCTCGGCGATCAGTACAACAGCTTCCTGGATTGCGAGGAAGTGACGGCCGCCAACGCCCGGAATGGCGATGTCATCATCAACCGCAACGGCAAGATGATGCGTCCGAAGCGGCTTGCCAGCAACCTCTATCAGTTCCGTCGCCGGCACCGGCGAAGATCGCTGCGTGCTCGACTGCATCACCTCGCTGCAGAACGGCGCCGACCTGCTGTGGATCGAGACCGAGAAGCCGCATATCGAGCAGATCGCCAAGATGGTCGACCGTATTCGCGAGGTGATTCCGAACGCGAAGCTGGCCTACAACAACTCGCCATCGTTCAACTGGACGCTCAACTTCCGTTGGCAGGTCTACGACGCGATGAAGGAAGCCGGCAAGGATGTCAGCAAGTACAATCGGGCCGAGCTGATGAAGGCGGAATACGACGATACGCCGCTGGCCATCGAAGCCGACGAGCGCATCCGCACCTTCCAGGCCGATTCGGCAAAGCGTGCCGGCATCTTCCACCATCTGATCACGTTGCCGACCTATCACACGGCAGCTCTGTCGACTGATAATCTCGCAAGGAGTATTTCGGCGAGCAGGGCATGCTGGGCTATGTGAAGAATGTTCAACGCCAGGAGATCCGTCAGGGCATCGCCTGCGCCAAGCATCAGAACATGGCCGGCTCCGATATCGGCGACGAGCACAAGGAATATTTCGCCGGTGAAGCCGCGCTGAAGGCGGGCGGCGCCCACAACACGATGAACCAGTTCGGCTAACGGTACCAGCAGGAGACCATCATGACCAAAGGCAGCAATTTCTGGGTGATTGGCGGCGAGTTCGGTTCGATGAACTTCCACAAGCTCGTGGAAGGCTCGGCCCAGGTGCAGGGTCCGTTCAAGACCCGCAAGGAAGCCGAGGACGCCTGGCGCGTGGTCTCGGAAGAGAACCGCCACAAGGCCGGCGTGCGCTTTTCCATCGTCGAAGAGCCCTCGCGCGTCACCGCCTGATCGGTCGGTCAAATCAAGAAACGTCCAAGGACAACAGCGGCCTCATCCGGCACCCCGGGTGGGGCCGCTGATGTTCGGTCTCTTCCCCCTCTCCCGCTGCGGTCATCCCTCGCCCCGTTCTTCGCGGGGCGAGGGCGGGGTGGGGGTCTCTCCAGACTCGGACTCGCGGTAGTCCCCCTCACCCGCCGCGCAGGGCGCGCGACCTCTCCCCGCAAGCGGGGCGAGGTAAGAAAGGGCCAAAACCGTAAGCCATTGGGAATAAACGACCTTTGCGGAGAACATGGTTACTGCTAGGTTAAAGCGGGGTAGCATCACCAGGACAAAGGCGATCAAGCGGATGTCAGACGCGCCAAATATCGGAAGCCATGCCGTCGGCGAATCACGACCGATCCGGTTGCGCGATGCGCTCCGGCAGGCGCGGATCGAGGCCGCCGATCGCACCGGCGTCGTCGTCGACCTGCGCGACGCCGAGGTGGCGCGGCTGGAAATTCTCAACGAGGCGCTCGACCCGCTGTTCGCGCAGATCCCGGAACAGGTCGACCTGTTCGATCGCGGCATCAGCCAGGGCGAAACGCCGCGGCTGTGGATCGATGTCGTCGCCCATGTCGTGATGGGACGCGACAAGCGCATCTACCGCTTCGTGCAGGATACCCGCTTCGGCCGCATCGTGATCGCCGAATCCCACGAGATCGCGGCTATCGTCGTCAGCCGTCACCGATTATGTCGCGCGCCGCATGATCGAGCGCGAGCATGCGCTGGCGGCAATGCCGGCGCCGCCGCCGGTCGTCGCCGAGAAACCGCGCCGCAGCGGCTTCTGGATCTTCGTGCTCGGCTTCATCGTCGGCGCGCATCGCGCTGTTCGCCCTGGCGCTGGTTGCGGCCTTGCGGAATTTCTGACGCCTAGATCAGCCGCACCTGCCGCAATTGCCGCACCCGCCGCGCATCGTCGATGCCGCGCACGGTCTGCTCGACCCGCCACGCCGCGCCCTCGCGCGCGATCGAAAACAAATTATAGGCGGCGTGCGGGATAGCGGCCATGCGCCAGCGCCGACGCCGAGGGCACGCCGACCGCGGGTATCTTGCCCTTCGGTCCGTCGATCCAGATCGTCGAATGAATGTGGTCATGCCCGTGCAGCACCAGCTCCACGCCGTGCCGCTTCAAGCAGCGCCAGCAGCTGGTCCGAATCGGTCAGCCGCTTGACGCGGGAGTCCGAGCGCAAGGGGTGATGGATCAACAGCACGCGGAAGGCCTGTTCGGCCGATAGCCCCGCCAGCATGCGCTCCGAGCGCGTCGAGCTGGCTGCGCCCAAGCCACCCCGTCGCCATGAGCGGCGGCGTCGGCACCGCCGACGATACGCTGATCAGCGCCAGCGGGCCGCGCCGGCGCAGCGACGGAAATGTCACGCCATGCGCCGCCTCGTCGCCGTCGAGATAGTTTCCCCAGGCTTCCGCGAAGCGATGCCGGGTGGCGCGAACATAGGCGTCGTGATTGCCGGGGATCACCGTGACGCGGTCCGGCGCGCCGACGCTCTCCAGCCATTTCCGCGCCGGCGCAAATTCGGCCTCCAGCGCGAGATTGACGAGATCGCCGGTGACCGCGATGTGATCCGGCGTCTGCGCCTGCAGGTCCGACACCAGCGTGTCGAGCACCTCGCGCAGATGGTATTTGTGGCGATTGCGCGTCCAGTTGAGATAGCCGAGCGCGCGCTTTCCCGCGAGATCGCGCAGCCGTGCCGCGGGCAGCGGCGGCAGGTGCGGATCGGACAGATGGGCCAGCGTGAATGCCGCCATCAGGCGCGTCCGGTCGGATCGGCTGTGAGATTGCGCGCGTGCACGATCATCTCGTCATATCCTGTGAAATCCTGCAATGTATTGGCAAGCCGGCGGTGGCGACGCAAGGATCAAACGCAATGTCTGCCTATTGTGGATTCGAGTGGCGATGAACCTGCAGGAGCTCAGAAGGCGATTTGAGCCGGCGCTGCGCTGGATCTTCCATCTCTATTGGCGGTTCGCCCGCGGCATGACGCTCGGGGTCCGCGCCGTGGTGCTGGACAACGACAACCGGGTGTTTCTGGTCAAGCACAGCTATGTCGCGGGCTGGCACCTGCCGGGCGGCGGCGTCGAAGTCGGCGAAACCTTCGGCGAAGCGCTGCGACGCGAATTGATGGAGGAGGGACGGATCGAGCTGGTCGGTGAACCGGCCCTGCATGGCATCTTCCTCAACAGCCATGTTTCCCGCCGCGACCACGTCGCGGTCTACCTGGTCCGGCAATTCCGGCAGGATCGCCTGCCCGAGGCCAATCGCGAGATCAGTCGCCTGCGGATTCTTCGAGGCGAGCGCGCTGCCGGCGGAGACCACCAGAGGCACGCGCCTGCGGATATCGGAAGTGCTGGATGGCACGCCGCCAATTGCGACCTGGCGCTAGGCCCTTGCGAGACTGCGCCGGATTTGGCGACAAGCCGGTAAGGGCGCCATGCGCCGGGACAAAGCGATGCGATATTTGAAAGCTGCCTGCGGCTTCCTGTGCTTTCTGGTGCTGGCCAGCAATGTATGGTCGATGTCGCGATGGAATGAAGCCCGGGGCGTTTACGACGACGTCTGCTATCTGCGGCAGGCCCATCTGTTCCAGAGATTCGGACTTGATGGCCTCGATACCGATATTTCCCGCGATGACGATCACTATCTGTCTTCAAAATTGAAGACGATAGGTTTCCCGACCTGGAACGACGCGGCGACCGCCCCCTGTCACACCCTGATGCCGGCGACGAAAAAGCTTGTGATGCAATACCCGCCCGGCACGGGCTTTGTGCTGGCGCTGTTTCCGCAGGGGTTTCAGGTGATACCGCTGTATGTAATAGCCACTGTCATCGTCTTCGGTTTTGCGCTCGCGGCGATCGCCTATGCTTCGACAATCCCCCTGGTAATCCTTGCGTCCATTTTTGGCGACGCGACCGTCTACCTGATGATCAACCCGACCAAGGCGAGCTATTCGATGGCGCCCACGATGGTGATGTGCGCGCTTGCAGGCTTTCTCACGGCCCGGCTTTTCTTCGCAAGCGGGCGGCACCGCCTTGTCCTGACGGGGCTCGTCGGTCTGCTGATTGGGCTCGCCGTCAATTTCAGACTGCCTAATCTGCTTCTCTCGTCCGGATATTTCTTGTTCTTCTTCGTTTCGTTTCTGCTGTCCCGGAAGATCGAGAAACTCCTGCAAGGCATCCTGTTCGGGGCGGCTTTGTTGGCCGGCATCGCGCCGACGCTGCTTGCCAATGCGATCAATGCCGGCAGCCCTTTCGCTACGACCTATGGTGCTGGCGATGTGACGCCTCCCGATTTCAGCCTCAGCGTCCTCTGCAAGTTACGTCGCCGACATGCAATTCGTCCTGCTCGCGCTCGCGACCGCGTGGACTGTTCTGATTCTGCTTGCGCATCGGCGGCAACGGCGAGAGGCAAGTCGCGCTTGTTACGGCCGGGAACCTGCTGGTGAATGCTGGCCTTCTTCCTGAGCCATCCCGTCTTCACGCCGTATTATACGATTCCGATCGCCATGCTTTCGTTGTGGAGTTTGTTGTTTGCCTCGCTGATGCGGCCGGCGGAAGCGGTGGACGGCGGTCCGGTCGGGCAGGCGGCACAAGCCTGATCATGGTATGGAATATTGAGTTGGCGGGCTTGGTCGGGCGGGCGTTTCACGGATGACATCATCGATGCGGGTTGCTGTTCTGATACCGTGCTTCAACGAGGAAGCCGCGGTCGCCACCGTCGTCGCAGATTTTCGCAAGGCGCTGCCTGCGGCCGAAATCTTCGTCTACGACAACAATTCGACGGATCGCACCGTTGCGGTGGCGCGCCAGGCCGGTGCCGAGGTGCGCAGCGAGCGCCGCCAGGGCAAGGGCCACGTGGTCCGGCGCATGTTCGCCGATATCGACGCGGATATCTACGTGCTGGTCGACGGCGATGCGACCTATGACGCCGCCAGCGCCCCGCGCATGATCGAAGCGCTGGTATCCGGTCATCTCGATATGGTGGTGGGCTTTCGCGTCGATCAGGTTCAGGCCGCCTACCGGCCCGGCCATCGCACCGGCAACTGGATGCTGACCGGCTTTCTCGCGCAGGTTTTCGGCCAGGCCTTCAAGGATATACTATCCGGCTATCGCGTGTTCTCGCGGCGCTTCGTCAAGTCCTTCCCGGTGCTGTCGGATGGTTTTGAGATCGAAACCGAGCTCAGTGTCCATGCGCTCGAGCTGGCGCTGCCGGTCACCGAGATCGAAACGCCCTATTACGCCCGGCCGGAGGGATCGGTCAGCAAGCTCAATACCTGGCGCGACGGTTTTCGGATTCTCGGCACCATCATCAAACTCTACCGGTCGGAAAAGCCGCTGCGTTTCTTTACGGTGATCGGGATCTTCCTGATGCTGGTTTCGGTCGGCCTCGCGATCCCCGTTATCGTCACCTATCTCGAGGAAGGCCTCGTTCCGCGTCTGCCGACCGCGGTTCTGTCGATGGGTCTGATGATCCTGGCGGTGCTGTCGGTGTCGTCCGGGCTGGTGCTCGATACGGTGACGCGCGGACGCCGCGAGATGAAGCTGTTGGCCTATTTGTCTCAAGCCCCCCTCAGCAAGAACTGATGCGGCTCGAAATTTGGCAGGTGAGGGGCGATGGACCGCGCCTCCGCCAGATGCTATCCCGCGCCTGACCATGAGCGACCTCTCTCTCACAATCCTGGCCGAGACCGCCAACGACGCGCAGGCGATCGAACGCCTGCACGAGCGCACCTTCGGGCCCGGCCGCTTCGTGCTGAGCGCCTATCGGCTTCGCGAGCACGTCGATCACCTGCTGGATCTGTCGTTCACGGCCCGGATCGGCACGCTGCTGGTGGGCTCGGTGCGCCTGTTGCCGATTCTGATCGGCGATACCAAGGCGTTGCTGCTGGGGCCGCTGACGGTCGAACCGCCGTTTCGCGGCCGCGGCGTCGGCCGCGCGCTGCTGGATCGCGCGCTGAAGGATGCAAAGGCGAGGGGTCATCGCCTGGTAGTGCTGGTCGGCGACGAGGCCTACTACGGCCGCGTCGGTTTCAAGGCCATCCCCAAGGGACGGGCGATCATGCCCGGACCGGTGGATTATAGCCGCCTGCTGGTGGCGGAGCTCGTCGATGGCGCGTTCACCGATGTGTCCGGCGCGATTCGCCCGGACTGGAGCATGGCGCGATAGCTTTCCTGGTTGTGCCGTCGTTCAGATCTTCTGTGAAATACCGATAAAGAAGCCGCGTCGCGGCCCGAACTGCGGCGCGAATACGCCGATGCCCGAGCCATCCCTGATCTCGTAGATCTTGTCGAACAAATTGACGACGTCGAAGCGCAGCGTGGTCGGCTTGGTCCATCCCGGGAAAAGATATTCGCGGGAGAGCCCGATATTGACCTGGGCGTAGGATGGAACGTGATCGGTATTGGCGAAGCCGGAGCGAAGTCCGCTGCCGTAGATCATCGAGGCGGAAAAGCGGGTGCCATTCCACAGATAGGAGGCGCCAGCCGACGCGGTCAGGACCTGGGCATGGTCGGTGTAGACATAGTGGGTGGCGATGAAGGCCAACTCGTCGGCTCCGAACAGGAACTGGTTCGAGACGATATTGATGGCGATCTGTTTCGCCCAGGCAAGATTCCCATAAATATTGAGATTGCCGTTGGTGTAGCTCGATTTGAGTTCGAGGCCGATATTCTCGCCGCGCTCGTAGTTGAATCCGGTCAGCACATAGGCCTGCCCGAATTGTCCGTCGTCGAGCAGGTCGCGCGCGGTCTTGTAATAGCCATCGATGCCGACTTCGAGACCGGGTATCGCGTGGATCTTCTGAACCACGCCGGCATCAAACACGTTGGAGCGCTCCGGCAGCACTGGATCGTTCGTCGTGACGGCAGGAGTTAGGGTGTTGAGGGGGGCGCTAGGGGGCGTAACGAGCGCCAGATTGGTCGGGGCAGCGATCACCTGCTGTGGCGGCGTGAAGTTTCGCGCATAGCCGGCGTGGAACGTGGTGCCATCGTACGGCTTCCAGGTCAGGCTGATGCGCGGGCTGAGCTGGTTGGCATCGACATACTGGACCATCTGGTCGAACCGCAACCCTGCGTTCAAGGTTAGTTGGTTGGTGATCTTCCATTCGTCCTGCAGATAGGTGCCGAACAGCCAGCCGGTCTTGGCGCTTGAGTCAAATATCGAGAATGGCGCATCCACGCGGTTGCCGGTTACGGGATCGAGCGGCAATACCACGGACGCATTGTTGACCAGAGAGCGCTCCGCGCTGACGGAAAATCCAAACCGCATTGTATGAGCATAGCCAATACGCCAGGCGGTATCTTCCTGGATGCCGTTGACAAAACTCTGACGGTAGACGTCCGAGGATACGCCGTTGAAGACCAGATCGCCGATCGGGTCCGGGTAGAAGTGCAACTGGCTGTAGCGGTTGAAATAGGAGAGCTGGAAGTCGATGTCTTCGGCCGATTTCTGGTAGGCGACGACATTGAATTGGTTGAACTCGTTCTGATGTTCGTTGAGGAATGTCGAATTGAAATTGGATACTCCGAAGGCCGTGAAGTTCGGCGTTTGTCCGGGATTGTTGGGAATCTGGTACGTGCCGTTCGATATGCCGCTCATGAAGGTCAGGCGGCTGGTGGGATCAAGGATGGTCGAAAGATAAAGAAATCCCTTTTCCTGCGATGTGCGGTCGTGGATCGCTTCATTCGAAGATGTCGGATTTTCTATTCCCAGATTGTTTTGCAAAAACCGCCCGGACACGAAATATTGGGTCTGTCCGGCCGTGCCGCCATATTCGAAACTCGGCGTGATGGTGCCATGGCTGCCACCATAGACACCGACGCTGCCGCTGTTGTTGAACGCATCCGCCCTGGTCTGGATGTCGATGACACCCGCCGTGCGCAGGCCATACTGCGCCGGCAGCGCGCCGGTAAGCAGCGCAAGGCTGCCGACGATGCCGGTGTCGAGGATTTGCCCGAAGGCGCCGACGCCGTCGGGGAGCATGATGCCGTTGATACGGTATTGCAGGTTGCCGTGCTCGTTGCGCACATGCAATTCACCGCTCGCCGCCGAATCCTGCGAAACACCCGGGGCCTGCAACAGCACCTTGTCGAGCGTCGCGTTGACGCCCTGCGGCAGCGCTTCAATGGCCTGGTGGTTGATTTCATGCGAGCCGGCGCCGATCGGGGCTACGATGTTGCGGCGGGTCTCGTCGAATTTCTCATTCTTGCCTGCGACCACCTGCGCCTCGGTCTGCGGCGGCGCGGCCGGCACCTCGCGATGCTCCCCCGCTGTGACGCGCGTCCTGGGCCGGCGCGGCGGTTGCGCGCGCCGCGGCGCCACGACCTCGATCGGCGGCAGCGCGGTAGCGCCGGTTCCCGCCGGCGTTGACGTCTGCGATACTGCCGTGCTGCCCAGCCCGAGCAGCAATGATGCTGAACTGGAGAGCAAGAGTGACCTTCTTGCACGAGGCGACATTGTCCCGATCCCGATAAAGCCGCGGCCAGATTCGTCGCCGTCGACGAATTCGGAAGCGCTTGCCGTCAATATCCGACGGTCTGATTTTCAGCTGCCCCGATGGAATCGGCCGCGCACAAGGCGGGCGAATCCCACTGGGATCATCAATCGATCGAGGTCAGGAGAGGGGAGGAGCGCGAGGCTGAAAAGCGACGCGAACACCGCCGAGATGGACGAACTCGGCGTCGGTGGTCAGGTACAGAAATTCGACCGCCTGCGGCAGCAACAGCAACGGCGGCGTCGCAAACAGGACAGTGTTCGCCAGCGCGATCACCGCGCAGATCGCGCAAATATCGCCCGGTTGCTGGTCGGAATCGTGATTCGACGCAGGCTGCTGCGGCTGGGCCGCGGGACTGACCGCATCCTGGACGGCGACGCCGTTGACGTAAGATAGATCCGATTGAATCGCTGGCGCCGCCTGCGCAGCGAGGCCGTGGAAATGCCCGAACGAAAGTACGAACTGCACAGCCAGCGCGAAAAGCGCTGTCCGTGAGCCGTGTCTGATGTTCGATCGGAACCACTTCATGCCGACATGCACCTTGCGTCGGGCGGAGAGGTTATCTCGGCCGCGCCGACGTTACATTATAACTTCGCAAGGCGCGGCGGAGGGTGTCAACCGTAGTCCGCCCGTGCACCGCGAGAATTCGAACGCTCTGTGTGATTCGCGCAACGCCGGCCGGCGTCAGTTGCCATCAGCGCCCCTCGCGCAGCCAGGTGGCGGCGAACGCGCCAAGCAGCAGCAGCAGGCCGATCAGGCCGGCGAACAATGGCAGCACGCCGACGCCCCTGACGACACTGGCATCGCGCATCCTCACGCCCATCCAGCCGTCGCCGCGGAATACGCTCGACGCGCGCACCGGCACGATGCGCGGAAGCTCGATGCTAGAGCCTTCGACGATGCGCCGTGCGTCGCCGCCGGTCGCCTGCGCCAGCGGTTTGAGCATTTCGGTCGTGGAGGTGACTTCGGAAAATTCCTTCGGATTGGTCGGACCGACATTGATCAGGGCCTTCAGGGTACCGTCGGTTGCCTGCCACAGGCCGAGTTCGTTGGCGGGGATGGTCGCGCGCCATGTTCCCGGCTCGCTCTCGCTCAAGGTCAGTTCGCGCGTGGCTCCAGCCGGCGAAGTCACCGTCACCGGCGCGACGCTGTCCGCCATGGTCTGGCGCAGCACCACCAGATCGTGGCCCCGGATCTGCAGACGCAGGGCCTCTTCGTCCAGATCAGGCTGCTTCATCAGCCAATGCGACATCCGCCGCAACAGGTCGAGATGCGGTCCGCCGCCTTCATAGCCGCGCGCCCACAGCCAGATATGGTCCGACAACAATAGCGCGACGCGGCCCTCGCCGTATCGCGACAGCAGCAGCAGCGGCTTGCCGTCGGCGCCCGTCATGACGGGAGCGCCGGTGGCGTTGCGGGTATCGACGGTGCGGAAGAACCGGCTCCAATGCGGCGGCTCGGTGTTCGAGCCCTCCAGGCCCCGCGTTACCGGGTGGCGTTTGCCGGCGTCGGAAAGATGCGCGTAATACGGTTTCTCGGTGACGCCGACGGGTTCTGCGGGCAGTACCGAATCCAGCGGTGTGCGCCAGATGCTGGTGGTCGACGCGTAATCCGGACCTGCCGACACCAGCACCGCGCCGCCGGCGCGGACGTAGCGCGCCATGTTTTCGAAATAGGGGATCGGCAGCACGCCCTGGCGGGCGTAGCGGTCGAAGATGATCAGCTGGAATTCGTTGATCCTCTGCTGGAACAATTCGCGGGTCGGAAATGCGATCAGCGACAGTTCATTGATCGGGGTGCCGTCCTGCTTTTCCGGCGGACGCAGGATCGTGAAATGCACGAGATCGACGCTGGGGTCGGATTTCAAGAGGTTGCGCCAGGTGCGCTCGCCGGAATGCGGCTCGCCGGAGACCAGCAGCACCCGCAGTCTGTCGCGCACGCCGTCGATGGCCACCACCGCGCGGTTATTGACCAGCGTCAGTTCGTTATCGAGCGGAGAGGCCTCGATCTCGACGATGTTCGGCCCGGCATGCTTGATATCGATGTCGACATTGACGGTCTGACCGCTCAGCACGGTGCGTTCGTTGATCACCTCGCCGTCGCGGCGCACCACGACCTTGGCGCGGTCGCCGCCGACGCCCTGATCGTCGAGCCGGTAGGTGATGGTCTGGGTCTGCCCGACGATACCGAAACGCGGTGCGGCGGAGATCGCGATGCGGCGGTCGCGTTCGTCCTTGCGCCCGGTGATCAGGGCATGCACCGGAGCCTGAAACCCAAGCGCGCCGGCATTCGCCGGAATGTCGTGCACCCGCCCGTCGGTGATCAGGAATGCGCCGGCGACGCGATCGACCGGAACGTCCGACAGCACTGAGGACAGCGCGCCGAACAATTTGGTGCCGTCGGTTTCGCCGTCGGCCTGGCCGGCTTCGACCACCCGCACCTCCAGCCCCTTGATCTTCTTCAGGCTGTCGACCAGCGCTTCCCTGGCCTTGCCGGTTTCGCTTGTGCGGTCGCCGAAATTCTGGCTGGGGCTCTTGTCGATCACGACGGCGGCGACTGACGACAGCGGCTCGCGATCCTCGCGGGTGAATGACGGATTGGCCAGCGCCAGCACGATCAGCGCCAGCGCCGCGAGGCGGACCGCCGCGCCGCGGGACCGGCCGAGCAGCAGCAGCGCGGCGATCACGGCGATGGCGGCGATCGCGAGCCAAAGCACCAGCGAGGGAACGAGCGGGGTGAACGCGATGCCGTACTGCATTTATTTATCCAGCAAAGTTGCCGTCATCCCCGAGCGAACGCGATTGCGTTCGTCTCGGAGGTGCGCGTCGCACTTGCGATGCGCCTCGAAGGATGTGTTGTTGCATTCGCGGCCCGCCACCCTTCGAGGCTCGCTTTGCTCGCACCTCAGGGTGACGGTGGCGCATCATTGCCCGAGCCGTTCGATCAGCGCCGGCGCGTGCACCAGGTCGGCCTTGTAGTTTCCGGTCAGCGCATACATCACGATGTTGACGCCGGCGCGGAAGGCGAATTCGCGCTGCCGCGACTCGCCCGGGCTCAGCGGCAGCATCGGCTGGCCGTCCGGACGTATCGCCCAGGCGCCGGCCAGATCGTTGGAGGTGATGATGATGGGCGAGACGCCGTCTCCGCCGCGGGCTGGGCGCGACGCGGATTCGGCCTCGTCATCCTCGCGCGGCAGCGTCTCGACCCAGGTCTGGCCGGAATTGAAGCGGCCGGGAAAATCGCGCAGCAGGTAGAACGTCTTGGTGAGCACGTGTTCGCGCGGCACCGGCTCCAGTTCGGGAACGTCGAGCGAGGAGAGAATATTGCGCAACGCCAGCATGCCCGGCGTCTGCGATGCGCCGCCATCTCCCGGCGGCGCCTCGATCGCATCGCGGGTGTCGAACAGCACGGTGCCGCCCTGTTTCATGTAGGCGTCGATGCGGTTGATGGCGTCCTGCGGCGGCTTTTCCGCGCCGGGCATGACCGGCCAGTAGATCAGCGGGAAGAATGCCAGTTCGTCATGCGCAGGATCGATGCCGACGGGATCGCCGGCTTCCAGCGCCGTGCGCTGCGCGAGAAACAGGGTCAGTCCGGCCATGCCCGCCTTGACGATGGAATCCACGTCGGCGTTGCCGGTGACGACATAGGCCAGCCGGGTTTGCGAGACCGCCTGGAGCGCGAAGTCGTCGTTGCTTTCGGCGCGGGAGGGGTGGGGCACAGCCAACATCATCGACGTCAGGAGCGCGAACGCCAATGCGGCCGGCGCCGCGCGCCGTCGCAATAGCGCCGCGATGCCGGCGCCGAGCAGCGCGACGATAACCGCGTCGATCAGAAACAGCACCAACGACGCCGACAGCAGGATCCCGCGCAGGTCACGCGGCTCGGCATTGGTGTAGCTGGCCCGCCGCGCGCGCAACGAAGACGTATCGAGCGGCGCGATGCGATCGGCCGCGGCAAGCGCGTTCACCGCGAGCGGACCGTCGGCCGGGCCATAAAATCCGGGGGGATGGTCGATCGTCGCCCGATCCCGGAAGTCGGCCGGCAAGGGCTTGGCGGTCGAGGGCGGCGGTCCGAACGCGCCAAAACCGTCGAGCGTGTGCAGTGGCGCCACCGTTTCCACCTTGCCTTCGCTGGCTACACCGGCACCCGGCGTGGAGGTGTAGCCGGAAACATCGACGATTCTTCGCAGCATCTCGACGAAGCTGCCGGACATCGGCAGATCGGACCAGCGCATATCGGCGCTGACATGAAACAGGCTCACCAAACCCTTGCCGCGATGTTCGCCGGTCACCAGCGGCGTGCCGTCCTCCAGCGAGGCCCAGCTTTTGGTCGCCAGCACCGCATCCGGCTCGGCGAGCACCTGCCGGTTGACGGTGATATCCTTCGGCACGGCCAGACCCGCGAACGGCCCATCGGCCGCAAACGAAGCGAGGTGCTGCGGCTTTTCCCAAGTCAGGCTGCCACCGAGGGTGCGGCCGCCGCGGCGCAGCTTTACCGGCACCAAATCGTCATCCGCCTGCGCCAGGCGCGGCCCGGCAAAGCGCACCAGCACTCCGCCTTGCTCGATCCATGCACTGATGCGTTCGCGAATTTCCGGCGACAGCGTGCCGACATCCGCGAGCACGATCATCGGCAGCTTCTGGTCGAGAAATTGCGTGATCGCCTGTTGCGGCGCGCCACGATCGCCCAGCCGCACATCGGCGAACGGCGCCAGCGCCCGGGTCAGATAGAACGTCGATGCCAATAGAGGCTGGGCGGTATCGCTGGTCGACCCGCTGACGATGCCGATGGCACGCCGCCGCCACCTCTTGTCGAGCAGTTGCACGGCGCCGGCGGATCGCTCGCCGGAAATCTCGAGCCGCGCGATGTCATTGCGCAGCTCGACCGGAAGATCGAAGGCGGCCTCGGTCTCGCGGGCCTGCGGCGCAAAGGCGTAACGGGCTTCACCGATCGGCGAACCCTTCTGGTCGAGCCCGCGCACGATGCCGGCGGCAACGCCGGCATCGGTACGCAGCACCTTCACGGTCATCTTCGCTGCGGCATTCTCGGCCGCGACCAGAGCGAGCGGGGATGGCGTGCCGCCTTCGAACACCGTCAAGGTGCGATCCCCGATGGTTTTGCCCAGACCTTCGAGAAATTCGGTTCCGCGCCCGGTATCGACGCCGTCCGACAGCCAGGCGATTTCGCAGTCGCCGGTCGCTTTCAGGAAACGTTCGATGGCGGGCAGGGTCTCGACCCGTTCGATCGAATAGGGTTTCGGCGCAAGCTGCCGCAATGCCACCCGCGCAGTGCCGCCCGGCATCAAGGTGATATCGCGCGCGGGGTCGGACAGCGGTACCAGCGCGACGCCGCGGCGGTCGCTGTCGGCATTCGCAATCAGCTCGTCCGCGGCCTTGATCCTGATGTCCCAGCTCGAGGCCGAGCTCCAGCCGTCGTCGAGCAGGATAACCAGCGGCGCGCTGGAGCCGGCAAGCCCGGTTTGCGGATTCCAGATCGGCCCGGCGGCCGCGAAAATCACCAGCGCAGCCGCCATCAGGCGCAGGGCGGTCAGCCACCACGGCGTGCGCGATGGCGTCTCTTCCTTGGGCGCGATGTCGAACAACAGCCGCGTCGGCGGAAACTCGACCCGTCGCGGTCGCGGCGGCATCACCCGCAACAGCCACCACAGCACGGGCAGGCTCAACAGACCCAGCAGCAGAACCGGTTCCGCGAACGAGAGAGGCAGCCCCGCGATCATGCGCTTCGCCCCGCCTTGACGGTCGCGGTGCGCGCGCTGCCCTTGCTCACCATCATGCCCGAGTGCAGGAACAGCAAGAGCTCCGCGGCGGAACGGCTGGTGGTGTGGGTCGAGAACAACCAGTCGAGCTTGTTGGTCTCGGCGCGGATTTCGTCGCGATGCAGTGCCACGCGCGCGATGTAGTCGCCGGCCCATTTCTCCGCGCGGCCGGCGGTGATCGCGCTGCCGTTTTCCGGTTCGATGAATTCGATGCGGCCCGAATAAGGGAAGCTCTCTTCAGCCGGGTCGACGATCTGGACCAGCGTGCCGTGCGCGCCGGACGCCGACAAGCCGGCGAGCATGCTTTTGATCTCCGAGATCGGTGACCAGAAATCCGACAGCACCACGATTTCAGCCAGCGCCGACGGCACGAAGGACGGCGGCAGGCTCAGGCGCACCGCATCGTCGTGCAGCATCGCCTGCGCCATCTTGTCGATCACGCTGTTGCTTGCGGTCGGGCTCATCAGGCCGGGAATTCCGACGCGCTCGCCGCCCGCGACCAGAAGTTCGGCAAGCGCGAAGCTCACGATCAAAGCGCGCTCGAGCTTGCTGTCGCGCGCCTGGCGGGATGCAAATGCCATCGACGGCGAGCGGTCCGGCCAAAGCCATACCGTATGCGCGGCCTCCCATTCCTGCTCGCGGACATAGAGATGATCGTCGCGCGCCGAGCGCCGCCAGTCGACGCTCTGCGACGGCTCGCCGGAAACGAAGCGGCGGTATTGCCAGAAACTTTCTCCGGCGCCGGCGCGCCGCCGTCCATGCAGGCCGTGGATGACATTGGCGGCGATACGGCGGGCTTCAAGCACAAGGCGCGGCAGCGTTGCGGCGAGCGTTCGGCTTTCGCCATCGGCACGTCGGATTGCTGTGATCTCCTTGGCTTCGTGCCTGGTCTCTGCGGCCATCAACCGATCCGCGTCTTCAATTGCCTGATCACGTCGGGAATGGTCCGGCCTTCGGCGCGCGCCGAGAATGTCAGCGCCATGCGGTGCTTGAGAACCGGCTCGGCGAGATCCAGCACGTCGTCGATCGAGGGCGCCAGACGGCCGTCGAGCAAGGCGCGGGCGCGAACTGCGAGCATCAGCGACTGGCTGGCGCGCGGACCCGGTCCCCAGGCGATCAGCTTGCCGGCTTCGCCGCCCTCGGGGCCGGGACGCGCGGAGCGTACCAGCGAGAGGATCGCTTCGACGACGGAATCGCCGACCGGCAGGCGCCGCACCAGGCGTTGCGCCGTGATCAGGATTTCGGCGTTCATGGCGGCCTTGGCGAGGGTCTCGTCTGCGCCCGTGGTTTCGAACAGAATGCGCCGCTCGGCGTCGCGATCGGGATAGTCGACGTCGATCTCCATCAGGAAGCGATCGAGCTGCGCCTCCGGCAACGGGTAGGTGCCTTCCTGCTCCAGCGGATTTTGGGTCGCGAGCACATGAAACGGTTTTGGCAAATCATGTCGCGCGCCCGCAACCGTGATGTGCTGTTCCTGCATGGCTTGCAGCAATGCGGACTGCGTGCGCGGGCTGGCGCGGTTGATTTCGTCGGCCATCAGGAGCTGCGCGAATACCGGACCGGAGATGAAACGGAACGACCGCTTGCCGGAACTGCTCTCGTCCAGCACCTCGGCGCCGAGAATATCCGATGGCATCAGATCGGGCGTGAACTGGATGCGCTTGGCATCGAGCCCGAGCGTAACCCCCAAGGTTTCGACCAGCTTGGTCTTGGCCAGGCCAGGCACGCCGATCAGCAGCGCGTGACCGCCGGACAGGATCGTCACCAGGGTATTTTCAACCACCCGGTCCTGACCGAAGATGACGGTGGAGATCGCATCCTTCGCCGCGCGGATCTGGCCGGCGACCTGTTCGGCCGAACGGACGATCACGTCCTCGAGTTTTTCGACACTGTCTGCGCCAGCCATCTAGTTCTCCTTAGCCTTACGCGTTGGGGTCCAAGCCTTGAGGTCTCAAGCCTTGTCCAAAACGCCGCCGATTGCGTCGTCATGCCATGAACCTCATGCTAAACCTATGCGAAGGCCATGTATTCGTTGAATTAAACTATCCCCACTTTATCGGCATTTCGGGGTATTAACGGCATCACGATGTGGCGACTTGATCCGGGGTTTTACGGATGGAACTCGTCCAAGGTGCACTTCGAAAGTCTTGCACCAATCGTGCCAAACCGAGGCGGTCAAACTCAGGGCAAACAATGGCGAAGCAAGGGCAGACAACCAACCAGGGCCTCGAAGGACTGACGGCAGCCGCTAACGAAGCTGCAAAAACCGGTCCCTCCGGAAAGGGGCTGCCCCCGGTGCATTTGTGGAATCCGCCGTTCTGCGGCGATCTCGACATGCGAATCGCCAGCGATGGTACGTGGTTTTACATGGGGACGCCAATCGGCCGGCCGGCACTGGTGCGGCTTTTCTCGACGATCCTCAAGCGCGAGGACGGCAAGCACTTTCTCGTGACACCGGTAGAGAAGGTCGGCATCCGTGTCGACGATGTGCCGTTTCTCGCGGTCGAGATGGTCAAGGAAAGCGATAGCCGCGGCCGGCTGCTGCGGTTCCGAACCAATGTCGACGACTGGGTGGCTTGCGATTCCTCGCACCGGTTGCGATTCGAGGCGGCCGCCGACGGCGGCCTCACGCCCTATCTTCACGTTCGCGCCGACCTGTGGGCCAAGGTTACCCGCGCGCTCTACTATGATCTGGTTGACATCGGCGAGGAGCGGGTGGTCGATGGTCATCCGATGTTCGGGGTAGCATCGTCAGGCGCGTTCTTCGCGATGGCGGATGCGGAGCAGGTGAGGGGCGCGCTTTGAACGAGCCGATGCTGAAGACGAGCCCGGCTTTGACCAGCTCGGTGGAGTTTTTCGATCGGGCCCGCGCGCGGCTGCGCTTCGACATTCCCCCGGGCTTGACCGATGCCAGCGTGGTTCCGGCGAGCGGCGATCAGGGCACCGATCGCATGCTGCAGATCCTGGCGCGGGAAAAGCCGATCCGCCCCGCCGCGGTACTGATCCCGGTGGTGGACCATCCGCAGCCGACCGTGCTGCTGACGCAGCGCTCGGCCCACCTCAACGACCACGCCGGCCAGATTTCCTTTCCCGGCGGCAAGATCGATACGACCGACGCCACGCCGCTCGACACCGCGCTGCGCGAGGCCGAGGAGGAAATCGGCCTTTCCCGGGAATTCGTCGATCCGATCGGCTATCTCGATCTGTACGGCACCAGTTTCGGATTTCGCATCCTGCCGGCGGTCGCGCGGGTGCGGCCCGGCTTCAGCCTGCGCATCAACAAGTCCGAGGTCGACGACGCGTTCGAGGTGCCGCTGGCGTTCCTGATGGATCCTGACAACCATCAGGTGCACAGCAGGGAATTCCGCGGCATGGAGCGCTCCTACTACGCCATGCCGTTCGAAGAGCGTTATATCTGGGGCGCGACCGCCGGCATTCTGCGCGTGCTGTACGAGCGGATCTGCCTGCCATGATCCGTCCGGCCTTCACCGAGATCCTGATTTTCCTGATCCCGTTCGCGGTCTATGCGCTGTTTCTGGTCGCGACACGCTCGGGACTGCTGGTGACGTCGTCGTGGCCGGTGCATGTCGTCGCCAGACTGGTGCTCGGCTCGCTGCTGCTGGTGATCGTTAGTCTGGTGCTGCTCGCGCATTTTTCCGGCGGGGCGCCGAATTCGACCTACATTCCCGCCCATATCGAGAACGGCAAATTCGTTCCCGGAGTGGAAAAATGAGCGATGCGCGCGTGCTCGCCAACGCGCCCTGGCTCACATCCGGTCCGTCCGCCCGCGTGCTCGAGCTTCTGAACGGCAATGGCGAGGAAGCGCGCGTGGTCGGCGGCGCGGTCCGCAATGCGCTGCTGAAGATCCCGGCCGGCGATATCGACATCGCGACCACCGCCTTGCCCACCGAAGTGATCCGGCGCGCCAAGGCGGCCGGCATCAAGAGCGTGCCGACCGGCATCGAACACGGCACGGTGACGCTCGTCGTCGATGCGCAGCCGTTTGAGGTCACGACGTTGCGGGAGGATACCGAGACCTTCGGCCGCAAGGCGAAGGTCGCGTTCGGCCGCGACTGGGCAGTGGATGCGGAGCGGCGGGACTTCACCATCAATGGCCTGTCGGTCGACGTCAGTGGTGTCGTGCACGATCACGTCGGCGGACTGGCCGATATCCAGGCCAAACGCGTGCGCTTCATCGGCAATCCGGACCAGCGCATCGCCGAGGATTACCTGCGCATCCTCAGGTTCTTCCGTATCCACGCCGCCTTTGGCGCGGGTGAACCGGATTCGGCGGGCTATCTCGCCTGCATTCGCGCCCGCGCCGGCCTTGTGGCCCTGTCGGCAGAGCGCGTGCGCATGGAGATGATGAAGCTGATGGTCGCGCAAGGTGCGGCCGGCGCGGTCACCGCGATGGCGGATGGCGGGCTATTGCTCTCGATTTTCGGCGGCGTCGCCTATACCGGACCGTTTGCAACCATGATCGCGGCGGAGCGCTCGCTTGGGTTCGCGCCGGATGCGGTTCGCCGGCTCGGCGCGCTTGCGGTCGCCGTCACCGAAGACGCCAAGCGGGTTGCGCAGCGCTTGCGGCTGAGCAATGCCGAAACCAGGGCGCTCGATTCCATGGGCCATCGCTGGTGGCGGCTCGCCGGCATGGACGAGGCGACCGCACGGCGGCGGCTCTATCGGCTCGGTGAGGATCGCTACCGCGACCGGCTGATGCTGGCGTGGGCGCGGGCAGGCGGGAACGTCGATTCCGCGTCCTGGCGCGAGCTTGCCACCTTGCCGCAGCGCTGGAGCGCGCCGAAATTTCCGCTGAAGGCGGCCGATTTCATTCCGCGCGGTATTGCCGAAGGCCCGGCGCTCGGGCACGTGCTTGCGCTTGCCGAAGACGCGTGGCTGGCGGCGGATTTCCCGCTGGATGAATCCGCGCTCAATGCCATTGCCGAGCAGACCGTCCACCGTTTCACCCGCGACCATCGGTTGTGAACATCATTTCGGGCTTCGCCGATATCTCGCTGGCGCAACTCTTGCTGGTGGCCTGCGTCGCGCTGTTTGCCTCGATCGTCGGCGGCCTTGCGGGCTACGGCACCGGCGCGCTGATGCCGCTGGTTCTGGTACCCCTGATCGGTGCCGAGCCGGTGGTGCCGATCATCGCGATCTCGGCGGTATTCACCAATTTGAGCCGCACCGCCGCCTATCTGCGCTATGCCGACCGGCGCCGTGCGCTGATCGTGATCGCGGCCGCCGCGCTGACGACGGCGCTCGGCGCTTACGGCTATACGCGGCTTACCAATGCCGGTGCTGCGCTGGTGATCGGCGCCATGCTGATAGCGAGCGTGCCGCTGCGCCGTCTGGCAAGGCGCCGCGCCATCAGGATCGGCGACGCAGGCCTTGGCCTCGGCGCGGTGGGTTACGGCATCGTGGTGGGGGGCACCTCGGGTTCGGGCGTTATCCTGCTGTCGCTATTGATGGCGGCCGGCCTTGAAGGCGCCGCGGTGATCGCCACCGACGCGGTGATCTCGGTCGTGACCAGCATCATCAAGATATCCGTGTTCGGACTGGCCGGCGTCGTCACCGCGCAGGTGCTGGCCTTTGCGCTCCTGATCGGCGCGATCGCGCTGCCCGGGGCGTTCTTCGCCAGGGCCTTTGTGGAGCGCATGCCGGTGCATATTCACACCGCGATCCTCGATGTCGCCGTGATCGCGGGCGGCGTGGTCATGGTTGTTGCGGCCATCCGACACTAGATGCGTTTTCAAGCGAAAGCCTGCCCCGCACTTGATGCGGGGTGGATACCGGTTCGCGTTAAGAAAACGCGTCAAATCAAGAAATCCGGTGCAATCAGCGCGCCGGCGCCGTTCTGATTGGCGTGCAATATCGGCTGAACAGGCTGACGATGGGGGTGACGAACGGAATGTGGCAGGCAAAGCCGAGCGGGCGGTACTTCACGCGAATATTTTCCATCTGAAACATGGCAAGGCTCATGAATGAATTGAGCCGGATGACCTGATTGCCGAGCTCGGTCCTGGTCTGCTCCCGCTCCGCCAGGAATTTGGCCTTGGCCGGAGCACTGAGCTCGCTTTGCGAAGCCCAGTCCCGGGCGGCCACAAGCCGCGCATGCAAGGCCTGAAAGCAATAGTGCATGGTCAGCACCTGGTGTTTGGTACTGTACCAGTGGATCGTGATGGCGGGCTTGTTCGGGACAATCTTGCCGTTCTGTCTGGCGCACAGGTTGATATACGATTTGTCGGGATCGTGGTTGCCTTGATCCTCGATCAGACAGGGATTTGCTTGTGTCTTGTCGGGAGCGCTTTTTCCGCTCGCATCCTTTGGCGCAGCGCTTGCGGTCTCGAAGTCGCGGAAAGTTGGCGCCGTCGTCGCAATCGAAATTATAGGCGCCGAGCAAGGATTGAGTCAGAGGGTCGGTGGTCGGGGCGCGCGATTGCGCCGGATCGCGGTCGAAGTCGCTGGCCCAATCGATATAGATTTCCGCCTTGCGCGCGAGCAAGTCGCTGTTTTGACGCAGCATGGTCCGCGCGTGTTCATAGGTCGGGAAAATGTTCTGAGCGTTCTTGGTGGTAAGGGCCTTCCCGTCGGTGTCGGTATTGTCATCGAGCGCGGCCGAAAAATCGAAAAAAAGAATTTGCTGCAGCGTTTGCGCTTCAGAAAACGCAGTCGCGATGTCCGTGAACGTGGTCGTTGCCGCCGTCATATCCTCCTTGGCCTGGGCGCTGACCTTGTCCTGATAGGCGTTGAGATACTGGAAATAGCCGACCAGCAGGCTGCCGACGAGCGTGATGACGGGCAGGCCCCTGGCGTAGGACAGCACGCTATTGGTCCTGCCGAAGAAACTGCCGAGCCAGGCCCACCAACCCCTGCGTTGCGAAGGGCGATTCGGTTCCGAAACGCCATTGCGTTCCGAAGCGCTGTTGGGCTCCGGCGGTGTTTGGTGCGCGCCATCCTCTGCCATCGACGAGTCCCGGATTTTCGGATCGGGAACGCTACCGCAATCAACAATTGCGGTCTATGGCCACTTCACTTCAGGTGGCATTGACGACAATATTGAATCGACATTGCCGCCGGTCTTGAGCCCGAAGATGGTGCCGCGGTCGTAGAGCAGGTTGAATTCGACGTAACGCCCGCGCCGGATCAATTGCTCTTCGCGGTCTTGCGCGCTCCATGCCGTGCCAAAATTGCGCCTGACAAGTTCGGGGTAGATTTTCAGGAGGGCGCGGCCGACGTCCTGGGTGAAGGCGAAGTCGGCGTCCCAGTCGCCGGAGTCGTGCCAGTCGTAGAAAATGCCGCCGATGCCGCGCGCCTCCTTGCGGTGCGGAAGATAGAAATATTCGTCGCACCACTTCCTGTATTTTTCGTAAGGCGCGATGGCGGCGTGAGCGTCGCAGGCGGCCTGCATCGCGGCATGAAAAGCGACCGTGTCGGCGTCGTCCTGGGTGCGCCGCCGCTCGAGCACCGGCGTCAGATCCGCGCCGCCGCCGAACCACGCCTTGGTGGTGACGACGAAACGGGTGTTCATGTGCACCGCCGGGACGTTCGGACTGTGCATATGCGCGATCAGCGAAATGCCCGACGCCCAGAACCGCGGATCATCGGCGGCGCCCGGGATCTGCGCGCGAAACTCGGGTGCGAATTCGCCGTGCACCGTCGAACAATGCACGCCGACCTTCTCGAACAGCCGTCCGCGCATCACACTCATCACGCCACCGCCGCCGGGCTGGCCGGTATGGTCGGTGCGGTCCCAGCGCGTCCGCACGAAGCGCCCCGCGCTGCCGGGATAGAGCGATGCCGGCGCATCGTCTTCCAGCCGCTCGAAGGCCAGGCAAATGTCATCGCGCAGGCGCTCGAACCAGGCTCGCGCGCGCGCCTTGCGATCTTCGATTACGGAGACGTCCATCTCTCGTCGCCTAACTCCGCCGGCTGATTGCGGAACCGGTCTGCCGCAGCGCTTCACCCAGGGCCATCGCGGCCGCCATCGCAACATTGAGCGAGCGCAGGCCCGCTTTGATCGGGATCACCAGCCGGGCGTCGCTCGCTGCGACAACGTCGTCGGGTACGCCAGCGGATTCGCGCCCGAACAGCAGGATGTCATCAGCGCCATAGCGGTAATCAAGATAGGAGCTGGCCCCCTTGGTCGTGAACAGGATCAGCCGGTAGCCCTTTTCGTTACGCCATTGCTCGAATTTTGACCACGAGTCGTGACGCATAATGGTCACCTGGTCGAGATAATCCATCCCGGCCCGGCGGAAGTGCCGGTCGGACACCGGAAAACCGGCGGGTTCGATGATATGGGCGCTCACGTCAAGGCACGCGCAGAGACGCAGAATCGTACCCGTGTTCTGGGGGATGTCGGGCTGGAAAAGCGCGATCTGCATTCTGTGACGGCCCTTCGGGGTCGCTCATGAAATGTCTGAATAAATCAAGGCTCGAGGCGGAATTAGTGCATTGCACGCTGGGCAGCCGATAGCGGGCTTGCGCTCTTCCGGCAAGGGTGCCAATAGAACGATTCTGGACTGCTTGTTCCGCCCGATTGGCTGGAAAAAGTGGTCTTTCTGCCGCCGCGGGGGTCGCGGGCGCCGGCAGCCTCCCTTGGCTATCGTGTTTGCGTTGCCTGGGGCGGTTCCACCGGCTGCAGCTTGGGAAAGGGTTTGGAATTGTGACGACAACGTCTTCGGCGGAACATCCAACACGCCGTGATTTCCTCTTTGTTGCAACGGGAGCCGCCGCAGCGGTCGGCGGAGTGGCCACCCTCTGGCCGTTCATTTCCCAGATGAATCCGGACGCCTCGACGATCGCGGCCGGCGCGGCGATCGAAGTCGATCTGGCGCCGATCGCGTCCGGGCAGGACATCAAGGTATTCTGGCGCGGCAAGCCGATCTACATCATGAACCGCACCAAGAAGCAGATCGACGAGGCCCGCAGCGTGCCGGTCGAGAGCCTTCCCGATCCGCAATCCGACCAGGCCCGGGTCAAGGAAGGCCACGACCAGTGGCTGGTCGTGATCGGCATCTGCACCCATCTCGGCTGCATCCCGATCGCCTATGAGGGCAATTACGACGGCTTCTTCTGCCCCTGCCATGGCTCGCAATACGACTCCTCCGGTCGTATTCGCCAGGGACCTGCGCCCGCCAACCTCGCGGTGCCGCCCTATCAATTCGTTTCCGATAGCAAAATCCAGATCGGCTGAGGCTGGGATCGATATCCCGTGACTTCAGGCCCGTCGCTTCGTCTTATTTCCCCAGGGATCGCATCATGAGCGGACCATCCGACTTCCAGCCGACCAGTCCCGCCTTGCAGTGGATTGAGCGGCGTCTGCCGATTATGGGTCTCGTCCATTCCTCCTTCGTGGCCTATCCGACGCCGCGCAATCTGAACTACTGGTGGACCTTCGGCGCCATCCTTTCGATGATGCTCGGGGTGCAGATCCTGACCGGCGTGATCCTGGCGATGCACTACACGCCCGAGGCCACCGTGGCCTTCAGGTCGGTCGAAAGCCTCGTGCGCGACGTGAATTATGGCTGGCTGTTGCGTAACATGCACGCCAGCGGCGCCTCGATGTTCTTCCTTGCCGTCTACATCCACATGTTCCGCGGCCTGTACTACGGGTCGTACAAGGAGCCGCGCGAAATCCTCTGGATCCTCGGGGTCATCATCTACCTCCTGATGATGGCGACCGGCTTCATGGGCTACGTGCTGCCGTGGGGCCAGATGAGTTTCTGGGGCGCCACCGTGATCACCAATCTGTTCTCCGCCATTCCCTATGTCGGCGACAGCATCGTGACCCTGTTGTGGGGCGGCTATTCGGTCGGCAATCCGACGCTGAACCGCTTCTTCTCGCTGCACTATCTGTTGCCGTTCGTGATCGCCGGCGTCGTGGTGCTGCACGTCTGGGCGCTGCATGTGGCGGGCCAGAACAATCCGGCCGGCGTCGAGGCGAAGACCGAAAAGGACACCGTGCCGTTCACGCCCTACGCCACCATCAAGGATGGGTTCGGCGTTTCCTGCTTCCTGATTCTCTTCGCCTGGTTCATCTTCTACATGCCGAACTATCTCAACGACGCCGACAACTACATCCCCGCCAATCCCGGCGTGACGCCGGCGCATATCGTGCCGGAGTGGTACTATTTGCCATTCTACGCGATCCTGCGCTCGATCCCGAACAAGCTCGCCGGCGTCACCGCGATGTTCTCGGCGATCCTGGTGCTGGTGTTCCTGCCGTGGCTCGATACCGCCAAGACCAGGTCGTCAAAGTATCGTCCGCTGGCCAAGCAGTTCTTCTGGATCTTCGTCATCGTCTGCGTGCTCTTGGGCTATCTCGGTGCGCAGCCGCCGGAAGGCATCTATGTGATCGCCGGCCGCATCCTGACCTTCTGCTACTTCGCCTATTTCCTGGTCCTGCTGCCGCTGCTGAGCCGGATCGAGAAGCCGCGGCCGGTTCCGAATTCGATCGCCGCCGACGTGCTGGCGAAAGCCGGAAGCAAGGCGGCGCCGATAGCGTCCGCAGTGATCGCGCTTGTTGTCGCCGGCGCGCTGTTTACCGGCAGCACGCAACATGCCCGCGCCGAGGAACAGGAAGCCCCGCCATCGCAGAAATGGTCGTTCGCAGGTCCGTTCGGCAAGTACGATCGCGGGGCCTTGCAGCGCGGGCTGAAGGTCTACAAGGAGGTCTGCTCCACCTGTCACGCGCTGTCCTACATCGCGTTCCGCAATCTCGCCGATCCCGGCGGTCCCGGCTATTCAGTCGCGCAGGTGGCCGCCTTCGCCGCCGAATACAAGATCAAGGACGGCCCCAACGATCAGGGCGAAATGTTCGACCGGCCCGGCCGGCCCGCCGATTACTTCCCCGCGCCATTCCCCAACGACCAGGCCGCCCGCGCTGCCTATGGCGGCGCACTGCCGCCGGACCTGTCGCTGATCACCAAGGCACGTTCCTACGAGCGCGGTTTCCCGAAATTCGTGTTCGACTTCTTCACCCAATTCCAGGAGCAGGGCCCGAACTACGTCGCTGCGCTCTTGCAGGGTTTTGAGGAAAAGGCGCCGGCCGGGGTCACGATCCCCGATGGGGCCTACTACAATAAATATTTCCCCGGCCATTCCATCAAGATGCCGAAGCCGCTCTCCGACGGCCAGGTCACGTTCGACGATGGCTCGCCGGCGACAGTGGCCCAATATGCCAGGGACGTCACCACCTTCCTGATGTGGACCGCCGAGCCGCACATGGAAGCCCGCAAGCGGATGGGGTTGCAGGTCTTCGTCTTCCTGATCCTGTTCGCGGGTCTGATGTATTTCACCAAGAAGAAGGTCTGGGCCGACGCGCACTGAACCTGGCTCTGGTACGGCCTGAATTTGAAGAAAGCCCCTGCGGGGGCTTTTTTGTTGCCGAGCATGCACGCCGTCATCCCCGCGCAACGGCGTCCCATTGTCGCTGGAGGTGCGAGCCTCGAAGGATGCTTGTGGCCCATCCTTCGAGGCGCGCAAGAGCGCGCACCTCCTGCGATAACGGCGAAGCCGCTACGCGGGGATGACGATTGTGTGCTTGGCAAGACGCCATCGGCCTTCGCGAAGCGATTGCTTCCTGACCGCGCAGCAGCCAAAATAGCCACCAATCGCCATCCCGAGAAAAGCACCGGAGGATCTCATGGGTACCAGCATCACGTTCAAGCGCCCGGACGGCAAGGACGCCGGCGGCTATCTCGCCAACGCCGCGCGGGGCAACGCGCCGGGCGTGGTGGTGATCCAGGAATGGTGGGGGCTTTCGGAACAGATCAAGGGGCTGTGCGACCGCTTCGCGCTGGCCGGCTTCGATGCGCTGGCGCCCGACCTCTACAAGGGCAAGGTGGTGCCGTATCACGACATGGACGCCGCCGGCAAAGAGATGAACTCGCTGGATTTCATCGACGCCACCACGCAGACCGTGCGCGGCGCCGCGCAATATCTCGGCCGCAACGGCGCCAAGGTCGGCCTGACCGGCTTCTGCCTCGGCGGTGCGGTGACCATCATCGGCGCCGCCAGGATTCCGGAGCTGGCCGCGGGCGTGGTGTTCTACGGCATTCCGCCGGAGCAGGCGGCAAAACCTGCGGACGTGAAGATCCCGCTGCAGGCGCACTTCGCCAACAAGGACGACTGGTGCACGCCCGAAGCCGTCAGCGCCTTCGAGAAGGCGATGAAGGCCGCCGGCAAGTCGCTCGAACTTTTCCGCTATGACGCCGAGCACGCCTTCGTCAACGAGCAGCGGCAGTCGGTGCACGACCGCGCGGCCGCCGAACTCGCCTGGGGCCGCGCCACGGAGTTTTTCAGGAAGCATCTGGGCTAGGGGTGGCGATAACGCCGTAACTCGCGTTCCGCAGTGAATTGATGTATAATGCTTGAATGACGAGAGTTTTGGAAGACGCCATCGAAAAGGTAAGGAAGCTGCCGGAAGACCGGCAAGCTTACGTCGCCGAGGTGCTGGAGCAGATCGCTGCCGCCGGCAGCAATGTATTTACCGTACCGGAAGATCATCGCGCGGCTGTCCTCGAGGGTCTTGAGCAGGCCGAGCGCGGCGAATTTGTGAGCGACGACGAGATGGCGGCGCTCTGGAAGACGTGCGGTTTATGAAGCTGCGGTACGCGCCGCGTGCTCGAACCGACATCGCTCATATTTAACAATACATTGCGCAGCATAATGTGAGCGCGGCAACGTCGGTCGTACGACAGATTCGTTCGACGAGCCGCCTGCTCGCCCGCTATCCCGGTCTCGGGCGAGAGACCGACATTCCAGGCGTTCGCGTATTTCCGACTGCTCGCTATCCCTATCTTGTCTATCACCGGGTGCGCGGAGACGAAGTGGTCATCGTCCATGTTCGCGATGGGCGCCGTGATACACCGCAGGCACGGGAGCTGTAGGTCTCTCAAGGCTGGGCTATTTACCTAACCCCATCCCACCACGGACATGTCCCTGGCATCAGCTTGTAATTGCCGTCCATGACCTGCACCGGTGCGCGCAATCCCGCCGCCGCCGCGCGCATCCGCATTTCGCGCGCGACCTCGCGGTCGGCGGGCGGCAGCCAGACCCGCTCGTGGCCCCACAGGCTTGGGCCGTCCTGCATTTCGAACGGGTGCCAGGTCGAGGGGTCGATCTCCTTGCCGCCCCAGCCGCACTCGACCATGAAGGACGACGGCGTCTTGGCATAGAACGACGTCATGAGGTCGTTGGTGTGACGGCCGAGCGTGACGTTGACGCGATCCTGGTTCAGCGCGACATCGTAGGACTGGCCGACATCGTCGAGCGAGAACAGCTCCACCATCAGATGATGCATGCCGTTCTTGCCGGTCTCGATCAGTGCGAGTGAGTGATGCCTTGCATTGATATGAAAGAAATAGGCGCGAAACGGTTTTTGCATGTAGTCGCTTAGCCCGAAGCCGAGCAGATCGACATAGAACGGCATCACCGCATCGATGTTTTCGACGGTCAGCACGGCATGGCCAAGCCCGAGCGGACCGGTGCGAAAACCCGAGATCGAGCGGCCGGGGCTGAACGGTGTGTCATCGATCTCGGCGCCGTAAAATGCTTCGAGGCGATTGCCCGCCGGATCGCGGAACGAAATCAGGCCGCCGACGCGCCTGCTATCGGCCAGGGTCTGCGGTTCGGCGACGACCTTCATTTGGTGCTTTTCCAGCCGGGCGGCGAGCGCATCCAGCGCGGCGGCATCGGCAACTTCCCAGCCGAAGAAACGCGCCCCCTCCGGCAGCGAACGGTCGATGACAATGCGCTGCTTGCGGTCGTCCATCCGGAACGCCAGCAGCGAGGCGCTGCGCTCCACCGCCTGCAGGCCGACCAGGGAGGTTCCGAACTGCCGCCAGTCGTCGAGCGCGGCCGATCCGAAGCCCGCATATCCCAGAGCCTGCACCGCCATTGCGCGCCTCCTTTTTCCTTAAATCCTGGGCTGAATCCTACGCACATTTTACGGGTCACGCGAGGGGGCGTGTCCGAGGTCGGTCGGCCGACGCGATAGCCCGGCCTGGTAGCCCGGATGGAGCCAACGGGTCGCGCGAATGCGCGCCCGATGACAGGCTCCGCGCAATCCGGGGTAGGTCCACCACTTGTGAAATCGTCCCGGATTACGCTTCGCTGCATCCGGGCTACGCTTGCTCCAGGGGCGGCAGGCGGAGCCGACCGTTGGGGGCTGCCCCGAGCCGCCCTTGACATCGCCTGTGGCGGATGGTGTTTACCCGCCCATGAACACCGTTGTCCGCAAAGCCCGTCTCTGGTGGCGCACCTCCTAAGAGGTGGCCGGTGCGATTTCATTGTTTCCGATCGTTCGAGGCCGTCATCGCAGTGCGACGGCCTTTTCGTTTGTCCTGTGTGGCGTTCCCTCCGCAAGTTTCGTAAGAGGATCACATGAACAGGACAGTTTTCTCCCTGCCGGCGAGAGCCGAGTATCGCACCCGCGGCGGGCTCGCGGTCACCCGCTCGGTGGAGCAGTTCTCCGGCGGCGCCAGCAGGCTTGATGACCTGATCGACCTGCTCGATCGCCGCCGCGGCGTGGTGCTGTCGTCGGGCACCACGGTGCCGGGCCGCTACGAGAGCTTTGATCTCGGCTTCTCCGATCCGCCGCTGGCGCTGGAAACAACCGGGTCGGACTTCTCGCTGCAGGCCCTGAATACGCGGGGCGATGTCTTGATCGCCTTCCTCGCCGACGTCCTGCGCGAACCCTGCGTCGTCATCACGGAGAAAAGCGCGACCCGCCTCAAGGGCCATATCCTGCGCGGCGCGGCGCCGGTCGACGAAGACCAGCGCACCCGCCGCGCCAGCGTGATGTCGCTGGTGCGCGATCTCGTCGCGGCATTCGGCGCCAATGACGATCCGCTGCTCGGGCTGTTCGGCGCCTTCGCCTACGACCTGGTGTTCCAGATCGAGGACCTCGTGCAGAAGCGGCCGCGCGAGCAAGACCAGCGCGACATCGTGCTCTACGTGCCGGATCGCCTCCTGGCCTACGACCGCGCCACCGGCCGCGGCGTGGTCCTGAGCTACGACTTTGCCTGGAAGGGCAAATCGTCGGAGGGGCTGCCGCGTGTTTCAGCCGAAAGCGTCTACGCCAAAACACCGCGGCAGGGATTTGCCGATCACGCCCCCGGCGAATATCAGGCCACCGTCGAAACCGCGCGCGCAGCGTTCGCGCGCGGCGACCTGTTCGAGGCGGTGCCGGGCCAATTGTTCGCCGAATCCTGCAAGCGTACGCCTGCGGAAGTGTTCCAGCGGCTATGCCGGATCAATCCGTCGCCCTACGGCGCGCTGATGAATCTCGGCGACGGCGAATTTCTGGTCTCGGCCTCGCCCGAGATGTTCGTGCGCTCCGACGGCAGGCGGGTCGAGACCTGTCCGATTTCGGGCACCATCGCGCGCGGCGTCGATGCGATCGGCGATGCCGAGCAGATCCGGCAATTGCTGAATTCCGAAAAAGACGAATTCGAACTCAACATGTGCACCGACGTCGACCGCAACGACAAGGCGCGGGTCTGCGTGCCCGGCACGATCAAGGTGCTGGCGCGGCGGCAGATCGAGACCTATTCAAAGCTGTTTCACACCGTCGACCATGTCGAGGGCATGCTGCGGCCGGGTTTTGACTCTCTCGATGCATTTCTTACCCACGCATGGGCGGTCACCGTGACCGGCGCGCCGAAACTGTGGGCGATGCAGTTCGTCGAGGACCACGAGCGCTCGTCGCGGCGCTGGTATGCCGGCGCGATCGGCGCGGTGAATTTCGACGGCAGCATCAACACCGGGCTGACCATCCGCACCATCCGGATGAAGGACGGCCTTGCCGAAGTGCGCGTCGGCGCCACCTGCCTGTTTGATTCCGATCCCGCCGCCGAAGACCGCGAATGCCAGGTCAAGGCGGCGGCGCTGTTTCAGGCGCTGCGCGGCGATCCGCCAAAACCGCTATCGGCGTTTGCGCCGGACGCCACCGGCTCGGGCAAGCAGGTGCTGCTGATCGACCACGACGACAGTTTCGTGCATATGCTGGCGGATTATTTCCGCCAGGTCGGGGCCACCGTCACCGTGGTCCGGCACGTTCATGCGCTGGATATGCTGAAGCAGAAGAACTGGGATCTGCTGGTGCTGTCGCCCGGTCCGGGCCGGCCGGAAGATTTTGCCATCTGCAAAAACCATCGACGCGGCGCTCGGCAAGAAGCTGCCGATTTTCGGGGTCTGCCTCGGCGTGCAGGCGATCGGCGAATATTTCGGCGGCCAGCTCGGTCAGCTCGGCCAGCCGGCGCACGGCCGGCCGTCGCAGGTTCAGGTGCAGGGCGGGCGGCTGATGCAGAACCTGCCCAATGAAATCGTGATCGGCCGCTATCATTCGCTCTATGTCGAGCGCGACAGCATGCCCGAGGTGCTTGCGGTGACCGCAAGTACCGAGGACGGCGTCGCCATGGCGATCGAACACAAGACCTTGCCGGTCGGCGGTGTACAGTTCCACCCGGAATCGCTGATGTCGCTCGGCGGCGAAGTCGGCCTGCGCATCGTGGAGAATGCGTTCCGGCTCGGCATGCCGGTCAATTATTGAAGGGGGCTCGTCATTGCGAGGAGCACTTGCGACGAAGCAATCCAACCTTGCTTGCGGCTGACGAAAAGATAGAAAAGAGACACCGATGATTGTTGAATACGATCTGAAGGCCACCGTCCGCACCATTCCGGACTATCCGAAACCGGGCATCCTGTTTCGCGACATCACCACGCTCTTGGGCGACGCCCGTGCGTTCCGCCGCGCGGTCGACGAACTGGTTCAGCCATGGGCGGGATCGAAGATCGACAAGGTCGCCGGCATTGAGGCGCGCGGCTTCATTCTCGGCGGCGCGCTGGCGCATCAGGTCTCGGCCGGCTTCGTGCCGATCCGCAAACGGGGCAAGCTGCCGCATACCACCGTGCGCATCGCCTATTCACTGGAATACGGCCTCGATGAAATGGAGATGCACGCCGACGCCATCCATCCCGGGGAGCGCGTGATCCTGGTCGACGATCTGATCGCCACCGGCGGCACCGCGGAGGGCGCGGTCAAGCTGATGCGCCAGATCGGCGCCGACGTGGTCGCGGCCTGCTTCGTCATCGACCTGCCGGATCTCGGGGGTGCCGCGAAATTGCGCGCGATGGACGTGCCGGTGCGGACGCTGATGGCATTCGACGGGCATTGAACTTTCTTCAACCTCGCCCCGCTTGCGGGGAGAGGTCGAAATTCGCGGTATCGAATTTCGGGTGAGGGGGTGCCGCTCTCACCATATCTTCGGAATTCGCGGATGCGGCCCCTCACCCCAACCCTCTCCCCGCAAGAGCGGGGTGAGGGAGAAGAATTATGACCGCTGCAGGATCAAATTCAGCTCGATCTCCCGAAAACTGAAGTAATTCCCGCGGATCCATTGATGCAGTTCGGTCGATGAATCCTTCTCGTTGCGCAGGTAGTCGGTGAACGAGAACGTCAGCCGGTCGATATAGGTCTTCAGGAACGACGGCAGTGCGGCGATGCGCAGGATGCGGCCATGAGCCATCGCCTCGGGCAGCTCGCCGCGCACCACATATTCGTTGTCGATGGTCACCAGCGAGGTTTTGGGGATCTGCTGCTGCAGCACCGGATAGAAGCGGGCCGAGACGCGGTCGGTGTCGGCGACGAACAGGATCACCGGCGCCACGCGGCGGCGCGCGGCTTCCTTGATGTATCCGATCTCGTCGGACATCTTGAAGAACTCGTCGAAGGCGTGAAAGCCGAGGTCGATCACCTTGGCGATGCCGTCATTGACGATCAGGCGGTCCATCAGCGCCATTTTGCCGAAGGTGTCGTCGACTTCCGCCGTCTCGGTGATAGCGGGGAGGTATTCGATCAGCGACGGCTCTTTCAGGTTGATGTCGAAGGCGTTGACCGCGCCGTGTTTCAAAAGCAGGTACTCGCTCAACAGCCGCGCGACCAGCGTCTTGCCGACCAGCGGGCGGGGCGAACAGATGATGAAGACGGGCGTGGTTTGCATCACGCGCTATATCAGGCGAAACCGGCGCCTGATCCAGCCAAATCATATTCACCGGGCGATTTATTTTTCGCCGCCGCGCGCGCCCGGTTTGCCGGAACCGACGAGGTCGGTCAGCTTGATACGGTCGAATTCGCTCCAGATATTGGCCAGCCAGTGGCGGACATAGCCGCGCAGCACGAACGAATAATTCGCGGCCTCGTCGTGGGTACCCTTGTTGGCGACGAATTTGAGGAACGGCACGGAAGCGACCTCGACCTGCTCGTAGGCCATCTCGTTGAGCTTCGGAATCGTGAGCTCGGTGGCGTCCTTGATACGGTGGAAATAGGAATTGTAGGTCGCCTGGTCCCATTCGAAGAAGCTGGTGTTGTTGATGAAGTTCTTTACCAGGAAATACTTCGCGCCCTGCATGAAATCAGCGGTCTCGGCGATCTCGTCCAGCGAGGCGATCGACGGGCCCAGGATATGGAACACCGCAAAGGTGATCTGGCCGGACTTGGCGGCGTCGAGAAAGCCGATGTCGCGCAATGAGGCAAGCGTCGGCGACAGCAGGCCGGCGCGAACGTCGATCACGGTGACGGAGGGGCTTGCCGAATTCAGCGTATCGAAGATCTTCATTTGATCCGATGTGGCCGTCATATCGACGATCTCGGTCCGGTCCGGATGGAACCGCTTCAGCGTGCCGCGCGGGAATTCGGTATCGAAGGCGCGGGTCGGTACGTTGTTGGCGCTGAAATAATCCAGCAAGGTTCGCGACACGGTGGTCTTGCCGACCCCGCCCTTATCAGCGCCTACCACGATCACTACCGGCTTCGCCATGAAATCCCCTTACGCAGCCCATGTTCGATTGAGGCGCGATCCCGGAACAAACCGGCCGGTCTGTTCGGAACTCCCGCGTCGGCTTCGGATTATGCCCCCGAATTCCGGCTCGCTTCACGCGACCGGAACGTCCCCCGCCTGCTTTGGGCGCGAACATGGCAGAAACAAGGGAGAATTCAATTCATTACTCGGCCTGCCGATGTCGTTAATGCCGAAGGGCAGGAAACGCAACCTGGCCACCGAATTCCCGGTTCATAACCCTAGTGGCGGCCCCACGGGCCGGCCGGGTTGACCCAGGGGCTTTGTGACGCCGCGCCCGGATCCCGGGCATCGCTCCAGGGACCGGACGGCAACGCCGGCGGGACTCGCCCGTTTTCGGGCTGATCGTCCGGTCCATCGGCCATGTCCGACGGCAGGGCCAGCCGTCCCGGATCGTGTCCGCCGGCGAATTTCACCAGCGCCTGGACCCGGGAATCCACCGAAGGATGGGTCGCAAACAGGTCGGCGAAACCCTCGCGCGGGTTGTCGACGCACAATTCCATCACCGCCGAGGTAGCACCTGGAAGCTCGCCGCGGTTCTCGATCTTGCGCAGCGCCGAGATCATGGCGTCCGGATTCTTGGTCAATTCGACCGATCCGGCATCGGCGAGCAGTTCGCGCGACCGCGACAGCGCCAGCCGCACCAGCTGCGACAACAGCCAGGCCAGCGCGATCAGGGCGACGGCGATAATGATGACGACGACGGCGCCGCCGCCGGAGCCTTTCCGGTCGCTGTCCGACGACGACGACCGGCCGCCGCCGCTCCAGCCGAAATTGGTGAAAGTGCGGAAGAACAGCTCGGCGAAGAAACCGACCACGCCGGCGATGATCACCGCGATCACCATCATCTGCACGTCGCCATTGCGGATATGGGTGAGCTCGTGGCCCAGCACCGCCTCGATCTCCTGGTCGTTGAGCGCCTTCAACAGGCCTGAGGTGACGGTGACGGCATATTGCCGCTGGTTCAGCCCGGTCGCGAATGCGTTCAGCGCATCGCTATCCATGACCTTCAGTTTCGGCATCGGAATGCCGCGCGAGATGCATAGATTTTCGAGGAGATTATAGAGCCGGGGCTGCTGCTGCCGCGTCACGTCCTCGCCGCCGGTGATGGCGTCGACGATCGACTGGTGGAAGAAATAGGCGATCACGATCCACAGCCCTGCGGCGCCGGTGGCATAGGGAAGGGCCTTGACCAGGTCGCGCGCCGCCGCCGCCAGATAATAGTCGGCCGGCGCGTCGCTGTTGATCATCACTTCCGCAATCAGCGCGCCGGCATAGACCATGACATAGACGAGAGCGAACAGCCCGCCAAGCAGCAGCATCGAACGAAATTTGTTCGATGCGATGTGCGTATAAAGACCGTAGGCGGCCATGATGGGTCCTGGTATGCGTTACGCAGACATCATTGCGAGGAGCACTTGCGACGAAGCAATCCATGCTTGCCTGACATCGGTGGATTGCTTCGTGGAGTTTATCATCGGGCGCGCATTCGCGCGACCCGTTGGCTCGCAATGACGGCCGAGTTCAGAACTTCACCTGCGGCACCGCCTCGACCTCGGTTCGGGTCGTGCCGAGGTCGAAGAAATCCTTGCGGGTGAAACCGAACGTGCCGGCGAACAACGCTGCGGGCATCTGCTGGATGCCGGTGTTGTATTCCTGGACCGCGTTGTTGAAGAAGCGGCGGCTTGCCGCGATCTTGTTCTCGAGGTCGGACAATTCGTTCGCCAGCTGCTGGAAATTGGCGTTGGCCTTGAGGTCCGGATAGGCCTCCGAAAGCGCGATCAGTTTGCCGAGCGCGCCGCTCAACTGGTTTTCGGCAGCCGCGACCTGTCCCGGACCCTGCGCCGACATCGCGGCGTTGCGGGCTTTCACGACGTCATCGAGGGTTCCGCGCTCGTGCGCGGCGTAACCCTTCACGGTTTCCAGCAGGTTAGGGATCAAATCGTGGCGCTGCTTGAGCTGCACGTCGATGTCGGCGAAGGCCTGGCCGACGCGCTGACTGAGCGCGACCAGCCGGTTATAGGCGCCGAGCGCAAAGAGGACGAGAATGACGATGATGCCGAGAACGATCCAGCCCGATGACATGACCAAGACTCCTGATGAAAGGCCGGCGCGCAGCCTAGTTGAAAGACGGGCGCGCGTCAGCGGCCCCGATATGGGGGCTGCCTGCGTTGGTCGCCACCGGAGCCGGGGAAGTTCAATCGCCTGCGCGGCACCCCGCCGCAGCGCCCTGAAATCGCCGGATGTCCTGCCCCATGGCTGTGCGGCGGCAAGTAGCGCTTTAGCCAGGATCAGTACTGTCTTAATACGGTTTCGCCATGTGCCAGGCGCCGTTCAGGAAGCCGTCGCCATTGGTATCACCGGCGGTCACGTCCTTCTTGAAGGTATAGAGCGGCTTGCCCTTATAGGCCCACATCTTCCTGCCGTCGTCGCGGACCACGATGGTCATATCGGCGGTCGGCCTGGCGTCGTTAGCGGCCGCGAGCGGCGGCCAGGTCTCGGCGCAGCGGCCGTTGCACATCGACTTGCCGCCGACGTCCCGATCGTAGGTATAAAGCGTCATGCCCCTGGCATCGACGAAGGTCTTGCCCTTCGGCGTCTCGGCCGTCGTCGGCATCTGCGCCGATGCCGCCAAGGATGCGAGCAGGAAGGTCGAAGCCGCCACAGCGGCGAATGTCCTCGACAAAACCTTGGACATTGCAGCGCTGCTCCCCGATGAAAAGTGATAAGATGCTGACGCGTCGCTCAGACAAACGCCGGAACTCGGGAATTATTCCCCGGATGGGATGTCGGCCTCGAAAACGGCGTCGCCCCAATTGTATTTTCGGAAGCGCGCATAGGCGGTCTTGTCGCGGCGCGGCGCCACGATGCTCAAAAGCCCACGATCGGCGCAGAGTTTTGCGGTGACGGCGATCTTGGTGACATCAGGCTGTGTCAGCATTCGCGCCGGCCGCCGTGCGATCGGCGCCCGCGTCAGCGCCACGTAGCTAAATTTTTCGTCCTCATAGGGAAGTTCTGCGGCTTTGAGTTGTTTATGCGCACGCGAACGGGGCAGGCGTTGGGTGAAGTGACACCAGTCCAGCGCCGTGAGCGGACATTGGCCGTCATGCGGGCAGGGGGCGGCGACGCGGCCGCCAGCCGCGATCAATTGTTGCCGCAGCGCGATGATCCGGCCGTAGCCCGCCGGCGTACCGGGTTCAACGATCAGCAGCGTGTCGCGGGTTTTGGCCCACATCAGCCCGGCAAGCGCACTGCGTTCGGCGTCGCCGATCTCGCCGACCATGTAACTCGCCACCACAAGGTCGGCCGCTTCGCTCGCAGCCAGCGCGGCGCGGGCTTCGTCGTGCTGGTACCTCATGTCGCGCAGGCGCGTGCTGTGCCTGCCGAAATCCAGCGCCAGGGTTCGCAAGGCGCTGTTGGCGTCCACGAGCATGAAGTTTCGCAGCGACGGAAACGCTTCCGCCGCGGCCCAGGTCGCCGTTCCCGGCCCGGCGCCGACATCGAGCAGGCTTTTGGGCGCGAAGCCGGGCGTGATCTCGCGCAGCGCGTTAAGACTTGCGGTCACCGCGGCATAGGTCGCGGGCATCCGCGCCACCGCATAGACCAGCGCATCTGCCTCGGAACGAATCGCGCTGGAGCCGCCGCCATCGCGATAGGTCTTCGAGATCGACGCGGCGCGGGAGGCTGCGTCGCTGCGCGACAAACCTTGCAGCCTGGCATCGAGCGCTGCTTTCAATTCGGCGGGAAGGTCTGGCGCGGTCATCTATCAGTCGTCATCCCGGCGCAACGGCTTCGCCGTTGCCGCTGGAGGTGTGAGCGCTTGCGAGCCTCGAAGGATGACGGCATTGCCGCGGCCCATCCTTCGAGACGCCGCGCCAAGCGGCGCGGCTCCTCAGGATGACGGAGCGGCTCACGCCACGTTCTGATCGAGAATCTTCACCGCGTCTTCGAGATCGACCGAGACCAGTTGCGATACGCCGCGTTCGGCCATGGTGACGCCGAACAGCCGGTTCATCCGCGCCATGGTGATCGGATTATGCGTGATGATGATGAAGCGCGTCTCGGTCGAGGCGGTCATCTCGTGCAGGAGGCTGCAGAACCGCTCCACATTGTGATCGTCGAGCGGGGCGTCGACTTCGTCCAGCACGCAGATCGGCGACGGGTTGGTGAGAAACACCGCGAAGATCAGCGCCAGCGCGGTCAGTGCCTGCTCGCCGCCCGACAATAGCGACAGCGTCTGCGGCTTCTTGCCGGGCGGCTTGGCGATGATCTCCAGTCCTGCCTCCAGCGGATCGTCGCTCTCGATCAGGTGCAGCGCGGCCTCGCCGCCGCCGAACAGTTCGGTAAACAGCCGCTTGAAATGGCCGTTGACAATCTCGAACGAGGTCAACAGCCGCTCGCGCGCCTCGCGGTTGAGGCTCTGGATGCCCTGGCGCAGCCGCTTGATGGCTTCCACCAGATCGTCGCGTTCGGTGGTCAGCGAGGAATGCTGGGCTTCGACCTCGCGCAGTTCCTCCTCCGCGCGCAGGTTGACCGCACCTAACCGCTCGCGGTCGCGGCGCAGCTTCTCGAGGTTTTCCTCGATCTCGCCAAGCGGCGGCAACTCCGCGCCGGGTGCGATCTCGGCGAGGCCGGCCACCCCTTGCGGCTCGATTTCCAGCATGTCGTGGATCTCGCGCTCGATATCGGCGAGGCGGCGCCTGGCGCCTTCCTTACGCTCCTCGGCGCGGGCGGTCGCTTCGCGTGCGGCCGACAGCGCCTCGAGGGAAATCTTGGCAGCACGGTCAGTCTCCGCCATCAGGTTCTCGGCGGTGGCGAGCGCATCGGCGGCAACGCGGCGGGCATTTTCGGCCGATTCGATTTCACCGATCAGCGCGCGGCGCTTTTCTGCGAATATCGCGGGCGCATTGTCGAGTTCGGCGCGCTCGGCCGTGACCTCGGTGACGCGGGCCTCGATGGTTGATATCTGCGAGGCCGCGCTGGCCTTGCGGTTCTGCCATTCGCTGCGCTCGGAAAGTATCGCCTGCACGCGCCGGTCCGCGAGTTCCGCCTCGCGTGCCAGCGCCTGCGCTTCGGCGCGCACCTGGGCGGCGAGGCGGCGATGGCCGTCGATGTCGCTGCGCACGGTGGCGAGCCTGATTTCGGTCTCCAGGCTCGGCGGCAATTCGGCAAGCGCTGCGGTGGCGCTCACATGTGCGCCATAGGCTTCGGTGAGATCGGCGTTGAGACGATTGTGGGCCTCCGCCAGCGCCGACTTCCTCGCCGCGTGGCGATTGATCTCGCGCTCGGTTGCGGCATGGCGTTCGCGCGCGGCGTCGGCCTCGCGCTGGGCTGTGCGCCACGCATCGCGTCCGGATGTCTCGGCAGCGGAAGCGGCCTTCAGCTCGGTCTCGGCGGCATCCAGCGCCTGGCGCATGGCGGCGGCATCGATGCGGGCCTGCTCGAGCTCGTTCTCGATATCGACGAGGCGCGCGCGTTCGGCGAGCCGCCGCGCCGCGCCGGTCGGCGCATGCGCGGCCGCGACGAACCCGTCCCAGCGCCAGACATCGCCTTCCGGCGACACCAGCCGCTGGCCGGTCTTGAGCTGCGACACCAGCTCAGCGCCGCGCTCTCTCGGCACGACGCCGATCTGGGCCAGGCGGCGCGCCAGTTCGATCGGCGCCTCGACATGCATGACAAGCGCTTCCACGCCCTCCGGCAGAGCAGGGTCGCCCTCGGTGACGCCCGCATTGGTCCAGCGCATCGGCGCCGAAGGGTCGACCGGCGCATCGAGATCGTCGCCGAGCGCGGCGCCAAGCGCCTTCTCAAAACCCTTGGCGACGGTGACGCCGTCGATGATCGGCGGCCACAGGTTCTTGGATTCGCCGTTGACGAGTTTGGAAATCGTGCGCGCTTCGGTCTCCAGCCGCTGTACGCGCTTGTCGGCCTCGGTTAGCGGCGCGCGGGCGGCTTCCAGCCTCGAGCGCGCGGCGACATGGGCTGATTCGCTCACCTCGGCCGCCGTCTCGGACTGCGCGAGGCTTTGCTGCGCGGTCTCCATGGCATCGGCGAGCGCTGCAAGGTCACCCAGGCCGCTGGTCTCCTCCGCCAGCTTCTGTTCTTCGACCTGGACATTGACGATGTCCTGATTGAGCCGCGCCAGCCGGTCGCGATGGGTCCGGACGTTGCCCTCGAGCTGATGGCGCCTGGCGGTGAGGTCGGCAAGCACGGTTGTCAGCTCGGTGAACAGGCGTTCGGCGGCGGCCAGCGTGGTTTCGGCTTCCGACACCCGTTCATCGACGCCGCTGCGCTGCTCGACGCGGGTCTTGATCTCGTCTTTCAGTTCGGTGTCTTCGGTATCGAGCCGCTGCAGCGCCACTTCCGCATCGGAAGCCTGCTGCTGCTCGCGCGCGATATCGGCTGAAAACTGCGTCAGCCGGCGGTCGAGCTCGGCGACGCGCTCCCTGGCGCGCTCTTCCTCGCGATCCAGCGTTTCGCGCGCATTGGTCAGCCGCTGCAACCCGGCCGCGGCGCGGGCTTCGGCTTCGCGCAGCGCCGGCAGTTCGGAAGCGCGTACCGCCTGGATGCGGGCCGCCTCGGCCTGTTCGCGGGTACGCTCCGCCATCGCGCGGACGCTGAGGTCGTGGGTCGTGCTAGCCTCGGCGACGCCGGCATTGGCCTCCAGCCAGCGCAGGTGAAACAGCAGGGCCTCGGCCTTGCGCACCTTGGCCGCGACTTCGCGGTAGCGGATCGCCTGCCGCGCCTGCTTCTTCAGGCCGTCGATCTGTCCCGCCAGTTGCCCGATGACGTCCTCGACCCGGGTGAGGTTGGTTTCGGCGGCCTTCAGGCGCAACTCGGCCTCGTGGCGGCGGGCGTGAAGGCCGGCGACGCCGGCGGCATCTTCCAGCACGCGGCGGCGCTGCTCCGGTTTGGCCTGGATGATTTCGCCGATCTTGCCCTGGTGCACCAATGCCGGCGAACGCGCGCCGGTGGCGGCATCGGCGAACAGGATCTGCACATCCCGCGCACGAACGTCGCGGCCGTTGATCCGATAGACCGAGCCGGCATCGCGCTCGATCCGACGCGAGATTTCCAGGATCTCCCGGTCGTTCACGGCCGCGGGCGCCGAGCGATCGGCATTGTCGATCGTCATCACCACTTCGGCATGGTTGCGCGACGGGCGGTTGCCGGAGCCGGCAAAGATCACCGCATCCATGTCGGCGGCGCGCAGCGATTTGTGCGAAGTCTCGCCCATCGCCCAGCGCAACGCTTCCACCAGGTTGGACTTGCCGCAGCCGTTCGGGCCGACCACGCCGGTCAAGCCGGGTTCGATCATGAAGTCAGTGGGTTCAACGAACGACTTGAAACCGTGGAGGCGAAGGCGGGTCAGTTTCATGGACACGATTCTCTGTTGGCAGGGCGCGAATCTCCCTGCCGGGACAATACCATAGAAGGCAATGTCGGTGTGTAGGCGAGTCGCTCGTTGCGGCTCATGGGCTGCGACAATGGCGAGGCCGGTGCTTCAGGGCAACCGCCGCGCGGGCTTTTCCCAAGGCTTTTGCAAGGGGTTAGGAGGAAGTGTGAATCCTGGCCCGCTGGGACCTGAGAATCAGCTTTTAAGCAGCGGCTTGATCCTCTTGTCGAATTCCTCGAACGAGGCCTCGCCCTTGATCTTCTCGCCATTGATGAAAAAGGTCGGCGTCGAATCGACCTTCAGTACCTCGCTGGCATATTTCTGGTCGGCGGCGATCTTGTCGAGCAGCGCCTGGTCCTTCAGGCAAGCCTCGACCGCCTGCTGGCTGAGCCCGGCTTGCTTGCCGATCCGGGTCAGCGTCTCCGTGGTGTTCTTCATCACCCAGTCGTTCTGCTGCCTGAACAGCATGTCGGTGACGGCGAAATATTTCGTGGCATCGTCCTTGGCGATGCAGCGCGACAGCATCGAGCCCGCCGCAGCCTTGATGTCGAGCGGAAATTCCCTGAAGATGTAGCGGATCTTGCCGGTGTCGATATATTCCGACTTGATCTTCGGAAACACCGTCTCGTTGAAGAACGCGCAATGCGGGCAGGTCATCGAGGCGAATTCGGTGATCGTCACCGTGGCATTGGCGGGACCGAGCGCCATGTCCGGCAGCGAGACCGGCTTGGCGACGTCGGAGGCGGCCTGCGCCATCGCGCCTGAGATCAGACGGAGCGGCGAGAGCCCGGCAAGAGCGGCAAGCCCGGTCAGCGACAGGGCGGCGGTGAAGGCGCGGCGGGTAATGATCAACGTCTTACTCCGGGATTGGCGCGTTCACGCCTGAGATCGCTAAAGAAACAGTTCGCTAGCTTGAAACGACAATTGTGGCAATGGCGGGCCGCGATTCCTGCCGGTGGCAGGCTCAATTTCGCTTGATCGAGGCGCCAAGCCGCGCCAGCGCCGCCCGCAATTCCTCATCCTCCACTGAGGACAGGGTTTCGGCGACTTTGGCGACCGCGTCGGGGTCCGGTGCGCGGGAGCCCGCTGGCCGATCCCGGCGCGACAGCGGCGCCTGCCGCAGCGCCAGCCGTCCGACCGCGCTCCAGCCGAAGAAGCGGTTGACGCGCTGCAGGATGACGTCGGAAGCGTGCTGGATTTCCAGCGCCATCGGGCCCTCCACCCGCAATACCAGCGTGGCCGGTTCCTGCGCCTGCCCCTCCACCGGCCGCGGCCACTGGATTTTCAGCGGCTCGGAATGGGCGGCGACTTCCGGCCCGGCAATCTCCGCCCAGCGCGTCACCAGCTCGCGCGCGGCAAATCCCTGCCTGGCATAGGCGTCGGAAAACACGTCGCTGAGCAGGACGGAAAGCGGTTTTGCCGAGATCGGACCGGGCTTTGCCATGGGTTCTTATAGCCTTTGGGCAATGTCGACGGAACCACCTCAACCGTCATGGCCGGGCTCTGTCCCGGCCATCCACGTCTTTATGGCCGCGAAGAAGAAAGACGTGGATGCCCGCGACAAGCGCGGGCATGACGTGGAGAGATTGGCGACAAGCGTAATAGAATATTCTCATGGTTTCATCAGCAGCCGGTCAGAAGCGCAAGCCGCGGCAGCAAGGCCAGCTCGGCGCGGCTCGCCCCGCGTTGCTGCTGGAATGGTACGACCGGCATCGCCGTCGGCTGCCGTGGCGGCCGCAGCCGGGAGAACGCGCCGATCCCTATTCGGTCTGGCTGTCGGAAATCATGCTGCAGCAGACCGGCGTCAAAACCGTCGGGCCGTATTTCGAGAAATTCGTCGCGCGCTGGCCCGATGTCGAGGCGCTCGGCCGCGCCTCGCTGGACGACGTGCTGCGGATGTGGGCGGGGCTTGGCTACTATTCGCGCGCCCGCAATCTTCATGCCTGCGCGGTCGTGGTGCGGCGCGATCATGGCGGGGTGTTTCCCGATACCGAGGAAGGGTTGCGAGCGCTGCCGGGGATCGGACCTTACACCGCCGCCGCGATATCGGCGATTGCGTTCGGCCGCCGCACCATGCCGGTCGACGGCAATATCGAGCGGGTGGTGTCGCGGTTGTTCGCGGTCGAGGAGCCGCTGCCGCAGGCCAAGCCGCTGATCCAAGAACTTGCAACGACGCTGCTCGGCACCGGCGACGAGACTAGTCTCGCGCCGGCGACGAGCAGTCTCGCGCCGGCGATAGCGCGCAGGCGCTGATGGATTTGGGCTCCTCGATCTGCACCCCGAAGAAACCGGCCTGCGCGCTGTGCCCGCTCAGCGATGACTGCGCGGCGCGTACGCGCGGCGACCAGGAGACGTTTCCGCGCAAGGCACCGAAAAAAACCGGCGCCCTGCGCCGAGGCGCGGCGTTCGTGGTCACGCGCGGTGGTCAGCTCCTAGTCCGCACCCGCGCCGAAAAAGGCCTGCTCGGCGGCATGACCGAGGTGCCGACCTCAGACTGGCTTGCCGCGCAGGACGACAAGACGGCGCTGAAGCAGGCCCCCATGCCAAGGGGCACAGCGCGCTGGCATCGCAAGGCCGGCGTCGTTACCCACGTGTTTACCCATTTTCCGCTGAAGCTTGTGGTTTACACTGCCAACGTTCCCTCGCGCACCCGTGCACCCGAAGGAATGCGCTGGGTGCCGATTGCGACGCTCACAGACGAAGCGCTGCCCAATGTCATGCGCAAGGTGATCGCGCACGGGCTCGGCCTTTAACTGTCCCTCTCCCCGCACAGCGCGAGAGAGGTGAAGTCAACCGGCGCTGGAAAGAAGTTTTCCTGCCGCGGGCATCGTCACGATCGGCGGCTTGGCATTGAGGGCTTCGACCTGAAAGCCGGCGACACGCTTGTAATTGGCGGCGATCTCTTCCAGTTCCTTCAGCGACAGCACGTCGGTGACGACCTTGTAACCGTCAGGGGCGCGTTCCTCGACCAGTTGCATCACCTGTTCCGGCCCGTTACGGCGGTTGAGCATGACGAGGTCGGTCGTCGCGGGCCGGCGCTCCGCCTCGTAGGCGGCGAGCGCGGCGTGGGTCGGACCCTGCGCCAGAATCTCGCGGGTAAGCACACGGGCGTCGAGGATTGCCTGCGACGCGCCGTTGGAGCCGATCGGATACATCGGATGTGCCGCATCGCCCATCAAGGTGACGCGGCCGAACGTCCACTGCGGAAGCGGATCGCGGTCGACCAGCGGATATTCGTAAGCCAGCGGGCAGTTAAGGATCAAGCCGGGCACATCGAGCCAGTCGAATTTCCAGTCCGCAAACCACGGCAGGAATTCTTCGAGCTTTGCGGTACGGTTGTAATCCTCCCGGCGCCACTGGTAGGTCGGCGGCATGTGCCGCTCGGCGACCCAGTTGATCTGATGCCTGCCGTCGGCGTCCGGTTCTTTGGAAATCGGATAGCAGACGAATTTCAGGATTTCATGGCCGGCCATGATCATGGTGCGGCCCGAAAGAAACGCCTCTGATGCGGTGATACCGCGCCACAGGATGCGCCCGTTCCAGATCGGCGGACCTTCCCTGGGATAGAGTTTTTCGCGGATCGCGGAATGAATGCCGTCGGCTGCGATCAGGAGCGCGCCGTCATGGCTTTCAGCCGCTTTGCCGGTCGCCTTGTCGATGAAATCGGCGCGCACGCCGTCGGCTGTTTCTCTCCAGCCGGTCAGGTGATGGCTGGTGACAATGTTCTCCGCGCCCAGCCGTTCGGTCGCGGCATCGAGCAGGATCTGCTGCAGCGTGCCGCGGTGGATCGAGAATTGCGGCCATTTGTATCCGGCCTCGAGGCCACGCGGCTCGCTCCAGATCGGCCTGCCGTGCTTGGAAAAATACGCAAGCTCCCTGGTCCGCACGCCCGACGCATCGAGCCGGCCGAGCAGGCCGAGTTCGATCAGCTCGCGCACGGCGTGCGGCAGCACGTTGATGCCGACGCCGAGCGGCTTCAGCGCGGCGACGCTTTCGAATACTTTGGCGGCAACGCCGATCTGATGCAGGCTGAGCGCCAGCGTCAGCCCGCCGATGCCGCCGCCGGCGATGAGTACGGTCACGATACGCCTTCCTGTCTGGGGCTTGATGACATGAGCGGCGGAAGGGGGCAACTGCGAAAAGCCGGGAGGCACCCCGTCGCGGCTTGCGGTTGCGCTGTCCAGGCAAACCTCTCCTTGCAGAAACGCCGGACTGACATTCGATGGCTGCGTGCTGCGACTTACGTCGGAGGTAATTGATCTTCTGATCTAAAGGCCTAGGCTGGCCGCATGAGTTCGCAGGACCTGACCTCGGACAACGTCGCTGCCGGACATTTCAGCAGCCTGCTGAAGCATTGGCGGAATGTTCGCCGCCTGACCCAGATCGAACTGGCAGGCGATGCCAATGTTTCGGCGAGGCATGTTTGTTTTCTGGAGACGGGACGCGCGCAGCCGAGCCGCGAGATGGTGCAGTTGCTCGGTAGCGCGCTTGATCTGCCGCTCGAGGAGCGCAATGCGTTGCACGTCGCGGCGGGCTTCGTGCCGCCTTACAGCGATAAGGGAGTGGCGGCCGAGAATTTGCAGCCGGTGCGTCAGGCACTGGATTTCATTCTGCGGCAACAGGAGCCGTATCCCGGCATTGTCATCGACGGACGCTGGGACGTTCGCATCCGCAATCAGGCCTCTGGACGTTTGTTCGGGCCTTTTCGTGAGGTATTCGAAATGGAAGCCGGCCTTGCGGATAACGCCATGCATGTGGTCTTCCATCCAAAAGGCCTGCGACAGTTCATCGTGAACTGGAACGAGTTCGCCGGCCATCTGATCCAGATCCTTCATCGCGAGGTCGCGCAGGGCAGCCGGCTTGCCGCGGTTCTGCTCGACGAAATCATGACTTATCCCGATTTACCCGCGGAATGGAGGCTGCCGCGCAATCCGGCTGCGCCGGCTCCGGTGATGACGATGCAGCTTCGGAAGGGCGAGCTTCGGCTCGCTTTCTTTTCCACCTTTACCACGCTTGCGATGCCGACAGACGCGTCGCTGCAAAAGCTGAAGATCGAGTGCTTTTTTCCGGCCGACGACGCGACCGCGGCGAAGGCGCGCGAACTGGCACTTTGACAAGACTCAGGAGATGAAAATGCAACTTGCCCGGCGTGACCTTCAATCGGCGCAAACGATGGACGAATTGCGCGGGTTGAACGCGCGCTTCATCCATAACTTCGTGACCAACGACGTGGCCTCGCACGAGGCGATTCTTCATCCCGGCTTCATCAACATCTGGCCCACCGGCCAGCGCTGGGATCGCGCGACCTACCTGAAATATTGGGCAACGGCGTTCGATCCCAAGGTCATCGTCTACTGGGATGTTCGCGACGAGCTCATCACGGTCATCGGCAATGTTGCGCTGGTGCGCGCCACCAACAAGCACACGCGCCGCCGCGATGGAAAAGAAGTGACCGGCATGACGATGTACACCGATACCTATCTGTTCGAGAACGGCGCGTGGAGGTGCATTCAAGCGCAGCTTACTTCGGTTGCGCCCGAACATCAGCCCGCCGACGACACGATCCTCAGCGTCTATATCGAAGGCAAACGTCAGGAGCTTCTGTCGTGAGTAGCTACACCGAGAGCGGGCGGCGATTTCATCGTCGACAGAGAATGTCGGTGAATGCGCTGGTTGTCCTGGCCCGGAATATTGTCGCCATGGTCCGGATCTGGCGGGCCCGCGCCAGCTGCCGGCGAGAACTCGCGGCGCGGAGCGAGCGCGAACTGCAGGATATGGGAACATGCTGGTCGTCGATCGCCCACGAGGTCAGCAAGCCGTTCTGGCGCGCATGATACGCCCTCGCTGGCACGGCAGCGCGGCCGTGGGCAACTGCGAAGGCCGGACATAGCCGGCGAGGCCGGGATGGACGGCGGAAGGCCGCGCCGTTACTGTTCGGCTTTCCCATGAGGACCACCATGCTCAAGCTCTATTACGCCCCCGGCACCTGCGCGCTCGCTTCCCATATCGCCTTGCAGGAGGCAGGCGCCGCCTACACGGCCGAGCGGATCGATTTCAAGAATAACCAGCAGAACAGCGCGGAATATCTCGCGATCAACCCGAAGGGGCGCGTGCCATCGCTGGTGACGGATCGCGGCATCCTGACCGAAACGCCGGCGATGCTCGCCTTCATCGCCCAGAGTTTCCCGCAGGCGAAACTGGCGCCGCTCGACGACGCTTTCGCATTCGCGCAGGCGCAGGCCTTCAACAGCTATCTGTGTTCCACCGTGCATGTGGCGCACGCCCACAAGGGGCGCGGCTATCGCTGGGCAACCGACGAAGGTTCCTTTGCGGACATGAAACGCATGGTGCCGAAAAGCGTCGGCGCCGCTTTCGCGCTGATCGAACGCAGCATGTTGAAAGGGCCGTGGGTGATGGGCGAGAGCTATACGATCTGCGATCCCTATCTGTTTACGCTGGCGGGCTGGCTGGAAGGTGACAGCGTCGATCTTTCGACCCTGCCGAAGGTGGCGGATCACCGCAAGCGCATGTCGGAGCGGCCGGCCGTGCAAAAGGTCCTCGCCGAAGAGAAGAGCTAGCCGGCCCGCCGCTTGTCCCGCTCCATCTCGCGGCCGATGCCGAGCATGATGTTGCGCAGCCAGATCGAGCCAGGGTCCATCTGGGCGCGGGTCGGATAGAACATGAATTGCTCATCGATCCCCGGATCGAATGGCGGCGTGATGGTCGCGAGCGACAATTGCTTCGACAGCGCGCCGATCAGGCGGCGCGGCACGAAAGCGACGAGGTCGGTGCGCGCCACGATATGCAGCGCCTCGATATAGCCGGGCACCACCAGCGCGATCCGCCGCTCGATGCCCTTGGCGCGCAGCCAGCCGTCGATCAGGTCCTCGTTCTGGCCGCGGATAATGACAGCGACATGCCGCGCGTTTTGGAACGCGTCGCGCTGTTTCAGTTTCGTACCGGCGGGGTGTCCGCGGCGAACGGCCAGCGCATCGCTGTCGGTGTAGAGGCGTTGCCGGTGAAATCCGCCGAACGCGTCGCCGATTGAGATGACGAGATCGATAGTGCGCGCGAACTCGGCGGTGAAGATCGCAGGACCACGCCACGGCACCACGTCGATCCGGACATTCGGGGCGAGTCGCGTGATCCTCTCCATCAGCGGCGGCATCAGCAGCTCGACCGCGAGGTCCGGCATCATCAGGCGAAACTGCCGTTCGCTTCGGCCGGCGTCGAAATCATCTGGTATGAACAGCCCGCGTACCTGGTCGAGCGCCTGCGCCAGCGGCCCGCGCAGTCCCTGCGCCCGTGGCGTCAGTTCCATGCGCGCGCCGGATCGTACCAGCAAGGGATCGCGGAGCATTTTGCGCAGCCGCTGCAACGCGTGGCTCGCAGCCGGCTGTGACAGGCCGATCCGCATCGCCGCGCGGCTGACATTGGCTTCCAGCAGCAGCGCGTCGAGCGCGACCAGCAGATTGAGGTCGAGCGAATTCAAATTCATGAAGTAAATATATATCATATTCACTATCGATTGGAAGAATGAGGTGCGGTGCGTCATGATTGGCGGCAGCCAGTCAATGGAGAAGTCAGCATGAGCACAGCAGCCAACAAGCAACTGATGGAAGAGATCTTCGCCAGCGCGGGAAACCCCGACCCCGCGGCGCGCGATCGCGCGCTGTTCGCCGCCAGCCTGGCCGATGACGCGAAATGGGTCGTGACCGGGCAGTATTCGTGGTCGCGCACCTTCACTGGCAAGGAAGCGATCCTGAACGATCTGCACGGCCACGTCCGTTCGCTGCTGGTCGAGCGGGCGCGGACGATCGCGCATCGCTTCATCGCCGACGGCGACTGCGTCGTGATCGAGGCGCGGGGCGACAACCTCACCAGGACGGGAGTCCGCTACGACAACGACTATTGTCTGGTGTTCCGCCTGGAGAACGGCAAGATCAAGGAGGTCAGGGAGTATTGCGACTCCGTGCTGACCGAAAAGGCGCTGGGGCGGTTTCCCGAATCGGAACGGCGCGCCGCAGGTTGAGCCAGCCGCGTCGTCATTCCGGGGCGCGCATGAGCGCGAACCCGGAATCTCGCGCGATAACATCGGGATTCCGGGTCCACGCGAAATCGCGTGTCCCGGAATGACGGAATAGACTAAGCCGCCTTGGTCTTGAGATGGCGGAACATGATGTGGCGGGCCTCATCGTCCATTTCGGCCTTGAAGCTGAACTTGTCCTTCAGCGCGATCGCCCGTGCTGCCGCCGGCCTTGCCGAGACTTCATCGACCAGCCGTTTGACGTTGGGGAATTTTGCATAGACGTCGTCGCCGAGCACGAATGGCGCCAACCGCGCCCAACCCCAGAACGCCATGTCGACGATGGTGTAGGTATCGCCGACCATGTAGCGGTTCTTGGCGAGGTGATCGTTGAGAATGCCGTAATGACGCTGGGCTTCGAACTGGTAGCGGTTGTGCGCATACTCCAGGTCTTTCGGCGCGAAGTGCTTGAAATGCACGGCCTGGCCGGAATACGGCCCGACGCCGGTCGCGACGAACATCAGCCATGACAGCAATTGCGCGCGGTTGTCGGGCGTATTGGTGGGCAGGAATTTGCCGGTCTTTTCGGCGAGGTAAAGCAGGATCGCATTGGAGTCGAACACGAACACGCCGTCATCGTCGATCGCCGGCACCTTGCCGTTCGGATTCACTTTGAGAAATTCCGGCTTGAACTGGTCGCCCTTGCGGGTATCGACCGGCACCAACTCATAGGGCAGGCCGGACTCTTCCAGAAACAGCGCGACCTTATTGGGGTTTGGCGCACCGTTGAAGTAAAATTTGAGCATCAAAAAATCTCCCTTAGCTCTTGTTGCCGAGAAAAAATCGGGACGCGGCGGAGCAGCCGCTGACGCCCATGTCCATGCTCAAATTTTGGCAAAAAGCGCAAGCGACGAGTTTGTGAAGGGCCCCGATTACAGCAATGACCGGTCATTCAAAATGTCTCGCAGACGCGTGTACTGACGAAGCCGCGGGAGCCGGGAGAACGCCGTGCCCTCCGATGGCCTTGTAGATCGTTTTGGTCTAGTGTGAAGCTGGGGCGGCATTCGAACTTCATCCCGTGTGGACGGCGATCGTGCGGTCCGACCGCGAAACTCCAGCGCGTATAATGGGCGGAGCCGCCTCCCGGGGCGGCATCGGCTCCCCATGGCCATGGGCCGTGCTGGCGTGGGCCGCGCTGCTGGCGGCGATCGTCGTATCGTTCAGGCCGGCGGTCCCGGTCATCTGGGGCGACACGCCGTCCTTCGTGGAATCTGCGTTTCGCACGCTCGAGGCTGGAAGGCCGGTCGTGGCGGGTGGGCGCGATCCGGGCTACCCGGCGTTCCTGGCCGTGACGTTCGCGTTCGGAGGCGACCTTGGAACGGTGGTGCGCCTGCAGCAGGCGGCGTGGGCCGTCCTGATGCTGGCGCTTGCAGCAACCGTCCAGGCGGCGACGCGCAACGCCGGTGGGCTCGTGCCGATCATCCTTGTGGCGACATATCCGGGCCTGCTGCTGTTCAGGAACGTCCTCACCGCAGAGCTTCTCTTTGCGGTCTTCCTCAATCTGGCAATGGCTGGATTGCTCGTTGCCACCTGCGTCGGCAAAACTGCGCGGTTGTACGCGGTCGCTGCCTCCGTCCTGTGCGCGGCGCTCGCGGCGTGCTTCAGATCGCAGGGAGTCCTGGTCCCGATCGCCGCCGTCCTGTTGGGCGCCCGACTCGCTTGGCCGTACACGTCCGCGCGCCTTGCCGTGATGGCCGTGTCCGTCGCGGCGGCGCTGGCGCTGCTCGCCGCCGGTTCCCGGTTCGGGGCTTCCTACTCCGACCGGGCCTCGGCCGTGTTCGTCTCCAAGACACTGTTCTGCAATCACCTCAACATCGTGCTTGCAAGCGATGCTGCGCGACACGAGATCGTGTCCGCGGCCGGCGACCGCGCCGACGCCACGATGGCGCGGCTTGCCGCCGACTTCGCCGCGGAACCGGGTCGCTGGCCCGTGCTCGGGTTCTTCGGCGACACGTGCCTCTTCGACACCGCACTGGATCGAGACGTCGCCGACGATACCGGGAATGCCGTCGGGGCGGCCGCAGCCTATCGGCGCATCTTCCTGGCCGCCGTGCGCGACCGGCCGCTGGCGTACGCGGGCAAGTTCGTCCATCAGATGGCCTATGGGGCCTCGGTCGCTTGGCCGCCCTACGGACTCGACCCTGCCATAACGGTGTCGACCGACGACGTGCCGCTCGTGTCCGACATCATGACGCGGCACGGCCGCGCGGCTCAGCCGATCGATCTGCAAGGCGGACCAGTTCGGATCGGCCTATGGTCGGATCTCCCCGGCATCTCCGCCTATCTGTTCAGGGCATTGTCCGCCGCCTTCGTTATCGCCGTCATATTTTGGACGGTGACCGCGCTGCGGCGTCGGCGCCCCGGGTTCTCGACGCGCGCAGGTATCGTGATCGTGATGTGGGCGGCCTCGATCATGACCGCCGCCGCCGCCCACACCCTCGACGTCTTGCGATATCTGATCCCCGCAGTGCCGATGGTAGGCGTCATGCTGTCCCTTTTCGCCGTCGAACTGGGCGAAACGATAGTGGCTGATCACGCGGCCCCCTCTGCGACGATCAGACGCTCGATGCCTTCCGGCCCCGGCAGCGGCTCATCGGTATCGTAGCGATCCGCCGCCCTCGATGTACAAGCTCGGTCAAACGCGTCCTCACCGGTCCTAGATCACGTAATTCATCCAGCTCTTCATTCGCAGCAGGATGCGGCGAACCACGGCGATCGGTTGCCAGTGGTCGCTGTAAACGGCCACCTGTGCGACTGCGCCGGGTGGCAGGTGGTAGCTCGTCATATCGTCCGTCAGATCGACGCGAACCATGGCCCGGCCGGCGGACTTGCTGCGGTCCTCCGGATTGAGCAAGGCGCCTGTGACCTGCAACTGGCCGGGCGCAACCGCATCGGCAAAAGCCGAGACCTTGCCCCTGAATACCCGGCCCGGAACCGCATCGAAGGCGGCTTCCGCTTCGTTGCCGACTTGCACCCGCGACAGTGAACTCTGCCCGAACGATGCCGAGAACACGGTGTCGCCGCTGTGAATGAACACCATGGTCCGCGTGGACGGTGACACCGACATGCCGGGCCGCAGCATCATCTGCGTCACGTAGCCGTCGGTCGGTGCGGTCAGCGTGGTCTGCGCAAGATCGTATTCGGCATTGCGCAGGTCGGCCTGGAGGCGCGCGACTGTCGTGTTGACGCCGCCGATCTCTGAGACCGACGCGAGATGGGCGCGCTCCTGCGCAGCTTTCGCTGCCGCCAGCGACTGCTTGGCCGACTCCAGGTTCCGTGTCGCCGTATCGAGGGCGGCCTGCGCGATGTCCTTCCTTTCGAACAGATAGGCCTGCCTGTCGTAGGTCTGCTGCGCCAGATCGACTTGCGCCTGCTCTTTCTGGGTGCCGGCGGCGGCCTGGTCGAGCGACGACTGGAGCTGCCTGACGTTCTGCTCGGCCTCGGCGAGCGATGCGCGCTTCTGATCCACCACATACTGATACGGCTTCGGGTCGATCCGGAACAGCAGATCGCCCTGCTTCAGCTTGACGTTCGGCTTGGCGTCGACTTCGACGACTGTACCCTTCACCGTCGGCGTTATCGCGGTCGTATAAAAGTATATCCGTCCGTCGGTCGTGAACGGGTGGTTATAGTTGAGCCCGGCCAGCAGGCCGCCGACGACAGCCACCGCACCGAGCGCGGCCGTCGTCAGCGACCATTTGTTGACCGGCACGTGCAGGAACTTGAAGATCACGACGCAGATCGCGGCGTAGCCCAGCAGAAGCAGAACAACCATGACGTTACCCCTTCTGTGTTGCGGTCTGGATCGCCGCTACGCGACGTACCGGCTCGGTGACGGATGGATCGGCGGGCGACGTGCCAGGATTGTTCGAAAACCCCCAGCCGCGGCCCGGCTGATAAAGCGTTGCCCAGATCCACAGGAACGGCCACAAAATGCCGAGTGTGAACAGGCTGACCCAGGTCGCAACCCCGATCGCTTCCTGATGCGGATGGTTGCGGCTCTTGGCGATCTCGTAGGGAATGCTCCAGAGCGCGATCAGCCCATAGACGACGAGCGCGAGGATCACGATGAGCAGAAATAGTGCAATGTAATCGAGTGTCATTGATCCAATCTCCTCGGTCTCACCGTCGACTGTCCCGGTCTACGTTTCAGCCGACCGGGACGACGTGCTCGGCGCAACACCGAAAGTTCGCTTTGTAGAGAATCACTGCGTTCCCATCGAAATTTTCGCTTTGGCAGCCTTTGCCTCTTCGCTCAGCTCGGCGAACGATGCCTTGCTGATGTCGATGATGACGCGATTGATCTTTCCGGTGAACGGGAACGGCGATTCATACTTGTTGGAGACCGGCGAAATCGTATCGGAGCCGACGTCGAAGCCCTCCTGCACCGTGAATCGGTAGGGCACCTGCTTTTCGAAACGTCCTTCGCCGATTGCTTTTGTGCCCAGGTGCAAAATGGCCTTGCCGCCGACGCCGGGCTTGTTCTCCTGATCGACGACGACCTCAACCGACAAGACATGCTTGCCCGCGGGAATCGGCTCCGTCGACGAGACGAGGTATCGGAACGTGTTGAACCAGTTGTGCTCCCAGTACAGTTTGCGGTCCTTCATGAACAGCGTGTAGCCGCCCGACTTGCCGCCGCAGCAAACGATCACGCCCTCGGCATCGTCGCCGATCTCCACTTCGGCGGCGATCACGTGGTTGACGTTCTTTGTGTTAGGCGAGGACGTTTCCGGGATGCGCGTCGTGCCGGACAAGTACACGAAACGCGTTATGCCTCGCAGGTTGTTCGGCTTGGTGCTTACGTCGGCGCGCTCGGCGAAGCGATCGTCGAGAGGTAGCACATTGTACTTGGCAGCCTCCGCAAGGAAGAGATCCTGCAATTCGCGCAGCTTTTTCGGCTCTTTTGCCGCCAGGTCGTTGAACTCCGAAAAGTCCTTGTCGACGTTGTACAGCTCCCACTTGTCACTATCGAACGAAGCCGAGCCTGAGGTCTCCCACGGCAGCTTGCCATGCCGGCACGCGGCCACCCAGCCGTCACGATAGAGGGCACGGTTGCCGAACATTTCGAAGTACTGGGTCTTGCGGTGGCTCTCGGCTTTTGCGTCATCCCAGGTATAGACCATCGAGACGCCCTCAATAGGTTTCTGCGGGACGCCATTAACCATTCGGGGCTGATCGACGCCGGCAACCTCCAGAATCGTCGGGACCACGTCGATAGCGTGATGGAATTGCGAGCGCAGGCCGCCCTTGTCCTTGATGCGCGCCGGCCAGTTCATGACGATGGGGTTGCGCGTGCCGCCGAAGTGCGAGGCGACCTGCTTCATCCACTTGAGCGGTGACGAGCCCGCCCAGCACCAGCCTACGGGATAGTGATTTTCATGCTTGGGTCCGCCGATCTCGTCGATATGCGCCAGCATCGTCGCGATGTCATCGGGGAAACCCTGTTGCGTCTTCATGTTGTTGAGCGTGCCGTGGAGAGAGCCTTCCGCGCTGGGCCCATTGTCGCCAACGACATAGATGATGAGGGTATTGTCGCGTTGTCCGAGGGCCTCCAGTCCGGCGACGAGCTTGCCAACCTGCGCGTCGACGTGCTCGAGGAATCCCGCGAACACCTCCTGCATCCTGGCGTAAAGGCGCTTCTCGTCCGCAGAAATGGAATCCCAGGAGGGAATTTCCGGGGGACGCGGTGTAAGCTGGGCGTCGGCGGGGATAACTCCCAATTTCTTCTGGTTCTCGAACGTGATTTCGCGCTGCCTGTCCCAGCCGTGGTCGAACTTTCCCTTGTATTTGTCCGCCCAGGCCTTTGGCGCGTGATGCGGAGCATGCGCGGCGCCAGGGGCCCAATAGACGAAAAACGGCTTTTTCGGAGCTGACGCCTTTTGAGAGCTGATCCACGCGATCGCCTTGTCTGCCATCGCCTCGGAGAGGTGCCAGTCGGGGTTGTCGTGCGGCTTCTCGATCGACGTCGTGTTCTCCACCAGCGGCGGATTCCAGTTGCTGGTCTCGCCGCCCTGGAAGCCCCAGAAATATTCAAAGCCGAGGCCGGTCGGCCAGCGATCAAACGGACCCGCCGGACTGGTTTCATAATCGGGCGTGTTATGCCATTTGCCGAACGCAGCCGTATTGTAGTTGTTCTGTCTCAGAATATCGGCGACGCAGGCGGCCTCCTTCGGCCATCGGCCGTCGTAGCCCGGAAAGCCCGTTGCCAATTCCATGATGATTCCCGTATGCACCGAATGGTGGTTGCGGCCTGACAGAAGCGCGGCACGGGTTGGCGAGCACAAAGCCGTGGTATGGAATCGATTGTAGCGAAGCCCCTCGTCGGCCAGTTTTTGCAGAACAGGAGTGTTGGCGGGACCACCGAACGTGCTGGTGTGGCCGAAGCCGACGTCGTCGAGCAGGATCAGAAGGATGTTGGGGGCGCCATCTGGCGCCGACGGAAGCGCCGGGATCTCGGCCTTGGAGTTGGTGTAGTACGTGCCGATCTGCCCCTGAAATTTCGCATCGGGGGGTGGCAGCGTGTCGGCTGCCGCATTCACGGGCGTTGTCGGCATCACACCCGCTACCGCCGCGGTGGCGAGTACGGTCGTGCCGAGAAGGACCGTACGCCGGTTCACATCGGCGGAGCCGAGGTCAGATGATTTGGGCTTCTTGGCGGCATCATCGCTGTTCATGATAGCTCTCCAGTTCGTTTAATACTGACTGAACCCTTCGGCAGGTGAGCTCCGAAAGCCCGGCTCTTACCTCAGCTCCGTCGTCACTTTCTCGATCGTGCCGCCGAAGCGGAACGGCGCGTCGTACGCCGAGCCAACCGGCAGGATGTTACGCAGGCTGGCGTCCCTTTCCATTTTGCGTTCCTTTCTCGTCTAGTCGTGAGCGCCGGCGAACATCGTGTACATCTCATGCAGCTTGGTCTCGTCTTCCTTGCTCAGGTCGCGTGGGCCCAATGTGATATCGATCCGCTCGATCTTGCCGGTGAACGGGTAGGGTGGTTTGTAGGTGTTGGTCACCGGCGAACCGGTGTCCGAACCGACACCGAACGTGTCGATTCCGAATCGCCCGGCGACGGTGTTGTTAATGCGCGCTCGGCCGACTTCTTTGCCGTTGATCGCGATCACGGCCTCGCCGCCTTTGCCGAGGCCGCCGCCGTCATAGGCGAACTCCATCGCAACCGTCGATTTTCCGGTCGGAAGCGGCTCACTGGAAACGAGGTTGGTTCGTTCCTGCTCGAACCAGTTGTAGTGATAGACAAGCTTGCCGTCCTGCACGTAGAGCGAAAAGCCGGCCGAGGCGCCGCCCTCGGCCACGATGACGCCCTGGCCGCCCTTTTCCGGCATCTCGATCATGGCGCTGATGCGGTGTGAGCGATTCTTGGTATTGGGTGCGGCGGTCTCCGCCAGGCGGGAAACACCGGCGTAATACGTGAATTTGGTGCGGTTCGGATCGGAGCCACCCGGCGACGGCTTCGGCACCGCGAGCCGTCCCGCGCCGCGGTCGTCCATGGGATAGAGGTTGTTTCGCCTGGCCTCCTCGTCGAAGAGCTTCTTCAACTCCGCCAGCTTTTGCGGATTCTTCGCCGCGAGATCCCTGGCTTCGCTGAAATCCTCATCAATGTTGTAGAGTTCCCACTTGTCCTTCTCCCAATGGCCTGGTGCCAGGTCCTGTCGCCAGGGCAAGGTATGCTGGGCGCAGGCGATCCAGCCCTTGTCGTAGATCGCACGGTTGGTGAAGATTTCGAAGTACTGGCGTTCGCGTACCGGCCGAGCCTTGGCGTCGGCAAATGTCGAGGCGATCGACACACCGTCCATTGGCTTCTGCTCGACGCCGTCGACCGAGGTCGGCGCTGGAATGCCGGAAACGTCGAGGATCGTCGGCACGATATCAATCAGATGGGTAAACTGGCTGCGGAGGCCGCCTCTGTCGGTGATCTTCGCCGGCCAGGACACCACCATCGGGTTGCGCGTTCCGCCGAAATGGGATGCCACCTGCTTGACCCACTGGAACGGGGCGTTGCCCGCCCAAGCCCAGCCGAGCGGATAGTGCGGCTCGGTACCCGGCCCACCGATCTCGTCGAGCGCCTTCAAGTTGTCTTCCAGCTTCGAGGGGACGCCGTTCAGGTTCATCACCTCGTTCACGGTACCGCTGAAGCCGCCTTCCGAACTCGCGCCGTTATCGCCGACGATGAAGAAGATCAGCGTGTTGTCCGCGTCCGGCAATTCCTTGATAGCCGCCAGCAGCCGACCGCATTCATGATCGGTATAGGAAAGATAACCGGCAAAATTTTCCATGAAGCGCGCGTAAAGTTTTTTCTCGTCGGCAGGCAATGAATCCCAAGGCTTCACCCACTCGGGCCGCGGCGTCAGTTGCGTGCCGGGCGGGATGATCCCCATTTTGAGCTGGCGTTGGTAAGTGGCCTCGCGAACCGCGTCCCATCCGGCATCGAACTGGCCCTTGAATTTCTCTCGCCACGCCTTTGGCGCGTGATGTGGCGCATGTGCGGCACCGGGCGCGAAGTAGAGGAAGGCTGGCTTCTGCGGCGCAACCGACTTGCTGTAGCGCAGCCAGTTGATCGCCCGATCGGTCATGTCTTCCATGAAATGGTAGCCCTCTTCGGGCGACTTGTTCGGCTCAACCGCAACCGTGTTTTCGAACAGCACCGGATAATATTGGTGAGTTTCGCCGCCGATGAAGCCGTAGAAATAGTCGAAGCCCATTCCGGTCGGCCAGCGGTCGAACGGTCCCGCGACGCTGCTCTCCCAGTCGGGTGTGTTGTGGTTCTTGCCGAACCACGAAGTAGCGTAGCCGTTGCCCTTGAGCACCGCGCCGACGGTCGCGCAGCTCTTCGGGATCATGTTGTTGTAGCTCGGGAAGCCGGTCGCCCATTCGGCGAGAAAGCCGGAACCGGCATTGTGATGGTTGCGTCCGGTGATCAGGCACGCACGCGATGGCCCGCAGATCGCCGTGGTATGGAAGCGGCCAACCCACCGCCGCCGAGCCCATGATCAGTCGGTCTGCTGAGCTGGGGACGTTGGTCCAAGCGCGCGGTGCCTCGCTGTCGAGCGGCAGCACGTTGTACTTGCCGGCTTCGACGTACCAGAGCGCAATCATCTCGATCAGCTTGGCACGGTTCGTCCGCCGCGATTGTTGGCTCCCGATTCGAGGTTATAAGCTCCCCCCTCACGCGCGACGGCTCGGGCAACCGGCCTTGGCGCCAGTACGACGCCGGGCCTTACGGTGCAGCCGGCGGGATAGTCGCGCGGGCGAACATTCGATGTACTGGCAGTAGATGTTGAGGCACCCGTCATTGAAGGTGTGCGCAAAGAACAGCGTTAGCATCCTTGGTGCTTACGGCTACGAATCCTGAACTCAAGACGAACGCTGTAAGTACCATCGTAAGTTTCGTTTTCATCGTCATTCCTCCTTCGTTTGGTTGATGGGCTCGATGTCGTTGGCTCCGACGAGACCTCAGTTCGCTTTCACGATCTTCGGCGGCTGTCAGAACCGTCGAGAACCGGCTGCCTGCCCCAGTGATAGGCTGTGCGCCTTCTTGCCAAAACTTCTCTTCGAGATTTCACGAACCACGCAGCGAAAGCCGACGTGGCTGGTCGACGTATCGACGGGCTGCGCGTGCCGCGCGGCCGGCGATAGCGCCGGCAGCAATTCGGCGCGCACAGATGCGAACTGCCTTTGATGACCTCGGCGTAAAGAAGCTCAACGCTTATTCCCACCGCGATTTGCGCGTGAGGCATTCGCGCAAGAGCCGATCCATTACCTGCTGGGCCTCAGTCTGACGTTGAGATGCCGCGGAGTTCACGATTGTGTCGGGCCGCCATGCTTGCTCGCGAGACATCCCGTGGAGAAAGTCGGACGCGATTTGCGGGTTGTAGCTGTGGCTGTGGATCGAGGCGCCATAAGACATGATCTCTTCCCCAAGCGCAGTGGGCTGCGACGAAGCCCTGGATCAAAGGTGCATCATGCGAGCGAATGTACATCGCTCGTTCGTCAACCCTCAGTGTCCGGAGAGATAGAACGCTATACGTGGGTATAGTCGGCTCGCTGAACCCAGCACGGACACACGCTGTCGCGCCGCGCCAAGGTTTGGAAGCGCAACGAGTGCATTATCCGCGAGTTATGATTATCAGGCAGGATCAGTCCTGCCGTTGAGCAGCGCCTTGTCCAGGCACTCCAACAGGCTTTCGTCGCTGAACGGCTTGGTCAGGAAACCATAGGCGCCTGCCTTCAGGACGCGCGCACGGATACCTTCGTCGGGGAAGGCCGAAACGAAAATGATCGGCGTGTGATACCCGTCGGCGATCAGCCGATCCTGCAGGTCGGCGCCGTTCATGCCGGGCATCTGTATGTCGGAGATCAAACAGGCTGTGTCGGCGGCGCGATTCGACCGCAGATACTCCTCGGCGGAAGCGAATGTTTCCGCAGCGTACCCCATCGATCGAATGAGACCCCTTGTGGACTCTCGAACGAACCCGTCATCGTCGACAATTGAGATCAAGGGAATTTCTGGCAAATTGACCGAGCCTTGGTATGCGAACACCATTATTGTGAAATAGAAAGCCGGGGTAATTATACTTGAGTATCGTGCTATGACGTCGAAGGGCGGATGCCCAGGGCCTCAGCCATCCGCACCAGATCCGCCAGCGACCTGGCTCCCATCTTTTGCATGATGCGGCCGCGATGGACCTTGACCGTGATCTCGCTGAGCCCGATTTTGCCGGCGACCTGCTTGTTCATCAGCCCTGACACAACCAGGGCCATGATTTCCCGCTCGCGCGGGGTCAGCGTGCCGTAGCTCGACTTCAACCCGGAAGAGGCCGTCTCGGACTCGATCCGGCTTCGGTCCCTGTCCAGAGCAAGCTGAACGGCATCCAGCATGTCCTGGTCCCGAAAAGGCTTGGTCAGGAATTCCACCGCGCCGGCCTTCATGGCCCGCACCGTCATCGGGATATCCCCGTGACCGGTCATGAAAATGATGGGGATATGAATATTGCGGCTCGACAGCTCGGCCTGAAAATCGAGCCCGCTTACGCCGGGTAGCCTGACGTCGAGCACCATACAGCTCGGGAGCGGAGGCCGCTTGTCCTGCAAGAACTCGGACGTAGAGCCGAAAACCCGTGTCTGCAAGCCGACCGATCGAAGCAGACTTGAAACAGATCCACGCACTAGCGGATCATCGTCGACAATGAATACGATCGATTTCCCGGAATTATCGTCCTTCATTCGACAGGCCTCTGGCGAAAAGACGGTAGAGCGACCTTGAACACCGCATCATATCGTTTGCCAGGCTCTGCGGTAAACCGTCCACCACGTCCACAGCATAAGCAGACAAAAGGGGCAGTCCGGGTTTCCCCTTGTTGTTCAGGCATCGGGGACCGAACCGGGAATCGTGAACCGGAATTCAGTGCCGTGCGGCGCGCACGGCGCAGCCCGGAGTCGGCCACCATGGGCCTCGACAATTCTTCGACAGATCGACAGCCCCATGCCCATGCCTGCGGGCTTGGTCGTGAACAGTGGATCAAAGATGCGATGACGGATCGCTTCTTCGATACCAGTGCCCGAATCCTCGATCGTCACCAGAATGCTGCCTTCGCCGTCAACCTTCGATTCGACCCGGAGCACGCGAGGCCGGTCGGTTACGGAGCTCATGGCGTCCGCGGCGTTCATGGCCAGATTCATGATGACCTGTTGCAGCTGGACGCGATCGCCCAATACAGGCGGAAGGTCCGCGGCGAGTGTCGTCTGAACCACCACCGAGCGGCTCCGCAGCGCGCTCCCCGTCAGGGCGAGCACATTCCGGATCGCCTCGTTAACGTCGAACGTAGCGTATTCCGGCTTGCGATGTTTGAGCAGCTCCCGAATGCGCGCAAACACTTCTCCTGCGTGATTGCCCGCCTCGACGACGCCTTTGATGGCCGCCCTTGTCTCCTCGAGATTGGGTGGGGCCTGGGCCAGCCATCGGAGCGCCCCATTTCCGTAAGAGATGACCGCAGCGAGCGGTTGGCTGATTTCATGGGCGATAGACGCCGAGAGTTCGCCCATGGTCGTCAGCCGCGCCACTTGCGCGAGCTCCGCCTGCGCCTCCTGCACGGCTTCGGTGGCGCGGACGCGTTCGCGCTCCGCGTTAATCAGGTCCGTGACATCCCGGTTAATGCCGACCATGCGCACGGGCCTGCCGTCCGCGGCTCGGATGATTTGAGCCGTGCCGCGAATGATGCGGATGGCGCCATCGGCTCGCTGTACCTTGAAGTCGGACGAGAATTCGCGGTCGCCGCGAAGCGCCGCCTCGACGTCTTCCTTGGCGCGCGCGACGTCTTCCGGCACAAGGCACTTCGACCAGGCGTCAAAAGCGCCACTGAACTCTTCCTTGCGAACGCCGTACAGCCGGTACATCGAGTCGTCCCAAACCAGCCGATCCCGTTCGACGTCCCAATCCCATATGCCGAGCGACGCCGCGTCGATAGCAAGCTTCAGCCGCTCTTCACTCAGACGCAAGCGGGTCTCGCTTTCCTTCAGTTCCTGCTCGCGGCTCTTCCGCGTTGAAATTTCTCCGACCAGGTCGTCAAACGATGTCTTGAGCTTCGCCGCCATGGCGTTGAACGATCCGCCAAGGGCATCGAGTTCCTCTAGTTTGGTGCCTGGCACCCGGACGCTCAGATCACCACCGGCCATCGTTTGCGTCGCACGCGCCATGTGCCGGAGTGGCGCGGTCACCATAGACGCCAACGCCGCGCCCAGCACGAGGGAGAGCACCAGCGCCAGGGCCAACACCATCGCGGAACGGCTGTTGGCCTTGCGTAAGCCCGCCAGATAGAACGCCTCAGGCATGGCCGTCATCAAAATCCAATCCTGGCCGGCGCCGTGACCGCGATACGCGGTCGCGTAGGTCAGCCACGTTTCCCGCGAGAGCGGCTTTGCCGTGACGTGATCGAACTGGAACTCGGTCGTCCCTGCAGACAGCCCCGATGGGCCGGTGTGCTGCGCGAGAGCGGCAATTGCGTTCGCGACCACCGGATCGCCGGCGGAAGCGGACGAGGCGACTATCTTGCCGGTCACATCAAGGATGACAGCTCGACCGTTGGTGCCGGCGGCCTGACTTCGCAGCAGGGAATCGAGAGTGTCTTCGCGGCGGACGCCTGCCGGCGGCGGCGGACGTGCGAGGTAATCGTCCAGTTGCAGGCGGATGTTCGCAGACATCGCCTGATGGAGTCTTGTCGCCAGCATCCGCGCATCGTCGTCTGCGGTCTGAAGCGCGACAATCGCCGTGGCGCCAACCATCACGAGCACCAGTGCGATGAACGGTGCGAAGATGAATATCCGGATTGGAAGGCGTCCCTGCACCGGGGAGATCTTTTCCGGCGCCTCGCCACGACCTGATTCCCAGACCCATTCGCTGCTCCCGATCACACGTTCTCTGACGTATCCGGGGATTTCCGCCCAGAACCATCCGAACCGTCTGGCCAGCGGCAGAGCAATCAGGAAGGCCACGGGCCCCATGACCCAGGTGATCGACGTCGTGAACAGCAGCGCCGCCGTGATTTTGTAGTACGAAATTCCCGATGGGAACTGATCCGAACACTCATACCCCCACAACACGGGTTCCAGCGTCATGAACAAGACGGCGGCCGTCAGGTATCGCCACCACGTCCTGGCCATCCGAAAGTCGGGATTCTTGCCCAAGAGCTGGTGGGCAATCCAGAAACACGCTGGATTGATGAAATATCCCGGCAGCCAGGCGAGCAGGAACTCCGGAGGGACGCCCTCAATCAAGTCCGACAACCCGTATGCGAAAGGAATGGTGATGAGCGCCGGGTAGCCAAGAAGAACGACGCTCAGCAGAACGGCCAGATCTTTCAACGACTCGAACGTCTGTGCGCCCGGGACAAGCACGATGAATGATCCGATGTAACCGGTCGCGATGATCAGCACGAACGTCAGCGGCATGCTCAGGAATGCCTTGGTGTCCCACCTTTGCCGCGCACGGCCGAATCCCCAATGCTCCCCGATCCGGAACGTGAAGCCGCAAAATGCGCTGACGGCCAGGCAAAAGCCGACGAGATAGCTGAACCGCCCCCACACCTCCAGCATCGGCAGGGGGATGCTGCTGACGACCGCCTCAAACCACGCGACGATGGCGGTCATGGCGAATCACAGGGCGCTGCGACGCTTGCGCAGCGCTGTCGTGCAGCGGTGCCAAGAACGCTCTCCGCCGTGGTGTCACTCAGAACACCGAGATGGTCCTGTCGCGTCATGCCTGACCCTGACCTCTCGCATAGAGCAACCGCAACCATTCGCGAGTTCCGCGCTGCGGCAGATTAAGCAAAATATCACAATCTGGCGAAGGTTCCATGCCCGGCAATGCCGCACGAGACCGGCGTGGCTTCCATGATCGGCGACCTTTCCTTCAATGACTTCAGATGCGCGGCCAGCATCGAATGGTCGGCCCGCCGACCCAGCCGTGCGGCACGCCTTGGCGCCGCACGGTTATACCTAGGTCCAAAGCATTGAATTTGCCCGACGGGCAAATCAGTGACTGGCCTGTCACTTGCTTGTCCAGCCCTCCTTGAAAAAATATTCTGATTTTCCGAAGACCCAAATCAGTCTATATCCGCAGCCGTCTCGTCCCACAGAGGGGCGGTTCGCGATCGTCACGGACGCGGGGCGGGATGCGGTGGACGCGGATGCGCCGATAACGAACGGCGCTGAGGCGGACGGCGAAGCCGTGTGGTCCTGACACCCCGACGCTGGTGTCAAGTCGGTGGAGGCAACTCTGCCGATGACGGTGGCAAAAGAGCCCGGTCACCGGGGAGAGCTCGGAATAAGCCGTAAACCATTGCGCGGGGAATGCTGGGTGTTTCCGGTGTGACCGTGGTGACTAACTCGTATGCTTATTTCATTTTGCATGCGAGGCTGCGGGCGCATTGTGCGCCCGGTATTCCCTGCGCCCTCTGAATGGAGGGTAAGGAAGTTTGAGAGCAAGCCTCGGGCGAAACTGGCCGCGAGATCGCGAAGCTGTACCCAGCCGTCATTGCAATGATCTTTGCTGTTTGAAATTCGAATCGGAAATTCCGCAAGGGAAGGCGCGAACTCGCCTCAGCCAACCCAACGACTTTCTTGAAAGGCTACCCCGCCGTCATTTCGGAGCGGATTTCGGCGCGCAGTTCGTCGATCAGCCTGAGGCCCTTGTTGGTCTCGATGTGCCAGAAGGTCCAGCCGTTGCAGGCGCCGGAGCCTTGCGCCACCGCGCCGATGCGGTGGATCGAGCCGACCTTGTCGCCGAGCATGATGGCGCCGTCGGCGCGAACCAGCGCGCCGTGGCACTTCTTGGAATCGACCAGTCTGGTGCCGGGCGAAATCATGCCGCGCTCGATCAGCTCGGAAAACGCCACGCGAGGCGCACCGCGGGCGGTCATGAACGGCGCCAATGTGGCTTCCGGCAACGGCTCGATCGCGGCGATGCGGGCTTCGGCCGCCGCCGCATAGGCCTGGTCGCGCTCGAAGCCGATGTAGCGGCGGCCGAGACGTTTTGCCACCGCGCCGGTGGTGCCGGTGCCGTTGAACGGATCAATCACGAGGTCGCCGGGTCTTGAGGACGACAGCAGCACCCGCGCCAACAGGCCTTCGGGCTTCTGGGTCGGGTGGACCTTGCGGCCGTCGGCGCCTTTCAGCCGTTCCTCGCCGGTGCACAGCGGGATCAGCCAATCGGAGCGCGCCTGGACGTCCTCGTTGGCGGCCTTCAGCGCTTCGTAGTTGAAGGTATAGCCTTTTGCTTTTTCGTCGCGTGCAGCCCAGATCATCGTTTCGTGGGCGTTTGTAAAACGGCGGCCGCGGAAATTCGGCATCGGATTGGTCTTGCGCCAGACGATATCGTTGAGAACCCAGAAGCCGAGGTCCTGCATGACGGCGCCGACGCGGAAAATATTGTGGTAGGAACCGATCACCCACAGCGTCGCCGACGGTTTCATGAGGCGGCGGCAGGCCAGCAGCCAGGCGCGGGTGAAATCGTCATAGGCGGCGAAGGATGAAAACTTGTCCCAGTCATTATTGACGGCATCGACGTGGGATTCGTCGGGGCGCTTGAGGTCGCCCTTGAGCTGCAAATTGTACGGCGGATCTGCGAACACCAGGTCGACGGAACCGGCCGGCAGCTTCGACATCTCGGCGACGCAATCGCCGACCACGATACGAATATTCGGGGACTCAAATTTAGTGCGGGGCGCCTTTGCAGACGCCCCGCGACGCGACACAACCATGACTCAAATACTCTGACTCAGGCGACGCTGTCGGCGACGCGGGACTAAACAACCGACTGGCGATACATTGACGTGCCGAGGTAAACACCGGGTTATCGTGGCGCGTCTGGTAGGCATAGATTGCTAGGCAATTTTTGCCGGGCGGGTTATTGATTAATGCAATGGAAATTTTACGTCTCTGCTGCGTTGGAGCTTCGGCGAGTGCGTTGCCCGCAAGCTGGAATAAGGAAAAGCCGCCATGCGTTACGATGATTTCCGCCGCAGCGAAGATATCGAGGACCGTCGCGACGATAGCGGCGGCGGTATCGGTGGCGGGGGCGGCTTTGGCCTGCCGATGGGCGGCGGCGGGCTCGGCATCGGCACCATCATCGTGCTCGGCCTCATCAGCTACGCATTCGGCATCGATCCGCGCATCCTGATCGGCGGCGCGGAAGTCCTCAACGGCGGCGGCAGCCAGGCGCCGAGCTATCAGACCGATCGCAGGTCAGGCCCCGCCAAGACCGGCGCGCCGACCGACGAGATGGGCAGCATGATCTCCGGCATCCTCGGCGAGATCGACGACCGCTGGAGCGAAATCTTCCAGGCCTCGGGGCAATCCTATACCGGTCCGAAAATCGTGCTGTTTCGCAACGCCACCAATGGCGGGCGCTGCGGCATGGCGCAGTCGGCGATGGGGCCGTTCTACTGCCCGCCGGAACGGCAGATTTTTCTCGACACCGGATTCTTCCGCGAGGTCGAGACCAGGTTCCGCGGCTGTTCGGGCAGCGCCTGCAAGTTCACCGCCGCCTATATCATCGCCCATGAAGCAGGCCATCACATCCAGAACCTGCTCGGCATCCTGCCGCGGGTGACGCGGCTGCAGCAGCAGGCCGGCAGCAAGGCGGAGGCCAACGCGCTGCAGGTCAAGGTCGAGCTGCAGGCGGATTGCCTGTCGGGCGTCTGGGTCAACCGCGAGGCGAAGAAACGTCCGAACTTCCTCGAAGCCGGCGATATCGACGCGGCGCTGACCACCGCATCCGCGATCGGCGACGATACGCTGCAGCGGCAGGCCACGGGGCGGGTGGTGCCGGATTCGTTTACCCACGGCTCCGCCGCGCAACGCAAGCAATGGTTCATGACCGGCTATCAGCAGGGCACGGTGCAGGCCTGCAACACCTTTGGCGGGGGGACGCAGTGAATGTTGCGTCATCCTGAGGTGCGAGCCTCTTCGGCGAGCCTCGAAGGATGACTGACGGAGCGCGCGGCCCATCCTTCGAGGCGCGCAAGCGCGCGCACCTCCCGAGTGAGCGCGAATGCGCTCATCCGGGGATGACGTGGGGTATGGGGCGAAGGGGTTTAAGTCATGTCCTCCATCGACGAGTCAAGAAAGTTCATCCCGCTCAACATCGCGGTGCTGACGGTTTCCGATACGCGCTCGCTTGCGGATGACAAATCCGGGACCACGCTGGCGGAGCGGCTCACCGCGGCCGGCCATCGTCTGGCGGCGCGCGAGATTGTCGTCGACGATGTCGATGCGATCCGCGGCATCATCAAACGATGGATCGCGGAGGCGGGCGTCGATGTCGTCATCACCACCGGCGGCACCGGCTTCACCGGCCGCGACGTGACGCCGGAGGCGATCGAGCCCTTGTTCGAAAAACGCATGGACGGCTTCTCGATCGCGTTTCACATGCTGAGCCACGCCAAGATCGGCACCTCGACGATCCAGAGCCGCGTCACCGCGGGCGTCGCCGGCGCCACCTTTATCTTCTGCCTGCCGGGATCGCCGGGCGCCTGCCGCGACGGCTGGGACGGCATTTTGGCGGCCCAGCTCGATTACCGCACCCGGCCCTGCAACTTCGTCGAGATCATGCCGCGGCTCGATGAGCATCTGCGGCGGCCGAAAGCGCAGGGCGCATCGGCGTAAGTCACGCCGCCGGAAGGTCCTCTTCAGCAACGTCCACAAGGCGGGCGCGACCCGCGTTCCGACAGGCCCCGTCGCGGCGCTGGCGAAACGCCGCAAGTTCCGGCGTGGCGCGCCGTCGGCTGCCCCCCGCGCCCATCTCCGTTGTGCTGCAAAAGAAATTTTCAGGCCTTGTCGTTCCTGCTCCGGCCCGAACGACTGTACGGGCCAACAGATCGCAAACCGCGAACCTGGGCGCACAATCAAGGAGGCTAAGGTGACGACCGACCTCAAATACCTCGTCTACACGGCGATACTGACCTCTGCACTGTGGATTCCGTATATCGTCTGCCAGGTGATGACCAATGGACCGCTGCAACCGACGAACTATCTCGATCCGGCCCTGCCGCGGCCGGTCCCTCCGTGGGGGCAGCGTGCGCATCGGGCCTACCTGAATGCGGTCGAAGTCTTTGCTCCCTTCGCCGCGCTTGTCGTCGTCGCACAGTTGACCGGAAAGGCGGATGCGATGACCGCGTTCTGGTCCGCGAGCTTCTTCTGGCTGAGGTTGGCGCACGCCGTCGCTTATTGGGCAGGGATTCCCTACCTTCGAACGGTGCTGTTTACCTTGGCATTCATCGCCGAGGTCGGAATTTTCTGGGAACTCATCAGGTAATCTTAGGCCGGAAGATTTTGGAAATAAGATCGGACAACGGACGCGCGGGACGCCAGGAGGCACGGACGCGCGGCTTGTTCAACGGATCGTCGAATCCTCAACGCCGGCGGATGGTTTTTATCAGCAAGGCCCACAGGGCGCGGGCCACGTTCCGGCAGGCCTCGGTGCGCAGCTCATGCGCTCGCCGCCTGTAGAATGCCATCAGTTCCGGCGTGATGCGCCGCGGTTGATCGCGGCGCGCCGGCGTCACAGTTCGCGCTCCCAGGTCTCGCCGATCAGGCTTTGGCCGAAACTGCGGTGCGGCTCGCTGCCGACCTGCAAGAATCCGGCGTCCTGATAGATCTTGCGCGCGGCGAGCAGGATGCTCTGGGTCCACAGCGTGATCTTGCGATAGCCGCAGGCCCGCGCAAAGGCGATGCATTCGCCGACCAGCCGCTGGCCAAGACCCTGTCCGCGTCCGGCCGGATCGACCAGCAGCAGCCGCAATTTCGCGACGTCGTCGCTGTGCCTGACCAGAAATACCGAGCCGAGCTGGGCGCCATCGATGTCGGCGATCCAGCAGCGTTCGCGCGAAGCGTCGAACGAGGCGAGGAATTTCGCGGCGATCTCCGCCACCAGCCCTTCGAACGAGGAGTTCGAAGCCGTATTCGCTGGCATAGAGCGCGCCATGGATCTGCACCACCCATCCCATGTCGCCCGGACCCGGCTCGCGCAGCATCGCCGGCCTGGGCGGGGCGGGCGGATAGCCGAGCAGGTGTTCGATCGCGGCCATCGCCTCGACCAGCCGCTTGCCGCCGCCGCGCGGCAGCGCCGCCAGCATGTCAGCGACATCGTCGCGGGAACTGCGTTCGAGCTTCGCGAACGCCTGACGTCCCCTGGCGGTCAGGCTGAGCCGGTATTGCCGCCGGTCCGCCGCCAACGGCTTGCGGGTGATCAATCCCTTGTCGTCGAAGTTCTGGATGATCCGGCTGAGATAGCCGGGATCAAGCCCGAGTTCGGTCCCGATCTCTTTCGCGGCCGGGTCTTCGCGGTTCGCGAGTTCGTACAATACCCGCGCCTCGCTCAGCGAGAACGGGCTTTTCAGAAGCTGCTGGTCGAGAACGCCGAGCCTGCGCGTGTAGAAGCGGTTGAAGGCCCGCACCGCCGCTATCTGGTGGTCGGAATCTGGCTCGGACATGGCGCACCTCGATAGTTGCCATTGTCAAATAATTATTTGACTTTGGCAAGTATCTCAGGCGACCATGATCCGGCTGCGCAGCAGGGTGCGCGAGGAGCGGCCGAGCCGGCGGAGCAGCCTGGCCTCGGAGCGGCGCTTGTCCGGCGCATGGCCGCCGAGCCGCTCATAATGGTCGCGTGCGATCAATAGTCCCTGGTCCGCCGACGGTCCGACGATCATCCGCGCCATGAATTTCAGGCCATCGCGCAGGCCGGTGTCGGCATAGGGCGAGCGGGCGTAGCGGAAGATTCCGGCGCGGGGACGGCCGCTGTTCGAAACGCCCTGGATGAACTGCGCGGTCTCCTCGATCCAGCCTGCGTCCAATACCGCGCCCGGGTGCAGGAACATCAGCCACGGCGAGCGAGCCTGCCGGGCGCCGGCCGCCAGCGCCGCCGCGCGCGATCCCTCGAACGGCAAAAAGCGGCAGCCCGCGACGTCGGCGACCCGCTCGATCACGCCGTTGCCGCCCCGATCGACCAGCAGCACCTCGCGTACCACGCCGGCCGCCGCGCCCGGCACCAGCGCGGCAAGGGTGGCGACGGCAGTCTGCTCGACGCCTTCGGTGGGGATGATGACGCTCAGCATTGACGGCTCTTCGATGCATCAAGGTTTGATAAATCGCCGCACTGTTATCACCTTGTCACAATCAAATCAGCCCGCCGGCTGCAGCTTTTTGCGGCAATCGGGGAATGGCAGCCGGCTCGTGGCGCGTGTATTCAGCGCTGGACTAGCGGATGATGCGGCTAAGCGCCGGCCGATCCCTGGCGAGCCTGATGGCGCGGGGAGGCCTTTGGCTTGCGGTGGCCGTGGTCATGCTCATCGGCCAGAGATCGCCAGGCCGCTACTTCGGCAAGCTCGGCCTCGGGGCGCGTCACGACCGTCTCGCGCCGGCCCAGATAGAGATTGCCGCTGTCGCCGTCGATGGTGATCCAATCGCTTCCCGAGACCGTCGCGCCTGCGAGCTGCGCCCGGTCGGCGTCAATTTCGATCGTCATGCCGCCGCATCCGACGATGCAGGGCTTGCCCATCTGCCGGGCGACCAGCGCGGCATGGGCGGTGCGGGCGCCAACGGATGTCACGATGCCCGCAGCGACAGCAAAGCCTGCGACATCGGCGGTGCTGGTATCGGGGCGCATCAGGATCACCGGGTCGCCCGCGGCCGCAAGCCGCTGGGCGCTTTCGGAACAGAACGCCGCGCGTCCGACCGCGATGCCGCCTGACGCGCCGATGCCTGCGACAGCCGGCTCTGTCGGCCGAGACCAGCGAGATCTCGACCAGGGCATCTAGATCGATGCTGGCGATCTGCTGCAGCGCCTGCTGCGATGTGATCAGCCTCTCCCGCACGAGGTCGACGGCGATCCGGAGCGCCGCGCGCGGCGTTCGCTTCGCCGAGCGGGTCTGGAGAATCCACAATTTGCCGTCCTCGATGGTGAACTCGACGTCCTGCACGTCGCCGAATTCCTGTTCGAGCCGCTGCAAGATGTCGCCGAGTTCGGCGGCGATCGACGGCAGCGCGCGGACGATCGTCTCTTCGGTATCGGGCGTTCGCCGGCCGGAGACGACGTCTTCGCCCTGGGCGTCGAGCACAAGGTCGATCATCGGCTGTGCCAGCCCGGTCGAGGGATCCCGCGAAAACGCCACGCCTGCGCCGGATGAACGGCCGCCATTGCCGTACACCATCGCTTGAACCGTAACCGCGGTGCCCTGGAGGTGGTCGAGTTCCTGAAGGCGGCGGTAGGCTTGCGCCCGCTCGCTCATCCATGACCGATAGACCGCCCTTGCGGCGCTATCGAGCTGTGCCGCCTCGTTTTCGAGCCAGCCATCGTCGCGGTCTTCGATCAAGGCCTGCTCGTCCGCAGCGAGATGTTCGAGCGCCTCGCTGTCGAGTTCGCGGTCGTCGTCGATGCCTTCGCTCGCGGTCAGTTCCGCAAGGCGGCTCGCGAACGGAGCGGGGTCAACGCCGAGCACGGTTTCGGCATAGCTTTCGATAAAGCGCCGCCGGCAATCCCACGCCAGCCGCGGCCGGCCGGTCAATCGGATCAGACCCTGCACCGCGTCCGATGTGCAGCCGACATTGAGCACGGTGTCCAGCATGCCCGGCATCGATCGCGCCGCTCCCGACCGTACCGACACCAGTAGCGGCTGGCGGCGGTCGCCGAAGCGCTTGCCGGTTGCGCTCTCCAGGAACTCGATGCCCTGTTTCAGTCCGTCGCGCAGGTCGCGCTCCGCATGTGCGTCCCTGCCGATGATATCGGCGCAGAGCTTGACCGGGAGCACGAAGGCCGGCGGCACCGGCAGACCGAGCGCCGCCATCCGCGCCAGATTGGCAGCCTTGGCGCCAATCGAATCGGCCGAATGGAGCTCGGTCGATCCGCCGCCGATACGCACGATATGCATTGGCCGAATTCCTTTTCTCAGGCGGACAGATCCGTCATGATGTGCCGCCGCAAAAGATGTCCGAATCCGGCCAGCCGGTCGGTGGCGCGCTCGATGGCGCGGGCAAGCTCGAGAACCGAGAGCGACATCGCCAGGTCGAAACCGCCGCCAAACACCCGCGCGGTGACATCGCGTTCCTGCGCGTCCGCCGCGTGCTCGGCATCGATCAGTCGGATGACCGCGTTAAGGGCATCCTCGGAATCGGCGCGGCGCCCCTCCGGAACGTCGATCGCAGCAGCCAGCCCCGAAGCCGCGGCTTCGGTTGCGGTGGTGGCGACGGCGCACAGCCCGGCGAGCGCCGACAGCAGCGCCGGGTCGGTGCCGGCCGGTGCCAGCGAGGCGATAAAGGCGGCCTGTTCCAGTTCGTCGACGGCCTCCTCGACGCGGTCCACCAATTGTTCGATGACCGGGCCGGCGTTGAGGCGAGCCGCTTCCTTGCGCGCTTCGATCGCGATGCGATCGGCCTTGCGCTCGATAAGGCCGGCGCGGTCCGCGAGCTGCTTGCCGTCGACCGGGCGGCCGGCCTGCAGCGTCGGCGATATGCCGGGCGACGATCGCCGTCATGTCGTGCGCCAGTCCGACCTGGCGCAGCACGATGGCGAGCAGCGCGCCGTCGACGCGTTCCAGATGCCTGACCAGATCCGCTTCGATCTGGTCGCGGACCAGCCTGACCGATCGGCCCGCACTGAGCGCTTCGGTCGAAACCCGCATCGCGGTCTTGAGGAAATCGATCGCGGCGTTGCGTCCCAGCGCCTGATCCAGCCGCTCGCCGAAGCCTATTCGTGTCGGCGCGGCATTGCGTACCGCGGTGCCGATCAATTCATTGCCGCCGAGTTCAAGAAAACCTCGCTGGCCAATGCGCTGCCGGGCGGCCCAATCGAGAATGCGCGCGGCATCGTCTTTGGCGACCCAGCTGCGCAACAGCTTGCGCGCCTTGTTCCAGTCGATCAAGAATACCAGCGCAGCACCCAGCGCGGCCAGGAAAGCGTTGCGATCGGCGGCGCTGTCGGCCTGGTACTGCCCGGTGACGAGAAAGAAGGCGTTGTCGTCGCCGAGACCGGCCGCGACATGGCGATCGAGCCCGCTCCATTTCGCCTGGAATTTGTCGAACAGGTTGATGAAGAATTTCGCGCGTGCCCGGTGCACGTCCGTATAGGTCACCGTCACGGCATTCTTCTTGACCGCAATCACTACCACATGGGCGTCGGTGGTTCCGATATCGTTTTGAATCAGGAGCCGGTCGCCCGACCGGGTTGCCATCGTCTCGAGGCCGGGATGGTTGAACTTCAAGCCGCGGGTTTGGTTGAGGCCCTGCATGAAACTTTGCACCGGCGCGCGGTCTTCCGACTGCAAGCCAAAGACATGGGCGCCCGCCAGGATCTCCTCCGAACAATCCGCGGCCAGCCGGTTGAGCGCCTTGTGCAGATCCATCACCAGCCGATGCAGGCTGTCGGCGCCATCCGGCGCCACGCCGGTCAAGCTCGCGATCCGTGCGATTTCGATTTCGTTGGCGGCCTCAAGCGCACCCGCCGGCGCGGATCGCGGCGAGCCGCGCCGTCATGGTTTCGCCCTCCGACGCCTTGCCGGCGCTGACTGCCCGGATCATCGCGGTGGTGTCGTCGTGGATTTCCTTCATTAGTCTCGCGAGATTGGGCGCGGCTATACGACCGTCGCCCGCAAGATGGGCGCCGCCGATCAAGGTGGCGAGCGCTGTGGGCGCAATGCCGGCGGCGCGGCATTCGACCTGTAGATCGGTGGCCGGACGATCCGGCTCGCGCGCATGATGGGCGGCAGCCTGCAGCGCGCTCATGCGGACCTTGATACGATCGTTGGCGGCCAATCCCTCCGCAACCAGCGACGGCAACAGAATGTCGGCCTGTCCGAGCTGCTCGATAATTTGCGATTTCATGGGCGTGCCAACCAAAGAGGGTGACACGGATATGCCCTGCTTTGGCGACAGTTTCATTGCGCCAGATCATTCATAAAAACGTCATGGAGCCAGCCAATTAGCGGCAGGGAGCCGGCGGCGGCCATCCACAGGGCAGAATCTATGTTCTTGATCTGTTCTTCTGATGTGCTATGTACGGATCATGAGCCGAGCATCCTCTCATGCCCTCAAGCACCCGCCGGTCACGGCGCCCTCCGAACCGGCGGGTGCGCCTTCTCCTTTTCCCGAACTGGCGGTCGCAATCGAGCGCGAGCGGCGGCGCGGCCGTGGCGCGCAATCCAACGCCAGCGGCCGTTTCGAGGCTGAAGCGCGCGTCGCCTTCGACGACGGCTGGCAGAGCCTCGACGAACTACCGCCGTTCAAGACCACTGTCGCGCTCGATACCGCGCGGAAAGTCATTACCCGAAACGATTCGCCCGATATCGGCTTCGACCGCTCGATCAACCCCTACCGGGGCTGCGAGCATGGCTGCGTCTACTGCTTTGCGCGGCCGACGCATGCTTTTCTCGGCCTGTCGCCGGGGCTCGACTTCGAATCGAAACTGTACGCCAAGCCGGATGCGCCGCAGCTTCTGGAAAAGGAACTGGCGGCGCCGGATTATGAGCCGCGCATGATCGCGATCGGCACCAACACCGATCCCTATCAGCCGATCGAGCGCGAGCGGAAGATCATGCGCGGCATCCTCGAAGTGCTGGACCGCGCCGGCCATCCGGTCGGCATCGTCACCAAATCGGCGATGGTGACGCGCGACATCGATATTCTCTCGCGGATGGCGAAGCGCAGTCTTGCCAAGGTGGCGATTTCGGTGACCACACTCGATGCAAACCTCGCGCGCACCATGGAGCCGCGGGCCTCGACGCCGGCCAGGCGGCTGGAGGCGCTGCGGCAACTGTCGGAGGCGGGGATTCCGACCACGGTGATGGTAGCGCCGGTCATCCCCGCGCTGAACGATGCCGAGATCGAGCGCATTCTCGATGCTGCGGCCCATGCCGGCGTCAAGGAAGCGAGCTATGTGCTGCTGCGGCTGCCACTGGAGGTGCGCGACCTCTTCCGCGAATGGCTGATGGCCAATTATCCCGACCGCTATCGTCACGTCTTTACGCTGATCCGCGACATGCGCGGCGGGCGCGACTATGATTCGCAGTGGGGAACGCGGATGAAGGGCACCGGGCCGATGGCCTGGATGATCGGGCGGCGGTTCGAGATCGCCTGCGAAAAGCTCGGGCTCAACAAAAGGCGTTCGAAATTGACCACCGATCATTTCGCCCGGCCCAGGCGCAGCGGGCAGCAGCTGAGTTTGTTTTAGAACTATGAAGAGTATTGGTATGGACCAAGAACCGCCCGCACCGATCGCGCGGCTGACGATGATCACGCTCGGAGTCAGCAACATCCGCGCCAGCATTGCGTTTTACGAAGCGCTCGGCTTTACACGGAGGTTCCGGGCAACCGGCGAGACCGTCGCGTTTTTCGATACCGGCGGAACCGCAATCGGACTTTTTCCATGGGATCAGCTTGCGCAAGACGTTACGCTTGCCGGAGCGTCCGCGGCCGCCGGCCTTTCGCGGCATGACATTGGCCTGGAACTGCCGTTCCACGGAGGAGGTCGACACTGTTCTGAATTTCGCCATCTCAAAGGGCGCGTCGCTGCTGAAACCTGCACACAAGACGGATTACGGTGGGTATTCGGGCTATTTTGCCGATCCCGACAGTCATCCCTGGGAGGTCGTGGTCGCGCCGGGGATCGAGGTCGGTGAGGACCGGCGCGTTCATTTGCCCGACTAGAGCCTTTTCCGTTTCGATTGAATCGAAACGGGGCTCTCGAGTCTTGTTTTGACGCGTTTTCTTAACGCGAACCGGCAGCCACTTCGCTTGAAAACGCTCTAAGCGGCGGTATTAAATAGCGGGAATTGCGCGAAGTTCCCGGTTGCGCGTTTGGTGCCTGCCTGCGCACGATCCCGGCATGATTCGGGATAAATCCGGGAAAGAACCAGCCGAACTGCCGAAGGGCGTGATCGCGGTCGCGCCGCCGAGCTTTCGCCGCGAGCGCGCGCTGATCAAGCGCGGCGTCTGGCCGGTCGCCGGCTGCGACGAGGCCGGGCGCGGGCCGCTGGCAGGTCCGGTGGTCGCCGCCGCGGTGGTGCTCGATCCCAAACGGATCCCCGAGGGGCATCGACGATTCCAAGCGGCTGACGCCGGAGCGCCGCGAGGAACTGTTCGAACAGATCTGCGCGACCGCCTCGTTTGCAGTCGCGTTCGGCTCGCCGGCGCGGATCGATCGCGACAATATCTTGCGCGCATCGTTGTGGGCGCTCAAGCGGGCGGTCCACGCGCTGCCGGAAATGCCGAAGCACGTATTCGTCGATGGCCGCGACAAGCTCGATACCGCCTGCGACTGCGACGCCGTGATCGGCGGCGACGGGCTGGTCGTCTCGATCGCCGCGGCTTCCATCATCGCCAAGGTGACGCGCGACCGCCTGATGTGCGCGCTGGCGCAGGATTGCCCCGGCTATGGCTTCGAATCCCACAAGGGCTATGCCGTGCCGGAGCATCTCGAGGCGCTCGACCGGCTCGGTCCCACGGTGCATCACCGCCGCTTTTTTGCGCCGGTCGTCGCGGCGCGGGAACGACATCACCCGACGCCGGTCGAAGGCGGCCTCGTGGCAATCGACGCGCAACTCTCGCTTGAGATCGCGCCTGCCGGCTGATGGTGTTGCTTCAAGCGGCTGCGGGCTTTAATACCACCACATTGACCAGTCATTCCCTGCCGGTCGGTCAGCTCGCGATCCAGCCGTTTCATGCGTTTCACCTCCCTGATTATCGAACTGATCCGCGCCCGGCCGCGGCTGGTGGTCTGGCTCGTGGTGCTGCTTCAGGCGGCGCTGTGGCTGATCGTGCCGCTACTCCTGTATCGAAGTCCGCCCGGCGACCTTGCAACGCTTCTGGCCTATGGCCGGGAATACCAGGTCGGGACCTGGCTCGGCCCGCCGCTGGCGTTCTGGCTCGCCGATATCGCGTTTCGCGCCGCCGGCAACCACATGTTCGGCGTCTATCTGTTGGCGCAGCTCTGCTCGATCGCGACGTTCTGGACGCTGTATCAGCTCGCGCGCGCCATTGTTGGCGGACAGCAGGCGGTGCTCGCGGTGCTGCTGACGATGACGGTCGTGGCATTCAGCTCGCCCGGCCTCGAATTCGGTCCGCTCGTGCTGGCGCGCCCGCTCTGGGCGCTGCTCCTGCTGCACTCCTGGCGGCTGATCGGCCAGAACAGGCGCAACGCGTGGTTTGCATGGTCGATCGAAGCGGGGCTTCTGCTGCTGACCACCCCGGCCGCCATCGGCCTGTTGTTGCTGATCGCCGGGTTCGCGCTTGCGAGCGTTCACGGACGGCGCACGCTGATGTCGTTCGATCCGCTGTTTGCGCTGCTGGTGATTGTCGTGCTGGCGCTGCCATATCTGATCTGGCTGATCCGCGCCGACACCCTGGCCTCGCCGCAATGGCCCGCCATTGCCGATTTGAGCGGAAGGGCACTGCACGGGGCCGCATTGCTCGGCGGCCTGCTACTCGCCATGTCCGGCATCGTGCTGCTGACGGCCCTCAATTCTCGCTGGTTCGGCCGCAGTCCGGAAGACGCGCCGATCATCTTTCGGCCCCCGGTCGAACCGCTGGCGCGCGATTTCGTGTACTTCTTCGCCATCGCTCCGGCGCTGGCGGCAAGCCTGATCTCCGGGCTGTTCAACCTGGACGGCGTCGCCGGCGGGGCGGGCGTCGCGCTGTCGATGTCGGGCCTGGCCGCGATCGTCGCCACCGGCGACCTGGTTCATCTGCGGCAGCAGCGCCTGCTGCGGCTGGTCTGGGCGGCCGCGATCGTCGGGCCTGCACTTGCGGTATTTGCGGTGACGCTTTTCCTGCCCTGGACCGGCAGCGGCGAGGTAGCGACGTCGCTGCCGGCGCGCGCGATTGCGAATTTCTTCGGCGACAGTTTTGAGCGGCGCACCAACCAGCGGCTGCGCGCGGTGACCGGCGACGCGCAACTTGCCGCCTTGATCTCACTGGACGCCGGCCGGCCCCATCTGTTTCTCGATGCGGCGCCGGAACGGACGCCGTGGCTGAATCTGGCGAAATTCAACGAAAGCGGCGGTGTCGTGGTCTGGCGCGCTTCCGATACGGCCGGAACGCCGCCACCCGATATCGCGCGGCGATTTCCGGGGCTGGTGCCGGAAGTGCCGCGCGCGTTCGAATGGCTCGTCACCGGACGACAGCCGCTGCTGCGGATCGGCTGGGCCATCGTGCGGCCGAAGACGCCGTAATTCGGGATGCGCCTTCATGGGGACGAAGCGCGTTAAGCGCCGTCTCGAACCGGGCCGCGTGTTTATGAATCGGGTTTAGTTGCTCCGGCTTGATCGATGTCCGTTATGCCCGGATAGCGACCAAATTCCGCAGCGCAACGAAATGACGCGAAGCGCCATTAGGAGACATCCGCCGGGCAGCATGCAACAGAAATGTCAAATGCGGCCCCGCCATCACCCTAGCGCCAATTCTTTTGCATTGCGTTCATGACGGTATCCGACTTGTGCGTCTTGCAATAGTCTCCAACCACCTTCGCGTTCCTCTTCACGTAACGGAAGTCGAGTTCGCTAAGGTTCTTTGTCGCGCTGAAATAACCGCTCATCCACGAGCTTATCAGCGCCTGCCGTTCCGCATCCGAATCAAGGAGCTGCTTGCAAGTGATCAGCGAAAGATCGATCACCACTTGCGCGCTGGCTGGCACGATGGACATGAAGAGCAGCACACAGAAGCTGGCAACGATGTTCCGTTTCATAATGGCCTCCGTTTCTCGCCTGTGATCGCTATCGGGCCGTGGCGCGCTGAAGGCCCGCCATGACGGTTTCTGTGGGGTTTGAAGCGCACCATGACTTCACATTCGCGACGTTTCGAGCATAGGCATTCAAGTCGACGAATACGTAGCCGGTCTTCTGATTGAACCAGCCGCTCATCCACGCAGAGAAGACTGCAGAGTCTGCGGCTGACAGCGCCAGATAGTCGGCACAGGTCACACGGGCCATATCGATGCTCACTTGGGCATGGGTCGCGGATGGCCAAGTCGCGCCGGCGAGCATCAGGCAGAACACGGATTTCTTCATGATCAACTCCCTCACCAATGACCGGGGCATTGAGGAAGGATGGCCGGCTGGCCAGTATTGATTCAGATCAATCCCGGGATTGCGGCGGCACTAACGTCCGCCAGACACGCCGAACTGGTCGCAGGTGTGTGCGATGCCGTCCGGGGCTACCCGATCGGCGTTCGATCCGAACTCAGGGAGCCGATCCATACCAGCAAATTACACCTCATCGATGAGGCTCAAGTGATCTGGGGTTCCTTACGGATGCGCGTTCATGGGGACGAAGCGCGTCGTCGCCATGAGGGGTGCTGCCTAAATCTTCTGGTAGATGCCAATCCTTTCAAGCCTTGGCGACGTCGACGATCGCTTCGGCAAAAGCCTGCGGGGCTTCCTGCGGGAGGTTGTGTCCAATGCCGCCCGTGATGGTCCGGTGCTCATATCTGCCCGAGAATTTTTTCGCGTAGGCACCGGGCTCCGGATGTGGTGCGCCATTGGCATCGCCTTCAAGCGTAATGGTCGGCACCGTGATGACTGGACCTTCGGCAAGCCGCTTTTCCAGCTCGTCGTATTTCGCCTCACCTTCTGCCAGGCCGAGTCGCCAGCGATAATTGTGGATCACGATGGCGACATGATCGGCGTTGTCAAAGGCGGCTGCGGTGCGGTCAAACGTGGCATCATCGAAGGCCCATTTCGGCGAAGCCAGCCGCCAAATGAGCTTTGAAAAGTCGTGCCGGTATTTGTCATAGCCGGCCTTGCCGCGTTCTGTGGCAAAATAATATTGGTACCACCACTGCAGTTCAGCATTCGGAGGCAATGGCATCTTGCCGGCTTCCTGGCTCCCGATCAGGTAACCGCTGACGGACACGGTTGCTTTGCACCGCTCAGGCCAAAGCGCGGAGACGATGTTGACGGTTCGCGCTCCCCAATCGAAGCCGGCGAGAGTCGCTTTCTCGATCTTGAGGGCGTCCATCAAAGCGATCGCGTCCACTGCGATCGCCGAGGGCTGGCCGTTCCGGACCGTGTCGTTCGAAAGAAAGCGCGTCGCGCCATAACCGCGGAGATACGGAACGATCACGCGGTAGCCCGCGGAAGCCAACAAAGGCGCGACGTCGACAAAGCTGTAGATGTCATAGGGCCAACCGTGCAGAAGAATCACGGGCGAGCCATCGGCCGCGCCTGCTTCGGCGTATGTAACATTCAGGACGCCGGCATCGATCTGCTTGAGTGCGGCGAACGAAGTATTCGTTCCAGGCTTGATCGGAGGCAGTTGCGCCTGTCCTGTCTTGCTCGATTGCGCATCAGCCGACCCGATTATGCCGAGCCGAGTGGCCGCGGTCACAGCAGCAGCGCCGACGAAATAACGGCGGCGCCAGTCCATCTCTTCTGCGATTTTGGTAGTGCTCATGGTGAACCTCTTTTGGTTCATGGCTACACTTTATTATCGGCGTCGCGTCGCTGGCGCTGCTCTATTTTATTCCTTCACCACCGTCGAAGATTACAATGGCCGCGCGGTGAAGGCCGGGCACTCCGTGTCGGGGGCACGCGCGGTTCAACGCTTCTGGTAGGGGTGGAAGATGTGGTCCTTCGCCTTCACGGCCACATGGCACGCGTGTCCGCAATCTGAGGGGCTGGGATCGGCCGTGAACTCGTCGGATGCGGCTTCGTAGTTGAACAGCGCGTATCCCCATCCGCCGCTATTCGGAAATCTCTTGCTGTCCTTTTCGATAACGAAAGCCTGCGTGAACACGTCTGGCACATCCACGGCGAAGGGGGCCTCCGTGCTCTTCTTCGGCTTCCATTGGAGCTTCACGATCTTGGAGCCATCCGGGAAAGGCTGGCCGTTGCCTGGAACGCCGGCCTTGTAGGCCTCGATCATGGTCGGATTGGCGACGATCACCTTGAGCACTTCGTCGGTCCTGGCGGAAGAGACCACCGCCCAGTCCTCGTATCCCTTGAAGTCGGAGAACGCGATTCCGCTCAGCGTTTTCAGCGAGTACTTGTCCTGCGCGTAAACGGCCGTGCCGCCCAGGACGGCGAGCAATACCGCAATGATCACGTTCGTCCAGGACGGAGTTTTGCTCATCGTTCACTCCTGCTTAGATTTTCGAGATGAGTATTTAACGCCTCGCCGCGTAGATCGAGTTGGACTTCCGTCCAAGATTGCCGCGCAACGAATAGCGTGTCCAGTATTGGTGCCCCCGATAGCGACCGAACTGCGGACATCGCCTGAGGTCCGTTTCGTGCCATTAGCCGACATGTCGACATGCAACGCATGGGAAACCGAATGTGAGACGCGCTCTAACACCCCCGGCAAATCCCCGTGAACGTGCTGACCTGTGCGCGACCTCGCCGGCGGACCGGTGCCTTGCTTCTTGGCTCGACGTCATGCGCGCTGATGATCCGCTGTGACGCGCCCGCATAAGGCGGCATGACGACGGGTGTGCGCGACGGCGGTAACGAGTTGACCGATCCATAGGAAACCGGTGGCACCGGGGAGTTGGTGCCGAGCGGCGGTATACGTGAGACGTTTCCGATGCCGCTGGGGTCAGAGAGCACCCTGGGATTGGCGGGACCGAACGGGACGCCGCTGATCGCCGAATTGCCGGCGCCGGCCGATCCTGCGGGCGGGGTCAGCTGCGCAAAGGCTTGCCCGGGCACGATCAGGCTGCCGAGCGCCAAGGCGAGAACAAGCGCAGAATTGCGGCACATCCAGGTCTCTCCGGGGGCTGTACCTTCAACGATGATGTAGGGCGCGCGTTCCCGCAAGGAAGCCAGCCCTGTCTTTTTCCCGACTAGGCGTCCGCTGAAACCGGGCGGCCCCCAAGATCACGCCATGTCTGCTTCACCCCCAGAAAGCAGACATTTCCGGCGTCAGTCGGCAAGTCTCAAACGTGCCGATAACGGAAGTGCCGACGCCAACCGGCGCGGTTAGAACTTTTTTTCAATGCTCCGCCGTGAACGGCGGCATCGTCATGATGGCGCGGATCGCGGTGATGCAGGCGCTGCATGGGCGGAAGGCGGCGACGCCGGAGCTGCGCTTCGTCGATGGCGCGGTCTTCCTGGGGCCCCTGAAGGTCGCGCAAATGCCGCCGCTGTTCTGATCCTGTGTGACATCACACACTGATCGCCGAAGCGTGATTGCGCCACCCCTGCGCGAGGGGAATGCCAACGCCTAACTGTCAGTCACGTCAATGGACAGCACGCGCACGGGTTGCGCGCCAGTGACAGGAGGATAGCATGACCAGCTTCAAACTTTTGGGCGCGACGCTCGTTCTTTCCGCGCTCCTTGCGACGCCTGCCTCGGCATGGGAGGCGATCTCGGAGCCCGCTGCGGCCGCAGCCCGGGACCCGACCTTCTCCATCTATTCGAACGATGGCCTCGGGTCTTCGCGTACGATGGCCTTGCAGGTACCGCTCGGCGACGCGTCGGGACTGCATATGTCGGTACGGCCGCATCGCGGAAACCACACCGCCGGGCGGAGAATTTGATCACCTCCGACGAGGTGACCTGGGCAAGCTCATCGGCGGTGCCGACGATGGTGTAGGCAATCAGATGCGGCAGGTGGCAAATCGCTTCACCTTGACGATCCCCGCATGCGTCACCGTCAACGCGACCGCGCGGGTGGAGCCCGGCGTCATCGGCTCCAGCGTACCATTGCGCCCATGCAAAGCCGCTCGATGATCGCGGTCGGCAGGAGGCGCTCGGTCTCGCCGACCTCGACGACATCGTAGCCGAGGCCGCGCAGATCATCCGGCAGGCTTGAACCCGGCAGGCCTCCATCGTCACGTCCGGCGTCCGGGGATGCTCGTGATCCAGCCGTTCCGCGCGCGCACGAACTTGTTCAGCGTCTCGAACTTCTTGTGGTCGTTCACCTCGGGCTTGAACGGGGTGTAGTACTCCTTCGGCGTCACTCGACAACACTTGGACACCGATGTCCGGTCAGGGTCAAAAGCTCGGCTTAAGCATCGAAGGCTCGATGACCGGTTTTCGCTCAACTGCGGATATTCGTCGCCGGTCCAACACCGCGGTAGATATCGGGGAATTTCAAAATCCCGCCAAATTTTTGACAGTTTCAACCGCCCGGTTGAGGCAACCGGCTCGGGTTATCCCTCGCGAGTTCATAATTTGTGAATTGCATCTGCCGCTGATCGGATCATGCTTCTTCATGTCGATGAGGCTCCTCCTCCCTGATCGACGACAGGTCCGGTGACCTGTACCCAGCGGCGGCACGTGGTCAGGTGTAACGAACCTAAACTGGCGCGGTACAGCGGCAAAGAATGGAGGGCGTGCCAAGGCATGGCAAGGCTTGGCGCGGCTTGGCAAGGCAAAATGGAACCGTCAGGGCATTGCCTCTCTGGCGGTTCTTTTGCGTCTGAAGGTGCGCTGTGATCACACAATTGGAAATCCGTCGTACAAATAGCTTCAACCGCGGCACGCCACTGACGATACGATTAGCGTAGACCGTTGAGGAGACAATTAAACGGCATCTAACGGACCCTAACGTCCACTAACGAGCAATTTGATCGGTTTTCAGCAATTGTCTTCGAAGCTTAGGGCTTTGCGCAATCGAAGTTGCTGCCAGCTCGCATGCACCAAGAAAGAGCCAAATCCAGCGTTCAACGATGGAGATTCAACGTGCACACAAGAGTGGAATCCGAAATCATAAGTCAGGACCGCCGCCAGCTCTTGACCACCGCCGCGATGGGGGCAGCCGCAGCGGGCGCCGCAAGCCTTTTCCCTGTGTCCGCCGTACCGGCCGCCACGGGCGAGGCCATCCGCCCGTTCCGCATCCATATTCCAGAGAAGGATCTTGTCGATCTCCGCCACCGGCTGGCGGCGACCCGATGGCCCGAAAAGGAGACCGTTGCCGACGATACCCAGGGTGTGCCGCTGGCGACCATGCGCGAGCTCGTGCGCCATTGGCAGACCAACTACGACTGGCGGAAGATCGAGGCGCGCCTCAACGCCTTGCCGCAGTTTATCACCGAGATCGACGGGCTCGATATTCATTTCATTCACGTTCGCTCCAGGCATGACAATGCACTGCCGCTCATCGTCACGCATGGCTGGCCCGGCTCGGTCATCGAGCAGCTGAAGATCATCGATCCCTTGGCTAATCCGACTGCACATGGCGGCAGCACATCGGATGCATTCCATCTGGTGATTCCGTCGTTGCCGGGCTACGCCTTTTCCGGAAAGCCAACCGCGAGCGGCTGGGATCCGGGGCGTATCGGACGGGCTTGGATCGTGCTGATGAAGCGCCTCGGATATGCGCGCTTTGTGGCGCAAGGCGGCGATTGGGGCTCACCAATCTCCAATGAGATGGCCAGGCTCGCGCCGCCGGAATTACTGGGCATTCACATCAACTTGCCTGGCACCGTTCCACCGGAGATCTTCAAGTTGATCGCGGCGGGCGATCCGCCGCCGTCCGATCTGTCCGCAGATGAACGGCGCGCGTTCGATCAGATCAAGCTCGCATTCACGAAGCGCCGCGCCTACGCACTCGAAATGGGGACGCGCCCGCAAACGCTATACGGATTGGCGGATTCTCCCGTCGCCCTGGCATCCTGGATGGTCGACCACGGTGACGGTTATGCGCAGCCGGCAGCGTCGATCACCTCGGCCGTGCTCGGTCGCACGGTGAACGGGCACTCGGCCGGTGACCTGACGCTCGACGACGTGCTCGACGACATCACGCTCTACTGGCTGACGAACACGGGCGTGTCCGCAGGTCGCATCTATTGGGAAAACAAGATCAACCTTTATGTGGCCGCCAACGTCCCGATCCCGGCCGCCATCACGGTCTTTCCCGGCGAGAACTATCAGGCGCCGCGGAGCTGGGCCGAGAAGGCCTATCACAAGCTGATTTATTTCAACGAGGTGGACAAAGGCGGCCACTTTGCGGCGTGGGAGCAGCCTGCGCTGTTTAGCGCGGAAGTTCGCGCCGCCTTCAGATCGTTGCGTCAATCCATCTAGGACCAACCGTCGCGCGCGCCGTCCCCTCACAGGCAACGGGACGCCGCTGATCGCCGAATTGCCGGCGCCGGCCGATCCCGCCGGCGGGGTCAGCTGTGCAAAGGCTTGCCCGGGCACGATCACGCTGCCGAGCGCCAAGGCGAGAACAAGCGCAGAATTGCGGCACATCCAGGTCTCTCCCGGGGGCTGTACCTTCAGCGATGATGTAGGACGCGCGTTCCCGCAAGGAAGCCAGCCCCGTCTTTTCCCCGAGTAGGCGTCCGCTGAAACGGGGCGGCCCCAAGATCACGCCATGTCTGCTTCACCCCCAGAAAGCAGACATCTGGGTACATTATTTGGAGGTCTGCTTTGTGCCAAACCCGGAAGTATTAGCCAACGCTATTGAACGCGAACAATCGGCGCAGGCTTCCATGTCCCGTTTAAGGCTTCTTCCCTCGGCCAATAAAGCCGCATCACCAAGTAGATCGGGCCGTCAGGCGCGGGCAACCAATTCGCTTCTTTGTCCTTACCAGGCGATTTGTTCTGAATATACATCGTCAGGGAACCGTCAGCGTTCTTTTTCATATTTGGCAACATCGGCGAGTTGATCAGATACCTGTTGATCGGATTTTCGATCAGGAGCTGTGTCTTGCCATCATACATCGTCACTGACCAGAATGCGTTGACGGGCGGATACGCTCCGGCTGGGAACGTGAGCGTATAGTTGGATTTGCTGCCGTCGAGTTTCGCCCCCGCGCTGTCTGTGACAGCCAATGGGTACATCGCTTCAATAGCGTCGTTGCCGTAAATGCCAGCGAGTGCCGCCGCGGCGCGAAGTGTGTAATTTCCGTTGTAGAATGCGCGGTCGCCAAAGGCAGACCCAACCCGCCAGCCATTCACGTCCTTGCCGATTTCATTGCGTTGCTTGTCGATGGTCTCGTAACCTTCCTTGATCCCGAGTTCGGTTGCGACCTTGGCGTCGCCGACCCTCGGAAGTTCATATGGAAGACCCGGCCCAATACCAATACGCGCGAATTTCGCCCGCAACTCTGTCTCGGCCGGGACGGTCGGAGCGAATTGCAGCAAGAAATTCAGATACGCAAACGCATCGAGCTTGAAAGCATCTGCCACGAAGGGCGGGAAATTCGGCAGAGGCAGCGCGGGTGGCGCGGGCTGCTTGAGAAACGTCGATAGTGGCTGGGCAGTGTATCGCGCCTGAATTTTCTTGATGTTGTCTATATCCGCCGGATTGAAAAGCTGAGTGCGAAAGATCACCAGCCCGAATTGAGTTTCGCTGTTAAAGACCTTGGCGATCCCATCGGGTTTGTCGCCCTTCCATCCCGGTCCGGCGATCATATAGCACCCAGCGGCGTTGCCGGTCGCGCGACTTCCGACGTAGCCATAGTTAAAGGAATACATGTCGGTAAGCTGAACCGAGTAATAGCGATCCTTGTCGATAGCCGGAACGCAGAATACAATCGGCTCCGCCCGCAAATCGACCTGCAACATTGAGTAGGGCGTATCGCTGTTTGGCGTCACAATCGCCGTATCTTTGGGCGTAAAGACGTTTGCGTCGCTGATAATGGTGTTGAACGGCCCCTTGTATTGCGAGTTGGTCTTATCGATGTTGAACTCGTTCATCGCCTTGTATCCGGCGATCATTGGAAACGCGTAGATGTACGCTTGTTTCGATATCTCGTAGGCTTCGACGCGGTCACCCATTTCCGCTTTTGCGATTGAGCTTTGAACTGCAAAGAACGCGATAGACGTCGCGAGTGCAACCGCATTCTTGTTCATTGATTTGCTCCCTTGAAAGGATTGGCAAAGCGCCGACAGTCGCAACAAGCTATTGGCCCGTTGTGTACGAAGCGTGACACAGCATAGAGGCGAGCACAGGGCAAGGTCGAGCGACGAATGAAAAATGCCACTTAGCTGGCTTCGATCACCTCTTGGTTGGAGGTGCTGACGTCTGCTTCGGGTCGAAACCGGAAGTGCCTCGCTTTTGCGGGATTGTCCGCTGCATGTCCGAAAGGTGCCATTAGCGGAAGAATAGGGGCGGTTATCGCCAGGCGATCAAACCACATTGAGAACTGTCGGACGCCTGGGTCCAATCATCCGCGGCGCGGCATCAAGTTGTGAGATCTTCAGATGCTGAGCCGGCCAAGTGGCGCCCCGCGATGTACCCAAAGGTCATTGCTGGACCGATCGTTGCGCCGGCGCCCGGGTACGTGCCTCCCATCACACTCGCAGCATCGTTGCCAACCGCATAGAGGCCTGCGATCGGTCGGCTTTCGCTGTCAATCACTTGCGCACTGGCGTTTGTCTGGATGCCGGCGAACGTGCCCAATTCGCTCGGAATGACCCGCACGGCGTAGAACGGTGGTTTAGCAAGCGGTGCAACGCACGGGTTGGGCTTGTGGCCGGGTGCGCCGTTGAAGCGCTGGTAGGCGTCGGAACCGCGTTGGAACTCGGGGTCATCGCCTCGCTGCGCGGGGCCGTTGAACTCGCCGATTGTGCGCTCAAGCCCGGCCGCATCGATCCCGCAAGCCTCGGCAAGTCCTCGCACGGTATTGCCCCGCTTGATGTAGCCTGATCGCAGGAAAGGCCGCACCGACAGGGGCGCGGGGCCCAGCGCGCCGAGACCGAAGCGGCGGATAGCGGAATGGTCGCACACGATCCAAGCCTCCGCTTGCGGGTCGTCGCGGCAGGCTTCGATCAAGGCAGGTACGAACACGTGATACGATGTCGCCTCGTTGACGAAGCGGCGGCCACGTCGGTCGACACTGATATAACCGGGTTTGCCGCGGTCAAAGAAATGCGGGAACGGGATAACGGACCCATCCGGCTGCGGTACCAGCGACACTGGCGTCCACGCTGCTGGCTGGTGCACCTCGCCATGAAATGTGCCGCCGACGGACTGGGCTAGCCGCAGGCCATCGCCCGTGTTCCCGGATGGGGCCAGCGAAACGTGGTTCTTGTCGACCGCGACGTGCGCGTAGACGCGTCGCTTAAGCTCGTCGTTGGCGGGAAAGCCCCCACACGCGAGCACGACGCCGCGGCGAACTCTGATCTCCAGGCGCTTGCCGTCCCGCTCCACGATCGCCCCGGTGACATGGTCGCCACCGTAAACTAATTCGACGATGGGTGAGCTGAGCCACAGCGGGATTCCGCGCTGGAATGCGTTCACTGCGAGGCGGGCTACGAGCGCGTTGCCATTGACCAGGCGCGTGCCGCGGCTGTGGCTCAGACGGTCGCGGGCGTGGCGCGCCAGCATGCGCCCGATGTGCAGCGCAGATCGCACCGATTGCGTCATCCTGAACACGTGCGGGAGATCGTTGCGGCCAACCATCATGCCGCCGAATGCGGTCATGGTCTTGATCGGAGGGCGCAGCTTGGTGAACCACTGACCAAGGGCCCGGCCATCATAATCGTCCGGCACCAGTGAGCGGCCGCCCTGTGAGGCACCGGGCTCGTCTGGATGGTAGTCGGCCCAGCTGGGCGCCAGCGTGAAGGCGGCAATACCTTCGCGCTCGAACAGGTCGAGCATCGCCGGGGCGCAATCCAGGAAGGCCTCGGCCTTGGCGCGATCCAGCCTGTTGCCAACATGGTGAGTGAGGTAGGTAAGCGCATCCTCTCGGGTATCGGTGACGCCAGCCGCCTTCTGATGGGAGTTGACAGGGACCCAGATCACCCCCGCTGAATAGGCGGTGGTCCCGCCAAATAGCAACTCCTTCTCGACCATGATCACATCTAGCCCGTGAAGGCGGGCTGTCAGCGCCGCGGCAAAGCCTCCCGCACCGGACCCCGCGACCAGCACATCGCATATGCCGCTCCGAGGATCCAAGTGCCCCATCCTTTCAAAGCTGTCGCTCTCCTGCAAATGTTAGACCGCCTCCATATTGACGTAAATCCCGGACGCATGGACTTCCGCTCTGGGTCAAAAGCGTTGTTTTGACCCTTTGCCGATCACTTCCGGTCTGCCCCGATCAACAATCCGAACGAGCCCGGACGCGTGCGGAATCTTTTATTTGGAAACATTGTGCCGTAAGTGCCACAACCATGCGTGATCGACGTTTCTGCGGATGAGGTCCGATAGCTGAACCAAAAGCCCTCGAAGCCGGACATTCTCCTCAAGCAACCGGTGAACGTCGTCGGTGTGTTCGTCACTCCAAGGTGCCGGTTCATCCCCTCGAAGGGCATTTTCCTCAAGTGGCAAAAAAGCGTCGTCGGTAGGTTCGTCAGTCGAAAGTGAAGGTTCACCGAGGCGGCTTTGCTTGTCGTGCGGCGGATGATCTGCTCCCATGACTAATGCTCCAATTCAAATAGCTGCTCCAATTCAAATTGCGAACACGCCCCCAGTCGCCTTATCCACGTCCAGACTGAATTGAGTCGGCTGGCAAATTTGAGACCAAAATTTGAAACGCATTGGGACGCGCCGCAATGACGCCGCTTTAGCGCCGGAAAATCTCGCAATGACTACGCGATAAGAGATGAGCCCGCTGTATGTTCAATAGGACATTGATGTTGTCCTTTAAAATTGGGCATGATTTGCACTTTTCGGTTGTGATATTTGGGCAGGGCAACGTCAACGTCTGTATGATCTAGGACGGAGCGACCCATGCGCGTCGTGGTGATTGTTGTGTCCATGTTGGTGGTGGCCACACCATCAGAAGCTTCAAAGTCCTGCATGAGCAAGACCGAAGCGCATGATGTCTATCGCACTTCGTATTTGTATTGGCATGGCGCAGATCATTGCTGGGACGCGACACCGACACGACACCATCAGAGCCAAAAAGTTCAGCGAGAAAATAGTCAGCAAGTTCAGCCAAAAAATGATCAGCCCAATTGGCATAACTCGATGTCGGAGTTATTGGCTGATGACGAATCTGCACCGACGCTCGGGGCGCAAACGTCATGGGATGCTCGACACCATGGGAACGATGATGCTGCCGCTGGCGCGCCATGGGTGGATCGCTGGGTGGATATCGTTCAGGTCGCGCCGCCGCCCATCATCGAAAGCAAACCCGAGCCGATGGTCGCGCCGCCGCCCATCGCCGAACGGAGACCCGAGCCAATGGTCAGGCCGCGCGACGTAGTGTTGGTGTTCTTCGCCTTCGTACTGCTGATGCTTGCGGCTATCGTAGTTCTGTTCAGCAGCACGATCTGTGAACGGCCGAAATCAACGGCAAACTTCTGAAATGCGCCATCGACACCTAGTGGAGCAGCGAAGAAGGCGTTAGGGATCAACGTTCACTGTTGACCCTTAATGATGAAAATCAAGGACCCTGGCAGACTGGAGGGATGTCTGCTTTGCGCTCAGGAGCAGACATGGTCGGCTTGACCGCCGATGTCCGAAATGTGGTGCCAAAAGCGGAAGGGAAAGCCGACCCGCTGAATAACGAACGCCATTCTTCGATAGCTTTTGGCGGCTTTACGACATCAATTGCAACAACGTGCGGTGGTCCTTCGCCATATGCTCTTACGTCAAATCCAATGTGAAGCAGAAGCGAACAACTGAGGCGTAATCTGACGCGAGTAATACTGTTCAAGCCATGTGATTGGTCTCGGAGGATCAACAATGACGCAGATCCAATCCACGACGCCACAAGGATACGTGCTCGGCGCCGGCGAAGGTGAACATCTCGTTCACTTTGCCGACGCTGGTGAGATCTTCATCAGGGTCGGCCCGGCCACTGGCTCAGCCAATTTCGCCTTAGGCACCCAACAGGTGCGGGTTCGCGGGGGCATACCCGTCCACCGGCACTGGGAAAAGGACGAAGCCTTCTATGTTCTGGAGGGAAGCGGGATTTTCTCCCTGAATGATGTCAGCTACCCAATTGAGAAGGGCGCAACGATATTCATTCCCAAGAACGCGTGGCACGGGTTCACTACTCCCGAACACGAGTTGCTGTTGCTCTGGGTCATGGCGCCTGCCGGTCTGGATGGCTTTTTTCGCGAAACGTGCAATCCACCCGATGTGCCGCCGAGGCAACTGACTCGCGACCAGATCCGCGAGATTGGCCGCAGATATGGAACGGAATACAGATAGCTGGTCGTCGCCTATCGCGTAACCGGCTGCACCTTTGCGACCTACGGCAGCGACGTCTGCTCTGGGTGTGCGCCGTGCAAAGGCGGCGCTTTCCAGTGGGTGTAAATCCCACCCGGCAACCGCTCCAGCCGGAAGCAACCGGAGCAGTCATGGAGGTAACGAAGTGGCTGAAGCCTTCGATTAGCGTGTCACGAATTGGTGGCAGCGCGAGTGTGCAGGCCGTAACGCGAGTGAACGCTGAGCAATCCTCGAAAAGGACAATGCGCAGGCCGACCCGACAACCCTTTCGGGGAAGGCTGATACGGCTGGGTGAAGCAGAGCGAAGAGTACGCCCAGCCGCTGCGCCGGGGTAGTGGCGGCAGCATGTACACAAGGAAAGCGTACGCAACACGGGAAGCCCCATGGCGTGGTCAGCGATGACCAACCGGAAGCCCGTGAGGGACAGGCTGGGCGCCCTGGGGTGGCGGAGAGGTTCGTAGTACCGCTGAAGCCGGGTAACGCCGGTGGAGGAAAGGGACCTCAGTTCAAGACAGACGCAATACGTAGGTGAAGGACCCTGGAGATTGGGAAACCTATCAACTCCAATAAATGTTCAGAAGCTGCAGATGGCGTTGCACGCGAAAGCGTGAGTGCTTGTCCGAGAGCCGGATGCGGGAGATCTGCATGTCCGGTTCGATGAGCGGGATGTGGAAACGGAGCCATGGCTGAACCACTAAGGCACCGCCAGACGAAAGGGGCGGCAACAGATATGTTCTACCTAAAGCCACCGCGCCACATCTCGACTCTACCAATCGCGTTGTTTTGACCCTTTGCCGATCACTTCCGGTCTGCCCCGATCAACAGACATCCACAGACCGGCACGGTTGGTCCGGTTCGTGCAAGTCCGGCCATGTCCGCTATGGCCCGAAGGCGGAAGTAAATTCAGAACGTCAGCGGCTTCGCGACAATCTTGCGCTACGGAGTCGGCAATTATCAATGGACCTGATGAGGCCCCGATGCCGCCTATCCTCCTTCGAGACGCAGGCCGGCACATACTCCCCAGCGCTCGTGCAGGCCCATGTTTTTCGCAAGGTTGCGCGTCTTGCGTTGCCGTTTGCACGTGAGACGAGGCGCTACTGATTTGCCCGTCGGGCAGTTTTGCAAACCGCGTGTCCAGCCCCGTTTGCAAAAATATTTCGGTTTTTCCGAACCCGAATCAGTTCTACAACTCCCGCCGTCCCGTCCCCGCAAGAGGGGCGTATCGCGATCGTCACGAACGTTGGGTGCGGGATGCGATGGACGCGGCAATGTCAGGCGCGAAAGCGCAGACGAATGACGGTGCCGCGGACGGCAAAGCCGTGTGGTCCTGGCGCCCCGACGCTGGCGTCAAGTCGGCGGGATTTTCCCGCCGGCGACGGTGGCAAGAAAGCCCGGTCACCGGGGAGAGCCCGGTATAAGCCGTAAAGCCATTGCGCAGGAAGCGCCGGGAAAGTCTGGTGAACCTGTGGTGAATTGGCTCGTGTGCTCTACTTTATTTCGCACGCGAGGCTGCGGGTGCAGTGGGCACCCGGCGTTTCCTGCGCCCTCTGTTTCGAGGGGAATGGACCCGAAAGCTCGGACGCATCGCGCCGCGAGAATGCTGACGCATGAATTCGAGCAGGCCCCGCGTTGGCTTCTTCATTCGAGACGCACGCTGACGCGTGCGCCTCATGACGGGGGAGAGTTTCCTTGCTCCAGCGCCTTCGCGATCGCGCGCAAATCCTGCCACGCCATGCGCTTGTAGGACGGCGAGCGCAGCAGATAGGCCGGATGGAAGGTGGCCAGCGCACGGATCATCCGCGTACCGGTGTCGTAATCGAACCAGCGCCCGCGGGTCTTCATGATGCCCTCGCGGGTCGACAGCAGGGTTTGCGTCGAGGGATTGCCGAGCGTGACCAGCACGTCCGGATTGACCAGTTCGATCTGGCGCTGGATGAACGGCAGGCAGATTTGCGTCTCCTGCGGCGTCGGCGTGCGGTTGCCGGGCGGCCGCCATGGAATGACATTGGCGATGTAGGCGCTGGTGCGGTCGAGCCCGATCGCCGCGATCATCCGGTCCAGCAACTTGCCCGAACGGCCGACGAACGGCAGGCCCTCGATGTCCTCCTCGCGCCCCGGCGCCTCGCCGACGAACATGATGCGCGCCTGCGGGTTGCCGTCGGAAAATACCAGCCGCGTGGCGGTCGATTTCAGTGCGCAGCCGTCGAATTGTTCCAACAGCGCGCGCAGCGCCTCCAGCGTGGGCGCGGTCCGCGCCGCTTCCCGCGCCGACAGGATCGCTGCCTCCGGCGGAAGCGTGGCCTCGCCGCGCATGCCCGGGATCGCGGCGGGGATCGTCCTGACGGGCCTCGGCGCCACCGTTTCGCTTGATACCGGAATGGTGTCGGGATCGGATAGCCGGTTGACCGGCGCTTCCGTCAGCGCACAGTCGACGCCGGCCTCCAGATAGAAGGCCAGCAATTGCGAAACGGTGGGAGCGCTGTCAGGCGTCATGGCGGGATGTCCGGGCACCAAGGCGTTCTTGGGCACCAGGGCATTCTATTGCGGATTGCGCTGCAACGAAACGCCATAAGGCTCATTTCCATGGTTGTCCTCCTGCGAAAAATCGGAAACAAACGTCGACCTGTAGTTTCTCAACCGGGCCAGAACAGATCATGAGCACCGAAGAATTGCCGCCGCGCGAATCCATGGAATTCGACGTCGTGATCGTCGGCGCCGGGCCGTCGGGCCTCGCCGCTGCGATCCGGCTGAAGCAGCTCAATGCCGATCTCGGCATTGTCGTGGTCGAGAAGGGTTCCGAGGTCGGCGCGCACATTCTGTCCGGCGCGGTGATCGATCCGGTGTCGCTCGACAAACTGATCCCGGGTTGGCGCGAGGACGCCGATTGCCCGCTGAAGACCCAAGTCAAGGCCGACAAGTTCTACTGGATGACCGAGGGTATCGCGATCCCGCTTCCGGGCATCGCGATGCCGCCGCTGATGAACAATCATCATTGCTATATCGGCTCGCTCGGCAATGTGTGCCGCTGGCTGGCGCGCAAGGCCGAGGCGCTCGGCGTCGAGATCTATCCGGGCTTTGCCGCGGTGGAAGTGCTCTACGATGAAAAGGGCGCGGTGCGCGGCATCGCCACCGGCGACATGGGCGTCGCCAAGGATGGCTCGCACAAATCGTCCTACACGCGCGGCATGGAACTATGCGGCAAATACACGCTGTTCGCGGAAGGCGCCCGCGGCAGCCTGACCAAGCAACTGATCGCGAAATTCTCGCTCGACGCCAGCAGCGAACCGCCGAAATTCGGCATCGGGCTGAAGGAAGTCTGGCAGGTCGACCCGGCCAAGCATCAGAAAGGCCTGATCCAGCATTCGTTCGGCTGGCCGCTGGACAATTCGACCGGCGGCGGCTCGTTCCTCTATCACTATGACGACAATCTGGTGGCGGTGGGCTTCGTGCTGCATCTCAATTATCACGATCCGTATCTGTCGCCATTCGACGAATTCCAGCGCTTCAAGACTCATCCGGCGATGCGCACTTTGTTCGAAGGCGGCAAGCGGCTGGCGTACGGTGCGCGCGCCATCACCGAGGGCGGCTATCAGTCGGTGCCGCGGCTGACGTTTGCCGGCGGCGCGCTGATCGGCTGCGCGGCGGGATTTGTGAACGTGCCGCGCATCAAGGGCGTCCACAACGCCGTCGGCAGCGCCATGCTGGCCGCCGAACAGGTCGCTGCCGCGCTTGGCGCGGGCCGCGCCAACGATGAACTGGTCGAATACGAGAACGCGTGGCGCGATTCTGCCGGTCGGCAAGGATTTGTACCGGGTCCGCAACGTCAAACCGCTGTGGTCGAAGTTCGGCACCATTATCGGCGTGGCGCTCGGCGGCATCGACATGTGGTGCAACACGCTCGGTTTCTCGCTGTTCGGAACCCAGTCGCATGCCAAGCCCGACCGCAAGACCCTCGATACGGCGAAAACGCATCAGCCGATCGCACCGCCGAAGCCGGACGGCAAGCTCACCTTCGACCGGCTGTCATCGGTGTTCCTTTCCAACACCAACCACGAAGAGGACCAGCCGGTTCACCTGAAGGTCGCCGACCTGAACCTGCAGAAGACCTCCGAGCACGATGTCTATGCCGGCCCGTCCAATCGTTATTGCCCGGCCGGGGTCTATGAATGGGTCGAGGAGGCGAGCGGGCCGCGCTTCGTCATCAACGCCCAGAATTGCGTCCACTGCAAAACCTGCGACGTCAAAGATCCGAATGGCAACATTACCTGGGTTCCTCCGGAGGGCGGTGGCGGACCCAATTATGAGGCGATGTGACCACGATTGCGTGAGGGGCCGCTTACCGGGGTAACCCCCGGCCACGATACCGCCACACTGAAAGCGTTTTCAGGCAAAGCCGGCTTGGAAGCCGGCTAGTTCGGCGGCTATCGTGCCTTCCCAGCCAATCGATTCGCCACCCGTATCCTTGCGGTTGAGCCGCAAACGCGGCATTGTCGCATGGCTTGATGCTGCCGGTTGGGTTCGCATTCGAGATTGATCCTAAGATCTTGCCCTGAAAACCCTGGAGCTTAAGGCGAACCGTGATGTTTTCCATTCGTTTCAATCGCTGGACGATTGCCGCTTTTGCGGTCGCCGCGCTGGCAGTGCCGGGCTCGCTTTCGGCCCAGACGCCCGATCATCCCGCCGACAACTCGGCGCAATTCCCCAGCAACCGCGATCTGAAATCGCTGACGATGTCGGGCAGCTATCTGGCCGCCCGTCACGCCAGCGTTGAGCGGGACGCAGCTTCAGCTGCGACGTTCTATCGTTCGGCGCTTCGCACCGATCCGAAGAACAACGAATTGCTGGATCGCGCGTTCATCTCTTCGCTCGCGGACGGCGATATCGACGAGGCCGTCAAGCTCGCCGACCGGATCCTGACGATCGACAAATCCAACCGTGTCGCCCGGCTGGTCGTCGGCGTGCGCGATCTGAAACTGAAGAAATATTCGACGGCGCAGCTCAACGTCAATCAGTCGATACGCGGGCCGATCACGGATCTGGTGGCGACCTTGCTGTCGGGCTGGGCCAGCTACGGCGCCGGCGACACCAAGGCGGCGGTCGCTAATATCGACAAGCTGACCGGTCCGGAGTGGTATCCGCTGTTCAAGGATCTTCACTCCGGCATGATCCTGGAACTTGCGGGCAAGGAAAAAGAGGCCGGCATGCGGCTCGAGCGGGCTTACAAGCTCGACGATTCCATGCTGCGCGTGGCTGACGCCTATGGGCGCTGGCTGTCGCGCAACAAGGACAATGCGGCGGCCACTGCCGTTTATGAGGCGTTCGACAAGAAGCTCGCCCGGCATCCGCTGGTTCTGGAAGGGTTGCGCGAAACCAGGTCCGGCAAGAAGCTGTCGCCGCTGGTGGATTCGCCGCAGACCGGCGCAGCCGAAGCGCTTTACGGGATCGGCGCAACGCTGACACGCCGCGGCGGCGAGGATCTGGCGCTGGTCTATCTGCAGCTCGCGCTCTATCTCGCGCCCAATCATCCGCTGGCATTGTTGTCGCTGGCCGATCTCTACGAGTCGGTCAAGAAGCCGGCGATGGCGATCAAGGTTTACGAGCGCATGCCGGCGAGTTCGCCGCTCAAGCGCAACGCGCAGATCCAGCTCGCGACCAACCTCGATGCGGCCGACCGCAGCGACGAGGCGATCAAGATTTTGAAAGCCGTCACGACCGAAGATACCAAGGACCTCGAAGCCATCATGGCGCTCGGCAATATCGAGCGCGGCCGCAAGAAGTTCGCCGACTGCGCCCAGACCTACTCGCGGGGCATCGATGCGCTGCCGGCGGGTAACGACAAGGCCAACAGCGTCTATTATTATTACCGCGGCATCTGCGAGGAGCGCTCCAAGCAGTGGAGCAAGGCGGAAGCCGACATGCGCAAGGCGCTCGAGCTGCAGCCCGAGCAGCCCCACGTGCTGAATTATCTCGGCTATTCCTGGATCGATCAGGGCATCAACCTCGACGAAGGCATGAAGATGATCAAGCGGGCGGTGGAACAGCGCCCGGACGACGGCTACATCGTGGACTCGCTGGGCTGGGCCTATTACCGCATCGGCAATTACGAGGACGCAGTGAAGAATCTCGAGCGTGCGATCGATCTCAAGCCCGAAGACCCGACCATCAACGACCATCTCGGCGACGCCTATTGGCGCATCGGCCGCACGCTGGAAGCCAAATTCCAGTGGGCTCACGCCCGCGACCTGAAGCCCGAGCCGGAAGAGTTGCCCAAGATCGAGGCCAAGATCGAAAACGGGCTGCCCGACGACACCTCCTCGGCCGCCTCCGCGGACAAGAAAAAAGAAGACGGCGGCAAGGGCGGCTGATCGAAGGGCTGATCAAGGGGGCTGGTCGCCGATGCCGGGGCTGAGTGAGGACGCGCGTGCCAAGGTCAACCTGACCCTGAGGGTGGTTGGACGCCGGGTCGACGGCTATCACGATCTCGAAAGCCTGGTCGCGTTCGCCGATTGCGCCGACCGTCTGAGTTTCGCGCCCGGATCGAAGCTTGATCTCAAGACTACCGGGCCCCTGGCACAGGCCTGCGGCGAGACATCGGAAAATCTCGTGTTCAAGGCCGCGCAATTGCTCGGTGAACGCGTGCCGGCTCTCGAGCTTGGCGAATTCACCCTCGACAAGGTATTGCCGGTCGCAGCCGGAATTGGCGGCGGCTCGGCCGACGCCGCCGCGGCGCTGCGGCTGCTGGCACAGGTCAACAATCTCGCCATCGACGATGCGCGCCTGATCGAGGTCGCGCAATTGACCGGCTCCGACGTGCCGGTCTGCCTCAATTCGCGCGCCTGCGTCATGACCGGCGTCGGCGAAACGCTGCTGCCGCTCGATTTGCCGAAAATGCCGTGCGTGATGGTCAATCCGCGGGTTCCGGTGGCGACCAAAGACGTGTTTGCCGCGCTCGGTTTGCGAAATGGCGAACTGCTGGTCGGCGCCACCGACGTGATGCAGGCCACCGCCTGGCCGGAGCAGGGCGGATCGCTCGAAGAGTGGGTTGAAGTACTCGCCGAGGGTTCCAACGACCTCGAGGCACCGGCGATCCGCATTCACCCCGTCATTGGTGAAGTGCTCGCGGCGCTCAACGCCACCGACGGGGCCTGGCTGGCGCGGATGTCCGGATCGGGCGCGACCTGCTTTGCGATCTTTGAGAACACCGCCGAGGCGCAGCGCGCCGCGCAGAAAATACAGCTCGCTCACCCCAACTGGTGGGTGCATGCGGGCGTGCTGAGTTGAGGATGACCCTCATGGTGAGGAGGCGCTTGCGCCGTCTCGAACCATGAGGCCCCAGAACCTGCCAACCTCCTCATCCTTCGAGACGCGCGCAAAGAAGCGCGCTCCTCAGGATAAGGACATCAATACGACCTTGCCAAACAGAAAGCCACCACCTGCTCGAGCGCGGTTTTCATGGGCGAAGCCGGAAACAGTGCCAGCGCATCGACCGCCATCGCGCCGTAATGCTGGGCGCGGTTGATGGTGTCCTCGAGTGCGCGATGCTTGGTCATCAGCCCGATGGCGTGATCGAGATCGCCGTCGCCGATCTCGCCGCGCTCCAGCGCGTTGACCCAGAACGCGCGCTCACTGTCGTTGCCGCGGCGGAACGCCAGCACCACCGGCAGCGTGATCTTGCCTTCGCGGAAATCGTCGCCGATATTTTTGCCAAGCTTGGCGGCCTTGCCGCCATAGTCGAGCACATCGTCCACCAACTGGAACGCGATCCCGAGATTCATGCCGACCGAGCGGCACGCGGTCTGTTCGGCCTTTGGACGGTTGGCGATGGCCGGGCCGACTTCGCAGGCCGCGGCGAACAGCTCGGCGGTCTTGCCGCGGATCACGGCGAGATATTCGTCCTCGGTGGTGGCGGTGTTCTTGGCCGCGGCGAGCTGCATCACTTCGCCCTCGGCGATCGTCGCCGCGGCCGCCGACAGGATATCGAGCGCACGCAGCGAACCGACCTCGACCATCATGCGAAACGCCTGGCCGAGCAGGAAGTCGCCGACCAGCACGCTGGCCTCATTGCCCCACAGCATCCGCGCCGACAATTTGCCGCGGCGCAATTCGCTTTCGTCGACCACGTCGTCATGCAGCAAGGTGGCGGTATGCATGAACTCGACCGAGGCCGCGAGCTTGATATGGCCATCGCCGGAATAGCCGGCGAGACCGGCCATCGCCAGCGTCAGCATCGGGCGCAGCCGTTTCCCCCCTGACGAAATCAGGTGGTTGGCGACCTCGGGGATCATGGTGACTTCGGAGCCGGTCCGCGACAGGATGGTGGCGTTGACGCGCTCCATATCGGTGGCGACAAGCGCGACCAGCTGATCTATCGAAGCGCCCGAAGGGCTCTCGAAGGGTACAATAACCGCCACACTGGTCTCCACATTTGCCCGATTGGCACTATCCTCAGCTATAACAATAGAAACTGCCGGCGAATGCGGCAAGGGCACGATGCGGTTGACATGCCCTGTGCGGCCGTCGCGCCGGGTCGACACAGGAGAGTTCAAATTGCGGGAATTGGTTCGGACCAACGATATGGTGCTGGTTTCGGCGATCGGCGCGCTGCTCGATGGCGCCAATATCCATCATCTGGTGCTCGACCAGAACATGAGCGTTATCGAAGGCTCGCTCGGAGTCCTGCCGCGCCGGATTCTGGTCCATGACGACGACAACCGCGCGGCGCGCCAGATTCTGGCCGATGCGGGCCTCGGCCACGAACTGCGGGCCGATGACTGATTCCGGCGAATTCACCGAGGATGCATTTCTCGGCGGTCAACTGCGCCTGCGGCAGCCGAAGTCGGGTCACCGCGCCGGCCACGACGCCATGCTGCTGGCCGCGGCGACGCCGGCGCGATCCGGCGATCGCGTGGTCGATCTGGGCGCCGGCGTCGGCGCCGCCGGGCTCGCGGTCGCCAAGCGCGTGGCCGGTATCGAACTCGCACTGGTCGAGATCGATGCGACGCTTGCAGGGCTCGCGCGCGACAACGCCGCCTCGAACGCGATCGCGGCCGACGTCATCGTGCTCGACGTGACATCCACGGCGGCTGCTTTTGCCGCGGCCGGCTTAACTCCCGACAGCGTCGATGTCGTGCTGATGAATCCGCCGTTCAATGATGCCGCCCGGCACCGCGCCTCGCCGGACAAGGCGCGGGTATCGGCGCATGTCGCCACCGCCGCGACGCTCGAGAGCTGGATCAACGCCGGCCGGCGAATTCTGAAATCCGGCGGCATCCTCACTCTGATCTGGCGTGCCGACGGCCTCCCGGATGTGCTGGCCTCGCTCGATCGTGGCTTCGGCAGCCTGGCGATCCTGCCTGTTCACGCTGACGGGAACATGCCCGCGATTCGCGTGCTGATTCGTGCCGTCAAGGGCGGCAAGGCGCCGACCCAAATCCATGCCGCGCTCGTGCTCAATGATGAGTCAGCGCTGCCCAAAAAACAGGTGCAGGACATTCTGGCAGGGAAGGGGGTATTGCCGCTCGCGACACGCTGAAGCTGGCTCGCTCAGGCTATTGCGGAAGCGATTTCGATCCCTGCTTTGGCGCGGAAGTGAAATGAATCGCGGTCAAAAGTGTACCGATTAGCGCCATCAGCAGGTAGATTTTCATGTCTTTCTCCGCTGCACCGTTGCAGCTTCACAAGCACCGCAATGCAAAAGGCGTTCCAGTCGAACCAATGACAGCCGCGTGATAAAAAATGGTTAATTTCGAGGTAATGGTATGACCGAACAAACCGACGATCGCGGCGCGATGGCCGGGATTCATTGACAGGTGCATGGAATGGATTCCGGCGCGGCTGCGGCGTGGAATCGCCGTGGTTCCCGTGGTCCGGTTGTCGGGCCTGATCGGTGCGGTGACGCCGCTGCGGCCCGGCATGTCGCTGGCCGGCGTCGCCAGGACGCTCGAGCGCGCCTTTGCGATGAAGAATGCGAAAGCTGTGGCGCTGGTGATCAATTCGCCCGGCGGCTCCCCCGTACAGTCGCGCCAGATCTATCTGCGGATCAGGCAGCTTGCCGCGGAAAAGAAGCTGCCGGTGCTGGTGTTCGTCGAGGATGTCGCGGCCTCCGGCGGCTACATGATCGCCTGCGCGGGCGACGAGATTTTCTGCGATCCGTCCTCGATCCTGGGTTCGATCGGCGTGGTCGGCGGCTCCTTCGGATTTCAGGAGTTGATCAGAAAGATCGGCGTCGAGCGGCGGCTCTATACGGCGGGCGAACACAAGGCGATGCTCGATCCGTTTCTTCCCGAAAACCCCGACGACGTCGCGCGCCTCAAGTCGCTTCAGCGCGAGATCCACGCGATCTTCATCGCGCTGGTCAAGGCAAGCCGGGGCACCCGGCTGAAGGGCGCCGACGACGTGCTGTTCACCGGCGAATATTGGGCCGGAGAAACCTCGGTCTCGCTGGGCCTTGCGGACGCGATCGGCGATCTGCGCTCGACATTGCGCGCACGCTACGGCGACAAGGTGCTGACGCCGGTGATCGCGCCCGCCACCGGGCTGTTGTCGAGCCTCTTCGGCCGCAAATCGGCCGGTGCGGGAACTCTCGCTTCGCTGGAGGGCATCCCCGGCCTGCCGGAGGAAGTGATCTCGGCGCTGGAAAGCAGGGCAATTTGGGCCAAATTCGGGTTCTAACAATGAATTTACCCGCGCCATTTGGTCCCGGAGAAGGCGATTGCAGGCTGGCCCGGCTTGCGCGAGAATGCCGGGGTGGGGGCGTGAGGAATGAACGATAAGGATCGACCGATGCCGCCGCTGATCGCATTTGCGGGCGCCCTGGGTGGGCTGGCCGTGGTCCGCTGGGCCTACCGGACAGCCGTGAGGGTGAACAGGGAATTGGAAGAAGCCCGCCTCCGACGGGTCGCCGAAGCCGCAAGGTCGGGCGACATTCCGACGCTGCGACGGGATCCCAACACCGGCGCCTATCGCCCGGGCTGATTGCGCATTTGATTCCGGCAGGTTTGACCGGCGATCGCCGGCTTGCCTTGATTCCCCGCGTCCCCGCCGATACGGTCCCGCGCGCCTGCCTGCCCCTCGCGAAGACCTGATCGAACGATGGACTTCTTCCTCCGCACATGCGCCCGGAACGCTCGTTCCAGGGCTTCATTCTCGCACTGCAGCGGTTCTGGGCCGATCAGGGCTGCGTGATCCTGCAGCCCTACGATATGGAAATGGGCGCGGGCACCTTTCATCCGGCGACGACGCTGCGCGCGCTTGGGCCGAAACCGTGGAAGGCCGCCTATGTGCAGCCATCGCGGCGGCCGAAGGATGGCCGCTATGGCGAAAATCCCAACCGGTTGCAGCACTATTATCAGTTTCAGGTGATCATCAAGCCATCGCCGCCGGACCTGCAGGAGCTTTACCTGAAGTCGCTCGCCGCGTTAGGCATCGATTCACGCCTGCACGACATTCGCTTTGTCGAGGACGACTGGGAAAGCCCGACGCTGGGGGCCTGGGGCCTGGGCTGGGAATGCTGGTGCGACGGCATGGAAGTGTCGCAGTTCACCTACTTCCAGCAGGTCGCCGGCGTCGAATGCGCGCCGGTCGCCGGCGAACTCACCTACGGGCTCGAGCGCCTGGCGATGTATGTGCAGGGCGTCGACCGCGTCTACGATCTCAATTTCAACGGCCGCGAGGGCGCCGAGAAGGTCACCTATGGCGATGTGTTCCTGCAGGCCGAGCAGGAATATTCGCGGCACAATTTCGAATATTCCGACGCCGACATGCTGTTCAAGCAATTCGCCATGGCAGAGGAAGCCTGCAAAAAATATCTCGAAGCCGGCTGGATGAGCGGCCACAACCAGAAGAAACATCTGATGGCGCTGCCGGCCTACGACCAGTGCATCAAGGCGAGCCACGTCTTCAACCTGCTCGACGCCCGCGGCGTGATCTCGGTGACCGAACGTCAAAGCTACATCATGCGCGTGCGCGAACTGGCAAAGGCCTGCGGCGAAGCCTGGGTGCATACCGAAGCGGGCGGGGCGGGTTGAAGGACGTCAGTGAGCCCTTCGACGATGTCGCACCAGGTTGATTCCGCTAGATTGAGAAAGTTCGATTTTGAATTTGAACCCAGCAGAGAGCGCCGAACTTCTCCCCTCCCCCCGCGCGCGAAGCGCGTGGCGGGGAGGGGTCGGGGGTGGGGGGTGGATGCCACAGAGAACACCGCGCGCCTTTGACACCCGCGTGCCGCGTGCTCGCGTGTTGCGCCGTGACGCGACCGACGCCGAAAAGAAACTCTGGCAACATCTGCGGCAACCTCCGTTCAAGCAGCATCACTTTCGCCGTCAGGCGACGATCGGTCCGTACTTCGCCGACTTCGCCAGCCATCAGGCTAAAATTGTCATCGAGGTCGATGGCGGGCAGCATGATTGGCAGCAGGCATCCGACGCAATGCGCACGCGCCGCATCGAAGCCGCTGGTTATCAGGGTTTTGCGTTTCTGGAACAACGATGTGGTTGGAAATCTGGAAGGCGTACTTCACGAAATTCAATGCGCGATTGCCCCCCACCCCCGACCCCTCCCCGCAAGGGGGAGGGGAGCCGCGCCAGCGTGCGCCGCGTCGTCCTCGCAAAGAGCGCAACTAATGCCCGATCTTCTGTTTGAACTTTTCTCCGAAGAAATTCCCGCGCGGATGCAGGCGAAGGCGGCGGACGATCTGCGCCGCATGGTCACCGACAAGCTGGTCGCCGAGGGGCTGGTCTATGAGGGCGCGAAGGCGTTCGCGACGCCGCGGCGGCTGACGCTCACCGTGCACGGCATTCCCGCGCGGCAGTCGGATCTGAAGGAAGAGCGCAAGGGGCCGCGCGTCGGCGGGCCGGAGGCGGCGATCGCGGGCTTTCTCAAGGCCACCGGGCTTGCTTCGCTCGATGAGGCGAAAATCCAGCGCGATCCGAAGAAGGGCGATTTCTATGTCGCGCTGATCGAAAAGCCCGGCCGCGCCACGCTGGACGTGCTGGCCGACATGCTGCCGGTGATCATCCGGACGTTTCCGTGGCCGAAGTCGATGCGCTGGGGCGAGCGCTCGGCCCGATCAAGCGCGCTGCAATGGGTGCGGCCGCTGCATGCCATCGTCGCGACCTTCGGTCTCGAAACCGAAGAGCCCGATGTCGTGAAATTCGCGGTCGACGGCATCGAGGCCGGCCAGACCACGTACGGCCACCGCTTCATGGCGCCGGCGCCGATCTCGGTGCGCCGCTTCGAGGACTATGAGGCGAAGCTGCTGGATGCCAAGGTCGTGCTCGATCCCGAGCGCCGCAAGGACACCATCCTCACCGACGCCAGGCAGCTTGCCTTCGCGCAAGGCTTTGAACTGGTCGAGGATCAGGCGCTGCTCGACGAGGTCGCGGGCCTGGTCGAATGGCCTGTGGTGCTGATGGGATCGTTCGACAAGGAATTTCTGGCGATCCCGGGCGAGGTGATCCGCGCCACCATCCGCAACAACCAGAAGTGTTTTGTCGTCAACGATCCCAAGACCGGCAAGCTCGTCAACAAATTCATCCTCACCGCCAACATCGAGGCCTCCGACGGCGGCAAGGCGATCATCGCCGGCAACGAGCGCGTGATCCGCGCGCGGCTGTCCGACGCGAAGTTTTTCTACGAGACCGATCTGAAGACGAGGCTGGAAGACCGGCTGCCGAAATTCGACAGCATCGTGTTTCACGAGAAGCTGGGCACGCAAGGCGAGCGCATCGCGCGCATCGAGCGGCTGGCGGCCGAGATCGCGCCGCTGGTCGGCGCCGATGTCGAAAAGGCAAAACGCGCCGCGCATCTGGCGAAGGCCGATTTGCTGACCGAAGTGGTCGGCGAATTTCCCGAGTTGCAGGGCTTGATGGGGAAGTACTACGCGCTGGCGCAGGGCGAGGATGCTTCCGTCGCCGCCGCCAGCGAAGAGCATTACAAGCCGCAAGGACCGAATGATCGCGTGCCGACCGATCCGGTGAGTGTTGCGGTGGCGCTGGCCGACAAGATCGACACGCTGGTCGGATTTCTGGGCGATCGACGAGAAGCCGACGGGGAGCAAGGATCCGTATGCGCTGCGGAGTGCGGCGCTGGGGGTGATTAGGATTGATCACCGAGAACAGCTTCGATTTCCTCTTTACGAGCGTTCAATCTTTCATGCTCTTTTCTTTGCGGAGCGAACTCTATCGAACTTCGAGGGCAATGGTCGCTAAGAGAGCTCAACCCCTTGATTTTGTCATGCCGGTCTCGCTGAGGCTTTAGCGCAACGGGCTCACCAAATTGCCTGGTCTGACGGGGCGTTGGACGCAGCGTCAGCGCAATTTGACTGCGCTGATCGATCTCTTTCCTTCTTCGCCGACCGTCTGAAAGTCCAACTCCGCGAGCAGGGCGCGCGTCACGATCTCGTCGATGCCGTGTTCGCGCTCGAAGGCCAGGACGATCTCCTGATGGTCGTCCGCCGCGTCGAGGCACTCGGCAAATTCCTCGACACCGACGACGGCAAGAATCTGCTGGCCGGGACCAAGCGCGCGAGCAATATCCTCTGCGATCGAGGAGAAGAAGGACAAGCGCAGGCCTATGACGGCGCACCGGATGCCGCGCTCTACAGTCTCGCCGAGGAAAAGACGCTGGCAAAAGCGATCGACCAGGTGAAGGCGGAAGCCAGCGCAGCGGTGGCCAAAGAAGACTTCGCCGCCGCGATGAGCGCGATGGCGAAACTGCGTCCGGCGGTCGATGCCTTCTTCGACAAGGTCAAGGTCAACGACGACAATCCAAAAGTGCGCGAAAATCGCCTGAAGCTGCTGAACGAAATCCGCGCCGCCACGCGCGCGGTGGCGGATTTTTCCAAGATACAGGATTAGCGAGGTCGTCATCCTGAGGTGCGAGCCGCACTTGCGGCGAGCCTCGAAGGATGACTTGCCCGCGGCCCATCCTTCGAGACGCGCGCAAGGGCGCGCTCCTCAGGATGACGAAAAGCAAAAAAGAAAAGCCCCGCCCGGGCGGGGGAGACCGGACGGGGCCTTTCTTGCCCGGCTTGCCGCTGCGGGCATTCCAGACAATTCGTTCAGGCAGGATTACGCGTTACTCGACCACCTGAACGATGCGGCGTGAGCGCGGTTCGATCAGCACGGTCTCGCCGTTCACCACGGTGTAGCGATAGGGCGTGATGCCGAAGGTCTGCGGCACGTCGTAATAGGTGACGCCGGTTTCCGGCAGCACGCCGCCGACCACGACCCGGCCCGGAATGGTGTAGTTCGGCACCCGTTCGCGCACGATATATTCACGGAACGCCGGTCGCTGATCGATGGCGATGCCGTCGACGTCCTCGCTGACGATCACGCTGCTGCCGCCGCGGACGATACCGACGGTGTCGTTCTGCGCCTGCGCGGCCATCGGTGCTCCGATGGCGCCCGCGATCGCTGCAATGGCAAGTATCCTGTTCCGCATCTTGAACTCCTTCGCGATGATGCACGCCGGCTGATAACCGGTACGCAATCGTCCCAATTCATCGGCCGCCGCATCGTTCCCAAAAAATGCGGTCTCATACGCGGCAATTTTCGGCATTTTCTGTGAGTGGGGGAACCGGTTGAAGCGACGTGCGTCTCCTATCGTGGAACCGCACATGCGGATAAAATGCGGCTCTCGATTCGACATTCCCCCACAGCGCTATCGCGGAGAATTTTCAAATGACCCTCACGGTTGCCCACATCTCACCCATCATGTCGGTGATTGCAGGCGTCCTCATTCTGATCATGCCAAGGCTGCTCAACCTGGTGGTCGCGATCTTTCTGATACTCAACGGCCTGATCGGCCTTGGGCTGCTGAAATGGCTGCATCTGTAGCGTGGAAACGGGTGTTCGCGGCTTGCGCGGAACCGCCCAAAGTGGTGTAAGGCGCGCAACTTCCCCTCCTCTTGCGGATTATTTGTCAGTCATGGCCAAAGCCGTCGCCAAATCCAAGAAAACCGCAGTGAAATCAAAGCCCTCGATGCCGGTCCGGGCGAAATCCACCGCACCGGCCTCTGCCCGCAAGGCGCTGAAGAAGAGTCCGGCCAAGCCGGCGCCGAAGACCGCTCGGCAAGCTTTTGGCGCGCAAGCCCGCCGCCGACGCGGTGAAGTCCGGCAAGTGGGTGTTCACCTTTGGCGACGGCAAGGCCGAAGGCAAAGCCGAGATGCGCGATTTGCTGGGCGGCAAGGGCGCCAATCTCGCCGAGATGGCCAATCTGGGCCTGCCGGTGCCTCCGGGCTTCACGATTCCGACCTCGGTCTGCACGTATTTCTACGCGCACGACAAATCCTATCCGAAGGAATTGAAAGCGCAGGTCGAGAAGGCGCTGGATCATGTCGGCAGGCTGACCGGCAAGGCTTTTGGCGATTCGAAAAATCCGCTGCTGGTGTCGGTACGATCAGGCGGCCGCGCCTCGATGCCGGGCATGATGGATACCGTGCTCAATCTCGGCCTCAACGACAAGACGGTGGAAGCGCTGGCCGAAATGTCCGGCGATCGCCGCTTCGCCTATGACAGCTATCGCCGCTTCATCAACATGTATTCCGACGTGGTGCTCGGCTTCGAGCATTCCCACTTCGAGGACATCCTCGATACCTTCAAGGACAGCCAGGGCTATGCGCTCGACACCGATCTCACCGGCGACGACTGGGTCGATCTGGTCGGCCGCTACAAGGATGCGGTGGCGCGCGAGACCGGCCGCGATTTTCCGCAGGATCCGCACGACCAGTTGTGGGGCGCAATCGGCGCGGTGTTCTCATCCTGGATGAACGCGCGCGCGGTGACCTACCGGCGGCTGCACGACATTCCGGAATCCTGGGGCACCGCGGTCAACGTGCAGGCAATGGTGTTCGGCAATATGGGCGAGACCTCGGCGACCGGCGTTGCGTTCACGCGCAATCCCTCGACCGGCGAGAGCCGGCTGTACGGCGAATTCCTGATCAACGCGCAGGGCGAAGACGTGGTGGCGGGCATCCGCACGCCGCAGGACATCACCGAATATGCGCGCCAGGAATCCGGCTCCGACAAGGCCTCGATGGAAACCGCGATGCCCGAGGCGTTCAAGGAACTGACGCGGATCTACACGCTGCTCGAAAAACATTATCGCGACATGCAGGACATGGAGTTCACGGTCGAGCAGGGCAAGTTGTGGATGCTGCAGACCCGCGGCGGCAAGCGCACCGCCAAGGCAGCGCTCCGCATCGCGGTCGAACTCGCCAATGAAGGCCTGATCTCGAAAAAGGACGCGGTGTCGCGGATCGACCCGGCCTCGCTCGACCAGTTGCTGCATCCGACCATCGATCCCGCGGCCAGGCGCGACGTCATCGCCACCGGCCTGCCGGCCTCGCCGGGCGCCGCCGCCGGCGAAATCGTGTTCTCTTCCGACGAGGCCGCCAAGCTGCAGGCCGACGGACGTAAAGTGATTTTGGTGCGGATCGAGACCAGCCCCGAGGACATCCACGGCATGCACGCCGCCGAAGGCATCCTGACCACGCGCGGCGGCATGACCTCGCACGCCGCGGTGGTCGCGCGCGGCATGGGCAAGCCCTGCGTCTCCGGCTGCGGCTCCATCCGCGTCGACTACGGCCGCGGCACCATGAGCATCGGCCCGCGCACCTTCAAGACCGGCGACGTCATCACCATCGACGGATCGCTGGGCCAGGTGCTTGCCGGGCGGATGCCGATGATCGAGCCGAAACTGTCGGGCGAGTTCGGCACCCTGATGGGATGGGCCGATTCGGTCCGCAAGCTCGGCGTTCGCGTCAATGGCGACACGCCGGATGACGCGCGCACCGCCATCAAGTTCGGCGCCGAGGGCATCGGATTGTGCCGCACCGAGCATATGTTCTTCGAGGAGACCCGCATCCGCACCGTCCGCGAGATGATTCTGGCCGAGGACGAACAGACCCGCCGCGCCGCGCTGTCGAAACTGCTGCCGATGCAGCGCGCGGATTTCGTCGAGCTGTTTGAGATCATGAAGGGCCTGCCGGTGACGATCCGGCTGCTCGATCCGCCGCTGCATGAATTCCTGCCGCACACCCAGGCCGAGATCGAGGAAGTCGCGCGCGCGATGAATACCGATCCGCGGCGGCTGGCCGATCGCGCCCGCGATCTCGCCGAATTCAACCCGATGCTCGGCTTCCGCGGCTGTCGCCTCGCCATTGCCTATCCCGAAATCGCCGAGATGCAGGCCCGCGCCATTTTCGAGGCCGCGGTCGAAGCCGAAAAGCGTACCGGCAAGGCCGTCGGCCTCGAGGTGATGGTGCCGCTGATCGCGACCAAGATGGAGTTCGATCTGGTCAAGGCGCGGATCGACGCCACCGCACAGTCGGTGATGAAGGAGACGGGGAAGAAGCTCGGCTATCAGGTCGGCACCATGATCGAACTGCCGCGCGCGTGCCTGATGGCCGGCGATATTGCGAAGACCGCGGAGTTCTTCTCGTTCGGCACCAACGACCTGACGCAGACCACCTATGGCATCAGCCGCGACGACGCCGCCGGATTCCTCGGCACCTATGTCGCCAAGGGCATCCTCGAGATCGATCCCTTCATCTCGGTCGATCGCGACGGCGTCGGCGAGCTGGTGAAGATCGGGGTGGCGCGCGGGCGCAAGACCCGGCCCAGCCTCAAGGTCGGGATTTGCGGCGAGCATGGCGGCGATCCCGCCTCCGTCGCGTTCTGCCATGAGATCGGACTGGATTATGTCTCCTGCTCGCCCTATCGCGTGCCGATCGCGCGGCTCGCCGCAGCTCAAGCCGCACTCGGCAAGGCCGTCGCCAGCCAGGCGTGAGTTTTGGTCATTTTGGGCGATGCATCGAACCCGAAATCCATGACCACGATCGGAAATATGATTTTGGGCCTGCGCCAAGTGCGGCGCTGGCCGCGTTAGGATTCGCTCGCTTTTGCTGCTTCCTGTATCATTGTGTTAGGAGAGCCTATGAAACGAGCGGAAGCCCTCAAAAAGCTGCGTAGCTACGCTGGAGCCCTCAGGGCGCGCGGCGCGACCTCGCTTTACCTGTTTGGATCGACGGCCAAAAACAAGGCTGGCGCCAAGAGCGACCTGGACCTGTTCATCGACTATAACCCTCGTAGGTTTAACGCCTTCGATCTGGTGGCCAGCAAACGTTTGTTGCGGGAAGGTTTGGGTGTTGATGTGGACCTGACCACGCGTAAGGGGCTGCATCCGCTTATTCGTAAGCGGGTCGAGGCTGAGGCCAAGCGGGTTTTTTAATGGCGTCCCGGTCCCCTCTGCTCCGCATCCACGACATGCTTGAGAGCATCCGGGGAATCGAAAAAGCTATCGCCGGCAAGAGCTTCCGCGACAACGAGCGTTCCTGGGTTTTGCGGTCGGCGCTGGAGCGCGGCATTGAGGTGATTTCCGAGGCCAGCCGTCATCTGGGCCGTGAGCTCAAGTCGCAGCACAAGGACGTCCGCTGGAAGGACATCGCCGGCATCGGCAACATCCTGCGCCACGAGTATCAGCGCGTTGACGGCCAGATAATCTGGAACGCCGTGAAAGACGATCTGCCGGCGCTCAAGAAAGCGTTGTTGGCTATGAACGCTTCTCTGAAAGAATAGGACGATTCCGACCTCGTTCTAGTACCCCCTTTTCTTAGAAGGTGAGTCGTGATTCAAGATTGGGATCATACCCGAAGAGAGAGAAGTCCACCTTTGATTCAAAGGCCGCCGTATCACTCATCTCTGATTCCGGGTACTAGATTTGCCAGACAGCGAAGTGGAATGCAGCAAGAGCGCTGCGCCAAGGGTTCCTCCACACCGTGCGATTGCGGGAACCCGACGCACGGAACAATTCACCCGCAAAAAGGTTCTTCATCATTTTCGTTGACCGGAAATTTACCACTTCGTTCGAGCGGCTGTTTACCAACGTTTTCGATGTGACCAGAGCAAAGCCGGCAATTGTTTGCCTGTATCGCGTGTGCAACGCCGATTAACTCCCTCGCAACCTAAATTCGATACTAACAAAAAAGATCGAATTGCACGGGATCTCCCGGGTTCGATCGCGTAGCTGTTGCGTTGCGTGAGTGAGCGATGTCAGTAATGCGTAACCGGCCGAAGGGCGCGCGGTTCGCGTCTTTCGGCCTTGGTCTTTGCGTCTTCGCATTGATCCCGACGGAAGTCGGATATCAGGATATCGCGTCCCTGCTGGCCCGGCAGCCGGGCGTCGCCGAGCGCTGGCAGAAGCGGGTATTCTCCGCCGCTTCCACGATCCAGGTCGCCACCTACAGCTTCGGCCGTCCGATCGGGACCTCGATCCCGCAAAGCGTCAGCTATCGGCTGGCGAGCCTCGACAACCAAGGCATCGACATCACCGGTGCGGTGACGCGCAATCCGATGGCGCAGGCGCCGCCGCGCTACCAGCCGTCGGATTTTCCCAAGGTCGATCGCACGCTGAAGGGCGACCGCCTCGTCATCATCCCGCCGGAGGCGCCTGCGCCTGCGCAAGCCGCGCCCTCGAGAGAGGATCCCGCGACATCAAACGCTTCGGTAAAGGGCGCAAAAACCGCCGCCGCAGCGCCAGCGGATCGCGCGCCGCTCGACCCGGAACTGCAGGAGGCGCTGCGCGCGCCGCCGCTTGCCCAATACGATGTGTCGATGTCGCTTGAGGCCCAGCCGCTCGACGATTTGAAAGTCACGCCCGGTGCTACCGCGCCCGCCCCGTCGCATGACGGCTTCTCGGTGAAGACCGCAAGCCTGTTTTTCGGAAGTTCGTCGCTCGGCGGCTCCGCGGAGAGCATCGAGCGCTGGCAACCCGGCGAAGCGCCGATGGTCGTGATGCCCGCGCTCCCCGATCCCGACATGAAAATGATGGCGTCGCTGCCGTCGGCCGCGGAGAGCGGCGAGAGCATCGCCGCCAAGGGCGAAGTCAATTCCGACAACCAGCACGACAAGACGCCGGCGGAGCGCCTCGGCCTGCTCGACGAGAAGGCGCGCGCCAAATCCGAGAAATGCCTCGCCGAAGCCGTCTATTTCGAGGCCCGTGGCGAAGCCGTGCGCGGCCAGATCGCGGTGGCGCAGGTGGTGATGAACCGCACCTTCTCCGGCTTCTATCCGAACACGGTGTGCGGCGTGGTCTATCAGAACAAGCATCGCCACTATGCCTGCCAGTTCACTTTCGCCTGCGATAGCGTCGCCGACGTCGTGCGCGAGCCCGACATGTGGGACCGCGCCAAAAAAATTGCGAAAGCCATGCTCGACGGCCAGCTCTGGCTGCCGGAGGTGGCAAAGTCGACCCACTACCACGCCTATTGGGTGCGCCCGTCCTGGGTCAGCGAAATGAAGAAGATGTACAAGTTCGGCGTCCACACCTTCTATCGCCCGCGTGCCTGGGGCGACGGCAGCGATGCGCCGAGCTGGGGCACGCCGAAACAGACCGCAGAAATCTCGGCGGAACTCGCGGAAGAAGCGAAGAGTTCGGCGGAGTTGTCGGAAACGACGGTGCGGCGGTAGACCAAGGCCGGTCATCACCTGCTTTCTGTTTAGCAGGTGATCCAGTACTCCAGAGGCGGTTGTGATTCAATCGAGAGGCCGCGGCGTGCTGGATACCGCCTTCGCGGGGTAAGACGACCATTAATAAGCCTCGCCTAGCCTCGGAACTCCGACTCACGCATCAATATCCAGCGCGATGTCGAAATTCGGTGCCGAATGCGTCAGCGCCCCGGCCGAGGCGTAATCCACGCCGGTTGCGGCGATCTTCGCGATCGAGTTTTGGGTAACACCGCCGGAAGCCTCCAGCACCACGCGCCCGTTCGCCAGCCTCACCGCTTCAGAGAGATCAGCGATATCCATATTGTCGAGCAGCACCACGTCGGCGAGCTCGCTGTCGAGCACCTCGCGCAGTTGCGTCAAGTTGTCGACCTCGATCTCGATCTTGACCAGATGCCCGATATGCGCGCGGGCGCGCTGCAGCACCGCGGTGATACCGCCGGCAACCGCGATGTGGTTGTCCTTGATCAGGATCGCATCGTCGAGCCCGAAGCGATGATTGAAGCCGCCGCCGCAGCGCACGGCATATTTCTCCAGCGCGCGCAGGCTAGGGGTCGTCTTGCGGGTGCAGCAGATCCGCATTTTGGTGCCGGCGGTATGGCGCACATAGTCGGCGGTGAGAGTGGCGATGCCGGAGAGCCGGCCGACAAAGTTCAGCGCGGTGCGCTCGCCGGCCAACACCGCGCGCGCCGGGCCTGAAATCGTCAGCACATGCACGCCGGCAGCGACCGTGCTGCCATCGCGAAAATGCGCACTGATATTGATGTCCGGCGAAAGTTTCTGAAACGTCGCGACCGCCAGCGGCAGTCCGGCGATCACGCCGACCTGCCGTGCCACCATGATGGCGCGGGCCGGTGTCGTTTCGGGAATGGTGGCGATCGAGGTGATGTCGCCGGCGCGGCCGAGATCCTCGTCCAGCGCGCGCTGCACCGCCTGGTCGATGGCGAGCGGCGACAGGAAGGCTTCCGGGTTCAGGAGCGAGGTTGGGGTCGTCATGATGGCGAGTTCCTTCAGGCGATGATCGGTTGGGCGGACCGCGCCGCAGCGCGCTCACCGAGCGACGCGGCGATCTCACGTGCGGCCGCCAACGTTGTCATGGTGCGACGTGCCAGCGCCGGCTTTTCGGTCGGATAATCGAGGCGGTCATGCGCGCCGCGGCTTTCGCGCCGCGTCCATGCCGACGCCGCAACCAGCAATGCAGTGGTCGCCATATTGCGCAGAGTGATGTTCTCGGCATCCCGCTCGATAGCCGCGAACGACCGCACCGCTTCGGCTAAGCGCTCGCCGTCGCGGATCACGCCGACATGCGAAGTCATCATCGCCCGCAGTCTTTGCTCCGACAGTGCGGGCATCGCGCTATTTCGCTGGCCCGTATAAGCCGGCAAGCGGACGGGCACGGCAATCGCGCTGCCCGCGATATCCTCCGCAATGCGCGCGGCATAGACCACGGCCTCGAGCAGCGAGTTCGACGCCAGCCGGTTGGCGCCGTGCGCCCCGGTCGACGACACTTCGCCGCCGGCCCACAAGCCCCTCAGCGAGCTGCGGCCATGCGCGTCCACGGCAATGCCGCCCATGTGATAATGCGCGGCTGGCGCGACCGGAATTGGCTGTCTTGCCGGATCGATGCCGGCGGCGATGCAGCTTGCATGAACGGTCGGAAATTTTTCGGCGAAATGCGCGCCGAGCGCGGCTCGCGCGTCGAGGAACGCGCCGTGGCCGGCGGCGATTTCGGCGAATACCCCGCGCGCCACGATATCGCGCGGCGCAAGCTCGGCCAGCGGATGCCGCGCCAACATGAAGCGCTCGCCGCTGTCGTTGATCAGGACAGCACCTTCGCCGCGTAGCGCTTCGGTCGCCAGCGGCGCCGGGTCGCGGCCAGTCATGATTGCCGTGGGGTGAAACTGCACGAACTCCGGATCGGCGATGACGGCGCCGGCGCGCGCCGCAATCGCAAGTCCCAGCCCGCTGGCCTCAGGCGGATTGGTCGTCACGGCATAGAGATGTCCGATGCCGCCGGTCGCCAGCACCACCGCGCGTGAAGCAATGGTGACGGGTTGAGCGGTAGCGTCGCCGGCCTTGCGCAATTGAAGCCCGGTCACCGCGCCGTCTTCGGTCAACAGCCCGTCGGCGCTGTAGCCCTCGATCAGGCGGATCGAGGGCGTCGTGCGCACCACTTCGATCAGCGCCGATATGATCGCAAGGCCCGCCATGTCGCCGCGGACGTGGACGATGCGCCGCGCCGAATGCGCGGCTTCGCGGGAGACCGCGAGCTTGCCTTCGAGATCGCGATCGAAGGGAACGCCATAGCGGAGCAGGTCGTGGATGCGCGCGCCGGCTTCGCGCGCCAGTCCGAGCGCGATCGCCTCGTCGACCAGGCCCGCGCCGACGGCGATCGTGTCGGCGGCGTGCGCCTCCGCGCTGTCGGCCTCGGCGACTGCGGCGGCAATGCCACCTTGCGCCCACGCCGTCGACGCGCCCTGGCCCAGCGGCGCCGCCGAAATCACGGTGACCGGACGCGGCGCCAGTTTCAGCGCGCAGAACAGGCCGGCGAGGCCGCCGCCGACGATGACGACGTGGTCGGTAGTGTCGGTAAAGTCATCTTGATAGTGCTTCAACATGTTCGCTTCCCTTCCTTGTCGTCCCTGCGAAAGCAGGGACCCATACGCCGCGGCTTATCGATCGAGCGATGGGACGACACCGAACTAATTCTTCAGATTGATCATGCGTTCGACCGAACGCCGCGCTTTGTCGGCGATCAGGGGATCGATGGTGACCTCGCCGCGCAAGGAAACCAGGCTGTCCAAAATCTTGGGCAGCGTGATCCGCTTCATATGCGGGCACAGATTGCACGGCCGCACCATCTCGACATCGGGCAGTTCGACCTGCACGTTGTCGGCCATCGAGCATTCGGTGATCATCACCACGCGCTTCGGACGCTTGTTGCGGACCCAATTGATCATGTGCGCGGTCGAGCCGGTGAAATCGGCTTCCGCCAGCACGTCGGGCGGACATTCCGGATGAGCGATGATCTGCACCGACGGATCGGCCTCGCGAACGCTTCGCAATTCGTCGCCGGTGAAGCGCTCATGCACCTCGCAGGCGCCTTTCCAGGCGATGATCTTCACGCTGGTTTGCGAGGCCACATATTTCGCCAGATATTGATCCGGCAGGAAGATCACCGTCGGTGCGTTGAGGCTTTCGACCACCTCTATTGCATTCGACGAGGTGCAGCAGATATCGACCTCCGCTTTCACCTCCGCCGATGTGTTGACATAGGCAACCACAGGCACGCCCGGAAAACGCTCGCGCAGCAGCCGCACGTCGGCGGCCGTGATGCTCGAAGCCAGCGAGCAGCCCGCGCGCCGGTCCGGGATCAACACCGTCTTGTGCGGATTCAGGATCTTCGACGTCTCCGCCATGAAGTGCACGCCGCACTGCACGATGATGCCGGCCGTCACCCTGGTGGCTTCGATCGCGAGCTGCAGCGAGTCGCCGCGGATATCGGCGACGCAATGGAAAATCTCCGGCGTCTGGTAATTATGCGCCAGGATGACGGCGTCGCGCGTCTTCTTCAATTCGTTGATGGCCTTGATAGTGGGCGCCATGAACGGCCACTCGACCGGCGAGATCACCTTCTTCACCCGCTCATAGAGATGCGCAGTGGCTCGTTCGACCTCGGGCGTAAATTCCAGCGACGGCATCGGCAGCGCCCGCGCGTCGCCGATGGGGCCGGAGCGGCTCGGCGTCGGCATGTCGCGATGCCCATGGGCGGGATTTGCGAAATCGTCGGGACCGTAGATTCCGGCAATCGGCATGGTGGTCTCCTTTCGGCAGGTAAATATACTCAATATGAGTATATTTGAGTCCTGAGAAACCCGGCCTGATGGGGCCGGCGTCCTTCCTAGAACTAGCGTTGGATGTGATCCGAGCCAGCCCGCAGCATCGCAGGCTTCACGGGAAACTTATCCTCAGTTCGAGCAAATCGAGACATAACAGGCTCCCTGAGTTTCCGCCATAGGGGCCGGACGGCCAAATCGTCACGGCTGCCCGGCCTGAATCGCAACGCTGCATTGCGGCGGCGAGTTTGGCCAACAAAGCGGTTGGATTTTCATGCAAATGCATTAACTCCCTCCAGACTATCCGGTCGGCTTGCCCGAGCCGGAGCCAACCCGCGGGGATTTTCATGACGGCAACAGCAGGCGACCCTCGTTCGTCTTTCGTCGCTGCCAGCTGGCGGACGCCGCTGGTGATCGTGGTGTGCGGCAGCTTGATCGGGATGCTGACCTTCGGCCCGCGCTCGACGTTCGGGTTCTTCATGCAGCCCATGAGCCGCGAGTTCGGCTGGGGCCGCGATGTGTTTGCGCTCGCTCTTGCCGTGCAGAATTTGTTGTGGGGGCTGGGTCAGCCATTTGCCGGCGCGATCGCCGATCGTTTTGGCACCCTGCGCGTGATGTCCATCGGCGCGCTGATGTATGCGCTGGGCCTTCTCATCATGCGCTACGGGTCGACGCCGGGCTCGCTCGAACTCGGCGCCGGGCTTCTGATCGGCTTCGGCCTGTCCGGGTGTTCGTTCAACCTGGTGCTGTCGGCGTTCGGCAAACTGATGCCGCCGGAATGGCGCGGCATCGCGCTTGGGGCTGGCACCGCTGCCGGATCGTTCGGGCAATTCCTGTTCGCGCCGTTCAGTGTCGCGCTGATCGACAATTTCGGCTGGCAGTCCGCGTTGAGCGTGTTCGCGGTTCTGATGCTGCTGGTGATCCCGCTGTCTCTGGTGCTGGCGACGCCGGCGGCGGCTGCAAGCGACGGCCCTGTCGCGCAGCAGCAGTCGTTCAAACAGGCGCTCACGGAGGCCTTCGGTCACCGGTCCTATGTGCTGCTGGTGCTCGGCTTCTTCACCTGCGGATTTCAGCTCGCATTCATCACCGTGCATCTTCCGGCCTATCTGGTCGATCGCGGCACGCCGGTTCAGATCGGTGGCTGGGTGATCGCCACCATCGGGCTGTTCAACATCGTTGGATCGCTCAGCGTCGGATGGCTGCAGAGCAGGCTTCCGAAGCGCTATATCCTGTCGGTGATCTATTTCGTCCGCGCACTGTCGATCGTCGCCTTCATCTCGTTTCCGATCACCACTTTCTCCGCGGTTGCCTTCGGCGTCGTCACCGGCCTGACCTGGCTGTCGACGGTGCCGCCGACCTCGAGCCTGGTAGCGATGATGTTCGGGACGCGCTGGCTGGCGACGCTTTACGGCTTCGCCTTCTTCAGCCATCAGGTCGGCGGTTTCCTCGGCGTACTGCTCGGCGGCATCGTGTTCGAGAAATTCGGGTCGTACACGCCGATCTGGTGGCTTTCGGTGCTGTTCGGCGTGCTATCGGCGCTGATCAACCTGCCGATCGTCGAGGCGCCGGTGGCGCGCCCGGTTGCGCAACCGGCCTGATCCGTTCAAAGTCCCCAAAATTCAAGAACCAAAGACTTGAAGGAGTCTGCGTTGGGAACGTTCAGGGCAATCAGGATCGACAAGGCGGAAAAAGGCACCACCGCCGCGCTCGCGCAATTCGACGAAGCCGAATTGATGGAGGGCGACGTCACCATACGGGTCGAATATTCGGCGCTCAACTATAAGGACGGTCTTGCCGTCACCGGCAAGGCGCCGGTGGTGCGGCGCTTCCCGATGGTCGCCGGCATCGACCTCGCGGGCACGGTCGAACAGTCGTCGCATCCGCAATGGAAGGCCGGAGACAAGGTGATCTGCACCGGCTGGGGCATGGGCGAAACCCATCTCGGCGCTTATGCCGAGAAGGCGCGCGTCAAGGGCGACTGGCTGGTGCGGCTGCCTACGGGAATGTCGACGCGCGACGCCATGGCGATCGGCACCGCCGGTTTCACGGCGATGTTGGCGGTGCTCGCGCTGGAAAAGCACGGCCTTAGCCCGAAGCACGGTCCCGTCGTCGTTACCGGCGCCGCTGGCGGCGTCGGCTCGGTCGCGACCGCGGTATTGTCGAAGCTCGGCTATCAAGTCATCGCTTCCACCGGCCGCATGTCGGAGGCGCCCTATCTGAAGTCCCTCGGCGCGGTCGAACTGATCGACCGCAATGAGCTGTCCGGACCGGCCAAGCCCTTGGCAAGGGAGCGCTGGGCGGGCGGCATCGACAGCGTCGGCTCGACCACGCTCGCCAACCTGCTCTCGATGACGAAGTATGGTGGCGCCGTCGCCGCGTGCGGGCTCGCCGCAGGCATGGATCTGCCGTCCTCGGTGGCGCCGTTTATTTTGCGCGGGGTGTGCCTTCTCGGCATCGATTCCGTGATGTGCCCGATTGAAACGCGAAAAGCCGCCTGGAGCCGCCTCGCCAGCGATCTGGATCCTGCAAAACTATCTGAAATCACTCATGAAATTGGCTTGGACGGAGTCATCGACGCCGGCGCCAGGATCCTCGCCGGACAGGTCCGCGGTCGAATCGTGGTAAAAATTGTCTAATGATGTTCAGACTTTACCAACCAAGCTGCTCCAATGTTGCCACGGTTAGTATGGTAAGCAGCGGGTAAAGGAAATCAGGCGTTGCCCGCGCTCAGTAAAGTCGGAGTTCCAGCATGCTTGCGCGTTTCGTATTGGGGGCGGTTACGGCCGGGGCGGTGATCGCGCCAGCAATGGCCGGAATGATGAACGCGGAAGAGGCCCGCAGGTTTGTTGCCGGCAAGGTGTTCGCATTTACCTGCTTCGATGGCACCCGCGGCGCAGGCCGGATCCTCGATGACTTGGGCGCGGCAGGCGCGGTGCAATTCTCGGGCGCCGGTCCGGTGCGTCACTTGCGCCTTCCCGGCAATACGCTGCAGATCCGTGGCCAGGCCGTCTGCGCATCGATCAAGGGCATTCCCTTCGAGCCGTGCTTCAATCTCGACAAGAAGGACGAGCGCAGCTTCCGCGGATCGGTCTCGGGCATGGGCTTCGCCTATTGCGATTTCCGTCATCAGGGCGGCGCGCAGATGCTGATGGCCCGCGCTGCGGTGCATCCGCGTTCGCTGCATTCGCCGGAGCACACCGGCTCGGTAGAAGTCTCCGCGCGCGCCGAAACTCCGCAGGTCGAGAGTTCCAGGATCGAGCCGGTGAAATCCGAGACGGGACCGGAGCCCGCGAAACCGGAAAGCGCTCCGGAACTGCGTCGCTCGACCGACTGAAGCGGCGCCGCGCGGACTAGCGCTTGACGCTTAACAGCTCTCAACCCTGACCTGACGGTTGAGCTTCTGGACGAGTCCAAGAAGCCCGTCTTCAGAATTCGCCTCGTGGCGGAGGCGTTGGGTCAGGCAACCCAAGGCTCGGGCCGGCCGCCATTAACCATCGTAAACGCGTGCAGTCGTTGTGTGCAGCACGCAAGAAGCGCAATTGCCTCGATTTTTCTCACTTACCGTATTCTTACGGGACTGCCGTTAACATTAATTTGTAATCCTGCCGGTATTTTTGCGGGTCAGCGCCAGCGGTTCGATGGCCGATCCCCTCGCGCGGTCAGAAGTTGAATTGAAGTCGTTCATCTCGCTCGGGGGGCCTGAAATGTCGATCGATCGCCGAACATTGCTACGTGGTGTGCTCTCTTGCGCCTGCTGCATCAAGGCCGGGGCCGCTTTCGCTTCGGACGCACCGGCGCATGGCGGCGCTGCGGCGCATTGGAGCTATGAAGGCGAGGGTGGCCCCGAGCATTGGGGCGCACTGCAATCCGACTTCAAGGTCTGCCAGCTCGGCCTCGAGCAGACGCCGATCGACCTCAGCAGCGGGTTAAAGGGCGATCCGGATTCGGTTGTGTATGATTACAAGCCGTCAGCACTCCGGATTCTGAATAACGGCCACACCATCCAGGTCAATGCCGATCCCGGCAGCGCCTGCGTGATCGGCGGCACGCGCTACGAGCTGCTGCAGTTTCATCTTCATCATCCGAGCGAGCATCTGCTGGCGGGAAAAGGTTTCGATCTCGAATGCCACTTCGTTCACAAGTCGAACGCGGGAGCGCTCGCGGTGACCGGCGTGTTCATTCGGCCCGGCGCGGCGAACCTGGCGCTGAAGCCATTCTTCGACCAGATGCCCGCCAACGAAGGTCCGGAGCAGCGGCTCGGCAGCCCCATCGATATCGCGGCCATCCTGCCGAAAAGCGGCGGCTACTTTCGTTACATGGGTTCGTTGACGACGCCACCGTGCTCGGAAGGCCTCACCTGGACCGTGCACAAGGAACCGGTCGAAGCCTCCGTCGAACAAATCCAGAAGTTCGCAACGCTGTTTCCGAAGAACGCACGTCCGCTCCAGAAGCGCAACCGGCGCTTTCTGATCGAGGCCTCCTGATTCGCCCATCACTCTTTCAATTCAAATCGAAGGATCAATCCCGTGAGCAAGCATTCATCGTCCGCGGCTGGCGCGTCGTCCGGCCTGTTCGGATTCTTCACCAACCGCCGGATCAACACCAAGATCATGATCGGTTTTGCCCTCGTCCTGGCGCTGACGGCAGTCTTGTCCGTGATGTCGTATCGCGGTTTCAGCAAGGTTTCGGAGGGATTTGAGACGTTCAACCAGCGCGTAACGGTGGTCGGGATCGCGCGTGACGTCGATCGCGGCTTTGTCGCCTTCCGCCGTTTCGCGCGGGAATTCTCCCTGTCCGGCGACGAAAAGCTGATCGCGGAAGCCCGCAAGCGGCAGGAGGTTCTCGCCGCCAGCATCAAGCACGGTATCGATGAAATCAAGAACCCCGAGCGCCACCAGAAGATGGTGGAACTCAACGAGGGGTTCGAGAAATACGCCAAGAATTTCGACAAACTCGTTGAACTGAAGCAGGAGCAGAACAAGCTGACCAAGGAGGTCCTCGATCCGCTCGGCCTGAAGTCGCGTACCGAGATCGAAGAACTGCAGAGCATGGCCGTCAGCAAGGCCGGCAACTCCAACACCATGATCCTGGCCGGCGAGGCCCTGAAGCAATTGCTGCTGGCACGGCTCAACGTCAACAAGCTGCTCGGCCGCCACGATCAGAGTTCCGCCGATGGCGCCGAAAAGGCCCTCGCCGACCTGAAGGTCGCCATGACCGCGTTCGGCGCGGGGATCGTCAATGAGGAGGTCCGCAAGGTCTTCGCCGACGTCAACGCCAATGTCGAAAAATATACCGAGGCCTATCACAAGGCGGCGCATGACGCCCATGAAGTTGAAGTTCTTGCCAACGGCGAAATGTCGAAGATCGCGCAGGCGATCGGCGCCGACGCCGAGGCCATCAAGGAATCCGGGATCGCCGAGGAGAAGCGTATCGAGCAGGAGACCGAAAGCCTGATTGCCTCGACCGAAAGCCTTATCCTGATGATCGCGATCGGCAGTCTGGTTCTCGGCATCGTGCTTGCATGGTTGATCGGGCGGGCGATTTCCAAGCCGGTGGTCGGCCTCTGCGCCGGGATGCGCGAGCTCGCCGAAGGCAATTTCGGGGTGGTGCTGCCCGGCCTCGGGCGCGGCGACGAAGTCGGCGACATGGCGCAGGCGGTCGAGACCTTCAAGGTCAAAGCCGAGCAGAAGGCCCGCGACGAAGCCGAGGCCAAGATGAAGCAGGATCAGATCGCCGCGCAGCAGCGCAAGGCCGACATGATCAAGCTCGCCGACAGCTTCGAATCCGCCGTCGGCGAGATCGTCGACACTGTGTCGTCGGCCTCGACCGAACTCGAAGCCTCTGCCTCTACGCTCACCGCGACCGCCGAACGCGCCCAGGAACTAACCACCATGGTCGCGGCCGCCTCCGAGGAAGCCTCCACCAATGTACAATCGGTGGCCTCGGCAACCGAGGAACTGTCTTCGTCGGTCAACGAGATCAGCCGTCAGGTGCAGGAATCGGCGCGGATGGCCAATGAAGCCGTTGACCAGGCCCGCAAGACCAACGATCGGGTCGGCGAGTTGTCGAAGGCGGCAGCCCGCATCGGCGATGTCGTCGAGCTGATCAACACCATCGCGGGCCAGACCAATCTGCTCGCACTCAATGCGACCATCGAGGCGGCACGGGCGGGCGAAGCTGGCCGCGGGTTTGCGGTGGTGGCGTCCGAGGTGAAGGCGCTCGCTGAGCAGACTGCAAAGGCCACCGGCGAGATCGGCCAGCAGATTACCGGCATCCAGGCGGCGACGCAGGAATCGGTCGGCGCCATCAAGGAGATCAGCGGCACCATCGAAAAACTGTCGGAGATCTCGGCAACCATCGCTTCGGCGGTGGAAGAGCAGGGCGCAGCGACTCAGGAAATCTCCCGCAACGTGCAGCAGGCGGCGCAAGGCACCCAGCAGGTCTCGGCCAACATCACCGACGTCCAGCGCGGCGCCAGCGAAACCGGCTCGGCCTCGTCGCAGGTGCTGTCGGCGGCGCAGTCGCTGTCCGGCGACTCCAACCGCCTCAAGCTCGAGGTCGGCAAGTTCCTCAACACGGTAAGGGCGGCCTGATGAGAGATGGACCTGGCTCCCGTGCAGCCAGGTCCATCGACGTAGCATAACGCACAGGAGCTTACCGGGAAAAAATCATGAACAGCCTTTCCATCCGTCTGATCCACAAGATCATGGCGATCGGCGCTGTCGGCCTGCTCGGTCTGCTGGCGTTCGGTGCGATCTACCAGTTCGGCAGCTGGTCGCAGGACGGCTCGCGCGCCATCGCGGGCAATGCCCGCACCATCTCCGATCTGAACAAGCAACTTTCGACGGAAATGCTGGAAGCGCGGCGGGCAGAGAAGGATTTTCAGCTCCGCCGCGACCTGTCGTATTCGAAGCACCATGCTGAATTGTCTGCCGCGGTCGGCCGCGACCTTGAACAGCTGAAGACCTATGTGCGATCGAGCGGCTTCAATGACATCTCGGAGAAGATCGATGTCGCGCGTAACGGTTTCAACAATTACGTGAAAGATTTCGGCGCACTGGCGCAGGCCGAGGTCAAGCTCGGGCTGAACGAAACGCTGGGTTTGTCGGGATCGTTGCGCACTGCCGTTCACGATATCGAGGCGAAACTCAAGGAGAGCGACGACCCCAGGCTGACCAGCGGGATGCTGATGATGCGGCGGCATGAAAAGGATTTCATGCTGCGGCGTGACCAGAAATACGTCGGCGAATTGAAGAAATCCGCCGCGGAGTTCTCCAAATTGCTGGCAGCCGCCGACATGCCGCCGGCGCTGAAGACCGATATCGTCCAGAAGCTGGAGAAGTATCAGGCGGATTTCTCCGCCTGGGCCGATGGCGCGCAGGAAGTGGCGCGTCATGGCACTGCGATGTCAAAGGAGTTTCATGAGATCGAACCGGTCATCGCCGATATCCAGCAAGGTGTCGAGCGGCGCTACAAGGAGGCCGACGCCGCCGAGGCGGCGACACGCGGTTCGGTAAAGATTTGGATGCTGATCGCACTCGGATTGGCGGTCGTCGTGGTGAGTGCGGCGTCATTCCTGATTGGGCGGTCGATATCGAATGCGCTTTCGACGATGGTCCGGGCCATGACCAGACTCGCAACCGGCGATTCAACGATCGTGATACCGAGCATTGGCCGCAAGGACGAGGTCGGCGAAATGGCCGATGCGGTGCAGGTGTTCAAGACCAATATGATCGAAGCCGAGCGGCTGCGCGTCGAGCAATCGCAAGTCGAGCAGCGGCAGTCGCAGCAGCGCAAGGCCGACATGATCAAGCTCGCCGACGATTTCGAAGGCGCGGTTGGCGAGATCATCGAAACGGTGTCGTCGGCGTCGACCGAACTCGAGGCTTCCGCCGAGTACGCTCACCTCGACCTCCGCACGTGCACAGGAACTTACCACCATGGTCGCGGCGGCCTCCGAGGAAGCCTCCACCAATGTGCAGTCGGTGGCCTCGGCAACCGAGGAGCTGACCTCGTCGGTCAACGAGATCAGCCGCCAGGTCCAGGAATCGGCGCGGATGGCCAATGAAGCCGTTGACCAGGCCCGCAAGACCAACGATCGGGTCGGCGAGTTGTCGAAGGCGGCAGCCCGCATCGGCGATGTCGTCGAGCTGATCAACACCATCGCGGGCCAGACCAATCTGCTCGCACTCAATGCGACCATCGAGGCGGCACGGGCGGGCGAAGCTGGCCGCGGGTTTGCGGTGGTGGCGTCCGAGGTGAAGGCGCTCGCTGAGCAGACTGCAAAGGCCACCGGCGAGATCGGCCAGCAGATTACCGGCATCCAGGCGGCGACGCAGGAATCGGTCGGCGCCATCAAGGAGATCAGCGGCACCATCGAAAAACTGTCGGAGATCTCGGCAACCATCGCTTCGGCGGTGGAAGAGCAGGGCGCAGCGACTCAGGAAATCTCCCGCAACGTGCAGCAGGCGGCGCAAGGCACCCAGCAGGTCTCGGCCAACATCACCGACGTGCAGCGTGGCGCCAGCGAGACCGGCTCGGCCTCGTCGCAGGTGCTGTCGGCGGCGCAGTCGCTGTCCGGCGACTCCAACCGCCTCAAGCTCGAGGTCGGCAAGTTCCTCAACACGGTAAGGGCGGCCTGATAACAACAAGCCCGGCTCCTGTGGAGTCGGGCTTCGAACGTTCCGAGCTATTTACGCCCCTGGCTGCGCGACAGCCACGGGCGGCGGCGTTTGCTTGCGGAACAGGATGCGCTGGTACAGCCAGCCGATCGCTACCAGCACCAATCCCAGGCACATGAACGACAGCGCGCGGTAGACGCCGGTCAGCGTCGACATGTCGATCAGGAACGCCTTCAGGATCGTCAGCGCAATGACGGCGGCCGACGCCAGCCGCGCGCGCTGCGAGTTGAAGACGATGCCGATGCCGAGCAGCGCCACGCCGAACACGAGCCAGGCAATCGAATAGGTGTATTGCTCGGCGCCGCCGGTATTGCCTCCGCTCGGGATCGGGCCGTGATAGAGACGGCGAATTTCAACGGTGACATAGGCCAGCGCGAGAGCCAGCGCCGCCGCCGCGATGGTGTTGGCATAAAAGGGGCGCCGGCGGCCCGCCACCGCATAGGACAATAGCAGCGCCAGCACCGCGGGCAGGGCGTAGGCCAGCAGCAGGAGGTTGACAAAAACCCCGCCGACATTGATCGGCCAGATCATCGGGTTCTCCATGATCAATAGCGCAAACACCGTGACAAGCCCGGCATAGAGCGTGAGCAGCACCGCGCCGACATTGTGAACGATGCTGCCGGTGCGGATCCGCAACCGCTCCAGCCCGATAGCCATGGCAAGCGCGACGCAGACCTGCAGCGCGAATTCCGCGAGCGAGACGTGGACGCGGTACATGTCGCCGCCGTTGACGGCATGGCGGATTTCGGTGAACGCCAGCAGCACCGTGAACAGGATCGCTGCCGCCTCCACGGTGCGCAGCGGCGCGTCGTCGCCGCGGTGGCGCAGGAAGCGGCTCGCGATCCAGAACGACGCCGCCGGAATGCCGTAGCCCCACAGCAGCCAGTTGAAGATCGGCGTGGTGCCGACCGCATCGCCGACGATGCGCGGCTCGCAGCCGATGCGGAGCACCACGATGCCGGCGAGAATGGCGGCCAGCGTGCGCAGGAACGGTATCGGCCGCTGCATCGAAATCCACGCGGTACCGAGCGACATCAGCGCCAGTGCGATCGTGAGCCAGCCTTTTTCGAGCGCGAAGGTCAGCGCCAGCGCCAGCGCGCCCAGTGCGCCGGTCGCAAACAGTGCGATCGAAATCGAAAGTCCCGGCCTGACGTCGCGCCGGTTGAGGATTTCGGTGGCGGCGCCATACGCCGCCGCCAGCAGCACTGCCAGGATCGCAAACGGGATCGAGCGATCGAGATGGGCGATGCGCGCGTAGAGCGCAATCAATAGCGCCAGCGGCGTGAATGCGGCGGCGGCCGACCATACCACGGGTATGATGGCGCTGTTCGAGCGGCCCTGAGCCAGAAATCCGGCGCCGCCGAATCCAGCGGCGAAAATCGCCGCAGCGATCAGATGCAACGCGACCGAACTGTCAGTGGCGGCGGGGCCGATCCCCGGTAGCGGCCCGCCCGGCAGCACCAGCATGTCCGGATTGCCGCGAACCGCCCATTCAGCGAACACGATAAAGACGAAGATAGCCGCGGCGCCGATCGCGCCGGTGGCGGCCGGCGCGCGCCACCCCACCAATAATGTGCCGGCCACCAGCACCGCGAATACGATGATGGCGGTGTCGGCATGGAAGCTGGCGAGCACGATCATGGTCGCGCCCAGGAGATAGGCCGCCAGCGAACCGGACGAGATCGGTTCGATCTGACCTTCATCGGCGGGCGGACCGAACATGAATCCGCACACCACCAGCAAGGCGGCGAGCACAAATCCCGACAGGATGTGGAATGCGTGCGGTCCAACCATCGACGGGCCGCACTGCAGGCAGGGGAAGGTCCACAGCAGCGCCGCTGCGATGGTGGTGACCGCGAGCCAGCGCCACAGCCTGATCCGCGCCAGCCCAAACGCCGCCGCGGTGACGATGGCGAGATAGATATACAGCGCCCAGAAGTCGGGCTTGTCCGAAGACACCAGGATCGGCGTGACGAAGGCGGCGGCGATCCCGAGGCCCGCCAGCGCCGGTCCGTGCAATAGCGCCGCGGCAAGCGTGCCGAGCGCCACCATTCCCAGCAGAATGAAGGCGGTTGCGGGCGCGAGAAAATCATACAGCGCGTAGGCGGCATAGACGGTGGCGAACGCTACCGCAGTTCCGGCGGCGGTGAGAATGGCGGGAATGTTGGCAATCGGCAGCGCTTCGATCGTGGAGATGCTTTCCTTGCGGCGGGTCCATTCGCTGGCGGCGAGCAGCGCCAGCGCGAACGCGCCGCCGAGCAAGGTGCGCACGCCGGGCCCGAGCAGGCCTGCATCGATCGAATAGCGGACCATGAAGAAGCCGCCCAGTGCCAGCGTCAGGCCGCCGACCCAGACCACCCAGCGGGTGCCGATGCGCTCCTCGAAGCCGGGCCCGGGTTGCGGAAGTGGCGGCGGCCCTGGCGGAGTGGCGGCGGCGTCCGTTGGCGCGGCGGCATCGTCATCTGCGGCAGCCGCTACCGGTTCAGCCTCGGCAACCGTTGCCGGTTGCCCGGGCGCAATACCCGGCGATGCGGCCGCCAGGGTTTGCTCGAACTCTTGGAGCGGCGTGAGTGGCGGCGGACCGGGCCTCGCCAGCGACGCGGCAGCCTCGATGGCGTCCAGTCGCGCGCGAAGTGCAGCCACCTGATCGAGCGCCTTGCGCGCCAGCATGAACGCGACGATGGCAATCAGCAGCGAAAAAAATCCGAATGGCAAGTCGAACATCGGGCCTCCAGGCGATCGGCCCGGTGTCGGGGGCTTAACCGCAGCAAAAATCTTCAGCGCCTGCCGCGTACGCGCAGGCCCGGTGCGGGCCGCTCCTGCAGTACCTCGCGGCGGAAGCGAAACAGCGCAGCAGGACGCCCGCCGGTCTGTGTCGACATCAGGCCGGTCGGTTCGACCAAAGCACCGGCTTCCACCAGCCGGCGGAAATTCTGCTTGTGCAGATGCCGCCCCGAGACCGCTTCCACGGTCCGTTGCAACTCAGTGAGTGTGAATTCGTCCGGTAAAAGTTCAAACACCACCGGGCGGTATTTCAGTTTGGCGCGCAGCCGCCCCATCGCGGTGGCCAGAATTCGCCGGTGGTCGAAGCGCATCGACACACCGAGATGGGGGGTAGATCTGCGCGCCAATGCCGCAGGGCGTCCGTCCCGCCGCGCCTCCTCGATCAGCCCTGCTTCATAGAGCAGTTCGTAGCGATCGAGCACGCGCTCCTCGTCCCATTGCGCGCCCTCGGTGCCGAAATAGAGGCGAACGCGATCGCCGCGGCTCAGCGCGCGCGTCGTCTCCGGTTGCTCGCTCTCGGCCGCCCAGCGCGTGAGTTCGGGAAGGATGTCGCGCTCGATCATGGCGGGCCGCGCTTGCCGCCAGTCTTCCCATGGGAAAAACCGGTACCACGGCTCGAACGTCGCGCCCGGCGCACGCGCGGCATTGTCGGCGGCGCGCGTCAGCGCCAGGTAGCCGATCGAGGCGACATGGGCATCGGTGTCGCCGGCCCGGGTGTGCCGGCCGCGATCGCCGAACGTATAGAGCTGCTCGACATAACCCAGCCGCAATCCCGCCTGTTCTTCCACCCAGGCCCGCAGGCCGATCTCGAAGGTGCGATGCGACACCGCGTCGAACGGACCGAACGGAAGACCCGCGCGCTTGTCGCCGTCGCCACCCGTTGCGGTGAGGATCAGCGGCTCGTTGCCTTCGATCGCGACGATGGCGGCGGTCAGGCCGATTTCGATCGGCGTCAGAGGCTTTTCGCTCATCTGGCGTATTTGAGGCGCATCAGTCGAGATCGATGCGGAATGGCTGGCCTTCGACCACCATGCAGCCCGGGCCCATTTCGTCGAGCGCGCGCAGCATCCGCCCTTCGCGCCCCAGCGCCTTGTCCGCCAGGCTGACGATCAGCCGGTTCGGCGAGGCGAACGGGGAGGCGGCACGGATTTGCCGCGCGATCGAGATTTCGTCGCGATGCGGATTAAGCATACAGACGGCGGCAAAGGCGCTGGCGGTGGAGCGGCTGATGCCGGCATAGCAGTGCACGACCAGCGGCGCGCCGCGGTCCCAGCCGCGCACGAAATTCAGCATCCGCTCGATATGCGAATCCGATGGTGCGACGAAGCCGTTGATATGTTCGGTGATGTCGTCCATCTGAACCTTCAGATGATTGGCCGGCAGCACCGACTTCGGCCGCCGCACCTGATCGACATTGGCCATCACAGTCAGGACGTGACTGGCGCCGGTGGCCTTGACGGTGTCGGGCAGTGCGGCAAGCGAACAGACGTAAATCATGGCATTCCTTCAGTTGTTTTCATTATAAGCCTGCGCGCGAGGTGGTGATAGTGCGGTCAAATATCGCGGGTTACGTGTGCAACGTCTTAAACCGCTCGAGAAAACGCTTCTCGGCCCTGGCCGCGGTCCACGGCGTCAGATAGTCCTGCCGCGTTGCCAGGGGCAGGCCGGGATCACGGCCGAACAGCCGTATCGCCTCGGCTTGCGCAAAGCCTGCAAGTTCCGTCGCCTCGAGGTAGGCGGCGCCCCGGTCGGCCTCCTTGATCCGCCGCTCGATCTCTGGTGCCAGCACCGGCGGCAGGCCGAAACGGATGTGGATCGCCGCAAGCAACCGCTTTTCCACCGACTTGTAGTCGCCGCCAAGCACCGCCTTGAACGGCGAGATCATGTCGCCGATGACATATTCCGGCGCGTCATGCAGCAGCGCCGCAAGCCGCAATCTCGAATCGAGCCGCGGCGTCTGCTCGCGCATGATCGCCTCGACCAATAAAGTGTGCTGCGCCACCGAGAAGATATGCGCGCCGCTGGTCTGGCCGTTCCAGCGCGCGACCCGCGCCAGGCCATGGGCGATATCGGCAATTTCGACGTCGAGCGGCGAGGGGTCCAACAGATCGAGCCGCCGGCCTGACAGCATCCGCTGCCAGACCCGGGCGGAGGTTTGCGGCGCGGATGATTTTTTGGCCGTCATTTGACCTTGAAGCGGGGGCTGCGATGCTGTCCGGCGCAGGTGTCGTGGCAAAAGCACGTCACCAGATGGTCGTTGACCATGCCGGTGGCCTGCATGAAGGCGTAGACGATGGTCGGGCCGACGAATTTGAATCCGCGCGCGGCGAGCTCCTTTGACATCTTGATCGACAGCGGCGTCGATGCCGGCACGCTGGCGGTGGTCTTGAAATGGTTGACCTTCGGCCTGCCCTCGACGAAATCCCAGAGGAATTTCGAGAAGCCGGGGCCGTCTTCCATGATCTTGAGATAGCATTTTGCGCTGGCGACCGTGCCCTCGATCTTGGCGCGGTTACGGACGATGCCGGCATCGTTCATCAGCGCGTGGAGTTTTTTGGCATTGTAGCGCGCAATCTTCTCGGGGCGGAAATCGTCGAAGGCGCGACGAAAATTGTCGCGCTTGCGCAGGATCGTGATCCACGACAGCCCGGCCTGGAAACCGTCGAGAATGAGTTTTTCGTACAGCGCGCGGTCGTCATATTCCGGCACGCCCCATTCGGTGTCGTGATAGGCCATATAAAAGGGGTCTTCGCCAGGCCACGGACACCGCGTCAGTCCATCGGCATGCAGGCGCGCTGACCGGCTCATGCCACGGTCTGCTTTGGCGCGGTCAGGAGGTCATCCGGCTCGGCTATGCGGATGGCAATGCCACCCGCTGTCAGGACTACGCCCGCGGCAAGCGCGTCGGCGGTGCGATCGATCCGGATCAGCGCGAGACCTTTGTCGCCGGCGGTCGAACCCATGGTGCCCACCGGCTTGTCGCCGGCGAGAACATCCGCGCCCGCCTCCGGCGCTGCGCCGTCGACAATGACCCGTATCGTTCGCGTGCGGGCGGTGCCGCGATGCTGCATCCGCGACACCACCTCCTGCCCGACGTAACAGCCCTTGTCGAAATCGACGCCGTGCAGGCGGTCCATGTTGGTTTCGTGCGGAAACGCGTCGCCGAACATGAAGTCGAGGCCGCCGCGCGGCACACCAGCGGCGATGCGATGGGCTTCATAGGCGGCGCTGTCGGCCAGATCCGCGCCGATCAGGTCGGCGACTTTTTGTGCCAACTCCTCGGGAACCAGAATCCGCCAGCCGAGCGCGGTGTTGCGGGAATCGGCGAAAGCAAGATCTGGCTTGACGGCGGGATCGCCCTCCCAGGCGGCGAGCACGCCGATACTGTCCGACAGATTTTCGACCGTGACCTTGGCGCGCAGTTTGTAGACATTGAGCTTGTCGGTGAGCGCCTGCGCCAGCGCGCGCGGGCAGTCGATCAGGAAGCCGCCGCCATGGCCGGAAGGCGCTTCGGTAATCAGAAAATCGACGATGATCTTGCCCTGCGGCGTCAGCAATGCCCCGAACCGGCCAAGGCCCGGATGAAGCAGCATGACATTGGTGGTGACGAGGCCGTTGAGAAAGCTGCGCGCCTCCTCGCCGCTGACCTTGACCACGCCCCGGTCGGGGAGAAACGCTGCTTTCATAAGGGGTTCTCTGGCAAACTTCTTGGGGAAACGCAGGTGCCGGATATCACAGGACAACCTAAGACGCTAAGGTACGGGGAACAAGGCCCCGCGACGTCAAGTTCCGCACTGCGGGCACTGAGGCTTCATGAATCAACGATTTGATATCATTCTAAAATCCGGCACCGTGGTCAATCAGGACGGTGAGGGCGTGCGCGACATCGCCATCGCCAATGGCCGGATCGCTGAAATCGGCGGGCTCGGAGCTGCTTCGGCCGCTGAAGTGATCGACTGCAAGGGCCTGCACATCCTGCCTGGCGTGATCGACACGCAGGTCCATTTCCGCGAGCCGGGGCTCACCCACAAGGAGAACCTCGAGACCGGTTCGCGCAGTGCCGTGATGGGCGGCGTCACCGCCGTGTTCGAAATGCCGAACACCGATCCCCTGACCGTCACCGAAGCGACCTTCACCGACAAAGTGAAGCGCGGCCGTCACCGCATGCATTGCGATTTCGCGTTCTTCATCGGCGGCACCCGCGACAATGTGGCCGATCTTCCGGAACTGGAGCGCGCGCCCGGTTGCGCAGGCGTCAAGGTGTTCATCGGCTCGTCGACCGGCGCCTTATTGGTCGAGGACGACGAAAGCCTGCGGCGGATTTTTCGGGTGATCAACCGGCGTGCCGCCTTTCATGCCGAGGACGAGTACCGGCTCAACGATCGCAAGGGGTTGCGCGTCGAAGGTGATCCGCGTTCGCATCCGGTGTGGCGGGACGAGACCGCGGCGCTGCTGGCGACGGAGCGGCTGGTCAAGCTCGCCCATGAAACCGGCAAACGCATTCACGTGCTGCATATCTCGACCAGGCAGGAGATCGAATTCCTCAGGGATCACAAGGACGTCGCCTCCTGCGAAGCGACGCCGCATCATCTGACGCTGGTGGCGCCCGACTGTTATGAGCGGCTCGGCACCCGCGCCCAGATGAATCCGCCGGTGCGCTCGGCCGATCACCGCGACGGCATCTGGGGCGGCATCGCGCAGGGCATCGTCGACGTGCTCGGCTCCGACCACGCGCCGCATACGCTTGAGGAAAAGGCCAGGACCTATCCGGCCTCGCCATCGGGCATGACCGGGGTGCAGACGCTGGTGCCCCTGATGCTCGACCACGTCAATGCCGGGAGATTGTCGCTGGCACGCCTCGTCGACCTCACCAGCGCCGGCCCGGCGCGGCTGTTCAACATCGCCTGCAAGGGCCGCATCGCCGCCGGCTATGATGCCGACTTGACGGTGGTCGATCTCAGGCGCAGCGAAACCATCACCAACCAATGGGTGGCCTCCCGCGCCGGCTGGACGCCGTATGATGGCGTCCGTGTCACCGGCTGGCCGGTCGGCACTTTCGTTCGCGGCAGGCGCGTGATGTGGCAGGGCGAGTTGACGACGCCGTCGACCGGCGAGCCGGTGCGGTTCCTGGAGACGCTGAGGGCTTAGCTACTTGCGCTCTCGTGTGACGCGGCGCGTTGCCTCAACTTCAGACGTCGTCCCCCGCGAAAGCGGGTGATCCAGTACGCCGCGGCTTCTCGATTGATTACCGACGCCTCTGGAATCCTCGGTCGCCCGGTCAAGCCAGGTCAAGCGGGGCGATGACAGTGGAGCAAACTTACTGCTTCGCCAGCGTCGTCGAAAACTCGCCGTTGCGGACGCGGACCGGAAGCCCTTCGACGAATTTCGCGACCGCGTCCTCGCCGTAGGTCCGGACCAGTTCGGCGAAGGCCGCGAACAGGCTGGCCTGCGCCAGGCAGTCGCCATCGACGCCATCGTGCCGCGCTTCCGCCCAGGCCTCGTTGAGATAACTGAGCGCGGCCTGCTTCTGCTCCTGATCGGGCAGCGGGTCGCGGGCGTTGAAGGCAGCTGGATGGCTCATGAAACTCAACAGGTGTGCCCGGTCCCAGGGCGGAACGCGTCGAACGCGCGAGGTTTAGCATGCAGCACTGCGGCGGCTAGACCAGTTCTTTAGGAAAGGTTAACGGCCGGGAATAAAGTTGAGTCCATTGTTCCAACTCCGAAGTAGGAAGCGCTAGTTGGCGTAGCGGGCCGTCAGATCCCGGGAGATCTTCGAGCCTTCACCGATGTAGCGGCGGATCGCGACGGAGGCGGCCGGCGTGCAGGTCCGGTAGGTCTGCTGGAAACCGTTGTAGCCGCGGTTGAAGCCCGCGATCATGCGGGCGCGGCGATCGCCCGAGGGGGTTTCGGCATCGATCAGCGCCTGCATCTGGTTGCGCCATTTTAGCCCTTCATTGGTGCCGCAGATGCCCCGCAGATAGTGCAGGGTGCCGAGAATCTCGGCCAGCCGCTGCAGGTCGCCGTCGAATGGCGCCGCCGCGTCCTGGGCCCGCAGAGGGCCGGAAAGGCACGCCGAGATGAAGATGAGAACAGCCAGAAAATGCTTGGACATGAGCCCGCCCGATATGCCTTCTCAATGCGCTGGAAGCAAGGCGCGCAGGGTTCTCCGGGACCGGTACCCGTCAGCTCCCGAGCAGGCTCCTGGCCGACAGAATCACCTCCTGCAGGCCGCCGGTAAGCTTGAGATCGCCAAGCGCGTCGGGCTTGAGCCATTTGAAATCGTCGAGTTCATCGTTCAGGACCGGCTCGCCGGAAATCCAGCGCGCCGCAAACGACATGATCAGATAGTGCCCGCCGCTTGAGGTTCCCGGCACCACCTCGCGCCATCCGGCAAGCCCGATGATCTCGATTTTCAGCGCGGTTTCCTCACGGACCTCGCGATGCAGCGCCGCATGCAGCGTTTCGCCGAATTCGACCCGGCCGCCGGGCAGCGAATAAAAGCCCCTGGCCGGCGAGCGCGCGCGCCGCACCAGCAGGATCTTGTCGTCGCGAAAGATCGCGGCGCTGACGGCCAATTGGGGATGCGGCGGCTGAACGGGAGACGCCATGCGCATCAGTGGGTCATGATGTAATCGACGTCGGCCTCGGAGCTGCCATTGATGATGCCGCCGGCCACCGCCACCAGCGGCTTGACCCAGCCGGTGGCCTGCTCGGCCAGTATAGCCCGGGTCTTGTCCTGGCGGGCTTCGCGCATGGCGGCGCCGACCGCGGTCAGGATCGAGGTCATGGCGCTGGTGATATTGTCGAGTTCGGCGCGGATGCCGGCGTCGGCCGATTCATAGGCCTCGATGGCGAGGTCGCGCGCCTTGAAATTGGATGCCATGAAATGCTCGCGATAGGACAGCGGCTGCCAGCCCAGGAAATCTTCCGCGCATTCCGGCATGTCCGGAATCATCTCGAGCAGCATGATGGCTTCGTTGAAATGATTCAGGTAGTCGGTGGCAAGGCCGGTGCGGGGATTGATGTTGGCGGCGCGCAACTGCGCGGCCCGGGCCTCCTCTTCAGGGCTGGTCTGGCGCGGCATTGGGCGAACGGGTCGCGCGGGTTGGGAGGCCGTTGATGTCATCTCCCGCAGTGTTAGCGGTTGGGGTTAAAAGGGGCTGAATAGATGCCTATCTGGACCACAGAATGTGCGGACGCTTCGTAATTACCTCGCCGCCGGCGGCCTTGAGGCTGATTTTTGGCTATATCGAGCAGCCAAATTTCCCGCCCCGGCATAATATTGCACCGACCCAGCCTATACCGGTGGTTATCCTCGAAAACGGGGCCAGGCATTTCCGGCTGATGCGCTGGGGCCTGCTGCCGGCATGGGTCAAGGATCCCAGAAAATTTACCCTTTTGATCAATGCGCGCGCCGAAACGGTCAAGGAAAAACCGGCCTTCAAGAACGCGATGAAGCGGCGGCGCTGCCTGATCCCGGCGGATGGCTATTATGAATGGCAGCTTTCCGAAAAGCGTAAACGGCCCCACTTCATCCATCGCCGCGACGGTGCTCTGATCGGGCTTGCGGGACTGGCGGAAACCTGGATCGGTCCGAACGGCGAGGAACTCGACACGGTGGCGATCGTCACGGCGCCGGCGAGCGCCGATCTTTCCGTGCTGCATCACCGCGTACCCGTGACCATTGCTGCTGATGATTTCGACCGCTGGCTCGATTGCAGCGCCTACGATGTCGAGGCAGCGATGGCGTTGCTGCGCGCGCCGCATGAAGGCGAGTTCGCCTGGCATGAAGTATCGACACGGGTCAACCGCGTCGCCAATGACGACGCGCAGCTGATCCTGCCGATCACGGCGGAGGAGATGGCAGCCGAGGAGCCGAAGCCGGCGAAGAAGGCGCCACGCAAGCCGGTGGCGGCGGCGTCCGAGGATGACGGGCAGGGATCGCTGTTTTAGTTTCCGTCATGGCCGGGCTAAAGCGCGAAGCGCGTCTTCGCGCAAATGTCCCGGCCATCCACGTCTTTACGGCTTGTGGTGAAGAAAGACGTGGATGCCCGGCACAAGGCCGGGCATGACGAACGGAGGGCTCCCATTCGCTGCCTCTCCTCTATTGGAAGATATTCAGCGCCGCATATTGCAGCAGCATGATGGTCTTGGCGTCCGTGATGCGGCCATCGCCGATCATCGCCAGCGCCTGGTCGATCGATAGTTCCAGGACCTCGATGTCCTCGCCCTCGGAAGCAAGGCCGCCGCCGTGTCCGATCCGCATCGAAGGTTGATATTCCGCGACAAAGAAGTGCAGTTTCTCGGTGATGGAGCCGGGGCTCATGAAGGCTTCGAATATCTTCTTGATTTCGCCGAGCCGATAGCCGGTTTCCTCCTCGGCTTCCGCGCGGATCCGTTCTTCCGGTGAGGCGTTGTCCAGCAGACCCGCCGCCGCCTCGATCAGGAGATCGTCACAGCCGTTGACATAAGCCGGATAGCGGAACTGCCGCACCAGCACCACGGTGCGCTGCGCCAGATTGTAGGGCAACAGCGCGGCGCCGTTGCCGCGGTCGTAGGTCTCGCGCGCTTGCGTCTGCCACTCGCCATTGGCGCGCCGCCATTCGAAGGTGGTGGTCTTCAGGGTGTAGTGGTTGTCGGAGAGCAGGCGGACATGCTTGACGCGGATACGGTCGGAGACGGTCATATCGTGCCCTGCTGATTTCGACTACGGCGTCGGCTCGCGCCCGTCGAGCCACTTGGCGAGGACAATCGCCTGCGACTCGACATAGCCGATCGATTGGTAGAACGCTCCCGCTTTGACGTTTTCGCGCCGGACCATCAATTGCAGTTTGGCGATGCCGGCTTCGCGCAGCCAGTTCTCGGCTGCATTCATGATCGCGCGGCCATAGCCTTTTCCGCGGTGATCGGGATCGACAGCGACGTAATAGACCCAGCCACGATGGCCGTCATGGCCGAGCATGGCGGTGGCCACGATCGCGTCGCCGTCACGGCCGACCAGCACCGCCGAATTTGGCTCGCGCCGCGCCATCGCGATATCGGCTTGGGGATCATTCCACGGCCGCGTCAATCCGCAAGCCTGCCAGAGCGCAATGACTGCAGCGAGATCGGCGTCCGCAATCGGCGCGATGGCGAAAGCAGGAGCGGGCTTTGGTGCTGACGCGTTCACAGCACCTTTCCCGGGTTCATGATGCCTGATGGATCGAGCATCGCCTTGATGGCGCGCATCAGCTCGATCGCGACCTTGTCTTTCACCTCGGGCAGTTCGTCGCGCTTGAGCACCCCGATGCCATGCTCGGCGGAGATCGATCCGCCCATCCGCAGCACGATGTCGAACACCACGGCATTGACTTCGTGCCAGCGGTCCATGAAATCCGCGGTGTCGCCGCCGACCGGCTGGCTCACATTATAATGGATATTGCCGTCGCCGAGATGGCCGAACGGCACCGGCCGCGCGCCCGGAATCAGTTTTACCACCGCGGCATCGGCCTGTTCGATGAAATCGGGCACCGCGACCACCGGCACCGAAATGTCGTGCTTGATCGAGCCGCCCTCCGGCTTCTGCGCCGCCGACATTTCGTCGCGTAGCTTCCAGAATGCGCTGCGCTGGCTCAAACTTGCGGCGATCACCGCGTCGTCGATGATGCCCTTGTCCAGGCCCTCCGCCAGAATGGCCTCCAGTGTGGCGCGGGCGTCGTCGCGCGGCGACGACAGCTCCATCAGCACGTACCAGGGATGCTTGCCGCCGAGGGGATCGCGGACGTCGATGCCGTGACGCACGCTGAAATCCACCGCGATGTGGGAGAGCAGCTCGAAACTGGTGAGCGTCCCTGCCGCCTCGTTCTGCGAAATCGAGAGCAGTTTCAGCGCTTGTGCCGGCGATGCGAGGCCGGCGAAGGCGGTTTCCACCGCGCGCGGTTTCGGAAACAGCCTCAACGTCGCCGCGGTGATGATGCCGAGCGTGCCCTCGGCGCCGATGAACAGGTTGCGCAGGTCGTAGCCGGTATTGTCCTTTTTCAGCTTCGATAACAAGTTGAGAATGCGGCCGTCGGCTAGCACCACTTCGAGCCCGAGCGCCATCTCGCGCGCCACCCCATAGGCCAGCGCCGTGGTGCCGCCGGCATTGGTGGAGAGATTGCCGCCGATGGTGCAGCTTCCCTCGGCACCGAGCGACAGCGGAAACAGCCGGTCGGCCGCGCTGGCGCGCTGCTGCGCCACCTGCAGCACCACGCCGGCCTCGCAGGTCATGGCGTTGGAGGCGGTGTCGATGTCGCGGATCTTGTCCATCCGCCGCATCGAGATCACCACCTCGCCATGATGCGGGGTCTGGCCGCCGACCAGGCCGGTATTGCCGCCCTGCGGCACCAGCGCGATGCGATGTTGGCTGGCGAGCTTGCAGATCGCGGACACTTCCGCCGTCGTGCCCGGCCGCAACACCAGCGGCGAGCGGCCGTGAAACAGGTCGCGCTCTTCGGTGAGGTAGGGCGCGATGTCGGCCGCGTCGGTCACGGCATATTTGTCGCCGACGATCGCACCAAAGCGCGCGATCAATTCGGGCGAGAGCGGCGGTGCTGAAGGCTGCACGATATTCATCTTCAACTCTTGCATTTACTCATTGCCGCACCACTGCCGCGCGGCGCAGCCGGTCGTTAATGGCTTCGCCGAGCCCGTGATGAGGCACCGGCATGACCGCGATGGCGCGCGCGCCCTTGGCGTCGAGCGCGCGAAGATAGCCGAAAAGATTGGCGGCGGCTTCCGCGAGATCGCCGCGCGGGGACAAATTCATCACTATGGTTGCCGCATCCACTCCCGGCACGGCAGGGGACCCGAACGCCAGCAGCGCTTCGCCGGCTGCAACGCTGCCGGCATTCAGCCGCACCGGCGTGCGCGGTGCGTAATGCGAGGCCAGCATGCCCGGCGCCAGCGGCTGGCCGCCATCGTTGTCGGCATCCTCGGGCGGCTGCAACAGCCGCCCGCCGAGCACGCGCTCGATCTCGCCGCGCGGCACGCCGCCGGGGCGCAGCAGCATCGGCTCGTCGAAGCATCCGACAATGGTGGATTCGACGCCGATTTCGACCGCACCGCCATCGACGATCAGATCGATCCGGCCCGCGAGGTCGCTCAACACATGCGCGGCCGTGGTCGGCGAGACATGGCCCGACAAATTGGCCGATGGCGCCACCACCGGTCCGCCGAACCCGCGCAGGATTTCCCGCGCCACCGGATGCGCCGGCACCCGGATCGCGACCGTATCGAGGCCGGCGGTGGCGAGATCGGCGACCGCGCAGTCTGTTGTTTTCGGCAGCACCAGCGTCAGCGGCCCCGGCCAGAACGCTTTCGCCAGAGCGATCGCCCGCGCGTCGAAGCGCGCGATCCGCATCCCGGCCTCGATACCCCAGACATGAGCGATTAGCGGATTGAACGCGGGCCGGCCCTTGGCCTGATAGAGCCGCGCAATCGCCCCCGCGTTGCGGGCATCGGCGCCGAGGCCATAGACGGTCTCGGTCGGGAACGCGACCAGCCCGCCTGCGGCGAGGCAGCGCGCGGCGGCCGCCACGGCAGCCTCGCCGGCGGGCAGAACTGGCGTTGTCAGGCCCACATTCATAGGGGGGTCCAGGTCCTCAATTCGGCTTCTTGCGGTGTGCGAAACCCAAGGCTATAAGCCGCGTTCTTGTCGGAGTGTGGCTCAGCCCGGTAGAGCACTGCGTTCGGGACGCAGGGGTCGCAGGTTCAAATCCTGCCACTCCGACCAGAAATCATTAGGCTTTTTCTTCTGATCGCTGGTTGTTCCCGAGTTCAACCACCGAAACGTACCGGCCTTTTTTGGCCAATGGCGGCTGCCGCCCCCTGCAGGTAGTCGGGGTGATGGTGGCCATAGGTGTCCTGCAGGATCTCCGGCGACATGCCCAGGAACCCGGCCGCCTCCCAGATCGGCACGCCCCGCTGCATTAGCCAGGTCGCGGCGGTGTGACGCAAGGTGTGCGGGGTGACCTTACCCGACAGACGGGCGAGCCCCACAGCTGCTTTGAACCCCTTCTTCACCGATGCAACCGGCTTGCCGTTAAACTCAACGAAGCAGGTGGCGATCAGTTTGCGGTCCCGCCAGCGCCGCAGGTGCGCAAGCAGCCGAAGCTTTTGAGCCTGGTGCCATTTTTGAGAACAATTCCCTTTTCGTGGATGTCTTAAAAAGGCTAAGCGATTGGAGTCTGGTGGACGTCCATAGCGGACTTTACATGCTAGGGACGCGTGATCCAAAAGATCGACGAAACTGATCGGATGGACAAGGCAGCGTGTATAATTTTGTGCGACAGCGCTCGGTACATTAGATCGCTTATTGAGTGCGAGGCGCATCTGACGATGAGCCGGCCCGTCACGGGCCGGCCAAGCAAGCGGTTGTCGCGACGATTTTGCCTCCAGACGGTGCCGACATGATCCTGGAAAGGCCAGTTTGAACAAGCTCCCAACATCTATGGCGCTGCACGCGACTCTTATCTCGCCCTCTCTAATGTTTCAAAAATCTTGCCGTTCATCAAAAGAGCGATTTCGGTGGCGGGCAGCGGCTTCTGGCATTCGGACAGCGGATTGAGCCAGAAATTGGAGTTAGGTAACATTTCGAACAGATTGCGTGCGGCGGCGCCGAGGCAGGTCTCGGGCTCCTTGACGTAGTCGGATATGCGTTTCTTGGACGTAAAGGCCGGGTGCCATTTCATGCCCTGGAATTCGACTGTGGCAATGTTGATCTTTTCCTGAAACTTGAGCGAGCGGCGGCGGCCTGGCTTCATTGGCGCTTCAGGAGTCAGAATATAAATCTCGGTTTCGAGGAGCGCTCGATAGAACGTGGGAACGACGCCGGGATCCTTCCCGGCCGCTTGCATCAGGGCTTCGAGACTGTTTTCCGGTTCAAACACGGCGACCCTCCCATGGAACGTGATAGTCGATCAGATTTCTCGCGTGCAATGCTTTTCGTGATGGACAGGTCGCGCCGCTTTCACCGAAGCCCTCATTGTCTTGGACGATCCTGTCAGCCCTGCCTGTCGCGAAGGGCGCGATAGATCGTATTGCGCGACACGCCCAGCCGGCGTGCGGTCTTGCTGATGTTGTTGCCGGTTTCCGCATACGCGGTCAGTACATGCGCGCGCTGAATCTCATGCAAGTCGTATTTGAGCCCGCGGTTGACTGACGCTTCGCCAGGCAGCCGCTCGCTGCATGAACGTCCGACAACGGATTCGACTGCCGTCTCATCAATCAGGTTTGCCCGGCTCGGCCAGAGATAGTCTTGAGAGCACGTTGCGCAGTTCGCGGATATTTCCGTCCCAATTCAATTCGGCCAATCGATCAATCGCGCTTTCGGTCAAGTCCGCGGAGGGATCAATCTTCTCGATCAGATGGCGCGCGATCTCGGCGAAATCCGAGCGTTCGCGCAACGGCGGTAACGTAACCTCCAGCGTATTGAGGCGAAACAGCAGGTCGGATCGAAAGCGGCCCTTTGCAATCGATTCGTCGAGATTGGCGTTAGTGGCGGACACGAGGAGGACATCGACCTGGCGTTTGACGCCGCCGACCGGACGGACGGTCCAATCGTCCAGAAAGCGCAGCAGGACGGCTTGCAGCGTCACCGGCATGTCGCCGATTTCGTCGAGGAACAGGGTGCCTCCGTCGGCCTCCTTGAATAGTCCCGCGGCGCCGCCTTTCTTGGCCCCGGTGAAAGCGCCCTCGGCATAGCCGAACAGTTCTGCTTCGATCAGGCTATCGGGGAGCGCCGCGCAATTGACTGGGACGAAGGCGCCAGCCCGTCCGCTGGCGGCATGGGCATGACGGGCGAGTTGTTCCTTGCCGGTGCCTGTCTCGCCGCGGATGAGGATCGGCATCTTGCGCGCCGCCGCGCTCTCAACACGTCGCACAACTCCCGCGATCGTCGGATCGGCGGATACGAATTGCGTGGCGACTTCTTTCGGCAGCGGCGGCCGAGGTCTGGAAACTCCTTGTATCATCGGGAACTGCCGCGTGTTCTCGATTGTCGAGACAAACTGGCTTCCGACGTCGTCCTCAAGGCGCTGGCGTTCCTTGCGTCGGCCCTCATCGACAAACGTGCTGAATTTCGTACGAAAGATGTCGGCGAAGCGACGGCCCGGCGAAGCCGGCAAACCGTGCAACAAGATGCCCGCGGCCCTGTTCGCCGCGAGTATCCTGCCCTCATTATCGACGGCCAGCAGGCCCGCGCTCAGCGTGTGCAAATATTCGCCGCGATTATGGAACGCGATCAGGATATTTCCGCGATGATGTTCGCGGAACAGTCCATTCTCGATCTGGGTCGCCGCCATGGCGACGAGCGCCTGGGTGTGAGCCTGCCTGGACATGCAATCCGACGAAGCATCCAGATATTCCCGTCAGTTCGCCGTCGGGTGCGAAGATCGGCGCTGCGACGCAGGTAAGATTATTGTAGCGCGAAAAAAAGTGCTCGCGCCCGTGCACGACGATCGCTCGCTTGAGATGCGCCGCGGTGCCAAGGCCGTTGGTGCCGCAAATACTTTCCGTCCAAACAGTACCCGGCCGAATGCTCGCTGCGTTCGAGGCGTCGCTGAAGCTCGGGTCGGATATTATGTCGAGCAGCAAGCCATCTGCGTTCGCAAAGGCGATCATGAAGTTGGAGCCGGCGATCTGCTGATGCAGCGTGTGCATCTCAGCGAGCGCGAGACCACGGACGAGCGAACAACGCTGTTGCTCCTGGCGCAGGATCGCGGGGCTGACGAATTCGGGCGAAGGCGGGCGCAGCGTGTCGAGGCCGAACGAAATGCAGCGCATCCAGCTATCGTAAATGTCGGCCGACAGAAGTTCCGCTGGCGGCGCTCCGCGCTGCTCGAGCGTCATCCACGCATTCTCGACGCGCCGACTGGCAGACAGCATCATCGGTCCTCCCGGAACTGCTGTTCGGCGATTTCCTCTTGATCTAGCCCGGTTCGGGTCTTCTTCGCGCGTCCGCGCTTTTTTTGGATCATAGATCAAATACTCGAAAATTCCAAATTCCTCTTTATTCGCCGCTGTCGTCCTTCGAAGTGTTCCGTCTCGGAACAAAACATGCCGTCAAGTTTGGTCCGATGCGGATCGGCACGAACCCGCCGCAATACAGAGAACGTCAGAAAGATCAGCTTGTTATGGGCTTGGCACAGCCCTTGCTCAACTTACCTGGCGAGATGGCGCCGGCGCCATCAGAGCAAAAATAAAAAACCACCGAGGGGGAGAGATAAATAAATGAAAGCCGCGGTGCTCCATGCCTTCGATGAAAAACTGACGGCGAAAGAGTTTGTCAAATACGAGGATGTGACGGACCCGAAGATTTCGCGCCCGATGGACGTAATCGTGCGCATCGGCGGCGCGGGCGTCTGTCGGACCGACCTGCATATTGTCGAAGGCATCTGGCGCAGCAAAGTTGACGTCAAGCTTCCATACATCATGGGCCACGAAAATGCGGGCTGGGTCGAGGCGATCGGGCCAGGGGTGGAGGGCGTAAAGGTCGGCGACAGCGTCATTTGTCATCCGCTGGTGACCAGCGGCCATTGTCTGGCCTGCCGGCGCGGCGACGACATGCATGCGCTGGACAGTTCGTTTCCTGGGATCAACGCCAACGGCGGCTATGCGCAATATCTGCTGACGGGGCAGCGCTCTCTCATCAAATTGCCCAAGTCGCTAGCGCCGAAGGATGTCGCTCCGTATACCGACGCGGGACTGACGGCGTATCGCGCCGCCAAGAAGGCGTCGCGCCATTTGTTGCCGGGCGAATATGTCGTGGTGATCGGCGCCGGCGGGCTTGGGCACATTGGAATTCAGGTTCTCGCGGCGCTCTGTGCTGCTGAGATCATTGTCGTTGATCGCGCCGACAAGTCTCTTGAACTCGCCAAGAAGTGCGGCGCGCATCATCTCGTCAAGGCCGACGGCAACGAAGTCGAGGCCGTGCTGGCGTTGACTGGTGGGCGCGGAGCTGAGGCCGTAATCGACTTTGTTGGCGAGGGCGACGCAATCGCCAAGGGCCTGTCGATGACGGCGAACGGCGGCTACTATTATATCGTGGGTTATGGCGGCAAGATCGATCTTCCGACCATCGACATGATCACGACGGAAAAGACCATCGTCGGCAACCTGGTGGGCACCTACGCGGAATTGGTTGAGCTGATGGCGCTCGCCGATCGCGGCCTCGTTAATCTCTACACCAAAGAATACAAATTGAGCCAGGCCAACGATGCGCTGCACGACCTGCATCATGGACGTGTCCATGGGCGCGCCGTTCTGATCCCATGACAATGCTGCCTGAAGACATGCTCCTCTGTCTGGAACATCGAGCGAAGGTAATCATGGTGAATGCCAGCGGGCGCGGGCCACAAATGACTGCCGAGGAAGCCGCCGAGCTTGAGCGCGCTCGGGAACGGATGCTCGCGCGGCACAAACTGATCGAAGGCATGATTCGGAACAATGAGATGCAGCTAAAGAACGAAAGTGCGCGCGGCGGCGCGGAAATCGAGTTCGAATGCGCCCGGCGCGATGTCGCGCAGGGAGACGCCGGGCCCGGAGCGCAAGCGGAACTGGAAAGGGCGACTGCGCGTCTGCAGGCGCTACGGGACGAGCGCCAGCGTCTCGTCGCCGAACGCGAATGGCTCAATGCGTCGTTGCTGGAATTTGAAAGCGGTCCTTCCTCCGGTGAACACCAACGTTCGGGGCATGCGTGATGAGCAAGATCGGGATCAAAGCGGCGGGAAATGTCGCGCAAGCTGGACAGGAAGGTGTGCAGCAGCCTCAGCAATTGGACTTGAGCGAGGAAGACAGGTCGAAAGACGCCTTCTTCGTTCGAATAGCCGAAATCGCGGAGGCAATGATCGCTCGGCACGGCAAGGATTTCGCAATTGGCACGTTGGTCCTTTCGGCGAAATTCATCGCCGAAGGCAAGCCCCTCTTCAACCGAACCAACGGAGGTGGTGAGACGGTCAGCACCGTCAAACCAGTGTGAACTGAAACTGATTTCGCAAATCAAAGTACATTTACCGGACTCAAAGTGCGTTTTGGAGACTTGAATTTCAAGATACCAGGGGTTTTGACCCGACGACTAAAGCGAGAATGCTAACGCTAACGCAACGTTCAAAGGAGATAGAAATGACTGCAGGTCTGACACTGAACAAGATAACGGCCCAGAAAGGCATAAGCATTGCCGAGGCGGCAAGCCGCGTAGCCGATCTTGGCTGGACGCCGAGCTACGTGCAGGAGGCAATGACCTTCCCGACCGACTACAAAATCTCGAAGACGCCGCGCGACCCGATGAAACAAGTCCTGCGGTCGTACTTCCCGATGCAGGAAGAAAAGGACAACCGCGTGTACGGCGCGCTGGACGCCGCGTTGCGCGGAGACATGTTCCGCAACGTCGAGCCGCGCTGGGTCGAGTGGATGAAGCTATTCCTGGCCATCATCCCGTTCCCCGAGATCTCGGCGGCGCGTTCGATGGCGATGGTCGGCCGGCTGGCGCCGGGTGAGGAACTGCGCACCGGCTTCACGATGCAGATGGTCGACGAGTTCCGGCACTCGACGATCCAGATGAACCTCAAGAAGTGGTACATGGAAAACTACATCGATCCGGCCGGGTTCGATATCACCGAAGCCGCGTTCGGCAAGTGCTACGCCACCACTATCGGCCGCCAGTTCGCCGAGGGCTTCCTGACTGGCGACGCCATCACCGCCGCCAACGTCTACCTGACGGTGGTCGCGGAAACCGCATTCACGAACACTCTGTTCGTGGCGATGCCGTCGGAAGCGGCCCGCAACGGCGACTATGCACTGCCGACGGTGTTCCTGTCGGTGCAGTCGGATGAATCGCGCCATATCGGCAACGGTCACTCGATGCTGATGGCCATGATCAACGATCCGTCGAACCATCAGTTGCTGGAACGCGATCTGAAATATGCCTTCTGGCAGAATCACGCGATTGTCGATGCCGCGATCGGGACGTTCATCGAATACGGCACGACCAACCGCGACAAGAACAAGGAATCCTATGCCGAGCTTTGGCACCGCTGGATTTACGAGGATTATTATCGCACCTACATGCTGCCGCTGGAGAAATACGGCATCAAGATCCATCACGACGACGTCGCTGCCGCCTGGGACCGGATCGTCAAGAAGAATTACGTCCACAAGACCGCGCAGTTCTTCACGGTCGGCTGGTCGGCCAACTTCTGGCGCATCGAAGCCCAGACCGAGAAGGACTTCGAGTGGTTCGAGCACAAATATCCGGGCTGGTACGCCGAATTCGGTGACTTCTGGAAATGGCATGCCAAGCTGAGCGTTCCCGGCGAGACCAACATCCTCTTCAACAGCGATGTCGGCTACGCGTACCCGCACCGGTGCTGGAGCTGCATGGTTCCCTGCCTGATACGCGAAGACTTCGTCTCTGACGAGGTGGACGGCAAGATCTACACCTATTGCTCGGAAGGGTGCCGCTGGACCCACAAGGTGGCGTTTGCCGCCGAGTACGAAGGCCGCGCCACGCCGGCAATGGGCCGCTTCAGCGGCCGTCGTGAATGGGAAGACTGCTACCACGGCTGGGACATTGCTGACGCGATCAAGGACCTTGGGTTTGTGAGATCCGATGGCAAGACCCTGGTCGCGCAGCCGCATCTGCGCTTCGAGGCCAAGGACATGTGGACGCTTGATCACGTGCGTGGACATCAGCTTGGCAGCCCGCTGCGCGGATTCCGGGCACTCTCGCCGATCGAGCGCGAGGTCGCGTCGGCAGAATATCGCAAGGGGTTCAAGATCAATCCCTGTCATTGAGCCTGACAACCGGAAGGGGGCCGCGTTCGCGGCCCCCTTCACCCGGGAAGCGCATGCCGTTTTCCGACCATTCCAACGATGAAGATGACAAGGCCGGGACGATGTCCGACGTACAAGTTCACAAGGTTCGGTTCGAGCCTGTGGGCATCGAGATGGAAGTGGAAGAGGGCGAGACCGTGCTTGACGCCGCGTTTCGTCAGGGCATCTCGCTCATGCATGGCTGCAAGGAAGGGCAATGCGGCAGTTGCAAGTCGAAGCTCGTCGAGGGCGACATCGAGCTTTTGAAATATTCGACCTTTGCCTTGCCGGATTATGAGAGCGAGACCGGTCACGTCCTGTTGTGCCGAACCCATGCCTTTAGCGATGTCAGTTTCGAATTGCTCAATTACGACGAGGATCTGCTCAGCCGTTCGATTGCCGTGAAGGCGTTTCCCGGGCGCGTCGCAAATATCAGTGCGCTGACGTCCGACATCAGGCTGCTGGAGATCGACATCGATAAGCCATTGAAATTCTGGGCCGGCCAATATGTCGATCTGACGCTTCAGAATGGTGCGATCACCCGCGCGTTTTCAATGGCGAACGCGCCCAGCGAAGACACCAGGCTGAGCTTTATCATCAAGAAATATCCCAATGGGGCATTCTCTTCCCTTCTCGACGGTGGATTGCAAGTCGGCGACGCCCTGATCGCCAAAGGGCCTTATGGCACCTGCTTCCGGCGCGAGCAGAGGCCCGGCCCGATGCTGCTGATCGGCGGCGGTTCCGGCATGTCGCCGCTTTGGTCGATCCTGGCCGATCATATTGCGAGCAACGAGCAGAGGCCGGTGCGGTTCTTCTATGGGGCCCGCACGCGCGCCGATCTGTTTTATCTCGAGGAGTTGGCCGCGATCGCAGCCAAGCTGAAGAATTTCAAATTTGTGCCGGCGCTGTCGCACGCGGATGCGACCGACAAATGGGACGGGGAAACCGGGTTTATCCACGAGGTGGTGCTGCGGCATTTGCGCGAGGAAAGAACTGGCCGGCGCCATCGACGCTTATGCCTGCGGGCCGACGCCGATGATCGACGCCGTGTTGCCGGTTCTGCAAATGAATGGCGTCGAGCCTGAGCATATCTATTTCGACAAGTTTACGCCGGCGGTGCGATGACGGCGTTTGGTAGTTCGTCGCAAGAGAAAATGTCAAAAAGGGAGAGACCAATGAGCGCACAACCGAGCAGAGCGACAGCGAATCCGGCGCCCGTCAAGTCTGGGGCCGCGGGGGCGGCGATATTTCCAGGCTCCGACAGCCGTAAGTACAATTACTTCGAGCCCAAGGGCCGCAAGGCGACGCACTATGAAGACATGACGGTCGATGTTCAGCCCGATCCGGAACGCTATCTCCTGCAGGATTGGATCATCTCCTTCCCCGACGGAACGCCGACCTATAGCAAGGACTGGACGGCCGCGAAAAGCTCCAACTGGCATAAATTCCGCGCCGTCGACCAGGAATGGGAGCGCACCCATTACCAGCGCCAGTCGACGATTTGCGGCATGGTACAGAACACCATCGAGAACGGCCGAAAGTCCGGTGCGCCCGCGCGCTTCGATGCGGCCTGGGTGAAGATATTGCAAAACCACCTCGGCGCCTACAAGCATGCCGAATTTGGTCTTGGCACCTCGACCATGCAGGCGCAGCGCTACGGCTATACGCAGATGGTCAACAACGCGATCCTGACCAACTCGTCCTATAAGCTGCGCTTCGCGCAGGATATCACGCTGTATCTGAGCGAGATCGGTCTCGACCTGCCGGGGTTCGATATTGCGGCCGGCAAGAAGCACTGGCTGGAGGACCCGATCTGGCAGGGTGTGCGCAAGTCGATCGAATCGGTGATGGGTTCGAACGACTACCTGGAGCAATATTTTGCGACCAACGTGGTGTTCGAGCCGCTGGTTGGCGAGCTGTTCCGCTCCGGGTTCCTGATGCAGGCGGCCTCGGCGCAGGGCGATTTCATCACCCCGGCCGTGGTCTCCGCGGCAGAGGCGGACTATGAGCGAAATCTCGCCAACACGGTCGAACTGTTCGCCATACTCGGGACCGATCCGACACACGGTAAGCAGAATATCGCGTTGTTCAACAAGTGGCTCGCCAAGCACGCCGATCTCGCGCTGGACGCGGCCAACCACCTGCAACCGATCTGGTCGCAGCCGCGGGTCAAGGTCGCGACCTTTGCCGACGCCTTGGGCCACGCCAAGAACCGGATCAAGGGTATTGCCAAGGAGCTTGGCCTTACCGTTCCGGCCAATCTCGCATCATAACAAGCCCGACGTCCTTTACCCCAATCCCTCAGGAGAGCGACATGCTGCACGAAGACAACATCTTTAAATCGATGAAGGACATCAAATTCGAGGATACGGTGTCGCATCAATGCGGAGTGACGATGAACGACAGCGTCGAGGCGCGCGCAATCGCCGACCGTGATGAGTCGTCATGACCACATCACCGTGACGTACATGCCGGCGATGATCCGCATCGACGGCGACGGCAAGATGGAATTCAAGATGGACGAAATCTCGGAAGAGCTGGGTCGCGCTCATGACCCCGCATATCTTCGAGATCTCAACCTCGACGCATTACGGCCGCATGGTCATGACGGACGACAACACCGTCATGCTGTTCGGCGACATGAACGAGATGATGAAATACATCGTTTGAAGATCACTGCGAACAATGCTTGGCCGGCCGGTGCGCCGGCCAAGCCAATCCGGCTACGCCAATGGCGAGCCTCATAACACTCAATCCGTGCGGGAGCAGGAGAAACGCCATGTACAGGACAGCCAAGGGTGAAGAAATCTTCGTCATCGACGGGCATACCCATTTTTGGGATGGAAGCCCGGCAAACCAGAAGAATATCCACGGCAAGCAATTCATCGAATGCTTCTATGCCTACCACTCGAATCTTAGTCCGCCATCGGAGAAGTGGGAAAAGGAAAAGTTTGAAAAATACGATGCCAAGACGATGTACGACGACCTGTTCGTGACCGGCTATGACGACATGGCGATTCTGCAGCCGACCTATCTCACGGATTTCTACAAGAACGGCTTCAACACCACCGAGCGAAATTCGGCGATGAAGAAAAGCCACCCCGATCGCTTCATCCTCAACAGCGCCTTTGATCCGCGCGACGGCAACAAGGGTCTCGAAGATCTGCACGCCAAGGTCGAGAAATATAAGGTCAAAGGTGTCAAGCTCTATACGGCGGAGTGGCGCGGCGAGTCGAAGGGCTACAAGCTCACCGACAAGGAATCCTACACATTCCTCGAGGCCGCGCAAAAGCTCGGCATCAAGAACATCCATGTGCACAAGGGCCCGACGATTATTCCGTTGAACAAGGATGCCTTCGATGTTGGCGACATTGACGATGTCGCGACTTCGTTCCAGGACCTTAATTTCATTGTCGAGCATTGCGGCCTGCCGCGCCTTGACGATTTTTGCTGGATTGCCACGCAGGAGACGAATGTCTATGGCGGCTTGGCGGTCGCATTGCCGTTCATCCACACCCGTCCAGGCTATTTCGCCCACGTGATGTCCGAGCTGCTATTCTGGCTTGGGCCGGACAAGCTTCTCTATGGCAGCGATTATGGAATCTGGACGCCGAAATGGCTGATCGACAAGTTCATGGCCTTCGAGCTTCCCGCCAGTGAGACCAAGGAGACCGGCTCGGTCCTGACGCTTGAGACCAAGAAAAAGATCCTCGGCGAGAATGCGGCTCGGCTCTATGGCATTGATATCGAAGCGCAGAAGAAGAAGATCAGGGCGGGCGGCGGTTATGCCCACTTGCCCGAAGCCGTCCACGCACCCAGGTGACCGCCATGAACGGCGGCGCCGAAGAGGCCGAACGGTCGCAAGACCGGCGGAGCCATGACAGGCAAGCCCAGGTATGGGCTTGCCTGCAGGGCGTGACGGATCCGGAACTGGACGAGTCGGTTGTCGAGCTGAACTTTGTCACCAGGGCCGATGTGGACTCAATGAACCGGGTCCACATCGAATTCCGCCTGCCGACCTATTGGTGCGCCGCCAATTTCTCGTTCTTGATGGCGGACGACATGCGCCGTGCCGTGACCGCACTGGATTGGGTCAAGGGCGTCAGCGTGGTCCTGGGCGAGCACATGTATGCCGACAAGATCAACGCGGGTCTCGCCCAGGGACTGTCGTTTCAGGAGACCTTCGGCACCGAGGCCGACGGCAGCCTGGATGATCTGCGTCAGACGTTCCTCGTCAAGGCGTTCCAGCGCCGGCAGGTAGCGCTGCTCAACCATCTCACCGGGGCTGGGTCACTCGCCCGAAACGATCGTCAGCCTGACGCTGTCGGAGCTTGGTTGCCTACCGGTCGATGATGAAGGTGAAAAGCTGGTGCGACGCTATCTTGAACGACGTGCCGTCGTCGGGCCGCTGCGTGCCGATGCGCCTGCCTTCGTCGATGCAGCGGGAGCGCGGCTGAAGGCCGACGGCTTTGCCGCCTACGTCTCGCGCCTGCGGCGCGTCGGCGTCAATGCCGAATTTAACGGCGCTCTATGCCGCGGTCTGCTTTCCGTGCGTTTCGATCTCGAAACGCCGTTCGTGCCGAAATCAAAGGCTTCGTCGACAATCGCCGGAGTCGCAACACGTGCCCTGACATCAGAGGGCAGGACCGTGAATGACCCCAAGACAGGAAAAATCTTTAGTAAAAGGTGAGGAACATCCAATGCCGAAAATCATGCTGCATGACGAAGCGGCGCGGGCCGCACTGGGCACGGGGCGTCGCCAAACTTGCCAAAGCCGTGCGTGGCACGCTGGGTCCGAAGGGCATGAACGCGATCATGGACCGGCCGATCGGCACGCCGATCGTCTCGCGCGACGGCGTCAGCATCGCCAGCGAGATCGAGCTTGAATGCCCGTTCGAGAATATGGGCGCGCAGGTGCTGCGGGAAGTCTCGAAGCAGACCAACGAGGTGGCGGGCGACGGCACCACCACCGCCACGGTGCTGGCCGACGTGCTGGTGCAGGACGGCCTGAAGTCGCTCGCCGCCGGCGCCAATCCGGTCGAACTGGTCGAAGGGCTCGAACTGGCGGTCACCGAGACGATCGCTGCGCTGAAGCGTTCGGCCAAAGCCCTGCAGGGTTCTGCCGGTCTGCGCGCCGTTGCGAGCATTGCCGCCAACGACGCAGCGCTTGGAGAAATGGTAGCCGAAGCCTTCGAGCGGGCCGGCAATCACGGCATTGTCGCGGTTGAATTCGGCAATACGGTTGAAACGACGCTGGAAATCGTCGAAGGCATGGCCTTCGACCGCGGCTATCTCTCGCATCACATGGTCACCGATGTGGAGAAGATGCAGGTCGTGCTCGACAATCCGTTCATCCTCATGACGGATCACAAGATCCAGACCGGCGAGCAACTGGCCGGCTGTGATCTCGCTCATTGAAAAGAGCGGCCGGCCTCTGCTGATCATCGCCGAAGAAGTGGCGCCGCCGGTGATCATGCAACTGCTGACGCGCCGGGAGAAAACCAATTTCAAGGTCGCCGCGATCCATCCGCCGGAATTCGGCCACTGGCGCAAGGCGATGCTCGAGGATATCGCCATTACCACCGGGGGTCGCGTGATTTCGGTCGATCTGGGCGGCAGAGCTGGAAAAGGTGGAACTGCACGACCTCGGCTCCGCGCGCCAGGTGCGCATTTCGGCCTCGAAGACGCTGATCACGGCGGGAGGTGGCGATCCAGCGAAGATCGCCGCGCGCCGCGAGCAGGTCATGCGCCAATATGATGCCGCACCGGAAAATATCGAGCGCGACAAATTCCAGGAGCGGATCGCAAAACTGTCCGGCGGCACCGCCATGATCCTCGCGGGCGGCGCGACGCCGGTCGAGCAAAAGCGCCGCACCCAACTGATCGAGGACGCGATCAACGCTACGCGCGCGGCGATCGAGGAGGGTATCGTGCCGGGAGGCGGCCTCGCTCTGCTGCGGGTCGCGCCGGAGCTTGACGGCATGATCAACGAATTGAAAGGCAGCGTCAGGCAGGGCGCGGAGCTGCTTCAGCGTGCGCTTAGCCGCCCGCTTTTCTACATTGCCGCCAATGCCGGCCTGAACGGTGAAGCCGAGGTGACGAAGTTCGCCAAGGGCCTGAACGGCCACGGGCTCGATGCACGCAACGGCGCATCGGTCGATCTCGTCAAGGCCGGCATCATCGATCCGGTCAAGGTCTGCTACAGCGCCGTTCGCAATGCCGCCTCCGTCGCTGGCCTGATCCTGACGACGCAAACGCTGATCGCCAAGAAGCCGGACGACTACGATCCAACGGCTGGGCCAGCGCTAGGAGGTGGCGCCGAGCTGCTTTGATCTCGCTGGAAGCGACCGTGAGTGTTGAAAATGGTCGGAGACGAGCGGACGAAGGACGAGTCAGGACGCGCGAGCCCAAACAGCAAGGGGAAGGCCGCACCTGCAGGTCATCTCGGCTTCCTTTGTCCAAGTGCCCGGTAGATCGTATTTCTTGAGACACCGAGACGTCGCGCGGTTTCGCTGATGTTTCCAGCGGTTTCGGCATAGACCACAAGGATCCGAGCCCGCTGGATGTCGTGGAGAGATCCAGGCGTCGCTAGCGGGGCCTGATCGATCATGGCGTCCACGCCGGCGTTGTCGATGAAGCCGTCGGCAGTGGCGAGGGTGAAGCGTGCCAGCATATTGCGCAGTTCGCGGATGTTGCCGGGCCAGGGACGTGCGGCGAGACGAGCGATGGTCGCCGATGCGATTTCGCAATTCGGATCGATGGTACCAAGCAGATGGCGAACGATGGCGTCGAAGTCGATGCGATCACGGAGTCTCGGTAGCGTCACCTCCAGGGTATTGAGGCGATAGAGCAAGTCGGTGCGGAAACGTCCTTCGGCGATGGCCTTGTCGAGGCTGGCGTTCGTAGCCGAGACGAGAAAGACATCGACCTTGGTTCTGACGCCGCCGACGGGACGGACGGTCCAGTCGTCGAGCAGACGCAGCAGTACGGCCTGCAGCGCGACAGGCATGTCGCCGATCTCGTCAAGAAACAGAGTTCCGCCATCAGCCTCCTTGACAAGTCCAATTGCGCCACCGCGCCGTGCGCCGGTGAATGCGCCGTCAGCATAGCCGAAGAGCTCGGCCTCGATCAGGCTTTCGGGAAGGGCGGCGCAATTGACGGGCACGAAGGCGCCGGTCCGCCCGCTGGCGGCATGGGCGTGGCGGGCGAGTTGTTCCTTGCCGGTACCGGTCTCGCCGCGGATGAGGATCGGCATCTTGCGGGCTGCCGCAGTCTCGACCTGGCGGACGATGGCTCGCACCGTCGGATCGCGGGCGATGAAGCTGGAGGTCGTGCTCCCAACGTCGTCCTTAAGATGTTGAGGTCCCGGCGTCAGATCTTTCCGCGGGTGCGTGAAACTCACGGGTCTGGCGGTGTTCAAATGCGGGTTTCAACTTCTGAACGTCGCGATCGGCGATTGGCGAGCGCCGCCGTGCATGCAGCACCATGATAGCCCCGATGCCGGAGGTTTCGTTCTCGACGAGATCGAAACTCGCGTTCGGAAGCAGTTCTTTCAATTTGACCGGCCACTCATCGAAGGGAAGCGCCTTTAAAAAGCGGGTTGGCGCATCGCCGTCAATGCCGTGACCGTTGTTCTGGAGAGCACTCAGAGCACGCTCGGTGGCGTGGAGAATCGCGCCTCGACGGTCAAGCACAATGTACTCGTCGTTCAACCACTGCGCTCTCTTGGCGAGAAAGTGGCACAGCAGCTTTTCGTGATCTTGCCGGACCGATTGCGCCAACACGCTTTCCACATGATGACCGACGGAAACGGCCAAGGCGAGGCTCTGCGGATTGAAGGTGCTGGCTGGGCCCGAGATATCCACCACGCCAAGCAGTTCGCCGTCGGTAGGATCGTGAACCGGAACGGCCGCACAGGTCCATCGCTGCACCTTCGAGCAAAAATGCTCTGCGCCGCGAATTTGGACAGGTTTCGATTCCGCTATCGCAGCGCCGATGGCGTTGGTGCCAATATCAGCCTCGCTCCAGCGTCCTCCATGTTCCAGATGAACCGTGCGACCGGCGTCAATGACCCTGTCATCGCCCTGGGTATCGATGATCAATCCAGTGGGATCGGTGAGGATCATGATTGAATTCGCATCGCTCAGGAATGTTTTCGAATTCTCGAGCGCGCACCGGGCGGCATGACGGAGTGACGCGTGCTTGGAGCGGTGACGAAACAGCTCAGCGTCTGCAACAAGCGGTGCCCGCGCGCGGTCGACCGTGACCCGATGGTTTTTGGATCGCTGCCACGATGCTGCGACCGATGATCTCAAATCGGACGACAAAGCTCCGCGCTCGACGAACTTCTCCCACGCGGCCCGCACTTCTCGTTGGTCCATCCCGGTTCCTCCGAGGTGACAAAATTCGAGATCCGAATAATCAACAGGTCACGTGATTCAGAATGCAGGCTGCTTGTCGCAATTGCCGTTCTCTTCACGCAAGGCGCAATTTCAAACCCTCCCAGGCACCTGCACAACTGGCGCCTGGATCAGGTCATACTGCCTGCCACGCGTGTCATGAGGACGGCTGCGCCATCCAGCCAAACAACCTATCCAGCGTTCACTTCCCAGACGTCCCATGCGGTTCTTTTGCGCCGCTGATGGCGCAGCCTACACTTCTTGGCTACTTGGCGCAAAGGAGGAGTCCGAAGGTCTATAGCCTTTGGAGCGTTCATCGATGTGTCGCTAAAGAGGCACCAAGGGTCCGGTTTGGACTTCCAAGATGGCCGCCTCGCATGAAACTCGGAGGGCCGCTGCAACTCCACTTGGTTGACGATCCGGTTGCCGCCCGGATTTGATGGGGTGCAGTGCAGCATCCAACGGCCGAGCGGCGCGCCATTATCCCAATCCGCGCTTCAATGCCATCGCGCGGAACAGCCGGCTGCTACCAACGCCCGCCTGCAAAGACCCAGCGCCCGCTCGCGCCGCTGCGGCGTGACGTCGATAAGGCCATGTATGCCGCACTTTCTTTTGAAGGTGGATTCTACGTTGTACCGGTCCCCCGACTTGAAATCCCGGATGTGCAGTTCGATCCGATCGCTCCTTCACGGCGCCCTGTATTCCGACAAGAGAAAACTTCATGGCGATCTCAATGCAGATCGAGACGTGAACATGTCGGAATACGCGTTGAATCAAAGCAGCTTGCAGATGACTCTTCATCAGCGGGTCTTCGGCTTTTCATGAGTTTGAGCAGGATGAGAGCTGACCACCGGTTGACCACCGAAACCCCCTGAACAAACGGCGATAACGTCGTCAATCACAAGCAAAATTCGTTGTCTTTATTGATCTTTTCGTTTGCAATTTACGTTCGGGACGCAGGGGTCGCAGGTTCAAATCCTGCCACTCCGACCATTATGTCAATAGCCTTGCATTTTCATAGATTTAAAGCGCGACGATCGGTGCGGTCCGGGCGTCACGCGATTCACCAATGCCGTGAACCGCGGGCCAGATCGCGGCTGCGCAATCTGCCGCGCCGGATCGACCAGCGCTCGCTGGTATGGCGCATTACATCGTCGAGCGCGGATCGCGGATTCAGCAGCCGTTCCGGCAGGCAGGCGATGATCGCATTGCGGTCCTCGATACCCTGCTCGTCGATGATCCATACCCTCAGGCTGTCACCGGCGAGCCGCGCCGCGATCCGGTCGGGGGTGGGATCGATATCGTTCGCCACCATTACATTCATCACGATGCGGCCGCCCGGTGTGAGGTGCGCCCGGATCGCATCGCAGGTGTCGCTGTCGAACGCATCGTTGAATTGAAAACCCGGACCGCCGACATCGATGGCGATGGCGTCATAAAGTGCGTCGTCCTGATAGATGAAATTCCGGAAATCGGAGACCATGCAGGTGATGTCGTCGGGCAGCGCAAAATACTCTTGAGCGATCACGAAGCTGATCGGATTGTTGTCGACGATCGTCAGCCTTTTTCCGAGACGGACGAGCCTGGTGGCGAGGTTTCCGCCGCCGCAGCCCAAAACAAGGATATTTGTCGAGCGGGACAACAGCTCGTCCATCAGCTTGACATAGGTGAACACGCTTTCACCGTCAGCCGTCGCCTGGCTCTGCCTCACGCCTTCTTCGAAATAGATCCGGGTCCCGTCCCACGAGCATTCGACGATCTCGATCTCGCCGTTCCTGCCCTGATAACGCGCCAATAGCCGCACAGCCACCCACCATGCATTAATTAATATGCATCATACATCTCTTATCATGCAGTGCGCCTGATTCCAATCGTGTCCGCCGACAACACAACGCGCGCTGTCCGACTTATGATTGTCGGGTCGCCTCGACGCAGGTGAGGACTTCGCCGAGGTGATATCCTGATCGCAACGCGTCGGGCGGTAGCGGCCAGAACGTCCCGCTCTGATATTTGCTGATATATTGTATTGCTGAATTGATGCTTGAAGCAGTAATTTGCGTGGTATAAATATATCCAGTTCGGAAGCGGAGAAACCACCTTCATGATCACCGCCAATCAGCTCAGGGCCGCGCGCGCGCTGCTGAGCATCGATCAGCGGCAGATGGCCGAGCTGGCGGACCTTTCGGTGCCGACGATCCAGCGCATGGAAGCCAGCGATGGCGTCGTCCGCGGCAACGTCGATTCGCTCATGAAGCTGGTTTCCGCGCTTGATAATGCAGGGATCGAGCTGATCAACCCCGGTGTTCCCAGTACGACCGGAGGCCGCGGCGTCCGGCTCCGCGAGCACGTCGCCAAGCCGAAGTCGAAACCTGTTCGGCAGCCTAAGCCATCTTCGCGGACGCTGGAGCGGACACGTTGAACCATCGCAACCTCGAAGCGATTTTCAGGACGTAGCGGTGTTCGCATCTACCCGTTCGAGCAGCGCAAGCAGACCTTGCAGCATAGCCGTCGGAGCAGGGGGGCAGCCTGGAATATGCAGGTCGACCGGGATCACCGCGGAAACACCTCCGACCACCGCGTAGCTGCCGGCGAAACAGCCGCCGTCCGCTGCGCAGTCGCCGATCGCGACCACCCATTTGGGATTGGGGGTCGCATGATAGGTACGCTCCAGCGCCTCGCGCATGTTCCTGGTCACCGGACCGGTCACCATCAACACATCGGCATGGCGCGGCGAGGCGACGAAGCGCAGCCCAAAACGTTCGACGTCGTAATAGGCGTTGTTGAGCGCGTGAATCTCGAGTTCGCACCCGTTGCAGGAGCCGGCGTCGACCTCGCGGATCGACAGACTTCGGCCGAGCCGCCGCCGCGCCGCACGGCCGACGGCGGTCGCGAGTTCCGTCACCGCGGCGTCGTCCGCCGACGGTGCGGGCTCGGTGAGCGGCCGGCGGAACAGGCTTTGAAAAAGCAGCTTGCGCATCGCTAGAGATCCTGGCCCGAATACGAACAGTTGAACGATTTGTTGCAGAGCGGAAAATCCGCAACGATATTGCCCTCGATCGCCGCCTCGAGCAGCGGCCACTGAAACCAGGACGCATCGCGCAAATGGCAGCGCACGACGAGGTCGCCTTCTAAACTTACCCAGACCAACACATCGCCCCGGAATGCTTCGGCGACTGCGAGACCTTCGCGGCTGCCGGCCGGATTGAGGCCGATACCAACCGGTCCACCCGGCAGCCGGTCGAGGATTTGTTCGATCAACGACAGACTCTGGTCGACTTCGCGAATACGAATCCAGACGCGGGCATCGACGTCGCCGGCATCGAGCACTGGAATGTCGAAGCTGAGCTGGTCATATGGCGGGTACTTCAAGTTCTGCCGCGCATCGAAGGCGCGGCCGCTTGCACGGCCCACATAGCCGCCGGCGCCGTACTGACGCACCAGCGACGACTGCACAAACCCCGTGCTCACGGTCCGATCCTGGAGCGACGCGGTGTTGTCGTAGAGCTCCACGAGCCGCGGAAACACCTTTCGGATTTCAGCGATCAACGCGCGCAGTTGCGCTTGTCCCTCCGGCGCGATGTCGCGCGCAAGGCCGCCGGGCACGATCCGATCCATCATCAGGCGATGGCCGAAGCAAACGTCCGCCGCCCGCAAGCAGCGCTCGCGCAGGATGCCGGTCTGCGCATGCATCAGGGCGAAAGAGGCGTCGTTGCAGATCGCGCCGATGTCGCCGAAGTGATTGGCGAGCCGTTCGAGCTCGGCCATCAAAGCGCGCAGAAAAACGGCGCGCGCCGGAACCTGCACCTCAGCCGCGGCTTCGACGGCATTCGCAAACGCAAGTGCGTACGCGACCGTGCTGTCGCCGGAGGT
>CAVZWE010000006.1:0-22466 GCA_963778925.1 uncultured Alphaproteobacteria bacterium | reverse complement strand
ATTCCGCTCGCCGGAATCGCTGGTCAGGAACGTCTACGCGTATTACGGCGACCGCTCGTCCGAGCTCTCCAGCGGACTGCCGCGCAATGCCGACACCGCACGCCAGTTCTTCGAGCCGAGCCTGCGGCAAGCCTGGCTCTCCGTGAAGAACGAGCCGTACGACTTTTTGGTCCAGAGCGCGGCATGGAAGATCGGCGCCGTCTCGATTTCAATCCTGCGCAAGCAATTCGACAAGACCTATGTCGCCGTCGCCTTCAACAATAACGGCCGCGCGGTGACGCTGAATTTCATTCTCGTCAATGGCCCCGACGGCTGGGTGATCTCCGACGTCGAGAGCCCGCACAATTCACTGAGCATGTTTCTCGCGCAGTACAGGAATTGAAAAACTATCGGGTGCAGTGGCTTCATCCTTCGAGACGCGCGCAAGGGCGCGCTCCTCAGGATGAGGTCTGCAAATCCTCATGGTGAGGAGCGCGGCGACGCCGCGCGTCTCGAACCATGTGGCCCCCGGATGCGCAGCGATCATGACCGGCACTCACCGATTGGCGCAGGAGCGTGAATACGCCTCGCGCTCGCCTGGGCTTAGCCCGCCGGCCGCGGCGTCGTCGAGGCATTTGCTGATCCGCTCGCCGAAGGACGGCCGCGGCGGTGGCGCATAATTCGGCCGAGCCGGCGCATCCATCTGCGGTATCACCGGCGGCTCGATCTTCGGCGGTGGTGGCGGCGGCGGCAGCGGCGGATTGAACTGCGATCCACCGGGCGGAAGCACCTGCGCTGAAGCGGCGCTTGCCAGGATGAGCGCGGCTGTGACCGCGCCGAGAATGATTGAGGAGCGCTTCATGGGAGACATGTTGTGCTCCCCCCGCCAAACCGCAAATGAATTACTCTTCAGGCGCGTTCTCGATCGGGTCGAACCGGTCGGCCTCGAGACCGAGCAAGTTCCACGATTGCAGCATATGTGGCGGCAGCGGCGCGGTGGCGTCGATAAACCCGCCGCGCGGATGTGGTATCACGATGCGGCGCGCCAACAGATGCAGCCGCTTCTGCAGGCCGCCCGGCAGTTCCCAGTTCTCCTTGTTGAAATATTTGGGATCGCCGACGATGGCGTGATCGATATGCGCCATGTGGGCGCGCAACTGATGGGTCCGCCCGGTGACCGGCTTCAGCGAAACCCAGGCCAGCTTCTGCGCCGAGGTTTCGACCACGGCGTAATAGGTCACGGCGTGGCTGGCGCCCTCGTCGCCATGCGCCGCGATCCGCATGATGGTGTCCTCCTCGCCCTCTTCCTTGGCGAGATAGGTCGAAATGCGGCCCTGCTTCGGCTTCGGCACCCCCGCCACCAGCGCCCAGTAGATCTTGCGCGCGGAGCGATGGCGGAACGATCCGGTCAGTGCGGTCGCGGCGAAACGCGTTTTCGCCACCAGCAGGCAGCCCGCGGTTTCCTTGTCGAGCCGGTGCACCAGCCGGGGTTTTTGGCCCTTGGCGTCGCGCATCACTTCCAGCATCTGGTCGATGTGCCTGACGGTGCCGGAACCGCCCTGCACCGCAAGCCCCGCGGGCTTGTTCAGCACCATGACGTCGGCGTCCTCGTAGAGGATCATGTCCTTCAGCGTTTGCAGCGTCTTCGCCGCCGCTTCCGAGAGCTGGCCTGCGACCTTGGGCGCATCGAGCTTTAATGGCGGAATGCGGACGCTTTGCCCCTCTTCCAGCCGGTCCTTGCTGTCGGCGCGCTTGCCGTTAACGCGAAGCTCGCCTTTGCGAACGATGCGCTGGATGTGGGAGAACGACAGGCCGGGAAAGCGCGCCTCGAGAAAGCGGTCGACGCGCATATTGCTCTCATCAGCGGTCACGACCACGGTCTGAACTTTTGTGGGCAGCGGCGGTGGCTCGGGAGCGGCCTTCTCCGGCGCGGCAATGAAAGGCTGCGGCTTCGCGGCGCGCGGTGCAACGAAGCGTGCGGGCTTGGCACCGGGACGATGCGCCTGCGGCCGCTCGGCCTGCGAGCCCCGGTAGGGGCGCGCGCCCTTCGGGCGGTCGCCCCTCGCCTTCAGTGGTTTCTTGACGCGACGGCTCATCCCGTTTTTCCAAACTTGCGTGATATCGACCGGCTTGCACGACGTGGCAATGCCGCAATTTTCGCACCAATTTCACTTTCCGCGCGACGCAACTCGTAGAGTTGTTGCAAATTCATCCAGAATTGCGGTGTCGTGCCAAACCAGTGTCCAAGACGCAACGCGGTATCGGCTGTTATGCCGCGCTGGCCGTGAATAATGCCCGTAATCCGGTTCACCGGCACATCGATCTGGCGCGAGAGCTCGGCAGCCGTGATGCCAACCTCGCGCAATTCTTCGGCAAGATGTTCACCGGGATGGATGGGGGTACGGGGCATGATGCAGCGCGCCTGACCGACGAGGTGCTGGATTTCGTGAAGAAGCGGAAACAAGCTGCGTCTACAATTCTCGTTAGGTCAACTCAACGCGCAACGTGCGCCCCACAGCGTTCGCAGCCCGGCGCAAGGTATCGAGCGTCACGGAAGGCGTTGAAGGATCAAGAAGCCGATCAAGCTGGCGGCGGCTGGTCTTCATGCGTTCCGCCATTGCAGTCTTGGTGATGCCCTTAGCCCTCATTGCTTCCGCCAATTGTGCTGCGATGATTTCCTTGATGGCGCGATCCTCACACGTTCCAAGCATTTCTTGCTGAGCAAGGAATTCATCGAACGTCTCGTCGCTCACGCGTGCTTTCCTCCTCTTCACCATCATGTCACCTCTCGTTTGCGTTTCAGCGCGAGGTCGATGTCCTGCTGTGGAGTCTTTTGCGTCTTCTTGATAAAGCCATGCAAAAGGATCATGTGACCGTCGCCCATACAAAAGATTACCCGCGCAATCCGGTTGCTATCGAGATCGCTCCGTACCTCCCACAAGCCGTGCCCCAGCGGAGCACAATGTGGACGTCCGATCGGCCAGCCAAATTCAACTTTCTGGATGTCCTTGCCTACCGTATGGCGATCGTCGGAAGATAGCTCCAATATCCATTCGCGGACGGGATTGCGGGCCGTCCGGTTGATATAAAACCGGGCAGGCAGCTTTTTCTTACGGTCAATCATCCGGCGAACCAAGTGTGCCATTTCTGGCACACTGTTGCAAGCGTTTTTCACAGGCGCAACGGTTGGGCGTACAGAGGGCCTACTTCGGCGTCCGCTCCTTTTTCAGTTTTGCCCAGTAATCCAGCCGCCTGCGAATCTCGCGCTCGAAGCCGCGATCGGGCGGATCGTAAAAGGTCTGGCGTCCGAGGGCTTCGGGGAAGTAGTCCTGCCCCGAAAAGGCTTCCGGCGTGTCGTGGTCGTATTCGTAGCCGGAGCCATAGCCTTCCGACTTCATCAATTTGGTCGGTGAGTTCAAGACATGCTTCGGCGGCAGCAGCGAACCGCCTTCCTTCGCCGCGTGCATTGCGGCGCCGAAGGCCTTGTAGGCAGCATTGGATTTCGGCGCGGTGGCGAGATAGATCACGGCCTGCGCGATGGCGAGTTCGCCTTCGGGAGACCCGAGGAAGTCATAGGCATCCTTGGCGGCGTTGCAGATCACCAGCGCCTGCGGATCGGCGAGACCAATGTCCTCGACCGCCATCCGGACCACGCGGCGGGCCAGGAACAGCGGGTCTTCACCGGCGTCCATCATGCGCGCGAGATAATACAGCGCCGCGTCGGGATCGGAGCCGCGCACCGATTTATGCAGCGCCGAGATCAGGTTGTAGTGACCATCGGCTGACTTGTCATAGATCGGCGCCCGGCGCTGCAGGATGTCCTGCAGCTTTTCGGCATTGAAGGTCTCGCCCTCGCGCGCCGCGCGCCAGACTTCTTCGGCGAGCGTGAGTGCGGCGCGGCCGTCGCCGTCGGCCATCCGCACCAGCACGGCACGGGCCTCCGCGTCGAGCGGCAGCTTCCTGCCCTCGATCTTCTCGGCATGCGCAAACAGCTTTTCGATCGCAGCCACATCGAGCGAATGAAACACCAGCACGCGCGCCCGCGACAACAAAGCGGCGTTGAGCTCGAAGGAGGGATTTTCGGTGGTGGCACCGACCAGCACCACGGTGCCGTCTTCCATCACGGGCAGAAACGAATCCTGCTGGGCGCGATTGAACCTGTGCACCTCGTCGACGAACAACAGCGTTCCCTTGCCGGTCTCACGCCGCGCCCGCGCCGCGTCGAACGCCTTCTTCAGATCGGCGACACCGGAGAATACCGCCGAAAGCTGTTCGAAATGCAGTTCGGTGGCATCCGCCAAGAGCCGCGCCACCGTGGTCTTGCCGGTGCCCGGCGGTCCCCAGAAGATCAACGAACCCAGCGTCCGCGTCGCCAGCATCCGCGTCAGCGCGCCGTCCGGCCCGAGGATATGATCCTGTCCGACCACTTCCGACAGCATCCGTGGGCGCAACCGGTCCGGGAGCGGATGCGGCGCGTCGGCTTCCATTCCCGCGGCGGCGAACAGGTTGGCAGCCTCGCGTGGTCGCTTCGGGCTCATCCGCCGAGCGTGACGTTGATCTGCTGGCCGCCACGCAACAGCGTGATGCGCCACACCCTCGCCTGTTCGCGCGTTGCCTTTTCGAGATCGCCGGTCCTGGCGATTTTCTGATTATTCACCGCCAGGATGATGTCGCCCTTCTGGAAGCCGACATTGGCGGCGGTGCCGCCACCGGCGATTTCCGTCACCACGACGCCAGCGGTATCGGCATCCAGATGCAGCTCGTCGGCCACCGCAGGCGAGATGTTGGCAACCTTCGCGCCCTGGAGCGGCGAGCGCCCGGTCAGGACGACTTCGTCGCGGCCTGTATCGGGAGCGGTTTCGAGCGGCACCGTCAGCTTGATCGTCTTGGCCGCGCGCAGCACGTCGATCTGTGACGTACCGCCGAGTGGACGGGTCGCAAAGCGGTAATCGAACGCATTGGGATCGTCGACCGGCTGCCCGTCGATGGCGGCGATCAAATCCGATGGTTTCAGCCCGGCCCGTGCCGCGGGGCTGTTGGCAACCACACTGGCGACCAGCGCGCCGCTCGGAAGCCGAAGCCCCAGGGATTTCGGCGATCTCCGGCGTCACCGCCTGCAACTTGGCGCCGAGCCACGGCCGCTTGACGGCCTTGCCGCCGCCCTTTGCGGAGGCGACGACGACGCGCACCATGTTGGCGGGGATCGCAAAGCCGATACCCTGCGATCCGCCGGAGCGGGAGAAGATCGCTGTATTGATGCCGGCCAGCCTGCCCGTGATGTCGACCAGCGCGCCGCCCGAATTGCCGGGGTTGATGGCGGCATCGGTCTGGATGAAGAACTGGTAGTCGGTGATGCCGACCTGCGTGCGCGCCAGGGCGGAAATGATTCCGTGGGTGACGGTCTGTCCGACGCCAAAGGGATTGCCGATCGCGAGCACGACGTCGCCGACCAGCAGTTCGTCGGAATTGGCAAAATCCAGCGTCGCGAATTTCTCGTGCGCGCCCTTGAGCCGCAATACCGCCAGATCGCTGCGGGGGTCCTTGAGCACGATTTCCGCTTCGAATTCACGTTTGTCCGACAGCGAAACCTTGACCTCATCGGCGCCTTCGATGACGTGAACGTTGGTCACCACCAGGCCTGACGGATCCACCATCACGCCCGATCCGAGCGAACGCTGCATCTGTTCGGGCTGCTGGCCCGGCACGCCGAAGAAGCGCCGGAAGATCGGATCATCGAGCAGCGGGTTGCGGTCCTGCACCATCTTGGCGGCGTAGACGTTGACCACCGCCGGTTGCACCCGCTGCACGATCGGCGCGTAGGAGAGCCTGAGCTCCGCCGGCGAGGCCGGCACCCGGCGGTCCTGGGCGGCAGCCTGATGGAGACTTCCGGACAGGGTTGCTGCCCATATCAAGGCGATCGCGGCAACGCGGACAAATCGGAACATTCATACCTCTTGGTGAAAGCAAAGGAATATAGGCGCGTCGGTCCGGTAATAGAAGAGTGCTTTGCCCATTATCCGGGCATCCGCAGCGGCTGCGGAAGAGCGTTCGCAGCAAGGCCCGCGAGGCATTTTGAGCCTGCGTCCGATACCGACTCTCGCATGACGATCGTCATCTGTTGCTTGCGTACTACACACGGAACCCGCACCCCGGCATCAATCATCCGCTTGCCCTGTCGCGAGGACTCGCGAATGTTTCTTACGCCTTTATGACGGCAACAGGAGTAACCAACATGGCAGCAAGAGTCGCGACCGCAGTAGCACTCGGTTTGATCGGCGCATTGGTTAGATCGCAGGCACAGGCTCAGTCCGCCGGCGGCAATGACGCGGAGATCGCGTTGCTGAGACAGCAGCTTCGTCTGATGGAGCAAAAGCTCGACAAACTGCAGAAACAGACCGCGGCTAATACCGCGGCTGCTGCTCACGCCAACGCAAAGGCCGATGCCAAGGTCAGCGCCGTCAGCGCCAATGCGGCGCTTCCGGTCAAGGGTCCGGTTGCGCCAGCCGACGCAGTCGTGACCATGCCGGGCAACAGGCCCACGATTTGCACCGCCGACAACCTCAATTGCATTTCCATCACCAGCCGGCTGCACTTCGACGCCGGCGGTTACGACTACCGGCCCAATACCGCGGCGACCAATCCGCAACGTCTCGACGACGGGGTCAACGTCCGCCGCGCGCGTATCGGGGTGATCGGCAAATTCATGGGCGACTGGAATTACGCTCTGATCTACGACTTCGGCGGTTCTTCGGACGGGTTCGCCGGCACCGCCAGCGCCGGCGGAACTGCAGTCGGATTTCTTCCGGGTGGCGCCTTGGCCGGCGTTGAAAACGCCTACCTCAGCTACACCGGCTTCAAGCCTCTCGGTGGCACGCTTGCGATCGAAGGTGGCGTCATGGACCTGCCCTACACGCTGGACGAGGCGCTTAGCTCGAACGACATGCCGTTCATGGAGCGGGCCTCTCCTGGTATTATTTCCACGAATATTGCGGCCGGCGATTTCCGTTCCGCCTTCGGTGCGCGCTGGTACGACGACAGATTCTGGGCCGGGGCTTATGTAACGGGACCTGCTACGGGGGCTATTCACTCTGCCTCAAGCGTGAACCCCAATGGCACCACGGAACAATACGGTGCCGTCGCCCGCGTCGCGGGTCAAATCGTCAGCGGCAGGGATTACTCCCTGCACATCGGTGGCGATGCGCAGTGGCTGATCCAGCCACCGCACAATCTTATCGCGGGAACGCAGACGCTCACCCTAAGCGACCGCCCGGAACTGCGCCTCGATCCGACCGTGCTGGTGTCGACGGGCGCCCTCGCAGGGGTATCCGGCGCCCAGGTCTACAGCGCCGAAGCGGCAGGGACCTATGGGCCGCTGTTCTTTCAAGGCGAGTATTTCTGGTACAATGTCGATCGCAACGCCTTCGCCCCGCTGCCAAGCGTGAAATTCAAGGGCGGCTATGCAGAGGCGAGCTACATCCTGACCGGCGAAACCCGCCACTACAATTCTGCCTCCGCCGCGTACGGCGGCGTTGTGCCGGCAAACCCGTTTTCTTTGGCCGGCGGCGGCTGGGGTGCGTGGGAAGTTGCCGGTCGAGTTCAGCACGATCGATCTCAACGATCAACTCGCCACCGCCAACGGCGTAGCCGGCGGGCGACAGACCGTCTATACGCTGGCGCTGAACTGGTACGTCAATCGCAACGTCCGGTTCATGTTCGACTACCTTCACGGCGACATTGCCAAGCAGGTGAGCCCGACCAACTTCGGCGATACCGGTTCGAAGTTCGACGCGTTCGCGATGCGAACCCAGGTCGCGTTCTGAGCGAACTTGCCATCTCCGGCAGGATCAGCCGCGGCTGATCCTGCCGTTGGCGGGCTTGCAATTTGCGGCGCCAGCGGCACAAGTAGCCTTTGACTATTAGTGAGCGAGCTGGAGCACAGCATGAAGGCCGTCGGATACAGGAAATCGCTTCCCATTGATACCGCGGACGCACTGATCGATTTCGAGACCGCAAAACCGGAGCCGAAGGGCCGCGACATCCGCGTCGCCGTCAAGGCGATTTCCGCCAATCCGGTCGATTACAAGGTACGCAAACGCGCCGCGCCTCCCGAGGGCGAAACCAAGATTTTGGGCTATGACGCCGCCGGGATCGTCGATGCCGTCGGCCCCGAGGTCACGCTATTCAGGGCCGGCGACGAGGTGTTTTACGCCGGCTCGATCCAGCGCCAGGGCACCAATTCGGAATTTCACCTGGTCGATGAGCGGATCGTCGGCGCTAAGCCGAAGGTCGCTGTCATTCGCACAGGCCGCGGCCCTTCCCCTCACCTCGATCACCGCCTGGGAATTGCTGTTCGATCGCCTCGGTGCGGTGCCCGGCAAGAGCGTCGATCCGCGCACGCTCCTGATCATCGGCGGCGCCGGCGGCGTCGGCTCGATCCTTACTCAGCTTGCGCGCCGCCTGACCGGACTGACGGTGGTGGCGACGGCGTCCCGGCCGGAATCGCAAAAATGGTGCCTCGATCTCGGCGCCCATGCCGTTATCGATCACTTAAAACCGATGAAGGAGCAGATCGAAAAGCTGAAACTCCCGCCGGTCGCGCCTGGTCGCAAGCCTCACCAACACCGACCAGCACTACAAGGCGCTGGCGGAACTGATCGCGCCGCAGGGCAAATACGGCCTGATCGACGATCCCCCGGAGTTCAACGTCGCCGTCTTCAAGGGCAAGGCGGTTTCGATCCACTGGGAATCGATGTTCACCCGCTCTTCGTTCCAGACCCCTGACATGATCGGCCAGCACCATCTGTTGAACGATGTCGCCGACCTCATCGACAAGGGCGTGCTGCGCACCACGCTCGATCAGAGTTTTGGGACCATCAACGCCGCCAATTTGAAGCGGGCCCACGCGCTATTGGAATCCGGCAAGTCGCGCGGCAAGATCGTGCTGGAGGGGTGGTAAGCGGACATCCGCCAATTTGATCGTCTTGCAAGGCCAGTAGCGGATCCAAGATTTCGAGAAAACAGCCGACCGGCCCGCATCCCCTTCAGTGAATATAACGGGAATCCTATTCGGGCAGTCCCGCCGCAATAAATGCATCCAGAAATTCTGCTCTAAGTTCGGGCGATCTTACCCATTGCGGAGCAACGGTGGTCGAACGACGCCATTCGGGGATTTGTCGAAGGCATTCTGCCATCAGTCTTCGAGCGTCTTCCAATCTTCCCGCTCCCACATAGCACAGGATAGCTTGTGTCGTTCCCACAAAAAAGGACGGAGGAAACGCTCGAAGGGATTTGTCGGTCCACTCGGCCGCTTCTCGATGGCTGCCGGCGTTATGATGCGCAACAGCAAGGCCGAGCATCGCATTGTAGTTGAACGGATCGCGCGGACTAAGACGCAGCGCTTGTTCAAAGTCAGCAACCGCCGGGTCAGACACGCCATGCCAGGCGCGCAAAAGTCCCCTGAAATTATATGCGCGTGCATAGTTGGGGTTCGATTGGATTGCTCGCTCCACCATTTCGAACCCGCGATCGAAGTCCAGTAGAATCCAGAAAAGATTGAAGCCCAAAACACTTAGAGTGAGGGCATCGTCTGTACCCAGTTCCTTTACGCGCTCGGCCAGGCGCAAAAGTTCGGCATTGTCTGCCGCGATGTCTCCCGACCATTTGTTAGCCCGCCGCCATGCAAGACAACTCGCAGCGCCCCCATAAGCTGGCGCAAAACTCCGATCAAGAGCCATTGCGTCATTGAAATCCCTCAAGGCGGCGTCGTTGTTCTCCGGGCTGGTTGGAAATTCGACATGGTGCAGACCACGATAATAGGCAGTCACCGCATCGATGTTACCGACCGATCTTCGACTTGCTCGCTCGATCTCGGCACGGTCGACTTCCGGCGCGATAGCCCCCACCACCTGCTGCGTCACCTTGTCCTGAAGATCAAAAATATCTACCAGGGCGCCGTCAAATCGATCCGCCCAAAGGTGGGCGCCTGTCGTGACATCGATCAGCTGTCCGGTGATCCGCAGGCGCGAGCCCGCCTTTCGTACACTGCCCTCGAGCACGTAGCGCACGCCGAGTTCATCTCCAACCTGCTTGATATCGACGGTTTTTCCTTTGTAGGTGAACGACGACGTGCGGGCGATCACGAATAGCGCCCTGAAACGCGAGAGAGCAGTGATGATATCGTCAACCAAACCGTCCGCGAAGTATTCCTGTTCCGGATCGCCTGACATATTTTGGAAGGGAAGTACGGCAATCGAAGGTTTGTCGGGAATTCCGGGGAGGCGTGTCGGCCGTTGAGCTGCGCCGCTCGCGACCGCGGCATCATTCGGCTTCCCGACTTCCAGCACTGTTCCAACGAAACGAAAGCCCTTGCGCTGCAGCGTTTTGATCAGACGCTGTTCCTCGCCGCTGTCGCCAATCGCGGCGCGGGCTGAGTTGAGACGCGTGGCGAGTGCCGCGTCGGTGACGACACGGGCCCCCCATATTGCGGAAATCAAGTCGTCCTTGCTGACCACGCGTTCCCGGTTGCGTATCAGGTAAAGAAGGAGATCAAATGCCTGCGGCGCCACCCAAACCGCATCGGCACCCCGATGCAGCTCTCGCTTGTCGGCGTCGAGCGCGAAGTCCTCAAATAGATAGCGCAATCCAGGGATCCCTTTCCTTGATCTATCCGAGCCGAGCACAGCCTAGCACAGCCGCGGAGTGCGAAATTGGCCGCCGGTAAGGAAAAAGTAAGCGGCTGATAAAGTGTCGCAGCTGCGCCTGGTGCATTCTTCTCGACAGCCAGGAGAAGCAGATGCTGCAAGATAAGCATGGAAATATCGACTACGCGGAGGCAGGCGCAGGTCCGACGATAGTCTTCGTGCCCGGTTCGTGGGCTACCAAATCGGCTTGGCGAGGTGTGACCGCGGCGCTGGACGATCGTTTCCGGACAGTGACGACGAGCCTTCTTGGTTATGGCGGTACCCGGGAAAGCCGGACGCCGACCGACACCTCGATAGACCGGCAGGCAGAGATTGTCGAAGCTGTGATTCGTCACGCCGGTGGTCCAGTGCACCTCGTCGGACATTCCTACGGGGGACTGGTCTGCCTGGACGTCGCGCTGTGCGGACTCGTCCCACTTATGAGTCTGACCTTGATCGAGCCGGTGGCGCTCGGCCTTTTGCGGCAGGCGGGCGAGCTACCGCTCTATGAGCAGTTCATCGCCATGCGAGACAGCTATATTCGGGCGTTCGAAAATGGGGAGAGCGAAGCCGCACGTCGAGTAGTCGATTACCTGGGCGGCTACGGAAGCTTCGATGCTCTTCCGTCCCGCATGCGCGAGTATATTACGGCCACCACGCCGACCCATGTTCTGGACATGCGTTCGGGCTTCGATCCGCCGCTCTCAGCCTTCGCCAACATCCTGCTTCCGACCCTCGTCATCCGGGGCGAGCGCGGCCAGCCATCCCTACGAAAAAGCGCGGAAGTCTTGAGCGGAGCACTTGCGAACGCCTCTCTGGTAAGGGTTCCCGAGGCAGATCATTTCATGATGGCCACTCACGCTAATGACGTAGCCCGACTTACATCGGATCATGTCTCGAAGGCGGAAACCCTGGCTTGGACCAGCCTGTGTATGGCGTCCCCTTTCGCAGGCTGATCCTGCCACTGCATGTGCTCGGCTGGACAAGCACAGCCGCCATCGTGTCAAACATCGCTGCCTGACGGATAGGACAACGCGGTATGGGTCCCGGCGTTCACCGGGACGACCAAAAGGCCGCCACCTCACACCTCACGCGATGGTCTGGACGATGCCGCCCTCGGCACGCAGTGCGGCGCCGTTGGTCGCAGACGACTCCTTTGAAGCGACATAGATCACCATGTTGGCGATCTCCTCGACGCTGGCAAAGCGCTGCAACAGCGAGGTCGGACGAAACTGTTTTACAAATTGCGACGCCGCCTCCTCCACCGATTTACCGCTTTGCCTGGCAAGATCTTTCACAAATGTTTCGACGCCTTCCGACATCGTCGGCCCCGGCAGCACTGAATTGACGGTCACCGCGGTGCCCCTGGTGATCTCGGCCAGCCCGCGCGATACCGCAAGCTGCGCGGCCTTGGTCATGCCATAGTGGATCATTTCCTTCGGAATATTCAGCGCGGACTCCGACGAGATGAAGATGATGCGGCCCCAGTTGCGCTTCAGCATGCCCTGCATGTAGGCGCGCGACAGCCGCACCCCCGACATCACATTGACCTCGAACAAGCGGCTCCAGTCCTCATCGGGCGTCTCGAAGAAGTCCTTGGGTTCGAAGATCCCGGCGTTGTTGACGAGGATGTCCACCTCCGGCAGCGCCGTCACCAGCGTGTTGCAGCCTTCGACGGTGGCGACAGTGGCGGCAACGCCCCGGACCTTGGCGCCGGGCACGGCCCTGGCGATGGCGGCGACCGCGCTGTCGACCTTGGCCTGGATCCGGCCGTTGACCATGACCTCGGCGCCCGCGGCGGCTAATCCCCTGGCGATGGCACGGCCGATACCGGTGGTCGACCCCGTCACCAGCGCCGTCTTTCCCTTGAGATCGATGTTCATGAGAGTTCTCCATTGGTGATGCCGGAGATATCGGGAGCGGCGCGCAGGGCTGCAATTGCCGCCGGCGCATCGGAGATGCGCAATAAAAAAGCGGCGCACCGGGCGCCGCTCTTGAAGAAGAAACGGAAAGCGAACTTACGCGGCTTCCGCGGCCTTTTCCTGCACCGGGCCGGAATCGAGGCCCTTGGCGTCGACGTCGCGGTCGACGAATTCGATCACCGCCATCGGCGCGTTGTCGCCGTAGCGGAAGCCGGCCTTGATGATGCGGGTGTAGCCGCCCTGGCGGTCCTTGTAGCGGGTGGCGAGCACATCGAACAATTTTTTGGTCTGATCGAGGTCGCGCATTTCGGAGATCGCCTGCCGGCGCATGGCGAGGCCGCCCTTCTTGCCGAGCGTGACCAGCTTCTCCACGATCGGGCGCAGCTCCTTCGCCTTCGGCAGCGTGGTGACGATCTGCTCGTGCTTGATCAGCGCCGCGCACATATTGGCAAACATCGCGCGCCGATGCTCGGCGGTGCGATTGAGCTTGCGGTGAACCTTGCCGTGACGCATGGCGTCTTCTCCTGCACTCTTTCCTGGCCTCATCCTTCGAGACGCGGCCAAGGGGCCGCTCCTCAGGACGAGGGGTTAGACCTCATGGTGAGGAGCGCGGAACGCGCGTCTCGAACCATGAGGCCCGTGGCCTCAGTAATGGTCCTCGAAGCGCTTGGCCAGCTCGTCGATATTCTCCGGCGGCCAGCCCGGCACTTCCATTCCCAGATGCAGACCCATCTGGGCCAGCACTTCCTTGATCTCGTTCAGTGACTTGCGGCCGAAGTTCGGGGTGCGGAGCATTTCCGCTTCCGACTTCTGCACGAGGTCGCCGATGTAGACGATGTTGTCGTTCTTCAGGCAGTTCGCCGAACGCACCGACAGTTCGAGCTCGTCGACCTTCTTGAGGAAGGCCGGGTTGAAGGCGAGATCGGGAATGATCTCCTGCGTCACTTCCTTGCGGGGCTCTTCGAAGTTCACGAACACGTTGAGCTGGTCCTGCAGGATGCGCGCGGCATAGGCCACCGCGTCATCCGGCGAGATCGCGCCGTTGGTCTCGATCGTCATGGTCAGCTTGTCGTAGTCGAGGATCTGGCCCTCGCGGGTGTTCTCGACCTTGTAGGAGACCTTGCGCACCGGCGAGAACAGGCTGTCGACCGGGATCAGGCCGATCGGCGCGTCCTCGGGGCGGTTGCGCTCGGCGGCGACGTAGCCCTTGCCGGAGGCGACCGTGAATTCCATGCGGATTTCCGCGCCCTCGTCCAGGGTGCAGATCTGCAGTTCCGGATTGAGCACCATGATGTCGCCGACGGTCTGGATGTCGCCGGCGGTGACGACACCCGGACCCTGCTTCTTCACGACCATGCGCTTGGGGCCTTCGCCCTGCATCTTGATCGAGATGTCCTTGATGTTCAGCACGATGTCGGTGACGTCCTCGCGAACGCCCGCGATCGAGGAAAATTCGTGCAGCACGCCGTCGATATGCACCGACTGCACCGCCGCGCCTTGCAGCGAGGACAACAGGATGCGGCGCAGCGCGTTGCCGAGCGTCTGGCCGAAGCCGCGCTCGAGCGGCTCGGCCACCAGCGTCGCAAATCGGCTGGCGTCGGAGCCGGGCGTCACGTGGAGCTTGTTCGGTCGTATAAGTTCTTGCCAATTTTTCTGGATCGTCACTGTTTCACCCATCATGCCAGTCAGATCGTCAACCAATTACTGGCGTTGGAGATCGCGGATCAGTCCGCGCTTCAAATCTCTCAAAACGATACGCGGGACGGCCAAGCCGCCCGCGGTCGATGTATCAAACCCGCCGGCGCTTGCGCGGACGGCAACCATTATGCGGGATCGTCGTCACGTCGCGGATCGAGGTGACGGTGAAGCCCGCGGCCTGCAGCGCGCGCAGCGCCGATTCGCGACCCGAACCCGGGCCTGCAACCTCGACCTCCAGCGTGCGCATGCCGTGTTCCTGCGCCTTCTTGGAGACGTCCTCCGCCGCGACCTGCGCGGCATAAGGGGTCGATTTGCGCGACCCCTTGAAGCCCATCGTTCCGGCCGACGACCATGCAATGGTGTTGCCCTGCGCGTCGGTGATGGTGATGGTCGTGTTGTTGAACGACGAATTCACGTGCGCAACGCCGGATGCAATGTTCTTGCGCTCACGACGGCGGACGCGGGTGGCTTCCTTGCCCATTATCAACCTTTCCTACGATCTCAACGCCGCCGTAATGCCAGCGGCTACACCTCAGAAGCGAATGGTGAGTGGCGAATAGCGAATAGCAAGGATCAATTCCCTACTCGCCATTCGCCATTCGCTACTCGCCAAATTACTTCTTCTTGCCGGCGATCGACTTGGCCGGACCCTTGCGGGTGCGCGCGTTGGTATGGGTACGCTGGCCACGCACCGGCAATCCGCGGCGATGACGCAGGCCGCGATAGCAGCCGAGGTCCATCAGGCGCTTGATGTTCATGCCGGTCTCGCGACGCAGGTCGCCTTCGACCATGTAGTCGCGGTCGATCACTTCACGAATTTGCAGCACTTCCTGATCGCTCAATTGCGCGACGCGGCGATCGACGGGAATCTTGACCTTCTCCATAATCTCGGCCGCGTTCTTCTGGCCGATGCCGTGGATGTACTGGAGCGCGATCAGGACGCGCTTGTTGGTGGGTATATTCACGCCGGCAATACGGGCCACGGACTTCTCTCCTGTCGCCGATCCCCTTGGGAAACGGCTGTGTTTTTCGCTATCTCGGGCAGGTGTCCGCAAACGCGAACACGACGCCCGTCCCCTCTTGTGTTTCGGGGCCCGGCATCGTTTGAAAACTATCCGACTGGATAGGAGCTTATTAAAGGATTCAAACTCGTTTCGTCAACCGTCTCTACGCTTTAGCTCGCTTTTTCGTGACCTTTTTGGCGCTTTTCACAGGCCGTCCGGCGACCCGGGCTTTGGAACCCAAAAGCGCCTTGCGAGCCGCCTTTTTGGTGGCCCTGGAGGCCGGTTTCGCGGCCTTGCGGGACGCTTTGGCGGCCTTTTTGGGGGCTTTGGCGCCCTTGCCTGCGGATTTGGCGACGCGTCCGGCAGCCGGCCTGGCGGTCTTTGTCTGCTTTGCCGGGGCGGCTTTCCGGGAGGCCTTGGCCTCCACTGCGCCGATCGCGGACAGGATGCGGTTAATCTCGTGGGTGACGTGCTCGATGGTCATCATGCCATCGACGGTCAGGAGCTTGCGGCGCTCCGAATAATAGTGAATCAGCGGCTCGGTCTGCGAACGGTAGCTTGCCAGCCGCTTGGTCAGCACCTCCGGGGTGTCGTCGACGCGCACTTCCTCGCCGCGCGCCCGCATTTCCGCGACCCTGGTTTCGACCCGCTGCAGCAACGCGCTTTCGTTGACGCGAAGCTCGACCACGGCATCGAGCTTGATGTGCTTCTTCTTCAGGAGATCATCCAGCGCCTTCGCCTGCGGTACGGTGCGCGGAAAGCCGTCGAGGATGAAGCCCCTCGCCGCGTCGGGCTGATCGAGCCGATCGGATATGATTCCGACCACGATCTCGTCGGGCACCAGACCGCCGCTTGCCATGATATCCCGGGCCTTCAGCCCGACGGGGGTTTGCGCCGCCACCGCGGCGCGCAGCATTTCCCCGGTCGAGAGCTGGACAATGCCGTAGCGCTGAACCAGCCGCTGCGCCTGGGTTCCCTTGCCCGAACCCGGCGGCCCCAAAAGAATCAGTCTCATTCGTTTCGCCCCCCGGCTCGGTGAGCGATTGACCGCGCACCCTCATTATGAAAATCCAGAGCGTCCCCACCCTAAACGACGCAGACCGCGAAAATGTTGCGATACGTCAAGGCGTCAGCGGCGGCGCCCCCGCAATTTCGACTTCCTGATCAGCCCCTCATACTGATGGGCGAGCAGATAACCCTGAACCTGCGCCACCGTATCCATGGTCACGCTGACGACGATCAATAGCGACGTGCCGCCAAAGTAGAACGGCACCGAAGCGTAGGAAATCAGAATTTCCGGGATCAGGCAGACGATCGCAAGGTAAATCGCGCCCAGCACCGTGATCCGCGACAGCACGTAATCGATGTATTCGGCGGTGCGCTCGCCCGGCCGGATGCCCGGAATGAAGCCGCCATGCTTCTTCAGGTTATCGGCGGTCTCGGTCGGGTTGAACACGATTGCTGTATAGAAAAAGGCGAAGAACACGATCAGCGCCAGATAGAGAACCAAAAACAGCGGGCGGCCGTGGCCGAGCTGGGTGGTGATCCACTGAAACCATTCCGGGCCCCGGCCGGCATTGAAATTCGCGACCGTGGTCGGCAGCAGCAGCAGCGAGGAGGCGAAGATCGGGGGGATCACGCCGGAAGTATTCAGCTTCAGCGGCAGATGCGAGGACTGGCCCTCGAACATCTTGTTGCCGACCTGGCGCTTCGGATACTGGATCAGAAGCCGCCGCTGCGCGCGCTCCATGAACACGATGAAAGCGATCACCGCGACCGCCATCACGATCACAACCAAGATGAGGCCGGTGGACAGCGCGCCCTGGCGGCCGAGTTCCAGCATGTTGGCGAGCGCCGAGGGCAGCTCCGCGACGATGCCGGACATGATGATCAGCGAAATACCGTTGCCGATGCCGCGCGAGGTGATCTGCTCGCCGAGCCACATCAGGAACATGGTGCCGCCGGTCAGCGTGATCGCGGTCGACAGGCGGAAGAACAGGCCGGGCTCGCTGACGACATTGCCGGCGCCTTCGAGGCCTACCGCGATGCCGTAGGACTGGAACGCAGCCAGGATCACCGTGAGATAGCGGGTATACTGGTTCAGCGTCTTGCGGCCGGCCTCGCCTTCCTTCTTCAGCGCCTCAAGCTGCGGCGACACCGTGGTCAGGAGCTGAATGATGATCGAGGCCGAGATATACGGCATGATGTTCAGCGCGAAGATCGCCATGCGGTGGATGCCGCCGCCGGCGAACATGTTGAACATGCCGAGGATGCCGCCGGCCTGCGAGCGGAACACCTGTTCCCAGATGTTGGGGTCGATGCCGGGCAGCGGAATGTAGGTGCCGAGCCGGTAAACCAGCAGCGCACCCAGGGTGAACCAGATCCGCTTCTTCAGTTCGTCGGCCTTGGCGAGTGCGCCGAAATTGAGGTTTGCCGCCAGTTGTTCCGCTGCTGAGACCATGTTTGGCTTTCTCCCGCCGTCCTCGCGCTGTCATGCCCCGTGAGGGGAATTCAGCAGACGCCGGACATTATTTGGTGCTCGGCTTCGATAAGTCCATCGTCCTGTCGCGCAGATGCCCGCCAGATGGCGAGCGATGACGCAGATGTTACGCCGCCTCGCCTTCGTCCTTCTTTGGCGGCGCCAGGATCTTCACCGTGCCGCCCGCCTTCTCCACCGCCGCGATGGCGGATTTCGAAGCGCCGTGAACCTCGATCGTCAGCTTGGCCTTGATTTCACCGCGGCCGAGCAGCCGGACGCCATCCTTGGCGCGCCGGATCACGCGGGATTTCACCAGCGATTCGGCGTTGATGGTGGCCTGGGCATCGAGCAGCTTGGCGTCGATCGCCTGCTGGATGCGGTCGAGATTGATCTCGGCGAATTCCAGCCGGAAGATGTTGGTGAAGCCGCGCTTCGGCAGCCGCCGGTGCAGCGGCATCTGGCCGCCCTCGAAACCCTTGATGCGCACGCCGGAACGCGCGGTCTGGCCCTTGCCGCCACGGCCGGCTTGCTTGCCCTTGCCGGAGCCGATGCCGCGGCCGACCCGCATGCGCTTTTTGCGCGAGCCGGCGTTGTCGGCGATATCGCTGAGCTTCATCGTTGGCTTCCTTCTTTCGGTCCGTCGTCCTGAGGTGCGAGGGCAAAGCCCGAGCCTCGAAGGACGCTGGTTGTCATCCTTCGAGGGCCGCGTTGCGGCCGCCTCAGGATGACGTGAACTTTATTTCTCGTCGACGATGCGGACGAGATGTTGAACCTTGGCGATCATGCCGCGAACCGCAGGGGTATCCTGCAGTTCGGTGGTGCGGCCGATCTTGTTGAGTTTCAGGCCGATCAGCGTCGCGCGCTGCGAGTGATGGCGGCGGATCGCGCTGCCGGTCTGCTCGACCTTGATCGTCTTTGCGGCCTTGGCCATCGTCATCACTCCGTAACGCGCGAAAAGCGCGGCTTGTTTATTCGGTAACCACTTCGGCGTCGCCGCCGACCCGGCGCGACTGCAGCGTCGAGACCTTGATATTGCGGCGCGCCGCAACCGAGCGCGGCGAATCCTGATGCTTCAGCGCGTCGAAGGTCGCGCGAACCATGTTGTAGGGGTTCGACGAGCCGATCGACTTCGCCACCACGTCCTGGATGCCGAGCGTCTCGAACACCGCGCGCATCGGGCCGCCGGCGATGATGCCGGTACCCGCCGGCGCCGCGCGCAAATAGACCCGCCCGGCGCCGTGACGGCCGGCGATATCGTGATGCAGTGTGCGGCCCTCGCGCAATGCCACGCGCGTCAGGTTGCGCTTGGCCGATTCGGTCGCCTTGCGGATCGCCTCGGGAACCTCGCGCGCCTTGCCGTGGCCGAACCCGACCCGGCCCTTCTGGTCGCCGATCACGACCAGCGCCGCAAAGCCGAAGCGCTTGCCGCCCTTGACGACCTTCGCCACACGATTGATGTGGACGAGCTTGTCGACGAACTCGCTGTCGCGTTCTTCCCGGCCGCCCCTGTGGCCGCCACCGCGTTCGCGTTCACCTGCCATGGTGTTTTCCGATCCTTAAAAGACTTGCCTTGAGAGGCATCCGTTCAATTCCAAAACCCTAGAAACTCAATCCGCTTTCGCGCGCGGCATCCGCGAGCGCCTTGACGCGGCCGTGATAGAGATAGCCGCCGCGATCGAACACCACTTCGGTGACGCCGTTCTTGACCGCGCGCTCCGCCAATAGCTTGCCGACGGCCTTCGCCGCGTCGATGTTGGCGCCGGTGTTGCCGCTCTCGCGCATCGCCTTCTCCAGCGAGGAAGCCGACGCCAGCGTCTCGCCCTTCAGGTCGTCGATGACCTGCGCATAGATGTGCTTGGAGGAGCGGAACACCGACAGCCGCGGACGGCCGCTGGCGGTACGGCGCAACGACAGCCTCACGCGTTGCTTGCGCCGGGCATTCGTAATCTTGAGTCTCGACATGACCGGCTCCGTTACTTCTTCTTGCCTTCCTTGCGGAAGATGAATTCGTCGGAATATTTCACGCCCTTGCCCTTGTAGGGTTCCGGCGGACGATAGCTGCGGATCTCGGCGGCGACCTGGCCGACGCGCTGGCTGTCGTTGCCGACGATGACGATCTCGGTCGGCTTCGGCACCGTGATCGCGATTCCCTCCGGGATCGCAAAGACCACGTCGTGGCTGTAGCCGAGTGCGAGCTGCAGGTTCTTGCCCTGCAGTGCGGCGCGATAGCCGACGCCGGTGATCTCGAGCTTCTTCTCGAAACCCTTGGTGACGCCGGCAACCAGGTTGGCGATCTGCGCCCGCGCGGTGCCGTAAAGCGCCTGGGCGCGGTTGGTTTCGACCCGCGGCTTTACCTTGACCGTGCCGTTTTCGAACTTCACCTCGACGTCGTCATGCACGACGAACTGAAGCTGGCCTTTCGGCCCCTTCATTTTCACGGTCTGCCCTTCGACGGTCGCGGTAACGCCCGACGGAACCGTCACAGGCTTTTTGCCGATGCGCGACATGATTAAGTCCCTTCCTCAAAACACCGTGAAGAGAATTTCGCCGCCCACATTCGCGTCGCGCGCGTCGTGGTCGGCCATGATTTCCTTCGGCGTCGATAACACCGAAATGCCGAGACCGTTGTTGACGCGCGGCAGGTTCTTCACCGAGGCATAAACCCGCCGCCCCGGCTTCGACACCCGCTCGATCTCGCGAATAACCGGCTCGCCGTCGAAATACTTCAACTCGATCTCAAGCTCGCTGCGGCCCGAGGCATGCTCGACGCTGGCGTAGCCGCGGATATAGCCTTCCGCCTTCAGCACCTCGAGCACGTTGGCGCGCATCTTCGAGCCCGGGGTCGAGACCTTGGGCTTGGCGCGCATCTGCGCATTGCGGATGCGGGTGATGAGATCGCTGATCGGATCGTGCGTTGACATGTCCGACCCTCCCTACCAGCTCGACTTCAGGAGCCCGGGAACCAGGCCCTTGGAGCCGAGTTCACGCAGCGCGATGCGGCTGAGTTTGTTCTTGCGATAGACCGAACGCGGACGGCCGGTCATTTCGCAGCGGTTGCGAATCCTCGTCGCCGACGAGTTTCGCGGCATCTCGGCGAGCTTCAGGGTTGCCGCGAACCGCTCTTCCATCGGCTTCTTCTTGTCGGCGATGATGGCCTTCAGCTTGGCGCGCTTGGGCGCGGCATTCTTGGTCATCCGCTTGCGCCGGTTGTTCTTCTCGATCGAACTCTTCTTTGCCATGCTTGGCTCCTGGGTTTCCGCGTTTGAGAGGCTTTTGGCTAGCGTCTCACTGCCGGAACGGGAAATTGAATGCGGTCAACAGGGCACGCGCTTCGTCGTCGGTGCGCGCGGTGGTGCATACCGTGACGTCCATGCCCCACGTCTCCCCCATCTTGTCGAAGTCGATTTCGGGGAAAATGATGTGCTCCTTGATGCCGAGCGAATAGTTGCCGCGGCCGTCGAAACTCTTCGGATTGAGGCCACGGAAATCCCGCACGCGCGGCAGCGCCACGTTCACCAGACGATCGATGAACTCGTACATCTTGGTCTTGCGCAGCGTGACCTTGCAACCGATCGGCTGGTTTTCGCGCAGCTTGTAGGTCGCGATCGCGATGCGCGAATAGGTCACGACGGCCTTCTGGCCGGCGATCAGCGAAAGGTCGGCTGCCGCCAGTTCCGCTTTCTTGCGGTCGTTGACGGCCTCGCCGACGCCCATGTTGAGCACGACCTTGTCCAGCCGCGGCACCTGCATGATGTTGCCGTAGCCGAACTGCTCCGTCAGCTTGGGACGGATTTCCTTGTCGAACTGCTCGCGTAAACGCGGGGTGTATGCGGTGTCAGCCATCGATCTCTGCTCCCGAGCGTTTGGCAATGCGCACCTTCTTGCCATCCGCATGAATCTTGAAACCTACCCGCGTCGGCTTGCCGTCCTTGCCGACGATCGCGATGTTGGACAGGTGGATCGGCGACTCCTTGGAGATGATGCCGCCCTCCTGGGCCTGGGTCTGCTTCTGGTGACGCTTGACGAGATTGACGCCGCGCACCAGCGCCCTGTTCTCGTCGGGACGCACCTCGAACACCTCGCCGGTGCGGCCCTTGTCGCGGCCGTTCAGCACGACGACCCTGTCGCCCTTCCGGATCTTGGCAGCCATCACAGCACCTCCGGCGCGAGCGAAATGATCTTCATGTGGTTCTTGGCGCGCAGCTCGCGCGGCACCGGCCCGAAGATACGGGTGCCGACCGGCTCCGACTGGTTGTTGATCAACACGGCGGCGTTGCGGTCGAAGCGGATGACGGAACCGTCGGGACGGCGGATGTCCTTGCGGACCCGCACCACGACAGCCTTCATCACGTCGCCCTTCTTCACCTTGCCGCGCGGGATAGCTTCCTTGATCGACACGACAATGACGTCGCCCACGGTGGCATAGCGGCGCTTGGAGCCTCCAAGCACCTTGATGCACATGACACGGCGTGCGCCTGAATTATCGGCCACGTCGAGGTTGGTCTGCATCTGAATCATTGATGCACCTCGTCCTCTTTCTGATGCGCAAATTTGCGCCTAAATTATCCCGAAAGTCCGGTTCGGCTTGGCCGAACCGGCTTCAGGCCGTTTTGTTCTGTTCGCCCCGGACCACCGTCCAGCGCTTCAACTTCGAGATCGGCTTGCTTTCCTCGATCCACACCATGTCGCCCGGCTTGAACTGACT
>CAVZWE010000005.1:0-39476 GCA_963778925.1 uncultured Alphaproteobacteria bacterium | reverse complement strand
TACAAGGGCGCCACGCAGGCTGCGACCGACGTCGCCGCCGGCCAGATTTCCGTCGGCTTCCAGGGCCTCGGGACCGTCGCGCCGCTGGTGCGCGGCGGTCAGGTCAGGCTGATCGGGGTGACCACCGAGCGGAGACTGCCGCAATTTCCCGATGTGCCGACCGTATCGGAATCGGGGCTGCCCGGGTTCTTCTTCAATTCCTGGTTTGCGATCATGGCGCCGGCCGGAACGCCCAAGGACATCCTCGCCCGGTTGAACGCCGAAGTCCTCAAAGCGGTCGGCGATCCCGAGGTTCGCCGCAAGCTTGAGGATTTGGGTTTCACGGTGCGTGGTATGTCGGCCGCGGAGCTCGGTGTCTCGACGCGCGAACAGCTCGCCAAATATGCGCGCGTGATCAAAGAGATGGGTATCGCCAACGAATAGACCGCCGCCGCATGCCGTCTACCCATGTGGAGCAAGAGTTCACCTTGAATCCGGGTCGGTCATGTCCGCCAACGCTTGAACATGATGCGGGCATTGCACGCGCAGGTTGGTCCGACACCAGCGTGATGCCTTGGGCGCGACGGGCGAGAGGCAAGAACCAAGATATGCAGGGGTCCGATGCGCGTGTCGACCGCATAGGCGCCAGCCGAATGTGTTTGGTTAACGCAGCGTCAATTTGTGGCCGGAATTGTACGGATCAAAGAAGCCTGGAGATGATCCAGGCCTTTCTCGCTGTTGGCCCCGGGAGTATAAATCTGCACCGGGGCGGAGGGACAGCTTTGATCCGGCCTTGCATTCGGCGCGATCCCTCGATCGACAACGGGCTGATTGGATGGTTCTTGACCGGCGTGTCTCAGGACAATAAAGGTGAAACTCGGCCGTTTCCGAGCAGCAAGCTTTCGATCCTGCGCAAGCATCCCTATTTTTGCGACCTCGATCCGGAGGCGTTCGACCAGCTGTGCCGTTACGCCAAGCCTTCCACACTGAAGCGGGGAACCACGATCGTCTCCAAGGGAGACCCCGGTAACAGCCTGATCGCGGTGATCACCGGCACGGTGAAGATCAGCGTCTCCTCGGCCGATGGCCGCAGCGCGATCCTGAACCTGATCGGCCCCGGCGAGATTTTCGGCGAGATCTCGGTGCTCGATGGGCAGCCGCGGTCCGCCGACGCCATCGCCAATACCGATTGCGAAATCTTCATCATCGACCGCCGCGAATTTCTGCCCTTTGTGCGAAGCCAGCCCGCGCTGGCGATGAAATTCATCGAACTGCTGTGCACGCGGCTGCGCTGGACCAGCGACCAGGTCGAGCAGGTCATCCTTCAGAACCTGCCGGGACGGCTCGCCAGCGCGCTCATTCGCCTGACCGAAAAACACAAGCACGAGCCCAAGGGTCGAACCATCGCCGTCACCCAGCAGGAAATCAGCGAGATGGTCGGCATGACGCGCGAGAGCATCAACAAGCAGCTGCGGGCCTGGGCCGCGCGCGACTGGGTTCGCCTCGAGCATGGCGCCATCGTCGTGCTGAATGTCGAGGAGCTTCAGGAGCTCGCCGAAGCCGGCGGCGGACGAGGGCGGCTAGATCGCCTCCTTCGAGGAATCATGACGGCCCATCCTGTGGCCTCGTGGTTCGAGCGCGCGGTACCGCGCTCCTCACCATAAGGGTCCAAGACCTCATCCCTGCACAACGGATTTGCGGTTATCCTGAGACGCGTTTTCCCGGCGCGAACCGGTCTCCACTTCGCGCTCGAAACCTCATCCTCTGGGCGCATGCGCGCTCAATCGGGAGGAGCGGCGTCGGAGCTTATCATCGGGCCGCGCTTCGCGCGGACCCGTTGGCCGCATCTCGACGGATGGCCGTGCCGGCCGGAAGCGACACCATCCCGAAACTGTGTATCTCGGCCATGTGAAGCAGCTCACACGTGGTCTTGCATGCCGTGAGCTAAGCATGCCGGGGATCCACACACTGGAGACAACGATGCACGGCAGGTTTGACAGATCAGACCAAACGACCGGCAAGAGCATCATCCGAAGCTGGGGCATTGGCTTCTTTGCTCTGCCCGTACTTCTGGTGGCCTTTCTCGTCGGATTGGCGATCACCAAGCCGAACGTATCCCGTTGGATATCGGAAGCGGCGCAGGCCGAGTTTGCGGGGGCGATCGACGGGCCAGCCTCCTCCGACGGAAGTCGCAAGCCGGCCCGGAAGACTCGCACCGTCAAGGCTTATTGAAGCGGTCCAGTTTACCCAGGCGCCTGCTGCGATATTCCCGGCTTATCGGCGCGTGCGCTATTCATTGCTCACCGCAGCACATGCCGTGGCAGCCACAGCGACACCTCCGGAATATAGGTGACAACCATCAGCACCGCGAACATCACGCCGTAGAACGGCCAGATCTTGCGCATCACCTGCTCGATGCTGACCTTGCCGACCGCGCAGCCGACGAACAGGATCGATCCGACCGGAGGGTGGCATAGTCCGATTCCGAGGTTCAGAAGCATGATCATGCCGAAGTGTACGGGATCGACGCCGAAGTTCTGCATCACCGGCAGCAGAATCGGCGTCGCGATCAGGATCGAAGGCGCCATGTCGACCAGCGTGCCGAGCACCAGCAGCAGAATGTTGATCAGAAACAGGATGACGTATTTGTTGCTGGATATCGACAGAAAGAACGCCGTCATTTTCGCCGGCATCTGCGTCAGTGCCATGATGTAGCCGACGCTCGAGGCGCAGGCGATCAGCGTTAGCACCATCGCGACGGTGCGCAGCGTACGATGCAGCAGGACGGGCAGGTCGCGCCAGCGATAGTCCCGGTAGATGAACATCGTCACGAAGAATGCCCAGACGCAGGCCACGGCCCCGGCTTCGATGGCCGTGAAAATGCCCCCGAGAATGCCGCCGAGAATGATGACAAGCGTCACCAGCCCCCAGGCCGCGTCGATCGTGATTTGGAGCGCGTCTTTCGCCGGCACAGTCTGACCACGGGGATGCCCGTCCCGGTAGGCGACGACGAGACAGAGAACGATCAGCGAGAATCCGAGCAGCAGCCCGGGAAAGACGCCGGCCATGAACAGGGCGCTGATCGAGATCGTGCCGCCGGTCGCCAGCGAATACAGTACTGCGTTGTGGCTCGGCGGCACCAGCAGCGCCTGAACCGAAGACGTGATGGTGAGGTTGGTCGCGAACACCCGCGGGAATCCCGTTTTTTCCATTTGCGGGATCATCACCGAGCCGATCGCAGAGGTATCTGCGACCGCTGAGCCGGAAATGCCGCTCAAGAATGTCGTCGCCAGCACGTTGACTATCGAAAGACCGCCGCGCACGCGGGTAAATCCGACCAGCACGTCCGCAAACGCCACCAGCCGGCGCGCCATTCCGCCCTCCGCCATGATCGCACCCGCCAGCACGAAAAACGAAATCGTCAGCATCGCCACCTTGCTGACGCCGTCGGAGATTTTCAACATCACCGCTTCCAGCGGAATTCCGATCGACCAGGCACCCGCGATCGCGGCAAGCGCCAGCGAATAGGCGATCGGCATGCCGATGACGAAGCACGCCAGCATGGTCGCTAGCAGGATGAAGATATCCATGGCTTGCTCTTCCGCAGGTTCAGTCGAACGGCGCGACTTCGAGATTGTGGGGAAGCGGATCCGGCGGCGCTCCCAGAAAAATTCGCTCGATGATGAACAGGAGGAGGCAGACCCCGCCGACCGGAATCGGCAAATAGGTGATGCCGACCGACAGGAACGGAAAATCCGCAATCGTATTGTGCCAGGTCACTTCGACCAGCCGGCCGCCCCAAACGATCATGAAGGTGGAAATCAGCGCCATAAGCAGCTGAACGGCGAGATCGGCCAGGCCGCGGAATCTGCCCGGCAACTGGTCGGCGAAGTAAGAGACACTCATGTGCAGGTTGAGCCGATATCCCGCGGCGGCTCCGATGAAGGTCAGCACAATGGTCAAGAGCACCGCGAGCGGTTCAGGCCATGACGCCGAGCTGTTCAGAACGTAGCGCGTGAACACCGCCCAGGGGATGATCGCCGAAATCAGCACCAGTGCGGTGCAGCCGACGATCACGCAAAGAAGATAGAGATAATCCATCGCACGACGAAATAGTCCGGCCATTTCCGGTCTTTCCTGATTGCCGGTCCGGCGCATGCGGAGTGCTTCGATGCCTGCACGGCAGGGCGGACCGGGCGTGAAGCGTTCTAGCCGACGGCCTGGATGCGTTTGATCATGTCCTGATATTTTGGACCATATTTCTCCCATACCGGCTTGACCGCGTTCTGGAACGGTGTCTTGTCGGCAATTTCAACGATCTGACAACCGGCCGCCTTTGCCTTGTCCATCGCCTGCAGCTCATACCTGTTCCAGAGATCGCGTTCCTCGAGCTGCGCCTCGCGGGCAAACTTTTTGATCAGGCTCTGATCCTCGCCTGAAAGTGAGGTCCAGGCCTTCTTGGAGAACACCAGCACTTCGGGAATGATCAGGTGCTCCGTGAGTGAGAAATATTTCGCCGCCGTGTAATGATTGCTGAAGACATAACTCGGCGGGTTGTTTTCGGCGCCGTCGATGACGCCAGTCTGTAGCGCGCTGAAGACCTGATCGTATCCCATCGCGACGCCGTTGCCGCCAAGCGCGTTCATCATGTCGATGAAAATCGGATTGCCGATGACGCGAAATTTCAGGCCTTTGACGTCCTCGATGGTCCTGATCGGCTTCTTGGTATTGTAGAGGCTGCGCGCGCCCGCATCCATCCAGCACAGCGCGACAAGCCCGGCGTTGGGACTTGCCGTGATCTTGTCAAGCAACTCCTGGCCGATCGGTCCGTCCATCATCCTCTCGGCATGCGCCGTATTCCGGAACAGGAACGGCATGTTGACGACGTTGATATCGTCGACGATCGGGCCCATCGATCCCACGCTGACGCGCAACAGCTGGACGGCGCCGATCTGCGTCTGTTCGATGGTCTCCTTCTCGCCGCCCAGCTGCATCGATGGATACATCTGGACCGAGAGCCGCCCGTTGGTCGCGGCCTCGAGTTTCTTGCCCAGGTTCTCGGTTGCTGCCACGGTCGGATAGCCGGGGGGTTGAACGTCGGATGCCTTGAAGATCGTTTTTGTTTGCGCCCGCGCGGGCGAAAGCGGCGTCTGGCTTGCCATTGCGGCTCCAAAGCCTGCGCTCAACTTTATGAAGTCGCGGCGTCTCATAAAATCCTCCCGTCCTGTATTTTTCTACTCTCGGGTGCTTAGAAAGCCCGCGCGTTCGCGCAGTTTGTCTTGATCGGGACCGATCAGCAAGTCAATCAATTCCCGAGCCTGCCAGGCGTTGACGGCCCGCGTCGTCACCGCCGCCGTGTACATGGTTGCGAGCTCGCATCCCGGCGGCAGCGACCCCGAAAGGGTCACCCCTTTAGTGCTGATGATTTCGGTCGATTGCGTGCAGCCGATCGGTCTTGCGGCATCGGACGCGGCCAGCTGGCGCATCGCGGTCACGCCGTTCGGATAGATTTTCAGCCGGTCGGCGACGGCACTGGCGATGCCGAGTTGCTGCAGGACCTTTGCCACGTGGATTCCAGCCGTCGATGCCCTGGTATCAGGAACGAAGATCGCGTCGGCTGCGAGCCATGCGTCGCGCAACGCGGCCGCGTCCCTGACCGCGACAAGTGGATCTCCGGCGCGCACCGCGATCGCGGTTTCGACCCGTCCGATGTCGGCGATTGAGGCACGGACGACGAGATTTTCTGCCACGAGATCGGTGATCATTTTCGCTGTGAGTATGACCATGTCGGCGGCCATTCCCTTGCGCAATTTATCGGCCATGGCACCGACCGCGCCGAACTCTCCCGCGATGTCGAAAGCGGTCAGCACCTTGAAGTCAGGCGCAAGGCTTGCGACAAGTCCCTGCGCAGCGCCGCCGCTGAGAATGTTCAGCACCGCCATCAGGTCAGTTCCATCGCCGCGATCAGGCTGTCGCGCGTGATCGGCAGGTTGCGAACCCGCAACCCCAGCGCATCGAATACGGCGTTGGCGATCGCCGCCGTGACCGGGCCGTGGGCGGCCTCGCCGGCGCCGAGCGGATCGCTATCGGGCCGCACGATCAGTTCGACCTCTACCCGCGGCACCTCGCTGAAGCGGAGAATCGGATACTCGGCCCATGTGTTGCTGGTGATGCGCCGCCGGTCAAAGCGAACGCGCTCCTTCAAGACCCAGCTGGTGGCCTGGATCGCGCCGCCCTCGATCTGATTGACCACGCCGTCCGGATTGATGGCTTCGCCGACATCGGCCGCAATCGTCAGCCGCTTGACGGTGATGTCTTCGTCACCCTCGACCTCGGCGATGACGGCACAATAGGCGCCGGTGTTCTTGTATCGCGCAAAGCCGACGCCGTAACCGCTTCCGGCGCGCTTGTCCGGCTTCCAGTTCGCGCGCTTCGCAACCGAGCGGATCACGTCCTGCGCCCGCGGATCCCCCAGGTGACGCAGGCGGAAGGCGACGGAATCCTCGCCGCGTTCGGCGGCGAGTTCGTCGATAAAGCACTCGATCGCAAACACATTGCCCTGCGCGCCCAGCGTCCGCAGCGCGGAAGTTCGGACCGGCATGGTGAGCAGGCGGTGACTTTCGATCTGCCACGACGGGAAGTCATACAGCGGTATCGAGTTGCGATCGGCGCCGCCGCCATTGGTCTGCGGTGGATTGGTGGCGATGTAGCGCGGGAACGGGTTTGCCAGTTCGGTGGCCGCGAGCAAAGCAGGCTGTGCCGCGCGTCCCGGCCGTGCGGTATGACCGTTGCTCCAGATGCTGTGACGCCAACCGATAATATCGTTTTGCGCATCGAGATCGGCCTCGATTTCGATCGCCATCGCCGCGCCGAACGGTGCGTGCGACATCTCGTCTGCGCGCGACCATTGCACCCGGACCGGCCGGCCCGAGGCTGTCTTCGCCAATAGGACCGCGTCGAGCGCGACGTCGTCGGCGGCATTATGCCCGTAGCAGCCGGCGCCTTCCACATGCTCGACCGTGATGTTCTCGGGCGGCAATTTGAGCACCAGCGCGAGATCGGCGCGGAGGAAGTAAACTCCCTGGCTGTGGGTCCAGACCCGGACGCGGTCGCCCTCCCACTGCGCCATGGCGCAGGACGGCGCGATCGAGGCATGCGCCAAATAGGGGCGGGTATATTGCCGCCGGATCGTTCGCGCCGTTTCGCTGACTTGGGCCGCCGCTTTCCGGTCGACCACCGTCGACTCCGCCGGCTGGGCTTTCAGCCATTCCGCCAAGGCGTTCTCATCGGGCAGCGTTTCGCCTGATGACCATGCCGCGCCCTTGCGCAGCGCCTTCAGCGCGTCCTCCGCGCCATCCTCGGTTTCGCTGACCACGCCTGCAAAGTTGCCGTCGCGCACGATCGCGACCAGGCCGGCCACCGCGCGCGCGCCATCCTCCCTGATATCGACGAGTTTTGCCGCCGACATTTCCGGGCGCAGCACGCGGCCGTGCAGCATGCCCGGCAGCACGATGTCCTGAATGAAACGCGGATGCGCGAAAACCTTGTCGGGGATATCCAGCCGCTGGACGGAATTTCCAGCCAGCGTACGCTTTGTCGATGATTTGGGCACAGCGCCCGGCGTCGCGTCACGCTCCAGCGAGATCTCGTCCGCGAGTTCCCAATAGCTGGTGCGCACATTGCCGGGTCCGGAGATGGTGCCGTCCTTGATCTCGAGCGCGTCGATATCGACCCCCAGGCGATCCGAGGCCAGCCCAAGAAAGATCTGCCGGATTTCGGCGCAGGCGTGGCGGATGGCGCGGCCGGACTGCTGCACCGAAAGACTGCCAGAGGTGACGCCCTCGTTGGGGCTGCCCGCCGTCGATGCGCGGACCATCTGCACGCGGCCGAGTTCAACATCGAGTTCATCGGCGGCGATCTGGGCCAGCGCGGTCACGATGCCTTGCCCGATCTCCACCTTTCCCGGCGACACCGTCACATGCCCCTCAGACGAGAAGCGGATCCATGACGACAGTTTCGGGTTTATCGCGAGACTGATCGGCAGGCTCGGTGCACGGGACGGCGGAGCGCTGGTCATGTCGCCGCCATTTCTGCCGCCGCGCGCAGCACCGCCCGCACCATGCGGTTATGCGATCCGCAACGGCAGAGGTTGCGATCCAGCGCGCCCCTGACGTCGGCGTCGGAAGGGTTCGGATTTTGCATCAATAGTGCCGCGGCACTCATCAGGATGCCGGGAACGCAGTAACCACATTGCAGCGCCTGTTCGGCGATGAACGCGCGCTGCAGCGGGTGCGGGTTTTCCGCGCTGCCCAATCCCTCGATCGTAGTGACGTCCTTGTCCGCGACCGACCACAGCGGGGTGTCGCAAGAGGCCACCGCGTGATCGCCGACCATGACGTTGCAGGCACCGCACTCGTTGGCGCCGCAGCCGAAATGTGGGCCGGTCATGCCAAGTTGCCCGCGCAGGATAGAGAGCACCGATGAATTGGGATCGGCGTCGATAACAGTGTCGACGCCATTGAGGCGGAATCGAATACGCGGCATCGAAGGGACGACCTTGGTTTACTGCTTGTCGGCGAACTTCTTGACGACCTCGGCCCATTTCACAATATCGCCGCGCAGATATTTGTCGAACTCCTCAGGGGTCATCGACATCGGAACCGCACCCTGTTCTTTCCAGAGCTTGACGATGTCCGGCCGCTTGATCGCGGCGTTCACGGCGGCATTGAGCTTGTCGATGATCGGCTTTGGCGTCCCGGCGGGCGCCATCAGTCCGAGCCAGATGGTCGCCTCGTAGCCGGGAACGCCGGCCTCGGCGGCCGTCGGCACGTTCGGCAACACGTTTGAACGCGCCTTGCCGGTGGTGGCAAGCGCCCGGACCTGGTTCTCCCCGATATTGGGCGCCATCGCCGGAACCGCGTCGATCATCATCTGCACCTGTCCGCCGATGACGCCGCTGCGCGCCTCGCCGCTGTTGCGGTAGGGGACGTGGACGACGTCGATCCCGGCCATGGTTTTGAACAACTCGCCGGCCATGTGATAGGGCGTGCCCTGGCCGGAAGAAGCGTAGTTCAACTTTCCCGGCTGCGATTTGGCGAGCGTGATGAATTCGGCCAGCGTCTTTGCCGGAACAGAAGGATGCACGACGATCACGAGGTCGGAGTAATTAACCGGCGCGATCGGCGCCAGATCGCGCATCAATTCATATTTGCGGGTCGGCACCAGCGATTCGTTCGCGGTCTGGGTATTCGACATCATCAACAGCGTATAGCCGTCGGGCGAGGATTTGGCCGCCGCGAGCGTGCCGATCACGCCGCCGGCGCCGGTCCGGTTCTCGACCACGAAGGGCTGGCCGAACTGCTCCTGCAGGACGTTGCCGATCAGGCGGGCCGTCACGTCGGCCGGGCCTCCGGCGCCAAAGGGCACGATGATCGTGATCGGCCGCGTCGGGTAATCCTGCGCCAGACTTTGCGACGCAAGATTTGGCGCTGCAACAAGAGCTGCCACCAACGCAAGCGCAAACCTTGGGGCCGTCATTGCAATCTCCCGGATATCGATTTCGCTTTGTGTAGCCAAGTTTAGCTGCAATGGGAACGAGCTGTCGACGAAAGACTGGCTATGCGCCTTGGGAATAAGAGATAACTTCGGGTGTCCGGAATTTGGCACAAACCAGCGGATAGAGTGGTTCAATGAAGATCAAGGGATTGTCGCGCCGCGACGTGCTCAAGGGAACCGGTGCGTTGGTCGCCGGTGCTGCATTCTCGACCCGCGTCATGGCGGCTGCTCCGCCGGCTGAGCCGGTTACGCCTGCGCTGATCGAAGCGGCGAAAAAGGAAGGTCAGGTCATCCACTACACCTCGACCGACCTTCCGGTCGCCGAAAAACTGGCGAAAGCGTTCGAGGCGAAATATCCGGGCATAGCCGTGCGCGTCGAGCGCACCGGCGCCGAGCGCGTGTTCCAGCGCATCGGTCAGGAATATTCCAGCAACATCCACGCCGTCGACGTGGTGAATTCCTCGGACGCCGCGCATTTCATCGTCTGGAAACGCGACGGCATTCTGGCGCCCTACCTGCCGGAAGACGTCGCGAAGTTCTATCCAACCGAGCACAAGGATATCGACGGCCAGTTTGCGAGCTGGCGCGTCTGGCTCTCCATCATCGCCTACAACACCAACCTGGTGAAACCCGAGGAAGCGCCGAAGAGTTTTGCCGATCTGCTCGATTCCCGTTGGAAGGGCAAGATCGTCAAGGCGCATCCCGGTTACAGCGGCACCATCATGACCGCGACCTATCAGATGCAACGCGATCTCGGCTGGAGCTGGTTCGAGCAGCTTGCGAAACAGAATATCATGCAGGTGCAATCTTCGGCCGATCCGCCGAAAAAGCTCGACCTCGGCGAACGCGCCGTGATGGCTGACGGCAACGAGTACAATATCTTTCAGATGAAGGAGGCTGGCCGCCCGGTCCAACCGGTCTATGCCAGCGAAGGCTCGCCGCTGATTATCGGCCCCAACGGGATCTTCAAGGGTTCGCCCAATCCGAACGCGGCAAGGCTGTTTCAGTCGTTCTGCTTCAGCAGGGACGCCCAGCAGCTCATCGTCGACGTCGGCGGCTTGCGCTCGGTGCATCCGCAGACCCAGGAGAAGGCGGGCCGCACGCCCTTCAAGGATATCAAGACCATGAAGGACGACGCCGCCGCGGTGGAAAAAGAGGGCGACGCGATCAAGGCGCGCTACAGCAAGATTTTCCACGTTTGATCCATCGGCAATCATGATGACATCACAACTGCCGAAGATATCGGTCGCCGAAACGCTGGCTGACAAAATCGTGGCGTTGAAGCCGGGCACCCTGCCGGCATCGACCACGCGCAAATGCGAGGATCTGCTGATCGACGTCGTCGGCCTGTGCGTCACCGCGCGCAACGAGGATTACGTCGCAAGCGCGCTTGGCGGCTGCGACGACGACGGCCCGTGCACCGTGATCGGCCACAAGCGCACCCTGAATGCCTCGGGGGCAGCGTTCGTCAACGGTACCGCGGCGCATGGCGAGGATTTCGACGATACTTTCGAGGGCGGTCCGGTGCATGCCGGCGCGGTGATCGTGCCGGCGGTTCTCGCCGCCTGCGAGCGGCACAATCCCGATGGCCGTATGGCGCTGATCGGGATTGCGGTCGGCACCGAGGTGCTCTGCCGCTTGAGCCTCGTGGTGCCGAAGGCCGTGCACAAGGCCGGCTTTCACCCGACCGCGATTTTCGGCGCGATGGGGGCTGCTGCCGGCGTCGGCGCGGCGCTTGGCCTCAATGCCAGGCAGATCGTGGACGCGCTCGGGATTGCCGGCAGCATGGCGGGCGGGATTATCGAATATCTCGCCGAGGGCGCCTGGACCAAGCGGCTGCATGCAGGCTGGGCGGCGCAATCCGGGATTCGCGCGGCGCTATTGGCGCAAGCGGGCTTTGTGGGTCCGCGCACGGTGTTCGAAGGCGTGCACGGGCTGTTTCATGGCTTCGCGCACACCACGCATGGCGACTATGACGCGCTGACGGGGGATTTCAGCACTCGCTGGGTGACCGACACGCTGGCGTTCAAGCCCTATCCGTGCGGAACGATGGCGCAGCCCTATATCGATTGCGCGCGACGGCTGGCCGCGCGCGGTGTCAAAGTCGAAGACATCGAGGAAATCGTCTGCGAAGTCGCGGAGGGCACCGTGCACCGGCTGTGGGAGCCCTTGGCCTCCAAGCAGCGCCCGCATAACGGCTATGCGGCCAAATTCGCCACGCCCTATCTGCTGGCGACCGGTTTCGTGCATGGCGGCGTCGGGCTCGGCGCATTCACTGAAAAGGCGATCCGCGACACGGAAGTGCTCGCGCTTGCGGCCAAGGTGAAATTCGTGATCGACCCCGAAAATCCTTACCCCGCCAATTATACCGGCCATCTCAGGGCGACCATGAAAGACGGCATCGTGATCGAGGAGCGGCAGCCTCACTTGCGCGGCGGCGCGCAGGAGCCGCTGACCCGGCAGGACGTGACCGACAAATTCGCGCTCAACACGCAGCACGGCGGCTGGACCCGGACGCAGAGCGATGCGACGCTGACGTTGTTGGCGGGATTGTATCAGGGGAAGATCGATCTGAGCGCGCTGCGAACATGACCACCGTCGTCATGCCCCGCGAAAGCGGGGCATCCAGCAATCGCAGAACTATCGAGTGAATTACGAGCGTCATTGTTTACTGGATCGTTCGCTTTCGCGGACGATGACAATCCGAGGGATGAGACGTGGCCGGCAACAATGAACTCGGCGGCAAGGTCGCCATCGTCACAGGCGCGGGGCGCAACATTGGCCGCGCCATTGCGCTAGCGCTGGGAGAGGCCGGCGCATGGATCGTTGTCAATGCGCGCAGCAACCGCGGCGAGGCGGACGCCGTCGCGCGCGAGATCGCCGCCAGAGGTGGCAAGGCGCTGGTCCTTATGGGCGATGTGGCCGACGCTGCGGCGGTGCAGGCGATGGCGGACGCGGCCATGAAACAGTTGGGGCGCGTCGATATCCTCGTCAATAATGCGGCGCTGCGGCGTGAGAAGCCCTTTGCCGAGATGAGTTACGCCGAGTGGCGCGAAATCATGGATGTCACCCTCGATGGCGCCTTCCATTGCGTGAAGGCCTTCCTTCCGGCTCTGCGCAAATCCGGCGCCGGCGCCATCGTCAACATCGGGGGCTTAAGCGCGCATACCGGCGCAAAGAACCGCGCCCATGTGGTGACGGCGAAGGCCGGAATTGTGGGCTTTACCCGCGCGCTCGCCTACGACCTGGCCTCCGACGGCATCACCGTGAATTGCGTCGTTCCAGGCCTGATCAGCACGACGCGTCCGAAGGACAAACCGGAACCCGCGCATCACCTGACCCACCAGACCATCACCGGCGCACGTGGCAAGCCGGAAGATGTCGCCGCGATGGTGAGGTTCCTGTGCGGCCCGGCCGCGCGCTACGTCACCGGGCAGGCGATCCACGCCAATGGCGGGGCTTACCTTGGCGCATAACGCATAGGGCGATGTGGTTTTGTCGCGATATGCCGGATAAATGCGCTCGGCGGTCACGGTGTTTGATGTTAACCATTGGCCCATGAATCAACAGGCGAAAATCGACATCCGGCATTCCACCTGTCCGCACGATTGCCCGTCGGCCTGCGCGCTCGATGTCGAAGTGATCGACGGTTCCAGCATCGGCCGGGTGCGCGGCTCCAAGCTGCAGAGCTATACCGCGGGCGTAGTCTGCGCCAAGGTCGCGCGCTATGCAGAGCGCATTCATCACCCGGAACGGCTGATATATCCGCAGCGCCGCACGGGTGCGAAGGGCTCCGGACAATTCAAGCGGATTTCCTGGGACGAAGCGCTCGACGAGATCGCCGATCGATTCAACGACGCCGAGCGCGAATTCGGCGCCCAGTCGGTGTGGCCCTATTATTATGCCGGCACCATGGGGCTGGTGATGCGCGACGGCATCAACCGCTTGGCACATGTGAAGAAATATTCGCGCTTCTACTCCACGATCTGCGCCAACGTTGCCCGTGTTGGTTTTGCCATCGGCACCGGCAAGATTGCCGGCGTCGATCCGCGCGAGATGGGCATCTCGGACCTGATTGTGATCTGGGGCACCAATCCCGTGAATACCCAGGTCAATGTGATGACGCATGCGATGCGCGCCCGCAAGGAGCGCGGCGCCAGGATCGCGGCGATCGATATCTACAACAACGACACCATGAAGCAGGCCGACATCAAGATCATCCTGCGGCCCGGCACCGACGGCGCCTTTGCCTGCGGGGTCATGCATGTGCTGTTCCGCGAAGGTTTTGCCGATCGCGATTATATGAATCGCTACACCGATTGTCCCGGCGAGCTCGAGGCACATCTTTCGACCAGAACGCCGCAATGGGCCTCCTCGATTTGCGGCGTGCCGGTGCAAGAGATCGAAGCCTTTGCCCGTCTGGTCGGTCAGACCAAGCGCTCGTTCTTCCGCCTCGGCTACGGGTTTACCCGCAGCCGCAATGGCGCGGCGCAGATGCACGCGGCGCTGTGCATTCCGGCCGTGACCGGCGCCTGGCAGTACGAAGGCGGCGGCGCATTCTTCAACAATTACGCACTCTGGAAGTTCAATGAATCCTTGATCGAGGGCCACGACGCGATCGATCACTCCACGCGGATACTCGATCAATCGCAGATCGGACGAATTCTGACCGGCGACCCGGAGGCGCTAAGAGGCGGGCCGCCGGTCAAGGCGATGCTGATCCAGAACACCAACCCCATGACGGTAGCGCCAGAGCAGGTCCTGGTGCGCCGGGGCTTTGCACGCGAGGACCTGTTCATGGCGGTGCATGAGCAGTTCATGACCGAGACCGCTGCCATGGCCGATATCGTGCTGCCCGCGACGATGTTCATGGAGCATGACGATCTCTATTACGGCGGCGGCCATCAGCACATTTCGGTCGGCGCCAAGCTGATCGATCCGCCCGGCGAATGCCGCTCCAACCATGAGGTGCTGCGGGGCCTCGGCCGCCGCCTCAACGCCGCGCATCCCGGCTTCGAAATGTCGCCGCGCGAGTTGATCGACGCCACGCTCAAAAAGAGCGGCCATGGCGACATCGAAACCCTGGAGGCCGATCTGTGGCGCGATCTCCAGCCGGATTTCCGCACCTCGCACTACCTCGACGGTTTTGCGCACAAGGACGGAAAATTCCATTTCAAGGCGGATTGGGCGCACCCTCCCGTCGGTATCGCCGGTATGGGTCCCTGGGACCAGATGCCATCGCTGCCGGATCACTGGAGCATCATCGAGGAGGCGGATGACGCCCATCCATTCCGGCTCGCCACCAGCCCGTCGCGCAGCTTCCTCAACACCAGCTTCAATGAAACACCGTCGTCGATCGCGCGCGAGGGCGCGCCGACCGTGATGATCCACCCCGCGGACGCTGCAACCCTCGGGATTGCCGACGGCGACGCCGTCACGCTCGGGAATATCAGAGGCGAGACGACGCTGACCGCGAAGATCTTCGACGGCCTGCGCCGCGGCGTGCTGATCGCGGAATCGGTCCACCCGAACAAGGCCCATATCGGCGGTCGCGGCATCAATACGCTGACGGGCGCTGTGGCGATCGCGCCGATCGGCGGCGCGGCATTCCACGACAACAAGGTCTGGGTGAAGAAGGCCAGCCCCGCCGCTACCGCCGACAGCTAAATCGTCCTTGCGGTCGCGCCCCATCCTGCCGTTAATGTCCGCCGACAGCGGATGAGGCAAGCGGGACAATGACCGACAGCAACAGCGTTATGCTCGAAAAACGCGGGCAGGCCTTCTGGATCACCATCAACCGCCCGGAGAAGCGCAACGCCCTCAATGGCGAGGTGATCGCCGGCCTCGCCAAAGGCTATCGCGATGCGCATGACGACAAGGACGTTCGGGTCATTGTCCTGACCGGCGCGGGGGACAAGGCGTTTTGTGCGGGCGCAGACCTGCAGAACAGCGGCGCCGCGTTCGCGATGGATTTCTCCCGGCCGAATGTCGATTACGCCGATCTCTTGCGGCTGTCGCAGAACGCCACAAAACCTTCGATCGCGCGGGTCGGTGGTGTCTGCATGGCCGGCGGCATGGGGCTGTTGTGCATGACCGACATGGCGGTGGCCGCCGATCACGTGGTGTTCGGGCTGCCTGAAGTGAAGGTTGGCGTGTTCCCGATGCAGGTGATGAGCCTGCTGCAATCGATCGCGCCGCGGCGCCTGGTCAACGAGTGGGCGCTGACCGGAGAGCCCTTTGACGCGAAGACCGCGCAGGCCGCCGGGCTTCTCAACTATGTGGTGCCCTCAACTGAGCTCGACGCCAGGGTGGACTGGCTGATCGGCCGCATCACCGACAAGTCGCCGACCGCGATCCGGCGCGGCAAATACGCCATGCGCGCGATCGCATCGATGTCGTTCGATGAAAGCATCGCCTATACCGAGAGCCAGATCGCGCTGCTGGCGATGACGGAGGACGCCAGGGAAGGTCTCAAGGCCTTTGGCGAAAAGCGCAAGCCGTCATGGCCGGCGAAGTGACTACCCCGGATTGGCCTTCAACCCCGCGGCCTCAATGCCCGCTACTGCGCAAATCTCGTCATTGTCCGAAGTGTCGCCGCTGACGCCGACGGCGCCGAGCAGCACACCACCATCCTGGATCAATACGCCGCCGGGCACCGGCACCATCCGTCCCTGCGCCAGCGTATTCACGGCGCCGACGAAATAGGCCTGCTCCTGCGCGCGCTGGAACAGCGCCCGCGATCCCATCCCCATCGCCAGTGCACCATAGGCCTTGCCATGGGCGATCTCGCTGCGCAGCAGGCTGGTGCCGTCCTGCGCCGCGGAAATTTTAACGCAGCCGCGCGCATCGAGCACCGTGACGACGAGGGGTTTCAGCTTCTTCTCGACGCCCTTGGCGAGTGCGACATCGAGAATCTTGCGGGCGACGTCGAGGGTCAGTTCAGCCATGGATCGGTTCCTTTGCGATGGGTGCGGAGGGAGTAGGAGTTGGATGGCGCGTTGTCGAGGCTCATCGCCAGCACGCGCGCGACGTGAAGGGCGGCGCGGTCCGCGCCGTCCTTGATCTGATGCCGGCACGAGGTGCCGTCGGCGACAACAAGCGTGGCTGCATCGGCGCTCCGCACCGCCGGCAGCAGCGAGAGTTCGGCCATGTCGATCGAGGCCTGATAGGTGTCGGCAGCGTAGCCGAAGGCGCCGGCCATGCCGCAACAGCTCGATTCGATGGTTTCGACCTTCAGATCGGGAACCAGACGAAGCACCTGCTCGACCGGTTTGAACGCGCCGAATGATTTCTGATGGCAATGCCCGTGCACCAGAGCTTTCCCGGCGACGGGCCCGAGCGGCAGCCTAAGCCGGCCCGCCTCGGCCTCGCGAACCAGAAATTCCTCGAACAGCAGTGCATGCGCGCTGACGTTCTTTGCCAGTTGGTCCGATCGCAGCGACAGCAGTTCGTCGCGCAGCGTCAGCAGGCAGCTTGGTTCGAGGCCAACGATCGGCACGCCGCGCGCTGCGAACGGTGCGTAGGTCGCGACCAGCCGATCTAGCTCCGCCCGCGCCTGATCGACCAGGCCCGCCGACAGAAATGTCCGCCCGCAGCATAACGGCCTGCCGCTACCGGCGGGCTTGGGAATGTGGACGCGGTAACCGCCCGCGACCAGCACGCGCAGCGCGGCGTCGAGGTTTTCGCGCTCATAGGCGCGATTGAAGGTGTCGGCGAACAGCACGACTTCGCGGCCATCGGCCGGGCCCATCGTCTCGGCGTCGGGCTTGAACACATCGCGCCGCCATGCCGGCAGCGCGCGCTGCGCGCTGATGCCGGCGAATTTCTCGAACAGTTTTCGCAACAAGGGGCTGTGGTTGCGCCAATTGGCGAGCGGGGCGACGCGCGAGGCGAGGCCGGCATAGCGGGGCAGGTAGCCGACCAGCCGGTCGCGCAGCGAAAGCCCGTGCTTCGCCGCCCGCGCCGCCAGCACTTCGATCTTCATCTTGGCCATGTCGACGCCAACAGGGCATTCAAGGCGGCAGGCCTTGCAGGACACGCAGAGTTTTAGCGTCTCCGCCATCTCATCCGACGTCAGCGCGTCCGGCCCCAACTGGCCGGAGATCGCCAGCCGCAAGGTGTTGGCACGGCCGCGCGTGACGTCCTTCTCGTTGCGGGTGGCGCGAAAAGACGGGCACATCACGCCGCCCTCGAGCTTGCGGCAGGCGCCGTTGTTGTTGCACATCTCGACCGCGCCCTGAAAACCGCCGCCGGCGCCGGGATAGGCCGACCAGTCGAGCACGGTCTTCAATTCACTGACGCGGTAGTCCGGCGGATAGCGAAACAGCGCGCGATCGTCCATCTTGGGCGCGTCGACGATCTTGCCGGGATTGAGCAGGTTTTCGGGATCGAAGCGGTGCTTGACCTCCCTGAAATCGGCGATGATGCGCTCACCGAACATCGTTTCATGAAATTCCGAGCGCACCAGGCCGTCGCCATGCTCGCCGGAATGCGATCCCTTGTACTCGCGCACCATCGCAAAGGTTTCCTCGGCGATGGCGCGCATCGCCTTGACGTCCTTTTCGAGTTTGAGGTTCAAGACCGGGCGCACATGCAGGCAGCCCTCCGAGGCGTGCGCATACATGGTGCCGCTGGTGCCGTGTTTGGCGAAGATGGCGTTGAGCCGCTCGGTATAGTCGGCAAGATGCGGCAGCGGCACCGCGCAATCCTCGACGAAGGAGACCGGCTTGCCCTCCTGTTTCATCGACATCATGACGTTGAGGCCGGCGGCGCGAAACTCCGCGATGGCGGTCTGCAAGCCCGGCTCGGTGATCTCGACCACGCCGCCCCATTTGCGTTTGGGATTATTCCAGCCAAAGCCGAGATCGGCCATCAGTTCGCCGAGCGCTTTCAATCGCCTCAGATTTTCCGCCTGATCTTCCTCGGCAAATTCGACGATCAGCACCGCATCGGGATCGCCGCGCACGGCAGTCGCGATGATTGGCTTGAACATCTCGATCTCGCGGCCGAGCGTCAGCATGGTTCGGTCGACGAGCTCAACCGCGATCGGGCGAAGTTTTACCAGATGCTGGGCGGCATCCATCGCCTCGTAGAAACTGCCGAAGTGGCAGACGCCCAGCACCTTGTTGCGGATCACGGGCCACAGCTTCAGCTCGACTTGAGTAGTGAAGGCAAGTGTGCCTTCGGAGCCGACCAAGAGATGCGCCATGTTGTTCGGTGTATTGCGCGGCACCAGCGCGTCGAGATTATAGCCGCCGACGCGGCGCTGCACTTTGGGAAATTTCTCGGCGATTTCGTTCGCCTCGCGCGCGCCGAGATCGAGCATGTCGCGAAACAGGGCCAGGCCGCTGTCGCTCGAATTGACCTGTGCAAGGTCCCGCGCGACCTCGCCGAAATGCAGCAATATACCGTCGGCAAGCGCGGCATCCATCGAAAGCGTGTTGTCGCGCATGGTGCCGTAGCGCAGCGAGCGCCCGCCGCAGGAATTGTTGCCGGCCATGCCGCCGATGGTGGCCCGCGATGCGGTGGAAACATCGACCGGAAACCACAGGCCGTGCTTCTTGAGTTGCCGGTTGAGATCGTCGAGCACGATCCCCGGTTCGACCACGCAGCGGCGGTTCTCGACATCGAGCGAGACAATGCGGTTTAAGTGTTTGGAGAAATCGATGACGATGCCGTCATTGACGGTCTGGCCGCATTGCGAGGTGCCGCCGCCGCGCGGCGTGACGATCCGCCCGGCGTCGCGACAGATCGAAAGCGCTCGCAGCGCCTCGTCGATGCTGCGCGGCACCACCACGCCCGCCGGCACGATCTGGTAAAACGATGCGTCGGTCGCATAGCGGCCGCGGCTGAAGGGATCGAAGAAAACGTCCCCCGTAATTTCGCGGGCCAGACGCGCGCCAAGGGCGCCGCTTTCAGCCGAATTCCCAGACTTTCTGGCCCGCGTCGCCGCCATCGGTTCAATCTCGTGTGATCTCCCCGATGTCTTGCATCCCGGGTTTCGCCTTGGCAAGGCAAAGGCGCGCCTTCCCGGGGATTGACGGCGCCCGCCGGGCAGGGGACAAGCCCGCCGAATAGTGATATTCGAGCGCTGCGAACCAAGAATCCCCGGGAAGGACGCCAGATGACCCTGCATACTGGAAGGCATTTTCTTCAGATTCCAGGACCGACCAACGTGCCCGACCGGGTGTTGCGGGCCATGGACATGCCGACCCTGGATCATCGCGGTCCCGAGTTTGCCGAGCTTGGACATGCGGTGCTGGCCGGGATGCAGCGCATTTTCCGCACCAAGCAGCCCGTAATCATCTACCCGTCGTCGGGCACCGGCGCCTGGGAAGCCGCGATCGTGAATACGCTGTCGCCCGGCGACAAGGTGCTGATGACCGAGACCGGGCAGTTCGCGGTGCTGTGGCTCGGCATCGCCGAGAAATTCAAGCTCGATGTCGAATTCTTATCGACCGATTGGCGGCGGGGCGCCGACGTCGAGCAGATCGAGGCGAAGCTTGCCGCCGATCGCCAGCACAAGATCAAGGCCGTGTGCGTGGTGCACAACGAGACCTCGACCAGTTGCGTCACCCATCCGCTCGAAGTCCGCAAGGCCCTCAATCGAACCAATCACCCTGCGCTATTGATGGTCGATACCATCTCCGGCCTTGCCTCGCTGGAATACGAACACGACGCCTGGGGCATCGATATCTCGGTCGGCGGCTCGCAAAAGGGCATGATGCTGCCGCCGGGCCTGAGCTTCAATGCGGTCTCGGAAAAGGCGCTCGCGGCGTCGAAGGCAAACACGTCGCTGCGCTCCTACTGGGACTGGCACGACATGATTGCGATCAACAAGCTCGGCACCTTCCCCTACACGCCGGCAACAAACCTGCTGTTTGCGCTGAAGGAAGCCATCGCGATGCTGGAAGAGGAGGGGCTCGATAACGTCTTCGCCCGGCACATGCGTCATGGCGCGGCGTCCCGCGCGGCGGTCAAGGCATGGGGTCTGGAACTTGTCTGCCTCGATCCGAACAGCTATTCGCCGGCGCTGACCGCGGTCATGGTTCCGGAAGGACACGACGCCGACGCCTTCCGCAAGGTCGTTCTGGAAAACTTCGACATGTCGCTCGGCACCGGTCTCGGAAAGCTCAAGGGCAAGGCATTCCGGATCGGCCATATCGGACATTTCAACGATCTGATGCTGATGGGCACGCTGTCGGGCATCGAGATGGGTCTCGATCTCGGCAAGGTGCCGCATCGAAGCGGCGGCGTCCTCGCCGCGATGGACGTCCTGAAGGGACGCGATGTGGTGGCGATGCCGAAATCCAAGGCCGCCGTGGCCTGAGCCACGTGCGGTCAAGTTAAAATTGCCGTCATTGCGAGCCAGCGGGTCGCGCGAATGCGCGCCCGTTGATAAACTCCGCGAAGCAATCCAGAAGCTACGTCCAAGGATTGGATTGCTTCGTCGCTTGCGCTCCTCGCAATGACGCGAGACAGAGGAACTCCAGGATGAACGCCCCGGTACAAGCCAGTGAAGACCTGCTTTACGTCGTCGAAGACGGCATCGCCCGGCTGACCTTCAACCGTCCGCAAGCGCGCAACGCGCTGACCTTTGCGATGTACGAGCGGATGGCGGCGATATGCGAGATCGTCAACGCCGACCGCTCGATCAAGGCGATGATCCTGACCGGCACCGGGGACAAGGCGTTCGCGTCGGGCACCGATATCTCGCAATTCCGCGCCTTCAAGACCTCGCAGGATGCGCTCGATTATGAGGCGCGGATCGATCGCGTGCTGGGCGCGCTTGAAGCGGTCCGGGTGCCGACGATAGCGGCCATTGCCGGTGCCTGCACCGGCGGCGGGGCGGGGATCGCCGCCTGCTGCGACATCCGGATTGGCACCGAGGCGAGCCGGATCGGCTTCCCGATTGCGCGTACGCTCGGCAATTGCCTGTCGATGTCCAACATCTCCAGGCTCGTTTCGCTGATCGGGCCGGCCCGGACCAAGGATTTGATTTTCAAGGCCCGGCTGGTTGAGGCCCCCGAGGCGCTGGCACTCGGCCTGCTCAATGAAGTGGTGCCGGATGTTGCGACGCTGCAGCGCCGCGCCGATGAAACGGCGAAGCTGGTGGCAAGCCATGCCCCGATCACGTTGGAGACCACCAAGGAGGCGGTACGCCGTATCCGGCGCACCTTGTCGCGTGACGAGGGCGAGGACCTGATCCTTCGCGCCTATATGAGCGAGGATTTCCGCGAGGGAATGGATGCCTTTCTCAACAAGCGCACGCCGAACTGGAAGGGCAGATAGCCATCGCTAACGGCTTGCAATCTCATGCGAAAGTCATAGACGCCGGATTCAAGACTTGCTTGAACTGAGAATCGCAACGCCGCACAATGACGTGAACCGGTTGGTTCCGGAATTTCACGGATAAACAAACAGATAGGGAAGAAACCGCGTGCGAAATATCATCAAAGCGGCGGTCGCGCTGACGACCATATTGGCGAGCGTGCCGGCAAGCGCCGGCTGGGAGCCGACCAAGCCGGTTGAAATCGTGGTTGCGGCCGGGGCCGGCGGAGCCTCCGACCAGATGGCGCGGATGATGCAGGCCGCGATCCAGAAAAACAATCTGATGAAGCAGCCGATGGTGGTGTCGCTCAAGGGCGGCGCGTCCGGGGCTGAAGCGCTGATGTACATGAAATCCAGCGAAGGTGACCCCAACAGGGTGCTGATCGCCTATTCGCTGATCTACATGCTGCCGCTGTCGGCGAAAATTCCGTTCAACTGGCGCGAGCTGACGCCGGTGTCGGTGGTCGCACTGGATCAGTTCGTGCTGTGGGATAACGCCGCCGGGCCAAAGACCGTGAAGGAGTTCATTGCCGCCGCCAAGGCCGCCAGTTCGCCGTTCAAGATGGGCGGCACCGGATCGAAGCGCGAGGACAACGTTCTCACGGTGTTCATGGAACAGAAGACCGGCGCGAAATTCTCCTATCTGCCCTACAAGTCAGGTGGCGAGGCGGCGACGCAGCTGGTCGGCAACCACACCGAATCCAACGTCAACAACCCGTCCGAAAATCTCGAGGTCTGGCGCGCCGGCCAGGTCCGCGCGCTCTGCGTGTTCGACAAGGAGCGGATCTCCTACACCACCAAGGTGACCGAGACGCAGTCGTGGCACGATATCCCGACCTGCAAGGAAGAGGGCCTCGACGTCCAATACCTGATGCTGCGCGCCATGTTCCTGCCCGGCAAGGTAACCCCGGAACAGCAGGCGTTCTATGTCGATCTGTTTCAGAAGGTGACGCAAACGGCAGAATACAAGGATTACATGGAAAAGCAGGCTCTAAAACCGATCTTCCTCACCGGCAACGACATGCTGAAATTCCTCGAGGAAGACGACGCACTCAACAAGTCGCTGATGACCGAAGCGGGGTTTGTCGCGAAATAGGCGCGTATTACGTCATGCCGCGCCACCGGGTCCCGCCCGCGGCGAGCCCGATGACGGGCTGCTATCCGTAGTGCGGAATAATATTGGCCTTGCGGGGTGTCGGATCATCCACTTTCGCCGATGATGTCTTCTCGCACCGCTCAACCATGATCGCCAACCCACAACGAGGCGGCCCCAAAGAAACCCCATGTCCGATACCGAAATTGAAATTGTCGTCGACGATCCGACCGCGCCGGAGGCCGACTCGCCTGATGTAACCGACATCCGCGCCGTCGAGATCGCGGTTTCGCTGCTGCTGGTGGCGCTGGCGGCAACGCTCGGGTTTGACAATTGGCGCACCGGCATCGCCTGGGATTCGACCGGCCCGCAGGCCGGTTATTTCCCGTTCTACCTGTCGGTGATCCTGGCCGGCGCCAGCCTCTATGGCCTCGCCGCCGCCTTGCTGGCGCGCAGGCACGCTTCGGAAAGCTTTGTCACCCGCGCGCAGCTCCGGCGCGTCATGGCGGTATTCGTGCCGACCCTGCTGTTTTGTCTGGCCACGCAATTTCTCGGGCTCTATGTCGCAAGCTTCCTCTTGATCGCCGGTTTCATGCGCATGGTCGGGAAGATCGCGCTGTGGAAATCGTTGCTGACCGCCTTCGTGTTCACCGCCGCGATGTTCGTGACCTTCGATATCGCGTTTGACGTCATCATGCCGAAGGGCCCGTTAGAGGCGGCCTTCGGCTACTAGCGCAGCGCGCAGACCAGGATAGATCTTGCATGGAAGCCTTCGGCCTATTGATGCACGGCTTCGCCGTTCTTCTGACGTGGAAAACGCTTCTGCTGATGATGGTGGGCCTGGTGCTCGGCATTTTCGTCGGCGTGCTGCCGGGGCTCGGCGGACCCAACGGCGTTGCGATCCTGCTGCCGCTGACGTTTACGATGGACCCGACGTCGGCGATCGTGATGCTGTCCTGTATCTATTGGGGTGCGTTGTTCGGCGGCGCCATCACCTCGATCCTGTTCAATATCCCGGGCGAAGCGTGGTCGGTGGCGACCACCTTTGACGGTTATCCGATGGCGCAGCAGGGCAGGGCGGCGGAAGCGCTGACCGCGGCGTTCACCTCGTCGTTCATCGGCTCGCTGGTCGCCGTACTGCTGATCACCTTCCTGGCGCCGCTGATCTCTTCGTTTGCGCTCAAATTCGGGCCGCCGGAATTCTTTGCGGTGTATCTTTTGACGTTCTGCTCCTTTGTCGGCCTGGGGCGCGAGGAGAAGCACAGGACCCTGATCTCGATGTCGCTGGGTCTGCTGCTCGCCGGCGTCGGCATGGACACGGTGTCAGGCCAGTTGCGCATGACCTTCGGTTCCAGCGAATTGTTGCGCGGCATCAATTTTCTGGTCGCGGTGATCGGCCTGTTCGGGATCAGCGAAATCCTGCTCACCATGGAGGAGCGCCTGGCGCTGCGGGGACACGCCGCCAGCATCAGCCTGCGGGTGGTGCTGTCGGTCTGGAAGGACCTGCCGAAATACTGGGTGACGCTGTTGCGCTCGTCGTTCATCGGCTGCTGGCTCGGCATCACGCCGGGCGGCGCAATCGCCGCCTCCTTCATGGGCTACAATCTGGCAAAACGCTTCTCCAAGGATCCCGAGAGTTTCGGCAAGGGCCGCATCGAGGGCGTGTTCGCGCCGGAAACCGCGGCGCATGCCTCCGGCACCGCGGCGCTGCTGCCGATGCTGGCGCTGGGCATTCCAGGCTCCGGCACCGCCGCGATCCTGCTCGGCGGGTTGATGGTATGGGGGCTCAATCCCGGTCCGCTTCTGTTCATCGAGCACAAGGATTTCGTGTGGGGCCTGATCGCCTCGATGTATCTCGGCAATGTCGTCGGCCTCGTACTGGTGCTGACCACGGTGCCGATCTTCGCATCGATCCTGCGGGTGCCGTTTGCGGCGGTGGCGCCGATGATCGTGGTGTCCTGCGCGATCGGCGCCTATGCGATCCAGAATGCGATGTTCGACATCTGGCTGATGCTGGGGTTCGGCGTGGTCGGTTATGTCTTCAAGAAGATCGGTATTCCCCTGGCGCCGTTCACGCTGGCGCTGGTGCTCGGCAATCGCGCCGAGGATGCCTTCCGGCTGTCGATGATCGGCTCCGGCGGCGATATGAAGGTGTTCTGGTCGAACGGTCTGGTCGGCTCGATCACGACATTGGCCTTCGCACTGCTGTTCTGGCCTGTGATCGACAAGGCGTTCGGCCAACTGGGGCGGCTGTGGTGGCCGGCTAAGGCCTAATGCAGGTTGTGCAAGAAACCGCCCAGGGTAGCCGGGCGGCAATTCTGATTTTGTCCGGCTGTGGCTTCCATGCCACAGGATTTGGCTCTGCCAAATCGTATAAGTCCAAGGCTATTTTCCTTGGGGCTGGGTTCATGAAGCGGATTTTCATTGCAATTGTGGGGATTGCTCACCTGCTCGCAACCGGCGCCTTTGCGGCGGATCTTGCGCCACGGACCTACACCAAAGCGCCCGTCATGGTCGATCCCGGTTACGACTGGACCGGTTTCTATGCCGGCCTCAATGTCGGCTATAGCTGGGGGCGTTCCTCCAGCACGCTGTCATTCATCGACGGCGGGAGCGGCGCGGTGCTGAGCTCGACCGCCGATCAAGTTCGACATGAATGGCGTCATCGGCGGCGGTCAGTTGGGCTACAACTGGCAAAATAGTAACTGGGTCTTCGGCCTAGAGGCCGACATCCAGGGCTCCGGTCAGAAAGGCGACGGCAGCGCCCTGTGTGCGGGCGGCCCGGCCACCTCCACCACCACGACGGCGGCCGCCGTCAACGGCGTGTGCACCGTGGGACATATCGGCGACACCGCTCCCTTCAACGTCGCCGGCTTGCCCGTGACAAGTCAGCCTGAGCGAAAAGCTGAGGTGGTTTGGCACGGTTCGCGGCCGCATCGGTCCGACAATCACGCCAACGGTTCTCGCTTACGTAACCGGTGGCTTGGCCTATGGCGAGATAGGCACAACCAACACCATTACCGGCACCAACCTTGTCGGCGCGCAGGGTGTCAATACGCCGCCCACTGTTGTGCCGGTCTCCGCGGCCTTCAGCAACAGTTCCACTAGGGTAGGATGGACCGTCGGCGGCGGCCTCGAAGGTGCGGTCGGCGGAAACTGGACCGCCAAGATCGAGTACCTCTACATGGATCTGGGTAACGTGTCGGGATCATTCGTCACGCCGATCGTCGCTCCGAGCGGAGCCTTGGTGACCAGCAGGTACAGTTCGCATATTACCGACAATATCCTTCGTGTCGGCGTCAACTACAAATGGGGCGGCCCGGTCATACCAAAATACTGAACCGGTCATCCGCGTTCGCCGTCAAAGGCCCCGGAAGCTCCGGGGCTTTTTTGCGTGCACGGGGCGACTATTCTATTCAATTCATCAAGGGTTTGCCTCAGGCGCCTGTCATACCACCTTGGCTTGCCTCAACTCCTTGACCTCATTCGCACTGAAGCCGAATTCGGCAAGCACCTCGTCGGTCTGTTCGCCGAACTCCGGCGGCCTCGCCGCCATTTTGCTTGGCGTTCGCGACAGCGTGACCGGCTGGCCGACCAGACGAATGTGACGTTTCTCGGCGTTCGGCACATCCTGGGCGATGCCGAGATGTTTGACCTGGGCGTCCTCGAACATCTGGTCGATCGAATAGATCGGGCCGCAGGGCACGCCGGCGGCGTTGAGCTCGCTGACCCAGGTCTCGGTGGATTTCCTTTCGGTGAGTTTGTTGATGGCGGCGTTGAGCGCGTCGCGGTTCTTCGAGCGTGCCGGCGCGGTGGCATAGTCGGGGTTGGTCACAAGTTCGGGGGCGCCGATCGCCTGCGCGCAGCGCTCCCAGATCCGTCCGCCCGTGGTCGCAATGTTGATGTAGCCGTCGGAGGTCTTGAACACGCCGGTCGGGATGCTGGTCGGATGGTTGTTGCCGGCCTGCTTGGCGACGTCCTTTTCCATCAGCCAGCGCGCGGCCTGGAAATCCAGCATGAAGATCTGCGCCTGCAGCAGCGAGGTCTTCACCCACTGACCTTCGCCCGAGACTTCGCGCTCCAACAGCGCGGTGAGAATGCCGATCGCGCAGAACAATCCGGCGGCGAGATCCGCCACGGGGATTCCGACCCGCATCGGACCTTCGCCGGGCGCGCCGGTAATCGACATCAACCCGCCCATGCCCTGCGCGATCTGATCGAACCCGGGACGCTTGTGATAGGGGCCATCCTGGCCGAAGCCGGAGATGCTGCCGTAGACGATACGCGGATTGATCTTGCGCATGCTCTCGTAATCGATGCCTAGCTTGGTCTTGACGTCGGGGCGGAAGTTCTCGACCACCACGTCGGCCTTTCCGACCAGGCGCCGGAAAACCTCAAGGCCCTTGGGATCCTTCAGATTGAGCGCCATCGCCCGCTTGTTGCGGTGCAAATTCTGGAAATCGGAGCCATGGCGCGGGCCGCCGGGCTGTTCGCCGCCGGCGTCCTCCATCAGGGCGTCGATCTTGACGACATTGGCGCCCCAATCCGCAAGCTGCCGCACGCAGGTCGGCCCGGAGCGGACGCGGGTGAGATCGAGCACGGTGAAGCGGGACAGGGCTTGGGAAGCGCGCGGGAAAGCCATTCAGGGGGACTCCGGTAGAGTTCAAAGGCCAGACTATTTACGCGGTGAAGCTTCGCTGAAAGTCAGCGTTTTGTCATGCGCAGACAGCGTGGAATTGACGCTTGATTCAGGGAAAGCCCGGTCGCCTGTACGCGAAAATCATGCGCCAAATGCTTTCTCGAACAGCATGGCGATCCCAAGAGGCAGAAAAGCAATCGGGAGGTCGTTCCGCCATCTTTGACGGTGCGGCGCGTAACCCGGCAGGCCCGCCAAATCACCTAGGTGAAATCGCCGCGCTGGAGCCGGGTGTGAGCGCGCGTCAATCCGGCCGCCGCACTGCGGCATTTCGACCCTCAAGCAAATTGCGATTGTTGTTGAACCTGCCCGCATTTGCGTTGGACCCATGATTGATGCACCTTGGCAGCCGAGCGTCAGGTTCGCTCAAGCTTGTCCGCCGCGGTTGGCATCGCATTATTCAATCTGACAAAAAGCGCAAACTTGAAGGGGCAGGATATCAAGGTTTTCAAGACATCAATTGCGAAGACAGCATATACGGGGGCGATCCCGCGGCTTGGAAAACCATCCGCCGTCGCCGCTCAATCAACCGGCTGGGAGTTCTCAGCGTACAGAGGAGGCAGAACATGCGTCGCATTGCTTTGCTCGCAGTAGTTGCGGGGCTCATATTTCCGATACTGGCGTCGGCACCGGCTCATGCCCAGGCGACCCGGACCTGGGTCTCAGGTGTCGGCGACGACGCCAATCCGTGCAGCCGCACGGCACCGTGCAAGACTTTCGCCGGTGCCATCTCCAAGACTGCCGCGAGCGGCGAAATCAACTGTCTGGATCCCGGCGGCTTCGGTGCCCTGACCATTACGAAAGCGATAACCATCTCGTGCCAGGCGGGTACCGCGGGTGTTCTGGTGTCCGGCACCAACGGCATCATCGTTGCGGCTGGCAACGGTGACCTCGTGTTCCTGAAAGGGATCGATTTCCAGGGATTGGGGAGTGGACTTGCCGGAATTAGGTACCAGTCCGGCGCGTCGCTCCACGTTGAAGATTGCACCGTCAATGGCTTCAATTTCGGAATCCAGATCGTTCCGACCAGCAGCTTTGCTACTTTCACCATTCTGCGCACCTCGCTTTTCCACAACATCGGCGGCGGAATCCAGATCAGGCCGACCGGCGGATTTAGCGGCGGAGTTATCGAGCAGACCACACTGACCCGCAACGCCGGGCCCGGGATTACAGTTGACGGCACCGGCGGTGCTTCGACATTGGCCGTCGCCATTCACGCAAGCGTCATCAACGGCAACACGATCGCCGACGGTGTCTTCGCGACCGGTGCGGTCGCCAACGTCCTGGTGGACAAGTCCGCGATCGTAAACAACAGCAACGGGCTCAACGCCACGGGTGGCGCCACCATCCGCGTCGGCAATTCAAGCATTACCGGTAACGCTGCTTCCATCGGCGGCAGCGGCGTTCTTTCCTACGGGAATAACGAGATCAATGGCAACGGAGCCGACACGGCACCGGGAGCCGTTCCTGGCGGACTGCACTGATTTATCGACTTGAGTCTGAAGCCCGGACGACGTCCCCGTCGTCCGGGCTTTTTGTTGCGGGTCGGGCGCGCTCGCCAGTGCTTGTCAGCCCATGGCCGTTCGACCGCGTCGATCAACGGCTCGAACCGGCCCGCGGCGACAATCGGGATGTTGGGAGCCGCTTGCGGAAGCCGATGTTGTCATCGCAATGCTTTTCGCCGGTCGCATTCCTGCGGTCCAGTCGCAGTATGGTTTTTCCCGGGTTGGAGGTTTAGTGTGCTCCGCGATAAGGGACGGACGGGATTGGCAATGAGCAGTAGTCGTAGCGTTGGCTCAAGTCGGGTCGCGATGGCGAAGCGGTCGGATCTGTCGCGTCGCCCCGCAGTCAAGAAATTTCTTATCGCCGCCGGTGTGGCGGCGCTGTTGTCTTCGATGCCCGGCCTTGTTGAAGCCGCGTCGTTTCGCCAGGGCGTCCTTGCGTTCAACCGTCAGGATTACGTGTCGGCGTCGCGGATTTTCGTTCCGCTGGCCGAGCAGGGCGAGCCGGCTGCGCAATCCTATCTGGGATTCATGTTCCAGACCGGACGCGGCCTCCCGCAGAACTATACCGAAGCCGCAATGTGGTACCGCCGCGCCGCGGAGCAGGGCGACAGCCTTGCGCAATATTCCCTCGGGCTGCTCTACGACAGGGGGCAGGGCGTGCCGCGGGATATCGTCGAAGCCAGCAAATGGCTCAATCTCTCGACAGCGGCGGCGCCGCCTCGAGCCCGGGAAGCGCGTGCGCGAATTCGGGACGCCGTGACCGGCAAGATGACGCGCGGCGAGATCGCGCGGGCGCGGTGGCGCGCGCTGGAATGGGTGCCGTCCCGCGAGCGTTGACGCGGTTACCGCGTTCCCGCTCCGTCTACACGAGGATGTGGAATCCGCTCAAATCGAAATGGACCCTGGCGGCGGCGTCTTCCGTCAACAGCGTATCGACGGCGCCGGTAGCTGTTGCGCCGAAAGCAGTATGTGCCATTGCATCGGCGTTCGACGACGGCGCGTTTGTCGCGTGTGAGGCGCCTCCCGCCGCCACGTTGACATGGAATTCGTTCCAGCCGGAAAAAGCCTGGCCGTCGAAGGCGTTCACGAACAGATCGTCGGAAGTGCCGCTGGCCCCGGCGACGAAGACAGTCTGCGCCAGCTGTGCCGCGGTCACGGCGTAGGCGGTATTGGGCGGGACGATCGTTCCGTTGACCGAGAAGTAGCCGCTGTTCGCCGCCGCCGTGGCATCATCGATATAGTAGGTCAGCGTGTCGCCATCGGCATCGGTTGCGCTGAACAGGCTGGAGACAGATAGCGTCTGGCCCGCGTTCGCCGCCACGTTCGCCGACGGCACCGATACCACCGGCGCATGGTTTTGCGGGTTGGCCACGTTGACATGGAATTCATTCCAGCCCGAATAGGCCTGGCCGTCGAAGGCCTCCACGAACAGATCGTCGGAAGTGCCGCTGGCTCCCGCCACGAAGACGGTCTGTGCCAGCTGGGCCGCGGTCACGGCGTAGCCGGTATTGGCCGGGACGATCGTTCCGTTGACCGAGAAGTGGCCGCTGTTCGCTCCCGCGGTGGCGTCATCGAGATAATAGGTCAGCGTGTCGCCGTCGGCATCGGTGGCGCTGAACAGGCTGGAGGCCGACAGCGTCTGGCCCGCGCTAGCTGCCACGTTCGCCGACGGCACCGATATCACTGGCGCGTGGTTTTGCGGGGCAGTCGCGTTGACATGGAATTCATTCCAGCCCGAATAGGCTTTGCCGTCATAGGCCTCCACGAACAGATCGTCGGAGGTGCCGTTGGCCCCCGCCACGAAGACGGTCTGCGCCAGCTGGGCCGCGGTCACGGCGTAGCCGGTGTTGGGCGGGATGATCGTTCCGTTGACCGAGAAGTGGCCGCTGTTCGCCGCCGCCGTGGCGTCATCGAGATAATAGGTCAGCGTGTCGCCGTCAGCATCGGTGGCGCTGAACAGGCTGGCGGCCGAGAACATCTGGCCCGCGCTAGCCGTCACGTTCGCCGACGGCACCGATACCACCGGCGCATGGTTTAGCGGGGCCGCTACGTTGACGTGGAATTCAATCCAGCCCGAATAGGCCTGGCCGTCGAAGGCCTCCACGAACAGATCGTCGGAAGTGCCGCTGGTCCCCGCCACGAACACGGTCTGTGCCAACTGGGCCGCGGTCACGGCGTAGGCGGTGTTGGCCGTGAGGATCGTTCCGTTGACCAGGAAGTGGCCACTGTTCGCCGCCGCGGTGGCGTCATCGAGATAATAGGTCAGCGTGTCGCCGTCGGCATCGGTCGCGCTGAACAGGCTGGAGGCCGACAGCGTCTGGCCCGCGCTTGCCGCCACGTTCGCCGACGACAACGACACCACCGGCGCGTGGTTGATATTGATCTGGAATGACGCAGCAGTCACGTTGCCGGCAGCGTCCGAAACCGTAAAGGAGAAGTTGTCCGACGACACGCCGCTGGCCGTCTCGTGATAGCTCACCAGTCCATTGTTAATGTCGTCCTGCGTGAACGACGACGTTGCCGATCCGTTCAGCAACAGCGTGCCGTGCGTCGGCGCCGTCGTGACGGTGTAGCGCAACTGCGTCGCCGGGCTGACGTTATCGCTGGCACTGAGCAGGCTGGACGTGATCGCCTGCGTTGAACCGGCCAGGATCAACAGTGGATTATCATTGTTAAGCGCCGGCGGTTGCGTATCGGCGGTCGACGCCGGGGTCCAACCGAGAACATTCATGTTCTTGATATCGGTGCTCGAAAGAGCAAGACCGGTGCCGGGTGAGCCAAACCCGAATACGTCAAGTACGGAAAAATCGGCGGTGTCGCCGTCATTCACCCTTGTTGCACCGCTGTACTGGTTGTTGAACGGAAGCAGCATCTGGATGCCGTCGACCGAAAAGTAGGCCGTCTTGCCATCCTGTCCATCGCTGAAATCGTGCACGCCGGATGCCGAATAGCGGAACAGGTCCATCGTGCTCCATATTGGATTGCCGCCATTGTCGGTATTCTTGCCGAGACCGCCAATTCTCCCCATCGCTCCTTCGGTGAGTTCGTGCTCGATGGTGCCAATCACATCCTGGCCGTAAGACCAGTTATAGCTGGTGTTCAAAATGACGGTATCGTCGGTCGCGGGGACGGACAGAGTGATTCCCAGCATCCGCGCATAGGCTACAGGGAGAGACCAGCCAATGCCTCCGCTCGGATCGGTCGCCGGCAGGGTGGCGAGGGCGGCTTGGGCATCAGCACTGGTAGCGTGCGCCGCAAGCGCGTTCTTCAACGTCGTGTAGCTTATGCCTTCTATGAGACCAAAACCATTCGTGGCCAGAAAAGTGCCGCCGGTTCCCTGCGCGACGGCATCGAATTTCATGTTCAGGGTGATCGAATTGGTCCAGTGACTCGCAATATCCTGCTCTGCGGCCAGGATGTCGTTCTTGTAAGCCAGAGTCACATTGGCAGTGTAGGTATTGTTGAAGACGATCCCGCTGCTGCTAAACGTCACGATTTCGGTGCTGGCGGATGCCGACGTGATGACACTGGATACAACCGAGCCATCGCTCGCGGAAACGTATCCGAGAATGTCGCCACCCAAAGAGTGGGCTACGTCGTAGTTGGGCAAAAACACGGGCGGCTGCACACCGATCCCACCCGTGTCTGGCAAAAAGCCATCCGACGGATCTTGCAGTTCCGTGAATCTGGACTTCATCGCTTAGTCCTTGTTCCTCAACAAGAATTCAGGCCGGCCCGCCAGATTGGGGAGTGGGCGCCAGCATATCTTGCCCGAATCATGTCCGGAAAAGAAAGCAACGTCTCCACCATATCGTCCCGATTGCAGACGCGACAGGGCTTCTTCCTTAGAACCCGGTTGTCTCTCGGCGGTGACAGCTACCCTTATGATTTCATGATGTCAAAGTTAACAAAACGCTAGGGAGATCCCGCGTCTTTGCCGGTCGGCATGGAGACCGAAACTGCCAATGCAAGCCGAGCGGGGCGGGCCTCTCAGCCGAGCAGCGCCTCGGCCAGCCAGCCGATCCAGATTGCCGGCGCAAGGAAAAGTCCGAACGGCAGGAACGCGGTCGCTCGCAGCGGGCGCTTGCGCAGTACGCCATTCACCACGTAAGCCGCGAGTGCCGACAGCGCGGCAAGTTCGATTACCGCAAAGATCGTAGCAAGGCCGAGCCATGCACCGGCGACCGCCGCGAGCTTGATGTCGCCGAGCCCAAGCCCGTCGCGGCCGCGCCAGCGCCGGTAGCCGATCATCAGCACCAGAAACGGCACGGCGACGGCTGCGGCCCTGAAGGCTGCCCAGAGCGCTGCGAGCCAATCCGCCTCCGGTCCTACGAGGCCTGCGCGGAACAACGCCAGCACCACCGCGGCGCCCGTCAGTTCGTTGGGAATGATAAAGCGGTCGGAGTCGATGATCGCGATCGAAAACATCAGCGCGGCCAGGAAAGCCCCTGACAGACCGTCGGGTCCGGGGGCGGCGATCAGACTGCCAATCACCGCGGCGAGCAGCGCCAGGCTGAGAACGGCCTGCCGGCATACCCCGCCAATGACCGGTCGGTCGGTCACGCGCTAACGCGCGGCCTTCGGAGGATCGACCACGACCACGGGGTTGCTGGTGCCGACCAGCCGGCCGTTCATCTTGCTGCGCATTTCCTCGGCGATGACATGCGCATCGACCGCGTCCCTGACGACAGTCGGACGAATGAAAAGAATCAGTTCGGTCCGCGCCCGCGAGGTGTTCTGATGCGAGAAAGCATCGCCGACGCCGGGAATCGAATCCAGCAGCGGAATGCCCTGCCGCTGCTTGTTCTCGGTCTCGCTGATCAGGCCGGCGAGTAGCACGGTCTGGCCGCTGGTCACCGAAATCGAGCTCTTGACTCGACGCTGCGATATCGTCGGCGTCAGGTTCGGCGTGCCGGTGGTGGACGCGCCGCCCGCGGCCACGTTGCTGATTTCCTGCTCGATGTCGAGCACGACATTGCCGTTGGCATTGGCGCGGGGCAGCACGCGAAGAATAATGCCGGTGTTCTTGTAATCGATGGTGTTCACCACGGTGTTGTTCGCGGTCAGCACGGTGGCGGTTCCGGTCGAGAACGGTACCTGGTCGCCGACCTGCAGCACTGCCGGCTGGTTGTCGAGCACGACGAGCGACGGGTTGGACAGGACCTTGACATTGGTGACGTTATGCAGCGCGTCGAGAATGACGCGCGGTGAATTCTCCGACCCGATCAGGAAATTGAAACCGGGAAGCACGCGCCCGATCAGAGCGTTGGCGGCAGCGTTAACGGCGTTGCTGGGCGGGTCGATGGTGTTGGTGGTGCCAGGGCCGGTGGCGATCGTGTTGGAGATCGAGCCCTTCTGGCTCGCGATAAAGAACTGCACGCCATAATTCAGCGCGTCGTTCAGCGTGACTTCGGCGATCGTCGCCTCGATCGCGATCTGGCGCTGCGGCCGGTCGATCTGACGGATGGTCTGTTCGACGACGCGCTGCGATTCCTGATTGGCGTAGACCAAAACGGCATTGTTGGTGACATCGGCGGTGATCCGGACATTCTGCAGAATGGCGTTGCCGGCCGGCTTGGCGCCCGAGCCCAGCAGGCCGCCGGACGAATTGTCCTGCGCTGCCGTGCTGCTGGGAGCAGGCGCGGCGCGAACATTCACGGGTGATCCGGTGCCGATTACCGGCACCGCGGCGCCCGAGGCTGCGGTCGGCATGGCGCTCAATTGCGCCACCGGGCTGGTTCCCGACGAGGAGAGGGAAACACCCGCGCCGGGCGAGATCTGGCTTGAGGGGCTGTCGAGGCTGCCGCCGCCGGCGCCGTGACCGGTCAGCATCTCATTGAGCAGCGCGGTGACCTGCTTGGCGTTGCCGTAGCGCAGCGGATAGGCCTTCAGATTGACGCCCTCGGTATCGGACCTGTCGAGCCTCGCAATCCAGGTTCCGGCGCGCTTCAGATATTCGGGCTTCTGGCTGACCACGAGGATGGAATTGAGCCGGCCGATCGGCTGGAACTTGATCACGTTCTGGCTGAGGCCGCCTTCGCCGGAATCCATGATCTTCTCGATCTCGGAAATTATCGGCTCAGGCGAAGAGTTTTGTATCGGAAAGATGCCGACCGACTGGCCGCGCATCCAGTCGGCGTCGAAACTGAGGATGGTGTCGATCGCTGCACCGCGGTCGGAGCCGCTGCCGGCAATGATCAGCGTGTTGCGTCCGGCATCCGGACGCAACGTCGTGGCCTTGACGCCGAACGCGTCGAGGAGCTTGAAGACGGTCTGCGCCGAGACGTAGCGCAGCGGCACCACGCTGATCCCCTGTCCGGCTTCGGCGGCCGCGGTGCGGTCGATGCCGCCCGGGCCGGCTTCGTTGGTTGGCAGCAGACGATAACCGCCCCGGTCGCGCACCAGCGCCACGCCGGACATCCGCAGCGCGTTTTCGAGCACAAACAGCGCGTCGGCCTTGGGCACTGGGCGAACCGATGCCAGCGTTATCGTGCCCTGGACGCGGGGATCGATGGTGTAGCCGACACCAAGTACGTCACCAAGGATGACCTTTGCCACCGTGGCGACCGGCGCATTTTCGAAATTGAGGTCGTAGCCGCCGCCGGAAGCGGTATCTTCACGCTCAGCCAGCGCTGCACCCGGCGGCGTCGTGCCGTCGCTGAGATAGATGGCCGGCCGTGACGAACTCTGCTGCTTGATGCCGGTGTTTCCGACATCGGCGGTTTGGCGCGGCAGCAAATCAAGCGAGCGGACCTTGTCGGCGATATCCTGGGCGCGGGGGTCGTTGGGGTTGCCTTCGACCGACTGATCGGCGGTCACAATGCAGGCGGTCAGCAGGACGCTGGACAACAACAATGCTAGCGTTCCAGTCAACCCTGAACGCAGGCGCGAAAGCGGGTGGACCACTTTGAACAAGATACGCCTACCGACGCTACGATGAACTGGAAAATACGCCCGATCCCCCATGGCCCGGACGCTCAAAAATTTGCGTCACGATTATGTTTTTGCTAGTAAATAAGTCAAGAGCAAAGGCCTCATGTAATGCGTGAGCTGTTGCATTCCTGTAACAAGGTTAGCGTTGTAAATTCGATGCGAGACCTTTCCGCAGAGACATTCCGGCAGCATCTTCTCGAAAAATATTCATTGCCGCCGAAAGCGCGTGCCCGCGTCGAAAACCCGGCCAATTCCACCCTGGCGCGGCCGCTTCGGGAGTTGTGGGAAGCGACCGATCTGTCCGCTGCCGAATTTGCCGACGAGGTTTCGGATTATTGGGGCGTGGTCAGGCTGAGCTTGCCGCAACTGCTCGCCAGCACGCCCTGTCTCGACGGATTTTCCCGCCGCTTTCTGCGTGAATCCACGATCTTCCCGGTGCGCGCGCCCGGCGGCAATTATCGGCTGGCGGTCGCCGACCCATCGGATACCGCTGCCATTCGCGCCGCGGAAATCGTGTTCGGCGCACCAGTTGAGGTCGCAGTCGCATCGTTCGAGGACATTACGACGTTGCTCGACCAGCGCGCCGATGCCGATGGCGCGAATGCCGATGAGGCTGCCAAAGGGTCGACCCAGCAGTCCGACGACGATATCGAGAGCCTGCGCGATCTCGCCAGCGGCGCGCCGGTGGTGCGCGCGCTCAACGATTTGCTGGAGCGCGCGGTCGAGCTTCGCGCCAGCGATATTCATATCGAACCGTTTCGCACCGGGCTTGTGGTGCGCATGCGTGTCGATGGCCTGTTGCGCGCGATGCCGGCGCCTCCGGGCATCCCGCCGCAGGCGCTGATCTCGCGGGTGAAGATCCTCGCCGGTCTCAACATTGCCGAGCGGCGGCTGCCGCAGGACGGCGCCGCGCGGGTTCGTGTCAGCCGTTCCGAACTCGATGTCCGCGTCGCGACCATGCCGACGCAGGCGAGCGAGAGCGCCGTGATCCGCCTTTTGCCGCGCGACCGCGGCCTGCTCGAAATGGGAAAGCTCGGCCTGTCGGTCCGCGACGAAAGCATCATGACCCGGCTGCTCGCGCTGCCGCATGGCATGATCGTGGTGACGGGACCGACCGGCAGCGGCAAGACCACCACGCTTGCAACCATGCTGTCGATCCTGAACGAGCCCACCCGCAAGATCCTGACGATCGAGGATCCGGTCGAATACGAAATTCCCGGCATCAACCAGTCGCAGGTCAAGCCGTCGATCGGTCTCACCTTTGCGTCGGCGATGCGCGCCTTCGTCCGCCAGGATCCCGACGTGATCATGGTCGGCGAGATCCGCGACGCCGAGACCGCGCATATCGCTATCCATGCGGCCTTGACCGGACACCTGGTGCTGACGACGCTGCATACCGAGACCGCGGCGGCCGCGGTGCCGCGGCTGATCGATCTCGGCATCGAGAGTTTTCTGTTGAAGTCGACGCTTCGCACCGTGGTCGCGCAACGCCTTGTGCGGGTGCTGTGCGATCGCTGCAAGGTGCCGCACAGATTGACGGCAGCCGACATCGACAAGGATCCGCGCTTCGCCGTGATCGGCTTCAACGCCGGAGAGGTGATTCATCATGCAGGGGGCTGCGAACGCTGCGGCGGCACCGGCTATCGCGGCCGCAACGGCGTGTTCGAGATCCTGGAAATGTCCGATGAGGTTCGCAAGCTGATCGGACCGCAGACGGATTCGCATACCATCGACCAGGCCGCGATGGCCGGCGGCATGACCACGATGCTGGCGGACGCGGTTGCCAAATGCCGCGCCGGCCTCACCACCGTGCCCGAGGTTTTCCGCGTCACGACGATTCGGTGATCCGATGCCGAGCTATCGTTATCGCGCTCTCAACAGCAACGGCGAACTGGTCTCGGGCGCGATCGCAGCGGCGGCGCCCGGCGATGTCGCGCAGCGCATCGAGCGCCTCGGCCTCGTGCTGGTCGATAACGTCACGCTCGAGGAGGGTGGCGGCTCGGCCCGCAACGTCTTCAGCATCTTCAACAAACCGACGGCCGAAGACGTCACGATTTTCACGCGCGACCTCGCGCTGTTGCTGCGCGCCGGCGCGCGGATCAATGACGGCCTCGAATTGCTTGCCGCCGACCGTGATTTTGGCCGGCTGCGGCCGGTGGTTGTCGATATCAGGTCACGCGTCGTCTCCGGCGAAAGCTTCGCCGAAGCGCTGTCGCGGCACGAGGCGCTGTTTCCGGCCATGTATGTGGCGCTGATCCGCGTCGGCGAGGCGTCGGGGTCGCTGGATCAGGTGCTCGAGGTGCTCGCCGATGAGCGAAGCCGCACCGAAGCGCTGAAACGCCGGCTCGGCGATGCCATCCGCTATCCGTTGTTCGTTCTCGGTGCGGCAGCCTGCGTGCTGTTGTTCTTTCTGACCTTCGTGCTGCCGCAATTCGCCAGCGTGCTGCAGGATTTCGGCGCCAAGGTCGACCCGATCATTCTCACCTTTCTGAACTTCTCGACCTTCCTGCGCAACAATTCCGACGCGGTGTTGGCAATCGTGGCAGCGGCCATTGCCGCAAGCTGGCTGTTGTTGCGCCAGCCGGGCGTCCGCCGCGCGATCTCAAACGCGCTGGTGCGGCTGCCGGCGATCCGGCAGGTGATGATGGCTTATCGGACCTCGCTGTTCTGCCGGAATCTCGGGCTGCTGCTGGGAAGCGGTGTGAATCTCACGACGACGCTTCGGATTCTTGTCGATATGATGTCATCGACCGGCCCGTCTGCGGTCTGGACCGATGCCGCCGACCGCGTCCGCCATGGCGCAAAACTGTCGGATGCGTTATCCGATACCCAGGCATTGCCGGCGATGGCAGTGCGGATGCTGCGTCTGGGCGATGAAACCGGACAATTGCCGATGCTGGCGGGCCGTGTCGCCGAATTCTACGAGGCCAAGCTGCAGCGCACGCTGGATCGGGTGGTCGGAATTGCCGGGCCGGCGGCGATCATCGTGATCAGCATCGTGGTCGGCGGATTGATCGTGTCTGTCATGACAGCGTTGATGTCCGTGAGTCAGATTGTCGGCTAGAGCATGGTCCGGAAAAGTGGGAACCGGTTTTCCGGGAACATCATGCGCAAACGAACCGACAGATGATTGCGCGCAAACGAACGAAGACCGGGGAGACGACCAAGGTGACTCGAACGGTTTCAACTTCCACAACGGGCCCGCGCCGGTCGCGGCGCCGGCAGGCCGGCTTCACGCTGGTCGAAATTCTCGTGGTGATCACGATCATCGGATTGATCATGGCGCTGGTCGGACCTCGGGTGCTCGGCTATCTCGGCGAGTCCAAGGCCAAGGCCGCGAAAATCCAGATCGAAAGCTTTTCCAGCGCGCTCGATCTCTATTACC
>CAVZWE010000004.1:0-33599 GCA_963778925.1 uncultured Alphaproteobacteria bacterium | reverse complement strand
TCGACCTTGGACGTTATCCCAACACCAATGAAGGCCTTGCGGCGCTGACGCGCAGCAACAACACGCCCGGCTGGAACGGGCCTTATCTGCGCGGCGGCGTGGTGCCCAACGATCCCTGGGGGCACAGCTACATCTATCGTTCGCCGGGCGAACGGGCTGCTTACGAAATCATCTCGCTCGGGTCAGACGGTCAGGAAGGCGGCAGTGGAACAGCTACCGACATTGCCAGCGGTGCGCGCTGAGCGCCTCGCTGAGCGGGGTTTTGCGCTGATCGAGATCCTGTGCGTGCTCGCCATCATCGGCTTGCTCGCGGCCATCATCCTGCCGGCGATACCGCGGGCCACCACGCGCGCCAAGCTCGAGAGCTATGCCGTGGCAACCGCGGCCTTGTTGAAGGCTGACCGCAACGCGGCGCTGCGCCGGCAGGTGCAGGTGGCGACGCAGATCGACGCCGAGTGGCGATCGATCCGCTCCGGCGTGACCGGTCGCATCATCCGCCTGCCCGACGATGTCACGCTGCGGGCGATGCTGGCGTCGCGCTGCGCGGATCGGACTTCCGGCAGATCGATCGATTTCTTTCCCTCGGGAATGTCGTGCGGCGGTGTGATCGCGCTGGCGCGTCCGGGGATGGGCTATGAGGTTCGCGTCAACTGGCTGACCGGAGGCGTCGATATTGTCCCGCAGAAGATGCTCTGACGGCATTGCCGGCTTTACCCTGATCGAAGCGCTGGTGGCGCTGGCGATCATCGCCGCCGTGCTATCGTCGATCGGCGCGGTGATCGCAACCACGGTGAAGGGGACGCGCTCGATCGAACAGCGGCTGGCCCTGACCGGTGCCGCCGAAACGCTGCTTGCCGAATTGCCCGCGCGCAATCTGTTGAAGCCCGGCCGGCAGTCCGGTGAACTCGCCGGCCATCGCTGGCGCATCGACGTCGCCCCGATGAATATCGCGGATGCTGGCGCTGCGCCGCAAGACCAGCATTTCGTTCCGCTCGCCGTCGTCATGCGGCTGCAGGCGCCCGGCGGCCCGGCGATGCAGTTCACGACGGTTCGGCTGGTGCCAAAGGTCGCCGAATGAGCATGACCCCGCGCCGCGCGCTGGCCGATCAGGCAGGCTTCACGCTGATCGAAATCGTGCTGGCGACATTATTGATGACGGTAATCCTCGCCGCGTTGGCGACGGTGACGGCGCAATGGCTGCCGAACTGGAACCGGGGGATGGCGCGGGTCCAGCGCGCGGAGCGGCTCGCCATGGGTATCAATCGCATCGTTGCCGACCTGTCGGTCGCGGAGATGATCCCAATCAACAGCGATGCCAGGGTGCCGCTGTTCGAGGGGGCCGAATTGGCCGTCACCTTCGTGCGCACCGCGATCGGTCCCAATGCGCGTCCTGGCCTGGAGATCGTCAGGCTGGTCGAGAAAGCCGATAGCCAGGGCCCGGCGATGGTGCGCGAGCGCACGCCGTTCGCGCCGATGCCGTCAGATGCGCAGATCCGGTTCGCCGATCAGGTGGTGCTGATCCGCTCGCCGTTTCGCGTGATCTTTTCCTATGCCGGACCGGATCAGGTCTGGCAGACGAACTGGCGCGGCCAGGCGCAGCTTCCCGACAGGATCCGTGTCGCGGTGCGCGACGGCGCGACCGGGCAGGTGCTCGCCGTTTCCAGCGCGACTATCGTCCACGTCAATGCGTGGGCCGAATGCGTGCGGGCAAAAATTCCGTCATCTTGCCTGACCGCAAGGGCGAGGCCCGATGCGCAAAAAAAGGAGGAGCAGCTTTGACCGCTGCACCCGACGGCATGGAATCTGGATTCGGAATCGGAAAGAAGCGAAGCGCGCGCGGCTTCATCGTCGTCGCCGTGCTCTGGATACTTGCAGCGCTGTCGGCGCTGGTGCTGATCTATCTCACCTATGTCACCAACACCGCGGTGGTGGTGGCCGCAAGTACCGACCGGGTCCAATCCGAAGCGCTGGTGACCGCCGGGCTCGAACTCGCCGCGTATCGGTTGACGGCCGTCAACGACGAACTCCGTCCGACCAGCGGGACGTTCGATGCCCGGGTGGGCGCGGGCAAGGTAACCGTGACATTCCGGTCCGAAGCCGCGCGTATCGATCTCAACGCCGCGCCAAAAGGCCTGCTCGCCGGCCTCATGGTCGGATTGGGCGCCGCGCCGTCGAATGCGGCCACCTATGCCGACCGGATCCTGGCCTGGCGGGCGCCGACCGAGTTGGGCGATGACGATCCTGAAAATTCGTTCTACCGCACCTCCGGCGTTGCCTACGTGCCGCGTCATGCGCCGTTCCCGGAAACGGAGGAACTGTGGCTGCTGCAGGGAATACCGCCGGCGTTCATCGAGCGCATGCTGCCGTTCGTAACGGTGTTCAGCAATCTGGCTACGATCAATATTCTCGACGCCGCGCCGCAGGTGGTGGCGGCGCTGCCGCGCATGACCCCTGAGATTTTGCAGGAGGTGCTGTCGCAGCGATCCGATCCGAGGCAGGATCCGCATTCGCTGCTGGGTGTTGCCGGCGGCGAGGGGGTCACGCTTTCCGGCTCCAAAGCCTATCGGATGACGATCGCCGCGGAGTCCGGCAACGGACGGCGCAGCACGGCGGAGGTCGTAATCCTGCTTCTCGAAGGCGGTGAGGAGCCTTATCGTGTATTGTCGTGGCGCGATGCCTCCGACGGTGGCGCGGCACCGCAAAGGGCCTCTTCCGGATGAAGCTGCTCCAAACCATCGGCGCGATCCTCAACGCATGGACGGCCAGCGTGGCTGCCGCGATCATTGGCGGATTCGACCGCCTGGTGTCCCCACGCGTGGTCCGGCTGGTTGAGGACGACAAAGGCGGATTCGCGGTTGAGACCGCGGCCAAGCCGGACAACGTTCCGGCACGCATTACATTCGCCGACGGCGCGTTTAATGCGCCCAATCTCGCGCCGATGTTCAGGGGAGGCCGGGTCGAGATCGTTCTCCAACCCGCCCGCTTCCTGTTTCGTCCGCTTGAACTCCCGGCGCGGGCGGCGGATTTCCTCGACGGTATCGTGCGCGCGCAGATCGATCGCCTGACGCCGTGGAGTGCGAGCGAGGCGGTGTTCGGATGCAGCGCCCCCGCTGAGAGTGGCACTGACAGCATCACCACGGTGATCGCGGCAACCACGCGCAAGGTGGCGATGAGCTATGTGCAGGCGGTCTCGAGCTTCCATCCCGCAGCCGTCGCGGTCTGTACCGATGTCGCCGAGCGCAATGCCGGTCGCGTCAAGGTATTCGAGCAGAAAGCGCGCGGGCATCTCGACGCCGCGCGTCTGAGCCGGGCGCTCCTGATCGCGCTCGGCGTCGCCGCGGTGACGGCGCTGCTTGCGGGGATAGCCGCGGCCTATGTGGCGGATAACCTCGGCGCGCAGGAGAGCGAGCTGGCGCAGCAGATTTCACAGCGCCGCGCCGCCATCCGCGCCGGCAGCGATGGCGGCGATCGCTCGCCGATTGCGGTACTCGAACGGCGCAAATATGAGACGCCAGCCAGTGTCATCGTGCTCGAGGCGTTGAGTCATATTCTTCCCGACCATACTTACGTCACCGAACTGCATCTGGCCGGCAACAAGCTGCAGATCGTCGGCATCACCCGCGACGCACCGTCGCTGATCCCGCTGATCGAGCAATCCCAGCATTTCACCCGCGCCACCTTCTATGCCCCGACGACGCGTTCGTCCTCCGATCCCGGCGAGCGCTTTCATATCGAGGCGCGGATCGAACCGAAGAATACGGCAAGCCCATGAATTCGCAAAACGCCATCGCCCGCGCGCTGACGCGCTCTCCACTGGTCGCGGTCGTGCTTTATGTCGCCGTGCTCGGCGGCCTATTGGCCACCGCCGCCATCGCGATCTCCGACATCGCCGATCACCGGCAGGCACTGGCGCAAACCTCCGACCTGCTGGATCAGCTGCGCGGCCGGAAGCCGCGCGGCAGCGCGGCATCGTCGCTCGCCGCCGAACATCCGGGCACGCCGTTCCTGGAGGGACCGACCGTGACAGTTGCGGGTGCCACCCTGCTGCAGCGGGTCGCAGCCGCCGTCGGCAATGTCGGCGGTACCATCCAGTCGTCGCAAGTCGACGTGCTGGGCACCCAGACCAAGGACGGCCAGGTGGGCCTGATCGTCAGTTGCGAAATGGAACAGCCAAGCCTGCAGAAGGTGCTTTACGATCTCGAGGCCGGCATGCCGTTTCTGTTCGTCGATCAGCTCGACGTGCAGGTACCGCAGACCACGGCCATGAACGAAAACGGATCGGGGCGGATCAGGGTGGTGCTCGGCGTTTCCGGGCAGTGGCAGGGCGGAAAATAGGCGGGGCGAACAATGTTACTCGCCGAACGGTCTGGGGCCGCTATAGCCTGGGTATTGCGCGGCGAGGTCGCATGCGACGACGCGAGTTAATCACAATACTGGGCGGGGCCACGATGTGGCCGCTTTTTGCAACGGCGCAAAAGTCGGCGGCAATGCCGCGTGTCGTCCACCTATCAGCGGTCGACGTTCCGTCACAGGTCGACGGAATCCGCGGGCAACTGCTTGAGCTTGGTTACATCGAAGGACGCAATATTCATCTCGAGTTTCGGAACGCGGCGGGCAATATCGGTGCACTGCCTGCGCTGGCGCGAGAATTGGTGCAGGAGGGCGGCGTAGACGTCATTGTCGCGATCAGCACTCCCGCCGCGCTGGCCGCCCACCAGGCAACTCAAACAATTGCAATCGTCGCCTTCACCGCCGTTGACCCGGTTGAGTCGGGACTCGCGGATAGCCTCGCTCGTCCCGGTCACAATGTAACCGGTATTGCGGTTTTCTCCGAGGAAACCACGGTCAAACGCGTCGAGTTGATGCGGGAGGTTGTCCCGCGCGGGGTCCGCCTTGGGACGGTTACGACAGGAGTCAGCAGCGGCGCACAAAGTCTTGCGCCCGTCCTGGAGACCGGTCGCAAGCTCGGTTTTGCGGTTGTGCCCATCAACGTTGATGACCCCGCCGATCTTGCCAAGGCGCTAAGCCCCGAAGTCCTCGCCCGATTTGACGCACTTGTGTTTGTTCCGGATGTTGTTCTCAACGCTCACATGGCCGAGATCATCAAGATCGTCGGCCTCAGCAACAAACCTGCGATTTTTCCTTCGCCCGACTGGGTCGCCAATGGAGGCCTGATGTCGTACGGGCCTGATTTTGCCGACGCTTCCCGTCACTTGATGTCGCAGCTTGATCGCGTTCTGAAAGGTGCAAAGCCCGCCGATTTGCCTTTCGAACGTCCCACCAAGTTCGATCTCAGGATCAACCTCCGCACCGCGAAAGCGATGGGCATTGAGCTGTCTCCAACAATCATCGCCCGCGCCGACGAGGTGATCGAGTAATCCCTGCGACTTTTGCCTACCGTACCTGACGACGCGCTGGCCGGAATAGCTGGTGACATTACCGGAGACCGGTCTTTGGCACCCGAATTGTCGTGCCCGATCGGCAACATTCTCGGGGTTTGCGAGGCCAAAAGTTCCCAAAAACTTCATTGAACGCCTGTGAGTCTCCGATCGGCGGCGGCTTGAACCTGTGTCGCATTATGTTGAAGGGCGGGATTGATCCGGCTAGGCTACAGGGCATTGGCCCTGCCTTTCCTATGGTGGCAAGCGGCGGGGCGGCGGCAGGACTGACATGGTCAGGTGGTCCAGAATCCCAGCGTTGGCCTTGCTTTGCGGCGGGATGCTCGCGGCCGGCCCGGCCCCAAGGTTGTTCGCAGCGACCTCGGCCACGCTGGATATCCTGTCCGGCGACGCGGCAAGGGAAGCCGCCGATACCGTCGACCTCGGCAGCCTGAAACCGATCGCGGGGCCGAAGCGGGAGCCGGGCAGGCCGCTTCCGAGCGCAAACCCGTTATGGGCCGTGCCGCTCTCGGTCCTGACCGCCACGCAGGAGCGCCCGATCTTTTCGGCCTCCCGCCGTCCGCCGCAACGAGCCGTGGTTGCACCCCGGGTGGATCAGGCCAGTGCACCCGTTCCGCAGAAAGCGGCGGAGCCGGAACATCCGCCGCTGGCCCTGATCGGAGCAGTCGTGGGGGAGAGCGACGCCTTGGCCGTATTCCTTGACCAGACCAGCCAGAAAACCGTCCGTCTGCGTCAGGGCGAAACATACGCCGGCTGGGAGCTCAGCTCGGTGCAGGGGCGCGAAGTGATGCTCAGGAAGGCCGGCCAGGCCGAGGTTCTTGCGCTCCAGCGTCCGGACGGCGCTTCCGGTGCTTCCACCGTATCCGGCCTGACAGGAACGGCCGCAGGAGGCGTCGACGTGTCCTACGCACCCTTCATCCCCCGCTCCACACCGAAGAACGGCGAGTCCGACGGCCTCTGAGCCTCGTCGCCTGGGCCCCTGCATCACATCGTCCGGTAAAGGGGTTCAGGATCGGCCAACCGAGGCAAGTTTGCGCTCGCGTTGCAGGTCCACCTTCAAGGGCAGGCTCTTCTCGCCATAACTGCTGATGGCAAGCTGCCAGGTCGTTTCGCCGTCCTGCGAGCCGGTCTGGACGAAGCCAAGTCTTGAAAAATGATCGCGAACCAGACCGTTCTTGGCGGTCGGAATATAGCGTCCGGTGATCTCGGTTATGCCCCTCGAGCGGGCCTCTTCGACAAGGTATTGAAGGATGGTTTCCTCTACGCGTCTCCCGAGAACGCGGCAAGACATGATCCAGGTGTCCACTTCCCAGCATTGGCCGGTCTGACGGCAGATGACGGCGGAGATCATTCCGTTGTCACCGAAAATATCCTGAAGCCGCGCCTGGATCGCGAGAACGTCGGATCTTGACTGCAGGGCGGCGATTTCGGCCTCGCTGTAGCGGCGGGTCGTCAGGTTGAACTGATTTGATTTCGATATCAGCTGGGCAATTCGCTTGCGGCCTGCGGTGTCGAAGGGCGCAATCGACAGCGTCATTCCGAGCGAGCGGAGATAATCGTCATGATCGCCGATCCGCTCCAGCTGCGCGGTGCGTAGCGCGTTCGCCTTGTAGAACCCCGCCCGGAGCTGGTCCTCTTTTGAAAAGTCGGCTTGCTCGAAATATCCTGCGGCCTGGAACACCGACAGCCAATCGCTCGGATCTTCCGGCAATTCCGGAACCGCCACCGACGGCAGCGCGTCGCGAACGCGTTTGCGCTCGGCCGGGTTGTCATCCAGGAACACGAAGGTATCCAGACCGAGATCGAGCGCATCCGATATCGCCTTGATGTTGGCAGCCTTGTCGTCCCAATTGACCCGGAAGGCGACGATGTCGTCCTCCTTCAGGATCATCTCGGGATGGTTGCGGAACGCATCGAGCGCGATCGTCTCGTCGTTCTTCGAGGAAACGCAAAGGATGATGCCGCGCTCCTTCAGCGTGAGCGCCATCCGTTGCAGCGCCGAATGAGCCTCGCCCAGCGGGCTGCCGCTGCCGAGCGCAAGACCTTCGATACCGTCGTCGCCGACGATGCCGCCCCACATCGTGTTGTCGAGATCGAGAACCAGCACGCGGCGCGATCGCCCCATCTGCGCTGCGAGAATTCGCATGACGTTGTCGGCGTAGAGCGGGATCATGGTGGTCGCGAACGGGTACTTTGCGGCATACCAATAGCGTCCGGCCGACCACGCGGAGTATCCGACCAGGCTTGCCAGCGCGTTGACATCGAGCACCAGCCGCGAATCCCGCCGCGCTTCCTGCACCAGGCGGCGGTTGAATTCGGCGGCGAGATAACGCGGGCTGCCCGGCAGGCCAAGGTCCATGTTGAACTGAATGGCATCGGGATCGCCCGCCAGCGTCTGCAGGATGACCGGGCGGCCCGTCGCCGCTTCAGCGACTTCGGCAATTCTCGAAATGCGACCGATCGCGGCTTCGATGACCTGCGCAGCCGCGGCTTCATCGCCAAGCGGAGCAGCGAGCTTCAGCATGCGGCTGTCGGAAGCCACCAGCACGAAGTCCGGAGGATTTTTCTTCAGCTCGGCGCTATTTCGCTCGAGCCAGGGCTCCGGCTCTTCATATTCCGCGATCGTGATGTCGAGCAGGAATTTGAACCGGATCGCAGTGCCAATCAGGGCATCAGCGATAAGTGAGGCGGTGCTGGCCGACAGCATCAATATCCGGACCCGCGCCAGGCCGTGCTTGCGGGCCTCGGCGGCGAAGCCGGCGGGGGCGGACCGCAGGATGGTGCTCACTTTTCGGCCGAGAAAACGCAGATCGGCCTCACCCCAACCCGCCTGCGCCAGCCCATGCAAAAACAGCAGCGCCTCGAAAGGCTCGGCCGGCAGCGAAGCGACCCGGTCCCGCATCCTTCCGGAAGGGCGCGGCAGCCAGGGAAGCGCCGAAAGGGGTATTTTCGCCGCGTGGTTCGTCGGCACCGTGGGCTCACTCACCGCGAGCGTTCCTCAATCAGTTGAACAAACTGTCGCACTGACGCGATCTGCTCGATCTCGGTGAGATTGAACTGAACATCGAACTCGTTCTCGATGCCGCTGACCAGCCGCACATGCGCCAGACTGTCCCAGGCCTTGAGATTTTTCTGGCTGGTGTCCGGCCCGATCACGAGGTCCTCATCGTCCAGCTCCGCGCGGAAAACATCCTGTACCCTGACAAGTATGGCGTCAGACGAAGTCAGTTTTTCAGACGCATCCACCATCAGGTCGTCGATCCCTTCGAAGAGACAAAAAGCTCAGGCCTTGGAACGGGCTGGATATACATTGTAATGCCGTTGCGACCAAGCGTAACGGCGTGCTCGATGAACGGTTTAGCATCCGCGGCAAGTATCCTCAAATTCGATATTTTGGCGTCGACGCAGATATCCGGACCAAAATGGCGGCGCAGCCGTTGCGGCCTGATATCGCCGATCCGCCGCATGAATTCGTGCTCGCCGGTCTCGCCAGTAGCGCTTTTCCATCGATACCTGATGGTGCCGTCGAATACCCGCTGGAAGAACGGGACCTCGTCATAAAGCAGGCATTCCACGGTATGCAGGGGCGTCATGAAACTGAAGCCCGCGCCCAACCCGAGCATTCGCGCGTCCAACTCGCCAAGCCGGTAGAATGGACTCTGCTTTCCCCAGGGCATCAGGGTGAGATGGTGATCCCTCACCAGATAATCCGCATTCGGACCGACGGCGCACACCGACGAGGAGAGGTGAATGCTTCTGCGGACGCCGGGAGTGCGACGAAAGACTTCGCACAGCAGGCCCGTATAGACCGGCGCTTTGTCGACGAAAAAAACCTTGTCCGGATCGTGATCGATCGGGAATGCCGGCATGGCAAGCGTTCCGCCCGGGCCGAGCAGGTCGCGCAACAGGTCGATCATCTCAGAGGGACGCAGCGGAACGTTATAGAACTCGTTCCATGACGACTGCACCCAGAGGGTTCTTCCAGGCGTCACCCCCAGGTCGATCAGCTGTTGCCTGAGATCCGCGATCGAAACCGGACGCCGATAGATCTTTTTCGAGAGCCACAGTTTTTGCTGGCGCGCGAAGCCGCGCACGTCGTCTTGCCCCAAAAGCTTCTGGGCAACGCGTTTGATGGAGCTGCGGACGACGCCAGACATGTTGGAGGCACGATAGGTTTCAGGGGCAGGATGTTTCGGACAAGATGTTTCGGACAAGCTGTTGCGGCGCAAGTCCTTTCGGGCCGGGAACGGTCAGCCGCGCGGGGCCGGATCGAGCCGCGCCATCTGCTGCACCTCATATACAATGGGAAGCAACACGTCCAACACGTTGTCGGCGCTAGCAACGCCCACGGCTGCGGTCTGATCCGTCAGGATTCGGGGCAGGCGGCGGGAGATGACGCAGATATCGGACATGAATTCGTTCACGTACTTCGCCAGGATCTCTCCGGCCATCTTCGCCATGGCGTATTCTGCCGTCGTGCTGACCGCCGCATCGATCGCAGCGGTCGACGGATAGAATATGGCGAGCTTTTCCGACCGGTCATGAGCCAGCGCTGTGCAGAGGTCAAAGAAGCCGTCCGCATAGAAGCTCAGGAACGTCCGCAGCTTGTCCGGCTCGTACAGCGCCGACTTGCGCTGGAATATCTTCGGGGTCGCGAAGTAGTAGCAGCAATCGACCGCGCCCAGTTTCTGCAATTGCTCGCGCGCCGGCAGGAGCACATCGTAATGCAGAATTTCGCATTGGCCTCCGGCCCGAAGGATCTCGGCTGCGACCGTTTCAGCCTCATGCTTGCTGTCCCTGTAAGTAATGACCGGCCGTCCGCCGCCGGCAGCTATGATTTTCGCCGTCACCTCGCCCAGGCCGCGCGAGCCGCCGACGATCAGCGATTTCTGCCCGGCGAACGGGGTTCCGGCAACGCGCGCGGATATCTCGCCCATTCCGGGTTGAGACGGCGGGGCCGGACGCGCAAAGGCTTCCAGCCGGCCCGCGATGCCGGAGCCGGAGACGTCGATCTGCAACGACCGGAATCGCGCATCGACCTTGCTTACGGCGTAGGCGAGGGCGCTTTCCGGATCGGCCTTAGAATCACAATTGACGTCGAGACCGGCAAACAGCGAATGAAGCCCCGGGCAAGCCATGCCGACGATCTGCGACGTCGCAAGCAGCGCCCTGAGCGCCGAAGGGCCGATCGCGAGGGAAAGCGCGGGAAATAACGATTCCGGGTCGCCATCGCCGATCAAAACCGCGCCAGCCTGGTCGGCGAGCTGCTCGAAGCGCAGGTCGGCGGGCTGTGACATCCGGGTGGGCGCCGACGAGGCGCGTCGCGCGCTTTGACCTGCGAATTTTCCAGGCGTCGAGGAAAGCTTGATGAGCGCGACCACCGTGTCTGCGGCGATGACCTCGAATTCGATCCGGCGGTCGCTCCGATCCCGAATTCTGACGGAGGCGACCTCATCAAGATAGAGCGGCTGCAGAAATCTGGCCTTTATGTTCGCGATCTTGAAGGGGGAGGCACGCAGCATGGCGTTTGCCGCCCAGGCGAGCGTGTGAATCCCGTGCACCACCGGCGCCCCGACCTGGGTGCGTCGTGCGAAGGCCTGGTCCAGATGCATCGGATTCCAGTCGGACGAGAGCCGGGCAAATGCGATCTGATCGTTCGGGTTGAAGCTGCGGCTTGCGAGCAACTCGTCGGTCATCAATGGTCCTGCGATCCCATCATTGCGCCGGCGGCGGCACCGGTACCCTCGCGCACGCTTTTTGCCTGCTCGAGATTCTCAAACGCATTTTTTACGCATCCGGCAACGGCCGGGCTGATCCGAGCGGGATCGAAGGCGCCTGACAAACCAAACAAGGGCTGAAATCCCTCGACCTCATAGCCTCCTTCCGGAACCTGTGCCGCAGTCGGAAGATAGCCGAACAGCGCTCCGAGGTATCCTGCATAGAGTCGAATCCGCGGCGACGGAATCGGAACCGCTGCATCGAGAATGCGCTCCCATTCCACGGTTACTTCCGCCGACAGCGCCACGATCTCCAGTTCATCCCCGATCCGAACGACCTGGGCCGCCAGCGCCTTGTCGGGTGTGGAACCACTAAAGAAATCAGTAAGAGGAATAGCCGCCGATCCGGTTTGGAGGCTTGTGGGCGAGATCGTTTTGGCAGGATTGCTTTGCGCGATATCGGCCACCCGGGTCGCCAGACTTTGGCTCCAGCGCGTCCAGTCCTCGGCCGAGGGATCGGCAAAACCGGGACCCGACACGACGGTGCGTATCATTCTGCGAAGGCGCGCGCGCAAATCCGTCGTTGGCGCGGAAACATCGATATTTGGCCGGATATCTCCACAAAACCCCTGGACGAAAACGCAGGGAATGTCGCCAAAATGTCGGCGCAGCGCGCGGCGTACTGCGCCCGGATAGTCGGCGCTGATGACGTCCGCTGGAACAACGGCCGTCGGATGGCAGGTATAATGCCAGATCGCGCAGAGCGCTCGTCCATCGTCCGCCTTCCGTAGCAGGACAACGGTAGCCTGCTCATCCCTGGGACCCGACGGATTCGGCGCGAAGCTGCAACTGGTCAGCCTGAACCCGTAGGTCCGGCCAAAGGTCGGAAAGGGCCAATAGCGGCGGCGGTTGATGGCGTGATTCAACGGCCCCCGAAAAACATCGAGGCTGATTTCTGAAGGTGGTTGCCGTTGAATTCGTCGCACAAGATTTTCGGTAGCCTCAGCCACATCGTTGACGAACACGACGTCCGGCATGCCGAGCGGCGCGCAAGCCTGATCGGTAGCCGGCGCATAATGCGTATGCGAGGCCAAAAGCACGATTTCGTCGGGCCGAAATCCAAGCCGCTGGAGGTTGCCGAGGACAATCCTCTGCAGCTCCGAGCCGACGATCATCAGATCGAAACTGAAGATCAGGCAGCGCTGACCGGCGCATTCCAGCAGAACGGCTGAAATCTCGATGGGATCAAGAATCGTGGAGACCGGAGCCTTGCGTGAGGCATAGCCCGCCAGCCGGACCGGACGGTCTCGCGGGGTCACGTCGCATGAGGCTGTACGCGCAAACAATTTCGCCGAAGGTTCCTGTTGATGGTAAAAATGCGCTTTTCGGTTGTCCTTCGAAGCTATGGAATTCCGGCGCCGGAATCGAGGCCTCTTGTACGACGCCGCGCAGCACAATATGGCTTTGTGCTGGGTATCGGCCAAGAGGACATTTGTCCAGCAAGCGCGATGAGGTAGCCCGCATCTTCCTCCTCAAGGCGTCCATTGCTGGGAAACCTCAGGGGATGCCCGCTGCAGGCTGCGCGCCGACATTGTCGTCTGGTCTGGCAAGATAATATCTGTGAGGAAACGTGACGCTTCCGACTTCGAGCCGTGCGCGTCGCATCTTTGGCGGATGGTCGGCCAATGTCATGCAGGTGCTGTTTGCCCTGACGCAGCAGATTGTCCTCATTCCTCTTTTTCTCAAATACTGGACAAGCGGTACCTTGTCCGCCTGGCTGACAATCTTTGCCGCTGGAAGCCTCATTACGGCCGCTGACGGTGGCTTGCATGCCTGGTCGCTCAACCGCTTTCTTTCGTTCAAGTCGCGGGACGATTGCGAGCGCCGGACCAATCGCTATTACGGTGCGGTATTTCAGCTTTTCGTCTGGTTTACCGCGCTGTTTGCTCTGCTGCTTCTGACGATCTTCGGACTGGTTGCGCCTTCGAAGGTGCTTGGATTTTCGGCTGAGCCGAACTTCGACCTGGCGTTCGCCGTCATGACGGTGGGCGTGGTCTTCTCGCTGCCGATCAATTTGGCGAGTGCGCTATACCGTGCCCGCGGACACTACGGACGAATAGTCAGGCTGCAGGCCTGGGGAGTTGCGCTCGGCCAACTCGGCCAGGTCGTCGGCGTGATCGCGACCGGCAGCCTGCTGGTTGTCGTCATCGCTTATGTGGCAGGGCAAATTGCGACGTTGGTCTACATTCTGTTCGTGGACGTGAAGCAGCAATTTCCCTTCATCGGAGATTTTCGTCAGCGGATTTCCTGGCGCTGGACGGCCGGACAATTCGCGGGTGCTTTCCCTTTTGCCGTTATGAATTTTGCCGAGGTCGGACTTAGCTACATTTCGGTGCTGTTGATCGGCATCTTTGTCTCGGACCGTATCGCCATCGCCCAGTGGGGATTGACGCGCACGATCGTCGGCTTGTTAAGAGGGCTCTGCGTTCAGATGACGCTGCCGCTGGCGGCCGAACTGGGGCACGATCACGCGATCGGCGCGCGCGACAGCCTGCAAAGGCTCTATGCGAGAGGATCGGCCATCCTGGTGTTATTTGCGGGCGTGACGACGGCCGGCGCGCTGGTGTTTTGGCGGGATTTTTTTGAAATCTGGACCCATGGCGCGATTCCATTCGACGCAACGCTGGCGGTCACCTTGCTTCTGGGGATGTGCATCGGCGTACCCCCGGTTTTGGCGCTCAGCTACGCCAACTACAGCAACCGCGGTACGCTGCTGCTGTGGACCAAGTCGCTGCAGCTGGTGATATTTCTGGTCCTTTCGATCATCCTGATCCCGCGCCTCGGCCCATTGGGAGCGGCGATAGCGCTGGTGTCGAGCGACCTGATCGCCCAATTTGGTTTCCTGTTCATCATCATTGTCGGTGAAACCCTGCAACACCCGATACGCCACACCCTGTTCCTGATGGCGATGATGGTGACGGTCATCTCCGCCGGTGCGGCAATCGGCGCTGCGATTCAATATCTGCTGCCGGGAGCCGGAATTGCGCATTTTCTGGTCGAATGCATGCTGTGGCTTGTGGCGGTCGCCGTGCTTGCAAGTCCGCTTGCCAACCGGCCGCTTCGCGACAAATTGATCGAAGCGATTCCGCGTTAGTGTCGGGCGTCAGGGCCGTTGCCGGGCCTGGCGAATGAGGTATTGCCCGTAAGCGGTGCCCTTCATCGGCTCGGCAAGCCGCAACAGCTGTTCGGCGTCGATGAAGCCCTGGGCGAACGCGACTTCCTCCGGGCAGGCGATTTTCAGGCCCTGGCGTTTTTCGACGACGTAGATGAACTGCGAGGCTTCCAGCAGCGATTCGTGGGTGCCGGCGTCGAGCCAGGCGTATCCACGGCCGAACCGCTCGACGTGAAGCTCGCCGCGTTCGAGGTACCATTGGTTGAGATCGGTGATTTCGAGTTCACCCCGGGCGGACGGCTTCATCTCACGGACGATATCGACCACCCTCTCGTCGTAAAAATAAAGACCGGTAACGGCGTAGTTCGACTTCGGCGCTTGCGGCTTTTCGACGATGCGAAGCGGGTGGTGAGCGGCGTCGAACTCGATGACCCCGTAACGCTCGGGATCGTCGACCCAACATGCAAACACGGTCGCGCCGCGGGTTTGTCGCGCGGCATCGCGCAACAATGCCCGCAGATTGTCGCCGTAGAAGATGTTGTCGCCAAGAATCAGCGCCGACGGCTTGCCGGCCAGAAATTCGCGGCCGATCAGGAAAGCCTCCGCGATGCCGCCGGGATGATCCTGGATCGCAAATGAAAGCTCGATGCCCCATTGCCGGCCGTCACCGAGCAGGCGCTGAAACTGCGCGGTCTCTTCCGGCGTGGTGATGATCAGCAACTCGCGGATGCCGGCAAGCATCAGCGTCGTCAGCGAATAGTAGATCAAGGGCTTGTCGTAAACCGGCAGCAATTGCTTCGATGTCGCAAGCGTCAGCGGATAGAGCCGCGTCCCCCGGCCTCCCGCCAAAATGATCCCCTTGCGATTCATGCCGGCTGCTCTTCAAGGTCGTGGTGGCTGGAATTGGGAGCGGTCTCGTTAACACGCGCTATTCCACATCTCAAAATGCTTTCACCTGCAACGGTATCCGGCCCCCTGCATGATGATCATCGCGGAGTCGCGCATCGTTCAATGGCGGCATCGCTGCTAGTGCAGGAGTTTATTCATAAGTTTTATCAATGACTTATAGGGTAAACTGGGTCGCATTGCGACTTCGCGGCCGGTGCTATAGGAATGGGCCCCCGCGACGCTTTGGCAGCGCTTTCCGCAATCTCCCGGTGCATTCCGCGACCTGACTGACAAGGCATCATGGCAAAGCGTGTCTATTGCACCTACTTCGATCACAACTACCTGCCGCGCGGGCTTGCATTGCATCAGTCGCTTCAGTTGCACGCGCCGGGCTCGCCCCTGTGGGTGCTATGTCTGAGCGAAGCCTGTTACCGGGCGCTGGTCGCGCTCGACCTGCCGAACCTGGTACCGCGGCGCCTGGCCGATTTTGAAGCGGCGGATCCCGAAGTTGCCGCGACCCGTCCCGGGCGGAGCTTGATCGAGTACTACTTCACCTGCTCGCCGGCCTGGATGCTTTTCGTTCTGAACAATGAGCCCGATGCCGAGTGGGTGACCTATCTCGACAGCGATCTTTTCTTTTTTGCCTCGCCTGACCCGATCTATGGCGAGATGAAGGATGCCGCGTTCGGCATCATCCCGCACCGGTTCACCAGGCGATTGGCCGACCAGCGCCGGTTTGGAATCTACAATGTCGGCTGGGTAAGCGTTCGGCGCCGCGACCAGGGCATTGCCGCCTTGCGCTGGTGGCGCGAGCGCTGCATCGAATGGTGCTATGACCGCGTGGAGGGCGACCGTTTCGCCGATCAGCGCTATCTTGACCGTTTGCCGGAATTGTTTGGCGGTGTTCACGTCATCGGGCACCTCGGCGCCAATCTTGCGCCGTGGAATTTCGCCGACTACCGGGTGGAATGGCGCGACGGATCGGTGGAGATCGAAGGGCGGTATCCGTTGCTGTTTTTTCATTTTTTCGGCGTCAGGCGCAGCGGCCGGTATTATTTCAACAGCCACCGCCTGTATCATGCGCCATTTCCGAACCTCGTGAGGCAGCGGATTTACAAGCCCTATATCGCCGCGCTCGCAGAGTCGGAATTGACGGTCGCTTCGCATCTCAAGGATCTGCCGATCGAGGCAATTCGCAAGCCCGCTGTCGCCAGCCGTCGCGATCACATACCCAATGCGTTACGCAAGGTGCGGACCGTGATCAATCGCGGCCTTGATATTGTCACCGGCCGCGCTATCGCGTCGCCGGGCGTCCCCGTCCGCTAGGCTTACTTTTCGCTGTTGTGCGAGATGTTGAATGCACTTGTTGATCCTCGGCTATTCCTCGATCGCGCAACGACGTGTAATACCGGCCGCGGCCAAGACCGGGGCCATCGACGAGATATCGATCGCGAGCAAGAGCCGTCCGGAGCCGAACGAGGGATGGCCGAAACGCGGGCGTTTCTTTGCCGATTACGACACGGCGCTGCACGAAAGCCGTGCCGATATCGTCTACCTTTCGCTGCCGAATGCGATGCATGAACATTGGGCGCTGGCGGCGCTTGCTTCCGGCAAACACGTCCTTGTCGACAAGCCGGCGATGATCACGCTGGAAGCGTGCGCGCGCGGCATAACGGAGGCACAGCGCAAAGGTCATATGCTGGCCGAGGCCACCGTGTTTGGCTATCACCCGCATTTCGAAGCACTGCGGGGCTTTGTTGCCGAACACGGCCCGCTCACCCACGTTGACGCCCAGTTCATCATTCCACCCCTGCCGATCGGCAATTTTCGCAATCACAGGGAACTTGGCGGCGGCTGCCTGCTGGATATGGGTCCCTATGCCGCCGCCCTGATGCGGATGCTCGGCGGCGGTGCGCCAACGCAGATTGCGGCATTGGCGGGCACCAGCCATCCCGAGACCGGCGTCGACACGGGCTTCTCGGCGCTGGCGCGGCTGGCGAATGGCGGGATCTTTACCGGCCATTTCAGCTTCGAGGGCGAATATCAAAATCGCTTGCTCATTGTGGCGCATTCGGGCTCTGTGATGATAGAGCGCGTGTTCAGCCCGCCGGCCGATCACCGGATCGAATGGCGCCAGCGCGTCCGCAATGTCGAGACCGTCGTGACGTTCGAGGCAGCCGATATATTCGCCCGCTTCCTGGATGCGGCGACGCGCGCGATCTTGAGCGGCGACCACGCGCCTTGGCATCGCGACCTGCTGGCGGACGCACAATGCCGGGCCCGGATCGCTGACGCGCTAACTATTGTGAGAACATGATGCCGATCAACGTTTGGGATTATTTGCGGGAATACGATGAACTGCGCGACGAGATCCTCGCGACGGTGGATCGGGTATTCCGTTCCGGGCGGCTGATCCTGGGACAGGAGGGCGTCAAATTCGAGCGCGAGATGGCGGCCTATCTCGGCGTCCGCGACGGCGTCGGGGTGAACAGCGGGACCGATGCGATCTACATCGCGCTCGCGGCGTTGGGCGTGAAGGCCGGCGACGAAGTCATCACGGTGCCCAATACCGCGGTGCCGACGGTTTCGGCGATCCGCACCCTCGGCGCCAAGCCGGTCTTCGTCGATGTGCGCGACGACGATTTCCTGATGGACGTCGAACAGGTCGAGGCAGCGATTACGCCGCTCACCACGGCCATCATTCCGGTCCACCTCTATGGTCAGTGCGTCGATCTCGATCCGCTGATGGCGGTTGCGCATCGGCACGGACTGAAGGTGATGGAGGACTGTGCGCAGTCGCAAGGCGCGCTCTACAAGAATCACCAGTCCGGAAGCGTCGGCGACGCCTCGTCGTTCTCGTTCTACCCGACCAAGGTACTCGGCGCCTATGGCGACGGCGGCATGGTAATGAGCAACGACGAGGCTGTCATCCGCCTGGCACGCAGCCTGCGCTTCTACGGCATGGAAACGGTCTACTACTCCGAACGGCACGGCTACAATTCCCGCCTCGATGAGGTGCAGGCGGCGATCCTGTCGCTCAAGCTGCCGCGCATCGATGGCTGGATCGAGCGCCGCCGTGCCATTGCCGCGCGCTACGATCAGGCGCTGGCCGGAAGCGGGCTCGTGCTGCCGCGCCAGAACGCGCATAGCCGCCACACCTATTATGTCTATGTGGTCGAGCATCCGTCCGACCGCGACGGTGTGCTGGAGCGGCTGGCCAAGCGCGACATCAACTGCAATGTTTCCTACCGCTGGCCGATCCATCTCATGCGCGGCATGGCCGATCTCGGCTATCGCGAAGGACAATTCCCGGTGGCCGAGCGCAAGGCGCAGCGAATTTTCTCGTTGCCGATGTATCCGCATCTGAAGGACGAGGAAGTCGACACCGTGATCGATGCGCTCAAGGAAGTGATCTGATGGCCGAACGCGCGCATCTCGACTGGTTTCGCGGACGCCTCGCCGCATCGCTCGCGATCGAGCCGAAGGATCCGGCGCCGATCCTGGCGTGGCGCGAACAGCAGCGCGGTTCGATCCGGTTCGAGGCGGATTTGATCGGGCTTGACGACGTTCGAGGCTGGTCGCGGGACGAGGGGGGCAATGTACGGCACAGGAGCGGCCAGTTCTTCGGCGTCGAGGGCGTCAGGGTCGAAAGCGGCGATTTGCGCGAGGTGGCCTCATGGGACCAGCCGATCTACACCCAGCCGGAAGGCGGTATCCTCGGCCTGATCGCGCGCGAGCGCGCGGGGGCGGGCGTCGAGTTTCTCTTGCAGGCAAAGGCGGAGCCGGGAAATATCGGCGTGCTCCAGCTCTGTCCGACCATCCAGAGCACATGGTCCAACATCAGGCGCGCCCATGCCGGCAAGCGCCCGCCGATGGTGGAAGTGCTGACCGCCGAAGCCGGGGTCCGGATCATCTATCGCGCGGAACACAATGAAGAAGGTGGCCGGTTCTGGCGGAAATCGAACGAGAATATCGTCGCATTTATTGACGATGAACGCGTGATCGAGACCGACATGACGATGTTCTGCTGGACCAGCCTGAGCCAGATCAAGGAACTCGCCCTGCTGGACAATGTGCTCAGCCCGTTCGTCAAGACGATTCTGTTGCCGCTGTAATGTCTGTGACGCCCCTCTTGATGGTCGCTCCTCCATGGGCTATCCCGTTGGCCTTCGTGGCAGCGATGTTTCGGATGATCCGCGGCTTGGCGCGGAAATGTGAATTGATGGGCAGTTGGGGGGCGCATTGAGACAACTACTCATATCGGTTTTGAAGGGCATTAATTGGTTCATGCGGACCGTGACGGGCTGGACTCATTTCGCCCAATTTGCCTTGCAGTGGGGTTTCTCACCCCGGCCTGAATGGTTCGATCATTATATCGATCAGTACTGGCAATGGTCGGCCACGAACAACGGCCTTTGGGTCGAGCGCGGCGTGTTTTCGCATCTTGTGCTGAAGAACAATTCCAGAATGCTTGAGATTTGTTCCGGCGATGGCTTCAACACGCGGTATTTTTATTCAATAAAATGCCGGTCGATCACCGCACTTGATTTCGACGAAACCGCAGTTTCGCATGCCCGGCGTTACAACTCCGCGCCAAACGTTACCTATATCAAACAGGATATCCGCGCGGGACTCCCCGACGGCCCGTTCGACAATATCGTCTGGGATGCCGCAATCGAGCACTTTACCGAGCAAGAGATCAACGCGATCATGGGCCAGATCGTCGAACGTCTGGGAGCCGATGGAATCCTGAGCGGCTATACTCTGACCGAGAGCGAAAGCGGCAAGAAGAGCAACGCGCTTCACGAATACGAATTCAAAGACAAGGAAGATCTGCGGCGCTTCTTTACCCCGCACTTCAAATTTGTGCGAGTCTGGGAGACGATCTATCCTAGCCGTCACAACCTTTATTTCGTTGCATCGCAAACTCCCATCGAGGTGTACACGTAGACTGCGCGGTCATTGTGGGTCGGCTCGGGCGATCGATGAGGGCGCGTCGGGATTCGGGCGGTCAGGGTTTAGCAGGCCTGGAAAACAGGTAGGTCTCCGTCGTCGAGTGATGGCCTGTCACCTCGAACATATCGTAAGGTATGCACGCCCATTCGCGTTGCAGCCGCAGTCCGGATTGGTGGCACAGCGACATCAGTTCCCGCTTGTCGAAGATGATCTCCACCACGGGCGCGCCATAGGCGTATTTTCGCAGAAACGTCGTTCGATATTCGCGAAACACCGGAACCGTGTGAAAAACACAATAGTGTGCCGCGACGCGCGCGGCCTCACGGATCGCGGCCTGATACTCGACGATGTGCATCAACGATACGCCGTTGAAAACGATGTCGAAGGCGCCGTCCGCGTAGGGAAGCGCGGTCGCGTCGGCAACCTCGAAGGCGGTTGACGGATATTGGACACGAGCGCGGGCGATCATGGCATCGGAGTAGTCGACGCCGGTGTACCGCACGCCGCCGGGGAGCAGCGTGGCGAAAACTTCCGAATAGCAGCCGCTGCCGCAGCCAACCTCCAGCAGGCGCGGACGGGCGATACCGGTGGCGGCGACGGCTTCTGCGGCGACCTTGAAATCGAGCCGCGGTTCACCGCGCTTCATGTCGGCAATCAGGCCGCGGTAAGCGCGCTCCTGTCGAGCCACCGTGCGAACCGCAAGCCACCCGGCCGACGAAGCCGTCGCGCTCAGGGCCTCCTCCTTGCTGCCGAGCACGCGGTGGTCGCTTGAGCTCATAATATGCCGTCGGAGAATCGGCGTGGCCTTGACGACGCGCTTGCCGATCTGCCTGACAATCCGGGGGAGTTCCATCGCTATGCTCGCACTCCGTCGGCGAAACCCAGAATTTCGGCAGCGCGATGGCGATAGGTGTGCTGCGCCATGGTCCTTGCCTGGCCGGCACGCGCGATCGCCGCGCGACCATCGTCGTCGCGCAGATGATGATCGATGCGGTCCAGGCATTCCTCAATCGAGCGCCAGACCGCTACCTCGCGATCCGGGGCGAACAGCGTGTGCAGATTGTCCTTGAAATCGGTCAAGAGAAAAGCGCCGACGCCGGTTGCCTCGAACAGCCGCATGTTTCCGGCTTCCCGGCCGGCAAGGTCGATATGCGAGTTGAGCGTGATGCGCGAGCGTCGCAGCACCTGATACATTTCCGTTCCCCAGACTTCGCCCTGAAAGCAGCGGTGCAGCGGCGACGAGGCAGGCAGGGCCTGCGGACGGTTACCCCACAATTTGAGATCGTAGCGCTTGGCGACCGCTTCCAGCAGCGCGATCCGCTGCTGATGGTCGACCGAAATGGAGCCGACGAAGGAGACGTCGACGTCGGCCGCGGGGGCGGGGGGCAAGGTGTCGAGAACAGCCGGCTCGAACGCCAGATGGTTCACTTCGGCACGCACCCCGAGGGCGCGGAAAAATTCGACCGTCGTCGGCAGTTGCGAGATCATCAGATCGTAGACGCTCCAGTCCTCGCCGCGCGATGGTTCGATTCCGACCTGGCCGATCAGGATCGGGTTGCCGATGCCCTTGATACGGCGCATCAGGCGGGAATCGACATGGAAGACATCCTGGTTGAGCACCAGATCGGGTCTGAATTCCTCAATCTGGGCAAGCAGGATGTTCTCGGCTTGTGTATCCAGCTTGGGGCTCAATCCGACCTTGCGGGCGAGCGGCCTCAGTAACGGCTTGAACGGCGTCACGGCGCGCTCCAGCCAGCCGGGGAGTGGAGGGCGCCCGGCCGCTGCCACCGGCGGTTCGAACGTCACGCCATGCTGGCGCGCCCATGCGGCCTGTAGCCAGGGATTGTTGACGTGGATCTCCGCCGCGGGATGGCCCAAAGCGGCGAAGTTCTTCGAGTAAAAATCGGCGAGGCCGAACAGGCTTGCGTTCCGTGCCGCCATCTGGGTCGCGTAGGACGCGGTTTCAAGCCCGGGCTGCCGACGGTAGAGCCAAGCCTGGAAGCGCAGATAATCCGCGTTGAGCACGAGGATGCGCATGGCCGCTCAGACCGCGATCCGGAAGCCGTAATTCTTGTCGATCCACGCCTTGTAGGCGCCGCTGGTCACCTCGCGCCACCAGTTTTCCTGATCAAGATACCAGCGAACGGTCTGTCCCAGTCCGGTTTCAAATCCGACACTGGATCGCTTGCCGAGTTCACGCGCAAGTTTACCAGCGTCGATCGCGTAGCGGTGATCGTGGCCCGGGCGGTCGGTCACGTAGGTCATGAGCGAGCGGCAGGAATTGCCCGCAGCCGCCGGACATGACGGAAAGCGCGATGCCAGTTTCTTATCCGCGGCGAATGTGCGATCCAGTGTGTCGCAGATCAGCCCGACAACGTCGGCATTGTTCTTTTCGTTGCCGCCGCCGACATTGTAGGTCTCTCCAATCCGGCCCCGCTCGATCACGGCCATCAGCGCGTCGCAATGGTCGGAAACATGAAGCCAGTCGCGGACGTTGGAGCCGTCGCCATAGATCGGCAGCGGTTTTCCTTCCAGCGCATGAATGATCATCAGCGGGATCAGCTTTTCGGGATGCTGGTACGGACCGTAATTGTTCGAGCAATTGGTAATAAGCGCGGGCATCCCGTAGGTCGTGACGTAAGCGCGCACCAGATGATCGCTCGCCGCCTTGCTCGCGGCGTAGGGAGAATTGGGACGATACGGCGAGGATTCCGAAAAGGCGGGGTCGGTGAGTCCCAGCGAACCGTAGACTTCGTCGGTCGATACGTGAAGAAAACGCGCCCGGTCGATCATGCCCGAAGAGCGCCAGGCATCGAGCGCCGCCTTGAGCAGGGTAAACGTGCCCAGCACATTGGTCTGCAGAAAGGCTTCCGGGTCGACGATCGATCGATCGACATGCGACTCGGCGGCGAGATGGGCGATGCGTGTGAATTTATGCTCGTCGAACAGCTGCCGCATCAGCGGCGCATCCCCGATGTCGCCCTCGATGAACACGATACTGCGGTCTGCGATCAGCGGTTCGAGGCTCCGCACGTTGGCCGCGTAGGTCATGGCATCGACGACGACCAGCCGGTCGTCCGGGCGCGCCGCGCGCCATCCATGCACAAGGTTCTGGCCGATGAAACCCGCGCCGCCGGTGATCAGAACGCTCTGCATGGAGCCACTTGATTGCCTCATATCCGGAAATGCTTCCTTGAGGGCGATAAAACGCCGCCCTTCCTGAGAAATCAAGGGATGTCTGCCGCGCAAAATGCCAACCGGTCGGACAATCCGGTGCCGACGGCTTTAGCGTGCCTCGGTTCTGAAAAGGCTTCGGCCGGAAAGAATCCCGGCGCCGGGAGCAGGTGTTTAACCGGGCATTAACCGGAGCCAGCGCCATGATTCACTGTTGTGACCTGGCGTAAGGGAGTACCCGATGGCGTTGAAGCCAGACGGCGGTGTATGCGCAATTCGAGAGCAGATCATCGATGACCCCGTATCAGGTCTTTCGCTTCAGTTTGTTCATAAGCCGGGAAGCGATGCGCCATTCAGGCTCTACATCTATGGCGATCTTCCGCACGGCAACCGCGAAATCTTGTTCGACAGGAACGGAGCCGAGGCGGGGGCGGGAACTGCCTTCACCGGCTCCTGCCGGCCGAGCTGGATCACAAAGGTGAAAGGCTAGAGCCTTTTCTGTTTCGATTGAATCGAAACGCGGCTCCAGATTCTTGATTTGACGCGTTTTCTTGACGCGAACCGGTATCCACCCCGCATCAAGTGCGGTGCAGGCCCCGGATCAAGTCCTGGCTTTCGCTTGAAAACGCTCTGAGCTTGCCTTCAATTGCAGCGCGGCAGCCTGCGATAGGTGCTTTCGAATTCCTGCAACAGCTCCAGTTCGCGCGCGGCCGGTTGGTTGGACTGCTCGCGCCTGTAATGTGTGGCCTTCTGCGTCGCCGGGTGTTCCTTGCCGTTCAGGTGCGATTGCAGGCGGCTGCGAATCGTGACGCCATCGCCGGTGGCGCGGCCGTAGTAAATCAGATTGTCGCCATCATACAGTGCATAGACGCCGTGCACATCGGGGGACAGATTGACGTTGTGCGCGATGAAACCATACTTGGCGCCACCGATAGGCATAATAATTCCGGCCCCCGTTTAGTGGTTGAACGCCCCGCCATCGCTACGCTGAGAAATGTCAGTGATTCTGAGTCGCGACCGATCCGCAATAGACCAGAAGGCTATTTTGTTCCTTGAACGGACGAATCTTTTCCGGCCGGCGCCGGCAGGTGCGGGCCGCAGCGGCTCCGGTGCCGAAGATTGGGCGGTCAAGTCTCGGTTGCTGTCGTCAAAGCCTTCCCGGCCCCGCTGGCGAGCGCCGTATCCGGATGGTTTGTTGCAAACATCGTGCGCGGCGTGAGGTACCACAGCAGGAAGAGAAAGGCCGCCCCACTGCTCAACAGGTTCGTGGTCAGCGGAATATTCAGGAAGCTTTGCAAAATAATGCCGCTCGACAGCAGGACAAAACTTGACGGCAGACCCGCGGACAGACGGTTTGCCAGGGCGATCACCAGGCCGCATGCGAACATCGCAATGGGCGCCAAAATCAGTCCGACCGAAGCAATGCCCTCCGTTGCGAATAGCGAGGCATTCAAATTGCCGAGCTGATAGGCGTTTGCCATCATGACCGACAGGGGTTCGGTGTAAGGGCAATCGACGAACGGCTTCAAAAACAAGATCTGGCAGAAATGCGTGTGGTCGTGCGTCGAGAAGAAATCATTATAGACGTCGAGCGCGATCGAGGGAAAAGCGATCATCCTGAAATTGACGGTGCCGAAATAATAAATGACCTGTTGATACGAGAGCACTTCCGACTTCAGCAGCGCCACCAGGATGACGCCGGCCGATATCGGCAGAAACAACGACAACACGACAGCGGTTCTGGCTTCAAGGAAGCTGGATAGCAGCAGCAGGAACAGCAGCCAGACTGGCGCAAACAGCGCCAGCTTGCCGAGTGTGATGGGGTAGAACAGCAGCAACAGCGGCAACACTGCCGCCGCTCGCCACCGGTCCCCGCGTGCTGCGAAGCAGGCAAATGCGAACGGCAACAACGCATTCGACGTCACGCCGATGGCATATCTCAGCCAGGCGGGAAATTCGAAACTGCCGCGAAAGCTGTAAATGTCGGTGAGGCCGACCAGCCGGAAATTGTGGAATGCGCCGGCGGCGATGGTTGCCGCCGCCAGGATCAGGATCAGGGAAAGCAAGTTATCGAGCGCTCGCGCCGACAGCACAAATCTCTGCCTGATCGGCGAGGTGATGAACAGCACGGGCGCCAGGAACGCGAGGGCGGAAACCAGTGCTGAAGCGATGGCCAGGGTGTGATCGTAGTGGAATCTCGAAAATTCGACGAGCCAGAGATAGCCGAGAACCATGGTGTAGAAATAAAATCCCAAGGCATAGCCGAAGCTGAATCGGCCGAGCGTGAAAAGAACCGAAACCAGCGCGAAGGGCACAACATTCAGCGCGGCCGCGTAAGCCCGGCTGCCGTCGAACATGATGATATTCAGCCTGGCATACAGATCCGCGACGTAGATCAGCGACAGGCAACAGGTCACGATGTGCAGACCCAGAAGCAGGGCTAGCTCGAGCCTGGTGCGCGAGCGCATATTGTGGATCATTCAAGACGGCTTCCAGCCGAGCGCGAGGAGTTTTCCAGGCCGCGCAATGAGCGGGCGGCCGATCCGTTGCCACATTGCGCCGCGACCGGCAATCTTGAGAGACAGCTCAAGGCATATTTCGGGTATCGATATGAGCCAGGGTGATTTGCCCAGGCTAGCCCGGTATCGTGCAATGACATCGGAAACAGCGAGCGGCGTCGGATCGGATACGATGAACGTTTCTCCGCGTGCGCCGGAGTTGGCCAGAGCCGTTGCGACGGCCGAATTGAAATTCTGGACCGACAGTACGGAGCGTTGGGCCTTCAATGCTCCGAACGGCAACGGAATCGGCAGCCGCGAAATCCTGTGGATGGTCGCAAAATTTCCCTTTTCGCCATCGCCGTAAATCACGACAGGACGCAAGATCGTAAACGACGCACCGGCCGCCCGGATAGCCTGTTCACCGGCCAGCTTGGATCGTCCATAGGCATTGCTTGGCATCGGAGGGTCGTCTTCGGTCAGTTCGTGATCGGAAAAGGAGCCGGACTGCGCTGCAATGGACGAGATGAAAACCAGATGCGCGCCGGAGCGGAACGCGGCTTCCGCGAGAGCTTCGGTCGCTCGGTGATTGACGCGGTCATAGAGATCTTCATCCGCAAAGGTGTGCGCGATTCCGGCAAGATGCACGACGGCATCGCAGTGTTGCAACAGCGGCAGCCAGTCGAATGGAATGGATAGATCCGGAAGCGGGACACCGACGATGTTCGGGTCCTCGTAGGCCGACGCCGTCCTGGATGCGGCGACTACCTTGTAACCCTGCTCGGCGAGATAGGGGACGAGATGGCGTCCAATGAAGCCATCGGAGCCGGTCACGAGCACGGTGGTTCGATCATTCATGTGAGCGCATTTGAGACCAGGAAGCGCCGCCGCGAATAGCTATCGGCCGGAAGCTCCGGGTTGATGGCATATCCCCGGCTATGGCAACAATGATGATCCGACTATAGTCAGACTATGAACCTCCGGGCAACCGAGGGTTTGAGAACCCCGGCAGGACGCGGGGTTGGCCGGTCCGGGTGCGCGCGCGTGGTCGGAAGGCGGCACTTCCGCCGACCTCGAATGACAATCGGTCGGGTTTGGATCGCCGAAGGCGAGATAATTGGCCCAATCGGCGCTGTGACGCATACGTCGCACACACCTTGCCGATCAATGCGCATTTGGCTGGCTTGCTTCTTCGAACAATGTGCGCGGGGTGAGATACCACAGCAGAAAGAGAATGGCCGCCCCACTGCTCAACAGGTTCGTGGTCAGCGGAATATTCAGGAAGCTTTGCAAAATAATGCCGCTCGACAGCAGGACAAAACTTGACGGCAGACCCGCGGACAGACGGTTTGCCAGGGCGATCACCAGGCCGCATGCGAACATCGCAATGGGCGCCAAAATCAGTCCGACCGAAGCAATGCCCTCCGTTGCGAATAGCGAGGCATTCAAATTGCCGAGCTGATAGGCGTCTGCCATCACGATCGACAGGGGGACGGCGTAGGGGCAATCGACGAACGGCTTCAAAAACAAGATCTGGCAGAAATGCGTGTGGTCGTGCGTCGAGAAGAAATCATTATAGACGTCGAGTGCGATCGAGGGAAAAGCGATCATCCTGAAATTGACGGTGCCGAAATAATAAATGATCTGTTGATACGAGAGCACTTCCGACTTCAGCAGCGCCACCAGGATGACGCCGGCCGATATCGGCAGAAACAACGACAACACGACGGCGGTTCTGGCTTCAAGGAAACTGGATAACAGCAGCAGGAACAGCAGCCAGGCTGGCGCAAACAGCGCCAGCTTGCTGAGCGTGATGGGGTAGAACAGCAGCAACAGCGGCAACACTGCCGCCGCTCGCCACCGGTCCCCGCGTGCTGCGAAGCAGGCAAATGCGAACGGCAACAACGCATTCGACGTCACGCCGATGGCATATCTCAGCCATGTCGGAAATTCGAGTTCGCCGCGAAAGCTGTAAATGTCGGTGAGGCCGACCAGCCGGAAATTGTAGAATGCGCCGGCGGCGATGGTTGCCGCCGCCAGGATCAGGATCAGGGAAAGCAAGTTATCGAGCGCTCGCGCCGACAGCACAAATCTCTGCCTGATCGGCGAGGTGATGAACAGCACGGGCGCCAGGAACGCGAGGGCGGAAACCAGTGCTGAAGCGATGGCCAGGGTGTGATCGTAGTGGAATCTCGAAAATTCGACGAGCCAGAGATAGCCGAGAACCATGGTGTAGAAATAAAATCCCAAGGCATAGCCGAAGCTGAATCGGCCGAGCGTGAAAAGAACCGAAACCAGCGCGAAGGGCGCAACATTCAGCGCGGCCGCGTAAGCCCGGCTGCCGTCGAACATGGCGACATGGAGATTGGCATAAATTTCCGCGACGTAGATCAGGGACATGCAACATGCGACGATATGAAAATACAGAAGGAAAGCGGGTCCGGGCCGGACGTGCGGTTGCAAGGATTTGAAATTCGAAATGTCAGACAAGTCGCTCATGCTCGGTCTGCGGGAAAACGCTGTTTGCTGAAGCCAGGCGGCGAATTGCAGCCAATGCTCAACTCTTTCTCTCCACGGTATTGTCGACCAGGACAACTGTCCCGAACGCAACCAGGATGGACGCAACCAATGCAACAAACAGCAGGCCGAGCCGGCGCGATTTTGACGATGCCGGCATCAGGGATGGCGGTAACGATACCTGCGTATCATTGAAACTGGTCTGTGCAAGTTGCCCATCGGCGATGGTCTTGTCGTGCACGTCGTGTTGACCGCGCGCCGACGCAAGATCGCGGGTGAAACGGGAGTGTTCCAGCGTAAGGTTGGCCAGCAATGCCGTCTGGTTTGAAAGTGCTCCCTGCAATTCGCGGGTTTCGGCTTCGGAGCGTTCGCTGGTCCCAGTGCGCGGATACCTCGCTAAATCCGCTCGCCGATTTTCGATCTGACCCCGAAGGTCGTCGCTGAGGGTGTCGATCCGCTCGATCTCGGCGGCGTCAGCCGCGATCTGCTTTTCGAGGGTGCCGGATGCCCTGGTGGCCAGCGCAACTTGGTTCGCGAGGCCCCCATGCAACACCTGCGCCCGTAGTGCCAGATCCTTGGCGATCTGGTCGGCGATCGCCTGTTGAAAATCCCTGGCCTGCTCTTCGGCGGCCGCGTCGACGCTGCTTATAACCACCAGGGTACTCCCGATGTTGTCGACGCTGGAATCCTGCAGCGCGCTCAATATCGACGGTGACGTCCCCTTTCTTGCCATGGCCAACAATACCGCCGGGGCATAGACGCCGGTTATTCGCCTCGCCACTTGCTCGGCTGGCTCAAACGGTTCCTGCTTTCCGTTGACGATGACGGAGCCGATTTCGATGGCCGAGCGAACCGTGGCGTGCGGTTTGACCAAGATGAAGACGCCAATCGCAAGAGCGAGAAATGTCGCGCCCATCACCCCGAGAAACAGACGCCGATGCGACCAAACAATTTGCAGTACCGGAGCGTTCATCGTGTTGCGTCGATTTTCCGAAGGCGTGCGCGGGATCAGCTCGGATATCACTTGTCCGAGCATTCAAAGCGCTTCGTTAGAGGCTAAGGGAAGCGCCAGATCAAGTCCAATGCCGCCTTGTCGCTGCTTAAAATCTTCAGCATTTCTGCCGGTAACGGCGACATTCTTTTTCCTCGAAGTTTCGAGCAGCACAGATTGAGTTTGCGAATGAGTTGAAGTTCGCCATGATTTGCGGCGTCATCGGAGCGCGGACCTGGCAGGCCTTGAATCCGTCGATTTCCGTCCGCCGCCCGGTTACCGGAATGGCTTCCAACAGACTTGATTTATAAGGGCTTTTGCGAATATAGACACAGCTTGTCGATCTGCGCTCCGCGCCTTGTTGCGGCGATTTCCCTCAAAACCCGCTGTCGCCCCGAAAAGGAACCTCCATGATCAAATTCGGCCTGCTCGGTTGCGGACGCATCGCGAAGCGTCACTCCGATCTGCTGGGCGGCCATCACATCGATCGCGCCAGCCTCGCCGGCGTCTGCGATCCGATTCGCGCGCGCGCCGACGCCATCGCGTCGAAATTCGGCGTGCCGGCGTACTACGATATCGATGATTTTCTGGCGCGCAAGGATATCGACGCGGTTGCGGTCCTGACGCCGAGCGGAATGCATCCCGAGCATGTCATCGCCTGCGCGAGGGCGGGGAAACATGTGGTTGTCGAAAAGCCGATGGCGCTGCGGCTGCAGGATGCCGACGACATGATCCGCGCCTGCGACGAAGCCGGCGTCAAGCTGTTCGTCGTCAAGCAAAATCGCTTCAACGTTCCGGTGGTCAAGGCGCGCGAGGCGCTGGAGGCCGGCCGGTTCGGCCGGCTGTTCCTCGGCACCGTGCGCGTGCGCTGGTGCCGGGATCAGGCCTATTACGATCAGGACGACTGGCGCGGCACCTGGGCCTATGATGGCGGCGTGCTCACCAATCAGGCCAGCCATCATGTCGATATGCTGGAGTGGTTTTTCGGCGATGTCGTCAGCGTTCATGCGCGCGCGATCACGGCGCTTGCAAAAATCGAAACCGAAGACACCGCGGTCGCGACGCTGAAATTTCGCAACGGCGCGCTGGGAATCATCGAGGCGACGACCGCCGCGCGCCCGACGGATCTCGAAGGCTCGCTGTCGATCCTGGGCGAGAAGGGCACGGTTGAAATCGCCGGCTTCGCCGTCAATCAGATCAGGCATTGGCGTTTTGTCGATGAACTTGCGTCCGACAAGGACGTGGTCGAGAAATTTTCGGTCAATCCGCCGAACGTCTACGGCTTCGGCCATCAGGCCTATTATCAGCATGTCATCGATTGCCTGGTTCATCAGCGCGCGGCGCTGGTGGATGGTCTTGAGGGACGCAAGAGCCTGGAACTGATCTCCGCGCTCTATGAGTTGATCGAGACCGGTGCAGGAAGTCCCGCTGCATTTCACGCCCCGGCTGTGCCGGCTCGGTGTGGCGTCGTGAACCAGCCCGACGTGCATCAGGTCGGCGTGCGCGACGTCGAATTCGGCGCGCGGGTCAGGATCGTCGAGCCGTGCAATCTCTACGGCTGCAAGATCGGCGATGACTGCTTTGTCGGGCCTTTTACCGAGATCCAGAAGGGCGTCAGCATCGGTGCGCGTACCCGCGTGCAGTCGCATGCCTTTATCTGCGAACTGGTAACGATCGGCGACGACTGCTTTGTCGGCCACGGCGTGATGTTCATCAATGACACGTTCTCGACCGGCGGTCCGGCGCGCGGACGCAAGGAACTGTGGCGCGAGACCGTGATCGGCAACCGGGTTTCGATCGGCTCCAACGCCACGATCATGCCGGTGCGTATTGTCGACGATGTCGTGATCGGGGCGGGTTCGGTCGTGACCAGGGACATTACGGCCGCCGGCACCTATGCGGGCAACCCGGCGCGCCGGCTGCGAAATGACCGTTCACCCACGGATACAACGGATGATGATCGATGCCGGTACCCTTCGCCGATCTGCAGCTTCAGTATCAAACCATCAAGGGCGAGATCGACGCCGCGATCGCCGCCGTGATCCGCGACAACGCGTTCATCCGCGGACCCTATGTCGATGCGTTCGAACGGGAATTCGCCAACGCCGTGGACGTCAAGCACTGCGTATCCTGCGCCAACGGCACCGACGCGCTCTATCTCGCCATGGCCGCGCTGAAAGTTCGGCCCGGCGATGAGGTCATCACCACGGCGCATTCGTGGATCAGCACGTCCGCGATGATCACCCATGCCGGCGCCACCGTCGTGTTCTGCGACACCGACGGCGCTACCTTCACGATCGATCCGGCGGCGATCGAAGCGGCGATCACGCCGCGGACGGTCGGCATCATTCCGGTGCATCTGTACGGACAGCCGGCGGATATGGACGCGATCATGGCGATCGCGCGCAAGCACAAACTCTGGGTGATCGAGGATTGCGCGCAGGCGCATCTGGCGCGCTACAAGGGCCAGCAGATCGGCACCTTCGGCGCCGCCGCGACCTATTCGTTCTATCCGGGCAAGAATCTGGGCGCGATGGGCGACGCCGGCGCCGTCGTCACCAACGACGGCGCGCTGGCCGAGCACATGACCATGCTGGCGCGCCACGGCGGCCTGGTCAAGCATCAGCATCGCATCGAGGGCATCAACAGCCGGCTCGACGGCATGCAGGCGGCGATCCTGTCGGCCAAATTGCCGCATTTGCCGGATTGGACCAGGGCGCGCCAGGATGCCGCGAAGATTTACGACGCCGGCCTCAATCAGATCGAGGATGTCGTTGTGCCCTCGGTCGCGGCGGACCGCACCCACGTCTATCATCTCTATACGATCAAGCATCCGCGCCGCGATGCGCTGGCGGCGCATCTGAACGCCAACGGCGTTCAGACCGCGATCAACTATCCGACCGCGTTGCCATTTCTCGCGGCCTACAGCCGGCTCAAGCATCGTCCCGAACAGTTTCCCAATGCGTTCGGCGAGCAGGGCAGGATCCTGTCGCTGCCGATGTTTGCGGAGATCACGCGCGAGCAGCAGAACGAGGTGATCGACCTCATTCGCACATTCTGAGCATTTTGACCATAATGTGGTCGCATTACCGAGAGGGTCGCATGACGTCGCCGATGATTTGTCGATACGAAGCGATCGCCCGATCGTAAGTATAGCGTTGTGCCGCGAGAGCGGCGCGTCGGCCTTTTGCCAGCGTCTCCTCACGATCGGCTGCGGCCGATCGAATGGCCTCGGCGAGATCGAGCGGATCTTCCGGTCTTACGACCCAGCCGATATCTTCTTCTTTCAACATCAACGCCGCCTCTGAATGGGCTTCGGCGGCGACGATGACCGGTCGTCCGACTGCGAGAAGATTATAAATTCGGCTCGGGACCGACACGCCCGCGACATTGCGGCGATAGGGAATGATCCAGACGTCGGCCGCCGACAGGAACTCCTCAAGCTCGGACTCCGGAACCCGGTCGATAAGCGTAACGTTGCTGAGCGGAGCCTTTGCATAAAGCTCCGTCAATTGTTTCCATCCGCTCCCCGATCCGGAAAGCAAAAAGTGAATATTTTTCTCATCCTTTAACAACCGCGCGGCTTCGTAAACCGTGTGCACTGTGGGTGAACCCCAGGTTGCCGGATAGTCCAACAACTAGTCTTGTCCGCGAACCGACGACGGAACGAATTGTCACACTTATTTCGCGATATCCGATCGGCACCAGTACCCAGTTCGGAATAAACTTGATCTTGCGGCTTTCGACATTTTTGTAGGCGAGCAGAAGCACTTCCACGTCGCGCCCGATGGTAATGATCGCGTCAAGTGCACCGAACAGCAGACCATTGGCAAAGCGAATCATTTTGACCACCAGAGACCCCGGCTGCGCCAATCCTGCCATTACCAATGCTTCGGGATAGAGATCGTGGATCAGAAGGATCGCCGACGCTCCGCGTAACTTCGTAGCTAACGTCACCGAATATGGCAGCGCGAACGGTGTCGTCACACAGAGCACCACGTCATTTCTGGTGACATGTTTGAGGGTCGCAAAGAACATTTTGACCGAGAACAGCACCATGGCGATCGCTCGTCGCACCAAGGCATCTTTTTCCGGCGTCCAGATGCCAACCTCCACAACTCGGGGTTGAGCGGTCTTGGGAGGGCGCGCGAGGCGGAATGGGCGGTTCCGGAAATCACAAGAACCTCGTAGTCGGTCTTCAGTCCCTCGGCAATCGCCGTCAGATAAGTGGCTGTCGTGCTTGGATCGGGAGCATAATATTGGCTCACAATCACGATTTTACCGCGC
>CAVZWE010000003.1:0-71454 GCA_963778925.1 uncultured Alphaproteobacteria bacterium | reverse complement strand
GCGGGAGGATTCGAACCTCCGTATGGTGGAATCAAAATCCACTGCCTTACCACTTGGCGACGCCCCAACAGACTGTCTGGAAAGCGGCGGGGCTGGCCTGCCGCGGATTCCTCCGGCCACGCCGGTCTATAGAGGGAGTTGAGCCATTTCAACAGGCTAGAAGGGTGAATTCGGATTCTCATTCGGCCTCTCTCTATTTTGTTTAAGTGATACTTCACGCGAATTACCTGACTTTCGCCCCAAAGGGGCCGCCACCCCCGATCCCGCAGGGCTTCAATTTCGCCCCCCAGAGAGTTGAGAGCTCAGCGGTTTCGTGGGAAGACGGCAGCTCCCAGCCAGATGCGAGACACCGACATGACCTACCGCGCGCCGATCAACGACATGCTGCTCGCCCTCAACCATGGCGCCGGCCTCGAGGCCGCCGTGAAGGCCGGCCATTATGGCGATTTCGACGTCGACATCACCGCCGCCGTGCTGGAGGAAGCCGGCAAGTTTGCTTCCGACGTGCTGGCGCCGCTCAATCGCGTCGGTGACGAAAACGGCATCAAGCTTGACGCCGGCAAAGTCACCACCGCCCCCGGCTGGCCCGATGCCTACCGGCGCTGGACCGCGGCGGGCTGGAATGCCGTCTCCGGTTCGGAGGCCTTCGGCGGCCAGGGGCTTCCGCTTGCGATCAACGCCGCCTGCACCGAAATCTGGAGCGCGTCGAATATCGCCTTCGGACTCTGCCCGCTGTTGACGCTGAGCGCGATCGAGGCGCTCGAGGCGCATGGCAGCGATGAGCTGAAGAAGATCTACCTGGAGAAACTGATCTCCGGCGAATGGCCCGGCACCATGCAGCTGACCGAGCCGCAGGCCGGCTCCGACGTCGGCGCGCTGCGCACCCGCGCCGAGCGCACGCCCGACGGCAGCTACAGCATCAAGGGCACCAAGATCTTCATCACCTATGGCGATCACGACATGAGCGACAACATCGTGCATTTCGTGCTGGCGCGATTGCCCGATGCGCCCGCGGGCACCAAGGGCATTTCGCTGTTTTTGATCCCGAAATTTCTGGTCAACGCCGACGGCTCGCTGGGTAGCCGCAACGACATCTTTGCCAGCGGCATCGAGCACAAGCTCGGCATGCATGCCGCGCCGACCTGTACCATGACCATGGGCGACCATGGCGGCGCGATCGGCTACCTGATCGGCGAGGAAAACCGCGGCATGCACTGCATGTTCACGATGATGAACCAGGCCCGCCTCGGCGTCGGCCTCGAGGGCGTCGGCATCGCCGACCGCGCCTATCAGCAGGCGCTGGCCTACGCGCAGGAACGCCGCCAGGGCCGCGCCATCGGCAAACCCGGCAACGGTTCGGACCCGATCATCGTGCATCCCGACGTCAAGCGCATGCTGATGCAGATGCGCGCGCTGACGGCGGCGGCGCGCACGATCTGCTACGCCACCGCGGTCGCGCTCGATATTTCCGTGCGCGCCACCGATCCCAAGACCCGCGCGCTTGCCGCCGCCCGCGGCGCGCTGCTGACGCCGATTGCAAAGGCTTTCTCCACCGACATCGGCAATGAAGTCACCTCGCTCGGCGTGCAGATCCATGGCGGCATGGGGTTCATCGAGGAAACCGGCGCCGCGCAGCACTATCGCGATGCGCGAATCACCCCGATCTATGAGGGCACCAACGGCATCCAGTCGATCGACCTGGTGACGCGCAAGCTCGCCGCCAATGGCGGCGCCTCGGTGTGGGCCCTGCTCGGCGAACTCACAGAGATCGTCATACGGGTCGAGACATCGAACGATCCCGGCGTTCGGCACCACCGGTGCAAAACTGCGCGACGCGCTGGTGTCGCTCGACCGCACCAGCCGGTGGCTGCTGGAGCGCGTCACCTCGGCGCCGAACGATGCGCTTGCCGGCGCGACGCCCTATCTGCGGCTGTTCGGATCGACGCTCGGCGGCTGCGTGCTGGCCGGCGAGGCGCTCGCCGCCCGCGATCTCGGCGAAGGCAGTGGCGACCCGCAGCGTTACGTCACGCTGGCGCGCTACTTTGCCGAAAACATCTCGGTGCAGGCCGCCGCGCTGGAACGCACGGTGATGGACAGCGCCGAGGCGGTGAATGCGGCGGATGCGGTGCTGCTGGCGTAGCGTTGTTCGTCCCCACTCTCTATTCGTCGTCCCGGCCTTGAGCCGGAACCCATAGCCGCCGGCGCCTGTTGCAGACAGAGCTGCGACCCCACACACGGTCGTCGTACCCCGCGCATGCGGGGTATCCAGTACGCCGCGGCCTTTCGGCTCAATCACTGATGTCTCTGGAATACTGGATCACCCGCTTTCGCGGGTGATGACGATCGATGGTGTTGCGAGTTCGCATTTTCAAACAGCCGGTTCCGTCATTGCGAGCGCGAGCGAAGCAATCCATTGCGACCGCGTAAGGAAAGAATGGATTGCTTCGTCGCATCCGCCTTCGCCCGAAGGCGGGCTTCGGCGGACATGAGTGCTCCTCGCAAAGATGGGGTGGACGGCCCCCGACGGCATCAGTGTGCCAGACTGGTGATATCGATTCGACCAGACAAGGGAGCCGTCCATGAGCGAGATTAGCATGATTGGTTTGGATTTGGCGAAGAACGTGTTCCAGGTTCACGGGGTTGATGCATCGGGAGGGGTGGTATTGCGGCGCCAGCTTCGGCGGGGCGCGGTGGAGAAGTTTTTTGCGCAGCTTCCGCCGTGCACGGTGGGGATGGAAGCCTGCGGCAGCGCGCATCATTGGGGGCGGGTGATCGGCCGCTATGGCCACCAGGTCCGGCTGATGCCGCCGGCCTATGTGAAGCCTTACGTGAAGCGCAATAAGAACGATGGCCGGGACGCGGAGGCGATCTGCGAGGCGGTTAGCCGGCCGACGATGCGGTTCGTGCCGGTGAAGAGCGTGGCGCAGCAGGCGACGTTGGCGGTTCATAGCGCCCGTGCCCTCTTGGTGCGGCAACGCACCATGGTCGCCAACTCGCTGCGAGCTGCGCTGAGCGAACTCGGGATCGTGGCGGCGCAGGGCCTTGAGGGGCTGCGCGAGCTGATGGCCAGGCTCGAAGCACCGAACGAGGATATCCCCGAGATGCTGCGCGGCGCACTGTTGCTGCTGACCCGGCACTGGCAGGCACTGGATGCCGACGAGCGCGCGCTGGAGCGACAGATCGCCAAGGCCGCCCGTGCCGATCGCGAGGCTCGCCGGCTGATGGCGGTGCCGGGCGTCGGCCCGATCATCGCCAGCACGGTTTTGGCCAAAGTGCCCGATGCGAAGGTGTTCCGCAGCGGGCGGGATTTTGCGGCCTGGATCGGATTGACCGGTCGCGATCACGGCACCGGCGGCAAGCATCGTCCCGGGCGCATCTCCAAACAGGGGGACCGCGTGCTGCGAGCCCTGCTGATCAGCGGAGCAAGCGCCCATCTGCGGCAGCAGAAAAGACGCGGCGTCAGCGATCCGTGGCTGCGGGAGCTGCTCGCACGCCGACCCTACAAGGTCGCCATGGTGGCGTTCGCCGCCAAGACCGCGCGCATCCTCTGGGCCATGCTGGTCAAGGGAGAACCATACCGTGACCGCGCGAGCGCGTCGGCTGCTGCCTAGTTGAGGGGCGACAGCCACCGCGCTCGCGCTCATCCGTTCGGAAGGGCAATTATGGTGTGATGGCAAATGGTCAGGAAACCGGGATCGAAACACTCCGTACCGTCATCGCGCGTCACAGCGCGCCGCAATGATTGGAATTCGATCAGCGATCTCCATCAGGGCCCGCGGTCACAGGCCGCATCTCGAGGCCGTATACATGACCGCTCCCCGATCCGTTTGCTGAAACACCAAAAAAGCCCTTGCCGAAAGGGGGCCGTCCATACATGGCAAATGGTCAGGAAACCGGGATCGAAACACTCCGTACCGTCATCGCGCGTCACAGCGCGCTGCAATGATTGGAATTCGATCAGCGATCTCCATCAGGGCCCGCGGTCACAGGCCGCATCTCGAGGCCGTATACATGACCGCTCCCCGATCCGTTTGCTGAAACACCAAAAAAGCCCTTGCCGAAAGGGGCCGTCCATACATGACGGAGACAAACAAGCGTTCGCAGTCTCGCGGCGCGAGGCGCCCGAGCGATGCATGGTCCGTTCGCGCCTCCTAATCAGAGGGCGCAGGGAATACCGGGCGCCTGATGCGCCCGCAGCCTCGCATGCAAAATAAAATAAGCATACGAGCATAGTCACCACGGTCACACCGGAAACACCCAGCATTCCCCGCGCAATGGTTTTAACGGCTTATACCGGGCTCTCCCCGGTGACCGGGCTCTTTTGCCACCGTCGTCTGCGCTCCTGATCGCAGACTTGACACCAGCGTCGGGGTGTCAGGACCACACGGCTTTGCCGTCCGCTTCAAGTGCTCTCGTCTTTGGCACCATCAGCATCCACCGCATCCCGCCCCGCGTCCGTGACGATCGCGAGCCGCCCCTCTGTGGAGCGGGACGGCAGCGGATATAGACTGATTTGTGATTTCTGAAAATCAGAATATTTTTGCAAAAGGGGCTGGACACCAGGAAATCGAAAAGCCTAAGTGATTTGCCCGTCGGGCAAATCATTTACGAAACGCGACGTGCCGGCGCCTTGCGGTGCCGCCGGCAGATCGCTTTTGCGCTGACACAGCGGAAAATGTTGACCTAAATCAAACCCAAGACCGCTGCATGATGTAGCAAAGCGCAATAATCCGCAGGTGAGCCATGTTCAAGTATGCGGCATTACTCGGCACATTTTTTGGAAAATTGACGCGTTCGTTAGAGGGCAAAATCGTCAGCGACGTTCCGCCTGATGATGCTCTTTGCGAGTTCGACTGCCGCAAGACACAATGTCAGTTAAATGAATGGCTGCACTGTCCGAACCGCCTCGCCTACCTCGCTCTGGAGGCGCGTTTGGCGGCTCCCATCCCCGACGAACAAGCTCAGGCGCCAATTGAGCCACCCGCTCGGGCAGCGGCTCACCGCCACATGAAACCGGTTACCGTGCGCACAACCCGGTCGCCGGGATGCAAGACCGGCCGCTCGAAGGCAACCACACGGAGGATACGGCCAGGCCCGCGATCATCGAGCAGGTGATCCACGGCAATGTGCTGATCGCGTCGAGCAACTTCCGCTGTCCGAGCCAAAGCGACGAAAGCAGGCTTACTTGACAAAGCTCAGATACGAAGCGAGCGCCTCGATTTCGTCGGGGCCCAGATGGCCCGCGACCATCGGCATCGGAGACCCCGGGAGAGAATGATAGCCTTCGCGCCATTGTTCGAGCCGGCCCTTCAAGTAGAAGTAGGCCAGTCCTCCCAGCCGGGGAATGTCTCTCACCCCCTCGGCGTTCGGACCATGACAGGCATAGCAGGACACAATATTGGCTTCCGGAATTCCCTCGAGATAAATCGTTCTTCCCCTGCCCGCGAGATTCCTGTCGCCGTCATTGGCGGGTTTCGGGACGATGGTTGCAAAATAGATCGCCAGATCACGCGCCGCGTGGGGACCCAGGGCCGCCACTGCACCCCACATATATTGCTTCGAAAATGGATTATCCCGCGTGTGCTCGTGAAAACTCCGAATCTGGCTTTCGAGATATTGCGGCCTCTGCCCGGCCAATCGCGGGGCGACCATAAAGCCCTGTCCCGATGTTCCGTGGCACCAGGTGCAATTCCGGACGCCGGGACTCTCCGGACCACCTGCCCATGCGGGAACGGCTGAGGCGACAATCGCCAGGATCGCTATTTTCAACCCGATGCGCTTCATGACCTCAAGCTTTCGCGCCTTGTGCATTCACCGAAGCGGTGACGTGTGGAACGGCGGCACTCATTGCAGGTAACTGACGTAGGCTGCGACGGCTTCAACCTGGGACCTCGTCAGATTGTGCGCCGTCGGCGCCATGATGGCTGACGTATCTACCGCCGAACCCTGACCTCGCTCCGTCTTCCAACCTGTCAACTGACCGACAGTGTACGGGTAGAGCTGACCGGCCAGTCGCGGAATTTCGTTCTCGCCCTTGCCGTCGGTGCCGTGACAGGCCGAGCATGCAGGAACGTTGGATTCGGGCAGTCCTTCCCCGAAGATTCGTTTGCCCATGGCGATGGATCCCCGTGGCGCCCCTCCGAACGGTTTCGGGTTGAGATTCTTGAAATGCGCCGCAAGGGCCGTCAGCATCGACGGGCTCAGGACATGCGCGACGTTGAACATGATCGGGTTCGTGCGCCTGCGCTCGGTGAACGCCCGCAACTGATTCTCTATGTATTGAGGTTGCTGCCCCGCCAGCCGTGGCATCGGAAAATATCCGAGATAACCCTGCCCCGACAGGCCGTGGCAGGTCTTGCAATATTCCAGCTTGGCCTCAAGACCACCTTGCCCTGCAAGCGCGCCTCTTTCCTGCGCGTGACCGGCCGCGGAAAAAACCACTGGCAGCAGCGCCGTTAGCAATGTCAGCCGCAGGCTCATGACCATCATATCCGGTCTCCGCACCAACCGCTCGACACGGTAGCGCACACTTCGCTGGAACGGGCTCCAGGCATCACCAGCCGTTCCCCCAGATGTGGAAGTTCAGTCCGGCCTTGACGACCTGGATGTTCTGCCTGACGTCCACATTGCCGAGGAAAACGTTGGTCGGATCGGACATCGCAATGACCGTGTGTCCGAATTGATAGTAATCGTATTCGATGCTGGCGGACCAATGTTGCGAGAACGCCCATTCCACGCCGCCGCCCGCGGTCCAGCCGATGCGGTTTTCCAGGCCCACAAAGCCAAAGGGAGTGCCGGCAAATGAACCGCTGACATCGTAGCGGTCTCCCGCCAGAGCAAAGCCGCCTTTACCGTAGAGCAGGACGTTATCGAACGCATAACCGATCCGCGCGGTCACGCTGGTAAGGAAATCCGTCTTGGCCTGCACCTGCGCCGTATCGGGATTGCCGAGCGGGAGCCCGACAGTGCTGGTGCCCTTCATGGTTGAGCCGGAGGCAGCACCTTCGATGCCGACCACCCAGGAGGGAGCGAACTGGTAGTCGCAGCCGATCTGCCCACCGATCACGACGCCTGTTGGCGCCGGGCTGACTGTGGTGATCCCGGGCGTCGGTCCAGCTCCAAACGAATCCTGCACCAGCTGCACCGGGTCGGTAATGTCCTTGTGGGCAAAGCCGCCCCCCAGATGCCCCCCGAGATAACAGCCGGTCCAGCTGAACCGCGCCGCGAATGGTGTTGCTTCCTTGAGCGGCAGATCCGCGGCCAGCGCCGGTCCCGCCATCGTCACTGCCAGGGCTGCGGCATATGCGAAAGAAAGTTTTCTCATCGGACATTCTCCGTGTGCGGGCGGTCCCGCCTACATGGCAAACCAGGCATGGAGGAACAGGGTGTTGTTGTCGTGGGCGCCGACCGTGGTGCCGTTGAATTTGTTGTAGTAGGTGTATTGCAGGCCGATGCGGGCATTGAACCACGGCCAGCCGAACGACTTGCTGGCCCCGAACGGGATGTAGGCGATCTCCGCCATCCAGCCGTTGCTGTTCGGAGTCAGGGCGTTCCCGGTGTTCATGTCGACGCCATACAGGTTGGCGTCAGATGTGCCCCAGATATCGAAATATTGACCTGTCAAAACGACCCGGTTATCGCCGCCATAGGCAAACGAAGCCTGCAGCTTCATGCTGTTGAGCAGGTTGGTCGGATTAGCCGAGCCTCCGGTGTTAAAGCTCGCGTCCAGCCGTTGATACTCGCGAATATAGCTGCCGCGTAACGTCACCCAGTAATTGTCGCCCTGATACTGATATTGCGAGTCAAAGCCGATGTCGGTGAATTTGTCGGATTGGGGAAGCGTGGCGGTCGTTCCTGTCGCGAAGCTGGGATCGAGCCATGGATGCACATCCAGGTACATTCCGAACGTCCCGACCATCAGCGAATGTCTGCCCCAATGCGGTTCGAGCGCGACGCGCCAATAGGGCGCAACGCCGCCGAACAGTCCGGGCCCGTCGAACGGATTCATACCGAGCGAGTTCTGCTGGCTGAACCCCAGCGTCCTGTAAGCGGTCAATTCCATATAGAGCAGGTCATTGATCATCGTGTAACCGCCGACCCCGCCGACACGCGCGGCAAACGCGCCCTCGATCATCGTGCTGGCGCCTGGCGTTGCCGCGAGCGACGAGACGGCGTAGGGGAAGGTCCAGGCCGGCGTGGTGTTCCACAAGTCCTGAACGGTCGGATTGTTGTTGGCGGTAATGCCGTAGACTACGTTGAGCCCGCCGATATTTGCGGTGTTGGCATAGCGGACGTCGGCATTGTCCCATGACCAAGTGTGCTTGAACTGGTCCGCTGGCGTGCCGGATAAGGCGGACAAGGGGTCTGGCGCGCTATAGGTGACCTGGGCGAAGGCGCCGATATTGTCGGTTATTGCTCCGCCCCAGAACCCGCTGAACGGCGTCAGCACCACATTGTCATTCTCCCTGTAGGGATCCGTCGGCGGCGCCACAGTTGGTCCCTGCGTATGCGTATAGCCGACGATGGCCATCATCGAGATCGGCGGGACGTATTCCTTGCTGCCGTCAGTCGCCGGCGGATTCACCGCTTTCGAGTAGCCGCGCAGTTTGTCGAGCTCCGCGCGTGCGTCGCTTCCGGTCCTGGACGAGAATGGCGTCGTCCGGAATTCGCCGCCGCCGGCGGTATATCCCAGAAGCTTGAACCTTCGGCCGTACGGGGTAAGCGCGGGAAAATCGGTGTGGCAGGTGCCGCAAGGCTGCCCGGTCTGGCGCGCGAAACTCGGCAGCGCTTGTGCCGATGGCGCAAAGCCGATTGTCAGAAAACCAGCCAAGACGACGGCAGCCGCAAGCGCAGCTAACGGCCCAAATTTTCCAAATGGTCGAGTAAACCGGCCGCTATCGCTTTGCATCGCGCGCCACCTCGCGTTCGCGGCACTTCGTGCAATGGCATGAATACCGAGCCGCAACCGCTTACTGCGGTGACGATAATCCAAGTGTCGAGAGCGCGGCTAAGCGAATAATCACGACGACTTCGATTTCAAGATAGCGCGACATTTTGGCAACTACAGTTGCACATGCAACTAATTAGCAACCAACGAATGTGTCTAATATCACTCCTGATTCTCGTCGTCGGCGTTGATCTCGATCAAATGCCCTCGCAAAAATTGAGCTGGATTGAAATGCTTGGCGAAGCGTAGCCTAGACAAAGTAAAGGCGGGCTCATGAACTCACAATCTGTATTGCTGACAGCAGCCTTCGCCATCGTGGTCACCGCGGCGCATGCGGAAGACAAGGCGGCGTCCGCCGTCTCGAAGCAAGAACTCAAGGCCAAGACAGACTATTGCAAGACCTGCCATGGCGTGTCGGGGCAAGGTTTTCGTGGCGCCTTTCCAATGCCGCGGCTGGCGGGGCAGCAACCGGAGTACCTGAAAAATCAGTTGTCGGCATTTATCGAACGCAGGCGAACAAACCCCGTGATGTTCAACGTCGCGCATGTCCTGAGCCCGCCGATGCTGACGGCTTTGTCGACCTATTTCCAAGAACTCAATCCAAAACCGCTGGGAGGCGGGCCAAAGGAGTTCGCGGCTGCGGGGAAGAAAATTTACGAAGAAGGAGTTCCCAGCACCGAGGTTCCTCCATGCGCTTCCTGTCACGGGCCGGATGCAAAGGGGGCCGACGCGTTTCCCCGTTTGGCGGGTCAACTCAATGACTACATCTTCAGGAAGCTGACGAACTGGGACAAGGAACGAGGTCAGGTCAAGGATAAACCGGACACATCGGCCATCATGGGACCAATTGCGCATAACCTGACCGAAGCCCAGATCAAAGCCGTCGCGGCATATCTCAGCTATCTGGAATGACGGCGTCGCCGCCAGCGTAAGACGCTGCGGGACAATCGTATCCGTCCCATGCAAGGAAGAAAGAACTCAACATGCGGGCTTTGATGATTGCCGGTCCTCATGGTCTTGATGAGTACAACCGCCTCGCTGGCGCAAGATGCCGCGGCCGGCGAAAAGGTCTTTGCCGTCTGCAAGGCCTGTCATCAGGTTGGCGAGACCGCGAAGAGCGCGGTCGGTCCCGTTCTAAATGGCGTCGTCGGACGAAAGGCCGGTACATTTCCAGGATATGCTTATTCCGATGGCAACAAAAACTCGGGTTTGACCTGGGACGAGCCGACGTTTCGTGAGTACATCAGGGATCCCAAGGCCAAGGTTCCCGGCACCAAGATGATCTACGCCGGCCTCAAGGATGAGCAAAAGATCAGCGACCTCATTGCTTACCTCAAGCAGTACGGGCCGGATGGCAAGAAAATGTGAGACGAGCGACGGCCCCCGAGAATCCCTGTCAGCCTTTTCCGGGCGCCAGGCTTGCTAGTCCGACCTGCTGCGGCACCGGGTAAACGCGCCCATCATCACGGTAAGACTCACAGGGAGGACCGCGATGACTATTTTCATGGTCTTCGTGTGCTTTACATCTGGCGAGGGACAAACGGCGGTGTGCCACCCGGCTTACCCGAAACACTATGCCAGCGTGGACGAGTGTGAAGCTTTTTCGCAAAATGACGCTTACTTGAAAAACTATTTGAACGGCGTCCGCAATGGTCAATATCAAAAGGGCACTTCGGTCGAAGTCCGTTGCATGAAGAAAACTGTGCCCGCATCGGAACCAGCCCGCTAGCGAAATCCATATCTGTTTCTTTTCTGCGCGCGCGGCGCCAGCGAATGACCGTCTAAAAAGAAACGGCCCATTTCGGTCGAGAATGACCCAACTGAGACATTGAGCCTGGTCAATGTCTGAGGCCGGTTGGGGGCCATTTCTCGCTCACGGCCCATTCGCAAAGTGCTAGGCTTTAGGCACAGGACGATAGGTTTTCCTGGGGGGCAAATGCGGCGGCGCGCGTTCATCACGCTTCTGGGCGGCGCAGCGACAACGTGGCCGCTGGCCGTGCGTGCGCAGCAACCGGCAGGACGGGTCTACCGGGTGGGCTACTTCGCGATCACGTCGCGGGAGCGATCGCTCCATCTCATGAAGGCGTTCGAGGAGGGCCTGCGGAGCCTCGGCTACCGCGTTGGCGAGAATGTCGTCATCGAGTACCGCTTCGCCGACGGCGAGTTGGAACGGCTGCCCGCGCTTGCCACAGACCTGGTCCGGCTCGGCGTGGACATCATCGTTTCCGGGAACAATGTGAACACGGTTGCGGCCATGAAGGCGACCACGACCATCCCGATCGTCATGGCCAGCAGTGCCGATCCGGTTAGCGCCGGGCTTGTGGCCAGTCTGGCGCGTCCGGGCGGGAACGTCACCGGGATCGCCCAGGACACAGGCGGCGAGCAACATGCCAAGCGGGTCGAGTTGCTGAAGGAGACACTGCCGAACCTCTCGCGTGTGGGCATTCTGTTCAATCCGGACTTTGCGCCCAATCAGGACCGGCTGACGTCGATAAGGGAGGCTGCCCGGGCACTAGGGTTGACGCTTGTCCCGGTCGAAGCACGCGGACTTGACTCACTTGAGCAAGCGTTCGCAACAATGATGGGGGAGCGCGCGCAGATGCTCGTCGTGCTGAGCGATGGCGTGCTGTTCAACTGTCGCGGCCAGATTGGCGTCATGGCCCTCGGAAATCGGCTGCCGGCAATCGCTGCCGCAAGAGAATATGCGGAGGCGGGTTTGCTTCTGACCTTCGGGATTGATTTACGAGATCAATTTCGTCAATCCACCGTCTTCGTCGACAAGATTTTCAAGGGTGCGAAGCCTGCCGACCTGCCGGTCGAACAACCGACCAAGTTCGAACTGGTGATCAATTTGAAGACCGCAAAGTCGCTTGGCATCATTGTGCCACCGACACTGCTGACCCGCGCCGACGAGGTGATCGAGTAGAGCGGTTGATTGCTGCGGTGCATGAGTCCGTTCATGGCATTTTCAGACATGAGAGGCCGGACTAACGATGTCCATTCATGGGGCTCAAAGCAGACATCGCGCAGCTAGGCCGCGGCTTCCGTCTTTGACCCCATAGGCGGCATTCCGAAAGGCCGCTGTCATATGCCCTGATCCAGAGCATGGCGTCATAATTCCGGCCCCAAAAGTACGCATTTTGTACTTGACCGGTAACGCACCGTTACCAACATTCCAGGGATCGACCAGTCGAGGGGAGAATGTGCCATGCGATTTTCTCTGAAAGCCACGAGCGCAGGATTTGCGCTGAGCATCGTTCTGTTGTCGTTTGCAACCGGCGCGTCGGCCGGACCGAAGGAGGACGTGGCGGCGGCGACCGCGGCGTGGGCGGGTGCGCTTGGCGAAGACGAACCCGACAAGGTGTTGCAACTCTATTCCGACGATGCCGTGCTGTGGGGGACGTTGTCACCGACGGTGCGAGCCGAACGGTCGGCATTGCGGGACTATTTCGTGACGGCGTTCAGGGTTCTTCCCGGTCTCAAGGTTGCCTTCGGCGATCAGCTGATCCGCGTGTACGGCAATACGGCGGTCAATACCGGCTATTACACGTTTACCTATGTCAAGGACGGAGACACCAAGATATTCCCCGCACGCTACAGCTTCACTTACGTAAAGAACGGCGAGAACTGGCTCATTGTCGACCATCATTCCTCGGCCATGCCACAGGCGCCGAAGTAGCTCTCCCGGTTTCGCAATTTAAGGGGATGGCGATGCCGGCGCAGCGTTTGCGACGTTTCAAAATTGGCCGCGACCTTTACCCGATCGGCTTCAGCCCCGCCTCGATCTGCGCGCGGCGAGGCTCCAGGAATGGCGGCAGCGCCAGCTTCTCGCCGAGCGCTTCCATCGGCTCGTCGGTGGCAAAGCCGGGGCCGTCCGTGGCGATCTCGAACAGGATGCCATTCGGCTCGCGGAAATACAGGCTGCGGAAATAGAAGCGGTCGATCTCGCCGGAGTTGCGGATGCCGAGTTCGTTCAGCCGTTCCGTCCAGGCATGGTATTGCGCCTCGTCGGGCGTGCGGAAGGCGACGTGGTGCACGCCGCCGGCGCCCTGTCGCGCGATCGGCAAATCCTTGTTTTCGATCACATGCAATTCCGCGCCAGGTCCGCCCTCGCCCATCGCGAACACGTGGACCTGCGCCTTGGCGTCCGGCGCGGCATAATCGCGCACGCGGCGCATGTTCATGGCGCGGGTCAGCACCATCTCGGTGCCGGCGAGATCATGGACGTTCAGCACGATCGGGCCGAGGCCGCGGATCTGGTGTTCCGCCGGCACCGCGCTCTTCTCCCATGGCGAAGCGGCGCCCTTCCCGCCGTCATCGACCAGCACCAGGCGCTGGCCTTCTCCGTCCTCGAACGGCAGCGTCAGCCGGCCGTCGACCTCGGTGACATCGCCGGTGTGGCCGCCCGCCTCTCTCAGGCGGTCCCGCCAAAACCCAAGGCTTTTTTCGCCGGCGACCCGCAATCCCGTGCGCGAAATGCTGTTGCTGCCGCGGCGCTCGGGCGCGGCCGGAAAATCGAAGAAGGTAAGGTCGGTGCCGGGATTGGCCTTTCCGTCGGCATAAAACAGATGGTAGGCGCTGACGTCATCCTGGTTGACGGTCTTCTTGACCAGCCGCATGCCGAGCATGCCGGTGTAAAAGGCCAGATTCTCGCGCGGTTTCGCGGAAATCGCGGTCAGATGGTGAATCCCCGTTAACTGCATCGGCTTCTCCTCACACGCGTCATTGCGTCGCCGTTGAAAACCGGCCGCGCCGGTTTGGGGCGCCCGGGAGATGATGTAGGATATTGCCTTGAGAACTCGCCAGCGGCAGCCTTTGCCGCCGGCCAAGGACAGATGATGACCGGGCACCTGATAGTCACCGACGAAGGCGCGGCGCGCATGATCAAGCTGCGGCGGCCGGAAAAGAAGAACGCGATCACGCAGGACATGTATCGTGCCATGAGCGATGCGATCGACACCGCGCAGAACAATCCGGCGATCCGCTGCCTCATCATCACCGGCGGCTCCGGCGTCTTCACCGCCGGCAACGATCTCGAGGACTTCCTGCACGACGGCACCTCCAACACCGACACGCCGCGCGCCTCCAACGCCACGAAATTCCTTTACTCGCTCGCCCACAACGTCAAGCCGATCATCGCCGCGGTCGACGGTGTCGCGATCGGAATCGGCACCACCATGCTGTTCCATTGCGACTACGTGCTGGCGTCCACGACCGCGACCTTCTCGACGCCGTTCATTCATCTCGGGCTGGTTCCGGAAGGCGCCTCCAGCCTGTTGATGCCGCGCACCATGGGGCATCAGCGCGCATTTGCGATGCTGGTGATGGGGCGCACGGTCAGCGCCGAGGAGGCGCAAGTCGCCGGCCTCGTCAATGTGGTGGTGTCGCCCGGCCATACCGAAGCCGAAGCCCGCAAGGTGGCGCGCGAGATTTGCGCTCTGCCGGCGGAAGCGGTCGCGATCTCGCGCAAGCTGTTGAAATTGCCGCCCGAGGATCTGACCCGCCGGATCGATCAGGAAAGCCATCTGTTCGCCGAGCGGATGCGCTCCAAGGAGGCGGTGGCCGCGTTCAAGGCGTTCTTTGCGCGCAAGAAGGCGTGAGGCCGGGGCTTCGTGAAATCGTTGCGTTGCCGCCCTAGAATATTCGTCATGCCCGGGGCTTGTCCCGGCCATGACGAAAAAAGTTGGCGGCATTTCCGGTCATGCTCCTAGAATAAATCCATGAGACCATCCCTTTCGTCGATCCTCGCGGCCGTGATGCTTGTGCTTGCTCCGGTCCCGCGTGTCCTGGCCGAGGGCGCGCCGGTCGATTTGCGGATCCTTGCGATCAACGATTTCCACGGCTACCTGCGGCCGCCGCCGGGCGGGATCCGGATCGCCGATCCCGGCGACAGGACCAAAAAGATCACGGTGGCGGCCGGTGGCGCCGAGCAGATGGCGACGCTGCTCAAGGAGCTTCGCGCCGGCGCCAAGAACAACATCTTTGTCGCGGCCGGAGACCTGATCGGCGCCAGCCCGTTTCTGTCGGCGATGTTTCACGACGAGCCCACCATCGAAGCGCTGTCGATGATGGGGCTCGAGGTCGCCTCCGTCGGCAATCACGAATTCGACGAGGGCAAGGACGAACTGCTGCGGATGCAGAATGGCGGCTGCCATCCGGTCGACAAATGCCAGGGACCGCATCCATTTTCCGGCGCAAAATTTCACTATCTTGCGGCCTCCACCTTCGACAGCAAGACCGGCAAGACGATATTCCCGCCTTACGAGATCAGGGAGTTCGAGGGCATTCCGGTCGCCTTCATCGGCCTGACCTTGAAGGGCACGCCCGACATCGTCTCGCCGACAGGTGTCGCAGGCCTCGAATTCAGGGACGAGGCCGAGACGGTGAATGCGCAGGTCGCGGAGCTGAAGGCGCGCGGCGTCGAGGCCATCGTGGTGCTGATCCATGAAGGTGGTTTTCCGACCGGCGACTATAATGAGTGTCCGGGCATCTCCGGCCCGATCGTCGATATCGTCAGGAAATTCGATCGCGCGGTCGATCTGGTGATCAGCGGCCACACCCACCAGGCCTATGTCTGCGAGATCGACGGGCGGCTCGTCACCTCGGGCGACAAATACGGCACCCTCGTCACCGCGATCGACCTGAAGCTCGATCGCGCCACGCATGACGTCGTCAGCGCCAAGGCCGACAATGTCATCGTCCGCACCGGCGCCCTGGCCCGGGATTCCGGGCAGACCGCGCTGCTTGAATCTTACGACAAGTTTGCCGCGCCGATCGCCAACCGCCAAGCGGGGTCGGTCACGGAAACCCTGTCGCGCGTGCCCAACGATGCCGGCGAGAGCGCGCTCGGCGATATCATCGCCGATGCGCAGCTGGCCGCGACCAGTGCCGCCGCCGATGGCGGAGCCGTGATCGCGTTCACCAATCCGGGGGGCATCCGCACCGACATCGCGAAGAAGGAAGACGGCGCGGTGAGCTACGCTGACGCCTTCGCCAGCCAGCCGTTCCGCAACCAGCTGGTGACGCTGACGCTGACGGGCAAACAGATCAAGGACATGCTCGAGCAGCAATGGCTCGATCCGAAGCGGCCGCGGATCCTGCAGGTGTCGAAGGGCTTCAACTACGGCTGGGACGGCACCAGGCCGAATGGCGAGCGGGTGGCCGCCGATCGCATGTCGCTGAACGGACAACGCATCGATCCCGCCGCAAGCTACCGCGTAACCGTGAACAATTATCTCGCGGTCGGGGGCGATGGTTTCACCGTGCTGAAGGACGGCACGGCCCAGCAATTCGGCGTCTATGATAGCGATGCCCTGTTCGCCTATTTCCAGGCCAACAGCCCGATTGGGCCTGTTGCCGCCGATCGCATCGTCCGGTTGAATTGAATTGCACAGCCATTTGAGTTGCAAAGCCTTTTGGCTCTTTCCGAGCGGCCGTCGACCGCCTAGATTATGCCCTTCTCGAAAAAGCGCGGCCGACGCGCCAGGGTATTGCATGACGACGCTTCTACTCACTCACCCGGCATTTCTCGAGCACGAGACGCCTGAGGGGCATCCGGAGCGCGCCGACCGGTTGCGCGCCGTCAACCAGGTGCTGGCGCAGGAGCGCTTCAACGGGCTGGTGCGCGGCGAGGCGCCGGAAGGCAGCCTGGATTCGGTCACGCTCTGTCACAACGAGCACTATGTCGGGGAACTCCGGCATATCGCGCCGGCGAGCGGCATGATCTATATCGACGGCGATACCTCGATGTCGCCCGGCACCTGGGAGGCAGTGATGCGCGGCGTCGGCGGCGCGGTTGCCGCCACCGACGCGGTGATGTCGGGCACCCATCATAATGCCTTCGTCGCGATCCGCCCTCCAGGCCATCACGCCGAAATCAACAAGCCGATGGGCTTTTGCTTCTTCGACAATGCGGCGATTGCCGCCCGCCACGCCCAGCGCAAATACGGCATCGCCCGCGCCGCGGTCGTCGATTTCGACGTCCATCACGGCAACGGCACCCAGGATATTTTCTGGGCCGATCCGACCGTGATGTATTGCTCGACGCACCAGATGCCGCTGTTTCCGGGCACCGGTGCCACCGGCGAGCGCGGCGAGCACGACACCATCGTCAACGCGCCGCTGGCCTCGGAAGACGGCGGCGCCAAGTTCCGCGCCGCCTTCGAAAACGTGATCCTGCCGCAACTGACCAAATTCAGCCCCGAACTGATCATCGTCTCGGCCGGCTTCGACGCGCATTACCGCGATCCGCTGGCCTCGCTCAACCTCAGGGCTGAGGATTTCAGCTGGGTCACGCGCAAGCTGATGGATGTCGCCTATTCAAGCGCCGGCGGCCGAATTGTCTCGGTGCTCGAGGGCGGCTATGATCTGCAGGGCCTGCAAGAATCGGTCGCGGCCCATGTCACGGCCTTGATGGGCGCGTGAAGCCGGCCACGTTTCGCGCAAGAATTCATTTCACTCTGCGCCGGTGAAAGGGCGCATCCGGGAAGGCAAGATGGCCGAAAACACCCCAATCGATGTCAAGAAGCTGAGCTTCGAGCGCGCGCTCGAGGAGCTCGAAACCATCGTCAAGCGGCTCGAGGACGGCAAGGTGCCGCTGGAGGAATCGGTGGCGATTTACGAACGGGGCGAATCCCTGAAGCGGCGGTGCGAGGAACTGCTGCGGCAGGCGGAGGCGCGGGTCGACAAGATCACCACCGACGCATCGGGCCAGGTCAGCGGCACCGAGCCGCTGGACGTGCAGTGACCGCCCGCCCGCCAGCGGGTGCGGCGGCGGGTCGCTCCCCAGCAACAGATGGTAACATTTGGCAAATTCGGCATTGGGCAACGTCGGCAGGGGACGGAAATAGCCCTTGGCGCATTACGCGGCCTGATATAGTCCCGCGGGGCAGAGCATGATCGGGAAAAGTGGAAACCGGTTTTCCGAAAAGATCATGCTCAAACAAAAAGATAACGCTGGAGCTTGATTCAACGCATTTGAAGCAGGCTCCGGTTGCGGGAACTCCACATCAGCGGCACTAAATCCCAGGGGGGATCGTAAGTTAAGTGCGCGTTCAGCACCGCCACATCATCTATGTGCAGGGATATGATCCGCGCGGCCTCGCGCAGTACTACCGCATGTTCAGAACCGAACTGCGGAAGTTTGGCCGCCTGTACCAGATCGACGCCACCATCAGCCGTCCCGACGTGGCAGCGGATGGCGAGACCGCGTCCTGGACCATCGAGACCAAGGCGGGCGACTGGCAGACCCGCACCAGCTATGATTTTCTGCGCTGGGAAGACCTGATCCAGCGCGACCTTGCGGCGCCGATCTGGCGAACGGTTTTCCACGCGGTGTGGATCTACTGGCGCCTGGTCTTCCGCGGCACCATTGCGCGATTCTGGAAGGCGCATTGGCGATTCGCGACCTTCATCACCTACCCGCATTTTCTGCTGCTGATCGAGGCGCTGTGCGTTTTGGGCATCGCGTTTGCCTTCACGAAGGCCCTCGACGCGCTCGGCATTCCCGACAGGTTCAGCATCGCCGCGGCGGCCGCCTTGTTCGTCGCCCTGCTCGGCACCGTGCTCAAAACCACGGAAAACGGCACCTACCTGCTCTATCTGCTTTCCGACACGATCTGGACCTGGGAATTCTCGCACCGAAAGCGGCCGGAATGGGATGCGCGCATCGACCGTTTTGCCCAATACCTCGCGCAGGTCGCGCGCAGCAACGACGCCGAAGAGATCGTCATCGTCGGCCACAGCTCGGGGTCTTTTCTGGGGGCCGAGATTCTGGCGCGTGCGCTCAAGCTCGACCCCGCGCTCGGGCGGCACGGCCCGCGCATCGGCCTGCTGACGATCGGCGGCAATTTCCCGATCGTCGGATTCCATGCCGCCGCCAAGGATTTCCGCGACCATCTGCGCCTGCTGGCGATCGAGCCGTCGATCGACTGGATCGACTGCCAGTCGCGCAAGGATGTGATGAATTTCTACCCGTTCGATCCGATCGCCGGCCACGGCATCGACGTCGGCACCTCCCGCCGCAACCCGACCATCGTGCCGGTCCGGTTCCGCGAGATCATCAAGCCCGAGCACTACAACCTGTTCCGCTGGAAGTTCTTCCGGGTCCATTTCCAGTTCGTCATGGCCAATGAGCGGCCGCATGCCTACGATTTCTTCATGATCGTGTGCGGGCCGATTCCCCTGGCCGAACGCATGGCTCGTCCCGAGGCGGCGCTGGCGATCGCGACCGGCGACGCCGCCGCGCGCGAATGGGCCTGGAAAACCTTGGAAAATGCGGCCGCCGGCCGCCCGGATGCCGCCAATTTAGGCGAGAGGGAACCATCCGCACGCCGCCGGGGTTAGAGTCGGCCCCGCTTGCTGACCTTAGTCGTGTTCCCGAATGGTGCCCAGTGGGTTGGCTTTAAGCGCTGCTTTGGTGTAAAGTTTTACGGGCTATGGGCTGTTGAAAGCGACGCGCCGGCGGTTCATGACGTCAATAAACGTTTGAAATAGCTAATAAAAATCGCTGGGAAGGATGGAACCGCCGAAGGTGATGCACATCACATTGACCGACCCGGAGCGCGTTCAGGCTTAAAGATCAGGCTTCGGCCTGCTCAGGTGGCAGCCGGCGTCCGGGTTTTCGCTGCGCTGAAACTGCGCAACCCATCTCACGCCGGGCAGTTCGTCCCGACATGCAAAATTGGAATATCGCCGTGACCGCATTTAGCAAGACGCCGCTTCTCGACACCATTCGCACTCCGGACGATCTGCGCCGGCTCAAGGTGGAACAAGTCAGGCAGGTCGCCGACGAGCTGCGTCAGGAAACCATCGATGCGGTCTCGGTTACCGGCGGCCATTTCGGCGCGGGCCTCGGCGTCGTCGAACTGACCACCGCCCTGCATTATGTCTTCGACACCCCGCGCGACCGTCTGATCTGGGACGTCGGCCATCAGGCCTATCCGCACAAGATCCTGACCGGCCGCCGCGACCGCATCCGCACGCTGCGCACCGGCGGCGGATTGAGTGGCTTCACCAAGCGCACCGAAAGCGATTACGATCCGTTCGGCGCCGCGCACTCCTCGACCTCGATCTCGGCAGCGCTCGGCATGGCGGTGGCGCGCGACCTCTCCGGCGGCAAGAACAATGTCATCGCGGTGATCGGCGACGGCGCGATGTCCGCCGGCATGGCGTATGAGGCCATGAACAACGCCGGCGCGATGAATTCCCGGCTGATCGTCATCCTCAACGACAACGACATGTCGATTGCGCCGCCGGTCGGCGCGATGTCGGCCTATCTGTCGCGGCTCTATTCCGGCAGAACCTATCGCACGCTGCGCGAGGCGGCCAAGCAGCTCGGCAAGCACCTGCCGAAAATCATCGCCAACCGCGCCAACCGCGTCGAAGAATACTCCCGCGGCTTCATGATGGACGGCGGCACGCTGTTCGAGGAACTCGGCTTCTATTATGTCGGCCCGATCGACGGCCACAACCTCGACCATCTGCTGCCGGTGCTGCAGAACGTGCGCGACATGGAGACCGGCCCGGTGCTGGTCCATGTCGTGACCCAAAAGGGCAAGGGCTATGGCCCGGCGGAAGCCTCCGCCGACAAATATCACGCGGTGGTCAAGTTCGACGTTGCCACCGGCGCGCAGGCCAAGGCCAAGCCGAACGCGCCCGCCTACCAGAACGTGTTCGGCCAGAGCCTCGTCAAGGAAGCCGCGAAGGACAAAACGATCGTCGGCATCACCGCGGCCATGCCGTCGGGAACCGGGATCGACATCTTCGCCAAGTCGTTCCCCAACCGCACTTTCGATGTCGGCATCGCCGAGCAGCACGCGGTGACGTTTGCGGCGGGGCTTGCGACCGAGGGCTACAAGCCGTTCTGCGCGATCTATTCGACCTTCCTGCAACGCGGCTATGACCAGATCGTCCACGACGTGGCGATCCAGAGCCTGCCGGTGCGCTTCGCGATCGACCGCGCCGGCCTGGTCGGTGCCGATGGCGCGACGCATGCCGGCTCGTTCGACAACGCCTATCTCGGCTGCCTGCCCAATTTCGTCATCATGGCGGCTTCCGATGAAGCCGAACTGGTGCACATGGTCGCGACCCAGGTCGCGATCAACGATCGTCCGAGCGCGGTGCGCTATCCGCGCGGCGAAGGCCGCGGCGTCGAGATGCCCGAATTCGGCGTTGCTCTCGAGATCGGCAAAGGCCGCATCGTTCGCGAAGGCACCAAGATCGCGCTGTTGTCGTTCGGCACCCGCCTTGCCGAATGCGAGAAGGCCGCCGACGAACTGGCCGCGCACGGACTATCCACCACCATTGCGGACGCGCGCTTCATGAAGCCGCTCGATGTCGAGATGGTGCTGAAACTGGCGCGTGAGCACGAAATCCTGCTCACCATCGAGGAAGGCGCAATCGGCGGCTTCGGCTCCCACGTCATTCAGGCGCTGGCGGAGCACGGCATGCTCGACGGCGGCTTGCGGATGCGCTCGATGGTGCTGCCCGACGTGTTCCTCGATCACGATACGCCGAACGCGATGTATGCCCGCGCCGGCCTCGACGCCAAGGGCATCGTCGCCAAGGTGTTCGAGACGCTCGGCAAGGATTTCAAGACCGAAACGGTGAAGCTGGCCTGAGGTTGAATCCCAGGCCCTTCTCCGAACGGCGGTTACCGACTTAAACAATGATGTTACCGAACCCGGCTAAGCCTCGGGTTCGGTTGGCGCATCCCGAAATGACAAGCGTCTACCTGGCCGGTCCCGACGTGTTTCTGCCCGACGCCTTCGAGATCGGGCAGCGCAAGATCGAACTCTGTACGCGGCACGGACTGGCCGGACTGTATCCGCTCGAAAACACTATCGACACCGCGGCCCAGGACGCCTCGTTGCGGATCTTCCGCGGCAACGAGACCATGATGGTCGCGGCCGACGCCATTATCGCCAACCTCACCCCGTTTCGTGGACCGGGCGCAGATGCCGGCACCGTCTACGAACTCGGCTATATGGCCGGACGCGGCAAGCTCTGCCTGGGCTATACCAACGATCCCTCGTGCTACGCCGATCGCGTGCGTCGGTTCACCGAGGTAATCCCGCGCGATGGACGCCTGGTCGATGCGCTTGGATTGACGGTAGAGGATTTCGGCCTCAGCGATAATCTGATGATGATTCATGCGCTCGATCTGCACGGCTGCCCGCTGGTGACGCCACGGCAGGCGCCCGCGGACATCTGGCACGACCTCTCGGCGTTCGAGACCTGCGTGCGCATGGCCGCCGAGCGGCTGGCGACTTCTCCCGCGCGCGCATCGCGCTGAACCTGGCCAAGGGCGAAACGATTATGCCCCCTCCCCGCAAGCGCGCCGACATCTTGCTGGTCGAGCGTGGGTTGTTCGAAAGCCGGGCGCGGGCGCAAGCCGCGATCGAAGCGGGGCTCGTCAAGGCCAACGACAGGCCCGTGACAAAACCGTCCGAGACCATTCCTGCCGACGCCGCGCTGCAGGCGCAGCCCGCGCATCCCTTTGTCTCGCGCGGCGGGGTCAAGCTTGCGGGCGCGCTGGAGCAATATCCGATCGAGATCGAGGGTCACGTCTGCCTCGACGTCGGCGCCTCCACCGGCGGCTTCACCGAGGTATTGCTCGCGGGCGGCGCTGCCATCGTGTTTGCGATCGATGTCGGGCGCGAGCAGTTGCATCCCTCGCTGCGCGGCCATCCCAAGGTGGTTTCCATGGAGGAGACCGACATCCGCGGCTTTGAAGGCAAGCGGTTGCCGATGCGGCCGGACGTCGTCGTCATCGACGTCAGTTTCATTTCACTGAAAACGGTGCTGCCGGTGGCGCTGTCGCTGGCGGCGGCGCCGATGCATCTGCTGGCGCTGATAAAGCCGCAATTCGAGGCATCGCGAAAGCACTCCAAGCGCGGCATCATCCGCGATCCGACGGTGCATCAGCAGGTCTGCGACGATATCGCGGCCTTCGCCGCTTCGCAGGGCTGCACCGGCATCCAGGTGTTTCCGTCACCGATCAAAGGCGGCGACGGCAACGTCGAATTCTTCCTTGGCGCGCGCCGTGATTGAACGCCTCGTCATCGATCACGTCGGTCATTTCGGCGACGGCGTCGCCGTGGTCGACGGCAAGAACGTCTATGTCCCCTGCACGCTCGGCGGCGAGACCGTCGAGGTGGCCGCCGTGCCGGGTCATCATCCCGACCGCCGCCGCCTGGTGCAGGTCGAGCGTGCGAGCGCGGAACGGATCACGCCGTTTTGCCCGCATTTCGGAATCTGCGGCGGTTGCGCGATCCAGCACTGGCAGGCCGAGCGCTACCGCGCCTGGAAACGTGATCTCGTCCTCGCGACCCTGGCGCAGGCAAAGCTCGACTGCGACGTGTTGCCGCTGATCGATGCCCATGGTGCGGGCCGCCGGCGGATCACGCTGCACGCCCGGATGGGCACCCACGAGGTGCTCAAAGTGGGTTTTGCCGCCGCTAATTCGCATGACATCATCCCCGTCGATCGCTGTCCGATCCTCGATCCCGGCTTGAACGGTGCGCTCGATGCGGCGTGGGCGATCGCCGAGCCGCTGATAGCGGGCGGAAAACCGCTCGATATCCAGATCACTGCCACCGACAGCGGCCTCGATGTCGACGTCCGCGGTTCCGGACCGTTGCCGGCAAAGATGATCGCTGTGCTGTCGCGCGTGGCCGAGCAGCAGCATCTGGCGCGGCTGACGCGTCATGGCGAACTGGTACTGATGCGCCACCCGCCAACGATCGCGATCGGCAAAGCCCAAGTCATCCTGCCGCCGGGTTCGTTCCTGCAGGCCACGCTTGCCGGCGAGGAAGCATTGGCGGCGCTGGTGATCGAACACTGCAAACGATCAAAACACATCGCCGACCTTTTCTGCGGGGTCGGACCATTCGCGCTCCGGCTTTCGGCAAATTCGAAAATTTCGGCATTCGACAGCGACGCCGGCGCAGTCGCGGCGCTGCAGAAGGCCGCGACATCGACTTCCGGGCTGAAGCCGGTCAGGTGCGAGGCGCGCGACCTGTTCCGCCGTCCGCTGATGCCCCTGGAGCTGCGCGACTACGATGCGGTTGTGTTCGATCCACCGCGGCAGGGCGCGCAGGCGCAAGCCCAGCAGCTCGCGGCCAGCAAGATCCCCGTGGTGGTTGCGGTATCATGCAATGTCGCGACGTTCGCGCGCGACGCGCGGATCTTGACCGACGGCGGCTACCGGATCGAAGGCGTGACCCCGGTCGACCAGTTCCGCCACACCCCGCATGTCGAGCTGGTGGCGAAGTTTACGAGGTAGCGGTCCGCGTGTCCCGGACGCGGTGCCGCGCTCTTCACGATGCACCGCGGAGCCGGGACCCAGACTCTCATGGGCCCCGGATCAGCAGCGCATCACTTCGTGCTGCGCAGCATCCGGGGCACGTGTCCCATTCACCGCCCCCACCGGTCCTGCCAGATTTTCTCGCCGATCAGGCAGGAGACGCGCGGCTCCTTCTCGGCCACCGGCAGCACCCGGCGTTCGGGCGTCCGGCCGGCGACTTCGAGCACCAGCTTGGCCCGGATCGCCTCCTTGAACTTGTCGCGGTCCTTGATCGAGACCACGAAGGAACCGGGACCGCCGATGACGCAATCCTCGTAATAGAAGTCGAGGTTGTCGATGTCCATGGTCGAATAGGACGGCTCCTTCACCATGATCGGCAGGCCGTTGATGACGATGCCTTTCTCCAGCGCCGCGTCGCGCGCGCCGGTGACCGGCGCGCCGTTATTGTTCGGTCCGTCGCCGGAGATGTCGATGACGCGCCGCACTCCGCGATAGGGATTGTCGTCGAACAGCGGCACCGCGAAATTGATCGCGCCCGAGATCGAGGTGCGCGACGCCCGGCGGATCGGGGTCTTCATGATCTCGTTGGCGACCGCGTCGGCCGTTTCCGGACCGTCGATCAGCCGCCAGGGAATGATGATCTTCTGGTCGCTCGATGCCGCCCATTCGAAATAGGTCACCGCGATCTTGCCGTTCGGCAGGCTCTTCAGCGCCTGCAGGAATTCCTTCGAGATGATGGCCTGCGCGTAGCCTTCGCGCTGGATCGCAAGTTCATCCATATCCATCGAATAGGAGACATCGACGGCGAGAATCAGTTCGACGTCGACGGACGGCGCGGCATCCCTGGCCGCCAATTGTGGGCTTAATTGATTGCTTGGGTTCGGCGCCGCGACGCTCGCAACGTCACCTCCGGCCATCGCACAGGCGACGAGCACCGCCCCGATCGAGACATACCAGCGCATGCGGCCCTCCCGTCGTCTGAGCTCATGGTGACACGCAAACCGGCGTCCGAAAAGCGCGAACATGCGCCGTCGTTCACATTCAAGTTAATCGCGCCTTGCCTTAATTTCGCCGATGCCGCCGGTGGCGGGCGCGCACGACTTGAACAGGTCGCGTTGCCGAAACGACATACAGTTGACGAATGCCCAGTTCCACGACGGGCCGGGAGCCTGTAAACTGATCGAGAAGGCCGCGGGCCGTGGCGATCGGAGCATGACGCCGCGCCTGGCGGAATGCCGCGCCAACTGATCGGAGGTGTGAGCCGGAATGATCGACGCCGTCACCAAGCCGAAAACCAAGGTCAAGACCAAGACCGAACGGCCGCGCCTGCACAAGGTCATCCTGGTCAACGACGACTACACGCCCCGCGAATTCGTCGTCACCGTCCTGAAGGCGGAATTCAAGATGACCGAGGACCATGCCCACAAGGTCATGATCACCGCGCACCGCCTCGGCGTCTGCGTGGTCGCGGTCTTCACCAAGGACGTCGCCGAGACCAAGGCCACGCGCGCCACCGATGCCGGCCGCGCCAAGGGCTATCCGCTGCTGTTCACCACCGAGCCGGAGGAATAGCGAAGAACGCTATCCTTCGAGGCTCGCCGAAGACGGCGAGCACCTCAGGATGACGGCATCGATGCTTCGTCGATCAGGCCATAGACGCGCTGGGCCTTTGAAAATCCCGCGATCGGAAACTCGCCGAGTTCAGTCCAGCCGCCGGCGCAGATGCCGGCGAATCCTTCCGAGGCCACGATGGTGCGGTGCAGGCGGCCGGCGATCTTTTCCAGCCGGGCCGCGAGATTGACGGCGGGACCGATGCAGGTGAAATCGAGCCGGTTGCCGCCGCCGATATTGCCGTACAGAATTCGGCCGACATGCAGTGCCACCCCGAAGCGGAAGCGCTCGTGGACTTCGCCGATCGGATAATGCATCGCTTCCACGCTGGCGCGGGATTCGCGCGCGGCTTCCAGCACGCGGGAGCAGACCTGCCCGATATCGCCGACATACTCGTCGATCGGAAACACCGCGAGCAGGCCGTCGCCCATGAACTTCAGCACTTCCCCGCCATGGTTCCTGATCGCCGACACCTGGCAGTCGAAATACTGATTGAGGATGTCCACCACGGTCTCGGACGACAGCCGGTCGGACAGCGCGGTAAAGCCGCGCAGATCCGACAGCCAGATCGCGGCATCCATCGTTTCGGTGTGGCCGCGGCGAATCTGGCCGCCGAGAATCCGCTCGCCGGCGCGGTTGCCGACATAGGTATCCAGCAGCATCGCGGCGACACGCCGCAGACCGATCACTTCGACGAGGCGGGTCAGCGGCGGCACGATCGACTTCAATGCCGCCATCTGTTCGTCGGTGAAGCCGCCCGGCTGCTTCGTGGTCCAGCTCGCGGCATGAACGGAGCCGTCGATGAACAATAGCGGTGTGCGCGATATAGTCGGTGACCCCCTCCGCACGCATGTCTTCCATAAAAGGAAATTTTGCGCTTTCGGGATCGCCGACGCGGCACCTGACTTCCCGCCCCTCGCGAAAGACGATCGCAAGCGGGCTGCTATTGAACTCCGGCGAATCCAGGAAGGTGTAGTCCGCCGTGCCCGTGGTGACCACCTCGCCCGGCTTCCAGATGAAATTGCGGCCGAAAATATCGGGATGCAGGGTGTGGATGAAAATTCCCACCCGCCACAGCGGCACGCCCGCCGCTATCAGGCGTTCGCACATCTCCGACATCAATTCGGTCGCGAGCGGCGATGACCGCCCGCCGTCGATCAGCCAGTCCTTGAGTTTCTGCAGTTCGGGCATGTTCATGGCAAGCGCATTTGCGGCGCAAGTTCGGCGGACGTCAAGGCGCGGCATGCCGACGCCAATCGGCCCACCGGACCTCCTCCAGCCCCGTTAGAAGCCCCCTGATAAGCCGTTGTTTTCGGGGTTTTAATGGATTTTCAAGCAGGGAATCGTTATATTGAGCGGGAGGAGAATACATGTCCGACAGCCGTCAAACCACGACCGCCCGGGTGATCCAGAATCTGGCCGAACGGAATAACGTGACCTACCATGTGACCGAGAACGACCGGCTGGCGCATCACATCACGCGATTGGCGGGGGACGTGGTCGAACTCGATCCCATTGAGCAGTTATTGATTGGACTGCAACGCGCCGAACTCATCGACCGCACGCTGATGGTCCGCCTGCAAGCGCGCTATCTCCGCGAAACCAAATCGTGACATTCGATCCGTTTGGCGATTTCGAGAAGCGCGGCTACCTGCGCAACATCGCCAGAACCAAGGACTCGAGGATCGTCCGGCAGATGGAGCACACATCCTTCGCGACCGGCCTCGATACAGCGTTCGGTAGGCTCGCGGGCCGAAAGCAACTTACCTATGACGACGTGCTCGCCACGCACAAGATCCTGTTTAACGCGGTTTATCCGTGGGCAGGGCAAGACCGTTTGGCCAATGCTCCCGGCATTGGTGTGAGCAAGGGGCCCGTTCTCTTCGCGCGGCCCGATCTCATTCGACGCACCATCGACTACGCACTGAAAAAGGGGCAGGAAAGAACATTTATGGTGGAAAAACCAGGTGAGATCATGGGCCATCTTGCCTACGGCCATCCCTTTCTCGACGGCAACGGCCGCACCATTATGGTTGTACATTCCATCCTCGCACAACGCGCTGGATTCAGCATCAACTGGGCGGCCACCGACAAGACGGACTACTTGAACGCGTTGACCGAAGAGATTGAAAACCCAAGGGCGGCCGCGCTCGATAAATACCTTAAGCCGTTCATCACCAACGCTGTCGCTGATGGTAATCTTGCTGCCGCCGTTGTCGCCACGCCGGGCCTTGACGGTCAATCCGCCAACACCGTGGCGGGGCAGATTAGCGATCCGGTACTACAGGAACGATATCGAGCCCAAGAGCTCGCGCGTGAAGAAATTCAGAAGTAGCCCGTGGGACGGATTGGACCGATCGCGTAATCCGGCAGCTTGGCGGCGGTGACGGCGGACTACGCCATCGCAAATCCGCCCTACGGACTACGGACGGCAGTTATCAACGGGAGGCAGATCGCCGTGACCGCCTATAGGCTCGTTATCCCGAAGGAAGTGCACACCCTCATCAAATTTCGCCAAAGAGACTTGCCTGGGTTCGCGATGGTTAACTCTGCCCTGTCACCGTAATTCAAATCGCTTTCAAACAGTCGCGCGCAGCAAGGCGCGGCCCGATGACAGGCTCCGGCGTAATCCACCCCGGCGTCAGATTGCCGCCCCGGTTTGCGCGTCGAAAACGTGAAGCCTCGACGGGCGCATGGCAACGCGCAGTCTGTCGCGCAGCTTCACCCGCACGGTCGGCTCGACGCACGCCACCATGACATCCTCGCCGACCTTCATATCGAGCAGGATTTCCGAGCCGAGTTGCTCGACCACCTCGATCACGGCATCGAAGCACAAATGGTCGGGATCGGCGGCGCCCGCCACGGTGAGGTCCTCCGGGCGCACCCCGAGCGTAACGTCGTGGCCGACGTGGCCGCGCAGGCGCTCCGCGGTCGCCTCCGGCAGCCTGATGCGCAGGCCGGAGTTCCCGGCTACCAGCGATCCGTTCGCCTCGGACACCGTGACAGTGGCGAAATTCATGGCCGGGGAGCCGATGAAGCCGGCGACGAACTTGTTGGCGGGCTGATTGTACAGCTCGAGCGGCTCTCCCACCTGCTGCACCACGCCGTCCTTCATGACGACGACCCGGTCACCCAGCGTCATGGCCTCGACCTGGTCGTGGGTCACGTAAATGGCGGTGGTGCCGAGACGCAGATGCAGCTTCTTGAGCTCGACGCGCATCTGCACCCGCAGCTTGGCATCGAGGTTGGACAGCGGCTCGTCGAACAGGAACACGCGGGGGTGGCGCACGATGGCACGGCCCAGCGCCACGCGCTGGCGCTGGCCGCCGGAGAGCTGGCGCGGCTTGCGCTTCAGCAATTCGCCGATGCCGAGGATGTCGGCCGCCTCCCGCACCCGCTTGTCGATCTCGGGCCTTTCGAATTTGCGCATCTTCAGGCCGAACGCCATGTTGTCGTACACGCTCATGTGCGGGTAGAGCGCGTAATTCTGGAACACCATGGCGATATCGCGGTCCATCGGCGCCAGTTCATTGACCACGTTGCCGTCGATCGAGACATCGCCGGAGCTTATCGCTTCGAGACCGGCGATCATCCTGAGCGTCGTCGTCTTGCCGCAGCCCGACGGTCCGACGAACACCACGAACTCCTTGTCGCGGATCTGCAGATTGACGTCCTTGACGGCGTGCACGCTGTCGTAGAACTTGTTGATTCCCTTGAGGACGACTTGTCCCATGCGCTCCCACCTGTCTCCCGACGGTCTGTGCGCATTTCTGCATGCGCGCTTTCCAATCCCGATAATCCGGGCTGTCAGCCCTTTACCGATCCGGTCAATCCCGCGACGTAGTGCTCGACGAAAAACGAATAGGCTATAGCAACCGGGATCGATCCCAGCAGGGCGCCAGCCATCAGCGGTCCCCAGAAGAATACATCGCCGCGGATCAGCTCCGATGTGACGCCGACCGGCACGGTCTTCTGCTCAGGCGAGGACAGGAAGACAAGTGCATAGATGAACTCGTTCCACGACAGCGTGAAGGCGAAGATGCCGGCCGAGAGGATGCCGGGGATCGCCACCGGGATGACGATGTAGAGCATGGCCTGCCAGCGCGAGGCGCCGTCAATGCGCGCGCATTCCTCGAGCTCCCTGGGCACCGCCTTGAAGTAGCCCATCATGAGCCAGGTGCAGAACGGAATGAGAAAGGTCGGGTAGGTCAGGATCAGCGACCACGGCGTGTCGCCCAGCCGATAGTTGCGGATGATCTCGGCCAGCGGAATGAACAGCAGCGTCTGGGGCACCAGATAGGTGATGAAGATGGCGGTGCCCAGGCTGCCGGCAAACGGAAAGTTCAGCCGCGACAGGGCATATCCGGCGAACACGCCACACACCAGCGAGATAGCGGTTGATACCAGCGCGATAAACGTCGTGTTCCACAGCCACGACGCAAACAGCGTCTCCTCGAACAAGTATCTAACGTGGTCCCAGGTTGGTTTCCAGGTCCAGAATGGATTGTAGTTGATCGAATTCCAGGGCCGGTAGAGCTCGCCATCCGGCCGCACCGAAGTGATCACCATCCAGTAGAACGGAAACAGCAGAAAAAGCAGGAACAGCGCCATCGGGACGTAGAAAAACACCCACTTTCGCCACCTCGCGCCCTCGATCATGGCTCAGCGGACCTCGACGCGGCGGATATAGAGAAGCTGGATGATGACGACCAGAAACAAGATCGGAAACATCGCGAGCGAGATCGCTGCGCCCTCGCTCAACAGACCGGTGCCGATGCCGATCTGATAGGCGTAGGTGGCGAACAGGTGCGTTGCATTGGCTGGTCCGCCGCCCGTCATCACGTAGACGATCTGGAAGTCGGCGAAGGTCTGAATCACCGAGAACAGCACCACGACCATGGTCACCGGCAACAGCAGCGGCCAGGTGATGTGCCAGAACCGTTGCCACGGTTTGGCGCCGTCGATGGCGGCGGCCTCGTTGAGTTCGGGACTGATGGTCTGCAGGCCGGCGAGCAGGCTGATGGCGAAGAACGGCACCCCGCGCCAGATGTTGACGATGATGATCGAGATCATGGCAAGGTCGGGATCACCAAGCCAGTTGATCCGGCCGGTGATCAGGCCGAAATGGTAGAGCAGCCAGTTGAGAACGCTGAAGGTCGGGTCGAACATCCACTTCCAGGCGAAGGTCGAGAGCACGGTCGGGATGATGAAGGGCAGCAGGATGAAGGCACGGGTGAAAGCCTTGCCGCGGAAATTGCGGTTGAGCAGCGTGGCAAGCCACAACCCGAGCGCCAGCTTGAAGACGGTGGTTACGCCCGTATAGACGAAGGTGTTGTAGACGGAGGTACGAAAGATTCCGTCATTGAAGATCTTGTAGAAGTTGGCGAGGCCGACGAATTCGCCGGGCACACCCACGCGCGAGCTGGTGACCGACAGCAGGATACCGCGCACGAACGGATAGGCGATGAACATGCCGAGCAGCGCCAGGGTCGGTATCAGCAGCACCAGTGCGAGCCAGCGCTCGTCCTCGAGCAGCCGCAGCCTGGGCCGCGGCGCCTGCGGCATGTAGACCCGGGTTTCAGCGATCGCCATTTAGCACCTCGATGCGCGCGCCAGCGGCGCGTCGTGCGAAACCTTGAATTGTCCGTGCGGCAGCCGCCTGGCAGCCGCACGGAACGGTGGGAGCGCAGCTTCAAGTATAGATCTTCTTGAGTTCGCCTTCCGCCCACTTCACCGCATCCTCCGCCGTCGCGCCCTGGACCGCTTTGGCGTACATATCGGTGATGATGTATTTGGTGAGCACTTCGGCGGGCTTCTTGCCCGACGAGGGCAGAGGATAGCCGGGGGTCTGGCCGAGCAGACCTGCGACCTTGAAGGGCGCCATGACCTTGTCCTCGTCCCACAATTTGTGCTTCTCCCAGGCGTGGGTCGGCGGCGTCGCAAAACCCTTCTGGGAGACGAACCACGGCTCGTAATTCGCCCCTGTGTGGATCCACTTCAGCAACTCCTTCGCGCCGGCCTGGTTCTTCGAGTAGTTCGGGATGACGTGAGAGAAGTAGGTGTGCATCGCGAATTGCCCGGCCGGGCCCTTGGGCAGCGGCGAGTGCAGGATGTCGGTTTTCAGCGGCGCGCCCTTCTCGGTGGTGTACTTGTCGGGGTTGCGCAGCGACTCGATGTAGATCGAGGCGCCGTTGAGCGTGGCGCAGATGGTTTGCGACAGGAACGCGCGGTTGTTGTTGGTGTCGTCCCAGGCGAGGCCGCCCTCGTCATGGGCTTCCTTCCAGAAAGCCGTCATGAATTTGACGGAGTCGATGACCTCTTTCTTGTTGATGTTGACGGTCTTGCCGTCCTTCTCGATCTCGGTGCCGCCCCACGACCACATATAGGGGTAGCTGAAGGTCGGCGCGTCGCCGAAGGTGTGGGCGAGCGTCTGACCGATCGGCCGGCCCATGGCCTTGAGCTTCTTGCCGACCTCGCGATACTTCTCCCAGGTGTCGGGGAAGGCCGGCGAGCCGACCTCGTCGAACCACGATTTCCGGTAGGCGATCATGGCGCCGACGATCGTCCACGGCATGGCGATCCATTTCTGGCCGTCGGCCGAGTTCGATTTGCACAGATCGTAGTAGCCATCTTCGGCCTTGCTCGACGCTGCCTGCGAGGTCGGACAGGTCGACGACGCTCTCCGAATAGATCTGCGGGTGGTTGTTGAAGAGCATGATGATGTCGGGACCTGCGCCCGATTGAATCGCCGAGGTGATGCGCGGCTGCAGGTCGTTGCCGTTCACGGTCTCGAAATTGATCTTGATCCCCAGCGCTTTCTCGGCAGCAGGCAGCAGCTCCTTGCGCAGCAGCTGATCGGAAGCCGGCACGAAGTCGTTCCAGCGCAGCCAGTGTACCGTCGTGCCCTGGGCAAAAGCCGGCGCGCGGCCGGTGGCCAGGATACCGGCCATGCCGCCTACCACCGCGGCACCGCTCTTGAGAACCTTTCGTCGGGTTACTGTCGTCATGGATTCCTCCTCTGGTGATGCCCTTCGGCCGATCTGACGCCGGCTTGAAGTCCCTTTCAGTCTATCGCGCCTCCGTGGTGCAACGCATGCGCACGGGTTCGCGTGCGCAACACGTTGTTTCGACAATCATTTGTTGGTGTTTCCACTGCAGTATGGCGATGCCATCGGCGGTTTGCGCCGTGTCGGCACATTGCGGCCAGCGCGTGAACCAATTCGCCATACCGGACCCCTCCACGCAGCAATGGTATTGCCGTCGCCGAGCGAGTTTTCCTCGTCTTGTATGAAGCCTGGTGCCGGAATGCCTGCGCGACGTCATTGTCGCCGGTCGCGGCAGGAAATCAAGTGCTAGCTTTGGTCCGCCGGCCCGTGGGTCGACATTTGCGCCGGACCGAATGCGAAGCCGACAGCTCTCGTATTATTGCTGCTTATTGCCGCGAGGAGCCGCCGACCTGCCCGCGGTGCCGCAGGAGATGATCGGCCAGCACGCAGGCCATCATGGCCTCTCCGACCGGCACCGCGCGGATGCCCACACAGGGATCGTGACGCCCCTTGGTCGTGATGTCGGTGTCGGCGCCGCTGCGGTCGACGGTACGGCGCGGCGACAGGATCGACGACGTCGGCTTCACGGCAAAGCGCGCCACCACCGGTTGCCCGGTGGAGATGCCGCCCAGAATGCCGCCGGCATGATTGGACAGGAAGCTGACACCCTGATTGCCCATCCGCATCTCGTCGGCGTTTTCCTCGCCGGATAGTTCGGCCGCGCCAAAGCCGGCGCCGATCTCGACGCCCTTCACCGCGTTGATGCTCATCAGCCCCGCAGCCAGATCAGCATCGAGCTTGGCATAGATCGGCGCGCCGAGGCCTGCCGGCACGCCTTCGGCGATTATCTCGATCACTGCGCCGATCGAGGAGCCCTTCTTCCGGATGTCGTCGAGATAGCTCTCGAAGAACGCGGCCTTGTCCTTGTCCGGGCAGAAGAACGGATTGCGCGCGATCTCGTCAAAATCCCATTTGTCGCGGTCGATCTTGTGCGGGCCCATCTGCACCAGCGCGCCGCGCACGGTGACGCCGGGCAGGATTTTTCGCGCGATGGCGCCGGCCGCGACCCGGGTCGCGGTTTCCCGCGCCGACGAACGCCCGCCGCCGCGATAATCGCGCAGGCCGTATTTGGCCTCATAAGTGAAATCGGCATGGCCGGGGCGAAACTTGTCCTTGATGTCGGAATAATCCTTCGAGCGCTGATCGGTGTTCTCGATCAGCAGCGCGATCGGCGTGCCCGTCGTCACCTGCACGCCGGTCTCCGGATGCGCCATCACGCCGGACAGAATCTTTACCGCATCCGCCTCCTGGCGCTGGGTGGTGAAACGCGACTGGCCGGGGCGGCGGCGATCGAGATCGTGCTGGATGTCCGCGTCGGTCGAGCGGCGAGCAGCGGCGGACAGCCATCGACCACGCAGCCGATCGCGATCCCATGGCTCTCGCCGAAGGTCGTGACCCGGAACATGTGGCCGAAGGTGTTGAAGGACATTTTTGAACAATCCGCACGGCTGTTGAAAGTCAGCAGCCGTGCGGATTGTCGTAACGCGCGCGGTTCAAGGGGTCAAATACCTCTCGTTCGTCATGGCCGGGCTCGTCCCGGCCATCCACGTCTTCTTTCGCCTGGATCGAGAAAGGACGTGGATGCCCGGCACAAGGCCGGGCATGACGGCGGATAGATCTAACTGTACTTCCTCAGTCCGCCGTCGCCGAACACGTAGACCGCGCCCTGCTCGATGATCAGGTCGACGGCATTCCTGGGCGTCTCCAAGCCGAGTGCCACCATCAGCGCCCGCCCGCTGCCGCCGTGAGCCACCGCGACGGTGTCCGCCACTAGCCCATGGTACCAGTCACTGACCCGGGCCTGCACCTCGGCATAGCTCTCGCCGGCCGGCGGCGGCACCGTCCATTTCTCGGCCTGGCGCTCGGCGAACAGCTTTGGATGCGACGCCTCGGCTTGGGCCAGCGTCGAGCCTTCCCACTGGCCGTAGCCGATCTCACGCAGCCGATCGTCGACCTGATATTGGTCCGGCGGCAGCCTCAGGGTGTCCCGCACCAGCTCCATCGTCGAGCGGGCGCGGACCAGCGGGCTGGCGACGAAGGCCAGCGAGGTCTCGTTGCGGCGATCGCGCGCAAACAGATCGGCGAGGATGAGGCCGGCGGTGGCCGCCTGCCTGCGGCCGAGATCGTTCAGCGGAATATCCTGCGCGCCCTGCAGCCTGCCTTCTGCGTTCCACTCGGTTTCGCCGTGGCGTATGTAGTAGATCGTCGGCACGGCCATCGCAGTTCAGGGCTATTCCTTGCTCAGGGAGTTGCTGAGCGAGATGTCCGGCGCGTCGGGGCGCTTCATGCCGACGACATGATAGCCGGAATCGACGTGATGCACCTCGCCGGTGACGGCGCGCGACAGGTCCGACAGCAGATACAGCGCGCTGTCGCCGACTTCCTCCGTCGTCACGGTGCGGCGCATCGGCGCGTTGTATTCGTTCCACTTCAGGATGTAGCGGAAATCGCCGATGCCGGAGGCGGCCAGCGTCTTGATCGGCCCCGCCGAAATCGCGTTGACGCGAATGTTCTTCTCGCCGAGATCGGCCGCCAGATAGCGCACGCTCGCCTCCAGCGCGGCTTTGGCGACCCCCATCACGTTGTAATGCGGCATCCATTTCTCGGCGCCGTAATAGGTCAGCGTCAGGATCGCGCCGCCGTCGATCAGCAATTTTTCGGCGCGCTGCGCGATCGCCGTCAGCGAATAGCAGGAGATCAGCATGGTCTTTGAAAAATTATCCGCGGTGGTTTCGAGATAGCGGCCGTCGAGCTGGTCCTTGTCGGAAAATGCGATGGCGTGCACCACGAAGTCGATCTTGCCCCATTTCTCCCTGACCACGTCGAACACCGCGTCGATGGTTGAGGGATCGGTAACATCGCAATGGCCGAGCAGGATGCCGTCGAGTTCTTTGGCCAGCGGCTCGACCCGCTTCTTCAGCGCATCGCCCTGCCAGGTCAGCGCGATCTCCGCACCCGCCGCGTGGCAGGCCTTGGCGATGCCCCAGGCGATCGAGCGGTTATTGGCAACTCCGAGAATCACCCCGCGCTTGCCTTGCATCAGACCTGAATTTTGCGCCATTTAGCTTTCCGATCCGCACTAGTCGGGTCTGGAGGTACACCAGTGCTTCCGGCCGGTACAGCCCAAATCCGCCGCCCGCCAGTCGGTTTGGACTGGAAGCTTAACCACTGGAATAGTGGCGTGATTTCGGTGTTATGTTGGATGAGGCGTCGCGCTGCCGTGACTTGACGCCAGGCGGACCAACCCAGGATCGGGCGTCAATGACAGCGTTTCGCGAAAGTGTCGAAGCCATGATTCCGGCGCTGCGCCGGTATGCGCGCGCGCTCGCGCGCGATGCCGATGTCGCCGACGATCTGGTGCAGGACACGCTGGTGCGGGCGCTGCGTTCGGAACGGCTGTTTCTCGGCGGCGATGTCAGGAGCTGGCTCTACACCATCCTGACCAACCTCAACAAGAACAGGCGGCGATCGCTGGCGCGGCGGCCGCAATTCATGCCGCTGCTCGACAACAATCCCGATGCCAGCGGGACCGAGGCGGAAGGCCGCGACATCGCCCGCGCGCTGGCGACGCTGGTGGAGGAGCAACGCTCGGTGCTGCTGCTGGTGATGCTGGAGGGATTGAGCTATCGCGAGGTCGCCGACATTCAGGGCGTGCCGATCGGCACCGTGATGTCACGGCTCGCCCGCGCCCGTGCCCATGTCAAAGCCTCGCTCGAGGGCGAACGCGTCGCGCTGCGACGGGTGAAATGATGGCAGGCATTGTGCATGTCGAGGATGCGACGGCTGCGATGAACGAATTCTTTTCGATTGAAATTGGACAGAGACGACAACCATGACCGACCAGAAGATTCCCGTCACCGAAGACGAACTGCACGCCTATGTCGACAATGAATTGCCGGCTGAGCGTCGCGGCGACGTCGAGGCATGGCTGACAACCCATTCCGACGATGCCGAGCGGGTGCGATCATGGCGCGAAATGGCCGAGGCGTTGCATGCGCGTTACAACTCCGTCGCCGACGAGCCGGTGCCGAAGCGGCTCGAGGTCGAGCGGCTGGTGCGGCAGCCGCGCCAGTGGATGTACGGCGCAGTCGCAGCCTCGCTATTGGCGTTTGTCGCCGGCGGCGGCGTCGGCTGGCTGGCGCATGGCGCGGTCGCCTCGCCGTCGGCGTTCCAGAGCTTCACGCTGGATGCGCTGGATGCGCACCGGCTCTATGTCGTCGAGGTTCGCCATCCCGTCGAGGTGCCGGGAAGCGAACGCACGCATCTCCAGCAATGGCTGACCAAGCGCTGCGGCTGGGACGTCCGTGCGCCGGAGTTGGACGCGACGGGGTTGAAGCTGGTCGGCGGACGGCTGTTGCCCGGCCCGACCGGACCGGCCTCGTTTCTGATGTATGAGAGCGCCTCGGGCGAGCGCTTCACGGTCTACACCGCGCGCTCGCAGGCCGAGACCACGCAGATGCGATATGCGACGCAAGACAGCAATGGCGCGCTGTTTTGGGCCGATCGCGGGGTGGGCTATGTGGTCAGCGGCGGCAGCGACCGCGAGCGCCTGACCCAGGTGGCGCGGCTGGTCTACGACCAGGCCGAAAAGAGCGGCGGCTAAGCTGCGTCAATGCCGTTGTCCCAATTCGGACATTGAAAATCTGGAATCAAGACATCGACGCGTCTCAATATCGTACCAGGTGATCACGAGAAATTGTGATGCGTTCGATCCGCCGATCGACGCAAAGCGGCCTCGACTGGGGTTTTGTACCGCGCTGGTCCCCTGGTCGAGGTCGCACTTTTTTTCGGATTTTCCGGATAGCCCGATTATGTGAGATCGCTGCGCGGATTGTACGGGTGTCCGTCGCGCCACTTCTGCATCAACGTCTCCAGTTCGGCGTCGTTCCCGTCCGGCAGCATGATGCGGGTGGTGACGAACAGGTCGCCGGCGGTCCCGGTCGGCTTCGGCAGGCCCTTGCCCTTCAGGCGGAAAATCCGGCCGCTCGAGGTGTTTTTCGGGATCGACAGTTCGACCGCGCTGCCAAGCGTCGGCACGCGGACCTTGGCCCCGAGCACGGCTTCATAGAGCGTGATCGGCAGATCGACGCGCAGGTCGCTGCCCTCGACCTTGAAGAAGGCATGCGGCGCGATGTTGACCGTGATCAGGAGATCGCCGGGCGGATGGCCCGGCGCGGTCTCGCCCTGCCCCTTCAGCCGGATCTGCTGACCGGCGGTGACGCCTGCGGGAATCTTGACATTGAGTTCCTTGCCGGTCGGCAGCCGGACCCGCTTCTCCACGCCCTGGACCGCCTCCTCCAGCGACACCGTCATGGCGACGGAAACGTCAAGGTCGAGCGCAATCCCACCGGGATCGAACTCGAAGGTGTGGCTGGTGCCGGGCCGCCCGCCCCGCCCCGCCGCACCGCCGAACATGCTGTTGAGGATATCCTCGAAACCGCCGCCGCCCCCGCCGGGACCGCCTCCGGTCCGAAACGTATGGGTCTCGAAACCGCCGGGGGCCCCCCGCGCGCGCTGGTCGCCGCCGGGAAAGCCGCCGCCGGGAAAACCCTGGAAACGCGGCTTGCCCTCGGCGTCGATCTCGCCGCGATCGAACTGCTTGCGCTTGGCTTCGTCGCCAATGATCTCGTTGGCCGAATTGATTTCGGAAAAGCGCGCCGCTGATTTCGGATCGTTCTTGTTGGCGTCGGGGTGATGCTTCTTGGCAAGCTTGCGATAGGCGCTCTTGATCGCCGCAGCGCTGGCGCCCCGCGGCACCCCCAAGACCTCATAGGGGTCGCGCATCCGTCACGTCTCCTTCAAGGGAAAATCAGAATTCTAAAACTTCGGCTGTCCGCCCGTCCGGGCTTCATCTGGGGTCTTCGTGGCATTTTTGCAACGGGAATCAACCGCGTCTCCACGGCTTCAGCGTATGAATTTCCCATCGGCCGTCGTGACCGGTCTGGCAGGCCGAGCCCTGCAGCCAGCTTTCCGACCGGCCGTTGACATAGCTCGCCAGAAAATCCCGGCAGGTGCGTCCATCCGAGGGATAGGCCTCGGCCAGCGGCGTCACCGAACCGCGCGCGCCGGTCTCGGGATTTTCCCAGGGCTGGCTGGAATCCTTGTCGCCCTTGGTCAACACGTCGGAGGCGGCGTTGCGGGCAAAAGCAAGATCGCCCTCGGTCGGGGTGGGCGCGCCTGCCCGGGCCGCACCGACTGCGCCTGTAAATTCGTGGTCGTCCATCCTGGCGAAGGCGCCATCGGTCCGCGACAGGCTGCAGCCGCCAGAACCGACACCGATTAGAATCAATGTCATCACGGCGCCTGCCGGCCCCATCGCCGATAGGCCAACGCGTCCCCATGTCTTATATAGGGGCTGCAACGCGTTCTGGACCGCGGGCGGACGCAACTCGGACTCCCAAAATGACCGACACGACCTCCATCAAACACCCGACACCCTTAACATCCGGTGATTTCACCGCTGCCGAGGAGCCGTTTGCGTTGTTCGGCGAGTGGTTTGCGGAAGCCGTCAAGGCCGAACCCAACGACCCCAACGCGATGTCGCTGGCCACCGTCGACCAGGACGGGCTGCCCGATGTGCGGATGGTGCTGATGAAGGGCTATGACGCCGACGGTTTCGTGTTTTACAGCCACATCGCCAGCCAGAAAGGCCGCGAACTTGCCGCAAATCCTAAGGCGGCTTTACTGTTTCACTGGAAGTCGCTGCGCCGGCAGGTCCGCATCCGCGGCAACGTGTCGCCGGTGACGGAGGCCGAGGCCGACGCCTATTTCGCGACCCGGCCGAAACAGGCCCAGCTCGGCGCCTGGGCCAGCAAGCAGTCGCAGCCGCTGGAGAGCCGTTTCGCCTTCGAGCAGGCCATTGCCAAAGTCGCCGCCAAGCACATGGTCGGCGAGGTGCCGCGCCCGCCGGGCTGGAGCGGCTGGCGGCTGGCGCCCGCCCGATTCGAATTCTGGCACGACCGCCCGTTCCGCCTGCACGACCGCATCGAATTTGCGCGGGCCGCGCCCGACCAGCCATGGTCCAAGACGCGGCTCTATCCCTGAGGAAACCGTCATGGCCGGGCTCGTCCCGGCCATCCACGTCTTTCTTCTGCGACGATCAAAGCAAGACGTGGATGCCCGGCACAAGGCCGGGCATGACGAAGAATGAGAGAAACGTCCATGCCGAATTCCGCCAACACCCCACGGCGCACGCTGCTCCTGACCGGAGCCAGTCGCGGCATCGGCCATGCCACCGTGATCCGCTTTTCGTCAGCCGGATGGCGCGTCATCACCTGCTCGCGGCATCCCTTCCCCGAAGATTGCCCGTGGGACGCGGGCCCCGAGGATCACATCCAGGTCGACCTCGCCGACCACGACGACACCACGCGGGCGATTTCCGAAATCCGCAATCGGCTGGAAGGCGGCGCGCTGCACGCGCTGGTCAACAATGCCGCGATTTCGCCGAAGGCCGCAGGCGGCACCCGGCTCGGCTCCATCGATACCGACATCGACACCTGGAGCCATGTGTTTCGGGTCAATTTCTTCGCACCGATCATGATGGCGCGCGGGCTGATCGAGGAATTGAAGGCCGTCAAGGGCTCGGTGGTGAACGTCACCTCGATCGCGGGCTCGCGCGTGCATCCGTTCGCAGGGGCGGCCTATGCCACCTCGAAGGCGGCGCTGGCCTCATTGACCCGCGAGATGGCGTCGGATTTCGGCAGCGTCGGCATCCGCGTCAATGCGATCGCGCCCGGCGAGATCGACACCTCGATCCTGTCGCCGGGCACCGAGAAGATCGTCGAGCAGATCCCGCTGCACCGGCTGGGCACGCCGGACGAGGTGGCCAAGATCATCTACGTGCTGTGCACGGAGACCAGTTCCTACGTCAACGGCGCCGAGATCCACATCAACGGCGGCCAGCACGTGTAGGATTGCCTCATCCCTGCGTGAGCGCAATCGTGCTCATCGCCGGAGGAGCCATGCGCAGCATGGCGTCTCGAAGGATAGATTGAAAAATAAAATCGTTGCGGCCCATCCTTCGAGACGCGCGAAGACGCGCTCCTCAGGATGAGGCTGGCATGTGCGGCGCCAAGTCAAATCAATCCGCGCAGGATTTGCGCGGCCTGCCAGCGAAGTCTGGCCTCGGCGACATTGAATGCGCTGGAGCAATCGTCTTCGCTTTCGCCTTCCGACAGCGCCGCACCGCAATGCCGGCAGGCCCGCGCCGACATCGCCGGCATCTTGCCGGCGGCACTGCGGTCGGCTTGATAGCGCGCGAAGTCGACCACGTTCTCGGATGACGTTATGACTTTCTCAACCATTGCTGTCCTCGCAGCTTGAGACAGCGTTATCGCAGAAAGCCGTCGCACAAACCTTCAGCGCAATACTCAAATTTTAGCAGAGGAATTGAGGCGGAGTTTTTGCGCGCCGATCGCGTTACGTCTCTACATATTCGGCGATGCTGGTCGGCTGCGGAACCACGATGCCATCAGCCTTAAGGCCGTCGATATGGAACCGAATCGCCTCACGAATTTCGTTCTCGACAGCCTCGACCGTATCACCGCTGGCAATGCAGCCCGGCAGGTCCGGTACATAGGCTGAATAATTGCCGTCGGCTTTTTCGATAACGATCGCGTAGCGCATCAACGTGGATCCTTCGTGCCAGCTTTTAAGATACTGTTTAGCGTGCCTGGTGCAAGATCATCCGAAGGTTTGCCCGCCACCGTCACGCGTCCTGGTCGAACCGGGTGCTTGTATTGCCGATGGCTGCCGCGCGTCGCAACGAGAAACCAGCCCTCGCCTTCCAAGACCTTCATCATCGCCCCGCGCCATCGCCCCGGGGGCGTCGGAATTAGACCTACAGCCACTTCTTCCATTTGAAATACAGATAAGGCCCCGCGGCGGCGGCCAGCATCGCTACCAGCGCGTAAGGATAGCCGTGGGTCCATTCCAGCTCCGGCATCGCCTTGAAATTCATGCCGTAGATCGAGGCGATCAGGGTCGGCGGCATCAACACCACCGCCATCACCGAAAACAGCTTGATGATGTTGTTCTGCTCGAGATTGACGACGCCGAGCATCGCGTCGAGCACGAAGGTGATCTTGTTGGAGAGATAGGAGGCGTGGTCGGTCAGCGAAGCCACGTCGCGCTGCATGGTTTTCAGTTGCTCGCGCATGTCCTTGGACCATTTGACGCCGTCGACCGCAGCCGCAACGAACGTCACCACCCGCCCGATCGAGACCAGGCTCTCACGCACCTTCGAGGTGAGGTCGCCCTTGCGGCCGATCGCGATCAGGATGTCGGAATAGCGCTTGGCGTGGCCGGTTCGCGCCGCGCCCTCGGGCTCGAAAATATCGTGGCTGATGGTGTCCATGTCGCTGCCGGCGCGCTCCAGAATGTCAGCATTGCGGTCGATCACCGCGTCGAGCAACTCCATCAGCACCATTTCGCCGGTGACGCCGGGCGCGCAGGAGCGGGCCAGCTTGTTCTCGACCAGCATAAAGGGTTTTGGCGCGTCGTAGCGCACCGTCACCAGCCGATGACTGGCGAGAATGAAGGTCACCGCGGTGGTGCGCGGATTTTCGGTGTCGGCCGCGCACATCAGGGTCGCCGTCATATAGCGCGCGCCGTTCTCGATATAGAGCCGGCTGGAAATCTCGATCTCCTGCATGTCCTCCCGAGTCGGCACCGCGATCCCGGCCAGCCGTTCCACCGCCTTGTCCTCGGCGGCGGTCGGCTTCACCAGATCGATCCAGACCGCACTTTCCGGCAGCGCGGCCAGATCATCGGTGGCGGCTTTCTTCAGCGAGGCTTCGGAGGGAAGGTATACCGACAGCATGGAGGACTCCGGAACTGGGCAGGCGAACCTACCCAACAGGACTTATCTCGATTCTGGCAAGCGCTTCATGACGGGCCGTTAACCGCCAGCCGCTATTTTATGGCGGCTGGGTGGCCGCGGCGTGGCCCTGCGTCGGCGAAGCCGGCGGGCCTGCCCAAAAATGAGACTAAAACCGGATCACTTGCGGCAAAAAGGACACAGCGGCCCTTCCGCAGCGCGGGATGGCAATCTAAGGTCTGGAATTATGAACGATTTCGAAGATAATGGGGCTACTGGAGTCGTGGGGCTCGGGGGATCATGCCGGCGCCGCGAGCGTAAGGCTTTCGATTGGAAATGCACATGCTGTCGCTGAAACTAACATTGGGAATCCTGGGCGCCGGCCTCATGCTGTCAGGCTGCATGCAGGCCACGACCTATGAGGCGACCAACCAGACCAGTTTCAAGCCGCGCGACAAGGAATTGCTGGCGAAGATCCGCTACACCAACGTTCCGGTTGCCGAGCCGTTCCGCCGCGCCATCGTCGACTTCCACCGCAGGGAAGCGCCGGGTTCGATCGTGGTCGATTCCGACAATCACTATCTCTACTACGTGCTCAATGACGGCAAGGCGATCCGCTATGGCATCACCGTCGGTGAGGAAGCCATGGCGTGGTCCGGCATCGCCAAGATCGGCAGCATGACCGAGTGGCCGCCCTGGCATCCGACCAAGAGCGAAATCGAGCGGCTTGGCGTACCCACCTTCGTGGCGCCCGGTCCGGACAATCCGATGGGCTCGCGCGCGCTGTATCTTTACTCCGGCGGCAAGGACACCCTGTTCCGGATTCACGGCACCAACCAGCCGGAATATATCGGCGCGTCGATCTCCTCCGGCTGCATCCGGATGACCAATGAGGACGTGATCGATCTGTATAACCGGGTGAAGATGGGCACCATCGTCGTGGTGCTGGAGCCGCACCATGGCGACTCCCCGTTCAACTCGCAGATGGCGCTGCAGGGCGGCGGTAGCGGCTCGACGATGCAGTGACCGACGATCGGTTCAAAATCTTCAAAAGCGCCGGTTTTACCGGCGCTTTTTTGTTACCGGCTGTGTTGTTGCCGGCTCGGCCTCGCCGGCGTCGGGCTCAGCCGTACCGGATTTGACGGCATCCGATTTCGCAGGCTCGGATTTGGCCGCAACCTCGCGCGGCGGCGCCTCGTCCGGCCGTCCGGCCGGCAGCAGCGGCGCAATCGGCGGCAGCGGGTCCCATACGTTCCACTGGCAGATCTTGTAGTTGTTGCGCCGCTCCATCAGATCGAGATGGATGTGGTCCTCGTGGTACCAGTCCGAGCCCGGCCCCAGCACCGTCGAAAATCGCGTGCATGCCGAATGCAGCACGCTTTCGCGCAAATCCCGCGACACCGTGCGATCGGTCAGCGAGATCGACTGGCCGTTGGCGAGCTTGAACGCGCGAATGTCGAGCGCATTGGCGCGGCCGTGTTCGGAAAGCTGGGCGCCGACCACGCGGTTGCGGCCGCGGCACTCGAACGAGTCGAAATTGTCGAGATCGCTGATGGTGCTGCCGAGACCGGAAGCCAATGGCGCGATATCGGTGCGGATCCAGTCGGCGATGGCGGAAGCCATCGCGCAGCGCAGGATCGCCGCCGGCTTGACCTGCACCCGGTGCTGATCCGGCAGTACCACGGCCTCCAGCCGCACCAGATCCTCGCCGCCGCAGCCGCCGGCACCATGGATATCGGGAATGCTCGGGGCAATGGCGATCTCTTCGGTCAGCGCCAGCCGACAGGCCGAGGGCTGAGGCACCGGCGCGGCCGGCTCAGCAGGCCTGGCCGTTTCGGCGGGGCTGTCTCTTTCAGCCGCGGGCTCCTCACGGCCAATCGCCGGCGCATCCGCCGGACGCGGCCTCGGCAACGGCACCGATGCAGGGAGAAAGGCGCCCCGCAGCTTCGGACCTCGCGCCCCGAACAGGTCGCCCCATGGCTCCCGGGCGGTCTTGCGGGCCGCCGCCGCGGGTTCGGCCTGCGCGCAAAGCATCAGCAGCAACACGGCGGCGGTAACCATTGGCCTTTCGCCGCAGGCCAATCCGCCACAAGGCCATTTGCGGCGTGCCTTCTCCGCGCTAAAGTTCATGGCATTTCCGTGAAGAACTGCGGCAAGCGATAACACACTCTGGAGGGACGTTCGTATGCTTGGATTGATGCAAGACTGGCCTTTGCTGTGTCACCGGATTATCGAGCACGCGGCGCAGATCCATGGAACGCGGGAGGTCGTGACACGATCGGTCGAGGGTCCCATCCATCGCACCAATTACGCCGAAATCCGCGACCGCGCCCTGAAGGTCTCGCAGCGGCTGGATCGCGACGGCATCAAGCTCGGCGACCGCGTCGCCACCATCGCATGGAACACCTGGCGCCATCTTGAAGCCTGGTACGGCATCATGGGCATCGGCGCGATCTGCCATACCGTCAATCCGCGGCTGTTTCCCGACCAGATCGCCTGGATCATCAACCATGCCCAAGACCGCGTGGTGATGACCGATATCACCTTCGTGCCGATCCTGGAAAAGATCGCCGACAACATACCGAGCGTGGAACGTTACATCGTGTTCACCGACAAGGCGCACATGCCGCAAACCACGCTGAAGAACGCGGTCGCCTATGAAGACTGGATCGCGCAGGCGGACGGAAACTTCAAGTGGAAGACGTTCGACGAAAACACCGCGGCCGCGATGTGCTACACCTCGGGCACGACCGGCGATCCCAAGGGCGTGTTGTATTCGCATCGCTCCAACGTGCTGCACGCGCTGATGGCCAACACCGGCGATTCGCTGGGCGCCAACGCCAGCGATACAATGCTGCCGGTGGTGCCGCTGTTCCATGCCAATAGCTGGGGCATCGCATTTTCGGCGCCCTCGATGGGAACCAAGCTGGTGATGCCCGGGGCAAAGCTCGACGGCGCCTCGGTGTTCGAGCTGCTGGAAACCGAGAAGGTGACGCATACCGCCGGCGTTCCGACGGTGTGGCTGATGCTGCTCAATCACATGGCCGCCAACCATCTGAAACTGCCGCACCTGCGAATGGTGGTGTGCGGCGGCTCGGCGATGCCGCGCTCGATGATCAAGTCGTTCGTCGATATGGGGGTGCAGGTCCGCCACGCCTGGGGCATGACCGAGATGAGCCCGATCGGCACGCTTGCCGCGCTGAAACCGCCGTTCTCCGAACTGGCCGGCGACGCCCGGCTCGATATTCTGCAGACCCAGGGCTATCCGCCGTTCGGCGTCCAGATGAAGATCACCGACGATGCCGGCAAGGATCTGCCGTGGGACGGCAAGACCTTCGGCCGGCTGAAGGTCAGCGGCCCAGCGGTATCGAAGGCGTATTTCCGCGTCGATAGCAACATTCTTGATAACGAAGGCTATTTCGACACCGGCGACGTCGCCACCATCGACAAAGACGGCTACATGCGGATCACCGATCGCTCCAAGGACGTGATCAAATCCGGCGGCGAATGGATTTCCTCGATCGATCTGGAAAATCTGGCGGTCGGGCACCCCGCGGTGGCGGAAGCCGCGGTGATCGGCGTCTATCATCCGAAATGGGACGAGCGGCCGCTTTTGATCATCCAACTCAAGCAGGGCGCGAGCGCAACGCGCGAGGACATCCTGAAATTCATGGACGGCAAGATCGCCAAATGGTGGATGCCCGACGACATCGTGTTCGTCGACGGTATCCCTCACACCGCGACCGGAAAAATCCTGAAGACCGCGTTGCGCGATCAGTTCAAGGCGTACAGGTTCCCCAACGCCGCGGCATGACGCTCTTAACCTCTCCCCGCTTGTGGGGAGAGGTCGGATCGCCTCGGCGATGCCAACGGGTCGCGCGAACGCGCGCCCGATGACATCGTCCGGTGCGATCCGGGTGAGCGGGTACCGCGCTCACTTCACCTTCAGAACCTGCGGATGCAAGTCCCTCACCCCAACCCTCTAAGTGTCTGTCCGAAGAGTTCTTGAATCATGTGAATCATCTGTGATTCAAGTGTGGTGGCCTGATTCGAGGAGGGGTCACCGATGTGGACGAGCCAGAACCGCGCCCGCTACGACCGCAGCAAGTTGCGTTATCCGAGCGATCTGACCGACGAGGAATGGGGACTGGTCGAACCGCTGATCCCGCCGGGCAAGACTGGCGGTGGCAAGCGGACGGTGATCGTGCGGGAGGTGGTGAACGGCCTGATGTACATTCTCTCGACCGGCTGTCAGTGGCGCGCGATCCCGAAAGATCTGCCGCCGAAAAGCTCAGTGCACGACTACTTCGATCTGTGGACCTATGACGGCACACTGGAACGAATCCATCACGCGCTCTATCAGCAGTGTCGAGAACAAGCGCAGCGGAAAGCCAGTCCGACCGCCGCCATCATCGACAGCCAGAGCGTGAAAAGCGCGGAAAAAGGGGGGCGTGCATTGATCCGCACGGCTACGATGCGGGCAAGAAGATCAAGGGCAAGAAGCGGCACATTCTTGTCGACACAGTAGGCCTGCTGCTCCACGCCATCGTTCATCCGGCCGACATTCAAGATCGCGATGGAGGCGTTCTCGTCATGGCGACATTGTTCGGCACGTTCCCGTTTTTGAAGACGCTGTTCGTTGACAGTGGATATAAAGGACCGAAATTTGCGAAAGCGCTTGCAGAAGTTCTTCCGCGTGTCGACATTGAAATCGTCAAACGTTCCGATGGGGTCAATGAATTTGTGGTCTTGCCCAAACGCTGGATCGTCGAGCGCACCATTGCGTGGCTCAACCGCTGCCGCCGCCTGGCCAAGGATTGGGAGTGCCTCAACCGAAAGGCCTTGGCGTTCTTGCGCCTCGCCTCAATCCGCCTCATGCTCAGAAAACTCTGCAATCCGGCCTGAAGTCTCCGGACAACTCTAAGAGCGGGCTTCGCTCGTCTCGACCCCGCAAGAGCGGGGCGAGGGAGAAGAAACTCCCGCAGGGCATCGCGATGTTTCATCCATGAGCCTTGACGCCGACAAGACATCTTCCGCGACATGGCGCGACGTGCCGACGACGGTATGGACGCTCGGCTTCGTCTCGCTGTTGATGGACGTTTCATCCGAACTCATTCACAGCCTGCTGCCTGTATTCCTCACCACGGTGGTAGGCGCCAGCACGGTAACCGTCGGCCTGATCGAGGGCATCGCCGAGGCGACGGCCGCCGTCGCGAAGGTGTTCTCGGGCGCGCTCTCCGACCGCATCGGCAAGCGCAAACTCCTGGTCGGCATTGGCTACGGTCTCGCCGCCGTCACCAAGCCGGTGTTTCCGCTGGCGAGCACGGCGTGGGAAGTTCTGGCCGCGCAATTCGTCGATCGAATCGGCAAGGGGATACGCGATGCGCCCCGCGACGCGCTGATCGCGGACGTTACACCGCCCACGATCCGTGGCGCGAGCTACGGCATCCGCCAGGCGCTGGATACGGTTGGAGGGTTCGCCGGGCCGCTGCTGGCCGTGGCGCTGATGGCGCTCTATGCCAACGACTTTCGCGCTGTGTTCTGGTGGGCGCTGGTACCGGCGGCTCTCGCGGTGCTCCTGATCGTGGTCGGCGTGCGCGAACCTGATGCTGCCAGGGCGACGGGCAAGCGTGGCTGGCCGATCCGGAAAGCGGAACTCAAGCGGATGCCGCCGGCGTTCTGGATGGTGATTGCGATCGGCGTGGTATTCACCCTGGCGCGGTTCAGCCAGGCTTTTCTGGTGCTGAAGGCGCAGGCTGAAGGTCTCGCGCTGGCCCTGATCCCGCTGGTGTTCGTGTGGATGAACCTCGTCTACGCCCTGGCCGCAACGCCGGCCGGTATCCTTTCCGACAGGCTCGGCCGTGCAAATGTGCTGCTGTGCGGGCTCGGAGCGCTTGTCCTCGCCGATCTCGCGCTGGCTTTCGTTCCCGGCCTTGGCGGGGTGATCATCGGGGTCGGCCTTTGGGGCCTTTATCTCGGATTTTCGCAGGGGCTGCTGTCGGCACTGGTCGCCGATACCGCGCCCGAGGATCTGCGAGGCACGGCCTTCGGACTGTTCAATCTCGTCACCGGTGCCGCATTGCTCATCGCAAGCCTTGTTGCGGGATGGCTGTGGTACGACTTCGGGCCGACCGCGACGTTCTCTGCGGGCGCGCTGTTCTCGGGACTTGCCATCCTGATCGTGGTGTTCGGCATCAAGGCGGGACCGAAGCCGCAGGAATGACGGCGTACCGTTGTTCAAGTCCAAATCACAAGTCGAAACAACGGAAACCCATTTCCGGCCTACTGAAGAACATCCGCTGCTCCCTTACGATCAGGACCAACTGGGTTTGATCGCGCATATTGCTGCAAACGCTCCTGGCGATCGCCTTGTAGACACGGGTTTCCGGATAGGGCGTCACATTGAGGTCTTCGACCGCCCAGCGTTGAATATTCAGCACATTGGTGTCGGGCGACGTTCGAACCAGATGCGAGCCGATCGCCGCGGACACGGAAGCTCTTCCGGCGTCGGACAGATAGATCTGCGCCTCGGTCAGGTTGCCGGAATAAAGCGCCGAGGACAGATAGGAATCCCACAGATTGAAGAAGCTCAGGACGGGAAGCACCGCGAACAAGACAAACGCGGCCGCATGACAGGGGTCATTCCTGCTCCATAGGATCTCGCGCCACGAGAATTCCTGCGGGCCCGAAAACAGCAGGATGTCGAATATCGCCATCGCCGCGGTCCACGGCCACACAATGCTGTTCCAGTCCAGCCCCAGGGGACCGAACATCGCCAGGATGAACAAATGCATGGCGACGGCTGCAATCAGCGAGACGCGGCGAAAGCGCCGGGTCAAAAGGCCGATGCCGAATGCGACCTGTATAAACGGGACCGCCATGCCGAAGCCGTGAAGAAAACCGGTGGCCGATGGAATGATGCTGGCGATCGGCTGCACGATCCACGGAAAATCATTGTCCACAAAATTCAGGTTTGTTTTCTGCAGGCCCGAGAAAACATAGGTAAAGGCGACGATCAGCCGGGCAATGTTCAGCGCCCGCCTCTCGCCATCGGCGCCGCCGCTGTTGCCCGTGTCCAGTGCAAGCGCCGCCAGCAGAAAGCTGTACTGAAAGACCCATGGCTGCCATCGCGTTTGATCGGCCAGGCAGAAAACGGCCATGATCGCAAGGAAGGCCGCGATCAACCATTTCGGCTTCGGCGCCGCCACGGCAACGGCCGCGAGCACGAAGAGAGCGACATATAGGGCGAACGCGACGACGCCATCGATGGCCGGAATCATCAGCGAGACCGGCGCCACTGGATAGGAGCGCGGCCCTATCCACAACGCCGGCGACATCGCCAATCCGGTGCAAAATGCGAGGAGGACGGCGGCCTTCAGCCAGAACAGGCGGCTGGCAAGGCGTTGCGCAAGGCCTGCAGGCAAATACGGTTTGATTTCCGGCTCCCGCTCGTGCCCTGTGGACCCGCAGCCCATGTTCCGATCATATTGGCCTGTGCAGGGATAGCACAGGTTCGCGGCGCGCGGCTCTCCCCGAAAAAAGCCGCACCGGCGGCCAGCGCCGCGGCGGACACCCGTCCCTGAGATAAACCGCTTCACAGCGCGCCGGAAAATGCGCTAGGTCAGCCTTCACGCCTGTGGTCCGGCCAAGACCGGAACCGGCGACCAAATCCATGATGGAATATTGAGGATGGCCCGCAGGTTTTCCGCTCCCTATCAGTCGGAGCCCGTATCCAGCCTGGCGTCATGGGCGCGCAATCTGGCGGTGTTCTCGGTCGTCGCGGTCGTGGTCTCGATCCTCATCGTCCGCTTCGGTTTCCTCGAAGTGAAACCCGCGCTGGCGACCTTCTTCGGCGCGCTCGCCTGCGCCGGCCTTTCCATCCTGGTTGCGCTCGCCGCCTTTGTCGCGATCTGGCAGAACGGTTCGCGCGGCATGAGCCGCATCCTGCTGGCGCTTCTGATCGACGCCATCGTGCTGGCCTATCCGGCCTATCTCGGCCTGCAATACCGCAAGCTGCCGGCGATTCACGACATCACCACCGATCCGATCGATCCGCCGCGCTTCGACGCGCTGGCACGGCTGCGCACCGGCGAAGGCGCCAACACCGCGGTTTATGCGGGGCTCTATTCCGCCGAGCAGCAGCGCCAGTACTATCCTGATATCGAGCCGGTGGAACTCGAGGTTCCCGTGCAGCGCGCCTATGAGGTCACGCTGCAACTGGTCAACAAGCGCAAATGGCTCATCATCGACGAGCGCGCCCCGCAGCTGCCGCGGCGCATCGGCCGCATCGAGGCGGTGGCGCGGACGCCGATCATGGGATTTCGCGAGGATGTGTCGATCCGGGTTGCGCCCGACGGCGAGGATTCGCGGGTCGATATCCGCTCCTCCTCACGCTATTTCGAAAGCGATCTCGGCAGCAATGCCGCGCGCATCAGTAGGCTGATCGACGACATCAACTCGGCCGTCGATAACGCCAGCCTCAAGCCGGCAAAGAAGCCGCAGGCGCCGGTGAAGCTGCCGCCGAAAGTGGTGAAGAAGTGAGTAGGAAGTGGCGAGTGGCGAATAGCGGAAGTGAACTCCCTCGCCCCGCGCTTGCGGGGAGAGGGTTGGGATGAGGGGCATCTATCCGCGACCGCGGTGTAGCGATTGAGAGCGTGCCTTGCCCCTCACCCGGATCGTAAGAACGATCCGACCTCTCCCCGTAAAGAACGGGGAGAGGTTAAGGGGCCGCCGCCAATCGATACATCCCGCCGATCACGGGATCGCCGTCGGTCGCCACGATGCCGCGCGCGACCAGATCCTCCAGATGCGCCAGCACGGAATAGCCGGCAGCCCCCGTCAGCCGCGGGTCGATGCCGATATAGATCGCGCGCACCAGGGTCGGGATGTCCGCTTCACCCTTGGCCAGGCGATGCAGGATCGAGGCTTCGCGGGCCTGCCGGTGCCGGATCAGGAAGCGCACATAGCGGGGTCCGTCCGGGATTTCCGGTCCGTGGCCCGAGAAATACAGGTCTTCGTCGCGCTCGGTCAGTCGCTCGAGCGAGGCCATGTAGTCGATCATCGATCCGTCCGGCGGCGCCACGATCGAGGTCGACCAGCCCATCACATGGTCGCCGACGAAAAGCATTTTTCGATCCGGCCAGGCAAACGCCAGATGATTGGCGGTATGCCCCGGCGTCGCCACCGCCTCGCAGCGCCCAGTCGTCGCCCTCGATGATGTCGCCGCCGCGCACCTCGATGTCGGGCTTGAACGTGCGATCGGCGCCGGATTCCGGACTGTGCTTCTCGCTCTCAAACCGCGGCCGCGAGGCGCGATGCGGCCCCTCGGCATAGACGGTGGCGCCGGTGGCGGCCTTGATCCGCGCGGTGTTCGGCGAGTGGTCGCGATGGGTGTGGGTGACCAGGATATGCGTCACGGTCTCATTGCCGACCGCATTGAGCAGTGCCGCGGCGTGGGCCTCGTCGTCGGGGCCGGGATCGATGATCGCGACCTTGCCCTTGCCCACGATGTAACTCACCGTGCCGGTGAAGGTGAACGGGCTCGGATTGTTGCAGAGAATTCGCCGCACCCCGGGGCGAACTTCGTCGGCCACGCCGGGCTTCAGCGCAAAATCGCGGTTGAACGGGACGTCGTCGTTTTCGGCCATGGGGCGGTGCTCGGTTCCAATTACCCGTCATCCTGAGGTGCGAGCCCTTGCGAGCCTCGAAGGATGGCGGGCACACCATCCTCTCGTCATCCTTCGAGGCGCGCGAGAAAGTGCGCGCACCCTGGGGATGACGTGCTCCGGGATTTACGAAAACGCCTGAATGCCGGTGATGGCGCGGCCGAGGATCAAGGCGTGGACGTCGTGGGTGCCTTCATAGGTGTTGACGGTTTCCAGGTTCGCGGTGTGGCGCATCACGTGGTATTCGATCTGGATGCCGTTGCCGCCGTGCATGTCGCGGGCCATGCGCGCGATGTCGAGCGCCTTGCCGCAATTGTTGCGCTTGACGATGGAAATCATCTCCGGCGCCATCTTGCCTTCGTCCATCAGCCGCCCGACCCGCAGGCTCGCCTGCAGGCCCAATGCGATATCGGTCTGCATGTCCGCAAGCTTCTTCTGCACCAGCTGGGTTGCCGCCAGCGGCCGGTTGAACTGCTTGCGGTCGAGCGTGTATTGCCGCGCGCGATGCATGCAGTCTTCCGCAGCCCCCATCGCGCCCCAGGAAATCCCGTAGCGGGCGCGGTTGAGGCAGCCGAACGGTCCCTTGAGGCCGGAGACGTTGGGCAACAGTGCGCTTTCCGGCACTTCGACGCCCTCCATCACCACCTCGCCGGTGACGGAAGCCCGCAAGCTCAGCTTGCCGCCGATCTTCGGCGCCGAAAGCCCCTTCATGCCCTTTTCGAGAATAAAGCCGCGGATCTGGTTGTTATGCTCCGATGATTTCGCCCACACCACGAACACGTCGGCGATCGGGGCGTTGGAAATCCACATCTTGGTGCCGGTCAGCCGGTAGCCGTCGGAGGTCTTCTCGGCCCGGGTCTTCATGCCGCCGGGATCGGAACCGGCATCCGGCTCGGTCAGGCCGAAACAGCCGACCCATTCGCCGGTGGCGAGCTTGGGCAGATATTTCTTGCGCTGGTTCTCGTCGCCATAGGCGTAGATCGGATGCATCACCAGCGACGACTGCACCGAATTCATCGAGCGGTATCCGGAATCGACGCGCTCGATCTCGCGCGCCACCAGGCCATAGGCGACGTAGCTCGCACTGGCGCAGCCATATTCTTCCGGCAGCGTGATGCCGATCAGGCCGAGTTCGCCCATCTCGTGGAAGATGTCGCGATCGACCTTCTCTTCCAGATAGGCCTTGGTGATGCGCGGCATCAGCTTGTCCTGCGCATAGGCGCGCGCGGTGTCGCGGATCATGCGCTCGTCTTCGGTGAGCTGCTCGTCGAGCATGAACGGATCGTCCCACTGGAAATTTACCGGGGACGGCTTGTCCTTGGTCTGAGGGCGCACGCTCATGAAAATTCCTTTCGCATCATTCCATTCATTTTAAGGCGATAGAAGCAGAAGCGCAATTGAATTGGATGGACCCGATTTGACGCGCCGACAACATCCAAATTCCGGGTCCGGCTCTTCGAGCGATCCCGGAATGACGAAGACGCTACCCTTCAAGCTGTTCGCTGGAGACGATCTCGATGCCGAAACCGGACAGTCCCTTGTAGTCGTGCACCGACGACGTCAGATTGCGGATCGAGGTGACACCGAGATCGCGCAGGATCTGCGCGCCGACGCCGACCTCGCGCCATTGCTTGTTGCGATCGGCTTCCGCGGTTTGTTCTTCCGGCAGCGGCGCCACGGGAACACCGGCGGCGCCATCTCGCAGATAGATCAGCACGCCGCGGCCCTCTTTCCTGAAATGCTCGAGCACCGCCTGCATGCGTTTCGGCCCGGTGAAGATGTCCTTGACGATGTTGGGCTTGTGAAACCGGGTCAGCACGTTCCTGCCGTCGCCGACACCGTTATAGACGAAGGCGACGTGGGCGATGGAATCGAACGGCGAGCGGTAGGCGTAACCCTGCAGCGGCCCGATCGGGCTTTCCGTGGTGAAGGTCGAGACCCGCTCGATCAGCTTCTCGCGCGCCTGGCGGTAGGCGATCATGTCGGCGATGGTGACGTGCTTGAGCTTGTGGCGGGCGGCGAACCGCGCCACCTGCTCGCCCTTCATCACGGTGCCATCGTCGTTCATCAGTTCGCTGATGACACCGACCGGCGGCAGGCCGCTTAGCTTGCAGAGATCGACCGCGGCCTCGGTATGGCCGGAGCGCAGCAGCACCCCGCCGTCGCGCGCGATCAACGGGAACACGTGGCCCGGCCGCGCGAAATCATTGGCGCCGGCATTGGGGTTGGCCAGCGCCCGGCAGCAGGAGGCGCGTTCGTCCGCCGAAATCCCGGTGCCGCCATCGGGCTTGTAGTCGATCGACACCGTAAAGGCGGTGGTGTGGCTGGATTCGTTGTGCGCCACCATCGGATCGAGCCGCAGCCGGCGCGCGTCTTCGGTCGTGATCGGCGCGCAGACGATGCCCGAGGTGTGGCGGATGATGAAGGCCATCTTCTCGGCCGTGCACAGCGACGCCGCGACGATCAGATCGCCCTCGCCTTCGCGGTCGTCGTCGTCGGTGACGACGACGAGTTCGCCGTGGGAAAAGGCTTGCAGAACTTCCTGGATCGGATGGGCCATTTATAAGGGTCTCGCTTTGGTGGTGGGAGCATTAGCCGGACTCGCGCGGACGCGCCAGCTTCATTACGCAGGGCAGAAAAGCTCTCGCGGCGCAGCGGGGACGGCCCGTGTTATCGACGGGTTCGGAGAAATTCGTTGACGAGGTCCGGTCTCAATCGCCATGGTCGCGAGCCATAAGAAAAACAGGGGACGCCGTCCGTGACCACAGCCACATTCGACTTTGCACCCCTGCTGCCGGCGGGATTGCCGGCGCCGGCGGCGAAATGGACGGGCCTGGCGAAATACAGTTTTATTGGCGGCAACAATGATCCCGACCAGGTTCCGGTCGAGGGCCTGATCGACGCCGTCAACGCCGTGCTCCGGCGCGAGGGCAAGACGCTCGCCACCTACGGGCTTGCTCACGGGCCGCAGGGCTATCGTCCCTTGCGTGAATTTCTCACTGCGAAACTGAAGCGCGATGCCGGCATCGACTGCGCCGCCGACGATATCCTGATCGTCTCCGGTTCGCTGCAGGCGCTCGACCTCGTCAACGCGACGCTGCTCGCCCGCGGCGATACCGTCATCATCGAGCGGGACAGCTATCAGGGCGCGCTGAACCGGCTGACCCGGCTCGGCGTCAATATGGTCGGCATTCCGCTCGACCATGAGGGCATGCGAATGGACGCACTGGCCAGGGCGCTCGCCGACCTCAGGGGTCGCGGCATCACGCCGAAATACATCTATACCATCCCGACCGTGCAGAACCCGACCGGCACCATCATGCCCGAAGCGCGCCGCGCCGAGCTCCTGAAGCTCGCCGCACAATACGGCGTGCCGATTTTCGAGGACGATTGCTATGCCGACCTGATCTGGGACGGCAAGCGCCCGCCCGCGCTTTACGCGATGAGCCGGAACGGCGGCGTCATCCACATCGGCTCGTTCTCCAAATCGATCGCGCCGGCGCTGCGGGTCGGCTTTATCGTGGCGCCCTGGGCCATAATGTCGCGGATGCTGCCGCTGAAGACCGACGCCGGAAGCGGTGCGCTCGAGCAGATGGTGCTGGCCGAATATTGCGCGCCGCATTTCACCGAACACGTGCCGAAGCTGAGGCGCGGCCTGCGCGCCAAGCTCGACACACTGATGGAAGCGCTCAACGAGCAATTCGGCACATCGGCCGAATTCGAAGATCCCAAGGGCGGCATCTTCCTGTGGGTGAAACTCCCCGACAATGTCGATACCCTGAAACTCTACCAGGCGGCGCTCGCAGCCGGCGTCGCCATCAATCCGGGGCCGGAATGGTCCACCGACAAGTCCTATGCCGGCTGCCGGTTGCGGCTGTGTTTTGCCAGTCCCTCGCACCAGCAGATCCGCGATGGCGTCGCCGTGTTGGCCGAGGTATGCCGCAGGGAATTCGGCGTGCCGGCAAGAAGCGCCAATGTGGAGGCGTCGGTTCGGGCGTAGATCAGCCGCCGACGTGAAACTCGACATTGACCTGGCCGCTGCCGCTCGACGGGAAATATTCGCAGAGCTGCTCGGCGGCGCCGTGGTAATCGTACCAGCCGAGTGCGGCAAACAGCATGATGGTATCGGCCATTCCGCCCTCGCCGTTGCACTTGGTGGCATAGTCCGGAAGCATATCGATGAATTCGCGATAGCGGCGCTGCTGCCATAATTCGAGGACGCGCAGGTCGACCTGGCGGTTGAATTCGCTTGCGATCGAGGTCCATGCGTCCGGGCCGAGCTTCTTGTTGGGCCAGAGCCGGTGCGACAGCGATCCCGAGGCAAGCAGTGCCACCCTTTCGCCGGATTGCTCGATCGCGCGCCGCGTCGCCTCGCCCAGAAGCCGGCTCTCCTCCAGCGAGGTGAACAGCGGCGTGGCGACCGAAACGACTTTGGCCCAGCCATCGGGATTCATGTAGTGCATCGGCACGATGGTGCCGTATTCAAGCCCGAGGCTTGCGACCTTGTGGGCGATGACGTTGAGCCCGGCATTGCCGGCCTCCTCCGCAATGGCTTCGCCAAGCGCGGTGTCGCCCGGCAGATCGTAGCGCAGATCCTGGATCATCTGCGGGGCTTCGTGGCTCGTGAACGAGCCATGGTGACGCGGGTTGGCATTGATATGGTAGCCGAAATTGGACAGCCAATGCGTGTCGAACACGACGAAGGTCGAGACCCGGCGGTCATGCGCGCGGCGGCCGAGCGTACGCAGCGCGCGCACCGCATTCTCCCGCGCCGGCCCGAGCGGACTGCCCTCCACTTCCGACAGCATCAACGACGGCACGTGGGTGACCTTGGCGGCGAGAACGAGCTGTCCCATCTTCTCTCCTATGCAGCGCCAGCGTCAGGTGGCCTACCCGCAGCGGATCGCGTGCGCGATCCGGAGCAGCAACACGATCGACACATTGCCCTTGCCGGCCTCGATCTGGGCAATGTAGCGCTCGGAGACGCCGGACCTGCGGGCAAGCTCCCTGCGCGACATGTCGCGGAGCAGCCGCATGCCGCGCACGCGATCGCCGAGCAAAGTGAGAAAATCGCCTTCGGAACAGGGCTTCGTATTGTCAGGCGGGGTAGCCTGACCGCCATAGCCTGAGGGCGTTTCCGCCCGGAATCGTGTCTTGTCGTTTGCCACGCTCAATCCTTGCGCCTGGCAGCATGGTCACCAGGCGCCGGGGCGGTCGCATTGATGCGGATCAAATGGCTTTCCTGCAGGGCCGGCTGGAGGCGAGCCGGTTGGAACGCCTGGAGACCGCCTCACCGCAAAATCGGGCTGACACGGTCCGCACGGCGTATTTCTTTTCGGATAGCCGGCTTTGACCGGATGAGTTTCCTGGCCGCTTCTGCGGCCGCAAAGGCGTAACCGCGGTCCCCATGGACGAGGATCAGTGAGATAGCGCCCTCGGCAAGCAGCCAAATCTCGCGGGCCCGTTCGCGCGGTGACGTCACGTGGACGCTTGCCAGGAGATCGGCGAGATGACCTTCGAGCATCGCCTTGTGACGGCGCGCTATGAGGCGCGCAGGATGCCCCCGCAAATCGGCAAGTTCGATAACAAGGCGGGTAAATCCCGAACCCGCCCATCGCGGGGAATCCGACCAGACGGCGAGATCCTTGAAAAGCTTGTCAATGATGGCTTCGGGGGAGCCGCCGAGACCTTCACCGAAGCTCCGGAAAGCAGCCAGCGCGAGTGCATGTTGCGCTTCGAGCACTTCGGCGAGAAGGATATCCTTGCTTGCAAAGTGATAATACAGCGTGCGTTTGGTGACAGAGGCCTGTGCGGCGATCTCGTCCATGCTCGCACGCACGAATCCCTTGCGACGGAACAGCCTGTAGGCTGCATCCAGAATGATCTGGCGAGTGGGCGCCGAGGAACGCGGCATCTCTCCTCCTGTTGCGGGAATGTATACCGGTTAGTGAGTTTACAACAGCATGCGTCCCGTCTCGAATATGTCTGCCGCGCCACGTTCGACCCGAACCGGAATGATTGCGAGAGAGCGCCGCTGTTCTGTTCGCGGGAGGTCTCAATGGCTTACGAGAAACTCACATTCCGGTCCGTGACGGTCCGGCCGACCCTGGTCCCGCTTCGCAGGCCAGTGGTGTCCAAGGTCGGTCTGTTCGATCAATGGCCGGTCATTCTTATCGACCTCGCAACCGAGGAAGGCATTGTCGGGCGCAGTTATCTCGAACCCTATTTGAAGCATTCGGCGCGCTACATCGTGCCCGCAATTCACGACATTGCCGACGCGCGAAAGGGCCAGCCGATCCGCCCGATAGAGGATTTCCGGAACGGGCGCAGAGCACTGAACCTGATCGGCTACGAAGGCGTGTCAATGATCGCCGTATCGGGCCTGGATATGGCGGCCTGGGATGCGCTGGCGAAGGCGGCCGGCATGCCGCTCTCGGTTTTGCTGGGCGGTTCGACCGGCCCGGTGCCAGCCTATAACAGCAACGGTCTGTGGCTCACCCCAGTCGCCGGTTTGGGCGATGACGCGCGAGCGTTGGTGGCCGAGGGCGGCTTCAAGGGCCTCAAATTGCGATTGGGTCGCGACAGGCTGGCCGACGATCTCGCGGCGATTGAGGCGGTGCGCGCCGCGGTCGGCGCCGATATCAAGCTGATGGTGGATTTCAACCAAGGGCTCAGTCTCGGCGATGCACTACACCGCTGTCACGCGCTCGACGGGCAAGGGCTCTATTGGTTCGAGGAGCCGATTGCTTATGACAACCTTGCAGGCTGCGCACAGCTCAGGAGGGAACTGACGACGCCCATGCAGCTTGGCGAGAATTTCTACGGGCCCCGCGCCCTGCATCAGGCGCTGTCAATGGGTGCCACAGATTATGTCATGCCAGATCTGATGCGGATCGGTGGCGTGACCGGCTGGATGCGCACGTCCTCGATCGCCGGCGCCGCAGGTGTCGAGATGTCGACCCATCTCTATCCCGAGTTCTCGGCGCACCTGATGCGCGTTACGGAAACCGCTCATTGGCTGGAATGGCAGGATTGGGCCGACCCTATCCTCGCCGAGCCATTTGAACTTTCCGACGGCTTCCTGATGGTCCCGAACCGCCCCGGCGCGGGCGTCGATTGGAACGAAGACGCCGTAGAGCGTTACCTTTACGACATATAATGTAACCGACACACGGCGCGCTCGATTTACCTCACCGCGAACGGGGCTTGATAGGGCCGGCGAACGGCACCCCGTTGATCACGGTCTGGACCGGCTTGAGGCAGGCCTTGCCGTCACGCTCAGCGCGCGGCTTGACGTGAGTCAACGACTCCCGGATCGGACACGGCATCATTTGGGGCACCAGCGGCGGGGCATCGGCATTTGACATGGGATACGCAACAGGCGGTGGAATTGCCTCGACCTACCTTGGCCGATACCTGACCTGGCGGCAGCCGACGAACCGCGACCATTTGCGAATGCCGCAGCGGTTGCTCGCACCAAGCCCCGCACCGACGGCATTGCCGGTTCAACTTGCAAGCGGACTTGACCGGCTGCCAATCTCGACGGGGAAAGCCAAAGCTTCGATGCCGCTCGGCGATTTTCTCGCCGAGACCGGCACCACCGCGCTGGTCGTGTTGTACCGCGGCAGCCTGGCGTTAGAGCTATACCCGGGCGGAGGATCGCGCGAGCGGCTGAACCGGTGCTTTTCCGTCACCAAATCGGTGGCCTCAGCGCTTGTCGGAATGGCAGTGGGCGCAGGGCTGATTGCCTCCGTCGAAGACCCGGTGCGGCGGTACTTGACGGAACTGCGCAGTTCGCCGGTCGGCAACCTGACCATCGCCCACCTGCTCGAAATGAGATCGGGAATCCACTTCACCGAAGGGGTTCTTCCGTGGAACGACGAGCCTCGTACCTACTACGCAACGGACCTGCGGCCGCGCCTGTTGCGGGCAACTATCACCGATCCGGTCGGCGGCTTCTTTCACTACAATGATTGGCATCCTCTACTGATCTCCCTGATCCTGGAACGGGCGACCGGGAAGACAGTCACCGATTGGCTTCAGGAACAATTGTGGACGCCGCTCGGCGCAGAACATGCGGCGAGCATGATGGTCGACCGAAACGACACGGCAGGCGTCGAGCATCTCGAAAGCGGCTTGACGGCCACCGCGATCGATCTCGCCAAGTTCGGGCTGCTGTTTCTGCAGGACGGCGTCTGGAACGGCGGGCGGCTTCTGCCGGAAGGATGGGTCAAGTCGACGACCGCCCCCGACGACGCCCGGACCGATCCGGAATGGTTCGCCTATTATCGTGGGCGTCCGTGGGGACGGTTCCTCGGCAGCGGGCGCATCTACTACCGTCGCATGTGGTGGGGAAATCGGCTGGACGGAGGCCGTTACGATTTCTTCGCGATGGGCGTCCTCGGGCAGCACATTTACGTCTGTCCGGAGACCCGGACAGTCATTGTGAGACTATCGGATCGATTTCCGCCGGGGACATGGTGGCCGCCGATCTTTCGGCAAATCGCCGACGCTGTTGATCGCCGGGCTACCTCACCGCGAACGGGGCCTGATAGGGCCGGCCGAACGGCACCCCGTTGATCACGGTCTGGATTGGCTTCAAGTAGACCTTGCCGTCGCGCTTGTTGTTGCGGGTATCGACGAACGAGACCGGCCCTTCCACCAGTTCCATGATGGCGACGTCGCCGGGCGCGCCGACCTGCAGCGTGCCGATCTTCGGCGCGCGGTTGATGATCTTGGCCGGCGCCGTGGTCGTCATCGCCACCACCTGCTCCAGCGAAAAACCCATCGCCATGAACTTGCTCATGACGTTCGGCAGATACGGAATGCCCGGCGAGTTGCCGGAGAACACATGGATGTCGGAGGAGATGGTGTCCGGCGCGCAGCCGGCGGGGATCGCCACTTCCGCCACCGTAAAGTCAAAGCTGCCGCCGCCATGGCCGACGTCGAACATCACGCCGCGCTGCTTGGCGGCGAGCGCGGCCGGCAGCAGCTTGCCGTCCTGCACGATGTTGGTGGATGCCCCGGACATGTTCGGGAAACCGGAATAGGCGTGGGTCAGCACGTCGCCGGGCCGCAGCAGATCGAGGATCTGCGACATCAGCTCCTTGGTCTCGACCCCGCCGATATGCACCATCATCTTCGCCTGCCAGCCGCACATCTCGCAGGCCTGGATTCCGCGCTTCAGCGGCTCCAGCCCGTGCTTGAAGATCACGTTCTCCGACATCCGCACCTTGACGCCGATCAGGAAGTCTGGATTTTCCGCGAGCGCCATGGCGCAGGCCTCCACCTGCGCGTTGTCGATATTGTAAAGCTCGGCGACCGGGAACGCCGAGAGGCCGTTATTGGCGATGTGGAGAAAGGCGTAAATCCGCGCACGCGACTGCGCCACGATATAGCGGCGCAGGGCCGCGAGGTTGTTGACGCCGGCATCGCCCGCCGACACCACCGTGGTGGTTCCCTGAAATTGCACCAGTTCGTCGGCGGGAATTCCGATCGCCGAGCCGTAGGGGTAGACGTGGCAATGCAGATCGATCAGGCCGGGCGTCACCAGTTTGCCTGACGCGTCGATGGTCTTCAACGCGCGCGCCGCCGGAATTTCAGCCTCGATCGCCTCCACGACGCCCCAGCGGATGCCGATGTCGCGTTTGCCCCGCAGCGACTGGCTGGGATCGAGCACGTCGCCGCCCTTGATGACGAGGTCGAATTTGTCCGCCGGACCCATCGCCGCCACGGCGGAGGCGGTCAAACGGCCCGACAGAACAGCGGCGGCGGCCGATCCTGCAAGAAAGTTGCGGCGTGACAATGCGGACATGCTTTGGCCCTCCCCATGATGTTTTTATGGGCTGATGATGCGCCGAGCGCCGGTTTTCCGCAAGCCGCCGGCGAGACACGCCAGTCGCATTGCTGCCGAAATCGAACGGCCAGGCTTTGACAAGAGATCGACGATTGGAAGCGGGGCATAAATTGAACGGGCATTTCAGCCGATTGTGCCTGGCAATCGCCTTCTCGCTGGCGCTCATGCATGGCGCGCAAGCCGAGACGGTCGCCCAGACCGTGCGCGAATGGGGATTGCTCGGATCCTGGTCGCTGGACTGCTCGCTCAAGCCCGACCGCAACAAGGGCGCGGTGCTGGCCTACGAAATTGCGTCAGGCGACCGGGTCGTGCACCGGCGCGACTTCGGCGACACGTCGGATGAAAGCGAAGTCGTCGCCGCCGAGATCTCCGCCGACGGCATCCTGAATTTGCGCGTCTTCTTCCCAAGCCTCAAGCAAACCCGCGAATACGGTTTCATGATGCTGCCCGACGGCACCATCCGCGCGATGTATAATCGCAACCAGAAAAACGAATACACCATCAAGGACGGCAAGTTCATCGCCAATGGCGACCACACGCCGCCGCAGCACAAATGCAATAGTGGAAGTTCCGGCCTCTCCGTCCGCGTCGTCCTGGTTTTGCTTTCGGAAAAAAAATTAACCTGCGCGCGATGTAGCTGAATAACCGTTCAGAATTCTCCTGGGGTTCCCGGGGAACGTTACTTCGCATGCGCGGTTTAATCCTCGCTCAACCGAGGAGGACAGCATGAAGAAGTTTGGATACGTGATTGCCGCGCTTGGCGCGATCGTCGTCGCGGCACCGTCGATTGCCAGTGCCGAGACCGTCGTGATCAAGAACGGCGGCTATCATCACGGCTACGGCGCGCACGCGGAATTCCGCGAGCATCGCGATCACGGCTGGCACGAAGGCTGGCGCCATCACCACGCCGACAGGGTGGTGATCGTCAAGCATCGTCACGAATACTGAGGCATGACACAGGAAATGGCCCCGCGAGGGGCCATTTCCAAACCACACACAGGTGGCCTCGTGGTTCGAGACGCGCGGCGTTGCCGCGCTCCTCACCATGAGGGTCCAAGACCTCATCCTGAGGTGCGAGCACTTGCGAGCCTCGAAGGATGGGCCCTACATGCGGTTGTCATCCTTCGAGGCTCGCCAAAGACGACGAGCACCTCAGGATGACGAGTTCTTCCCTAGTCCCACGCCGGCGCGAAGCCGGGATTCACGCAGCGCCTGTTTTTCGGCAGTCCCGCAATCGCCTTGATGTCCTCATCGTCGAGCCCGACATGCAGCGCCTCGAGATTGGCCTTCTGGCTCTCATTGCGCGACGCCTTCGGGATCGCGGCAACGCCATCCTGGTCGAGCAGCCATTTCAGCGCCACCTGTGCCGCGCTGGCGCCGTGCTTGCGGCCGATCGCGATCAGCGTCGGGTCGGATGCCGCCCGGCCCTGCGTCAGCGGGCAATACGCCACCAGCGGGATCGATTTCGCCGCAAGATATCGGGCGACCTTGGTCTGGTCGAGCATCACATGATATTCGATCTGGTTGCAGGCGATCGGCGCCTTGATCTCCTCGACCACGGTCTTCAGCAGCGCAAGGTTGAAATTGGCAACCCCGATGGCGCCGGCGCGGCCCTCCGCTTTCAGCTTCATCAGGGTTTCGAATATCGCCGGCAGGTTCATGTTCCTCGCCGGCCAGTGCACCAGATAGAGATCGACATGATCGAGCCTGAGTTTTTTCAAGGAGGCGTCGAACGCCCGGCGGATCGCGTCGGGCGCGAGGTTTTCATTCCAGACTTTGGTGGTGACGTGAAGATCCTTGCGGGCGACGCGGGAGGCGGCAATCGCAGCCCCGATGGCGTCCTCATTGCCGTACATTTCCGCGGTGTCGATATGCCGATAGCCGAGAGCAAGCGCGCTTTCGACCGCAGCGCGGCAGACATCGCCCTGCATGCGAAAAGTGCCGAGCCCAAGCCGCGGCAGGCTGATGCCCTGGGTTTGCAGATGGTCCATGGTAACTCCTCAAGGAAAAAAGCCGCGGGGATGCGCGACCGGCGATGCCGCACGAACGGGCGTTGGGTGGGAAGGATAGATGAGACAGCGTAGCCGCTGTTTGATAAACTGTCCGCAGCACGGATGGCAAATCAAGATCGGGTTGGACCAATAATGGTCAAGGCGTTGCGGCGATGGCTGGAAGCCAACGAACTGTTCGCGATCGTCACCGGCGTGGTGGGCGTGCTGGTTTTGCTGTCGATGCTGCTGGTGTTGGGCGGGTACCTGATCGTGACGCGCTGAACGCCGCAACCGCTCAGATGTGCTGAGCCAGCATTTTTCCCGGCCGCGCGTCGGGCCGCGGCTCGATATCGACCGACCATAGATCGCGATTGTCGACATCCTTCAAGGTCACCGTCATGACCTCCGACCGGCCGTCGATATCGACGCGGCCGAAGAACTGCAGTCCGAAACAGGGGGCGAGATTTTCGCCCTGCTCCGCGCTGCAGCCCTTTTGAAACATCGCCTTGGGGCCGAACGTATCGTCCAGTTCGCCCGGACCCCATGTCCCCGCATGAAGCGGACCCGAGACGAATTCCCAGAACGGTTCAAACTCCTGAAATACCGCGCGGTTCGGATCGTAATGGTGGGCAGCCGTATAATGCATGTCGGCAGTCAGCCACACGGTATTGGCAATGCCGGCGCGTTTGATGAACGACAACAGGTCGGCGATTTCGTGCTCGCGCCGTTGCGGCGGGCCGTTACCCAACGCAATCGCATCTTCGCTGATCACCCCGATCGGCAGGTCCGCGGCGATCACCTTCCAGGTGGCGTCAGAGGCTGCGAGCTCGCGCTTCAGCCATGCCAGTTGGGCCTTGCCCAGGATAAAGGTGTCGGTCGGATCGTCGCGCTTGTTCCAGGTCGAATCGCGGTAGCTGCGCATGTCGATCAGGAACACATCGAGCAACGGTCCGTATCCGATCTTGCGGTAGACCCGGCCGGCCTGCCGGGGAATCTCGCGGATCGGCATGAATTCATGGAACGCGCGGCGGGCACGCTCGACCAGCCGCGGTTTGCCGTCCTCGGTATAACCCGTTTCGTCAGCGGTGCCGATCGGCGACCAGTCATTGGTCACCTCATGGTCGTCCCATTGCGCCAGCATCGGCACCTCTGCATTGAAGGCGCGCAGATTTTCGTCGAACAGGTTGTATTTGTAGTTGCCGCGAAACTGCCCGAGGCTGTGCGCGACGGCGGATTTCTCTTCAGTGACGATATTGCGCCAGATTTCCCCGTTCGGCAGTTTCAACTCCGAAGGCACGGGGCAATCGGCGTAGATGTGATCGCCGGAATGAATGAAGAAATCCGGACAGTTTTCGAGCATGGTCTTGTAGGTTCGCATGCCGCCGCGCGCGGGATCGATCCCCCAGCCCTGGCCCGCGGTATCGCCCGACCAGACGAATGAAATCGAACTCCTGTCTGTCGGCGCGGTGCGGAAATGGCCGCTCCTGGTCTCGCCCGATATCCCGGCCGCTCCGATATCTTCAAACCGCACCCGGTAGAAGATATCCTGCCCGGGCGGGAGTCCTTCCAGCAGCACTTTTGATGTGAAGTCGCGATCCGGCAGCGCATCTGACGACGCCGCGCAAACAATGGTCCTGAAGCTTTCCAGCGTCGAGCATTCCACCTGCATGCGCGCCGGCCGGTCGGCGCGCGCCCACACCACCGCGGAGCCGTCGGATACATCGCCGGAAGCAATTCCGCATGCGATCTGCGGACGGTCCGCGGCCCGACTGAGATAGGGCCTCGCAAGATTTCCCAGTCCCGCCAGCGCTACGGTCGATGCGGAGCGGACCAGCAGATGCCGTCTGGTCAAACCTCGTTTCGCGCGTATCGCCATTCGGTGCACCCTCGTCGAATCACGACGGAGGTTGCCCGCTCAGTTTGACTCTGGGCCGAAGGTTTTCTGACTCGCGGCCGACAGTTTTGCGACGAGTGGATGACTCGAATGATGCGTGGCTACGAGAACAGCGAGAGGTCGCTCGGTTCCGCTACCGCTTCCAATTGCAGATGCCGCCCGACTTGCAGGGCCAGGCCTGGATCCGGGTATCGAAGGCCTGGGCATCGAGCGGATTGCCGTGGTGCCGCGCCAGCCTGCCGCGAGCCGAGCCGCGCGGTTCCTGCGCGGCCAGCGATTTTTGCACACTCAGATGCGCAACCCTGGCTTTGTTAATAGTGATGTCGGGCTCGGCTTTCGGTACCACGCTCGCCTGCGCGTCCTTGTTATCGCGCACGACGCTTGCGTCGAGCGGACCCGGCGCGAATTGGGAGGGCGGCCCAAGCGGTATCGGCGAAAGCACGGCTTTGGAAAGGTCGAGGCCAAGCAACTGGTCGGGACGGTAGCCGTCCGCAGCCGCAAGGCCGCTCCACGCCACTACTGCGGCGCAAAGCATGGCTGTGAGAACATTTTTCAGGACCACAGGAGGCCTCGTGAAATTCCAAATCCGGCAACGGACGATATTTAGGAAGCGCGCCGCAGAATTCCAGCCAATCTTGCCGACAAGGTTACGGCGCACCGATATCGTCCGGCGTCCGAGCGACCCCGGCGCCACCGTCCCTATTTCCGTCTGATCGAATCTTCGGGCAAACCTGCTCGGGAAAGCACCCCTCAGAACAGATATCTCAGATATCACTTATTGACACTTTAACATCATTAATTATGATGCAGGAGTGATGTCTGATATCGGCTAGGGGTACCCGGGGCACAGCTGTGATCACCGCGGCACAATTACGCGCTGCCAGGGTGCTGCTCGGCGTCGATCAGCGCCGGCTGGCAGAATTGTCGGGGCTTTCGGTGCCGACCATTCAACGGATGGAGGCCTCCGAGACCATGGTTCGCGGCAATGTCGATTCGCTGGTCAAGCTGATCGCCGCCTTCGATGCGGCGGGGGTCGAGATGATCGACGAAGGCGCCGCCAGCAATTCGCAGGGCCGCGGGGTGCGGCTGAAACTCGCATCGGGTTCGGCCAGGACCCGTCCAGACGCTCGACCGGAAGGCAAGACATCGAGCGCCAGGACGCGGACATGATTTCTGCAGTCGTCATTTCTGCTGTCGTCCTGCAAATGTCGTGCGTCGCAGCATTGCTGGGGCTCGCCATTCTCGCGATAGCCCTGAGCCGCGCCAGCATCTCCACTGCCATAGTCTACAGCGCCACATTGGCGATGTGCGCGGTTGCATTGTTCGGGTCGCTTCGCTGGCTGGTCGGTGACGCAGCAAATGCCTCGGGCATGACCCTGCCGGTCGGACTGCCCTGGCTCGGCGCCCATTTCCGCCTGGATGCGCTGGCGTCGTTCTTTCTTGTCGTCGTCAATCTCGGCGGAGCAGCAGCAAGCCTTTACGGTCTCGGCTATGGCCACCATGACCCGGCTCCGCACCGCGTCCTGCCTTTCTTCCCGGCCTTTCTGGCCGGCATGAATTTGGTGGTGCTGGCGGACGACGCCTTCACCTTTCTGGTGTCCTGGGAATTCATGTCGTTATCCTCCTGGGCGCTGGTGATGGCGCACCATCACGATCCCGATAACCGGCACGCAGGCTACGTCTACATCGTCATGGCGAGCTTCGGTACGCTCATGCTGCTGCTCGGGTTCGGATTACTGGCCGGCGGAAGCGGCGGTTATTCATTTGACGAGATGCGCAGCGCTCCGGCCGCTCTCGCCGGACTGGTCTTGGTCCTGGCCATTCTCGGCGCCGGCTCGAAGGCGGGGCTGGTGCCGCTACATGTCTGGCTGCCGCTGGCGCATCCCGCGGCGCCGAGCCATGTGTCGGCGCTGATGAGTGGCGTCATGACCAAGGTCGCGGTCTACGGCTTCATCCGTATCGTTTTCGACCTTCTCGGCCCGCCGCAATGGTGGTGGAGTGTACCGGTGTTGATGCTTGGAGGCGCGACCGCGGTGATCGGCCTGCTTTCGGCCGTACTCCAGAGCGACCTGAAGAAGCTCCTCGCCTACAGCACGATCGAGAATATCGGCATCGTGTTCGTCGGGCTCGGCCTTGCGCTCGCCTTCAAAGCGAACGCGATGCCGGCGGCGGCCGCGCTCGCCATGACCGCGGCGCTGTTCCACGTCCTCAATCACAGCATCTTCAAGAGCCTGCTGTTCTTCGGTTCCGGCGCCGTACTGACGGCGACCGGCGAGCGCGACATGGAGCATCTTGGCGGCCTGATTCGCGGCATGCCGCTCACCGCCTTCACCTTCCTGGCAGGATGCATGGCGATCTCGGCCCTGCCGCCGCTCAACGGCTTCGTCTCGGAGTGGCTCATCTTCCAAGCGATCCTCCTGAGCCCGGACCTGCCACAATGGGGTCTGAAGTTCCTGGTCCCCGGGGTCGGCGTGATGCTCGCGTTATCGGCGGCGCTCGCCGCGGCCTGCTTCGTCAAGGCGTTCGGCGTCAGCTTCCTCGGGCGGCCGCGCTCAACCGTTGCGGCAGGCGCGCAGGAGGTCGACCGCTGGTCGCTCGCGGCGATGTTCATTTTCGCAGGCCTGTGTCTGCTGATCGGAATCGTCCCCGCCCCGATCATCGACGCGCTCGCACCGGTCGTGAACATGCTGGTGGCCGAGCGCATGCCGGTGCAGTCCGCCGACCCGTGGCTGTCGATTGTCCCGATCGCCGAGAGCCGCAGCTCCTATAACGGGCTGCTGGTCTTCGTCTTCATCACCATATCGACGCTCACCGCAATAGAGATCATCCACCGCTTTGCCTCGCGCGCGGTGCGCCGCGGTCCGGCCTGGGACTGCGGCTTTCCGGACCAGAGCCCGGCCACGCAATACACCGCCGGCGGCTTCGCCCAGCCGATCCGCCGCGTCTTCAGCGCGCTGTTTGACGCGCGCGAGGATGTCGCGATGCCAGCGCCTGGCGATACCGCGGCTGCGCGGCTCACCGTCAGGCTGCGCGACCTTACCTGGGACATGCTCTATGCTCCGGTCAGCGTCATCATCTGGTTCGCGTCCGACAAGCTCAATCACCTGCAGTTCTTGTCGATCCGCAATTACCTTAGCCTCGTTTTCGTGGCGCTCATCGCCTTGCTGCTTGGGGTGTCGATATGGCCTTGATTCCCGATCCGCGGCTGCGGATGGTCTGCCATGATGGCGGAGAAGATATCGCATGACACCTGTCGTCGTCGCCCTGTGCAGTGTGTCGGCCTTCCTCGGCCTGCCCTTGCTGGCGGCGGCCACGATGCGATGGTCGGCCGCGACGCGCCCGATTTACGCGGCATGTCTTGTCGTTTGCCTGGTGATCTTGGTCGTGGCGCTCAGGCAGTTGCTGAGCGCCGGCGGTACGGTATCAGCGCTGAGTCTGCCGCTCGGATTGCCGTGGGTCGGCGCGCATTTTCGGATCGATGCACTCGCTGCGTTCTTCCTCGCCGTGGTGAACCTGGGCGGCGCCAGTGCGAGCCTTTTTGCCATCGGCTATGGCAGCCATGAGCACGCACCCGGCCGGGTCCTCCCATTCTATCCGGCCTTTCTGGCCGGCATGAATCTGGTGGTGCTGGCGGACGACGCCTTCACCTTTCTGGTGTCCTGGGAATTCATGTCGTTATCCTCCTGGGCGCTGGTGATGGCGCACCATCACGATCCCGATAACCGGCACGCAGGCTACGTCTACATCGTCATGGCGAGCTTCGGTACGCTCATGCTGCTGCTCGGGTTCGGATTACTGGCCGGCGGAAGCGGCGGTTATTCATTTGACGAGATGCGCAGCGCTCCGGCCGCTCTCGCCGGACTGGTCTTGGTCCTGGCCATTCTCGGCGCCGGCTCGAAGGCGGGGCTGGTGCCGCTACATGTCTGGCTGCCGCTGGCGCATCCCGCGGCGCCGAGTCATGTGTCGGCGCTGATGAGTGGCGTCATGACCAAGGTCGCGGTCTACGGCTTCATCCGTATCGTTTTCGACCTCAGCGGCGTACCGGCCTGGTGGTGGGGCATCGTCATCATCCCGCTTGCCGGCATCACCTGCGTGCTCGGGGTGCTCAGCGCGCTGATGCAGCACGACCTCAAGCGCCTGCTCGCCTACCACACCGTGGAGAATATCGGCATCATCTTCATCGGCCTCGGTCTCGCCCTCGCCTTCTCGGCGCACAACATGCGAGCCGCCGCCGCGGTCGCCATGACCGCGGCGCTGCTCCACGTCCTCAATCACAGCATCTTCAAGAGCCTGCTGTTCTTCGGTTCCGGCGCCGTACTGACGGCGACCGGCGAGCGCGACATGGAGCATCTTGGCGGCCTGATTTGCGGCATGCCGCTCACCGCCTTCACCTTCCTGGCAGGATGCATGGCGATCTCGGCCCTGCCGCCGCTCAACGGCTTCGTCTCGGAGTGGCTCATCTTCCAAGCGATCCTCCTGAGCCCGGACGTCCCGTCCTGGGGCATCAAGCTGATCGTGCCTGCGGTCGGCGTGATGCTCGCGTTATCGGCGGCGCTCGCCGCGGCCTGCTTCGTCAAGGCGTTCGGCGTCAGCTTCCTCGGGCGGCCGCGCTCAACCGTTGCGGCAGGCGCGCAGGAGGTCGACCGCTGGTCGCTCGCGGCGATGTTCATTTTCGCAGGCCTGTGTCTGCTGATCGGAATCGTCCCCGCCCCGATCATCGACGCGCTCGCACCGGTCGTGAACATGCTGGTGGCCGAGCGCATGCCGGTGCAGTCCGCCGACCCGTGGCTGTCGATTGTCCCGATCGCCGAGAGCCGCAGCTCCTATAACGGGCTGCTGGTCTTCGTCTTCATCACCATATCGACGCTCACCGCAATAGAGATCATCCACCGCTTTGCCTCGCGCGCGGTGCGCCGCGGTCCGGCCTGGGACTGCGGCTTTCCGGACCAGAGCCCGGCCACGCAATACACCGCCGGCGGCTTCGCCCAGCCGATCCGCCGCGTCTTCAGCGCGCTGTTTGACGCGCGCGAGGATGTCGCGATGCCAGCGCCTGGCGATACCGCGGCTGCGCGGCTCACCGTCAGGCTGCGCGACCTTACCTGGGACATGCTCTATGCTCCAGTCGGCGGCGCCATCTGGTTCGCGGCCGAACACCTCAGCCATCTGCAGTTCCTGACCATTCGCAAATACCTCAGCCTGGTGTTTGCGCTGCTCGTCATCCTCCTGTTCTTTCTCATGCTGGTGATGCTGGTATGGTCCT
>CAVZWE010000002.1:0-161764 GCA_963778925.1 uncultured Alphaproteobacteria bacterium | reverse complement strand
CAAATCATCGTTGCGGAATCCGGTTACGTGTGCGACGCTCTGTAGCGTTACACGAAGGCAAAAATCGCAAGGTAGCAAACATGGACGATAGCCTGCCCGAACTGGGTGACCTCGAACGAGAGGTAATGCAATTGGTTTGGGCCAACGGTCCGATAACGGCCGAGGCCGTGCGTGAGCGGCTTTCTCGTCCTCTCAAGGAATCCACGGTTCGGACCGTCCTGCGACGACTGGAAGACAAGGGCTACACGACACACACGGTGGACGGGCGAACCTATGTCTATCATGCGGCTGAACCACGCGGACGGGTTGCGGCAAAAGCCGTCCAGCGTATCGTCGATTGGTTCTGCAACGGCTCTGTCGAAGAGGTTCTGGTTGGCATGGTGGATACGGCCATGCTCGACCAACGGCAGTTGCGAGCGCTTGCTGACCAGGTTGTGAAAGCAAAGGCGAGGAGAGGGAAAAAATGATGCTGACGATTCTTGCGGAGTCGGCGCTGCGCTCGTTGTTTCTCGGAAGCGTCGTGTGGATTGGCTTGAATCTTCTTCGTGTGCGAAATCCGCACGTGCATATGACATCCTGGGTAACGGTGCTGGTTGCCTCGTTGTCGATGCCGCTGCTGATGCATTGGACCACGGTGAGCATCACCCTGGACGCGTTGCCGGTGCCGGCTCCTGAAAACCTGTGGTCCGCCGGCAGTCCGTTGCCGGAGTCGCTGCGCTCGCCGCTTCCATCGGAGCTGGGTATGCCCGTCGCGGCTCGCGGCGAGAATTACGAGGCTGTCAATTGGTTGGCCCTCGCGACGGTAGCTTACGCGTTTGTCGCCGGCATGCTGTTGCTGAGATTGGCAGTCGGCATCTGTCTGACATGGCGTCTGGCCCGCGCCGCAAAACCGATGAGTGAGCCCTGGACCGCCGACTGGAGCGTGCGCGTGAGCAACGTCATCGGCGGGCCGGTCACTTTCGGATCAACCATTCTGCTTCCTCCTCAATGCTTCGATTGGGATTTGCCGAAGCGCCAAGCCGTGCTCGCCCACGAGGGTGCCCACGTCGCCAACCGCGATTTCTATGTCCTGCTTCTTGCCTCGCTCAATCGTGCGGTGTTCTGGTTCAATCCATTCGCGTGGTGGCAGCTCGTCCGGCTGGCCGAACTTGCCGAAATCATAAGCGACGCCCGGGCGCTCGAAGTTGTTGAAGACAAACTGTCTTACGCGGAGATTCTCCTCGATCTGGTGCAGCACGTTCGGCGGGCGCCAGCGGGTCTGGAAATGGCAAGGGCGTGTACGATACGCGCGCGCGTGGAGCGCATTCTCGCTGCACCCATAGCCCCTGCGAAGCTGGGCTGGCGGAAACGAACCTGGACTGCGGCAGTCATCCTGCCGGTTGTCATCGTCTCTGCTGGCAGCATCGCCTACAGCACGCCGCCGGTGTCCACGCTGGCCGTTAACGGCGCAGCAGACGCGAACACAGCGGCGCGCAAGCCCCGGTCTGTCTCCTTCTATTCATTGGGGCGGACATCGATCTTCACCGTTTTTCGGGAAGGCGACGATCTCTTCGGGCAACTCAGCGGGCAGCGAAAACTCCGATTGGCCGCTGCGACCGATGGAACGTATTTCTACCCGGCCGCTGCCGCCCAGATCAATTTGGCCGTCGGCGATGAGCGACAACCGTCCGAAGTGGTGTTAAGTCAGAATGGTCACGACTTGCGAGCCGCGCGGATCGCCGAAATGTCGTGGCAAGGCATGGAGGCCGATGCAAGGCCGCTGGATTCATACGTCGGCGCGTACGAGTTGGCTCCGAACCGCGTTCTCACCATAACAAGCTACGGCAACCGGCTGTATGTACAGGAGACGGGACGGCCGAGATTCGAGGTCGCGGCCCATGGCGCCGATGCCTTTTCAAGCCACCATGATGATCTCGTAATTTTCCTGCGCGACAGCCAGGCAAAGGTGACACAGCTTCTGCTCCAGGAGCCGGTGTCGGGCGCCCAACTCGCGCCGCGGGTCGCCGTTGCCAGGGCAAAGATGATCGAAGACAAATTCGCGCGGCGAATTGCAGAAGTTCCAGATCGATTTAGGGAGCAAACCCCGCTGCCAGGCAGCAAAGAGGCAATCCTGCGAGGGATCGATGACCTGCAACGCGGCGCTCCGAACTATGACCGAATGAGCGCATCACTGGCTGCCAAAATCCGAAGCCAGGCGCCGGAGCTGCAGGCCATGTTCAAGGCGCTCGGCACGGTAGAGTCGATCTTCTTTCGCGGCGTCGGACCCGGTGGTTACGACTTTTATGGCGTGAAGTTCGCCCATGGGTTTGCGGAGTTTCGGCTTCTGCTGGCAGCGGATGGCAAGGCCGACGATGTCATCTTCCGGGCAGACGGCAATGACGAGCCCGGCGGGATAGCCTCCTGTGCGAGCGAACAGGATTTGAGACCCCGGGCCGACACCGCGCCGATCCACTTGCTGTTCTACAACGCCACCGGCACGGGCATCCAACTTTACAAGCTCAACTCCGAAGGAACACGCACGGCCCAGGGCACGATCGACGAGAACATGTCCACCTCAGTCCTGACCTCGGTCGACAGTCCATGGGTTGTCGCCGATACGTCGGGGAAATGTCTTGAGATCGTGCTGCCCGGACAGCACACGCGTTATCATACGGTCGAGGCGGCCGGTGCGAACGGTCGGCCAGAGCACCCGGTGTCGCGGCGCACGGCTCCCCTGACAGGGAGCGAACAGATGCTGCGCCAGTACATCGAGGCGTTGGGGCGCGGCGAGCCGAATTACGATCGCATGACTTCTGAAGTGGCGGCGCAGACGCGACAGCAACTTCCCTTTAACCAGGCGATTGTGAGCCGGCTCGGCCCGCTGCGCGCCATGTCGTTTCGGGGAGTGACGAGCATGGGCAGCGACATATACATGGCGCATTTCGCCAATGGTACGGCGGAATGGCGGATTAGCTTAGTCAAAGACGGCATGATCGGACGAATTGCGCTGGGTCCGCAATAGGCGAGGATTTCCGGTTCTGGCTCGGATTTCGCCCAAATGGCTGCGGGAAATCGGGTTCGATCTGATGTCGGGCATTTAGGCTCCGCGTTCAGGGCTCCATCGGTACTTGCACTGAAAAATCCCCAATGCTACAATTCGTAGCGCTACGCCATGTAGTCAGGTTTCAGAGGCTGTTGCCGTGAGCAGTTCCGCAAAGGCCGAGGCAGTGTTGGCTCTCCATCGGTTCGGGATGGGGCCGCGCCCGGGATCGATTGCGGCTATCGAGGCCGACCCCCGCGGGGCGTTGATCGCCGAACTCGATCTACCGTCCGCTGGCGAGGTTGCGGCTGCCAGTCTGCCTTCGAGCGCCAAGGCGTTCCGCGCAGTGACCGATGCGTATGCAAAGCGGCAGGCCAAGGCGATCGTCGCGAAGAAAGAACAGGACGCGAAACGACAGCAGATGGCCGAAGCGGCCTCCATGACGGAGGGTGCCGCGGAGGGCACGAGCGAGATGGCGGCGAAGATCGCCGCTGAAGCTGTCCCCGATCCGGGACGGCCGATTTATCTCGAAGAGGCGCGGGTTCGCATCGCGGCGGCGCTTGGCACCGAGATCGGATTTGGCGAGCGCCTTGTTTGGTTCTGGTCCAATCATTTCTGCGTCTCGGCCGACAAGATCAGGAGCATGTCCGGCGCCTATGAGCGCGAGGCCATCCGTCCTCACGTGCTTGGCCGCTTCACCGATCTGTTGCTGGCTGCCGAGGGCCATGCGGCCATGCTGTTCTATCTCGACCAGACCGTTTCGATGGGTGCGAATTCGGTCGCCGGCATCAACCGCACCCGTGGCCTCAACGAAAATCTCGCGCGCGAGATCCTGGAGTTGCATACGCTGGGCGTGCGGAGCGGCTACACTCAGGAGGACGTCATCGGCTTCGCCAACGTGCTGACCGGTTGGACCCTCGTGCCGCCGGGCGACAATCCCGAGCATGGCGGCGAATTCACGTTCAATCCCCGTTTGCACGAGCCCGGTGCGCAGAAAGTCCTGGGAAAGATTTACGAAGACGAAACGGTGGAACAGGGACGTGCCGTGCTCCGCGATCTCGCCGCGCATCCCGCGACTGCCACGCATGTCGCCACCAAGCTGGCCCGCCATTTCATTGCCGACACGCCTCCCGCTCCGCTGGTGGAGAGGATGGCAAAGGTGTTCCTTGATACCGGCGGCGATCTCAAGGAAATCGCCAAGGCGATGGTTTCGTCTCCCGAAGCCTGGACCGAGCCGCCCACCAAACTCAAGCGGCCGAGCGAGTGGGTCGTCGGCATGGTGCGGGCAACCGGCCTTTCGCAAGCAGACCCCGCGCGGTTCACGGATGGGCAAGCCCTGCTTGGCGAACCCCTGTGGCGTCCGTCGTCGCCCAAGGGCTTTCCGGACGACGAAGGATCCTGGATCAACGGAATGGGGCGGCGGCTCGACGTCGCTAATAATTTCGCCGAACGGCTGTCAGGCGGGGTTGATCCGCAGGATGTCATCGAGACCGTGCTCGGATACCTGGTGTCCTCAGAGGTGAAGCAGGCGGTGAGCCGCGCCGAGAGCCGCCAGCAGGCGCTCGTGCTGCTGTTCATGTCGGCAGAATTCCAGAGGAGGTGAGCATGACCATTCGCCACCATCTGCCCAGCCGCCGCGAGGCGCTGCTTGGGGCCGGCGCCTTGTTCGCATGGAGCCAGATGCCGAAACTCGCGCGGGCGGATGGCCGCGATCCGCGCATGCTCGTCATCGTGCTGCGGGGCGCGCTCGATGGTCTGGGCGCGGTCGCACCGGTCGGCGATCCCGACTGGATCGGCCTGCGCGGCGACCGCGCTCTGGTGCTCGACGGCAAACCACCCGCGCTGCCGCTGGACGCCTTCTTTGCGCTCAACCCTGCGATGCCGAACCTGCACCGGCTCTACAAGGCGCAGCAGGCCACCATCGTGCATGCCACGGCGACGCCCTATCGCGAGCGTTCGCATTTCGACGGTCAGGATGTTCTCGAAAGCGGGATCGAGCGGCCGGGCGCCGTCGACACCGGCTGGCTCAATCGTGCGCTCGCCGAACTGGCATCGGACGGCCGGGTGGATCCGCGCGGTAGCCGCGTGCTTGGCGTTGGTTCGGTGACCCCGCTGGTGGTCCGCGGCCGCGCGCCGGTTCTGTCGTGGGTGCCGCAACGATTGCTCCCGGCCAGCGATGACACGCAGGCCCGCTTGCTGGATTTGTATCAGCACACCGATCCGCGACTGGCGGTTGCGCTCGAGGCGCGGATCCGCCTGGCTGCGCTTGGACCTACTGCAGCGTCGGAAGCCGCAATGGCCGACGGCGCACCGCTTACAGCTCCGGGCATTGCGGGCGTGCGCGCCTATTTCGCCGAGGCCGCAGGCGCGGCGGCGCGCTTTCTCGCCAAGCCGGATGGTCCCCGGGTCGGGGCGATGGGCTTTGTCGGCTGGGATACGCACATCAACGAGGGCGCGGCCTCCGGACAGCTCGCCAACCTGCTTGGAGCTCTCGACGGCGCGCTGGCCGCGATCGAGAAGAACATGGGCGACGCCTGGCGCGAGACGGCCGTCGCCGTCGTTACGGAGTTCGGCCGCACCGCGCGCATCAACGGCACCAACGGAACCGACCACGGCACCGGCACCGTTGCCTTTCTCGCCGGAGGCGCACTGCGGGGCGGACGCATGGTCGCCGACTGGCCGGGACTGAAGCCCGCTCAGCTCTACGAGGAGCGCGACCTCAAACCAACCACCGATCTGCGCTCAGTCCTCAAGGGACTGCTCAGGGATCATCTGAGAGTTGAAGAGAGCGTGCTCGCAAGTACCGTGTTTCCCGGCAGTACCGACGTCGTTCCGACCGCCGGTCTCGTAGGCTAACGAGGAGGCCTGTCATGAAGCCACTCGCCATTATCCTGTCGCTCGCAATTTCCGCCCTTGCCCTATCATCCGAATTCCCAACCGCGTCAGCCAGCAAAATGAACGGCAAGTGTTGCGCGTCGTCCGACGGCGGACGCTCTTTTAGATACAGGCTGGCAATGAGGAGGGCTGCAATCCCCCACACATGCAGCGCTTATGCAGCCTCGTGCATTCGCGATTCCAGCGCGCGGGCGGACAGGTTCCAGATGTGCCTCGCGGCGAAAGCGCAATGTATGCGGACGGGCGTTCATGTTGGCCCCTACAGCGGCAGGCAATTCGCCGGGATGCAAAAAATGTAAAAAATGTAGTGACCTGGTGTCTCGCTATTGGTCCTGACGTCGTGCTCGACTTCGACATTCCGGCCTTCCCATGTTGATTCTCACTGCCCGCGAACTCGAATTTCTCGCCAGCTTGAACACGGGCTGGAGGAGGCTCTATTGGAGCGAGCTCGCGCGTCTCCTGAAAGAGGGTGACAATACATGCGACGCCCGGCACGAAGCCTACGTGCAGAAAGGGCGAGCTGCGGTGGAATGGATAGAGGCAGGGAATAGGCGCTAAGAGGATTATTCCGCGGCTTCACGCACATGGCGCGCGCTTGGCGTCCGCATCGTCACCAGTTCTTCGGCCGCGGTCGGATGCAAAGCCATCGTGGCATCGAAATCGGCCTTCGTTGCCTTCATTTTGACGGCGATGCCGAGCACCTGCACCATTTCGGCGGCGCCGTCGCCCACGATATGACAGCCGATGACGCGGTCGCTGGTGGCATCGACGATCAGCTTCATCAACACCCGCGTGTCGCGGCCGGACATCGTTGCCTTCATCGGCTTGAAATTGGCCTTGTAGATGTCGACGTGCCTGAATTGGGCACGCGCCTGCGTTTCCGTCAGTCCGACCGTGCCGATCTCCGGCTGGGAAAATACCGCGGTCGGAATGTCGGCATGATCGACCTCAACCGGCCGCTTGCCGAACACGGTATCCGCAAAGGCGTGGCCCTCGCGGATCGCGACCGGCGTCAGGTTGATGCGATGGGTAACGTCGCCGATCGCGTAGATGTTCGGCACTGAGGTCCGCGAGAAACTGTCGACCGCGATCCCGCCGTTGTTGGGATTGATGTCGACGCCGGTCCTTTCGAGCCCGAGATGGGTGACATTCGGATGCCGTCCGATTGCGAACATCACCTGGTCGGATGCCACGCTCGAGCCATTCGACAGATGCGAGGTGAATTCCTTGCCGTGCTTGTCGATCCTGTTCACCGTACAGCCGGTGAGAATGGTGATGCCTTGCTTTTCCATCTCGGCGCGCACATGGGTGCGGACGTCGTCATCGAAGCCGCGCAGTATATTTTCGCCGCGATAGATCAGTGTGACATCGGAGCCGAAGCCCGCAAAGATGCAGGCGAATTCCAGCGCGATATAACCGCCGCCCTGAATTACGATTCGCTTCGGAAGCGAATCCAGATGAAATGCTTCGTTCGAAGAGATCACGTGCTCGATTCCGGGAATTGCAAGTCCATGATTTGGAGCGCCACCGGTCGCGATCAGCACATATTTCGATTTGACGGCTTCGCCGGACCCGAGCCGAAGCGTATGCGCATCCTCGAACACCGCGCGCGTCTTGACGATGCGGGCGCCGGATTTCTCCACATTGGCGGTGTAGGCCGCCTCCAGCCGCGCGATCTCCTTGTCCTTGTTGGCGATCAAGGTCGGCCAGTCGAAGGTCGCGGAAGGAATTGTCCAGCCGAAGCCCGCCGCGTCCTCGATCTCGTGATGGATGTGAGACGCATAGACCAGAAGCTTTTTCGGCACGCAGCCGCGGATCACGCAGGTGCCGCCCATCCGGTATTCTTCGGCGACCATGACGCGGGCGCCATGCCCGGCGGCGATGCGGGCGGCGCGAACCCCGCCCGAACCTCCCCCGATGACAAACAGGTCGACGTCGAACTCAGCCATGTCAGCCCCGATCGAGATCAGATTCCGTGATCAGATTTCCTTGCCGCGCTTGCGCATCTCGGCGCGGAATTGCGCATTGACCACTTCGGCGAAACTCTGGGCCCACTGGTTCATATAGGACATGCTGAATTGAATTGCCCTCGGCTCCGTCGAGAGCAATTTCTGACCGAGCGGCGACTTGTAAAACGCGACCAGGTCCTTCAACTCCTGCTCGGTGAACTCGTTGGCATAGACCTTCGCCATTCCTTCGCCGATTTCCTTCTCGCGACCGGCAAGGCTCTGAGCGACGATCACGGCAACTTCGTTGAGATCCTTTTGATAGTTGAGGTTGCTCTGCAACAACGCATCCTTGGTCTGCTGGACAATGTTGGGAACAGCGTTCGCATACATCGAGCTCGCGTTCTTCATCGCCAGAATTTCCTTGGCCGCCGCGATGGCCGCCGGTGAGCCCGGCTTGAGCGGGGGTGGCTGCTGCGCCCCGGCCGGAACGCCGGCTAAGGCCAATCCAAGCACAAGGCCCGCGGCCGACAAGATTCTTGCAAGGCTCTTCATTCCGATTCTCCTAGATTGCGGTCTCATGACCGTTCAACAACACGAATTCCCTGGGAGCCTGCCAGCATCGCCGTGCTGGCCAGACCAATGAACAGCCCGTGCTCGACAACGCCCGGTATTGAGGTCAGCAAACCCGCCAGGCGCGGCGCATCGGCTATTCGTCCGAGATGGGCATCGACAATCCAGTGGCCGCCATCGGTGACAAAAACGTGGCCGTCCCTGCCCTTCCGGACCACCATTTGGCCGGAAACGCCGCCTTCCGCAAACGCTTTGCTTATAGCGCGCTGCGTCGCCGCCAGGCCGAACGGAATGACTTCTATCGGTAACGGAAAGCGGCCGAGAACTTCGACCCATTTGGTGTCGTCGGCAATCACGATCATGCGATCAGACGCCGTGGCAACGATCTTTTCGCGCAGCAATGCACCGCCGCCACCCTTGATGACATTAAGCGCGGGATCGATTTCGTCGGCGCCATCGACCGTCAGATCAAGCCGGTCGATGTCATCAAGCGTGGCCAACGGAATGCCGCACCGCAGCGCATCGACGCGGGTCGCTTCCGATGTCGGCACGCCGATAACATTGAGCCCGGCACGCACCCGTTCGCCAAGAAGTTCGACAAAATGCCTCGCGGTCGAACCGGTGCCGAGGCCAAGCTTCATGCCGTCGCGCACATGCTCCAGCGCACGCGCCGCCGCTTGCCGTTTCAGTCCGTCCATACTCACTTGCAAATGATGCCTCAAGAGCCCCTGCCGCATCCGACCAGCGGTGTCCGGCGCGGGGGCATATCTAGCGTCGTTTTACGGGCAGGAACAGCGCTATACGCCGGTCCGACCGCAATTGATGGCCTTTCCGGCGAGGTGCCGCCTGGCCCCCGCTGCCTCTGGATTATGAGAGTGCCGGCCGGCTCCTACTTGCGTGATTGTACACGGACCGATAGCGGTTCTCGATGACCTCTGCCCGCATCGTTGTATTCGATCTTGACGGCACGCTCGTGGATACGGCGCCCGACCTGATCAACGCGCTCAACTTCGTTCTCGACCGCGAAGGGTTACCCCCCGTCCCGCTCCATTCCGCACGCAATATGATCGGCGCGGGAGCCCGCAGGCTGATCGAGCGCGGTCTTGAGCTGGAAGGTCGCTTTGCGAGTTTTGAAGACATCACCCGGCTCACGGGCGACTTCATCGATTACTACGCGGCCCATATCGCCGACGCCTCGCGGCCATTCGACGGTCTGGAAAGCGCGCTCGATGATCTCCAGGCGCTGGGATATCGCTTTGCGGTTTGCACCAACAAGCTGGAGTGGTTGTCGAAGCTGCTGCTGGACAGGCTGGGATTGAGTTCCCGGTTTTCCGCGATTTGCGGCGCGGACACCTTCGGCGTTTCGAAACCTGATCCAGCCATATTGCAGCAGACGGTCGCGCGCGCGGGCGGACGCCTGTCCTCGGCCATCATGGTAGGCGATGCCGGTCCCGATATTGGCGTGGCCCGCCGCGCCGGCGTTCCCGTCATCGGCGTCGAATTTGGCTATACCGACGTTCCCATTGCCGATCTCAAACCCGATCGGCTGATCAATCACATGAGCGAGCTGCCGGCAGCCGTGCAAAGTCTGACAGTTCTCCAAAACATGTGATAAGACTTTGATATTATTATGCTATCCTCTAGAATAAATTCGGGTGTTAACCATCAATTAAAGGCCACCTCGACATAAAGCATTGTTTTTAAAGGCTTTTTTGTTCTAGTGACCGCTACCAACTAACGTAACGCTAACGGCTTGCCCGCCGCCACCTAACTAAGTGGGGAACCTTTTTAGGGCATCAGGGCCCGCTACTAAAGCGCCAGCGCGTGCCCGCTTCTCCGCGTCCGCCGCCTGCGCGCCCCGGCTGCCGCGTGCGCATGTGCAGTGCACCGGGCTCGAGCGCACCGCGTATCCTAACCCCGCCCACCGTCGCGAGGCGCTACCACAGCGATCGAGTGGCCACTCGGCACGCGCCCGGATTGCACATTCAACATTGTCGAGCCTGGATCAACGGCGCGGCGCCGCGAAAAGGGACAAATTGGTAATTTGTCCCGTCATCTTTTGAAAGAATACCCCCCGATGTGGTTATGCGAGCCACCGCTTTCGTCGCTTGTAGCTCTTGCCGTCGCGGAAGCTTTTACGATCCGAGCCCCCGATACCGAGGTAGAACTCCTTGACGTCTTCGTTCGCGCGCAGGGTTTTGGCCTCGCCGTCCATCACTATGCGGCCATTTTCGAGAATATAGCCGTAAGTCGCAAATCGTAATGCCACGTTGGTGTTTTGCTCGGCCAGAAGGAAACTAACCCCTTCCTTGGTATTGATGTCGTGAATGATCTCGAAAATATGCTCGACGATTTGCGGCGCGAGGCCCATCGACGGCTCATCCAGCAAGACCATGTTCGGCTTCGCCATCAGCGCGCGACCGATGGCGCACATCTGCTGCTCCCCTCCCGAGGCATAGCCCGCCTGACTGTCGCGCCGTTCGCGCAATCGCGGAAAATAATTGTAGACCATTTCAAGCGAAGCTGCCGTTCCGGCGCGCCCGTCCTGACGGGTGAAGGCTCCGGTAAGCAGATTTTCCTCGATCGACAGATGACCGAAGCAGTGACGGCCTTCCATCACCTGTATGCAGCCGCGCCTGACCAGATCGTTGGGCGTCAGGCCATCGACTCGCTCACCGTTCAATTCGACCGAGCCTTTGGTGACTGCGCCACGTTCGGACCGAATCAGATTGGAAACGGCTTTCAGGGTGGTCGATTTGCCCGCACCGTTTGCGCCGAGAATGGCGACGATCCCTCCCTTCGGAACCGAGATCGAGACGCCTTTCAGCACCAGAATGACGTGATCATAAATCACCTCGATATTGTTGATCGAGAGAATTGGCTTGGCAGCCTCCGTCCGTGGCCTGGCTTGCTGAGTGATTACGATGGACACGAACAATGCTCCGGAAGTGGCGGTCAACGGACGATTTGTCAAAGGCGTTTCCGGCAAAGCGAAATCCGCTTTGCCGGAAGATGTCGGGAGCCTGATCCAGACTCTTTGGATCAGGTCCGCTTTCTTCATTTCCTTCGCGTATCAACGTTCCCGAAAAAACGGTTCTCACCTTTCGGGATCGCGCGATCTCAGCTCTCCTTGGAGCAATCACGCGGGGTGATCTTCTTCTCCACGGCGTATTTGGCCGCGGTCTCCTTGACCATCGGATCGAGCAGCGACAGGTCGGCCGTGTAGAAATCCGAGATGACGTTCCATGCCTTGCCGTCCCACTGCTGGACGCGGGCTTGATCTGCGCCTTGATGATTTGAACAGGAGAGCTTGAGCGGCTTAAGCATTTCCGCAAAGCCCAGTTCCTTTAGCCGCGCGGCCGAAAGGTCGAGGTTCTCGAAGCCCCAGCGAATTTGCTCGCCGGTCAGTGGCTTGTTGCCGTACTTCTTCTGGGCGGTACGGATCGCCTCCACGCCGAGCATCGAGTTTATCAAGCCACGGTTGTAGAGGACCTGTCCGACGGTATCGGCGCCGGCCGACTTGTTCTTTGCCACCACGTACTTGTCGATATCGGCATGCACGGCAAACTTGCCGGCGGGATGCTGAAGCATCAACGCCTTGTATCCGATCGCCTGATCGCCTGCGGGGATAACGTCGGGCTCGGCACCCGACCACCAGACGCCGATGATCTTGTCACGCGGATAGGCGACCGCCGCAGCTTCCTTGATCGCAGTCGAATTCATCACGCCCCAGCCCCAAAGCAGGACGTAATCGGGCCGGTCCTGGCGAATGGCGAGCCATTGCGATTTCTGCTCGACTCCGGGATGCGTCACAGGAATGGCCTTGAACTCGAAACCGTCCTTCTTGGCAAGCGCTTCCAGCGCGACGATCGGTTCCTTGCCATAGGGGCTGTCATGGTAGACGAGGCTGATCTTCTTGCCCTTCAAGTTGGCGACCCCGCCCACTTCCTTGGCGATGTGCTGAATTGCAACGTCTGCCGCGGTCCAGTAACTACCGAGGGCAATGAAGTTCCACGGAAACACCGTGCCATCCTTGCTCTCCGACCTGCCGTAACCAAGCGTCAGCAGCGGTATCTTGTCACCGGGCACCTTCTCCGTCAGCGCGAAGGTGATGCCGGTCGACAGCGGTGAGAAATAGCCCGCGCCGGTGGATCCCTTGCCCTTCAGACGCTCGTAGCATTCGACCCCCTTGTCGGTGGCGTAGCCAGTCTCGCATTCCTCGAACGTGAGTTTGACACCGTTAATGCCGCCGTCGCGCTCGTTGATCATGGTCCAGTAATCGACAACCCCGTTCGCGAACGGAACTCCGTTCGGCGCGTAGGGCCCGGTGCGATAGACGAGCGCTGGCAGGAACTGTTCGTTAGCCTGCGCGAATGCCGGCTCGGCAAGCGCTGTGCCGCCGATGGCAGCCAACGCAAGGCCCAGAAGCTTATATGACATCAGGAACCTCCACATTTGTTTCCTCCGGGAATTCCCGTGAGGCACACGCGAGCCTTGAAATCTTCCTAAGGACCGTCGCCGCTCCGCACTGCGACGCATCCCCTCGCCTGCTGGCCGCAAGATCAGTATGGGTACGGCCAAAGCCTCATTTTCTCCTTTGCGAGGCCCCACAACCGGGCGAAGCCGTGCGGCTCGACGATCAGGAGATAACATATCAGCGCTCCAGTAATGATCGACACGAGATGCGAAACGGTCTCGACCGAAATATGGAGACCCAGCGCGTGCGGTAACTGGTCAAGCAAGATCGGCAAAATCAGAATGAAGGCAGCGCCCAGAAACGATCCCATGATCGATCCAAGACCGCCGATAATCACCATGAAAAGAAGCTGGAACGACCGATCGATATTGAACGCCAGCGGCTCCCACGAGCCGAGATGGACGAAAGCCCAGAGCGCACCGGCGACACCAATGATGAACGACGAGATCGCGAACGCCGTAAGCTTCGCATATAGCGGGCGAATGCCGATGATCTCAGCGGCGATGTCCATGTCGCGTATCGCCATCCATTGACGTCCAACCATGCTGCGCGTCAAATTCTTCGCGAGCAGCGCCAGCGCCGTTACGAACGACAGCGTCAGCAAATAACGCTCCGTCGGGGAATCCAGGATACTGCCGAAAAACTCAAGTTTCGGCGCGTTCACCGAACCGGACGGCGTATAGTTCGTGAACCATTTCACGCGTATGAATAGCCAGTCGAAAAAGAACTGTGCAGCCAACGTAGCGACGGCGAGGTAGAGCCCTTTGATGCGCAGGCTTGGGATTCCGAACAGGATACCGACCAGGGCAGCGACGCCGCCGCCGAGCAGAATCGAAATCGCCAGCGGCAGTTCCGGAATTCGCAGCGCGAAATTGTAGGCCGAATAAGCACCGACGGCCATGAACGCGCCCGCGCCGAGAGAGATTTGGCCGCAATAGCCGACCAAAATATTGAGCCCGATCGCCGCAAGCGCCAGGATTAGGAACGGAATCAGGAGCGCCTTGAAGATGTAGTCGTGGCCGAACGGCCCGACGCCCATCATTGCGAGCAGCGGCACGCCGGCAAAGGCAAACAGCAGCAGCAACCCGATGCCGATCTTGTCTTGTCGGATCGGGAAGATCGCTGCGTCAGCCGCGTAGCTTGTCTTGTATTGGCCGTTCTCGCGATAGAACATTGATAAGAACTCGGTTCGAGGATTTTCCCGGTTTCTAGATTCGCTCGATGATGCGTTCGCCGAACACGCCTTGCGGCCTGACCAGCAGGACTGCCAGAGCCAGCACGAAGGCGAACCAGTATTCAATGCCGCCGCCGATCAGCGGCCCGAGGTAGGCTTCCGCCAATTTTTCGCCGGCGCCGACGATCAATCCGCCGACAATGGCGCCCGGCACCGAGGTGAGGCCGCCGATAATCAGAACCGGCAATGCCTTCAGGGCAAGAAACGTAATTGAGAACTGCACGCCGAGCTTGGTACCCCAGACGGTGGCGGCCACCAGCGCGACGAGGCCTGCGACCAGCCACACGACGAACCAGATCCAGCTTATTGGAATGCCGACCGACTGGGCGGCAGCGTGATCGTCCGCGACGGCGCGGAGCGCGCGGCCGGTTTTCGTCCGCTGGAAGAAGATGGCGAGACCTGCGACCAGAAAAGCGGCGATCAGGCCGCCCCAGACATCGAGCTTGTTGACGAGGATCCCGCCCGGAAAAATGCTTTCCAGCGCGAACCAGGCGTCCGTCGGGTACAGTTTCAGCGGATAGACGTCCGACCCGAACGCCAGCTGGGCCGCGCCTTCAATGATGAATGTGGCGCCGATGGTTGACATGAACAGGATCAGGCCATCCTGATTGATTAGTGGGCCGAGCACGAAGCGCTCGATAATCCACGCCGTAAACGCCATTACCAGCGAGGCGAACAAGAGAGCGCAGACCACGGCGACAGCGGATGGCATGCCGTGTTCGGCGAAGAAATCCAGCGAGCGCACCAGCGCAAGACCGGCCAGCAGAACCATCGAGCCTTGCGCGAAGTTGAACACGCCCGACGCCTTGAAGATCAGCACGAAACCGAGCGCGACGAGCGAGTATAGCACGCCCGCCAGCAGACCGCTGCTCAGTACTTCGATGAAGTTGCCCAAACTTGCCAAGATCAATACACCTTATTGGGAGACGCCGAGATAGGCGTCGATAACTCCCTGGTCCTTCTGCACTTCGTCAGGCGTTCCGTCGGCGATCAGTCGGCCGTAGTCCAGAACCGCCACCCGGTCCGACAAATCCATCACCACGCTCATGTCGTGCTCGATGAGCGCCATGGTCGTGCCCAATTGCTGGTTGATGTCGATAATGAAGCGGCTCATGTCCTGCTTCTCCTCGAGATTCATTCCGGCCATAGGTTCGTCGAGCAGCAGCAATTCCGGCTCTGTTGCCAGCGCGCGGCCAAGCTCTACCCGCTTCTGCAGACCATAGGGCAGCTTGCCAACAGGTGTCTTGCGGATCGCCTGGATCTCGAGAAATTCTATGATCTTCTCCACCACCTCGCGATGCTTGATCTCCTGCTTTAGCGCAGAGCCCCAATAGAGCGCCTGCGAGAACAGACTGTTGTTCATCTTCAATGTGCGCCCGGCCATGATGTTGTCGAGCGTCGACATGCCCTTGAAGAGGGCCACGTTCTGGAAGGTGCGTGCAATGCCCTGAGCAGCGGCGGTGTAGGGGCGCATCCTCTTACGCGGACTGCCCTTGTACGTGATGGTGCCGGTCTGAGGATGATAAAAACCGTTGATCACGTTGAGCATCGAGGTCTTGCCGGCGCCGTTCGGCCCGATGATGGCACGGACCTCCCCTTTCCTGATATCGAAGGATACATCGCGAATGGCCTTTACCCCGCCAAAGGACAGCACGACGTGTTCGACCGCCAGCAGCACCTCACCCGGCGCAATCGCTCCAAAACTGTTGTACGATTTGTCGACGCCAGCCCTCACACGGCCAACTCCCTTGCGGTGGCGCCAGACGGCGGATGGATTTTCATGTCGATGACCGGCACATCGCCCTCGATCAGGCCCTTGCGGCCATCCTCGAACGTTACCTCGGTCCTGATCCGGGCGCGGGGCGAACCATTGTAGAGCGCATCGATGAACGGCGCATAGCGATCTGCGACAAACGAACGCCGCACCTTCTGGGTCCGAGTCAGTTCGCCGTCGTCGGCATCGAGTTCCTTGTGCAAGACAAGAAACCGCTTGATCTGGGACGCCATCATACGCGGTTCTCGTGCGAGCGACAGGTTTAGCTCGTCGACCCGGCGCTCGATCATTTTGTAGACTTCGGGATGGCCAGCCAATTCCTGATAGCTTGCATAGACGATGCTGTTGCGCTCGGCCCAGTTCCCCACCGAGGCAAGATCGATATTGATCAACATCGTCACGTAATCGCGACCCTGTCCGATCGCAACCGCCTCCTTGATCTCGGGATAGAATTTGATCCGGTTCTCAAGATACTTCGGAGCAAAGATGGCGTCGTTGGAAAGCTTGCCGACATCCTTGGCTCGATCGATGATGCAAAGATGACCGCGGCTGTCGATGTACCCAGCGTCGCCGCTCCGCACCCAGCCGTCCGAAGTTTTGGTTTTCGCGGTCGCTTCGTCATCCTTGAAGTATCGCTGGAAGACGCCGGGGCTCCTGAACAACACCTCGCCACCGTCATCAATCTTGATTTCAACGCCCGGCCCGGGCTTGCCGACCGTCTCGGGATAGACCTCTCCGTCGGGCTGCAGCGTGACGTAGACACTCGCTTCGGTCTGGCCATAGAGTTGCTTGAGATTGACGCCGAGCGCGCGGAAAAGCGAAAACAGTTCTGGCCCGATCGCCTCGCCGGCGGTATAGGCGAGGCGCAGGTTGCTCAGCCCAAGTTGATTCCGCAGCGGCGCATAAAAAATCTTGTCACCCAGCCAATAAAGAACGCGGTCCGTGAACGATATCGACTCGCCGCTGGTTTTCTTCTCCCCCGCCCTGCGGGCCACGTTTAAGAAATAGTGGAACATCGCCTTGTTCAGTCTGCCGGCGTCGTCCATCCGTACCATGATCTGAGTCAGCATGTTCTCGAATACCCGCGGTGGGGCAAAAAAATAAGTCGGGCCGATCTCCCGGCGATCCTCGACCGCCGTTTCCGGACTTTCGGGACAGGCGACGCAGAAGCCGGCGGCAAACGATTGGCCATAAGAGAAAATGTGATCGCCGACCCAAGCCATCGGAAGGTAGGCAATCAATGTGTCGTGTTCGGTGAAATTGTCGAACAGATTGCCGCTCGTGCTGGAGACGACAATATTCTCGTGGCTGAGCATCGCACCTTTAGGCCTTCCGGTCGTGCCGGACGTATACAGAATGACGCTGATGTCAGACCCGCGACCGCGATCGATTTCCGACTTCCACCATGCGGCCACATCGGGGCAGGTACGCAATTCCTCGCGGCCGGCGTCGCGCACCTCGTCGTACGAATGCAGCAGCGTGCTGTCGTAGTTGAGGAGACCCCGCGGGTCGTCGTAAATGACGGCGCGCAGCGTCGGCACACGATCGGCGATCGACAACAGCTTGTCGACCTGCTCCTGATTTTCGGCGACGGCCATCGTCACCTCTGCATGCGACAGCACGAAGATCAACTCTTCCGCGACCGAGTCTTGGTAAACCGGAACCGGAATCGCGCCGAGCGCCTGCGCGGCGGCGAAAGTCCAGTAAAGCCGCGGACGATTGTCGCCGACGAGCGCAATCGTATCTTCGCGCTTCAGCCCGAGGGCGCGGAGCCCCAGCGAGAAAGCGCGAACTTCCTCAAAAACATTGGCCCAGGTATAGGTCTGCCAGATGCCGAGATTCTTCTCACGCATGGCTGCTCGATCCGCTAACTTCACGGCATTGCGCAGAAGCAGCTTCGGCATCGTATTGTAGTCGGTCGTCGATGCACCAAGATGCGCGTCAGACTGCTGTGTCTCGGCCACCAGCCAAACCCCTCCCGGACCGCATTAGCGCAGGCAGTTTTGTTTTCTTTACAAGTTAACTGAATTGCCGACTTTGGAGCAAGTAGGCCTTTCGTCTTTGAGGTACGACTTTGCCTTTTTGCCGTTCGGGACCTTGGCGATGAGTTGCATACGGCGCAGTACCATCCCCGAAGCGGCGCCATGCCGGTTTTGGGTCCGTGTCTCGTCGATGAAGACCTGTCGATATGACAAGCTCGCGGCCAACTATCTGGCCTTGATCAAGCTCGCATCAATCCGCATTTGGCTGCGTGCCAATGAGTCCGCGCCCTAGCCAAACAAGGTCGGTTGCTGACGGCCGGCGCGTTCCTGGGCTTCGACGGCTGCGACCGCGGTCATGTTGAGGACACCACGCGCCGTCACCGACGGCGTGAGAATATGCGCCGGACGCGAGGCACCGATCAGGATCGGTCCGACCGGAAGGGCATCGGCCAGCGCCTTGATCATCTGATAGGCGACGTTGGCGGTATCGAGGTTCGGCATGATCAGGATATTGGCCTCGCCCTCCAGCTTTGAGTGCGGCAGAATCAGCTTGCGCGCGGCTTCCGAGAGCGCGGTATCGCCCTGCATTTCGCCGTCGGCCTCGAGTTCCGGATGGTTCTGCTTCAGCAGCGCGGTGGCGCGGCGCATCTTGCGCGAGGAATCGGTATCGTAGCTGCCAAAATCGGAATGTGACACGAACGCGATCTTGGGCTTGAGATTGAAGCGCTGGACATGGATCGCCGCCAGCGCCGCCATTTCCGCAAGCTCCTCGGCGCTCGGATTCGGCCGCACCTGCGTATCGGCGATGAAATAGGCGCCCTTGCTGGTGATCATCAGCGCCAGCGCCGCGAAATCGCTGATGCCGGGGAGAAAGCCCACGATCTCGCGCACGTGGCGCAGATGGCTCATATAGCGGCCCTCTACCCCGCAAATCATGGCGTCGGCCTCACCGCGGATCACGGCAAGGGCTGCGATCACGGTGGCGTTGGTGCGCACCACCGTGCGGGCGGCATCGGGAGTGACGCCGTGCCGGCCGGCGACGTCGATGTAGGACTGGACATAGGATCGATAGCGCGGATCGTCCTCGGGATTGATGAGGTCGAAATCCTGGCCGGCCTTGATGGCGAGGCCGAACCTCCTGATCCGCGCCTCGACCACCGAGGGACGTCCGACCAGGATCGGCCGCGCCAGCTTCTCCTCCAGCACCACTTGCGTCGCGTGCAGGACGCGCTCGTCCTCGCCCTCGGCATAGATCACGCGAACGGGCTGGGTCTTGGCCTTGGCAAATACCGGCTTCATCACCAGGCCGGAGCGGAACGCGAAGCGTTCCAGTTGCGCGGAATAATCCTCGAAGCTCTTGATCGGCCGCGTGGCGACGCCCGACTCCATCGCCGCTCTTCGCAACCGCCGGCGCAATGCGCAGGATCAGCCGCGGATCGAACGGGCTCGGGATCAGCGAGCCCGGACCGAAGCCCTGCGCCTCGCCGCTGTCGAAGCCGGCCGCGACCGCGTCCACCGGCGGATCGCGCGCCAGCTGCGCGATCGCATCGACCGCTGCGTGCTTCATTTCCTCATTGATCGCGGTGGCGCCGACATCGAGCGCGCCGCGAAAGATGAACGGGAAGCACAGCACGTTGTTGACCTGATTGGGAAAGTCGGAACGGCCGGTGCAGATCATCGCGTCGGGGCGGGCCTTGCGCGCTTCATCCGGCATGATCTCCGGCGTCGGATTGGCCAGCGCCATCACCAGCGGCTTGTCGGCCATCGCCTTGACCATGTCCGGCGTCAGCACATTGGGCGCCGAGAGCCCGAGAAAAATGTCGGCGCCGCCGATCACTTCCGCCAGCACGCGCTTGTCGGTCTTCTGGGCATAGACCGACTTCCAGCGGTCCATCAGCGTGTTGCGGCCTTCATGCACCACGCCGTCGATATCGCAGACCCAGATATTCTTGCGCTGCGCGCCGAGCGAAACCAGAAGATTGAGACAGGCGATCGCCGCGGCGCCGGCGCCGGAAGCGACGATCTTGACGTCTTTGAGCTTCTTGCCGTTCAGCAGCAGCGCATTGGTGATGGCGGCGCCGACGATGATGGCGGTGCCGTGCTGATCGTCGTGAAATACCGGGATCTTCATGCGCGCCTTGAGCTGCGCCTCGATCTCGAAACACTCCGGGCCCTTGATGTCCTCGAGATTGATGCCGCCGAAGGTCGGCTCCAGCGCCGCCACGGTCTCGACCACGCGCTCGATGGTGTCGGCGGCGATCTCGATGTCGAACACGTCGATGCCGGCGAACTTCTTGAACAGAACCGCCTTGCCCTCCATGACCGGCTTCGATGCCAGCGGTCCGATATTGCCAAGGCCGAGCACGGCGGTGCCGTTGGAGACCACCGCGACCAGATTGGCGCGGACCGTCAGCGATGCGGCCTCGGCGGGATCGGCTGAGATCGCCATGCAGGCCGCCGCCACGCCGGGGGAATAGGCGAGCGCAAGGTCGCGCTGGTTGGCGAGCGGCTTGATCGCCTGGATCTCGAGTTTACCCGGCCGCGGCAGCCGGTGATAAGCGAGCGCCGCGGACTGGAGATCTTCAGAATGGGACGCCATTAATTTCTCCCGCGGGCTCCCTCACCCCGAATTCAGACTTCGGCGCTAGTGGTGTTCAGGTTTGCGGCAGATTGAGCCGGATGTGAAGCTCGCGCAACTGCTTCGCCGTCACCTCCGAAGGCGCGCCCATCAAAAGGTCCTCGGCCCGCTGGTTCATCGGGAACAGCGAGATTTCGCGCAAATTGGTGGTGCCGCACAGCAGCATGACAATGCGGTCGACGCCGGCCGCCATGCCGCCATGCGGCGGGGCGCCATACTGGAACGCGCGATACATGCCGCCGAAGCGCTCGACGACGTCCTTCTCGCCATAGCCCGCGATCTCGAACGCCTTCACCATCGCCTCGGGCCGGTGGTTGCGGATGCCGCCGGAAGCGATCTCGTAGCCGTTGCAGGTGATGTCGTACTGAAACGCCTTGATGGTCAGCGGGTCCTGGGTTTGCAACGCCTCGAGGCCGCCCTGCGGCATCGAAAACGGATTGTGCGAGAAGTCGATCTTCTTGTCTTCCTCGTTATATTCGTACATCGGAAAGTCGACGACCCAGGCGAGTTCGAACCGCTCCCTGTCGATCAGGTTCAACTCCTCGCCGAGTTTCGTTCGCGCCAGGCCTGAAAATTTCCAGAATTTGTCGGGATCGCCGGCGACGAAGAACGCGGCATCGCGTTCCTTCAAGCCGAGCTGAGCGCGAATTGCCGCCGTCCGTTCCGGGCCGATATTGTTGGCAAGGGGGCCTGCGCCCTCGCCGCCTTCGCGCCACATGATGTAGCCGAGTCCCGGCTGGCCCTCGCCTTGCGCCCAGGAATTCATCCGGTCGCAAAACGCGCGCGAGCCGCCGCCGGGTCCGGGGATCGCCCAGACCTGGTTCTTCGGGTCTTCCAGCATCCGCGCGAACACCTTGAAGCCGGAGCCGCGGAAATGCCCGGAGACGTCCTGCATGACGATCGGATTACGCAGATCGGGCTTGTCGCTGCCGTATTTGCGCAGCGCTTCCGCGAACGGAATGCGCGGCCAGTTTCTTCGTAACCGGCTTGCCTTTCGCAAAGTCCTCGAACACGCCGGTGATGACAGGCTCCATCGCCGCGAACACGTCGTCCTGGGTGACAAAACTCATTTCGACGTCGAGCTGGTAAAACTCGCCGGGCAAGCGGTCGGCGCGCGGGTCCTCGTCGCGGAAGCACGGCGCGATCTGGAAGTAGCGGTCGAAGCCCGACATCATCAGCAGCTGCTTGTACTGCTGCGGCGCCTGCGGCAACGCGTAGAACCGGCCGGGATGGATTCGTGACGGCACCAGGAAGTCGCGCGCGCCTTCGGGCGAGGACGCCGTCAGGATCGGGGTCTGGAACTCGAAGAAGCCCTGGTCCTTCATGCGCCGGCGCATGGAATCGACGATCGCGCCGCGGGTCATGATGTTCTGGTGCAGTTTCTCGCGGCGAAGATCGAGGAAACGGTATTTGAGCCGGATGTCCTCGGGATATTCCTGCTCACCGAACACCGGCAGCGGCAGTTCGCCTGCCGGCCCCAGCACCTCGATTTCGCTGACATAAAGCTCGACCGCGCCGGTCGGCAGCTCCGGATTGTCGGTGCCGGCGGGACGGCGGCGCACCTTGCCATCGATCCGCACCACCCATTCCGAGCGCAGTCTTTCGGCGTCCTTGAAGGCCGGCGAATCCGGATCGGCGACGCATTGTGTCAGCCCGTAATGGTCGCGCAGATCGATGAACAGCACGCCGCCATGGTCGCGGATGCGATGGCACCAGCCCGACAGCCGAACCGTCTCGCCGATATGGCTCTCGCGGAGCGCGCCGCAGGTGTGTGACCGGTAACGATGCATGGATATTCCAAAACAGATGTCGGAGGATCGAATTGGGGGGCCAGGGCCTGCCCCGCAAAGAGGGTGAGGGTTTACCCGAGGCTTTCAGGCGCGGCAACCGAAGGAGGCCGAAAACCGGGTCTGACCGAACGGCCGGAAACCCGAAAAAGTGACCGAAAACACCGATGCCTGGGACCCTCGCAGGCCTAAACCGATTGTCTAATTTCCGCGTGCGCCTATCTTGGGGCCATGACGGTCCATTTCCCCTTCCAAAACACCTATGCCGCACTGCCGGCGAACTTTTTCGCCCGCGTCGCCCCGACGCCGGTCACCTCGCCGCGGCTGATCAAGCTGAACCGGCCGCTCGCGGTCCATCTCGGCCTCGATCCGGACCGGTTGAATAGCCCGGAGGGAGCCGAGATTCTCGCCGGCAAGCAAATTCCTGACGGTGCCGACCCGATCGCGATGGCCTATGCCGGGCACCAGTTCGGCCATTTCGTTCCGCAGCTTGGCGACGGCCGCGCCATCCTGCTGGGCGAGGTGATCGACGCCGACGGCGTCCGCCGCGACATTCAGCTCAAGGGGTCAGGCCCGACACCGTTTTCGCGCCGTGGCGATGGCCGTGCGGCGCTCGGTCCGGTGTTGCGCGAATATATTGTCAGCGAGGCGATGGCGGCGCTTGGTATCCCGACCACGCGATCGCTCGCCGCGGTCCTGACCGGCGAGAGCGTGTTGCGGGAAACGGCGCTGCCGGGCGCCGTGCTGACGCGGGTCGCATCCAGCCACATTCGCGTCGGAACCTTTCAGTACTTCGCCGCGCGCCAGGATACCGAGGGCGTGCGGCGGCTCGCCGATCATGTCATTGCGCGGCACTATCCGCAGGCCGCTGGAGCCGAGCGCCCTTACCTTGCGCTGCTGGATGCGGTGATCGCGCGGCAGGCCGACCTGATCGCGCGCTGGCTTCTGGTCGGCTTCATCCACGGCGTGATGAACACCGACAACACCTCGGTTTCCGGCGAGACCATCGATTACGGTCCCTGCGCCTTCATGGACCAATACGATCCGGCAACCGTATTCTCTTCGATCGACGAGATGGGCCGCTATGCCTATGCCAACCAGCCGCGGATCGCACTCTGGAACCTGACGCGGCTGGCCGAATGCCTGTTACCGCTGCTCTCCGACCAGCAGGACAAAGCCATCGAAGAGGCGCAGTCGGCGCTCGGCAATTTTGCGGAAAAGTTCGATGCCGCCTATCAGGCGGGCCTGCGGAGCAAGCTCGGGCTGTTCACGGCGCGCGACGACGATCGCGTGCTCGCGCAAGACCTGCTGGATGCGATGGCCAAAAACCAGGCTGACTTTACGCTCACGTTCCGGCGGCTGAGCGATGCCGCGCTCGATCCCGTTCATGATCGCGATGTCCGGCAATTGTTCGCCGATCCGGCCGCCTACGACGAATGGGCGGTACGCTGGCGGCAACGCCTCGATGACGAGCCGCAAGATCCCGCCATCCGGCAGCGCGCGATGCGCAGCGTCAACCCCGCTTTCATCCCGAGGAATCACCGGGTCGAAGCCGTCATCGAGGCCGCCGTGAACCGCGACGATTTTGCCCTGTTCGAGGAGCTTCTCGCGGTGCTGTCGAAGCCGTTCGAGGACCAGCCGGCTTACGCCGCCTACGCGCAGCCGCCCGAACCGCACCAGCGCGTGCTGCAGACATTTTGCGGGACGTGAACCGTTAACCCGGCATCCACCATTCAGCGCGACGGTGCGCGTCGGCAGCCCAAGAATTAACAAGCGGTCAATGGCTCCCGTACAAATCTAGCGGTTTGTTGGGGGATTGCCGTGGACGCGCTGGTATTTGAATTCATGGGACTTGCGATGGTCGCGCTTTGCGTCGTCGTGCTTGCCGTTCCCGCAGGACGCCGGCCAGCCCGGCATGTCCGCGACTTCTGACCGACTTCAGGTATCGCAAAACCGAAGGTATTGACCGGACCCCGACGGTGCGAGCAGGCTCGGACGGTGGTGGCCCTGAGTCTCCTGCGAAAAGCCACAGCGTTACCGAAATGCAAGGCTCGAATTCGCCCCAAGACCCTTGACAGATCAGCGCTTTGGGCCGAACGCCTCAGAAGAAGCGTTATGGACTGTTCATGGATCTGATTGCGACCACTTCGGAACTCGCCGCTGTTTGCGCCCGCCTCGCCAGGCACCCGGTCATCACCGTCGATACGGAATTCCTGCGCGAGACGACCTATTATCCCCTGCTCTGCGTCGTTCAGATGGCCAGCGCCGAGGAAGCGGTCGTGATCGATACGCTGGCCCCGGGCCTCGACCTCAAGCCGTTCTTCGCCCTGATGGCCGACGAGAAGGTGCTGAAGGTTTTCCACGCCGCCCGCCAGGATATCGAAATCGTCTGGCATCAGGCCGGCATCGTTCCGCACCCGATCTTCGACACGCAAGTGGCGGCGATGGTGCTCGGCTATGGCGATTCCATTGCCTACGACCAGCTGGTCGAGCGCATCAGCGGCCATCGCCCGGACAAGACCCACCGTTTCACCGACTGGTCGCGCCGGCCGCTGTCGGCGGAGCAGAAGCACTACGCGGTCTCCGACGTCACCCATTTGCGCGACGTGTTCGCAGCGCTCGACGCCGACCTCAAGAAGCGCGGGCGCAGCGATTGGGTGAGCGAGGAGATGGAGGTCCTGACCTCGCCGAAAACCTACGACTTCCACCCCGAACGGGCATGGGAGCGCCTGAAGACGCGGGTGCGCAAGCCGAAGGAACTTGCGGTCCTGATGGAAGTCGCCGCATGGCGCGAACAGGAAGCGCAGAGCCGCGACGTGCCGCGCAGCCGCGTCCTGAAGGACGACGCGGTGGGCGACATCGCGACCCATGCACCGACCAGCCTCGAGCGGCTCGGCAATCTGCGCTCGCTGCCGAAGGGTTTCGACCGTTCGAAATGGGGCGCCGATATCGTGGCCGCGGTACAGCGCGGCCTCGCGCGCGATCCCGCCTCCTTGCCGAAAATCGAAAAGCCGCGCGGCAACTCCAATGGTGCGGCGATCGTCGAACTCTTGAAGGTGCTGCTGCGGATGACCTCGGAGCGCCATGCCGTCGCCAGCAAGGTGATCGCGACCGTCGACGACCTCGAACAGATCGCGGCCGACGACAACGCCGATGTCGCAGCGCTGCACGGCTGGCGCCGCGAGCTGTTCGGCGAAGCGGCGCTGTCGCTGAAGCATGGCCGGCTGGCGCTTGCGATCGAAAAGGGCCGGGTTGTCAGGGTCGATCGAAACTGACGTTCCGTTTCGGCTTGCTTCTGCGCAATTCTACCGCGCCGCGTCATCCTTCCGGTTGTCTTCAGACGCTTTCAATGCCTCCGATACTTCCACCAGGGCCATCGATAGAATATAAGCGCTGGTAGGTAGGTTTAGCTGCCGAGCTTTCGCGATTGCTGCCGAGACCTCGATCGCCAGTTCGGTGAGTTCGTCCTCGCGGGTCGCCATCTGTTACTCGCTTCTGGAGCCCTTGCCGTGAGCACGGACGATTCCGATCATGGCGATGATAGATTATGGCGCCTGCCAGGCGATGATCGGATCGATCTGACCGTGGTCGAAGGTTTACGGCTGGTAATTGCATTCAATAAAATTAGAGATCAGGCCGATCGGCGGGTTGTTATCGAACTCGCCGAACGACTTGCAAAGTAACTTGTTGGCGCAAGGCAAAAGGTATCGAACTCCAATCATACCGCGATTTTGCCGCTGGCGCCGATAAGGTCGGCGCTTCCCTGAATCCCGGCGAAATTGCCGATAACGTTAACCACCGCCAGTTTGTATGAAGCCGCATCGCCGACCCGAGGGCGCCTGCAGGCGACGGCATCGCTGACGACCTGATAGCGATGGCTGCGGTGAAACCCGTCGACCACGGTCGACAGGATGGTTTCGTCGAGGGAAAATCCGGCCAGCACGCAGCGGATGCTTTTCATGTTCGACATGTATTCGGCAAACCGCGCCGAACTGTAGGCCGACGGCAGCGGATGCTCGAAGGTGAGCTCCCCCGGCCGCGGCCGCAGCTCCGCGATCCAGTCCGTCAGGTTCGATGCCGGGTTGAACCATGCGGCCTGCGCGATCCGCTTCAGGTGCATCAGCGGCCAAAGATTGTTGCGCCAAAGCGTCATCAATTCGAGACAGCGCGCCGTAATCGCCTCGGCGTCCGAGATGACGTGGCTGCGGCCTTCGGTGAGATACTCGGTCTGCAGATCGGCGCAGACCAGGATCGGCGGATCGTCATCGATGAAAGCCATCATTTTTCGGCTCGAAATCATGTTTCAGCCAAAACCGGCGTACGAAGCGGAGAGGTCACCGCGCGACCCGATGAAACGTCGAGCACGCCGGGCCTGTCCCAATCGCCCTCCGGCCGAATGATCACGTAAGGATCGCTATCGAGCGTGATGGCGTCAGGCCCCGGCACCAGGTCCAGCACCATCTCGGTGTAGGAAAAATCCGAGAAGGTGATCTTGCGGTTGTGGCCGAGCGGCTTGGCGCCGAAATGCGCCCAGAAGTTCACCAGCCGATCCTGCGCGTGGCCGTAGACCTTCTTGAATCCCTTGCGTCTGAGGTATTCGAAGCTTGCCTGTACCAGCTTGAACGATATGCGCGATCTTCGGAACTGATGGCGGACGGCGAGACGTTCGATCTTGGCAAACTCGCCAAAGAACCGCACCCGAAGGCAGGCTGCAGGTTCGTTTCCGATAAATCCGATGAAGTGCGCCGCAACCAGATCGTTGCCGTCGAATTCCTCTTCGATCGGGCAATCCTGCTCGGCGAGGTAGACGGCCGCGCGGATCGCGGTGACCAGCATCAGATCGTTGGGATCGCGGGCAATGCGGATCGAAATCGAGCGCGAGTCCGGTTTGCGCGATGGTGGGGTTTTAGTGCCGTGCATCTGCAATACTCCCTGCTGACGTGACTGCCCGCGCGTCGGACAAACGGCGATTCCACGGCCGCTGGTAACGCCAGAGTTCGTGCTGAGAACTCGGGATCGGCTCGAATCCGATTGCGATCATCAAATTGCGTCCGTCCGCGCTCGAGGGTTGAGCATAGAGATCGGCGGGCGCAAGTCGTGGTTCGGAAAGGTGCTTCGAGACATTGCCCAAGCCGGCCATCGCTTTGCCGTGACCTGCGATCGCCCATACATAGATAGCAGACACCTGTTCGGAGCGAGCGGCAAGCAGTTCGAAGTCGGGATGAGTCAGATTCATTTTATTCAAAATGAGAGCATCGTGCCCTCGGCCGTTGAGATAGAGAAACGCCACCGCCCCGAGCAGTTTCTGCTTTCGGCCGAACGTCAGAATGCTGTCCGGATCGAAAGCGAAATACCTTTCAAGATCGCGTTCCGTGATTTGAACGCCGGGCACCATCCGGTTGCCCATCTCGGCGACGGCTGAAAGCTCGGAACGCCGCGCCGGTTGCACATCGATTTCCGCGCTTCGGGGCAGCATGTCGAAATCGCGCTTTGCCGCGAAAGAGGCCCTTTCCTTAACCGGGTCGCGCATCTATCGTCGCTCCTGCCTGTGAGCTAGCACCATACCGGCTGGGGATTAGAGGTATGCAACAACTATTGCACCGGGGCGGTGCGCTGACGCAGCGCCGAACCGACGAAATCCTGGATACTTCCTGGGACGATCTGAAATCTTTTCTCGCTTGCGCGCGATACAAGAGTTTCCGCAACGCCGCCGAGGTGCTCGGTCTCACCAGCACCACGCTGATGCGCAGGATCGACCGGCTCGAGGAGCGCATCGGCTGCAAGTTGTTTTTGCGCGATCAGAGCGGGCTGACGCTGAGCGACGAAGGCTCGGCGATGATCGCCGACGTGACGGACATGGAGCGCTGCGCCTTCAATTTCTTTCGGCACGCGTCGCAGTCATCCAACCATGGCGCGGGCACGGTACGTGTCGCCGTAACCGAGGGCCCGGGTAATTTCTGGATTCTTCCGAGGCTGATCGACTTCCACAAGACCTACCGGAAGATCACCGTCGATCTTCGCTGCGCCATGGAGCAAGCCGATGTCGCAAAGCTGGAAGCCGACATCGCCATCCAGCTTGAACCGCCGACAAATCCCGATCTGATCGTCGCAAAGCTCGGCAGGCTTCACATCTACGCCTTCGTTTCGGAAGAATACCAAAGGCTGCACGGGGTGCCGTCGCTTGCGGACCTCAGGAATCACCGGCTGGTCATCCAGCATGCGCCTCAGGTCGACGATTCCGCCTATGCCCGGGTTCTGGGGCTGACGTCACTGGAAGGCATCGTCGGAATAAAGACCAACTCCAGCATAGGTGTTCTGTACGCCATCGAACGCGGTGCGGGAATGGGCTTTCTGCCGACTTCGCTGGTGGCTTTGGGGGCAAAGCTGGTTGCCGTCGACCTCGGCGTCCATCACCATGCCGATCTTTGGCTCGCCTATCACAAGGAGTTTCGTAACTCGAACCGGCACAAAATCGTCATCGACTGGATCAGAAAAATATTCGATCCAAAACTCTACCCTTGCTTCAGGGACGAGTTCATTCACCCCAACGACCTCATTCCCCTGATGGCCGGATCGAAAGAGACCTACGGATTAGAGGGATATACAGCGGCGGCACCATTCGAATGACCGAGGCGCGCGCCAATCGGCGCCGTTACCACTTCAGCTCGAAGCCGACAGTGCCCTGGTGCGACTGCGTTGCGGCGCGAAACTTGCCATCATAATTGACGTAAAGCCGAGCGGTGTTGCTCAGGCTGAGCGAAGCGGAGGCGCCGGCATCGGCCCCATAACGGCTTTCGCCGATGCCCTGCACCGTGATGCTCTCGGTGCCAAGGCTGACGCTGACCGAACTGAAATTCTGCACGACATTGTCGACGAACTTGCCGTAGGCGGACAGGTCGAGGACCTTCCGATCGAAAATCCAGTAGTGCCCGACCTCCGCGCCCAGCAGGATGCGCGAACGCTCCGCCGTCGCACCGCTCACCATCAGGGGATCGAGACCCCCGATCTCCTGGAACGATCCGGTCGCGGCGTGCACATATTCGAGCGCGGCTTTCGGCACGATGCGGCTCTGCTCCATGGTCCAGTAATAGCTGAGCTCGGTCAGCGCGCCGTCGATCTGGGCATTGTAGCCGGCGCTGGCGGTGCCGAACCCGGTGTCCCGGCTCGAATTGATCTTCCCGAAACCATGGACCAGCGCGACCGCCCAGGTCCACGGACCCTTGTCGACCGAGGCGTTGAAGCCGAGCTGGGTCAGATCGAGGCTCGCCGACTGCAGCGCCAGGGGAACGTCGATCGTGGTACGGCTTTGGTCGACCGAAACGCCGAGATTGATGCCGGGGGCAACCGTAGCACCGAGCCCTGCGACGCCGCCCCAGGTCTGGCGCCGATCGCCGACGAAAAAGCCCAGCGGGCCGGTCCTGGCCGAGATTCCATAGACCTCGCCCCAGGTCCGAAACCGCGGCGCATCAGCCGCTTCGGAAGCACCGCCACCGCCCGGATTGTTCCGCCACGCGCGGCCGAACCCGGATGACGCCTGGTTGCCAAGCCGCTCCAGGAAATTGCTGCCGAGGTTGGTCACGGCTGCGCCGGCCGCCAGATCTGAATTGACAGCCGTCGGCGTCGGCAGAGGGGTCGGCGAAGGCCTCCCCGCCGGGTTCAGAATATCGGTCGGGGTCTGGATTAGATTTGGCGTTTGAGCGCGCGCCAATGGCGCCGCCGCCGCCGCCAGCGCGAGGATCAAAACAACGACAACGGCCCTTGCAAGCCCACGGCCGGCTCCGGTCTCCTTTGCTCGCGGACGCCGCGATGAGCCGCACATGAAGGCAATTCCCAAAAGCAGCGCCGATTCGACAAAAAGCACAAAATCCCGTCTGTCGGCACCGATTTGCCCCCAGTTCCCCGGGAGCGTCAATTGCTGAAGCCCCCCATCCCGAGGCGATTGCGGGGCGTTGTTGTTCCCCTGCCACAGACCGTCAGAGAGCGATCTCGCCGCCGTCCCGATTTCCTGAGCCACGCCAGAAGCTTGCTAACGCGCAAATTTCGTGTTGCAATATCAGGCACAATCGGAATTAGGCCGATCGGCTGTGCGTTTCGCGACCAGGAAATTGAGCAGACATCCGGAAGCCCGCTTGTGGCGTGGCACGCAAAATGCGTGGCCGCGTCTTTTTTACGTCTAGACCAGGAGACAGGCGATGCAAAAAGGCACCGTCAAGTGGTTCAACCCAACCAAGGGTTATGGGTTCATCAAGCCGATGGCCGGCGATAAGGACGTGTTCGTCCATATCTCGGCGGTCGAGCGCGCTGGGCTCACCACCCTCAACGAAAATCAGGTTATCGAGTACGACCTTGTGGAAAATCGCGGCAAAACCTCCGCGGAGAATCTGAAGGTCTCTTAAGCTTCGTCACGATGCGCGCAAGCAATCTTGATGGACCCCCGGCCCTCGCCGGGGGATTTTTATTTCCGCGAAGCTGCGTTGGGCGCGCAATCGCGCGAGCATCCGGCGCTCACGCGCTTTGATAATGCTGATGCTGTGCAACCGCCTCGGCGGGCTTAGGTCACCGCTGGCGAAATCAGGACATCGTTGATGCCGGCGTTGCCTGCGGTCCTGCAGATGTTGCCTTCCAGCTGGACTTTTCCGCTGGCAAGCAGTCGCAGCGCTGCCGGGTAGATGCGATGTTCGATCTCGAGGATCCGCGCGGCAAGCGTGTCCGGCGTGTCGTGATCGAAAACCGCGACCGCGCCCTGCATCAGGATCGGACCGGCGTCGGTTTCCGGAATGACGAAATGCACGGTAGCGCCGGATATTTTCACTCCAGCGCGCAGCGCCTGACCATGGGGATCGATGCCGGGAAACGACGGCAGCAAGGAGGGATGAATGTTGAGCATCCTTCCGTACCAGCGCTGCACGAATTCCGCCGTAAACAGCCGCATGAAGCCGCCCAGGCAAATCAGGTCGACCTTGTGCTGATCCAGCGCCGACTGCAGGGCCGCCTCGAATGCTGCCCGGTCCTTGCCGAACGGCGTGCTTTCGATGGTCAGCGTCGGCATGCCGCTTGCTCGAGCCCTTTCGAGGCCGCCGGCATCGGCACGGTTGGAGATCACCACAACAATCTCGGCCGGGAAATCCGCAGCGCCTGCGGCCTCGATCAAAGCGGCCATGTTCGATCCACGCCCTGAAATCAGGATGGCGACGCGGCGCTTCATGGCCTCACCATGTGAGATCAAGATGGCCGTTATAGACCACGCGATGTTCGCCTTTGGCGTGGATCACCTCGCCCAGCAGCGTGACGCCCTCGCCGGCTTCGGCGAGAATGTCGGTGACCTGTTCGATGGCATCTGAGCTCACGATGGCGATCATGCCGATGCCGCAGTTGAAGGTGCGCAGCAGCTCGAGTTCGGCGATGCCGCCCTGCTCTGCCAGCCACTTGAACACCGGCAGCACCGGCAGGCGCGCGAGGTCGATGCCGACGCCGAGATGCTTGGGCAGCACGCGCGGAATATTGTCGGTGAAACCGCCGCCGGTAATGTGGGCGAGACCCTTGACCGCGTGGGTTTCGCGAATCGCGCGCAGGCAGGATTTGACATAGAGCCGCGTCGGCGTCAGCAGCGCGCCGCCCAGCGTCATGACCGGCGAAAACGGCGCCGGCGCCTCGAAATCCAGACGGGACGTTTGGACGATTTTTCGTACCAGCGAGAAGCCGTTGGAGTGGACGCCCGACGAGGCGAGGCCGAGCACCGCATCGCCGACTGCGATATCAGCGCGCGGCAGCAGCGTGCCACGCTCGGCGGCACCGACCGCAAAGCCCGCCAAGTCGTAATCGCCGTCCTTGTAGAGGCCCGGCATTTCGGCGGTCTCGCCGCCGATCAGCGCACAGCCCGACTCGCGGCAGCCCTCCGCCACCCCTGCAACGATGGCGGCCGCGGCCTCCGGGTCGAGTTTGCCGCACGCGAAATAGTCCAGAAAGAACAGCGGTTCGGCGCCCTGCACCACGAGGTCGTTGACCGACATCGCCACCAGGTCGATGCCGATGCCGCCGTGCAGGCCGGTCTCGATCGCGATCTTGACCTTGGTGCCGACCCCGTCGGTGGCCGCCACCAGAACCGGGTCCTTGAAGCCCGCAGCCCTAAGGTCGAACAATCCGCCGAACCCGCCGATTTCGGCGTCGGCGCCCGAGCGCGCGGTGGCCCGAACCATCGGCTTGATGAGATCGACCAGACGATTGCCCGCATCGATATCGACGCCGGAATCCGCGTAAGTGAGCCCGTTTTTGCGGTCGACCATGGCCTATTCCAGATGATGGCGGCTGGTTACGTCGGATTCCGCTCATGCGCAATGGCTCGCAAGCGGCACGCGCGTATACTATGTAGAGTAAAACCGGTTCATCCCCGCAAAGGGCGGATCTTTCGTAAAATCAGACCGGTAGCCGGGAAGCGCCGTGTGAGCATTCCGAACATCATTACCCTTGGCCGCATCCTGCTGGTGCCGTTCATCGTCTGGGCGATCGCCTCCAGCCAGATGGAAATTGCATTCGCGTTCTTTGTCGTTGCCGGCGTCAGCGATGCCGTCGATGGCTTTCTCGCCAAGCGTTTCAACATGGCGAGCGAACTGGGCGCGCTGCTCGATCCGCTGGCCGACAAGGCGCTTCTGGTCTCGATCTATGTGGCGCTCGGAATCTGGGGTGCCGTGCCGCGGTGGATCGTCATTCTTGTGGTGTCGCGCGACATCATGATCGTTACCGCCGTGATTGTGTCATGGTTGTTCGGCAAGCCGATTCCGATGAAGCCGTTGATGGTATCGAAGCTCAACACGGTGGCGCAGGTGGCGTTTGCGGCATTGGTACTCGCAGCCCTCGGCTTCGGTTTCAATCCAACGCCGTATGATCTGATCCTGATGGGTTTTGTAACGGTGTTCACCCTGGTTTCCGTATCCCTCTATCTGGTGGAGTGGGTGCGGCACATGAGCACGATTGAAGCAGGCTAGATCGCGTGGACGGTGCGCCGGCGAATTCCGGCATGGAGTGGTTTTAAGTGCCAGGGCCCGTTCAACCCCGACAGCTTGCATTTGCGCTGCCGCACGCAGAAAGCCTGACACGCGACAATTTTCTCGAGGGACCGGCCAACGCCGCCGGCCTCGCGCTGGTCGACCGTTGGCCCGAATGGCCGAACCGGATCATGCTGCTGGTGGGACCGGAGGGATCCGGCAAGAGCCATCTCGCCGCCATCTGGGCCGAACAAGCCGGCGCGCGCTCGACCACGGCGCATGCGTTGACCGCCGCCACGGTGCCGGGGGCGCTGGCGACCGGGGCGCTGGTGCTGGAGGATTTGAAACCGCCGGACTTCGACGAGCGCGCGCTATTTCATCTGATCAATCTGGCGCGGGAGGACGAGGCGTTCGTTCTGATCACCGCGCGGACGCCGCCATCCTCGTTTCAGGTCGAGCTGCGCGATCTGCGCTCACGCCTGCGCGCGGTACCTGTCGTGTCGCTGCTGCTGCCGGATGATCAATTGTTTCGCGCGCTGATCGTCAAATTCTGCGCAGACCGGCAGCTCGCCGTCGATGAAAGCGTGGTGAGCTATCTGGCAACCCGGATCGAACGGTCTTCTGCAGCCGCGCGGCAAGCGGTCGAGCTGCTGGACAGCGAAGCGCTGCGGCTCGGCCGGCCGGTGACCCGGGCGCTGGCGGCGGAATTGCTTCGCAAAAGCTGATCTTGCGGCCGATCTGCATCTTGACGTTGGACAACCGGGGCACATCAATGTCATCGAAACGTCATTGCGATAACACATGGTTTGCGGCGTCTTTTGTCGACATGGCGATGGCGTCTGGTTCGAACTGGATTGAAACTTGATGGAATCCGCGCAAGCTATTGTAATTAAAGAAAAAGAAGCGGATGCCGAGGCGGTTCCGACGATCGCCGCGAGCCCCGAGCGCTTCATCAATCGCGAGCTTTCCTGGCTGCACTTCAATCGCCGGGTGCTGGAGGAATCGGTCAATCCCGGCCATCCCGCGCTTGAACGGGTGAGATTCCTATCGATTTCCGCCAATAACCTTGATGAATTCTTCATGGTCCGTGTCGCCGGCATCAAGGCCCAGGTGCGCGAGGGCATCGCTGAGCGCAGCCCGGACGGGCTGACCCCGGCCGAACAGCTTGTCCTCATCAACGAAACGGTTTCAACGCTCGCCAGCGACCAGCAGGCGATCTGGCGTGATCTGCGCGGCATCCTGGCCGAGGTGGGGATCGTTCTCGTCGATGGCCGCGATGTCACCAAGACGGAGCGAACCTGGATCGAGGATCACTTCCTCCACAACATTTTTCCATTGCTGACGCCGCTGGCGATCGATCCGGCGCATCCCTTCCCGTTCATCCCGAGCCTGGGATTCACCATCGCGCTGCACCTGGCGCGGGTCGCCGACGGCAAGCCGATGAACGCGCTCATTCGCATGCCCGGCAAGATCGATCGCTTTATCCGCCTGCCCGCCGGCAAGGACGGCACGGTACGATTGATTACGCTGGAGCAGGCCACCGGCCTGTTCATCGGCCGGCTGTTCCCCGGCTATACCGTCAAAGGCCAGGGCGCTTTCCGCATCATCCGGGATTCCGAACTCGAAATCGAGGAAGAGGCCGAAGACCTGGTCCGCCTGTTCGAAACCGCGCTGAAGCGGCGGCGGCGCGGGTCGGTGATCCGGCTCGAAATCGAAGCCAAAATGCCGGAGGAACTCCGCGCCTTCGTGCAGCGCGCGCTTTCCACCACCGATGACGAGGTTCTGCTGGTCGACGGCGTGCTGGCGATGAACGAATTGTCGCAACTGACCCGGCTCGACCGGCCTGATCTCGAATTCGCACCCTATGTCCCCCGCCATCCCGAGCGGGTGCGCGACCATGGCGGCGATATCTTCGCCGCGATCCGGCAAAAGGATCTGATCGTCCATCACCCTTACGAATCCTTCGACGTCGTGGTGCAATTCCTGCAGCAGGCCGCGCGCGACCCCGACGTCGTCGCCATCAAGCAGACGCTCTATCGCACCTCCAACAACTCGCCGATCGTGCGCGCGCTGGCGGAAGCCGCCGAAGCCGGAAAGTCGGTGACGGCGCTGATCGAACTCAAGGCGCGGTTCGACGAGGAAGCCAACATCCGCTGGGCGCGCGATCTCGAGCGCGCCGGCGTGCAAGTCGTGTACGGATTTATCGAGCTGAAGACCCACGCCAAGCTGTCGCTGATCGTGCGCCGCGAGGGCGGCAGCCTCACCACCTACGTCCACACCGGCACCGGCAACTATCATCCGGTGACCGCGCGCATCTACACCGATCTGTCCTACTTCACTTCCGATCCGATCATCGGGCGCGACGCCGCGCGGGTATTCAACTACATCACCGGCTATGCCGAACCGAGCGACATCGAAAAGATGGCGGTATCGCCGCTCACCTTGCGCAAGCGCATGCTCGAACACATTCACGGCGAGACCAACTACGCCCGTCACGGCAAGCCGGGAGCGATCTGGCTGAAGATGAATTCGCTGGTCGATCCCGATATCATCGACGCCCTCTATGAAGCGTCGCAGGCCGGCGTGTCGATCGAACTGGTGGTGCGCGGAATTTGCTGTCTGCGGCCGGGCATATCGGGGCTTTCGGAGAACATCCGCGTCAAATCGATCATCGGCCGTTTCCTCGAGCACGGCCGAATCTACTGCTTCGGGATGGGACAGGGCCTGCCGAGCGCCAAAGCGGCTGTGTATATCTCTTCCGCCGACATGATGCCGCGTAACCTCGACCGGCGTGTCGAAATCCTCTGTCCGCTGCAGAATCCCACGGTGCATCAGCAGGTTCTCGAGCAGATCATGGTCGCGAACCTCAAGGATAACGAGCAGAGCTGGCAGTTGTTGCCGGACGGGTCGTCAACGCGTATGAAGGCCGCGAAGGGCGAGGAGCCCTTCAACCTGCATGATTACTTCATGACGAATCCGAGTTTGTCAGGCCGTGGAAAGTCGCTCAAGGAATCTTCGCCGCGCCGCCTCACGCGCCGTACCGAACGTCAACATTCGTCATAAGGGACCTTTACGGTGAAGCGGCCGCGCAAGCGCGCATCCAGCGTCGCGGTCATCGACATCGGCTCGAATTCGGTGCGTCTCGTCGTCTATGAATCGATGGCGCGCAGCCTGATCACGATCTTCAACGAAAAAGCATTGTGCGGCCTTGGCCGCGAAGTCCAGACCACGGGCCTGCTGGCGCCGGATGCCGTCGCCAAGGCCTTGACGTCGCTGCGGCGTTTCCGCGCGTTGTGCCGGGTGATGAAAGTCGGCCGCGTCCACGCGATCGCCACCGCCGCCTGCCGCGACGCCACCAACGGCGCCGATTTCATCGCCAAGGCGGAGCGCATCTGCGGCGGCCGAATTGAAATCCTGTCGGGGCCGCTTGAAGCGAAGCTGTCCGCGCTCGGCGTCGTGTCGGGCATTCACAAGCCGGACGGCATCGTCGGCGATCTCGGCGGCGGTTCGCTGGAACTGATCGACGTGCACGGCAACCGCGTTCGCTCCGGCGTGACGCTGCCGCTCGGGAGCCTGGCGCTGCAGGACCTGTCGCATAAATCGCTGAAACGCGCCGAGCGTATCGTCAGGACCGAACTGTCCCAAGTATCCCAGCTTGGGGCTGGCCGCGGCCGGGCCTTTTACGCGGTCGGCGGAACGTGGCGCGCGCTGGCGCGAATTCATATCATCCAGAGCGAATATCCGCTCGGGGTGATGCACGGCTATTCGCTGCCAGCACAGGATGCGCTCGATTTCGCGCGGCGCCTGCGCCGCCTGGTCGCGGCGAACATGCTGGCCAACATCGAAGTCGTCGCCGATGCACGACGGCCCTTGCTGGCCTATGCGGCCCTTGTTCTCGAATACATCATCCGCGTGGCCCAGCCGAAGACCATCGTGTTTTCGACCTTCGGGGTGCGCGAAGGCCTGCTTTACGCGAAGCTGCCGCAAGCCGAACGCTCCAGGGACGGATTGCTCTGCGCCGCCCAGTCGCTCAATGAGCTGTTGTCGCGATCGGCGCGCCATGCCCAGGAATTGATCGAATGGACCGATCGCCTGGTGCGCGTGGTGAGATTGCGGGAAACCGACGAGGATCGCCGCCTGCGCCATGCCGCGTGCCTGCTGTCGGACATCGGATGGCGGGTGCATCCCGACCACCGCGGCGAGCAAACGCTCAATCTCATCACCAATGGCAATTTCGGCTCGATCAGCCATCAAGGCCGGGCGTTCGTCGCGCTCTCGGTATTCTATCGCTATGCGGGCTTGAGCGAACAGAATGAGCCGCCGGTGATCATTCAGGCACTGGTGCCGCCGGCAATGCTCGAACGTGCCCGCGTGCTCGGTGCGGCGTTTCGCGTCGCCCATCTGATATCGGCGGCGCGGCCGGGCGTATTGCCGGCAACCCACTTTCGAAGCCGCGGCCGCAAGCTGATGCTGGTGTTCGAGCACAGATTGGTCGATCTCGTCGCCGACCGGGTCGGCAGCCGGTTCAAGCAGCTGGCACGGCTGATCGGCCGCTCCGGATCGATCGTCAGGCGGTAGGTGAGAGTGCCTACGGCCGCTCGATCGGCTGGGCCGCCTCGACGGCAGGCGGCAGCGCGGGTTCTTCAAGGTGCTGCAGCCTGCGTTTCCGCCAGATCGAACCGACGACCAATACTCCGATCGCGCCCAGCACCGACGAGATGTATCCGACCAGGTCTGCGTCCAGGCTGAAATGCGGCGACACGCCGAAGATCGCCGATGTCGCGTCAAGATTGAGCGCAATCTGGCCATCGAGAAGCCGCTGCAGGAAGGGATGCACCGCAGGATCGGTCTCGATGACGTCGCCCGCGATCCACCCGAGCAGCGTTGCGCCCAGCCAGACCAGAATTGGAAACCGGTCAAGCACCATCATGATCAACGCCGCACCCGCGATGATCATGGGAATGCTGACGGCAAGGCCAAGGATCAACAGCGAAAGCTGTCCGTTGGCGGCGGCTGCGACCGCGATCACATTGTCCAGACTCATCACGATGTCGGCAATCACCACGATCCGGATCGCATGCCAAAGACTGGTACCCGCGGTGACGTCGTCGCCCTCGTCTTCCGGGACCAGGAGCTTGGCTGCGATCACGAACAGCGCAATTCCGCCGACCAGCTTCAGATAGGGCAGCACCATCAGCTTGGCGACGATGCCGGTAAACGCAATCAGCAGCACCACCGCGATGCCGGCGCCGATCACCATGCCCCACAGCCGCTGCCGGGGCGCAAGACCGCGGCAGGCCATCGCGATGACCAGCGCATTGTCGCCGGACAACAGCACGTTGATCCAGATGATCTTGCCGACCGCCAGCCAGAACGCCGCGGTCCGCATGTCGGCTTGAATTTGCGTGAAAAACGCACCGATGCCTGCGGGATCAACGACCTGCAACAGCCAATTCACAACAGCCTACCCCCGGGCCAAAAGCGGCTGCCCCCGCTTCCGTCGTCGACTAAATGGCCCACCGGCGCCGGTGTCAATCAGCCGACGATTTCATTGCCCGAGAAAAACTGGGCGATCTCGATCGCCGCCGTCTCGGGAGCGTCGGAACCGTGCACCGAGTTTTCGCCGATCGACTTGGCGTGCAGTTTGCGGATCGTGCCTTCGGCGGCCTTGGCAGGATCGGTCGCGCCCATCACGTCGCGATGCCTGAGCACGGCGTTTTCGCCTTCCAGAACCTGGACCACCACGGGGCCGGAAATCATGAAATCCACCAGCTCGCCAAAGAACGGACGCGCCTTGTGAACCGCGTAGAAGGTTTCGGCCTGGTCGCGGGTCATGCGGATGCGCTTCTGGGCGACGATGCGAAGTCCGGCCTTCTCGATCAGCGCATTGATCGCGCCCGTCAGATTGCGCGCGGTCGCATCGGGCTTGATAATCGAAAAGGTGCGTTGAATCGCCATGATCTCGTCCTTGAAAAAAGCGTTGCGGGGAGTTGCGGCGCTTATATCGGCGCCGTCGGCGAACGGCAAGCGATCAGGCGAAACGCGCCAGGCAACGCCCGGAATTACAACAATTTCACCAACATGAACCTTGTCTGAAACGAACGTCCCGGTTTCGTTCACGTTCGCACGCGTAGGCTTCGATCGACCGAACGCCACCGATGTCTGAGGCGTCAACGGGCAGCAGTCTCACCCGATGGCGCCGGCAGCGCCGAACCTTGAGGAGATGACCATGTTACGCAAATTCTCGCTTGTTGCAGTTGCCGCAGCTTCGCTCGCCGCGGCCGCGCTGGCGCCGACCTCGGCTTCCGCCTGGGGCGGTTGGCATGGCGGCTGGCATCACGGCTGGGGCTGGGGTGGTCCGCGCGTAATCATCGGCGGCCCCGCCTACTATGGCCCTGGCTATGGCGGCTGCTATGTGCGGCGATTGGTCCAGACGCCGTGGGGACCCCGCTGGCGCCTGGTCAACCGCTGCTACTGAGCGAAAACCGTCCAATCCGTGACGGCCAAAGCCCCGGCCCTGTCGCGCCGGGGCTTCTCCTTGGTCCATGCGACGGAACCGGCAAAGGCTATCATGCAATTTTTGCTGAAAAGCCCTGCGATCTATCGCGACGGCGAAACTAATTTCCTTCCAACGACTTGGTGCAGCATCAATTCATGGAAATGGAAACAGACCGGAACCCGTCATGAACAGCCGAATCACCGACACCAGCGAACAGATCGATCGCAAGACCAGCCGATCGATCTGCGATGCCGTGGGCGAACGGCTGCAGCAGAGCCTCCGCCCGGAGACTTCGCGCCTCTCCTCCGATCTCGAGCATCTGATGGATGAGCTGCGCCGACGAGACAGCGAGAGCCGCCTGAGATCATCGAACTAGAATGAGCATATTTTCGGCATGGGTGGACCGCGGAGACGCTATTTCGCCCACAAACGGGGTTGCGTTTGGCGGCGGCTCCGGTGACAACCCCGCATGCTTTCAATCACCGACATCTCGGTCCGGATTGCCGGACGGCTTCTGATCGATCACAGCTCGGCGCAGATCGTCCCCGGCGCGCGCGTCGGCTTCGTCGGCCGCAACGGCGTCGGCAAATCAACGCTGTTTGCCGCGATCCGAGGCGAATTGCCGACCGAGACCGGCACCATCACCGTCCCGCCGCGCTGGCGCGTCGGCAGCCTCGCGCAGGAAGCGCCCGACGGCCCGGAAAGCCTTGTCGAGGTCGTGCTGAAGGCGGATCTCGAGCGCGAAGCGCTGCTGCGCGAGGCGGAAACGGCGCACGATCCGGTCCGCATCGCCGACATCCAGACCCGGCTCGTGGATATCGACGCGCATTCCGCGCCCGCCCGCGCCGCCGCCATCCTGAGCGGCCTCGGATTTTCGACCGCCGATCAGGCCCGCGCCTGTTCGGAATTTTCCGGCGGCTGGCGCATGCGGGTAGCGCTCGCGGCGACGCTGTTTGCGGCGCCCGATCTGCTGCTCCTGGACGAGCCCACCAACTACCTCGATCTCGAAGGCACGCTGTGGCTGGAAGACCATCTCGCCAACTATCCGCGCACCGTGATCGTCATCAGCCATGACCGCGACCTGCTCGACACCTCGGTCGACCAGATCCTGCATCTCGATCGCGGCAAGCTGACGCTCTACAAGGGCACCTATTCGTCGTTCGAAGAACAGCGCGCCACCCGCGAAATGCTCGATGCCAAGCATGCCAGGCGCCAGGAGGCTGAACGCAAGCGCCTGCAGGCCTTCGTCGATCGCTTCAAGGCCAAGGCCTCGAAAGCCCGTCAGGCCCAGTCCCGCGTCAAGATGCTGGAGAAGATGAAGCCCGTCACCGCGCTGGTGACGCAGGATGTGCGCGAGATTTCATTTCCGGTGCCCGAGAAAATGCTGTCGCCGCCGATCATCGCGGTCGACGACGTCTCGGTCGGCTATGACCCGAAAGAGCCGGTGCTCAATCGCGTTACCTTGCGCATCGACACCGACGACCGCATCGCTTTGCTCGGCGCCAACGGCAACGGCAAGTCGACGCTGGTCAAGCTTCTGGCCGGCAAGCTGCCGCCGTTCTCCGGTCGCGTCACGCGTGCGGAAAAACTCTCGGTCGGATATTTCGCGCAGCACCAGGTCGACGAGCTCAATCTCGACGGCTCGCCCTACGATCACGTCCGCAGGCTGATGCCGGACGCCCCGGAGACCAAGGTGCGCGGCCGCACCGGCGCGATCGGCTTCTCGGGCAAGGCCGGAGACACCCTGGTCAAGAGCCTGTCGGGCGGCGAAAAAGCCCGGCTGCTGCTCGGGCTAGCGACTTTCTTCGGTCCCAACATGATCATCCTCGACGAGCCGACCAACCATCTGGATATCGACAGCCGCGCGGCGCTGTCGGAAGCGATCAATGATTTTCCCGGCGCGGTCATCATGGTGTCGCATGACCGCTACCTGATCGAAGCCTGCGCCGATCAGTTATGGGTGGTGGCCGACCACGCGGTTACGACCTTCGATGGCGACCTCGACGACTACCGGCGCATGGTGCTGTCGGCGCGCGGCATGCGCACCAGTTCGCGCGACCGCGACAACGAGCGCGGAGGCGGCCGCGACAAGCCCGCACGCACCCGAAGCGAAAAACGCGTACCGCTGAAGCAGAAGATTTCGGACGCCGAGGCCGAGATTGCGCGCATCAGCGGCATCATCTCGAAAATCGATGCCGCGCTGGCGCTGCCGGATCTGTTCAAGCGCGACCCGAAGCAAGCGGCCCAGCTCAGCAAGGCGCGGGCCGGCGCCGAAAGCGCGTTGCAGCGCGCCGAGGAAGAGTGGCTGGCGGCGAGTTCGCAGTATGACGAGGCCGCCGGCTGAGCCAATTCGGGCCCAGACCTGCGCGAGAACAATCAGGTCGCCGCCGGTTTTTTCTTCGCTGTCGGCTTGGCCGCCTTCGGCTGCGCCACCGGCTCGGGCCCGCGCTCGATCGAGGTCAGGCGTCCCGCGGTGAAGGTGTAGATCCCGGCGCGCTGCCCCTGCGTGTAGGTGATAACCGCCACCCGGTCGCCGCGCGGATTGTTGGAGAGGTTGACGCTGGCAGGCGCGCCGATGCCGCGCACGACGTCGCATTCGGTATGACCGAGCGCCACCGTTCCGGTGGTCGAAGGGACTGGCGCGCCGGCGCCGGCGGTCGCGGCGTTGGCGTCCGCGGGGCTGCCGGGAGGCATCATTCCCGGGCAAGATCCTTCGGCGCTGACCAAGTCCTCGGCCACAACCGGTTTGTCCGGGGTCAGCGGCGGCGAATCGATCGAGATGTTTCTGATGAACAGCCTGCTGGGGCGTGCGAACCAATCGGCGTCTTTGGTCATAAGATCGGACGCCCCCGAACAGCCCGTGATCAGGGGGGCGAACACCAGCAATTTCAGCAGTCGCCTTCGATGAGAGCTATCTCGCACGATGAACCAAATTCCCACCCCGTCGCTTTAAGCGCTTGTCCCACCATCACTTTGCGGCACGACCGTGGCTAGGCGCAAGCGCGCCGGCCCAAATCATGGATTATCATTAATTGCCCGATCTCGCTATTCCCGCCGCTGCCACCGGCCACGCTCGTCGGCCTGCCAATAGGTGACCTCGAATCCCCGCGTCTTGCAATCGGTCCAGGCGCCGCGGGCGGCGGCCAGCGCATCGCCGTCGTCGCCGTTGAAAACCAGAACCATCCGATCATAGGCGTCGCAGTCTGTGGGCAAAGCGGCATTGTCGATCAGAAACCTGACATTGGCCCGGTTCGGATTGCCGTCTTCCACCACCAGCACGATCGGCTGGTCCTGCGCATCGCCGGCGCGCCAGGTGGCGTGCGGCAAAAATGAATCGTCGCGATAGGTCCACAAATGCGCGTCGAGCGCATCGGCGCGCTCCTGCGACGTCGACTGCACGACCACCCGCCAGCCCCGCTCCAGCGATTTTTCCAGCAGCGGCGGCAAGACGCTTTCGAGCGACATGTTTTGCAAATGGTAGAACAGAACTTCCGTCATCCGGTTTCAGCCATTTCTCGGCTACTTCTTGGCTTCGTAGTACTCCGCGACCAACCGCTCCAGCAGGCGAACGCCATATCCCGAACCCCAGCTCTGGTTGATTTCGGATTTCGGTGCGCCCATCGCCGTTCCCGCGACATCGAGGTGCGCCCACGGCGTGTCATCGACGAAGCGCTGCAGGAACTGGGCTGCAGTGATCGAACCGCCGTTGCGGGTACCGGTGTTTTTCATGTCCGCGAACTGCGAGTCGATCTGCTTGTCGTATTCGGGACCGAGCGGCATGCGCCAGACCCGTTCCCCCGTTGCAAGCCCCACCTTGGTCAACCGTTCGGCCAATTCGTCGTTGTTGGAGAACAGGCCCGCATATTCGGTGCCGAGCGCCACCATGATCGCGCCGGTCAGCGTGGCGAGATCGACCATGAATTTCGGCTTGAACTTCTTCGCCACATACCAGAGCACGTCGGCCAGCACCAGGCGGCCCTCGGCGTCGGTGTTGATGATCTCGATGGTCTGGCCGGACATCGAGGTGACGATATCGCCGGGGCGTTGCGCATTGCCGTCGGGCATGTTCTCGACCAGGCCGATGGCGCCGACCACATTGAGCTTGGCCTTCCGCGCCGCCAGTGCGTGCATCAATCCGACGACGCAGGCGGCGCCGCCCATGTCACCCTTCATGTCCTCCATGCTGGCTGCCGGCTTGATGGAAATGCCGCCGGTATCGAAACAAACGCCCTTGCCGACAAAGGCGACCGGCTGATCGCCGCGCTTGCCGCCGTTCCAGCGCATGATCACGGTGCGGCCGGGCTGCGTCGAGCCCTGGGCGACGCCGAGCAGCGCCCCCATTCCGAGTTTCGTCATCGCCTTGACGTCGAGAACCTCGACATCGACGCCGAGCTTGCGCAACTGGCCGGCACGGCGCGCGAATTCCACGGGGAACAGCACGTTGGGCGGCTCGTTGACGAGGTCGCGTGCGGTGATGACGCCATCGACGATGTGAGCATCCGGCGCGAACGCCTTTCGCGCGGCGGACACATCGCCGACAGCGATCGAAACATCTGCACCCAATGCTGCGTCCTCGCCTTCCTTCTTCTTGGTCTTGTAGCGGTCGAATTTGTAGGCGCGCAGCCGCACACCCGAGGCGACCGCGGCGGCAGAATCGGGCTTCATGGCCCCGTCCGGCAATTCCGCAATGATCGTCACGGCATCGTTGCCGCGCAGCTTGCCGGCGGCCGCGCCGCCAAGCTTGAGAAAATCATTGTCCTTGAGGCCTGCGAGCTTGCCGGTGCCGACCACGATCAGGCGCGAGGCCTTGAGACCCTCCGGCTCCAGAATATCGAGCGTGGACCCGCTCTTGCCCTTGAACTGGTTGGTTTCGGCCGCGCGCTTGACCAGATTGGCCGCAGCCCCCAGCGCCTTGCGTGTCGCGGCGCCGAACTTCAACGTATCATCGCAGAAAACCACCAGAATCCCGCGCGGAGCGGTAGAAAACGGAACGAAGCCGACCTTGACGGCGTCGGACATAGGCAAATCCTCCAAAATCTAAGGGGGCTGTCGCTGGTCGGGAACCCGCCGGGGGGTGCTTGGAATGTTCTCTTTGGCTACGATTCACGTCCGTCAAGAGCATGTTCGCCTGCACTATGGCCTGCCGGCGGCTCCGCTGCCAAGCGCCCGAGTGGCTGGAAGGTCACATAAGACGAATTATCAACCATATCCCGAGGGCGCCATGGCCCAGCCATTTTGTTGACGGATCAAAGGGATGCTAGTGAGAGAGTGAGTCAGTCGGACGAAGGGCGGCGCGACCAGGGGGGATCCTGATTTTCAGGATTGGTCGCCAGCCGCAGCGCTTCGCGGGGGTGGGACGTGCGGTAACGATGGGGTCGATCGACAGGTACATTTTCCGCACGACGCTCGCGTCGTTTGCGCTGGTCCTCGTCAGCCTGACTGGGGTGATCTGGATTACGCAGGCGTTGCGCGGCATCGACCTGATGACCAGCCAGGGCCAGACCATCATCACCTTTCTCGGCGTCACCAGTCTGGTGATACCGGCGCTGGTGCTGATCATCTCGCCGATCGCGCTGATGATCGCGATTTCCCATACCCTGAACAAGCTCGCGACCGACTCAGAGATCATCGTGATGAATGCCGCCGGCCTCTCGCCGCTCCGGCTGTTCGTGCCGTTCGTCTATGCCACCGTGGTGGTGGCGATCATGGTTGCGTTCATCGCCACCTATCTCGCTCCCGACGGCATGCGTCGTCTGAAGAACTGGGATGCCGAGATCACCGCCGACGTGCTGGCCAACATCCTGCAGCCCGGCCGCTTTGCCCAGCTCGATCCGAACCTGACCATCCGCATTCGCGAGCGGCAGCCGGGCGGCGTGCTGGTCGGTATCTTTGTCGATGACCGCCGTGATCCCAAGGAACGTGTCACCATCGTCGCCGACCACGGCACGGTCCTGAAAAACAACAGCGGATCCTTTCTGATCCTCGAGGACGGAAATCTCGAACGCTTCGAGGTCGGCAAGCGCGACCCGGCGCTGGTGGCGTTCGGCCGTTACGCATTCGACATGTCGAAATTCTCCAATCAGGGCCGCGACGTCACGCTGGGCATTCGCGAACGCTACCTCTGGGAATTGCTCTGGCCCGCCGCCGACGATCCGGTTTACCTGCAATTGCCCGGACAGTTTCGCGCCGAGTTGCATGACCGTTTCATGGCGCCGATCTATCCGTTTGCGTTCGCGGCCCTGACCTTCGCCTTTCTCGGTGCGCCGCGCACGACCCGCCAGAGCCGCAACTTTTCGATCGGCGGCTCCATCATCATTGTGCTCGGACTGCGCATGACGGGGTTCGCCTGTTCGGTCATGGCGGTGCAAACCCCGCTCGCAGTGGTCTTCCAATATCTGCTGCTGGCGGCAAACATCGGCGCAGGCCTTTGGATCATCATCTGGGGCATTGTGATCGAACCGCCGGCTGGTCTGATCGAGGCGATCAACCGATCGAACGGGCGTCTTTCGCAGCTTTTCGGGCGGCCCGCTGCAGCATGAGCATGATGACCAACACACTCGGGCGATATTTTGCCGGCCGCTTCGTGGTCTCGGCGCTCGGTGTGTTCGTGAGCATTTTCGTGCTGCTGGTGCTGGTCGATTATATCGAAATGGTCAGGAAGACCTCGGGACTGGTTTCGGTATCCGCCGTCACGGTCGCTGAGACATCGCTGTTCCGCGTGCCGCAACTGCTCGAAAAGATGATGCCGTTTTGCATCCTGATCGGGGCGATGACCTGTTATCTCGCGCTTTCGCGGCGATTGGAACTCGTGGTCGCGCGCGCCGCGGGCGTATCGGCCTGGCAATTCATCGCGCCGGCGCTGGCAAGCGCGGTCGCGCTCGGAATTCTGGCGACCACCGCCTACAATCCGATGTCCGCGAACTTGCGCGAACTCTCCAAGCGGATGGAGGCGGAGCTGTTCGGCTCCGCTCCCGGCGGCGGCATCCAGGACGCCTCCGGCTTCTGGCTCAATCAGATCAACAGCGATGGCCAGGTCATCATCAACGCGGCGCGCAGCGAGCAGCAGGGCGTGCGGCTGACCGGGTTGACGCTGTTCAGGTTCGATGCCGACGCCCAGTTCAAGGAGCGAATCGAAGCCCGCGAGGCGACGCTTGAGGAGGGACGCTGGCTGTTCAAATCGGTGCGCCGCTATTCCCTCGACGGACCTCCGGTTGACCAGGACAGCTTCGTCCTCGCAACCGGCCTGACGCCGGCTCAGGTCCGCAACAGTTTCTCCACCCCGGAGACTGTGTCTTTTTGGCAACTACCGAGCTATATCCGATCCTCTGAAAGCTCGGGATTTGCGACCGCAGGCTACCGGCTGCAGTACCACAAGCTTCTGGCACAACCATTTTTGCTGGCCGCGATGGTCATGCTGGCGGCCTCCGTCTCGTTGCGCTTCTTCCGTTTCGGCGGCGTGCAGAAGATGGTTTTGAGTGGCGTGGGAGCAGGCTTTCTGCTCTATGTTCTGTCGAAAGTTACTGAGGATCTGAGCAAGGCTGAATTGATGCATCCGATCGCTTCGGCGTGGCTGCCGGTGTTCGTTGGCGGCCTCACCGGATTTTTGGCCTTGCTGTACCAGGAGGACGGGTAGTGGCTGTTGTCGCCGCCCGCCAGTGTCGGTCGCCTGCGCTCGGGCGGCGCATCACCGTGCGCCGTTATCGCGCCCGCTTGGCCGCCGTCAGCCTGCCCGCTCTGGCCCTGATTTTAGGATTTGTCGTTGCCGGCGCGCTCGGTTTGGCGACAACCCCGGCTGCCGCCCAGGGCTTTACCTACAATCCGAGACCGCCTCGGCCGGTACCGCCGCGCACCGCCAATGACGGGCAGATGCTCGTCCAGGCGGTCGAGGTGGACTACGACTACAACAATTCGCGGGTGTCGGCGGTCGGCAACGTGCAGATGTTCTACAACGGCACCAGCGTCGAGGCCGACAAGGTCATCTACGATCAGAAGACCAAGCGGCTTCATGCCGAAGGCAACATCCGCATGACCGATGCGGACGGCAAGATCACCTACGCCAACATCATGGATTTGAGCGACGACTACCGCGACGGGTTCGTCAATTCGCTGCGCGTCGACACTGCGGACGCAACGCGAATGGCGGCGACACGCGCCGACCGTACCGGCGGCAACTACACGGTTTTCGAAAACGGGGTCTATACGGCTTGCGCACCCTGCAAGGACGATCCGAAGAAGCCGCCGCTCTGGCAAGTCAAGGGCGCGCGCATCATTCACGACCAGACCGAGAAGATGCTGTATTTCGAGAACGCGCAGCTCGAGTTCTTCGGCGTGCCGATGGCATATTTGCCGTATTTCTCGACGCCCGATCCGACCGTCAAGCGCAAGACCGGCTTCCTGATGCCGGGCTTCTCCGAGGTCTCGACCTACGGCTTTGGCGTGGAAGTGCCGTTCTACTGGGCGATCGCCCCCGACTACGATGCGACCTTCAATCCGCGCTTCACCACCAGGCAAGGCGTGCTGTTCCAGGGCGAATTCCGTCAGCGCCTGCTGAACGGTTCGTATCAGATCCGCGCCTATGGCATCGACCAGCTTGATCCCGCAGCCTTTGCCAATCAGCCCGGAGATCGTCAGTTCCGCGGCGGCGTCGAAAGCAAGGGCCAGTTCGCGCTGAACGATAAGTGGGTGTGGGGCTGGGACGGCGTTCTGCTGTCGGATTACTATTTCATGTCCGACTACCGGCTGGCCCAGTACAAGGATCCGCTGGGTTCATTCCTGAGCCTGCCGACGGAAGCGATTTCCCAGCTTTACCTCACCGGGGTCGGCAATCGCAGCTACTTCGACGCGCGCACCATCTACTATCTGAGCTTTTCGGGTTTCCAGCAGCAGGTTCCGATCATTCATCCGGTGGTCGATTATTCCAACGTGATCAACAGCCCGATCTTTGGCGGCGAAGTCAGCTACAAGACGAATTTCACCAGCCTGACGCGGGATACCGCCGCCTTCGACCCGATCACGACTTTGGCAAACACCACCAGCCTGTGTACGACGGTATCCGCCGATCCGCTGGCGCGGATACCGACGCAGTGCCTGCTTCGCGGCACGCCTGGCACTTACACAAGGCTGACGGGTGAGGCGCAGTGGCGGCGATCGTTCACCGATTCCGCGGGCGAAATCTGGACGCCCTTTGCGAGCATCCGCGCGGATGGGATCGATGCCTCGATTTCGAACCAGCCGGGGGTTTCGAATTTTCTCCCGGTCGGTAACACCCAGGCCCTGCGTGTGATGCCGACGGTCGGCCTCGAATACCGTTATCCCTTCATCAACGTTCAGCCCTGGGGCAGCACGACGATCGAGCCGATCGCGCAGGTCATCATCCGCCCCAATGAAACCTATGCCGGCAAGCTTCCCAACGAAGATGCCCAGAGCCTGGTGTACGACACCAGCAACCTCTTCAGCGTCGACAAATTCTCCGGCTATGATCGCGTCGAAGGCGGCGGCCGCGCCAATGTCGGCGTGCAGGCGACGACGCAATTCGACCGCGGCGGCTCGGTCAATGTGCTGTTCGGGCAGTCCTATCAGTTGTTCGGCCTGAATTCGTTCGCGGTCGCCGACGTCACCAATACCGGGGTCGATTCCGGCCTGCAGAATACCCGATCCGATTACGTCGCCCGGGTCAATTATTCGCCGAACCGAACCTATACGTTCAGCGTGCGCACGCGTCTGGACGAGGCGACGCTGAATGTTAATCGTTTCGAGGCCGAAGGCCGCGCGAGCTTCGACCGCTGGTCGGTTAGTGTGATGTACGGCAATTATGCCCAGCAGCCGGATCTGGGATATCTGACCCGGCGCGAAGGGCTTTTGGGCAGCGCGTCGGTCAAGTTGGCGGCGAACTGGGTGGTGACGGGAGCGGCCCGATGGGATCTTGAAGCCAACAAGGTCAATCAGTACATCGTCGGCGCGGGCTATGTGGATGATTGCTTCGTGCTGGCCGCCAACTATGTCACGTCCTATGCGTACTCCGCGGGCACCACGCCGCCCCTGCTCAGTCACGCCTTCATGCTGCAGATCGGCCTGCGGACCATCGCCAATTCGGCCGTATCAGGCAGCCCAACTGCGGGCGTGCAGTAGACCCGGCGGCCGGCACACTGCCGGAGCATCGGTCCCCGGCGCGGCTCCAATTCGAATCGGTTGATACAGCGAAGATGACCATGACGACCACATTCTCGCATCGCCTTTCACCTCTCGTCCTGGGTTTTGCCGCTGGGCTGGTCTTGATGGGTTGCGCCTCGCCGCTGCGTGCTCAAAGCGTCGCCGTCATGGTCAACGGCGAACCCATCACCAACTACGATATCGAACAGCGCAGCAAGCTGAATTTCCTGACGACGCACAAGCCCGCCGACCGGCAGCAGATAATCAGCGAATTGATCGATGAAAAGGTGAAGATCAAGGAAGGCAAGAAATTCGGCGTCGACCCCAGCGCCTCGGATATCGATCAATCCTTCGCGGCGATGAGTTCGCGGATGCGGGTCACGCCTGAGCAGCTGACGAAATCGCTCGAAAGTCAGGGCATCCGGCTCGACACATTGAAGGCCCGCATGAAGGCCGAGATGGTTTGGACAAGCCTGGTGCGCGGACGCTACAAGGAGAGCCTCCAGGTCGGCGAGAAGGACGTTGCAGCCGCCGTCCAGGTCAGCGGTGGCGACGAGAAGCAGGAGAGCGGGAGCTTCGAATACAAGATGCAGCCGATCGTTTTGGTCGTCGCGCGCGGATCCGCTCCCTCCGCCATCGAAGCCAGACAAAAAGAGGCTGAAGCCCTGCGCAGCCGGGTGCAGACCTGCGCTGAGGCGAACATTTTCTTCAAGTCGATGCCAAATGCCGCGATACGCGAGATCGTGACCAAGACCTCGGCCGACCTGCCGGCGGCTCTTCGCGAGGTGCTCGACAAGAACTCCTATCGGTCATCTGACCCCGCCCGAGGTGACGAAGCAGGGCATCGAGATGGCTGCGCTTTGCGCCCGAAATCCGACCAATATCGATACGCCGAAGAAGAAGGAAATCCGGGACAAGATGTACGCCGAGAAATTTGAGGCGAAGTCGAAAGCGTATCTGGAGGAATCCCGCAAAGCCGCGATGATCGAATATCGTTGACGGTATGGCAAAGCCCCTCGCGCTGACCCTAGGCGAACCTGCGGGTATCGGGCCGGACATCACCATCCAGGCATGGCTGCGCCGCAACGAGCTGAAGCTGCCGGCCTTCTACCTGCTCGGCGATCGCGACTTCCTCGCTCACCGCTCGAAGGTTCTCGGGCTGCAGGTCAAACTCGCCGACGTTGGCGCCGAAAATGCACAGGCGGCATTTGCGGACGCCTTGCCGGTGGTGGCCACCGGCCACACTGCGACGGCGCAGCCTGGCCAGCCCGATCATACCAGTGCTGACGCAGCGATGGCCTCGATTCGTCAGGCGGTCGGCGACGTCCTCGCCGGGCGGGCCGGTGCCGTTGTCACCAATCCGATCGCCAAGAGCGTTCTGTATCGCGCCGGATTCCGCCATCCCGGCCATACCGAGTTTCTCGCCGAACTCGCAGCGACCAGGGGGCATACGCCGCAACCGGTCATGATGCTGTGGTCCCCTGCCCTCGTCGTGGTGCCGGTGACGATCCATCTTTCGCTGCGCGAGGCGATCGCGCTTCTGTCGCGCGACCTGATCGTCAGCACCGCCCGCATCGTGGTCGCCGATCTGAAAGCCCGCTTCAGGCTTGCCAGTCCGCGCCTTGCGGTATCCGGTCTCAATCCCCACGCCGGCGAAGACGGCTCGCTCGGCACCGAGGATCAGACCATCGTGGCGCCGGCCATCGAAATTTTGCGCGGCGACGGCATCGACGTCCGGGGACCGCTGCCGGCGGACACCATGTTCCACGACGCCGCGCGCAAAACCTATGACTGTGCGATCTGCATGTACCACGATCAGGCGCTGATCCCGGTCAAGACGCTGGCCTTCGACGACGCCGTCAATGTCACCCTGGGATTGCCGTTCATCCGCACCTCGCCGGACCACGGCACCGCCTTCGACATTGCCGGCACGGGCAAGGCCAATCCGTCCAGCCTGATCGCGGCACTGCGGCTGGCCGCCCGCATGGCCGCCATGCAGCCGGCATGAGCGCGATCGACGACCTTCCGCCGCTTCGCGAGGTCATTCGCCAGCATGCTTTGTCGGCGCGCAAATCGCTTGGCCAGAATTTCCTGCTCGATCTCAATCTCACCGCGCGGATCGCGCGCGCCGCGGGCCCGCTGCAAGATACTACCTTCATCGAAATCGGTCCCGGCCCGGGCGGGCTGACGCGCGCGCTGCTGGCGCTTGGCGCCGGGCGCGTCATCGCGGTGGAACGCGACCAGCGCGCCCTGCCGGCGCTCGAGGAGATTTCAAGACGATATCCGGGTCGGCTGGAAATCATCTGCGCCGACGCGCAGCATTTCGATCCGCGGCCGCTGCTCGGCGCAACAAAAGCGAAAATCGTCGCCAACCTGCCCTACAATATCGCGACCGCACTTCTGATCGACTGGCTGTCGATCGAGCCGTGGCCGCCCTGGTACGACATGATGGTCCTGATGTTCCAGCGCGAAGTGGCCGAGCGGATCGTCGCGCACGAAAATGACGAAGCCTATGGACGGCTGGCCGTGCTCGCCAACTGGCGTGCCGAAACAAAGATCCTGTTCGATATTTCTCCAGCCGCCTTCGTGCCGCAGCCCAAGGTGACCTCGTCGCTGGTGCGGTTGGTACCCCGCAATGCACCCGAGCCGTGCGACCGCAGGGCGCTGGAGCAGGTGGCGACGGCGGCGTTCGGCCAGCGGCGGAAAATGCTGCGGCAAAGCCTCAAATCGCTGGCGGTCGATCCGGCCCGGCTGGCCGGCGCTGCGCAGGTCGATCCGACGCGGCGCGCCGAGACCATCCCGATCTCCGGTTTTGTTGCCATGGCCCGCGAATTGACCGATATACGAAACAGCAAACCGAACCTGCCCTGAGGAGAGAAACGCGATGGCGCTGATGCGACGTCAATCATTGGTCAAATTCGATGCGCCGTTGTGCGAGACCATCGTCGAGACGCCGAAGCCGATGGCCAAGGAAGTGCTGGTCCGGATCGAGCGCTGCGGGCTTTGCCATTCCGACCTGCATATCCAGGACGGCTACGCCGACCTCGGCGGCGGCAAGAAGCTCGATACCACCCGTGGCATGACGCTGCCGTTCACGCTCGGGCACGAGATCGCCGGTGTCGTCGAGCAGGTTGGCGTCGAGGTCTCAAAAGACCTGATCGGCAGCAAGAAAGCGGTATTTCCCTGGATCGGCTGCGGACAGTGCCGCGACTGCCTCAATGGCGATGAGAATCTCTGCCTCAAGCAGCGTTTTCTCGGCGTCGCCATCGACGGCGGGTTCGCCAGCCATGTGCTGGTGCCCGACGCAAAATACCTGCTGGACTACGACCCGCTGCCGGTCAATCAGGCCGCGACCCTGATGTGCTCCGGCGTGACCGCCTATGGTGCGCTGAAGCGGCTGGTCGACCGGCCGCGGCAGCGCAATCTGTTGCTGATCGGACTTGGCGGCGTCGGCATGATGGGCCTTTCCTTCGCCCAGGCCATGTTCAAACAAAAGATTTCCGTCGCCGATCTAAGTCCCGCGGCGCGTGACGCGGCGCTGCAGAACGGCGCTGCCGTTGCCTACGACCCTTCCGAAGCCGACGTCGCCAAGCGCATCCTGAAGGAAACCGAGGGCGGGTTCGACGAGATCGTCGATTTTGCCGGCAACGAGAAGTCGATGGCCTTCGCGGTCTCGGCGGTCGCGCGCGGCGGCAAGATCGTGGTTTCCGGATTGATGGGCGGCAATTTCAGCCTGCCGATGGTCCAATGGATCTACAAGCGCATGACAATCGAGGGCTTCATGGTGGGAACGCTGGCCGAGGCGCACGAGTTGATGGCGCTCGCGCGCAGTGGCAAGATCAAGCCGACACCGATGAAGGAAGAACCGATGGCCGACGTGCAGAAATGGATCGACGAGTTGCGGGCCGGGAAGGTCGTGGGCCGTATCGTGCTGAAGAACTGAGGCAGCGCATCTCATAAGCCTCGCCAAAAGAGGCAGAGTGCCATGTAAGCCTCGCGTGAACAGGGAGGATTGTAATGGCTTGGATACTAGAGGCTCGGATTCCAAGGGCCTGGAGCAATCGTTCAACGCGTGCCGCGCTGGCGGCGCTCGCAATGGCTTTGGCCACGACGCCGGCGCTGGCTCAGAAGCAATACAGTCCCGGCGCTACCGACACCGAAATCAAGATCGGGACCACGACGCCCTATAGCGGCCCGGCGTCGGCCTATTCGGCGGGCGCGGTCTCGGCCACCGCCTATTTCACGATGATCAATGAACAGGGCGGCGTGAACGGCCGCAAGATCAACTTCATCAGCCTGGATGACGCCTACAGCCCGCCCAAAACCGTGGAGCAGATCAGGCGCCTGATCGAAAGCGACGAGGTGTTGTTTCTGGTTAACCCGGTGGGCACCGCCACCAATATGGCCGTGGTCAAATACATCAACCAGAAGCAGGTGCCGCATCTATTCATTGGCACAGGCGCGACTGTGTTCAACGACCCCGAGCATTATCCGTGGACCATGAGCTGGACCCCGCATTACGCCTCCGAAGGCGAAATCTACGCCAAGTACATTCTGTCGGTGAAACCCGACGCGAAGATCGGGATCCTGGCACAAAACGACGACCTCGGCCGCGATTACCTCATGGGCTTCAAGCGCGGGCTCGGCGACAAGGCCTCAACCATGATCGTGTCGACGCAGGCTTACAACACCACCGACCCGACCGTCGATTCCCAGGTGGTTTCGCTGAAGTCTTCGGGCGCCGACGTATTCTTCATCGTCACGATCCCCAAATTCTCCGCGCAGGCGATCCGCAAGGCCTACGACATCGACTGGCACCCGCAGGAAATCGTGGTCAGCATCGGCTCGTCGATTGCGGGCGCAATCAAGCCGGCCGGGTTTGAAGCCGCAAAGGGCATCATCTCCGCGGCCTATCAGAAAGATCCGGCCGATCCGCAATGGCGCGACGATCCGGAGATGCAAGCCTGGAACGTCTGGATGGACAAATACAACCCGCGCATCAGCAAGAGCGACTATTACGCGCCCTATGGCTACAACATCGGTCACGCGGTGGTGCAGCTGCTCAAGCAGTGCGGCGACAATCTGACGCGCGAGAATATCATGAAGCAGGCCTCCCATCTGAACATCGAGCTGCCGCTGCTGTTGCCGGGGATCCGGCTGAAGACCAGCCCGACCGATCTGCGCCCGATCAAGCAGATGCGGCTGGTGCGTTTCGATGGATCGCGCTACGTGCTGTTCAGTGACGTGCTGGCGAGCGAGTGACGGCGCGACGGCGCGGGCTAGCGCTTTTCGCCGCGCCCGGCCGCTGCTAGTCTGTCGGCATCGTGCTTCGCGGGATGCATTGGAGATGCGCCGGCCGTTCTTCACCACATTGGTTGCCTGGACAGGATTCTTTGCCTGGACAGGAGGCCGCGGCGGCCTGGCGGCGCTGACCGGTTTTCTCGTGCTGCTGTTCGCAGGTCCAGCCGCGGCCGAGAAGCGCGTTGCGCTGGTGGTCGGCAATTCCGCCTATCAAAACGTCGCCCGGCTCGACAATCCCCGCAACGACGCAGTGCTGATGGCCGACACGCTTGGCGGCCTCGGCTTCACCCTGATCGGCGGCCGCGCCCAGCTCGATCTCGACAAATCCGCGCTCGACAACGCCGTGCAGAACTTTGGACGGCAAGTCCAGGGCGCCGATGTCGCGCTGTTCTACTATGCCGGCCACGGCGTTCAGGTAAGCGGCTCGAACTATCTGGTGCCGGTCAACGCCAATCCGACCCGCGAGGCCGACGTCGATTTCCAGATGGTGGATATCAATCTCGTGCTGCGCCAGATGCAGGGTTCGGGCACGCGGCTCAACATGGTGATCCTCGACGCCTGCCGCAACAATCCGTTCGGCGCCCGCGGATTGCGCGCTTCCGATGGCGGCCTTGCCCAGATGCGGGCGCCGGAGGGCACGCTGATCTCCTATGCGACGCAGCCCGGCAGCGTCGCCCAGGACGGCAGCGACGGCCACAGCCCCTATACCAAGGCGCTGGCCGCGACCATCAAGCTGGCCGGGACTCGATATCTTTCAAACCTTCAACCAGGTCGGTCTCGCCGTGAAGCGGGAGACCGGCGGATCGCAGCAGCCCTGGGTGTCGTCGTCGCCGATCGACGGCACCTTCTATTTCGTCGCGCCCGCAGCGGCGGCGGCGCCACCGCCACAGGTCGCCGTCGCGCCGCCGCAGCAGCCGCGGCTGGCCGATACGCTGCGTCCGGATCCCGACTTTGTACCGATCAAGGATGCGGCGCTGCTGCGCGAATTGAGCGAGCGGCTCTACGAACATAATTTCGATCCGGAAACGCCCGACGGCAAAACCGGCATGAAGCTCGCGATCAGCAAGTTTCAGGAAAAGAGCAACATGGCGGCGTCGGGCGAGGCAACCGAAGGGGTTCTGACGCGGCTACGAAAAATGGACGACCTGAAACCGTGGGGATCGATCGTCTATGGTCCCGACAACGACAAATGGGGAATGTCCTGGAATCACGTCTCGCGCAGGGCCGCGGTTGACGACGCGCGCTCCAATTGCGGTGCGAGCAAATGCCCGATTGAATTGAGTTTCTACGGAACGCGATGCGGCGCCTTCGCGATTTCAGGCAAGTCATGGTCGCTGGTGCAGGGCGAGACCGTGCAAAGGGCCAGGGATGCTGCGCTTGACGAGTGCGGCAGGACTGGCAAATCTTGCCGCATTATCGGAGCGGTCTGCGCCGACGGCTCCGGCCGCTAGATTGCAACCCCAGTCATTGGAAACCCAGTGCATATGCGAAACGGCATTCGACGTCAGACCAAAATCGCCCTCCTGATTGCCTCGCTCGCCGCCGCGATCGGCCCGGGCATGGCGCTCGCGCAAACCGGCAGCGCCGGCGGCAGCATCGGCAACGACGACAAATCCCTGTCCGGTTCGCGATCGGCTGAACCCCAACGGCCCGTGCGGGGAAGCAAACCCGACGCCGATGAGCCGCGCCGCTCGTCGTCGCGGCGAAGCGGTGGCGGTGGGGGCGCCGGCGGCGGCAATTTCGACGGCGCATGGGTCGTCGTCTCCGTCGGCACCACCTGCTCCGGCAGCAGCACGACGGCGGTGGTCGTGAGCAGCGGCAAGATCATTGGCCAGGATCTCAGCGGGACCGTCAGCGCCAACGGCGCAGCCCGATCCGTCGGCAATTACGACGGCATCACCGTCGTCAGCTCCGGCCATGTTTCCGGCCGCAGCGGCTCCGGGACGTTCAAGCGATCGGACGGCTGTATCGGAAAGTGGTCGTCGTCAAAACAATAACAAGCAACCGCTGTTTTTGGGCCGAAGTTGGGCATTGCGGACGCGAATGCGAGCCTAAATTAAGCCCTATCCCCTCCGGAATTGCGGCTCATTGCGACCCAAGTCTTTGCCGAGACTTGGCTGGGTGAAGCGTTGCGTATCGTCACCGGAGGCTCAAATGCCAAACCGAACCAGGAAGGCCGCCTCGGCGATCTTCGCCAGTGTTCTCGCAGGAGCCGCTCTCGCAACCATATCGCACAGCGCCGCGCGCGCGGCAGATGATTGCCTCACTGCACCAAAGGACGAAACGCCCGAGGGCAGCCATTGGTACTATCGCATCGAACACGCCACCAAGCGCCATTGCTGGTATCTCCGCGAGGAAGGCGAAAAGCCCGCGCAGACCGCTGCGCCCAGTGCCGCCCGCGCCGCGAAGCCGATTGCGCCGAAAGCCGAAACTCCAACGCAGCGCTCGATCGCGAACGCACATGCCGAGCTTCCCGCGCAGACAAGTATCGAACAGACGGGCCGCAACGACACGCTGTTTCCGCCGGTGACGGCGGTTGCACCGATCAGGGAAGATAACGCGGCCGCAGATGCGCGGCCATCGGTGGTCGCCTCGCGCTGGCCAGATCCGTCCGCCGCGAGTTCCGCCGCCGGTCAAGCCCCGGTGGGGGGCAATATGGTTGCGAACGTGGAATCAACTCCGGCCGAGGCTCCGCCGCCCGCCGTTGCCGCCGCCGTCCCGCTCGCCGCGGCGGATTCATCCCAAGGCCGGTCCGCTTCGATGCCGATGCTGTTAAGCGTCCTGACTGGCGCGCTGGCGCTCGCGGGCATCGCGGCACGCATCATCTTCAAATTCGGCGGCCGGCGGCGCCGGGCCAAAGTCCGTCGAGACAAAATCTGGGAATCTGCAAACGACGGCCGCATCGCGATATCGGCTCGCCGAAACGCGGATGTTGTTCCGCGACGGGCCGGCCGTCCACGGGACCTTGACCAGACTTCCGATCGGAGCGACAGGGCCGCGGAATTTTTTGCACAACTGTCCAAACGCTCCCACACCTGACGGCGCGCTATTTTTCCAGCTGTCGCTGCAGCTCCCGAACGAACGTCGTCAAACCGGTACGGCGTTCGCGCTTCAGCCGTTCCGCCTTCAGGATTGACTGCACCTCGGCAAACGCGTCGTCGATGGCGTGATTGATCACAATGTAATCATATTCCGCCCAGTGGCTCATTTCATGGCTGGCGCGGCTCATCCGCCCCCGGATCACCTCATCGGAATCCTGCGCGCGGGAGTGCAGGCGTTTTTCCAGGTCGGCGACGGACGGCGGCAGGATGAACACGCTGACGACATCGGCCCGCGCCTTTTCGCGCAACTGCTGGGTGCCCTGCCAGTCGATATCGAACAGCACGTCCTGTCCCGCCGACAAGGCGGCTTCGACCGGCGCCCGCGGCGTGCCGTAGCGATTGTCGAACACGACGGCCCATTCCAGCAAATCGCCTCGCTTGGCCATCTCTTCGAATTTTGTCTTGTCGATGAAATGATAATCGCGGCCGTCGACTTCGCCGGGCCGCTTCGGCCGCGTGGTCGCGGACACCGACATCTTCAGGTCGGGCATCCGCTCGATCAGCAGCCGGGACAGCGTGGTCTTTCCCGCACCCGACGGCGATGACAGCACGAACATCAGCCCGCGCCGCTCAACCCCGTCGAAGCCGTGACCATCAGCCGTCATGCATCACTCCAGATTCTGGACCTGCTCGCGGAATTGCTCGACCACGTTCTTCATCTCAAGGCCGGTGTTGGTCAATTCAAGGTCGTTCGACTTGGAGCAGCAGGTATTGACCTCGCGGTTGAATTCCTGCGCCAGGAAATCCAGCCGCCGTCCGATCGGCCCGCCCTTGCCGATCATCTCACGCGCCTGCGAGATGTGCGAGGCGATGCGGTCGAGTTCCTCGCGAATGTCGGCCTTGGCCGCGATCATGATCGCCTCCTGATTGAGCCGATCGGGATCGAAGCGGTCGGAGGATTCAAGCAGGGCCGCGATCTGTTCGGCAAGCCGCGCCTTGATCGCCTCCGGCTTGCGGCCGGGAGCGGCCTCGGCCCTCTTCGCCAGCCGCTCGATCTCATCCATTCGCTGGATCAGAATTTGCCCGAGCGTCACGCCTTCGCGCTGACGCATCTCGACGAGGTCCAGCAACGCCTGGTCGAAAGCGGCGGCGGCCGCGGCCTTCGCGGCCTTGTCCTCGGCCTCATTGCTTTCCGGCTCGACGACCTCGATGACGCCCTTGATTCCCAGCAGCCCGTCGATGCTCGGCGCCACCGCGTCGATCTTGCCGGCGAGCACGCCGGCCACCTTCACGATCGACGCCAGCACCTCTTCATTGATACGGACCGTCGAGACCGCGTTCGTGCGCTTGACGTTCAAATTCGCGTACACCGTGCCGCGCGACAGCACCTCGCCGGCGCGCTTCTTGGCGAAGGTTTCGAGGTCATCCCATCCGGGCGGCAGCCGCATCCGCAGATCGAAGCCCTTGGCGTTGACCGACTTCAATTCCCATTCGAACGCATACGGTCCGCTGGCACCGTGGCTTCGGGCAAAACCGGTCATGCTCGACAACGCCATCGCGTGAATTTCTCCGGAAGTTACGGGGATGCGAGATTCGCAACAGAACTGCGCGACCTTAGCGCGTCTTGCGCAAAAATGGATAACGGTTTTGCTACTGCTGGACCACCGGCTGCGTCGCCGTCGACTGCGCCGCGCCTTGCCGCGCCGGCGGGGTGACCCGAGCCGGCTTTTTCGCCGGGGCCGGCTTTGCGGTTGTGGCCGTCGGATTGGCATCGGCCGGCGCGCCGGCTGCGGCCGGCGGGGGATCGTCAGCCGGCTCGACGGTGTCGTTTTGAATCTGCTTTTCCATCGACCGCAGCTTGGCGACGTTCTTCTGGTGCTGGTCGTAAGTGTCGCTGAAAGCGTGACCGCCGGTCCCATCGGCGACGAAGAACAGATCGCGGGTGCGCGCCGGATTGGCGGCGGCTTCCAGCGAGGCGCGCCCGGGATTGGCGATCGGCCCGGGAGGCAGACCGTCAACCACATAGGTGTTGTAGGGCGATGGCTGCTGGATCTCGCTGCGCTTGATCGGCCGCCCCAGCGTTCCCTTGCCGCCGACCAGTCCATAAATGATGGTCGGATCCGACTGCAGCTTGATCTTCTGCCGCAGTCGGTTGACGAACACCGCGGCGACGCGGCTGCGCTCGTCGGCCTTGCCGGTTTCCTTCTCGACGATCGAGGCCAGTGTCACCAGTTGCTCCGGCGTCTTGATCGGAATGTCCGGACTGCGGCGTTCCCAGATCTCCGCCAGCACGCGCTTTTGGGTCTGCTGCATGCGCGCGATCACCTGGTCGCGCGTGGTGCCGCGCGGGAATTTGTAGGTTTCCGGCAGCAGCGTGCCCTCGCGCGGGATCTCCTTGACCGAGCCAGCGAAGATGTCGTTGTCGGAAAGCCGGCCCACGATCTGCTCCGAGGTCAGGCCTTCAGCGATCGTCACCGCGTGCTGGACCACCTTGCCTTCGACCATGGTGCCGACGACATCGCGCAGGCTGGCGTTCTTCTGAAATGCGTACTCGCCGGGCTTGAGCTCCGAGCGCGCCTTCAGAGCAAACACCGCGCCGATGAACGCCCAGCGATTGTTGTCGATCACGCCCTCGCGCTGCAGGATATCGGCAATGTCGGTCATCCCCGCGCGCGAGGGAATGTTGACGATCTTGTCCTCCGGCAGCGGCCCCGGCGCCTCGATCTTCTGTTTGCCGTAAATGTATCCGCCGCCGACGCCGAGCATCAGCACAAGCACCACGGTAATGATGGCATTGCCGACCACGACGAACGGATTGCGGGCGCGCTCGGACCGCCTGGGCGGCGGCGGGACCCGCTCGGGCTCCAGCGCGGCGCGCGGGCTCCTTGGCGAAATGGGCGGCCTCTCACTCATCGATGCAACCTGAGATCCTGTCGGTTCAATCGCGGCCTCGCGTTCCCGCACTGGCCGGCAGTTTACGCCCATATCTAGGATTCATCACCGAATACGGCGAAACGGTGGAGTCTTGTAGATGCGTCTTGTTGTCGTGTCAGTTGATTACGCGCTGCACGATCACGGACGCATTGGTACCTCCGAAACCGAACGAATTCGATAGCGCGACATTGATCTCGCGCTTGCGCGGCGCCTGCGGCACGAGGTCGATTGCCGTTTCCACCGAGGGGTTCTCAAGGTTGATGGTTGGCGGGGCCACGTTATCACGAATCGCCAGGATACTGAAAATCGTCTCGACCGCGCCTGCTGCGCCCAGCAGATGTCCCGTCGACGATTTGGTCGACGACATCGACACCCGCGACGCGGCGTTACCCAACAGCCGCTCCACCGCGCCGAGTTCGATCTCGTCGCCGACCTGCGTCGAAGTTCCATGCGCGTTGATGTAGTCGATATCGGCGGAAGTGATTCCTGCGCGCTTCATGGCGGCGCTCATGCTGCGGAATGCGCCATCGCCGTCCGGCGACGGCGACGTGATATGATAGGCATCGCCGGACAGACCGTAACCGATCACCTCCGCGTAGATTCTCGCGCCGCGCGCTTTCGCATGCTGGTATTCCTCGAGTATCACGATGCCGGCGCCTTCCCCCATCACGAAACCGTCGCGGTCCCTGTCGTAGGGACGGGAGGCTTTCTCCGGCGTATCGTTGAAGCCGGTCGACAGCGCGCGCGAGGCGCAAAACCCCGCCATCGACAGCCGGCAAATCGGCGATTCGGTTCCCCCCGCCACCATGACATCGGCGTCGCCGAGCGCGATCAGGCGGCTGGCATCGCCGATGGCGTGCGCGCCGGTCGAACACGCGGTCACCACGGAATGGTTGGGGCCCTTGAGGCCGTGTTCGATCGACACATAACCCGAAGCAAGATTGATCAGGCGCCCGGGAATGAAGAATGGCGATACCTTGCGCGGACCGCGCTCCTTCAGCAGCAGCGCGGTATCGGCGATGCCGGAGAGGCCGCCGATGCCGGAGCCGATCATGGTGCCGGTGGCGCAGCGGTCCTCTTCGCTGGAAGGATGCCAACCGGCATCGTCGAGCGCCTGGCGCGCCGCGCACATCGCGAAGATGATGAAATCGTCGACCTTGCGCTGATCCTTCGGCTCCATCCACTGGTCGGGGTTGAAGGTGCCGCCCGTACCGTCGCCGCGCGGGATCACGCAGGCGATCCGGCTGGTGAGGTCGGAGACGTCAAAGGTGTCGATCTTTCGGGCGCCGCTCTCGCTGTTGAGGATGCGCTTCCAGGTCGGATCGACGCCACAGCCGAGTGGCGACACCATGCCGAGGCCCGTGACGACAACCCGCCTCATATCGACCACTCCAGCCTCCGAATCGCGGCCGATAACAAGAAACCGGTGGACCGTTCGACAACGGCCCGTCCGGCTTTGTCAGCACCGCGCGGGGCGCGTCAGCTCTTCGCGTTTTTCTCGAGAAATTTTGTGGCGTCGCCGACCGTCAAAATCGTCTCCGCGGCATCATCAGGGATTTCGCAGCCGAATTCTTCTTCAAACGCCATCACGAGCTCGACCGTATCGAGGCTGTCGGCGCCGAGGTCATCAATGAAGCTCGCGTTGTCGACCACTTTTTCGGGTTCAACACCAAGGTGTTCGACCACGATCTTCTTAACCCGCTCGCCAATCTCACTCATCGTTCAACCTCGTGCTTGTTCCCATCAGACCCGTCCCCAAGACGATACGAGCCATCCCAGTCGTTAAATTTTCATTCGCAATCGCTTAGTCTCGATTTGGTCAAGTCTTGATTTGACCAAATCCTGATTCTGCCAACTCATAGCCGACAAGGCCCGGCGAACGGCGACAGGCTCCGCACCGCCAATATACAGGGTTTCAAAGTCCTGCAATGGCGTTCTTTGCCCATCCGTTGGGGGTTCGGTTATCATACTTCCCAAGCCTTGACTATAAGCCTCGCCGGAGCTCGGAAACGGCCTTTCGCCGCACCGCGGGGCCCAGTAACCGGCTCAAAACATGGCCATTCCGCCGTTTACGTAAATCGTCTGTCCGGTCACATAGGCTGCCTCATCGGAGCTCAGATAGACCGCCGCCGCGGCGATATCTTCAGGCGTTCCAAGCCGCGCTGCAGGAACCTTCGAAAGAATCGTTTCGCGCTGTTTGTCGTTAAGCGCATCCGTCATCGGCGTCTTTATAAATCCCGGCGCGATGCAATTGGCGGTGACGTTGCGCTTGGCATATTCCGCACCCAGCGTCTTGATCATGCCGATCAGTCCCGCCTTCGAGGCGGTGTAATTGCCCTGGCCCGGATTGCCGGTGACGCCGACGACCGACGTGATCGCGACGATGCGGCCGAAGCGCTTGCGCATCATCAGTCTGGTCGCGGCCCGGGCGAGGCGAAAGGTCGCGGTCAAATTGACCTTGATGACTTCGTCCCAGTCTTCGTCGCGCAGTTGCACGAACAGATTGTCCCGGGTGATGCCGGCATTGGCAACGAGAATATCGACCTGGCCCATGGCCTTTTCGGCCGACGGCACCAGCGCCTCGACCTCGGCTGCTTCGGAGAGATTGCAAGGCAACACGTGAACACGCTCACCCAGCTTGGCGGCCAGCGTATCCAGTACCGCGCGCCGCGTGCCGGAAATGGCCACCGTCGCGCCCTGGGCATGCAGGGCTTGGGCGATCGCACCACCGATGCCGCCGGTCGCGCCGGTGACGAGCGCCGTCCTGCCAGTCAGATCGAACATTCCCTGTCTCCCCCCGCTCAAGCCGTCTGCGCGGCAGCGAGTGCTTCTTTAGCCGAGGCAATATCGTTGGGCCCACCGACCGGGATCCCTACCGCGCCGGCGGCGATACGCTTGACCAGTCCGCTCAGCACCTTCCCGGCGCCGATTTCGAAGAAGCTGACGACACCGTGGCTTGCCATGTAGGCCACCAACTCGCGCCAGCGCACCGTTCCCGTCACTTGCTCGATCAGGCGGCGGCGGATCTCGTCCGGATCGGTGATCGGCGCGGCCAACACGTTCGACACGACCGGCGAGACCGGACGCTTGATGAAGACACCGGCAAGCGCTTCGGCCATCGCGTCGGCCGCGGGCTGCATCAGGGTGCAGTGGAACGGTGCCGAGACCGGCAGCAGCATGGCGCGCTTGGCGCCCTTGGTCTTGGCGATCTCGAGCGCGCGCTCGACGGCAGCCTTGTCGCCGGAGACCACGACCTGTCCGCCGCCGTTGTCATTGGCGGCCTGGCAGACCTGACCCTGCGCGGCCTCCTTGGCGACCGCGACCGCAGCCTCGTAATCGAGGCCGAGAAGCGCGGCCATGGCCCCGGCGCCGACCGGCACCGCCTTCTGCATGGCAAGACCGCGCGTGCGCAACAGGCGCGCGGTGTCGCTGATCGTAAGGCTGCCGGCGGCCGCGAGCGCGGAATATTCGCCGAGCGAGTGTCCGGCGACAAAGGCGGCGTCCCGTCCGACCGAGAAACCCGCCTCGCTCTCAAGCACGCGCAGGGTCGCGAGTGAAACCGCCATCAGCGCCGGTTGGGCATTTTCGGTGAGCTGCAGGGTCTCGGCCGGGCCGTCCCAGATGATGGCTGTCAGCTTCTGCCCGAGCGCCGCATCGACCTCGTCGAAAACGGCTCGTGCGGCCGGAAAAGCCTCCGCCAACGCTTTGCCCATGCCGACGGCCTGGGAGCCCTGCCCCGGAAAGGTGAATGCTGCCGTCATCGATACCCCTAGACGTCCCGAAATCCGTGAAGTTGGGCCGAAAGACACCGCGGGAGCCGCTTATGTCAAGCCGCCGGGACGGTTCCCGGGTATTTGGCCCAATCCATCAATTGTACCGCTTTCCCTTGCCATCCCGCCCAAAATCCTTATAAACCGCGCCATCCGTGGATCCCGGCCGGGAGCTGAACGGACGGTCTCAGCAATTTCACCGTATCGGCGATGTTGATGTGGCAGGGCCAGTCGGTCCGTCGTCCCGTGCTTCCGCCTTCTGAGCTTATCGTCGAGTCCTTTTCCGAAGGTCTCGAAGGGCTTGCCGCCGGGAACCGCGCCAACACAGGAAAGGACACCCATGCCTCTTTATGAGCATGTTTTTCTCGCGCGTCAGGATGCGAGCACCCAGCAGGTCGAAGAACTGACCACCCAGATGACCGGCATCGTCGAGCAACTCGGCGGCAAGGTCGTGAAGATGGAAAACTGGGGCGTGCGTTCGCTCACCTACCGAATGAACAAGAATCGCAAAGCCCATTTCGTGCTTTTGAATATCGACGGTCCGTCGGCGGCGGTCGCCGAGGTGGAGCGGCAGGAGCGGATCAGCGAGGACGTGATTCGCTATCTCACCGTTCGCGTCGAAGAGCACGAGGAAGGTCCCTCTGCAATGATGCGCAAAGCCGATCGCGACCGGGATCGCGACGACCGTGGCGGCGGTTTCCGTGGCGACCGCGATGGCGGCTTCCGCGGCGATCGCGACGGTGGCGGCTACCGCGGCGACCGTGGTCCGCGCCGCCCGCGCGACGACGACGCAGCGATTGAGGAGTAAGAATCATGGCTGAAGCTGGTGCACGCCGTCCGTTTTTTCGCCGCCGCAAGACCTGCCCGTTCACGGGTCCGAATGCGCCGAAGATCGACTTCAAGGATTCCAAGCTGTTGATGCGTTACGTCTCCGAGCGCGGCAAGATCGTGCCGAGCCGCATCACCGCCGTCTCCGCCAAGAAGCAGCGCGAACTCGCACGCGCCATCAAGCGCTCGCGCTTCCTCGGGCTGCTGCCTTACGTGATACGCTAAGTAAGCCGCATCCGCGGCGCTCGCGCCGCGGATCTTGAAATCTTCATAAGGCTTCCGGGTCGCCCGGTTGCCGATGGTTGGGGTTCCAAAGACCTCTAACCGCTCGAAAGGGGCGGGACAGCTGATGATCGCAATACTTCTCATTGCAATCGCCGCCGGCTCGGCGTCAGCGCTGATGTTCGCCTCGATCATTTCGGGCGCGCTGATCTCGCTGTTGCTGTTTTATCTGGCGCCGCTGCCGCTGATGGTGGCAGGCCTCGGATGGGGACCGCTCAGCGCCACCATCGGCGGCATCGCGGCGGCCAGTGGTCTCGGCGCGATCTTCGGCCTGCCCTATTGCATCGCCTTTGTCATCATGGCTGCACTACCGGCCTGGTGGCTCGGGCATCTCGCGCTGCTCGGGCGCCCAGCCAGTAATGGCGTCGTGTCTGGCAATGGTGCAGCGCCGGTTGCGCCCGATCTCGAATGGTATCCGGTCGGCCGCGTCCTGCTCTGGATCGCCGGCTTCGCCGCATTGACCACGATGGCGGCGCTGCTCACGCTCGGCGGCGATGCCGTCACCATTGCAAGCGCGCTGCAGCGGGGCCTGCTGCGCATCATCGGCCCGCGCGACGCGGCCTCGACTGGCGAGACCGAACAATGGGTCGATGCGCTCGTGGCGATCGCGCCCGACGCGGCCGCAATCGTCGCCATGATGACGCTGACGCTCAACCTTTGGCTCGCCGCAAAAATCACCGCGACGTCAGGACGGTTGCACCGCCCATGGCCCGACCTGAAAAGCGCTGAACTGCCGCCGATGACGCTCGCAGCCTTGTGTGTCGCCATCGCGTTCTGCTTTACCGGCGGACTGCTGGCGATCCTGGCGCAGATCGTCGCCGCGGCCCTGATGATGGCTTACGCGCTGATCGGCTTTGCGGTGCTGCATACGTTGACGCAGGCGCTGAAAAGCCGCGCGCTCTGGCTCGGCTGCACCTACGTCATGGTGGCGGTATTTGTCTGGCCGGTTATCGCAATGGTGGTTCTCGGGCTCGCCGACGCCGTTTTCGGAATACGCCAGCGCTTTCTGCGACGGAGGCCGCCACCCCTTCCTGTGTCCTGAAGACAACTCTTCAACTCAAGCCCTCTCATCACCTCAAGGAGAAAGAATATGGAAGTCATTTTGCTGGAGCGCGTTGCCAAGCTTGGCCAGATGGGCGAGGTCGTCCGGGTCAAGGACGGATTTGCCCGCAATTTCCTGTTGAAGCGCGGCAAGGCGCTGCGCGCCACCGCCGACAATCGGGCGAAGTTCGACGGCATGAAGGCCGAGCTCGAGGCCCGCAATCTCAAGGCCAAGGGCGAAGCATCCAAGGTCGCGGAGAAAGTCGACGGCCGCAACGTCGTGGTGCTGCGTCAGGCCTCCGAGACCGGTCAGTTGTTCGGATCGGTCACCGTTCGCGACATCATCGCGTCGTTTGAGGCCGACAAGGTCACCATCAGCCGCAGCCAGGTCATGCTGGACGCGCCGATCAAGACCATCGGCAAGCACAAGATCGCAATCGCCGTACATCCGGAAGTCGAGGTCGGCGTCACCGTAACGGTCGCGCGCAGCGCCGATGAGGCCGAACGCATCAATCGCGGCGAGGACATCTCTACCCGTCAGGAAGATCAGGACGCGGCCGCCGAAGCGCTGGCCGCCGCCGGCGAATTCTTCGACCCCGAAGCCCGCCGCGACGAGGTGGAGCCCGAGGCGCAGGCAACGCCCGAAAAGTAACGCGGCTTCTCCAGGGCATGATCCGGAAAAGTGGGAACCGGTTTTCCGATAGGATCATGCCCAAACAAAAAGATGAGACCATGATCCGACTCAATCTGATCGGATCATGATCTCACGCGAGTTGCTCAAGCCCGGCCTCAAGCTGGGCTTGAGACTTTTGCCGGCGCCGAGACCAACGCGATCCGGCGAAATCCTATTGCGAGATCGGCGGCGCCGGCGGTCCGGCAGGGGCGATCGGCGGCGGTGGCGGTACTGAGGCTGTAACCGCCGGCGGCGGCGCAGGCTGCGGCTGCGCCGCGGACGGGCCTGCAGACGGCTCAGGTGCCCCGCTGGAGACAGCAGCGGATACCGCAGGCGATGCTGACGGCGCGGGGGTGACGGGGGGAACCGGATCGGCCCGTAATGCAGGCGTCTCACCGCTACCCTGTTCCTTCGGCACTTCGATCTTGGCGGACTTAGACTTGCCCTCGCCAGACGGCTTGGTGCCCTCAGGCTTGCCGCCCTCGTCCTTGGCGGTTTCGCCCTTCTTGTCTTCGTTGGACTTGTCGTCTGTGGCAGCCTCGCCCTTTGCCGGCTCTTCCTTGGCCCCCTCGGTCTTTGCAGCGTCGGTTTTTCCCGTCTCCGGCTCTTCGCTAGCGGGCTTGCCCCTTTTGCCGAGCTTCTGCTTGCGGCCGTCGGGGCCTCGCTCAAGCGCAGCCTGAGCGGGGGTCTGACCGTCGGCTGCCGGCGCCTCGCCCGGCCGCGCCATCCGTTTGGCATTGCGGCCCTGGGGGGTGTTGCCTTCGGCATCGGGCTTCGCTGCCTGTTGTGGCTCGGGCTCGGGCTTGGCTGCCTCTGGGGGTGCAGCCTGGTGCACCCTGCGGCCGAACCGGTCGATATGGTCGGGCACGGCGGAAGGCCCGGCCTCCGATTTCGCATCCTTAGGCTTGGGCTGGGCCCCGACATAGCGGGTATCGGTCGCCCCATTCGATACCAGGAAGGCGCTGAGCAGCGAGGCCATTTCAGGGCTGGTCGTGTAATGCTGCCGCAGGAAGCCCTGCAGGGATCCGGCCGGCACGGTCTTCAACAGACCCCGTGGGCTTTTGTGGCAGGCGTTGCAGGTGCCTGCGAAAATCTGGGAGGGGCTCTTGCCGGCCTCGAGATTTTGCGCCTGCGCCTGGGTCGGCCTCACCGAGAAACAGCCGATCAGAAGCGTCACCGTCGCTAAACTGAGCGCTCGGCTCAACATTCCCTATTCTCCAGATGCGGAAATCGCACCCAGCGTCCCCGATATCCGGCGCTGGCGGCGGTCACCTTTTAGCCGATTATCCCGTGAATGGAAGCGAACATATGACGCAACCACACGAACCCGACATTTCAGAATATCCGCTTTGTCTACAATGCACTAGCGCGGGAGGCTCAGCATCATTATGATGTTACCAACGCGCTGGGAACCGTCCTGTCCCCGTGTGCGTCAGGTGTAACGGCCGGTGCGTTAGTTGCTGCGGGATCGCTCTCTTGGTGGTTTCGATGGACCGTTTATTGCGTTATTTCCTGTCCCAGTTCATTCGCCGCGGTGCGATGACCTTTACCACCGCGAGCGGGGCAAAATTCAGCTGCGGTGACGGGACCGGCGAGCCGGTCTGCGTGCGATTCCTGACCGCCGACGCGGGGCGCAGGGTGCTTCTCAACCCCGAGCTGGCGCTTGGCGAAGTTTACATGGAGGGCACTTTCGTCGTCGAGAATGGCACGATCGCGGATGCGCTCGCCATCCTGATGGATCAGCCCGAGATATTGCCGCGCAACGCCAAGCTGCAGTGGTGGCTGCGATACCTGGCCAGGCATATCAAGCAGTTCAACCTGCGCGGCCGTTCGAAAAACAATGTCGAGCGCCACTACGACCTCGATGGCCGGCTGTATTCGCTCTTCCTGGATGCCGACAAGCAGTACAGCTGCGCCTATTTCGAGGCACCGAACTCAACCCTCGACGACGCCCAGCTCGCCAAGAAGCGGCATCTCGCCGCAAAATTGTTGGTTGGGCCCGGCGACCGCGTGCTCGATATCGGCTCGGGCTGGGGTGGCCTCAGCCTGTATCTGGCCGAGATGACCGGAGCCAACGTCACCGGCGTCACACTGTCGAGCGAACAATTGCAGGTCGCGAACACCCGCGCCGCCGAGAAAAAACTGCCGGCAAGGTTTTTCCTGGAGGACTATCGCGACGTCGCCGGGCCGTTCGATCGCATCGTATCGGTCGGCATGTTCGAACATGTCGGCGTCGACTTCTACGAGACCTATTTTCGGCGCTGCGCCGAACTCCTCACCGACGACGGCGTCATGATGCTGCATTCGATCGGCCGGTCGGAAGGACCTGACGTCACCAATCCCTGGATTGCCAAATATATATTCCCCGGTGGCTACATCCCCGCGCTCTCGGAAGTGGTCCCGGCGATCGAGAGCGCCGGGCTTCTGGTGTGCGACATTGAAATCCTGCGGCTGCATTATGCGGAAACGCTGAAAGCCTGGCGCGAGCGGTTCATGGCGCGGCGGGAGGAAGCCGTGCAGCTCTATGACGAGCGCTTTGCGCGGATGTGGGAATTTTACCTGGCGTGCTCGGAAATGTCGTTCCGCAAGCAGAACATGATGAATTTCCAGATCCAGCTCGCCAAGCGGCAGGGTGTTGTGCCGATGACGCGCGATTACGTCGGGCGCGAAGAAGCCAGGCTGCGCGGGCTCGAGCGCGGCCAGCGGCCGCGGCTGCAGATCGCCGGCGAATAGGCAAAGCGGCTCTGGAACCTAGTTCCGCAGGCTGAAATGTGAGCCCGAGGGGGTGTAGGCCGACGCCGGCCGCGCCAGCTGCGCGCGCAGCGCCAACAGAATCGAGGCTTCGCAAGGCAGGCTCCGGAGTTCCGGGCGCGCGATTTCTTCCATGGTGTCGATCAGCATCGACAGCCATAATTTCTCGTCCTCTCCAGATCGCCAGCGGCTCGATCGAAATGGCTGAAGTTGCTGGCCCATCGCCTGTCGCTGTCTCAACCGCACCCGAAAAACCCTTTGTCACCAATCCTGAGGCACTCAATCCGTTCGGGATGACCATGTCGTAAAGAAAATCCGCCGGATGTGACCTGTTTCACAAAACTGCCAGTCGGTCTGGCCTAAAGCTTCGCGCATGGCCCAGAAAACCTGCCCATCGTCGTTCGATCCAAAGGCCGACCTTCGCACCGACTACGCGCTGATTGCCGGCAGCGTCGCGGCGGCCCTGATCGCGCTGATCTATCTCTTGATGATCTGATCCAGCGCCGAGACGGCTGTCCGGGACACACCTCACCCATGGAGTGGGTATCCCCGCACGGCATAAGGTTCAGCCCGCGCTGCAATTTCCCACGTTTTCGAACAAGCGATGGCCCGGCGTCAGAGGAGGCCTAACGAAAAACGCGTCAAGCGCCATTGAGCCACTTCGCACGGATTTCCCGACGGCCATTGTGTGAATCGTGCATAAGGCGCCTTGGCGCTTCCGCTTGCCACGGGACAGGCGCTTTATCGCCGCCCCGTATCCGCCTAACTTCCAAGAACACTCGAGCCCATGGCCCCCCTTGATTCGAACGTCCTGAAGCTCGCTCCCGACGCGGGAACTCCGGCCTATCGAAGTGCGCCGCACAATATCGAGGCGGAACAGGCCCTGCTCGGCGCCATCCTGGTCAACAACGACGCGTTCTACCGGGTTTCGGACTTCCTGGAGCCGAAACACTTTTTCGAACCGATCCACCAGACCATCTATGAGACCGCGGGCAGCCTGATCCGGATGGGCAAGATCGCAACCCCGGTCACGCTCAAAACCTTCGTCCCGGCTGATACCGACATCGGCGGCATGACGGTTGGCCAATACCTCGCGCGGCTGGCTGCCGAAGCCACCACCATCATCAACGCCCAGGATTACGGGCGCACCATCTACGAACTGGCGCTGCGCCGCGACCTGATCCGGATCGGCGAGGACATGGTCAATGTCGCCTTCGACGCGCCGGTGGATTTTGCGCCGCGGGCGCAGATCGAGGATGCGGAACGGCGGCTGTACGAACTGGCGGAGTCCGGCCGCTACGACGGCGGCTTCCAGCGCTTTGCCCAGGCCCTCACCGTTGCCGTCGACATGGCCGCCAAGGCGTTCCAGCGCGACGGCAAGCTGTCGGGCATCGCCACCGGCCTGCGCGATCTCGACATCAAGATGGGCGGCCTGCAGCCCTCCGACCTGATCATCGTGGCGGGGCGTCCCGGCATGGGCAAGACCGCGCTCGCCACCAACATCGCCTACAATGTGGCCAAAGCGCACCGCGCCGAGGTTCAGGCCGACGGCACCATGAGGTCCGTCAATGGCGGCATTGTCGGCTTCTTCTCCTGCGAAATGTCCGCCGAACAGCTCGCCACCCGTATCATCGCCGAGCGCACCGGGATTCCCTCGAGCACGATCCGCCGCGGCGGCATCACCGAGGGCGATTTCGAAAAGATCCGCGACTATTCGATCGAACTGCAGTCGCTGCCGTTCTATGTCGACGAGACCGGCGGGCTTTCGATTTCGCAGCTCACCGCGCGGGCGCGGCGGCTGAAGCGGCAGAAGGGCCTCGACCTGCTGGTGGTCGACTACATCCAGCTGCTGCAGGGCTCGAACAAGCGAGGCAATGACAACCGCGTGCAGGAAGTCACCGAGATCACCACCAGCCTGAAGGCGCTCGCCAAGGAACTCAATGTCCCCATCATTGCGCTGTCGCAGCTCTCGCGCCAGGTCGAGAGCCGCGACGACAAGCGCCCGCAGCTGTCGGACCTGCGTGAATCCGGTTCGATCGAGCAGGACGCCGACGTGGTCATGTTCGTGTTCCGCGAGGAATATTACCTGGCCAACAAGGAGCCGCGCGCGGGCACGCCGGAATACGAAAAATGGCAATTGGACATGTCGCTGGTGCACGGCAAGGCCGAAGTCATCATCGGCAAGCAGCGCCATGGCCCGACCGGCACCGTCGAACTGCAGTTTGAGGCCAGCCTGACGCGATTCGGCGATCTGACCCATGACAGCCATTTGCCGGAGCGCGCCTATTGAGACGGCCGGCCCGGGTTGAACCACGGCGGGGCTGCGCTTAAAGTGCGGCATGAACATCGTCTCGGATCCGAAATCGATAGCCGGCGGCGGCCTGCTTTCGCCGGAGGCCAACCTGGCGGCAGCCCTTGCCGCCGCGAGCGGCGTGCTCACCGTCGATCTCGACGCTATCGTCGCCAACTGGCGCAAGCTTGAGAAGACCGCGGTGCCGGCCGAATGCGCCGGCGTGATCAAGGCCGACGCCTATGGCTGCGGGGTCGAGCCGGTCGCCCGCGCGCTGGCCGCGGCCGGCTGCAAGACTTTCTTTGTCGCAACTCTCGATGAAGCGCGCGCCGCGCGTGCCGCCGTGGCATCGGCGGCGATCTATGTGCTCGATGGCTTCTTCCAGAACACCGGCGACGCCTATGCCAAGATCGACGCCAGGCCGGTGATCGGCGATCTCAACGAGCTCGCCGAATGGGACGTGTTTTGCCGGCGCTCCGGCTGGGCGGGCGGCGCGGCCATCCATATCGACACCGGCATGAACCGGCTCGGCCTGACGGTGACAGAGGCGCAGGGTATCATCCCGCGCATCAATGCCGGCGATCACGGCATAACATTGGTGATGAGCCATCTCGCCAGCGCCGAACTGGTCAATCACCCGCAGAATGCCAGGCAGCTCGCAACCTTCCGCGAGATCGCCAGCCTGTTCTCCGGCGTGCCGGCGTCGCTGGCGAATTCGTCCGGCATTTACCTCGGGGCCCAATTCCAGTTCGACCTGGTGCGACCGGGGGCTGCGCTCTACGGCGTCAATCCGACGCCGGAAGCCGACAATCCGATGCAGCCGGTGGTCGAACTGAAAGCCCGCATCGTGCAGACCCGCAATATCGAGAAGGGCGAGGCTGTCGGCTACGGCGGCACCTGGACCGCGCGGCGGCCGACGAAGCTCGCGATCGTCTCGGCGGGCTACGCCGACGGATATTTCCGCGCCGGCGGCAGCAACGACGGCACCCGCGGCGCCGAGGTGATCGTCGCCGGCAAGCGCTGCCCGATCGCAGGCCGCATTTCGATGGACCTGATGGCCGTCGACGTCACCGATCTGGAAAAAAGCGCCGCGCGGCGCGGCCACATGGTGACGCTGATCGGTGAAGGCATCACGGTCGACGAACTCGCGCATCATTTCGGCACCATCGGCTACGAAGTCCTCACCAGCCTCGGGCCGCGCTATGCGCGGGTCTACAAGGGCGGCGCGGCCACGACGGAGCCACCCTCCCCGGTGCCGGCCTGACGGCTCTGATCGGGCCGTGAAAATCGCGACCTTCAACATCAACAATATCAACCGGCGGCTGCCCAATTTGCTGCGATGGCTGCATCAGGCAAAACCCGATGTGGTGTCGTTGCAGGAACTGAAATCGACCGACGCTGACTTTCCGGTGGCCGCGATCGGCAAGGCCGGCTACGGCGCGGTCTGGCGCGGGCAGAAGACCTGGAACGGCGTCGCCATCCTGGCGCGCAACGCCGACCCGGTGCTGGTCCGGACCGAGTTGCCCGGCGATCGCGACGATCACGAAGCGCGCTACATCGAAGCTGCCGTGCGCGGAATCATCGTCACCAGCCTTTATCTGCCGAACGGCAATCCGCAGCCCGGGCCGAAATTCGACTACAAGCTCGACTGGTTCAGGCGGCTGAAATCGCACGCGGCGAAATTTATCAAACAGGACATTCCGACCGTGCTGGCCGGCGACTACAACGTCGCGCCGACCGGGCTCGATATCTATCCGACCAGATCGTGGGACAAGGATGCGCTGATCCAGCCGAAGAGCCGCGCTGCATTCAAGTCGCTGATGGCACAGGGCTGGTGTGACGCGATCCGCACCCTGCATCCGAACAAGCCGATGTACACGTTCTGGGACTACAAGCGAAACCGCTGGCCGCGCGATGCCGGCCTGCGGCTCGATCATCTGCTGGTGAGTCCGGCGCTGGCGCCGCGGCTGATCAAGGCCGGCGTCGATCGCAAGATCCGCGGTGACGAAGGCGCCAGCGATCACGCGCCGGCGTGGATCGTGTTGCGGTAGATAGCCGGAGTTGATCTGAATCAACGCAAGATCAAGACCGGTTCGCGTTAAAGAATGGCAGCGGGTGCTGCCGGGGCCAGTAAGCCAACGGATGCCGAAAGCCCGCACCGCGCATTCGTATCAGGCCTTCGGGAATTCGAGGATGTCCGCTGCGTTACGGGATTCTGCCGCCGCGGGCCCTCACGAGGAACGACTGATCTTCGTCGACGTGCTGCGGGTCTCGATCATCGTCTTCGTCATCGTTCACCACGCCGCCCAGGCATACGGGCCGACCGGCGGCATGTGGCCGGTGCACGACCAGGCCCAGAGCGACTGGTTCCGGCCATTCTATACCGTGAACGCCGCCTTCGGCCTGGCACTGCTGTTCCTGCTCGCGGGATATTTCGTCCCGGGTTCTTGCGAGCGGAAAGGACCGGAGCGCTTCCTCAGGGAACGCTGGGCACGCATCGGCGTACCACTGGTGAGCATCGTGCTGCTGGTGCACCTGCCGGCGGTTTATCTGACGGGGTCGCGCCCCCCGCCCGCTGAGTTCATTCACCGGCTGTACGAGCGTGGCTGGCAACCCATTTACCTGCATTTGTGGTTTGTCGCGCACCTCTTGTTGTACTCGGCGGTCTATGTGGCGTGGCGCCAGGTCGTCGCCCGCTCCGGGCAGGCGCCAGGCAAGTGGCCGCCACCGAACCACACTGCCATTGCAGGCTTCGTAGTCTCGCTTGCGTTGATCACGTGGATTGTCCGCGTGTGGTATCCCGTCGACAAATGGGTGCCATTGCTGTGGGTCTTGCCCGCCGAGCCGGCACATCTGCCGCTATACGTAGCGCTCTTCGTGGCAGGCATCGCGGCGCATCGGGGCGACTGGTTTCGCCTGATACCGACGACGGTTGGCATGATCTGGTTGGGCGTCGGCGTGATCGCGTCGGCCGGCGTCTACGTCGTCCACGCCGTCGGCCCGTGGAGCGCCCTCATGGGAATTGGCGGGCTCAACCTGTCGTCGCTCGTGCGCAGCACCTGGGAGACGGTTATCACGGCGGGCCTGTCCGTGGGGCTGATCGTGATGTTCCGGGAGCTGTTTCATCGGCCCAATCGGCTGCTCACCGCGATGGCTGCGGCCAGCTTCGGCGCGTATATCCTCCACCCGGCGATCGTCGTCGCACTGCAGGCGAGCATTCAGAATATCGTCCTGGCGGCCTTCGCCAAGTTTGCACTGGTATCGGTGCTGGCGACTGTCCTGGCCTTTTTTCTCGCGCAGCTATCGCGCAAGGTGCCTGGCCTCAGAGCAATGTTGGGTACCGCGAGCTAAATAGCCGACAACCGCCTGGCGTTGGCGGCGACATGCTCGCGATAGCGGCCGATGATGGTCGCCGGTGTTGCACCTGCCATCAGGCTCGCGCCCATTTCGAAGGCGGCATCGACCTTCTCGCTCACCATCAGAACAGCCTCGCGATCGGCGGCCTCGTCGGCGCCGGCGAGTTTTTCCAGCCGAAGACGGACCACCTCACAGGCCTCGAACGCCAGCATCGCGCTGGCGAGCCAGAGGAAGCCATCGACAGGTTCGGCAAGAAAGTTCATCGCGCTACCCGGAGTCCTTGAATTCGCGATGACTTTAATACGCCTCAAATTTTAAGGAGCCGGCCGCGACAACGCCGAGTTTTTCGGGTGTATGGCTACGGCCGGTTAACCAAGCGGGCGCAGCCGCAGGGTGGGCGCTCCTCGCAAAGATGGGGTGGACGGCCCCCGACGGCATCAGTGTGCCAGACTGGTGATATCGATTCGACCAGACAAGGGAGCCGTCCATGAGCGAGATTAGCATGATTGGTTTGGATTTGGCGAAGAACGTGTTCCAGGTTCACGGGGTTGATGCATCGGGAGGGGTGGTATTGCGGCGCCAGCTTCGGCGGGGCGCGGTGGAGAAGTTTTTTGCGCAGCTTCCGCCGTGCACGGTGGGGATGGAAGCCTGCGGCAGCGCGCATCATTGGGGGCGGGTGATCGGCCGCTATGGCCACCAGGTCCGGCTGATGCCGCCGGCCTATGTGAAGCCTTACGTGAAGCGCAATAAGAACGATGGCCGGGACGCGGAGGCGATCTGCGAGGCGGTTAGCCGGCCGACGATGCGGTTCGTGCCGGTGAAGAGCGTGGCGCAGCAGGCGACGTTGGCGGTTCATAGCGCCCGTGCCCTCTTGGTGCGGCAACGCACCATGGTCGCCAACTCGCTGCGAGCTGCGCTGAGCGAACTCGGGATCGTGGCGGCGCAGGGCCTTGAGGGGCTGCGCGAGCTGATGGCCAGGCTCGAAGCACCGAACGAGGATATCCCCGAGATGCTGCGCGGCGCACTGTTGCTGCTGACCCGGCACTGGCAGGCACTGGATGCCGACGAGCGCGCGCTGGAGCGACAGATCGCCAAGGCCGCCCGTGCCGATCGCGAGGCTCGCCGGCTGATGGCGGTGCCGGGCGTCGGCCCGATCATCGCCAGCACGGTTTTGGCCAAAGTGCCCGATGCGAAGGTGTTCCGCAGCGGGCGGGATTTTGCGGCCTGGATCGGATTGACCGGTCGCGATCACGGCACCGGCGGCAAGCATCGTCCCGGGCGCATCTCCAAACAGGGGGACCGCGTGCTGCGAGCCCTGCTGATCAGCGGAGCAAGCGCCCATCTGCGGCAGCAGAAAAGACGCGGCGTCAGCGATCCGTGGCTGCGGGAGCTGCTCGCACGCCGACCCTACAAGGTCGCCATGGTGGCGTTCGCCGCCAAGACCGCGCGCATCCTCTGGGCCATGCTGGTCAAGGGAGAACCATACCGTGACCGCGCGAGCGCGTCGGCTGCTGCCTAGTTGAGGGGCGACAGCCGCCGCGCTCGCGCTCATCCGTTCGGAAGGGCAATTATGGTGTGATGGCAAATGGTCAGGAAACCGGGATCGAAACACTCCGTACCGTCATCGCGCGTCACAGCGCGCCGCAATGATTGGAATTCGATCAGCGATCTCCATCAGGGCCCGCGGTCACAGGCCGCATCTCGAGGCCGTATACATGACCGCTCCCCGATCCGTTTGCTGAAACACCAAAAAAGCCCTTGCCGAAAGGGGGCCGTCCATACATGACGGCAAGACATAGGTCCTCGATCTCGCCGTACACTTTCGCGCGAGTTTTGCCATTGACGTCGCGCCTCTGAAAGCAGAGGGCGCAGGGAATGCCGGGCGCCTGATGCGCCCGCAGCCTCGTATGCAAAGTGAAATGAGCATACGAGCATAGTCACCACGGTCACACCGGAAACACCCAGCATTCCCCGCGCAATGGTTTTAACAGCTTACTCCGAGCTCTCCCCGGTGACCGGGCTCTTTTGCCACCGTCGCCTGCGCGTCTTAGCGCAGACTTGACACCAGCGTCGGGGTGTCAGGACCACACGGCTTTGCCGTCCGCATCGGTGCCATTCGTCAAAGGCACCGCCTGCGTCCACCGCATCCCGTACCTACGTTTGTGACGATCGCGAAACGCCCCTTGTGTAGATCTGTTTTTTCGGGCGGCCGGCTATGTGAATCGTATCCTCAAAGGAGAAGACCCTGCCGATCTTGCCGTCCAGATGCCGAGCAAGTTCGAACTGGTCGTCAATCTGAAGACAGCCAAATCGCTCGGGGTCAGCATTCCATCGACGGTGCTCGCGCGCGCCGACGAGGTGATCGAATGACGCGGCGCGTCACCCCAGCCGCCAGCCGACTTCTTTCGCAAAGCTCTGGTAAAACTCAACGTCGTAGGCGCGTTCCGGCGTTTGCCGGATGCGCTCGTCGAGTTGGTGGGCGTCGTCGCCGACCAGGATGCGCCAGCGTTCGGCCTTGACGCCATCGAGAATCATTTTGGCGGCGGCCGCGGCGGTCATCGGGGCCTCGTCGCGAAAACTCCGCGCGCGATCGAGCGCGATGTTCTGGATGTCCTCGTCCGACATCGGCGCGGTGTCGATGCCCATGCCCTTCAGCCGCTGCCGCGTCGAAACGATTTCGTTTTCGCTCAACCGGTCGGATTCGCTGCCGTTCTGTATCTTCCGGGAATTGGAGACGATGGATGTGCCGATATGGCCGGGCATCACCACCGAGCATTTGATATGCGGCGCATTGAGCCGGAGATCGGTGATCAGCGCCTCGGTAAATCCCTTCACCGCGAATTTGGCGGCGCTATAGGCGGTGTGTGAGGCGCCCATGCCGACCGAGGCCCAGAAGCCGTTGACGCTAGAGGTGTTGACGATGTGAGCCTCATCAGCCTTCATCAGCATCGGCAGGAAGGTGCGGACGCCCAGATAAACCCCGCCCCAGCAGATATTGAAAGTTTTCTCCCACTGCTCCCGCGTGCTGGTGAACAGGCTGCCGCCACCGCCGATGCCGGCATTGTTGAACAACAGGTGGATCCTGTCGGTCGCCTGCTGTTCGCCGATCTCATCGCGGAAACGCGTAAGCTGATCCTCGATCGAGACGTCGGCGACATGGGTGGTGACGCGCAGGCCCTGCGGCAACCTTTCCACCTCGCAGAGCCGTCTTGTCTCGGCCATCGCGTCGGCCGAAACGTCGCACATCGCGACGTTGCAGCCCTCAGCGACCAGCTGGCGCGCAAGCTCGCGGCCCATGCCCGTGCCGCCGCCTGTGATGACCGCGATCTTTCCTGCGAAATCCTTCATGATGATCGCTGCCCTGACGGTTAGATATTTCTTGTGATGTTCAGCTTTTCAAGAATGGGATCGCTTCGCATTTGACCAAGTCGCGGCTTTCGTTGCCCCGCGTGCGCGGTCTTACTCTCACCGAGATCTCCGTCCATTGTATGTAAGAAGAGCTGACAAATCATCTGCCCCGGCACCAGAGCCACGGGCAATTCGCCTACATTCGCGATCTCCAGGGTTAAGCACCCAGAGAACCCAGGATGAACGCCTGCCGCCGTTTCAATAATTATCCCGCGGCGCCCCAAGCTTGATTTGCCTACGACGAAAGCCGTGTAGCAACTGGGCAGACGCAACCATTCCAACGTCTCAGCCAAAACAAACCGGCCAGGATGCAGAATATATTGGTCGCCGAAGGGTACAAAATACTGCTTTGATATCCGTTGAACCCTATCAGGTTTACCTGAAAACGCTTCGATGTGCGTTTCGTTGGATTAGATCCATCGCAAATTTTAGCTCAGAGTGGCTTGGAAGAGGAACCCCTTCGCTTTTCGCCACATCCGCGATTATCGAAACACGCCTAGAATAAGTAGGGTATTTTCCGGTTCTGTATCCCCCGCCGACACTCGGAGCAAGAATGAAGGCGAATGCATGCACATAACTCGCCCCGAAAAGGGCATACGCAAACAGATCGCAAAAAATTTCTTCAGCCTGAAATTCAGCGTACTCAAGTGCCTGCGACTTGGAATCAGTCAACAATTCGCGCTTGAATACGTCGTTCGGATCAAAACCAGAGAAAACCTTCTTGAACTCTATTAGGTTGGCATCGAACAGATTGTCGATATGAGCATCGAGTGTGAGCTGAATGTCGCTCGATAGCCCCCTATTTCGCCAAACAGCGTGACCAAGTTCATGGCCAGCAATGGGCACGAGCAACGCACTCGCGGCTTCCGACGCAGGAAGGCCAATCAACACGTAGCTCTTCAAATCGTCCAAGGATTGAGGGTAGGCGAACGGGATAGAATCCCACTCCGAAGACAAGATGAGCGCAGGTTTCCCTTGCATAGTGGCATTCGCGATGGCTTGGAGCGGTTCGATAAGTTCAAACGCATTTCGAACATTCGTTGAGCGCAAGATAAATCCAAGGATCGGAAGAACTTGGAGTATTTTCACATTGATATTGTTGGCGACGGACGAGATGTTTTGATCATCCTTAAGTCTTATCGCTCGATCCAAGTTCTTCTCGAACGTGAGGAATGCATCACTCAAACGGCCAAGCGCTCTGCGGCCCGCGATGAATGGCATATCGCCATTCAGAATCCCATCAATGGTTCGCTGAATATTCCGAAGCTTATGCTTGGAATTGTGAATTAGAACTCATGGTCTATGTATCGAGAATCAGAATGCTCTTTCCGTGAAAAAATATCGTCCATCCTTCGAGCGAGTAGGCTTTGATTGATGGCTAAGCAAAACTTCTTCGCCTCGTCGATCTTGTCGGCGTTACGAGCGGCTACTCCTCTTTCCAAATCGACCAAAAACCGTTCGACGAGAGACCTAAGGTTTTCTCCCGCGAGTGCTTTCGTTCTGGGAATAGCCGACTTGAAGTAATGTTGAACGTCCGAAAACATCCGGACGCCATTTCCAGCAAATGCGGGAGAAGGCCTTCGAATTAATTCGAAGAATTGTGTAAAGGCCGGCGCGTCAACTCGGAAGCCCTGCTTCAACTCTTCGAGTTCAAGCGCCGCCTCGATGCTCGTATCGACCGCGTTTAAATCTTCGTTAATCATTCCGGCCTGCATCTGACTGGGAACGGCATTTTACATGGGTCTGATTACCGCCGCAATAATATTGCGGCGGAAGATACTCAATAGAGCGGGGACCCAAATCTATGATTTCAGCGATTCCTGCGACTGTCAGCGGAGCAATATCCCACGGCAAAGTCAACGCGGTAGTGCAACATCTGGCCCGGAAATGCACAATCAGCTTGGGGTGTTTCGTTGGCCCCGCGCTCCAACTACGCCGGTGGAACGGCGAGCCACAGAATAGTGGTTCGTCCTCGATAAGGACAACTGCCTAGCTGATGACATCGCGCAGCAACGCATCCCCGGGCCGGTTGTCCAGCGGTTATCCCTTTGCGTCGCCTGGTGTCACCGGCGAACACCGAAATCTCGATTCGTGGAGCCCAAATCATAGCAGATGTTCCGCAAGCTCGCGAAACATGAACCGGTTGCCCTCAACAGAGAAATGGTCGTCGCCGAGAATGAAGAGGAGCTCGTACCAGTTGCGGTCGGCATCGGCGGCAGCGAAGAAGGCGGGATAAAGGTTGATGAACGCCTTGCAGCGGCCCTGACAGAACTCGCGCCAGAGCGAAACCTGCTTGCTGTCGCGATCGCCCTGCGCGATCTGCTGTGCCCAGGGGTAGACGACGATGGTCAGGGGAATTTTGTGGCTCGCCAGCAGATCGGAGAGCGCCCGCATGTTCTGCAGCGATCTCGCGATACCGCCCTCGACGCCGAGCGGCTTGTAATCGTTGGCCACGTCGAGGCCGGGAATGACCCAGCCGATGCGGGTGTGATCGGTATTGATCGACCTCCGCCGGTTGCCGAGCAAGGACTGTATCGATCGCTTGATGTAAATCCGCACGCGGTTGGTGACCACGAAGCGATCGATGAAGAAATCCGGCTTCTTCGGCGGCGAGGCCTCCGGCTGCGCGGAGCCCTCCGCCGAACTGCAATGCGAGTGGTATTTCGGATCGTCGTCGATGCAGAAATACGAGGTCGCTTCGTCGGTCACATCGGACGTATCGGAAAACACCACGACTTCGTCGAACTGCAGCCCGCTATCGATCAGATACTTGACCTTCCTGTAGTAGATGCTCGGCGAGTATGAGGCGACGCCTGCGTCGAGAAACTCGATTTTGTCGGGGCGCGCTTGTCCGGCGCGATAAAGCTGTCCTGCGAACGAGTCCTCAAAGCTCATCCCGATCCCCTCGGCGAAGGAATCGCCGATCAGGAGCACCCGGCGCGACGCCGATTTCAGCGGGACATCCCGGACCGATGCATCCTTGAAGCCGAGGCTGTCCGTGGCCAAGGGGTAACGCAGCTCACCCCAGACTTCGTAGCCGTCGAAATTCGCGGCCAGGCCGTGGTCGTAGATCTTGTTGGCGATCCGCGCCGGGCGCTGCTTTTCCTCGCCCCTGGTCAGGGTCGAATAGACGAAATCCAACGCCAGAAACAGCGCCAGGCAGTAGAGAAAGAGGCCGGTATTTACGACGGCGCGCTTCCACGTGAAATACGCAAACAGCCGACTTAACCGCGATCGGGTAGCAAGATCAGACATTGCCGCGCAACTTACACAGGGGACGACGCTTTTCCAGCTTTCCCGGACAAACTGCAAAGCCTAAAAGGCACAGCGGCCAAGGAAATGCACGGTTTTCGAGCGCGCATTTCCCGTATAGTGGAACTTGAGCGATGGTTGATCGCAGGCCGGAAACGAAGATGACGCAATCCACGCACGAGGTCTTCTCCCGCGACGAAAAGATCGTAGCCGGTTCCGATCGCTCGTTCGGGATCGTGATGGCTTTGGCTTTCGCCGTCGTCTCGTTGCTGAACGCCTGGCACGCGGGCAGGCTTTGGCCCTGGACCGGCGGATTGGCAGTGCTGTTGCTGGCGGCGGGATGGCTTCGGCCCGCGATCCTCCATCCGCTCAACCTGGTATGGCTGAGGTTCGGCCTGCTGCTGCATCGGGTAGTCAATCCGATCGTGATGGCGCTGTTGTTCTACGGCACGGTTTTGCCGACCGGGCTCGTCATGCGCATGATGGGACGGGATCTGCTGCGGCTCAAACGCGAGCCGGACGCGGACAGCTACTGGATCGTGCGGCAGCCTCCGGGACCATCGCCCGAGACGATGAAAGATCAGTTCTAGAGCATGATCCGGAAAAGTGGGGACCGGTTTTCCGAAAAGATCATGCTCAAAACAAAGAGAGAGAGATCATGATCCGATTCAACCAGATCGGATCATGATCTAAAGGACAAGACATGGATTTCGTCGCTGAGCTTTGGCGGTTTATGCGCGTCCGGAAGAAATTCTGGCTGTTGCCGATTTTGATCATGATGGTGGTGTTCGGCGGACTGGTGGTGCTCACCAAGGGCTCCGTGATGGCGCCGTTCATCTACACGCTGTTCTAGACGGCGCGATGCGGATTCTCGGGATCTCTGCGTTCTACCACGACAGCGCCGCGGCGCTGATCGAGGACGGCCGCATCGTCGCGGCGGCGCAGGAGGAGCGCTTTACCCGGAAGAAGCACGACGCCTCGTTTCCACACAACGCCATTGGCTATTGTCTTGCCGAAGCGGGCGTTGGTGCCGACGGCCTCGACCATGTCGTGTTCTACGACAAGCCGTTTCTCAAATTCGAGCGGCTGCTGGAGACCTACATTGCGCTCGCCCCGCGCGGGTTCCGCTCGTTCAAGATGTCGATCCCGCTCTGGCTGAAGGAGAAACTGTTCCAGAAAAGCCTGCTGCGCGATGAACTCGGAAGATTCTCCGAAGATTTCGACAAGGGCCGGCTGTTGTTTTGCGAACATCATCTGAGCCATGCGGCGTCGGCCTTCTATCCCTCGCCGTTCGAGCATGCGGCGGTGCTGACCATGGACGGCGTCGGCGAATGGGCCACGACCTCGGCGGCCGTGGGCAACGGCCACCGGCTCGAGATAACCCGGGAAATCCACTTTCCGCATTCGCTCGGACTATTGTATTCGGCGGCGACCTATTACACCGGCTTCAAGGTCAACTCCGGCGAATACAAGGTGATGGGGCTTGCCCCCTACGGCGAGCCGAAATACGCCAAACTGATCCTCGATCATCTGATCGACCTGAAGCCGGACGGCTCGTTCCGGCTCGACATGTCCTATTTCGACTATTGCACCGGCTTCACCATGACCAACGACCGTTTCGCAAAGTTGTTCGGCGCGCCGGTGCGGGGCCCGGACCAGTTGCTGACGCCGTTTCACATGGATGTCGCGGCCTCGATCCAGGCGGTGCTCGATGAGGCCGTGCTGCGGCTGACCCGCAGCCTCGCCAGGGAAACCGGTTCGCGAAACCTGTGCCTCGCCGGCGGCGTGGCTCTCAACTGCGTCGCCAATGGCAAGGTGTTGCGCGACGGAAATTTCGACAACATCTGGATCCAGCCCGCCGCGGGTGACGCCGGCGGCGCGGTCGGATCGGCGCTCGCGGCCTATCATCTGTTCCGGGATCAGCCGCGCAAAACCAATGGCGCGGACGGCATGTCCGGCGCATTTTTGGGCCCCGCCTTCGATCAGACCGAGATCGAACGGCGGCTGGCCGCGGCCGGAGCGAAGTTTGGCGTGCTCGGCGAGGCTGAGATGATCGCGGCCACGGCGCAGGCGCTTGCCGAGGAAAAGGCGGTGGGCTGGTTTCAGGGCCGCATGGAATTCGGCCCGCGCTCGCTCGGCGCGCGCTCGATCCTGGGCGATCCGCGCTCGCCGGCCATGCAGAAGAACCTCAACCTGAAGGTCAAATACCGCGAGAGCTTTCGCCCCTTTGCGCCAGCGGTGCTGCGCGAAGACGTCGCGCGAGTGGTTCGAGCTTAACTCCGACAGCCCCTATATGCTGATCGTCGCCGACGTCCGAAAAGACCGGCGCCGCCATATGACGCCGGATGAACTGGCGCTGTTCGGCATAGACAAGCTCAATGTCGCGCGCTCGGAAATTCCCGCCGTCACCCATGTCGACTATTCCGCCCGCATCCAGACCGTGCACAGCGACACCAATCCGCTGTTCCACAGATTGCTCGGCCGGTTCAAGGCGCTGACCGGCTGCCCGGTGCTGGTCAACACTTCTTTCAACGTCCGCGGCGAGCCGATCGTGTGCACGCCCGAAGACGCGTTTCGCTGCTTCATGGGCAACGAGCTGGACCTGCTCGTGGTCGGCAACTGCGTGCTGCAGAAGACCGCGCAGGATCCGGCGCTTAAAATCGACTATAGTTCGTCACTGGATGCCGATTGACATGAAAGCGCGTCCGCCGATCGATCGAGCAACGCGCTGTGCTCTGCTGCGCGAAGTCACCGCACCGGCTGAACCTCGCAAAGATTGGATCGATGGGATGGCGTGCCGCTGACGGGATCCCGGACCGCGGCATCGACCGTCAGGTTGAAATTCGTGCCGTTCGGAGTGAACGGATCGGAATCGCCAACTCCCAATTCATCGCAACCTTGCCACCAGCCATGCTCACCGACGACAACGCGTGGATCGAGCTGTTCGCTGAAACGCGCCCGGGCGCGCATTCCGCCGGCCGGGGTACGCACGTCAACCCAATCGCCGTTCTTGATTCCGCGTGCTGCGGCAGTCGCAGGATTCAGTTCGATCTCCGGATGCAACGCGCGCCTGCGCAGACTCGGCAGTGCACGATGCTGGCTCTGACAAAACAGACTGGGTTTGGCGCACGTCAGGATCAACGGGAAGGAAGCGGCCAGGTCAGGGCGCGCAACCGGGCCGATCGGCGGTTCGACAAAGTCCGGCAGGGCCGGATAGCCGTGGTCAAGGAAGGTCTCGGACCAGAATTCCATTTTCCGCGACGCGGTTGCGAAGCCGCGCGGGTTTCCCTTGGCGTCGCGCACGGCGTGCTTGGCGTGACGCGTCACCAGCGGTTTCCGTAATCCGGCCGGTTCCGCCCGGAGCTGATTCAGGCTGATGCCGCTCGGACCAAGCTGCTGCCGATAACCGGCATCGACATCACCGTTCCAGAAATGCTCGCCAAGGCCGAGCCGCGCAGCGAGGCCGAAGATGACATCGGTATCAGACCGTGCCTCGCCGGGCGGGGCAACGATCGCCTGCCGAAACTGAACCAGCGATTGCGCGTCTTCGCTGATCTCGAATCCGATCTTTAGAGCTTCGCGTTCGAAGCAGGACGCCACTGGCAGCACGATATCCGCAAGCGCCGCCGTGGGCGTCATGAACAGATCAGCGTGGGCGTAAAAGTCGAGCGCGACCAGTGCGGCACGACCGCGAACAGGATCGCCGTGAGCAAGGAGCAGATTGGCGCCGAACCCGATGAGCCCGCGGACGGGATAGGGAGTATCTTCCAGAACCGCTCGGTAAAAGTCTTGAGGGGAGACGTGGTTCCAGCGCGCAGGTCCGAGCGGACGTTCGGCAAAACCGATTGCGGGAGCAAGCCGTTTTGCCGCAGGCAAGTCCTCTCCGGTGATTGACCCGGCCGGTACCGCGGGGAACAGCACATTGCCGCCAGCTGCATCGAAGCTTCCGGTCAACGCATAAAGCATTGCCATCGCCCGCGCCGTCTCCGTGCTGTTGGCGTGATGCTCGTGCCCGCTCCAGGCATAGTAAGACACCGGCCGGGCGTGCCAGATCGTGCGCGCGGCTTGCTCCAATTGGCCGGGAGGAATCCAGCAGGTCGTTTCGATCACTTCGGGCGAATATTTTTTGCATAGCGCTGCATAGCGATCGAACACGGGCCGGCAGCTGATTGGACCATCTACGGTTGCGACCATGTACTCGCCTCGCAGCGCCAGATGCTCGCCCGGTGCCTCGTAGCGACCGGCGACCGGATCATAGCTGACAACGCAGTCGGACCGTTCATCCCAGGCCACAAATCGTCCTGCATCGCCGGCGGAAACCAGGTCTTCCGCCTTCAGCAACCGGTCGGTATCGGAACGCACCAGGAGAGGTCCGTTGCTCCAGGCACGGACGAACTCCTGATCATACCACCCTCGCTCGATCATGATGTTGGCCAGACCCAGCGCGAGCGCGCCGTCTGTTCCCGGACGCACCCGCAGCCAGACATCGGCCTTGTTGGCCAGTCCGACATTGCGCGGATCAATCACGATCAGCTTCATTCCGCGTTTCAGGCCCGCAACCGTCGCGGTCGCGTGGGTAATACGCGAAAACGAGGGATTATAGCCCCACAGGATAAGGCAGCCGGATTCGGCAATGTCTGCCATCGCGCCGCCAGCGCTTCCGGTCGCAACGCTGCCGACGCCGAAAACGTAGCGCGTCGCAAAACCGCGTCCCCAGCCGCACAGTTCGAGCGCCGACACCTGATTCGGCGTGCCGAAAGCATTCATCAGTCTAACAACGAAGGCAGCGGAATCCGCGATGGCGGTCGTCGAGGGGGACGATTGACTGAAGGCAACCGCTTCGGGTCCGTGCTGCTCGGCAATACGCCGCATGGCGGCGGCGGTCTGGTCGAGCGCCGCATCCCATGAAATTTCTTCCCATCCCGGATCTGCGTCGCCCTTCGGCCGTGTTCGACGCAGCGGCCGCTTCAGTCTATCCTTGTGATAGACCAGTTCGGGAGCCGCCCGGCCCTTGGCGCAAATGGCTGCGCCGGTAGGGTGCGTCGGATCGGGGTCCAGGCGCGTGAACCTGCCATCCGTGATTGTCGCGACGGTTCCGCAGCGGGCGATGCAGAGACCGCAGTACCCCTGCACCTGACGTACGTTCGGGATCTCCGCTGACATGCACAAATTCCCTCGCAGCAATGGAGTCCTGCGTGTGGCAAACTATCCGCCGGCAGGCCAATACTGCTACAATGCGGCAATACATGTCGATGCAGAAATGATGACGGGCCATTTCCGGCAACTCGCGGCCTACAATCGCTGGGCCAATGCCCGGCTTTATGCCGCTGCGCTCGCGCTGCCGGAGGAGGCCTATCGGCGGCCGACCGGCGTTTTCTTCGGCAGCCTGCACGGCACGCTTAACCACCTGCTGCTGACGGATCGGGTCTGGCTGAAGCGGCTGACCGGCCAGGGCGAACATCCCACTCAACTCAACGCGATCCTTTACGACGATCGGGCCGATCTGACCCGGGCGCGGCTGGCCGAGGATGCGCGGCTGATCTCGGTCGTTGAGCAATACGACGATGCGCAACTCGCCGCCAAGGTCGCCTATCGAACCATGTCAGGCGCGCCGCAGGAGCAGGTTCTTGCCGACATCCTGTCGCATTTGTTCAACCACCAGACGCATCATCGCGGGCACGGCCACGCCTGCCTTTCAATCGTCACCGGCGCAGCGCCGCCGTCACTGGACCTTCTGCTGTTTCAACGCGGCGGTCCCGCACCGGATCTTGCGGCGCTGGTCTGAAGACACGGCAGCCGGCTGACACGTCGCCTCCGCACCGGCTCGCTTTGGGCCCTCTAACCCATCGCTTCAGATTTGCAACTCAAATTGATCCAGAACAATGCGCTGGGACAGCCTGTGTGCAAGGAATTTATTCAATGCCACCATTCACCCCTTGGAGGCAGCGATGAAGTTTTCCCGTTACCGGGCAATGGAGGCGTTCTGCCGACGGCATGCGCAGTTGGATGAAACAACGGCCGCACGTTGGCTGGAGGAGGCTGAGCTTTGGTCGAAGCTGAGCAGGGTGGAGTATCGCCTGCTATCACTAAGGGGAATTCGTCGGCCCCTTGCGGCAGCCCGGCGTCGGCTTTTAAGAAAACCTCATGATTTGTCTGCCGCCGCATCTCGCCGGCTTTTGCGATGTCCGGGTCCGTCAGGCCCGCGTGTATCCGCGCCCGTGCGGCATTGAAAATGTTCCAAGATCACCGTGCAGCTACACGCTGCAGCGCTATCTTCCCGATGGGACGCCACGCTCGCGCATCGCGGTACCGCTCCACATGCCTTCCCTGGACCTTCTGCTCTTTCAACGCGGCGGCCCCGCACCGGATCTCGCGTCGCTGGTCTGAAGATGCGGGAGCCAGCGGACATCAACACGGAGACCGCAAGGCGCTTTGGCCTCGCGGGGCCTCCAATGCTGCTTGCCCACGCCGACGAAATGATCGAATGAATGCTTGAGTGGTCTCTCGCTGAACTAGCGGCCGTGTTTGCCGCAGCAGGGCGTAACTGCATGGGCTGGCGGCGCGAAGGATGTGATTCCGACGGTGGTGACGAACATCAGCGCGAGGCTGAGAGCGAGGATACGGGCGATCGACATGGTGTTTCTCCATCTGTTATATGGCCGCAGCTATTTGCCGCCACCGCCGATCGATAGCCCGACGTGATGATGCCGACTGTGATGGCCATCACACAATGTCATCCAGCCTAAGCACTGGAACGTGCGCTTGCCCTTGCCGCCGGGAGGCAACGCGAGCGTCAGATAGGCCCCGCAGCCGGGGCAAGTCGGTCGCTGAGCTTGGCCCATGACAGCAAAATTTTAAGTCCGCTAACTTTTATATGTCTGTCCGGTCTCCGACAAAATCAAAGCAAAAATTTTCGCGTAGCTGGGGAGAACCAACTGCTCAGGCCTGGAAGCAAGGCCCCGCCTTAAGGAGCTGGCAAAAGACGGGTGCCGTGCCCGGGCCACGGACCAAGAACGGACAGCGTGACCCGCCGAAGCAACCCCGTGTTCGTCAGGTGGTTCCTTGGCGCCAACCCTTAAGGTCTCGATGAAGAACCTAAAATTTCTTCCGAAAGCCTCACGACGGAGATCACAGGATCATCCTTTGAGCTATCGGATAGCGCAGCGAAGAAAACCAAAGAGGGCACCAACTGAGGGGCCTCCACGCCTTCCGGAGATAATCGAGCGACAAATCTACCGCCATCCCAAAGCTCAACATCATGGCCATCAATGAGCTGTTTGGCGGCGGCCAACGCGGTTGCATCGTCTGGGTGATCGCTCAAAAATCCGGCGGCCTTAATAAAACGATGACCGTCGATACCGAGGATATAGGCCCGATAATCACGCATGACGCCACTCCACCTTTGGATGCTACGCCAACAATACACGCGTGGTTCGGTTCCAAAATTAGGCGACCAGATGGCCAAAAGAGGCCAGTGCCCCGGTGCGGCAGGCCATTCATCTTGAGGGCTCCGAATGCCCGACGGGCCCGCAAACGCCAGTTCCGGGAGGCATGTGCAAGCCTCCGGGCCGGGCTGACCGAGGCGGACATCGCCCGGACGCGCGAGATGGCGGCGGCGGTAGGACATCCGGAGAACGCTCCGGTGGTTAGCCCGCTGGTTTCTGTCGCAAACCACCGGATTCCGGTGGTTTTGTTGGCTATCCGTTCGCTGTTGCTCAGAAGCCCCAGAATGCAAAAAGCCCTGCTATTGCAGGGCTTTTGTTGGTCGGAGCGAGAGGATTTGAACCTCCGACCCCTAGTCTCCCAGACTAGTGCGCTAACCGGGCTGCGCCACGCTCCGATGCCGTTCCCTTAGCTTCGATCAGGCCCGCGCGCAAGGCGCGTAACCCGGCGCCTGACCGTGGCTCCCGAAGGGCACGATAGGCCGGTTCCAGGCGGAATGGCTAGCCCTTCAGCACCTGATCCAGCAGTTGCCGGCAGGTGATCAGGTCCTGCAGCACGCTTTCCAGCCGCGCGGCATCCAGCAGACGTCCGCCACTGACGATGCCGGGGATCGGGCCGTCGTCAACCTCATCCTCCGACCCTTCCTCGCCTTCGAGCAGGCGGAAATCGATACCGTCAGCAGTCTCGTAATCGTCGTCATCGACGTCGACGCCGGGCGCCATCTCCTCGTCATCGCGTTCCAGCAGACTTTGCCCGACCGCCTCCTCGATCGCGCCGAACGAGGCCACCGCCGAACTGTCCGCCAGCCGCTGCACCGAGGCGACGCCGTGCTCCTTCAGGATGCGCTGCACGCCGCGGATGGTATAGCCCTCGCCGTACAGCAGGCGGCGGATACCCCGGAGCAGGTCGACATCGTCGGGACGGTAGTAGCGGCGGCCGCCGCTGCGCTTCATCGGCTTGATCTGGCCGAACCGCGTCTCCCAGAACCGCAGGACGTGCTGGGGAATGTCGAGGTCGGCGGCGACCTCGCTGATGGTTCGGAACGCATCCGGCGACTTCTCCAAATGCCCGCTCCTCTGTTGGCCGCCCGGAAGGACGAATCAGCCGGCCCGATTATCCAGCCAGGCGCTCTTCGTCGGCAAGCCTCTTCTCTAGAGCCTGTTTCAATTCAGTTGAATCAGGCTCTGGCGTTATCTTTATGTTTGAGCATGATCTTTTCGGAAAACCGGTCCCCACTTTTCCGGATCATGCTTTAGTCGGCGTTGCCTTCGCCGTTTCCGGGATTGTGGCCGTTGATCCGCTGCTTCAGGATGGCCGACGGCTTGAACACCATCACACGGCGCGGAGAAATCGGCACCTCGGTGCCGGTCTTCGGGTTGCGGCCGATACGCTGTCCCTTCTTGCGCACCATGAACGAGCCGAACGACGACAGTTTCACCGTCTCGCCTTTCTCGAGGCAATCGGTGATCTCCTTCAAGACCAGTTCGACAAAGGCGGACAATTCGGTGCGCGACAGTCCCACCTTCTGGTAGACCGCTTCACAGAGATCGACGCGCGTAACTGTTTTTCCGCTTCCGCTTCCGGTCATCGCCTGCCCCAACTCCGGCGAACAATTCTTTTCTGAAATTAAGAGCTTAACACACGATGGTCAACAGCGCTCATCAATGCATTAGCATGAAACAAATGAGCAAAGTAGAGAGACTTTTTAGCATTCCAGCTACCAGCGCAACAGCGCCGAGCCCCAGGTGAAACCGCCACCCATGGCCTCCAACAGCACCAGATCCCCCCTCTTCACGCGCCCGTCCTTGACCGCAACCGACAGCGCCAGCGGTATCGACGCCGCCGAGGTGTTGCCATGCAGGTCGACCGTCAGCACCACCTTCTGCGGTGCAATATGAAGCTTGTGCGCCGAAGCGTCGATGATTCGCTTGTTGGCCTGGTGCGGCACGAACCAGTCGAGGTCGTCGGCGGACGTGCCGGTGGCCTTGAACGCATCCACGACCACGTCGGTGATCATGCCGACGGCGTGCTTGAAGACTTCGCGGCCTTCCATCCGCAGATAGCCCACCGTTCGGGTCGTGGACGGGCCGCCGTCGACATACAGCTTCGACTTGTGCCGCCCGTCCGAGCGCAGATGCGTCGTCAAGATGCCGCGGTCGGAGGGCTTGCCGGGCTGCTGCTGGGCGTCCAGCACGACGGCGCCGGCGCCATCGCCGAACAAAACGCAGGTGCCGCGGTCGTTCCAGTCGAGGATCCGCGAGAACGTCTCGGCCCCGATCACCAGCGCACGCTTGAAGGCGCCGGTGCGCAGGAAATTGTCCGCGGTGGCGAGCGCGAACACGAACCCCGAGCAGACCGCCTGCAGGTCGAAGGCCGCACCATGATGGATGCCGAGTTCGTTCTGCACCGCAACCGCGGTTGCTGGAAAGGTGTTGTCCGGCGTCGAGGTCGCCAGCACGATCAGGTCGATCGACTGCGCGTCGATCCCGGCATCGGCGAGCGCTGCGCGGGCGGCATGGATCGCCAAGTGCGAGGTGAACTCGCCCTCGGCGGCGATGTGGCGCTGCTTGATGCCGGTACGCTGCACGATCCACTCGTCCGAGGTGTCGATCCGCGACGCCAGTTCGGCATTGGTCAGGATCTGCTGCGGCAGATAAGCGCCACAGCCGAGCACCACCGAACGTATTGCAGTCACGAGACAGCCTCCTGCGCGGTCGGCGCCGACGCCAGCGCGCTGCCGTCACGATTGAGCATTTGGTTGATCTTGGTCAGGAGATCGTAGCGGACCATCTCATAGCCAACATCGACCGCATAGGCAAAGCCTTCGCCGTCGGTTCCACCATGACTCTTGACCACGATGCCGTTGAGGCCGAGCACCACGCTGCCGTTGGACTTCGAGGGGTCAAGCTTGTCGCGCAGCGCCTTGAACGCATTCCTTGCAAACAGGTAGCCGATCCGCGAGCGCCAGGTGCTCGCCATGGCGCTGCGCAGGAATTCGGTGATCTGCCGCGCGGCGCCTTCGGTAGCCTTCAACGCGATGTTGCCGCTAAAGCCCTCGGCGACGATGACGTCGGCGGCGCCCTTGCCGATGCCGTCGCCCTCGACGAACCCGATATATTCGAGCTGCGGCAAATTCATCGCGCGCAGCAATCCCGCCGCCTCGCGAATCTCCTCGCGGCCCTTGATCTCCTCGACGCCGATGTTGAGCAGGCCGACGGTAGGCCGTTCGAGATTGAACAACACGCTCGCCATGGCGCTGCCCATCACCGCCAGCGCCACCAGATGATGGGCATCGCCGCCGATGGTGGCGCCGAGGTCGAGGACCACGGAATCGCCGCGCGCCGTTGGCCATATCGCCGCCAGGGCCGGCCGGTCGATGCCGGGCAGCATCCGCAGACAGAACCGGGCCATCGCCGCCAGCGCGCCGGTGTTGCCGGCTGAGATCGCCACGTCGGCCTCGCCCTTCTTGACGGCGTCGATGGCCAGCCACATCGAGGAAGTCTTGCGGCCGCGGCGCAGCGCCTGGCTCGGCTTGTCGTGCATGCTGACGGCAACCTCGGTATGAATGACGCGCGAAGCCGCCTTCATCGCCGGATGTTTGGCGAGTTGCGGCTCGATCAGCGCGCGGTCCCCGAACAGCAGGAATTCGGCGTCGGGATGCCGTCTCAGCGAAATCGCGGCGCCGGGAATAACGACCGATGCGCCGACATCGCCACCCATGGCGTCAAGCGCGATTCGAACCTTTTGAGGCATGAACGTCCCGGAAACCTGATCTTGTGCGGTCTTGAAGCGCTCGGCCGCGGACTCTGGAATTGCCGTGAATAGCGGCAATCGGCGAAGCACAACCCAGCACCCCGGCCGGGCCGCGACAATAGCGTGTCCCCGCCCCGACACAACCTCTTGACCACAGCCTTTTGGACATCGAAGCGGGCCATGGCGGAATCGTCACATGAGAATAAAATTACATAATTCAATACCTTAGATCGAAATATGGAACGGGTCTCACACCGATGCCTGTGGGAGCGCACGCTCAAAGCCCGATCACGCCCCTTTCGGCTTCTTCGGACCGCGCCGTTTGGGATCGAGCTTGAGCGCCTTCAGCGCCGCAAACGGATGATCCTCGGGATCATCGGCGACAACCAGCGGCTCGAAAACCGCATCGCCGCGGCGTGGATAGGGATCGATGCCCAAGAACAACGCGTCGGTCGCGACCCGGCCGAGATCGATGATGCCGTTCTGGATCGGCTCCGGCGGGTCGGGAATCTCCTCCTCGCTCTCGGCGGCCTCATCGACCAGATCGGCCATCTCGGGGATTTGCTCCGGTGGCGCGAAGATCAGGTCGATCTCCTCATCGATGTCGTTCTCGATCGGATCGAGCGTCACCACGCAAGTCTGCCCGACGCGCGCCCGCACGCGGCCTGAGACATGAAAACGGCCGCCGCCTTTAGGCGTCACATCGAGCGAGGCGCTTGCCGACACGATCTCGCGCAAGCCGGCGATGTCCGCCAGGGCCGCGCGCGCCGCGGCGTCGGCCTCGATATCGCGATGCAATCCGGTGTCCGGTATTTGCGCCACGGTGACGGGCACGCGCCATGGATCGGGCTTGCCGGCGATGCCTGTGATCCGGTTCATGGCTGCGCGTCCACTTCCCCCGCTGAAGGAAATTTCCACGATGCGCCGAGCATCGCCGCATCGTCCAGTCCGGCCAGCATGGCGATGGTGGCATCGGTGTAGGCGGCAAGCCGGTGCGCGTTTTCGATTTGGCTACCGTTCAGGACATTCTTGCAAAGCGCCTGCGCCAGCGGCTCCGCGCCGCCGGTCAGGGCGAGATCATAGGCCGCCGCCCTGCCGTAGAACGCCTCCCCGAAGGCCCGCATGCGCTTGGGGACCGCGAGATCGCCGACACCCATTTCGCGCAAATTGGCGTCCATATCCTCGCAGAAGCGATCGAACAGCGCTTGCGAAAGGTCCGCACTGTCCGGAACCGGCTTGAGCCGCCGCAATACCATCCACAGATGCAGCACCAGCAGATCAAAACGGCCATTAACCGTATCCGGCACGCCCAAGTCCCGGTAAAACAACGGTTCTCGCGCCTGCGTCACGATCATGCCATAGATGACCTCAATGGTGCCGCGCAGGGCTACCCGGGGTTTCCTGAAGTGATTGAACGGCCAAAGCATTGTGGGTTCCACATGCGAGCCCCCAAGGTTTCCGTATTGGGCGCCCGCTCATCTTGCAATCCAGCGTGCTGCCCGGTACGTCAACGCCTCGCGCGATGCAAGGGGACGGGACCAGTTCCGGAATGACCGAGACCAGCCAGAAAGCCTCACGCGCGCGGTTGCCGCGCGGCATGCGCGCGGTCGCCGCCATCGCCCTGATATGCGCGGCGCTGGCCGGCTGTACCGGCGAGCAGTTCCAGAAGGGTTACATCCTGCCCCCCGGCGCGCTCGAGCAGATTCCGATCGGCGCGAGCCAGGACCAGGTCCTGATCGTGATGGGAACGCCGTCCACGGTCGCCACCCTTAACGGCGAGGTGTTTTATTACATTTCGCAGCGCTCCGAGCGCCCGATTGCCTTCATGAACCAGAGGGTTGTCGACCAGCGCGTGATCGCGATCTATTTCGACAAGAATCGCCAGGTGAAGCGGCTGGCCAATTACGGGCTGCAGGACGGCAAGATTTTTGACTTCATCAGCCGTACTACGGCCACCTCAGGCCAGGAGCTCAGCTACCTGACGCCGCTGTTCAAGCTGCTCAGTTTTAACTAGGGCGTGGCCCCAATTGGACACGGGCCGCTGGAGTTCGCCGCCGCGTGAATGTTGGGTCGATGGAAGCCCGACCAGGTGTGGGAATTTGTCGCTCAGCCGCATCGTTCCAGCGTGCTAGGCTTTGCCGTTGCCAAGCGCATTTCCGGGGGCCACATGCGGCGGCGCGAATTCATCGCGGCGATTGGAGGCATGGCTGTGGTATGGCCATCCGCGACGCGCGCGCAGCGGCCAGAGCGGATGTGGCGGATCGGCTTCCTGCGCGTTGGACCGCCACCAGCCGCCTTCATCAACGGCTTTCGGCAGGGATTGCGTGAACAAGGCCTCGTCGAAGGTCAGCACTTCGTCATCGAATACGGCCTGGCTCAGAGTGCGTCGCTGATCCCCGATGCGGCAGCCGAGTTGGTAGGCCGAAAGGTCGACATTCTTGTCGCCTCCGGAACGCCGTCAGCGGTGCCGGCCAAAAATGCCGCAGGTCAAACGCCGGTGGTATTCGTGGCTACCGTAGATCCGGTCGCGGCCGGGCTCGTCGATAGCCTCGCCCGGCCGGGCCACAATATCACCGGAACGACCAGCATCAGCGGCGATCTCATAGCGAAGCGACTACAGCTGATCAAAGAGCTGCTTCCCAAGCTAACGACAGTCGCAATTCTGGTTCGCGAGTTCAGTCCGACCGCGGCCCAATACGTGCGGGAATCCAGGATGGCAGCACTGAACCTCGGCATTGAGCTGCAAATTCTGGCCGAGCGAGATCCGAAGGATATCGAGGGGATGTTCGTCGCGATGCGGCGGACAGGCGCGCTGGTCGTGGCTGATGATGCCGAATTTACCGCGCAACGGGTGGAGATTGCAGAGCTGGCGCTCAGACATCAGCTTCCTACCATCTCCGGACTAAGAGAAATGGTGGAGGCCGGTGGTCTCATGGCCTATGGAGCAAGTTTTGGCGAGCTCTATCGGCGCGCAGCGAGTCAGGTCAGCAAAATTCTGCAGGGCGTCAATCCCGCCAATCTTCCGGTCGAACAGCCTATCAAGTTCGAACTTATCGTGAACCTCAAGAGCGCCAAGGCGCTTGGTCTGCAAGTGCCGGCGGCGCTGCTTGGCCAAGCCGACGAGGTGATCGAATGACGGGCAACTTCCAGCATCAGTACCTTCCGCCCGGCTGCGATATCCAACTTGAGCCCGCAATGCACAACATTATGGATTTGCGGGTTCACACCAAGGGCGCCTGCGCCAACCCGTCGCTTGCCGGTTCCCCGCGCACTGCCTAGGCTTGTCTGCAAGAGAACAAACAAAGCAGGGAGTGACAGGTGATCAAAGGTTTTTCTCGCCGCGGCGTGCTGTCCGCGGCCGCAGCATTATCGGCGACCGCTGCGCTGCCGCGCCTCGGCCGGGCCGCCTCCGACTGGCGGCCGACCGAGACCGTCCGCCTTATCGTTCCGGCGGCGGCCGGCGGCTCGACCGATGTGATGGGACGATTGCTGGCGCAGCATCTGCAGGCTGCTTGGGGCCAAAACGCGATCGTGGAGAACAGGTCCGGCGCCGGCGGCACCATCGGCACCGCGGAAGTCGTGCGCCAGAAGGGCGACGGACATACCATCCTGATCGGCAATCCCGGCCCCAACGCCATTGCCTACAGCATCTTCCGCAACCTGACCTACAAGGCCGACCAGTTGCAGGCGGTCTCTAACATGATCCGGATACCCAACATCGTCTCGGCGCATCCCTCGGTGCCGATCAAAACCATCCCCGAGCTGATCGCCTATATCAAGGCCAACCCGGACAAGCTTACCTATGGCTCGTCCGGCACCGGGCAGAGCCCTCACCTCACCGGCGCCTGGTTCCTGCAATTGACCGGTCTGAAGATGGTGCATGTGCCGTTCCGCGGTGCGGGCCCGGCGCTGCAGGCCGCCCTCGGCGGCGAAATCCAGATCCTGTTCGACAATCTCTATCCGTCGCTGCCGCAGGTGCAGGACGGCAAGCTCAACGCGCTTGCGGTGACCACACCGGATCGCAGCCCTTCGGCGCCCGAAATTCCGACCATGCGCGAGAGCGCGCCCGAGCTTGCCAAATTCGATGTCTCGTCCTGGTTCGGCGTGTTCCTGCCGAAGAGCGCGCCCACGGCTATCGTCGACGCGCTCAACACGCAGATCAAAGCGATGCTCGAGCGCGACGAGATCAAGAAGAACATCGCCGCGATGGGCGCACGCGCCGATTACGGCACCCCGCAGCAGTTTTCCGATTTCGTGCAGGCCGAGACCGTGAAATTCGCCGCCATCATCGATAAGGAAGGGCTGCAGATGGAGGTGAAGTGAGGCCGCCATCGTGTCCCGGACGCGGTGCAGCGCTCTCCCGCGACGCGAGCATCGTCCGCGCTGCTCCGCAGGGCCGGGACCCACCTCATTCCACATCCATAGGCCCCGGATCAGCAGTGCACCACGCCGCAAGTGCGGCGCGCTGCGCAGCATCCGGGGCACGCCGCTGGAGCGAGAACAAACAAAAACCCCGCGGCTTGCACCGCGGGGTTTTGTCCTAAGCCGCATCGCGCCGCTCAGTGCGCCAGGATCGCCAGCAGCAGCAGCGCCACGATGTTGGTGATCTTGATCATCGGGTTGACGGCAGGGCCTGCCGTATCCTTGTAGGGATCGCCAACGGTGTCGCCGGTCACCGCGGCCTTGTGGGCATCAGAACCCTTGCCGCCGTAATGGCCGTCCTCGATGTACTTCTTGGCGTTGTCCCAGGCGCCGCCGCCCGAGGTCATGGAGATCGCGACGAACAGGCCGGTGACGATCACCCCTAACAGCATCGCACCGACCGACGAGAACGCCGCCGACTTGCCGGCCGCGCCGCCGCCCGCGATCACGTAGATCGCGAAGTAGACGAAGATCGGCGACAGCACCGGCAACAGCGACGGGATGATCATTTCCTTGATCGCCGCCTTGGTCAGAAGATCGACCGCCTTGCCGTAATCGGGCTTGTCGGTGCCCTGCATGATGCCGGGCTTTTCGCGGAACTGGCGCCGCACTTCCTCGACGATCGCGCCGGCCGCCCGGCCGACCGCCGTCATGCCCATCGCGCCGAACAGATAGGGCAAGAGGCCGCCGAACAACAGGCCGACCACGACGTAAGGATTGTTCAGCGAGAAGTCGGGCACCACGCCCTGGAAGTACGGAAACTTCGCGGCATTGCCGATGAAGAATTTGAGGTCTTCATTGTAGGCCGCAAACAACACCAGCGCGCCGAGACCGGCGGAGCCGATCGCATAGCCTTTTGTCACGGCCTTGGTGGTGTTGCCGACCGCGTCGAGCGCGTCGGTCGCCTTGCGGACTTCCTTGGGCAGGCCGGCCATTTCGGCAATGCCGCCGGCATTGTCGGTGACCGGGCCGAAGGCGTCGAGCGCCACGATCATGCCGGCCAGCGCCAGCATCGTCGTGGTGGCAATGGCGATGCCGAACAGGCCGGCCAGGCTGTAGGTAACGAGAATGCCGGCGATGATCACCAGCGCCGGACCGGCGGTTGCTTCCATCGAGATCGCCAGACCCTGGATCACGTTGGTGCCGTGACCGGTGACCGAGGACGCCGCGATCGACTTCACCGGACGATATTCGGTGCCGGTGTAGTATTCGGTGATCCAGATGATCAGGCCGGTGACGACGAGGCCGACGACGCCGCATTCGAACAGCGCCATGCCGGTGAATTTCACCCCGGCCAGCGGACCGAAGCCGACCAGATAGTAGATCACGCCGGCGACGCCGATCAGCGACAGGATGCCGGTGGCGATCAGGCCCTTGTACAGCGCGCCCATGATCGACTGGCTGGGGCCGAGCTTGACGAAGAAGGTACCGATGATCGAGGTGATGATGCAGGCGCCGCCGATCGCGAGCGGCAGCGTCATCATATTCGTAAGCAGCGGCGAGGTCGCAAAGAAGATCGCCGCCAGCACCATGGTGGCGACCGCGGTCACCGCGTAGGTCTCGAACAGGTCGGCGGCCATGCCGGCGCAGTCGCCGACATTGTCGCCGACGTTGTCGGCGATGGTGGCGGGGTTGCGCGGATCGTCCTCGGGAATGCCGGCCTCGACCTTGCCGACGAGATCGCCGCCGACGTCGGCGCCCTTGGTGAAGATGCCGCCGCCGAGACGCGCGAAGATCGAAATCAGCGAGGCGCCGAAGCCGAGCGCCACCAGGGCATCGACCACGGTACGGCTGTTGGCGGCCAGATGCAGCGAATAGGTCAGGAAGCCGAAATAAAGGGTAACGCCGAGCAGCGCGAGACCTGCCACCAGCATGCCGGTGATCGCGCCGGCTTTAAACGCCAGTTCAAGCCCGCCGGCCAGCGAGGTGGTCGCGGCCTGGGCGGTGCGCACATTGGCGCGGACCGAGACGTTCATGCCGATGAAGCCGGCGGCACCCGACAGCACCGCGCCGATCAGGAAGCCGACCGCGACCAGCATGCCGAGGAAGTAGGCCAATAGCGCGAAGATCACGATGCCGACCAGGCCGATGGTCATGTACTGGCGCTTGAGATAGGCCTGCGCGCCCTCGCGCACGGCGGCTGCGATTTCCTGCATCCGCGGATTGCCGGCGTCCGATTTCATGACGGAAGCCGTCGCCCAGATGGCGTAAACGATGGAAAGCGCTCCGCAGAGCACAATCACCCATAATGCTGTCATTGAATTTGCCTCAGATCTTGATGCTCACCCCACGCCACCGCGGGAGCGGCGGGCGCATAAAAACAAGGCCTGCCCTGCCCAAAAGGGCGGCCTAAAATCGGCGGGACCATGCCAAAATCGCCTGCCCGGCGCAACGCCGCGAAGGGCATAAACGGTCGATTTTGGCAGGTATTTCCGTGACGATGCCAGCTTTTCGCAAAATTCCTAGAAATGGCTGTAAGACAGGCGCTTGAGCACGATCTCCCTGCCCTCGCCGTCCAGAAACCTCGGGCCCGATGTTCCTGCGATAATCGTCCCGATCGAGCTCACCTCCACCCCGGCGGCCCGGGCTGCTTCCGCGAACGCCTCAAAGCTACTCTCCGGCACCGCGCAAAGAATTTCGTAATCGTCGCCGCCCGAAACGATGACCTCGATGTCCACAGTGCCGTGCGCCAGCAACGCCGCAGCCGGCGCCGACAAAGGAATACTGGGCGCGTCGATCACCGCCGACACGCCGGATGCCTGGCACAGCTTGGCGAGATCGCCGGCGAGACCATCGGAGACATCCATCGCCGCATGAGCGTAATCGCGCACAATGGTGGCAAGCGCGTTGCGCGGCTGCGGCACGCGGTAACGCCCGACCAGCATCGCTTTTGCCGCGTCGTCTTTGGCGAGAACGTCGGCCACCGCACCGCCCTTCAGGATATCGAGGCCGAGCGTGGCGTCGCCTATGGTTCCCGTTACCACCACGCGATCACCGGGTTTCGCACCGCTGCGATGGACCATCTTGCCCGCGGACACCCGCCCGAACGCCGTGACTGAGATCATCGGGGGACCGGGCGTCGAAACCGTATCGCCACCGAGCAGCGGACAGTCGAACAGGCCGGCGTCCGAACCAAGCCCGCGCGCGAACGGCGTCAGCCAGGCGTCATCTGCGTCGCACAGCGCCAGCGTCAGCACAAAGCCCGCCGGTGTCGCGCCCTTGGCAGCGAGGTCGCTGAGATTCACCCGCAGCGCCTTGCGCGCGATGGTGTCGGGCGGATCGTCAGCCAGGAAATGCACGCCTTCGACGATGGCGTCGGTCGTCACCACGATGTCGTCGCCGAGCGCCTTCAGGATAGCCGCGTCGTCGCCGAGACCAAACGCGCCGGGGTCGGTCGCAAGCGGCTTGAAATAGCGGGCGATCAGCGCGTCTTCGCCGGAGGCGGGTTTGCTGCCATCCGTCATGACGCGCAGTCCGTACAACAACCGTCATCGCCCGGCTTGACCGGGCGATCCAGTACGCCGGGGCCCCGGTGATCATGCACGAAGGCCGCGGAGTACTGAATCATCCGCTTTCGCGGATGATGACAGCCGAATGTATGGCTGGCGCCCATCCCTGCTACCCCCGCGAAAACTCGTCGGCGCGGAACTGGCGGGCGATCTGGTCGAGCACCGCGTTCACCATGCCGGTCTCCTCGGCCTCGACAAAGGCATGCGCGACATCGACATATTCCGACACCACGACGCGACCGGGCACATCCTTGCGATGTTCGAGCTCATAGGAGCCGGCGCGCAATACCGCGCGCAAGATGGCGTCGATCCGCCTTAACGGCCAGCCCTTCGACAGCGCATCGTCGATCAGCGGATCGAGCTTTGCCTGGTCGCGCACCACGCCAGCAACGACATCCCTGAAAAACGCCGCCTCGGCCGGCAGATATTTGTCGCCCTCGACCTCGCCGCCGAGCCAGTGGCTCTCGAACTCGGCGAAGATGTCGTTGATGCCCGCGCCCGCGATGTCCATCTGATAGAGCGCCTGCACGGCGGCGAGCCGTGCCGCTCCGCGCCGGTTGGCTTTCCTGTCTTTGGCTTTCTCCTGACCCTTTGCCGGCTTGATCTTCTTGTTTGCTGCCATGATCAAATCCGCGTCAGCCGGCGCTTGATCCGCAGCATGGCGAGCGCCGCGCGCGCCGCGTCGCCGCCTTTGTTGAGCTCGGAAGCGCGCGCCCGCGCCCAGGCTTGCGCGTCGGTATTGACGGTGATGATGCCGTTGCCGAGCGGCATACGCCTCGCCACCGCAAGATCCATCAGCGCGCGCGAGGATTCCATCGAGACGATCTCGAAATGGATGGTGTCGCCCCGGATCACGCAGCCCAGCGCGATCGCCGCGTCGTAGGGTTTTCCCGCGCTTTCAGCGGCATCGATCGCGATCGCGATCGCGGCCGGGATTTCCAGCGCGCCAGGGACGGTGATGATGTCGTGCGTGAGGCCTGCGGCCTTCAACTCGGCGAGCGCGCCTTCCAGGAGCGCATCCTGGATATCGTCATAGAACCGCGCCTCGACGATCAGCGCGCGCGCGCCGGAGATGTCGGTCTGATCCTTCAACTGTACGCGCCGCGCGTCCGCCATCAACCTGTTTCCGTTTCAATCGGTGGTTACCCTCATCCTGAGGAGCGGCCACTTGGCCGCGTCTCGAAGGATGAGGAAATTTCCGGGCCTCATGGTTCGCGACGGCGCAAAAGCGCCTCCTCACCATGAGGATTGAGAGCGCGTTTGTAGTCGCCGCGACGTGTGAAGCCAAGCGCGAATACGTTGCCTTGTGTCATGGCCGGGCTCGTCCCGGCCATCCACGTCTTCACTTCGCCGCCAAGACGTGGATGCCCGGCACAAGGCCGGACATGACGACTTGCTACTTCATTTCCGCAAGCCGCGCGGCGTAGCGCGCCATCAGGTCGACTTCGAGATTGACCTCGCTGCCCTGCCGCCAGCCGGCAAGCGTCGTCACCTCAAGGGTATGCGGAATGATCAGCACCGAAAACACCACGTCATCAACGGTATTCACGGTCAGCGACACGCCATCCAGGGTCACCGAGCCCTTCGCCGCGATGAAGCGCGCCAGTTCGCGCGTGGTGCGCAGTTCGAACCGCGCCATGTCGGGCAGATCGTCGCGCTTGATAATATTGGCGATCCCGTCGGCATGACCGGCGACGATATGGCCGCCGAGTTCATCGCCGATTTTGAGCGCGCGCTCGAGATTGAGCCTGGTGCCGACCATCCAATGCTTCGCGGTGGTCATACCAAGCGTCTCGGCGGCGGCGTCGACGTCGAACCAGGTTTTGTCACCGGCGACGCCCGAGCCGACCACGGTCAGGCAAACGCCGTTGCAGGCGATCGAGGCGCCGTCGGCGATGGTCGCGCGGTCGTAGCGGCAGGCGATACGCAGCCGGTGCAACTGCCCCTGTGCCGTCGGCGTCAGGCTGACGAGCTCGCCGATGTCGGTGACAATGCCGGTGAACATCAGGCCCGCTCGTAAATCGTAAGAGTATCCTTTTGCAGGCTCTCGCTAGCACGTCGTTTGAAACTGGGCGAGCCGGTGAGAACGGACAGCGGCAATGCATCCAGCGCGGCGACGCCATCGGCGCCGATCGCGTTGGGGCCGCGAACCAGCCAAACTTCATCGACGAGGCCTGCCGTGACAAAGGACGATGCCACCCGCGCGCCGCCTTCCACCAAAAGCCTTGTGATACCCTTCCCGGCCAGCGCATGCAGCACGCCCAGGGGATCGAGCCCCGGCCGCGGCGCGGTCGTGGTGGCGACGCGGATCACCTGGGCGCCGGCGGCGCCTAGCCTCATGGCGGCGGGCGCTTCCGCCAGGTTCGACGTCATCACCCATAGATGCGTCTCACGCGCGGAATGAACCAGCCGGCTGGTGCCGGGCAAGCGCAGGCTCGGATCGAGCACCACCCGCACCGGCGAAAGCGCCTCCATCCCCGGCAGGCGGCAGGTCAACAGCGGATCGTCCGCCAGCACGGTGCCGATCCCGACCAGGATAGCGTCGCATTGCGCGCGCAACAGATGCACCCGCGCTTTGGCCGCTTCGCCCGAAATCGCGACGGGCTTGTGGCCGGCGGCGGCAATCTTGTCGTCGGAGGATACCGCGAGTTTCAGGATCACATGGGGACGCTTGTCACGGACGCGCCTGAAATGTCCGGCGTGATCGTGGGTTGCCTCGGCCGCGCCGAGCCCGACATCGACCTTGATGCCGGCGGCGCGAAGCCGGGCGTGACCCTGGCCGGCGACCTCCGGATTGGGGTCCTCGATCGCCGATACCACGCGCGCGATGCCGGCGGCGATGGTGGCGTCGGCACAGGGCGGCGATTTGCCGAAATGCGAGCACGGCTCCAGCGTGACATAGAGCGTAGCACCCCGCGCGGCCTCGCCGGCGCGGCTGAGCGCCTCCGGCTCGGCGTGTGGGCGGCCGCCTGCTTGCGTCCAGCCGCGGCCGACAATGATGCCATCCCTGACCACGACCGCGCCGACGGCGGGGTTGGGCCAAGTGCGGCCCTGCCCGCGCCGGCCAAGCGTCAGCGCGAGCTGCATGAAGCGCAGATCGTCGGCTTTTGATTGCTTCGATTTCTGCGCGAGCTGGTCTTCCAGAATGCGGAAGATCATTTGCGTAACAGGGCAACCCGGGCGTCGTCGTCGCCGGAGAGTTCGCCAAGCACGGTCTCGAAATCCTTGGCTTCACGAAAATTGCGATAGACCGAGGCGAAGCGGACGTAGGCGACGTCGTCGAGCTGGCGCAGATGCTCCATCACGATCTCGCCGATCGCTTCCGATGAAATCTCCGCTTCGCCGCCGCTTTCAAGCTCGCGCACGATGGCCGAAACCATCTTCTCGACCCTTTCAGGATCGACCGGACGTTTGCGCAAGCTGATCTGCACCGAGCGCACCAGCTTGTCGCGATCGAACGGCACCCGGCGGCCGTTGCGCTTGATGACCGTCAGCTCGCGCAACTGCACCCGCTCGAAGGTGGTGAAGCGGAAATTGCAGGCGACGCAGACCCGGCGCCGCCGGATCACGGCGGAATCCTCGGTCGGACGGGAGTCCTTCACCTGGGTATCGAGACTGTTGCAGCTGGGGCAACGCATCCGGCAAAAACCTTACTGCAAGACCTTACTGATAAATCGGGAAGCGGTCGGTGAGCGCCCTGACCCGTTCCTTGATCGCGGCTTCCACCAGCGGCGCCTTGCCGTCCTGCGACTGCGCCAGCGCGTTGAGCACTTCGGCGATCATGCCGGCGACCTGCTTGAATTCGGCAACGCCAAAGCCGCGCGTGGTGGCGGCCGGCGTCCCCAACCGAAGACCGGAGGTGACGAACGGCGTCTCGGGATCGAAGGGAATGCCGTTCTTGTTGCAGGTGATGGCCGCGCGCACCAGGGCTTTTTCCGAAACATTGCCCTTCAGGCCCTTTGGCCTGAGGTCGACCAGCATCAGGTGGTTGTCGGTCCCGCCGGAGACGATGTCGAGGCCCTGGGCGCGCAACGATTCCGCCAGCGCCTTGGCATTTTCGACGACGTTCTTCGCGTAGATCTTGAAATCCGGCCGCAGCGCTTCGGCAAACGCGACCGCCTTGGCCGCGATCACATGCATAAAGGGCCCGCCCTGCAAGCCGGGGCAGACCGCCGAGTTGAACTTCTTGGTCAACTGCTCATCATTCCAGAGCATCAAGCCACCGCGCGGGCCGCGCAGCGACTTGTGCGTGGTCGTGGTCGTGACGTGCGCGTACGGCACCGGCGAGGCATGCACGCCACCGGCAACGAGGCCGGCGAAATGCGCCATGTCGACCATCAAGTAGGCGCCGACGCTGTCGGCGATCTCGCGGAAGCGCTTGAAGTCCCACGCACGCGAATAGGCCGAGCCGCCAGCGATGATCAGTTTCGGCTTCACCTCCTCGGCGCGGCGGGCGACCGCATCCATGTCGATGATCTGGTCCTCGCGGCGCACGGTGTAGTGCTGCGCCTTGAACCATTTGCCGGACATGTTGACGGGCGCGCCGTGGGTGAGATGGCCGCCGGCGGCGAGATCGAGGCCCATGAAGGTATCGCCCGGTTGCAACAGCGCCAGGAACACCGCCTGGTTCATCTGGCTGCCGGAATTCGGCTGCACATTGGCGAATTGCGCACCGAACAGTTTCTTGGCGCGCTCGATCGCCAGCGTCTCGGCGACGTCGACCCATTCGCAGCCGCCGTAATAGCGTGCGCCCGGATAACCTTCGGCGTATTTGTTGGTCATCACCGAGCCCTGTGCTTCCAGCACCGCGCGGCTAACGATGTTTTCCGAGGCGATCAGCTCGATCTCGTGACGCTGCCGGCCGAGTTCGCCGCGGATCGCGGCGGCGATATCGGGATCGGCCTGGTCAAGCGTGGCGGTAAAGAACGAGTCGGGCGCGGAGGCGGTCTTGGCGCTGGAAGAGGAAGGGCTCATCGGCGAAATATCTCCACCGCCGCAGCCGGTTAGGGCATTGCGGCCGGTCATGTGTGGCGATCAAAAGCGGCGCTCGGGGGATACCATATCGGGCGGCAACGGCCAAGCGCTTGCGGTACGTAGCTGATATTTATGCAAGATATGGTGGGGATGGGGTGGGTGCTAGATGGCCTGGGCCCCTCCCTCCTGCCGTCGCCCCGGCCTTGAGCCGGGGCCCATAACCACCGCTGTCCGTTGAGGAAGAAGGCGTCTGCCAAGGTGCCCTTCCTGCCGACACGGCGTACGGGTTCCGGCTCGCGCCATCGGGCGGCGCTTCGCGCCGACCCGTTGGCTTGGCCGGAACGACGGGAGCTATTTCGCAAACCTGTACGCCCCGCCCTTCTCGACCGAGCGCTGGAACGCCGGCCGGACGTGCATCCGCGACAGCCAGGCGGCGAGGTTCGGATACGGCCCGAGCTTGCCGAACACTTTCGCCATCTCGCCGACAAAGCTCATCTGGATATCGGCGCCGGTCAGCGAACTGCCGACGAAGAATTCCTTGCCCTTGAGCGCGCCATCGACATAGCCGAGGTGATTGGCCATCTCGCTGTCGATGCGCGGATGCAGCGGCGCGCCGGCCTCCTTCAAGCGGCCGACATAGAGGTTCAGCATCAGCGGCAGCATCGCGGAGCCTTCCGAATAATGCAGCCACTCGTTGTAGGTTTCGTAATCGGCGCTGCCGGGCGCCGGCATCATCCGCCCCTTGCCGTAGGTGCGGATGATGTAATCGACGATCGCACCGGATTCCGCGATCCTGACATCACCGTCGGTGATCACAGGCGATTTGCCGAGCGAATGCACCGCGGTCAGTTCCGGCGGCGCCAGGCGCGTGGTGGCGTTACGCTGGTAATGCTTCATCTCATACGGCACGCCGAGTTCTTCCAGCAGCCAGAGAATACGCTGCGAGCGCGAGTCGTTGAGATGATGCAGGGTGAGCATGGGGGTTTCCTGGGCTGTTTGTTAAGGCCGAGGTGTAGCAGACGACTTCCTCAATGGGCAGCGGCTTGCTGCGCGAACATATACGGTGTCATCGCCCGGCCTTGACCGGGCGACCCAGTATTCCAGAGACGCTGGTGATCCATCGAGAGGCCGCGGCGTACTGGATACCCGCTGGAGCCTGTCATTGGGCTCGCCGCAGGCGAGACCCGGTGGCGGGTATGACGGCAGTGCCTACAGCCCCGTAAACCCAGCCTTCACCGGATCGCTGGAGCCGTCGAGTTCGCGCAGATAGGTCAGCCCACACACCGTGAGCCGATGCATGTCCTTCTCGCCCGCCTCATAGAGTGTGGTGACGTAATGCGTCACCTTCGCGCGCGCGTCGGCGCTGGCGGCGGCGGAACGGTTGAGCAGGAGATCGTAAGTCATCATGATACGGTCGATGGCGGCTTCCATGAATTTCTCCGCTGATGGTCAGACAAGTTCGCAGGCATCGAACCGCGCGATCGCCTTGTTGGCGAGCCTGATCCGGTTGAATTCACCGCGCTGAAACATCTCGACGATGATTTGCAGCAGCCGTTCGTTAGTGACCAAATTATCGGGGATGCAACCGGTCCGGCGCAGGTAGTTCGAGGCGATGGCGTAGGCATCGCCGACCACCTCCATATTCATCACCTGCAATCCGCGCTCGACCAGCATGGCCTTTTTCCTCCGATAAGGACGGGATAAGCACGGGAGCGGGCAAAAGTTCCATTTCGGGAAACGATTTTAGTCTTGACGCGTTTTCTTCAGGCGAACCGGTATCCACTTGGCTCGAAAACGCCATGAAAAACAAAACGCACCGGTCCGGAAAAGCCGGGCCGATGCGCTTGGGGAAGTCTGTCTTGTTGTTATTAAGCGGCTGCCGGTCTTTTCAGATCGCCGGCTTGGCCGAAAACTCTCAGAGCCGATACAGGATCTGGTCGGTCCAGAACCGCTCGAGCCGGTGCAGCGACTTGTTCAGGGTCGCGAATTCCTCGTTCGAGATGCCGCCGACCTGCTCCACGGTCTTGACGTGCTTCTGATAGAGCGCGTCGACGATGCGGCGGATTTCCTGGCCCTGCGTGGTGAGGCGGATGCGGACCGAACGGCGATCGACGCGCGAACGCTGATGATCGAGGAAGCCGAGTTCGACCAGCTTCTTCAGATTGTAGGAGACGTTGGAGCCGAGGTAATAGCCGCGCGTGCGCAGTTCGCCCGCGGTCAGTTCCTTGTCGCCGATGTTATAGAGCAGCAGCGCCTGCACCGAATTGATGTCGGCGCGGCCGCGGCGATCGAATTCATCCTTGATGACGTCGAGCAGGCGGCGATGCAGCCGCTCCACCAAAGTCAGCGCTTCCAGATAGAGCGGCTGCACCGGCGCCTGGCCGGGAGCGCGTTCGGCAGTTTCTACCGCCGTTGCTACGGCTTTCATCATGACACTTCCCCTGCTGTCGTTTTTGTCGACTTATTCGACGAAACTTTTGTCCCGCCTGATAGCCGGAACTTAAGGGGTCGGTTTGAAGATCAGCTTAAATAAGACAATAAAGAGATCATGAATTTAAGACAGTGAATCGCGGATTAAGCCTGTGCCACAAGGACTTTTCGCAACGCTTCATTCACGGTGCGATCACGATGTTCACGCTTCGTCTGCGGCTTCTGTCGCATATGGGAACAGCATCGTTCAAATTTGAAAGGCTTGCGTAACAGGTGTGACCGCAGCGTTAGGGTGACCGAAATGTTACCGCGAATGGCGCCGAAAATTTTATCCGGGCGAACTCGGGTTTACCCCAAATATGGCAACATGATTTTGCGCATGATCCCGGCAATAAACCGCAAACACTTTGGCGGATCATGCTTGCGAATTTCGACACGCTATGGCGGCCGTTCGCGTGCCGCCATCCAGGCCAGCGCGAGATAGGCCGCGAGCATCAGGGCTTCAACGCCGACCACAAGCAGGCTGCCGCCGTAAATGCCGGGAAACATCAGTTCGATGACCGCCATCGACACCACGGTCGTCAGCCACACCACCGCGCCCCAGGGGGTTGCCAGCCACAGCCCGACCGCGGCGACGAGTTCGATCACCGCAAAATATACGGTGGCGGTCTGCCACGCCATCGGCTGGTTTTCGAAGGCGTCTTCCTCACCGCCGATGAAGCCCGTGACCTGCGCCCAGTGGTAGAGGCCCTTGATGACGGAGGCGACGGCCATGATGCGCAGGAAAATCACCAGCCGCCGGGTCCAGACGTTTTCGTCGGTTTCGATTCGTTCCGACGAAATCGCTGCCACCGACATGGCATGGTCCCGCGAGTTGTCGCGCGATGGGGTCTCAGACATGCGGAGTGCTGTTCATGATCGGGAATATGCCTTTGTAGCCCGAGTCATGGCCCCTCGGCGCGGCAAAATCAATCGGGCTTGCGGCAGGTCAAGGCCGCGGTGACGGCGGCCGTCCAAAGTGCTAGGATTAGAGCGGTTCAAAAAACAGTCTGCGGAGAGACCATCCATGGCGATCAAATTCGGGCGTCCGATCGAAATGCGCGACGCCCCGCGGCCAACGACTGCGCTGGCCTCCCACAGCCTCGATCTGGTGGTTCGTCCGCGCCGCAATCGCAAGGCCGAATGGGCACGCCGGCTGGTGCGGGAAAATGTCCTCACCACAGACGATCTGATCTGGCCGCTGTTCGTGGTCGATGGCCACAACACGCGCGCGGCCGTGGCCTCGATGCCGGGCGTGGATCGGCTTTCCGTCGACCAGGCGGTGCGCGACGCCGAGCGTGCCATGAAGCTGAACATCCCCTGCATCGCGCTGTTTCCCTATACCGAGCCGTCCTTGCGTGACGAGCACGGCTCGGAAGCGACCAATCCCGACAATCTCGTCTGCAAATCGGTGCGCGCCATCAAGAAGGAATTTCCAGGTCTCGGCGTGCTCTGCGACGTCGCGCTCGATCCCTTCACCAGCCATGGCCATGACGGGCTGATCGAGGACGGCAGGATCCTCAACGACGAGACGGTCGCGGTACTGGTACGGCAGGCGCTGGTGCAGGCCGAAGCCGGCTGCGACATCATCGCGCCCTCCGACATGATGGACGGCCGGGTCGGCGCCATCCGCGAGGGGCTGGATGCCGCCGGATTCCTCGACGTCCAGATCATGGCGTATGCCGCAAAATATGCTTCCGCCTTCTACGGCCCGTTCCGAGACGCCATCGGCTCGGCCAAGACGCTGACCGGCGACAAGCGCACCTATCAGATGGACAGCGCCAATTCCGACGAGGCGTTGCGCGAGGTCGAGCTCGATATCGCCGAAGGCGCCGACATGGTGATGGTAAAGCCGGGGATGCCCTATCTCGACATCGTGCGCCGGGTCAAAGACACCTTCGGGATGCCGACCTTCGTCTATCAGGTGTCCGGCGAATACGCGATGATCGCGGCCGCCGCCGGCAATGGCTGGATCGACGGCGAACGCGCGATGATGGAAAGCCTGCTGGCATTCAAGCGCGCCGGCGCCGACGGGATCTTGACTTACTTCGCAGCCCAGGCGGCGGAAAAGCTGAGGGCGGAGGCCTGAACGACTCTCTCAACTCGTCGTCCCGGCCTCGAGCCGGGACGACGGGGTACTGTTACTCCAGCCGCGGAATCGCCGGAATATTGCGGTCCGGTAATGATCGGGGCCCTTGCAAGCGCCGTGGCGGTTCCCATGTCCTGCACGGTTACAGTCGGGAGGACTGATCATGTCTGACAGCGGTTCGGGTTATACGGGCGGCGCCTGGCGCAACGGAGGTGCTGCGAATTTTCAGCCGCACGCGTTTGATCCCTTATTGCAGCCGGAATTGTTTCGCGGCGTGCTGACGCGGCGGGTGTTCGCGTTCCTGATCGATCTCGTGGTGCTTTCCATCCCCGTGATTCTGGCCTGCATGTTCATCGCCGTGTTCGGCGTGGTGACGCTGGGGCTTGGCTGGGCGCTGTTCTGGCTGGTATCGCCGGCTTCCGTGATCTGGGCCGTGATCTATTACGGCGCCTCGCTGGGCGGGCCGCATTCGGCAACCCTGGGCATGCGGGTGATGGATCTGGAGCTGCGCACCTGGTACGGCGCGCCCTGCTATTTCGTGCTCGGCGCCATGCACGCGGTGCTGTTCTGGATTTCGATATCGTTCCTGACGCCGTTCATTCTGCTGGTCGGGCTGTTCAACGGCCGCCGGCGCCTGCTGCACGACATCGCGCTGGGAACCGTAGTTATCAACAGCTCTGTTCGCAGCCAGGTGGGGCAACCGGCGCGAACCTTCTGATCCCAGGGTACCATTGACCGTAAGCCATTGCGGCGCGATGCTATTGCCTGCCGCTGCTTCGGAGGCCTGACGATACCCCGTGACCCAGCACTCGCGTGATACCCCGCAATTCTACCTGACGGCGCCCTCGCCCTGCCCGTATCTGCCCGGCCGGCATGAGCGCAAGGTGTTCACGCATCTGGTCGGCGACAAGGCCGGCGACCTCAACGACCTCCTCACCCATGGCGGCTTCCGGCGCAGCCAGTCGATTGCCTACCGCCCCGCCTGCGACCAGTGCCGGGCCTGCGTTTCCGTTCGCGTCATCGCCAACGAGTTCCGGCCGTCGCGCAATTTCCGGAAGATCCTGGCCCGCAATGCCGACATCGTTAGCGAACAGCGCAGCGCGGTGCCGACCTCGGAACAATATTCCGTGTTTCGCGCCTATCTCGACCAGCGCCATCGCCACGGCGGCATGGCCGACATGACCGTACTCGACTACGCGATGATGGTGGAAGACAGCCACGTCGAGACCCGCATCGTCGAATATCGCCGCAGCAGCGAAGGCAGCGGCATCAGCGGCCACGGCCAGGAACTGCTGGCGGTGGCGCTGACCGATGTGCTCAGCGACGGGCTGTCGATGGTCTATTCGTTCTTCGAACCGTCCGAGATAAGCCGCTCGCTCGGCACCTTCATGATCCTCGACCACATCACCCGCGCCAGGCGACAGGGACTGCCTTACGTCTATCTCGGCTACTGGATCGAAGGCTCGAAGAAGATGGACTACAAGGGCCGCTTCCTGCCGCAGCAGCGGCTTGCCCCCTCCGGCTGGCTGCGGATCGACGCGTCGGGCGAAGTGCTGACCGAGCCGCAGGATTGATTTCTTGGCTGGGCGCACGGGGGCGCCACACAATCAGTCGTCATCACCCGCGAAAGCGGGTGACCCAGTACGCCGCGGCTTCTCGATTGATCACTGGCGTCTCTGGAATACTGGGTCGCCCAGTCGAGGCCGGGCGATGACAGTTGTGATTGACGGCGCCGCCTGCGCACCTCACCCCATCACATAATCCCACACCAGCTTCGCATTCAGCGCGATGATGACCGCCGCCGTCAGCGCGGCGAGCACCGTGAGCCAGCGCGGCGCCGTGAACGGGCCCATCTTGGCGCGGCTGGCGGTGAACATCACCAGCGGCACCACCGCGAACGGCAGTTGCAGGCTGAGCACGACCTGGCTCAGAATCAATAACTGGCCGGTGGCCTTGCCGCCGGCCCAGACCGTTACGACCACGGCCGGGACGATCGCTATCCCCCGCGTCACCATGCGCCGCAGCCATGGCGCGATGCGCAAATTGAGAAAACCCTCCATCACGATCTGGCCCGACAGCGTCGCGGTGATGGTCGAGTTCAGCCCGCAGCACAACAAGCGCAATCGCAAACAGCGTCGGCGCCAGCGTCGAGCCGAGCAGCGGCGCCAGGAACGCGTGGGCCTGATCGAGTTCGGCGACGTCGGTCTTGCCGGCGCGGTGATAGGTCGCCGCCGCCAGGATCAGGATCGAGGCATTGATGGTGAGCGCCAGGCACAGCGCGATCGAGGAATTGATGGTCGCAAGCTTGATCGCTTCGCGCTTTTCGTCGAGCCCCTCGCCATAGCCACGGGTCTGCACCAGCCCCGAATGCAGATAGAGATTATGCGGCATCACGGTGGCGCCGAGAATGCCGAGCGCCAGATACAGCATCTCGCGGTTGGCGAAGATGTCGGTCGTCGGCGCAAAACCCCTGATGACGGCGCCCCAATCGGGATCGGCCATCGCAATCTGCACCGCAAAGCACGCCGCGATCACGCCCAGCATCGCCACCACAAAGGCTTCGATCCAGCGGAAGCCGAATACCTGCAGCGCCAGGATCAGGAACACGTCGGCGGCGGTGATGATGACGCCGATCTCGAGCGGAATATGAAACAGCAAATTGAGGCCGATGGCGGTGCCGATCACTTCGGCCAGATCGGTGGCGGTGATGGCGACTTCCGCCGACAGCCACAGCGGCATTGAGACCCAGCGCGGAAAGGAATTGCGGCAGGCCTGGGCGAGGTCGCGCCCGGCGCCGACGCCAAGCCGCGTGCACAGCGACTGCAACACGATCGCCATCACGTTGGACAACAGCGCGACGAACAAAAGCGCGTAGCCGAATTTGGAACCGCCGGCGAGCGAGGTCGCCCAGTTGCCGGGATCCATATAGCCGACCGCGACCAGATAGCCCGGACCGAGGAACGCCAGCAGCTTGCGCCAGAACGAGCCCTGTTTGGCCGTCGGCACCGAAGCGAACATGTCGGCCAGCGAAGGCGTACCCCGCGATGTCCGCCAGCCCGGCGCGTCCAGCGCAGCGGAGCCGGCGGAGACCGTTGGTGAGGAATCAGGGGATAAATCGGGGCTTCGTGCGTCCATTTGGGCAGGATGGCTCAAGTTTTCTTTTATTGCAACTCATTTGCAACTGCATCTGGCTGGAACCCCGGCCTATCGGGAAGCGGGTGGCTTGGCCGTCCTTGGGGCCTGACAATGCCAACATACCGACGATGCAAGGAATCGAGCCATGACTTCGATCAACCAGGCGCTCCACCTGCCCAAGACCTTCAACCGGCTGGCCTGGTCCAATCTGGCGGCGCAATCGGCCGAGCAGATCGCGCTGGCCGCGGCCCCGATCGTCGCGGTGCTGCTGCTCGGCGTCGGCGAAGGCCAGACCGGCCTGCTGCAGACCGCGCTGACGCTGCCGTTCATCCTGTTCGCGATTCCCGCGGGTCTGCTTCGCCGACCGCATCTCGCGGCGCTGGCTGATGGCCGGCGCGGAAGGTTTGCGCGCCGCGGCACTGCTCGCGATCCTGACGCTGATCGGGCTCGACCTTTTGACCCTGCCCTTGCTCGCTCTGCTAGGCTTTGTCGCGGTATGCGGCACCGTCGTCTATAGCGTGGCGGCGCCAGCGCTGGTGCCGTCGCTGGTATCGCCGAAATTATTGCCCGCCGCAAACGCGCGGATCGAACTCGCGCGCACCATTGCCTTCGCCAGTGGACCCGCGCTGGGCGGCGTGCTGGTCGGATGGGCGGGTGCCGCGCCGGCCTTTGGATTTGCCGCCGCGCTCTCCGTTGTCGCCGTGGTGCTGCTGTCGGGAATTTACGAGCCCGCGCGCGCGCCTGCGCCGCGCCGTCATCCGCTGCAGGACATCAGGGAAGGTGCCGCCTTCGTGCTGCATCATCCGCTGCTGCGGCCGGTCTTCATCACCCAGTTCATCTTCAACACCGCATCCTTCCTGCTGCTCGCGGTATTCGTGCCCTATGCGGTCCGTCGTCTCGGACTGTCGGCGACCGGCGTCGGCGCGACATTGGCGATGTACGGCGCCGGCATGGTGGTCGGCGCGCTGCTGGCAACGCGGGTGATGCGGCGGCTCGCCTTCGGTACCGTGATCGGGCTCGGACCGGTGACCGGCTTTGTCGCAGCCGGCGTGATGGCGCTGACCACATTCATTCCGTCGCCGTGGCTTGCAGGCGCTAAGCTTCTTCCTGCTCGGCGCAGGCCCGATCCTGTGGGTGATCTCCACCACGACCTTGCGGCAATCGGTGACGCCGCCGCGGCTGTTGGGGCGGGTCTCGGCGATCAACATCATGAGCTATGGCGCGCGCCCGCTCGGCTCCGCGCTCGGCGCCATCGTCGGCGGGCTTTATGGCGCCGAGACCTGCCTCTATCTCGCAGTCGCGATCTTCGGCGCGCAGGCGCTGGTGATCCTGCTGTCGCCGGCGGTGTCGCTGGCGCGGCAGCCGGAAATGGTCGGCGAGGCGGCGAAGGCGTAGCGGGGCTGATTGCAGGCATGATCGTCATGGCCGGGCTTGTCCCGGCCATCCACGTCTTCCTCATCGGTTGAAAAAGCAAAAAGGACGTGGATGCCCGGCGCAGGGCCGGGCATGACGAGCAAAAATTCAACGTTCCCTCTCCCGTTTTATATGATATATATCATGTCATACGAGACCGGGAGCTTCCATGGCCGACCAGACCGTTTCAACGATCACCGCGGCGCCACGCCCGGAAGTCTCCTCCACCTTCCTGCAGATCGCGGTGCTCGCTGCGCTATCGGCGACGGGAACCCTTGCCACCAATATCCTGTTGCCGTCGCTGCCGCAGATGGCAGCGTCGCTGAAGGTCTCGACCCCGGCCGTCACCTCGGCGATCACGATTTTCCTGGCGGTGTTCGCGCTCGGCCAGCTCGTGGTCGGGCCGATCTCGGATCGCTACGGAAGGCGCTGGCCGGTCCTGATCGGCTTTGCGGTATTCCTCGCCGGCAGCATCTGGTGCGGGCTCGCCACCGACCTGCCGAGCCTTCTGGCCGGCCGCGTCATCCAGGCCGCAGGCGCCTGCGCGACCTCGGTGCTGTCGCGCGCGATCGCCCGCGACCTGTTCTCCGGCGCCGCGCTCGGCCGCGCCATGGCGCTGATCATGATCGCGATGGCGGCAGCGCCCGGCTTCTCGCCGCTGCTCGGCGGCGCGCTCGATCACGCTTTCGGCTGGCGTTCCGAATTCGTCTTTGTCGGAGCCTTTGCCGCGCTCGGCGCCATCGCCTATAGCGCCGTGCTCGGCGAAACCCATCGCTCGACGCGGACCCCGCTCGATCCGCTGGCCATCGCCAGAAACTATCTTGGTCTGTCGACGGATCGCCGCTTCCTGATTCCGGCGGCGACCGTCAGCCTGATCATGGGCGGGTTGTTCGCGATGTTCTCGGCCGCGCCGCGGGTGTTGATCGAGGGGCTGGGTTTCACGCCGATCGAGCTCGGCTGGTTCTTCGCGGGCACCGTGATGATCGTGTTCGCCGCGGGCATGCTGGCAACGCGGCTGGCGCCGCGCTTCGGGCTCGATCGCGCGGTCCAGTTCGGCCTGCTGCTGCCGCGGCCGGCAGCGTCGCGATCCTGCTGGTGTCGCTCTTCGATCCGGCTTTCCTGCCGTTCCTCGGCGCGATGTCGGTGTTCCTGCTCGGCATGGGCATCGTCAATCCGCTCGGCACCGCGCAGGCGCTCTCCCCGTTCGGCGAGAAGGCCGGCGCCGCCTCGGCGCTGCTCGGTTTCTGGCAGATGATGGGCGCGGCGATCGGGGTCTGGCTGGCGGCAACGGTCTCGCACCAGGCGATGTTCGCGCTCGGCATCGTGCTGACGGTGGCCTCGCTGCTGGCGCTCGGGCTCTACACCATGCGGACCAAGGCAAAATAGCTGGACAGTCTAGCGATAGACCAGGATCGGGATCGAGGTGTGGGTCAGCACCTTGAGGGTTTCGCTGCCGAGGATCGCCGATACGCCGCGCAGGCCATGCGACGCCATCACCACGAGATCGCAACCCCTTTGCTTTGCGGTATCGACGATCGCCTCGTAGGGCTTGTCGTGTTCGATGCACAGCACACCGCATTCGACACCCGCACTCGTCGCGTTGTCTTTGACGTTGTCGAGATATTTCGCGGTCTGCTCGGCGACCAGCGCCTTGTATTGCTCCAGGGCCCCCGAAACCCTGCTGGGTTCGACGACGAGGGAGGTAAGCGGCGTTGAGACCACCAGCGCGGTCACCTTGGCCCCGATCGCTTTCGCCAGTTCGATCCCGTGCTTCATCGCCGCCTTCGACAGCTCCGAACCATCGGTGGGAAGCAAAATGTGCTTGTACATGCGGCGTCCCCCTCTCTCTTTTTCGCATGCTGGGACAGATGCGGGGCCGGGCGCATTGATGTGAATCAACGGGCGCTCGCTTAAGTCGCGAGATAGTCCTCGTAGCGGCCGGCAACGGCCTGATCCGAGGTGATGTCGGGATCGAGCGTATAGAGATCCTGCGCCCGGCCGATGCCGCGCAATGCAAACCGGCCGGTGGAGACCAGGTAGTCTCGCCCGGCCGAATCCAGGCCAGATCGAAAGTCCGAGGACGCCAGCAGTTCGCGATCGACCGAACGGCACATCGACGCGATGCGGCTGACCTCGTTGACCGCCGGCCCGACCACGGTGAAGTCGAGCCGATCCTCGCTGCCGATATTGCCATAAAACACTTCGCCGACATGCAGCCCGACATAGGCCGACGTCGTCGGCCGGCCATCGGCGGTGCGGCGCTCATTGAGCGAAATCATATTTCCCCTGAAACGGTGCTCCGCCCTCAATGCTGCGCGCCTCGCGATGGCCATGTCGGCATTGGTGAACATCGCCAGCACGCCGTCGCCGATCAGTTTGAGCACGTCGCCGCCCTCGTCGTGGATGGCGTCGATTGCGGCCTGCGCGTAGTCGTTGAGAAACGGAATGATTTCGTCGGGTCCGATGCTCTCGCTGATCGCGGTCGAGCCGCGCAGATCGGAGAACCACAGCACCGCGTTGATGCGCTCGGTGACGCCGCGCGCGATCCGCCCGCGCAGCACCTGCTCGGAGGCATCTCGCCCGAGATAGACCCGGCCCAGCGTGCGGGCGATCTCCACCTGGGCGCCGGATTTGATCGCAAGCCCCAACACCGGCACGAGGTCCCGCAGCGCCGCCAGGCCCTGCTCGCCAAAGCCGTCATGCCGCCGCGTTACCCAGTAGGAATAGACACAGTCCATCTGGCCCAATGTTCCGGTCTCGCCGAAGCGATGCACGAAGGCGACAAAGTGCCGGTGACCTTTGGCGGCAAGCTCATCGATCATGGAAAAGTCGAGCGTGGCGCAATCGGCGAGATCGATCTGCAGGTCGTCATGACCGTTTTCGAGCATGTGATGGAAGACCGAGCGGCGCCAGTTCTGCGCTGCATCGCCCTCGCTGGTCGGGCCGTATTCGAACGAGTCGCTCTCGCTGGTCTCGGTATCGTTCCAGCGAAATCCACGCCCCTCGAAAATCGGGTGCAGCGTATCGATGAAGACAAGGCCACGCGACAGATCGAGGCCTTCAGCCCGGCAACGCTCGCAGAAACCGCGAACGAGATCGTTCTCCGGCAGGCCGCTCAGGCCCTGGCTCACCAGCCAGTTCATCAGCTGCAATCGGGGTGTCAGGTCCATACGATATTATGCCGCGCAATGCGGCGGGACGAAAGGTCGCTGGGAAGCCGGCGGACGGATCGGAAGACGCTCGGCTATCGGACCTCATTCTGAAGGAGCGCGCTCCTGCGCGCGTCTCGACCCGCGCCGAATGAGCGGGCATTCTTACAAGACTATCGAGCGCTGACGAGCCTTTTTCCGCGTGTCACTTGTTTCCTAGGGGCGGCTTTCTTGGTCGTTGGCGCGCACCCGCATCCCGCCGCGGGGTCGATGCCCAAAAGGCCGCAGAGTTCGGGGTGCCCATTGCAGCAATCATTGATCAGAAACGATATCAACGACTGCATGCCTTCGACATCAGAGCGGTAAATAATCGTTCGCCCCTCCCGAAAACTGCGCAGCAGTCCGGCGCGAACAAGAATCGCAAGATGCGAGGAGAGAGTATTGTGCGGCGCGCCAACCGTCTCGGCAATCACCCCGGCGGTGATGCCGATCGGCTCATGCTTGACCAAGAGCCGGAAGATAGCGAGGCGGGTAGGTTGCGCGAGGGCAGCCAGGGCAGAGATCGCGTGCGGCTCCGAAAACGGCTCGCCTGAATTGACCTGCGTCGCGTGGCTGGCCACCGCAAGCATAGTCTTCCGCATTGCACCTTCCTGATGTTCCATTCGAAATTTCAGACACGTTTTATATGACAGGCAGGTGACAAGCCACCACATTTCCATTTATTAATATGTCGAGACGTCTCGACATATCGTAAGGCTGACGGTCAAAGACAGAGACGCTCCGGCCGGTAGGCGTATCGGCCGCATCCCTGAGGAAACCCCGCCGGTAGGCGTACCGGCGCGTCCGAGGAGAACGTCTATGAGCCATTGCGATAGAATGGTTGATGCCGGCCGTCGCCGATTTTTGGGCGGCGCCGGTTTTGCCGCTGCAGGAGCGGCGGTGGCAACAATGGTGCCGGCTCAAGTCAAGGCCGCACCTGGAGCGGCCCGGGTCGACTATCCCGTCCAACCGCCTCGCCAACATCTCCGACCTCAAACCGAACGAGCCCCTCACCGTCGCGTATCCGGACGGCGATGCGCCCGGCGTCCTGCTCAAGCTCGGCAAGCGTGTGCCCGGCGGCGTCGGCGCCGACGGCGATATCGTCGGCTTCTCGACCACCTGTCCGCACAAGGGTTTTCCGCTCAACTACAACGCCGCTGACAAGACCATGAACTGTCCCGGGCATTACTCGCGGTTCGACTGCGAGTCCGGCGGCCTGCAGGTGTGGGGACAGGCCACGCAAAACCTTCCGCAATACGCGCTGCGCGTTGACGACAAGGGCGACATCTACGCCGAAGGCGTCGATGAGCTCTTGTACGGCCGCCTGTCCAACGTGTTGTGAGGGAGGAAAAATCATGGCTTACAAGCGTCAGATCGACCGTCTTCCGATCGTCCCCAAGGACGCCAAGGAATTCAACGTCACCTGCCACTACTGCATCGTTGGCTGCGGCTACAAGGCGTACACTTGGCCGACCAACAAGCAGGGCGGCACCGCTCCGGACCAGAACAAGTTCGGTGTCGACCTCGGCAAGCAGCAAGGCGGCCGAGACAGCGGCGTGGTATTCGCCCTCGATGTACAACATCGTGCGCCAGAACGGCAACGACGTGCATATCGTGATCAAGCCCGATAAGGACTGCGTCGTGAACTCAGGTCTCGGCTCGGTGCGCGGCGCGCGCATCGCCGAGATGAGCTATTCGCAGCAGCGCAACACCCAACTGCAACGCCTGACCGATCCGATGGTGTGGCGCTACGGGCAAATGCAACCGACCGGCTGGGACGATGCGCTCGACCTCGTCGCGCGCGTTACCGTTGCCGTCATCAATGACATGGGCGAGGACGGATTGTTTGTCTCCGCCTTCGACCATGGTGGCGCGGGCGGCGGCTACGAGAATACCTGGGGCACCGGCAAGCTCTATTTCGAGGCGATGAAGGTCAAGAACATCCGCATCCACAACCGGCCCGCCTACAATTCCGAAGTTCACGCCACCCGCGACATGGGCGTGGGCGAGCTCAACAACTGCTACGAAGATGCCGAGCTTGCGGACACCATCGTCGCCGTCGGCACCAACGCGCTCGAAACCCAGACCAACTATTTCCTGAACCATTGGGTGCCGAATCTGCGCGGCACGTCGATGGACAAGAAAAAGGCCGAGTTCGGCTCTGAGCCGGTCGAGCGCGGTCGCATCGTCATCGTCGATCCGCGCCGCACCGTCACCGTCAACGCCTGCGAGGTCGAAGCCGGCAAGGACGAGGTGATGCATCTCGCCATCAACTCCGGCTCGGACCTGGCGCTGTTCAACGCCTGGCTGACCTACATCGCGGACAAGGGCTGGACCGACAAGGCCTTTATCGATGCCTCGACCAAGGATTTCGACAAGGCGCGCGCCGCCAACAAGATCAGCCTCGAAGAGGCAGCGCGATTAACCGGCCTTACGGCCGACCAGATCCGCCAGTCGGCGGAATGGATTGCGCAGCCGAAGCAGGGCAATGTGCGGCGGCGGACGATGTTCGCCTACGAGAAGGGCCTGATCTGGGGCAACGACAACTACCGCACCAATGGTGCGCTCGTGAATGTGGCGCTGGCCACCGGCAACATCGGGCGGCCCGGCAGCGGCTGCGTCCGCATGGGTGGCCATCAGGAAGGTTATTCACGGCCGTCCGATGCGCATGTGGGACGTCCGGCGGCTTATGTCGATAAACTACTGATCGAGGGTAAGGGCGGCGTGCATCACATCTGGGCATGTGATCACTACAAGACCACGCTCAACGCCTTCGCGTTCAAACAGATCTACAAGAAGCGTACCGACATGGTCAAGGAAGCCATGATGTCGGTGCCATACGGCGACCGCACCGCGATGGTGAACGCCATCGTCGGCGCGATCAAAAAAGGCGGGTTGTTCGCGGTCGATGTCGATATCGTCCCGACCAAGATCGGCGAGGCCTGCCATGTTTGGCTGCCTGCGGCGACCGCGGGCGAAGCCAACCTCACCTCAATGAACGGTGAGCGTCGCATGCGCCTCACCGAGCGTTACATGGACCCACCGGGCCAAGCGATGCCCGACAGCCTGATCGCCGCCCGCATCGCCAACAACATGGAACGCGTGTTGCGCGAACAGGGCAAAGGACAATACGCGGACAAGTTCAAGGGCTTCGACTGGAAGACCGAAGAAGACGCCTTCACGGACGGCTATCACGGCCATGAAAAGGGCGGCGAGTTCGTCACCTATGAACGGTTGCGTGCAATGGGAACCAACGGCTTTCAGGAACCGGCGACCGCATTCACTGACGGCAAGATCATCGGCACCAAGCGGCTGTTTGCGGACGGCAAGTTCAATTCCAAGGACGGCAAGGCAACGTTCATGGAAACCCAGTGGCGCGGACTTCAGGCGCCCGGCAAGGAGGAAGAACGCAAGAAGTGGCCGTACCTGGTCAACAATGGCCGTGCCAACATCATCTGGCAGAACGCCTATCTCGACCAGGACAACGAGTTTGTCATGGACCACATGCCCTACCCATACATCCAGATGAACCCCGACGACATGACAGAGTTAAAACTCAAGCAGGGCGATCTCGTTGAAGTCTATAACGACAACGGCTCAACCCAGGCGATGGTGTATCCGACGCCGACTGCGAAGCGAAAGCAGACCTTCATGCTGTTCGCGTACCCCACCGGCGTTCAAGGCAACGTGGTGTCAGCCGGCGTGAACGAGTTCATCATTCCGAACTACAAGCAGACCTGGGGCAATATCCGCAAGATCGCCGACGCTCCGGAGGGCGTGAGGCATCTCAGCTTCAAGTCGATCGAGTACACTGCCTGACCAAGGCAGTTCTTCCCCAACTCTTGCCCGAGCAGCGCGCTGCCCGGGCAATTTTTAGGACGCCACAGCACATTTGCTCCCGAAACCATCGGCACGGCGAGCACCTGGACAATAACCTTTAGGCAGCGTCGACTACTTCACCGTCTTCCTTCACGAAGCGGCCGATATGGGGATTGGGAAGAATATCGAGCACCGCTTCCGACGGCCGGCACAGCCTTACTCCCTTCGGCGTCACGACAACCGGCCGGTTGATCAGGATCGGATGCGCCAGCATGAAATCGATCAGTTGGTCGTCGCTCCATTTGGGATCGGCAAGCCCGAGTTCCGCATAGGGCGTACCCTTCTCGCGCAACAGCGCGCGAACCGGAATCCCCATCGCCGCGATCAGTTCGATCAGCCGCGCGCGGCTCGGCGGATTCTTCAGATATTCGATCACCTCCGGCTGCTCGCCGCTTTGCCGGATCATGGCCAGCGTATTGCGCGAGGTGCCGCAGGCCGGGTTATGATAGATCGCCACGCTCACAACTTAGCCTCCTCCGAGATCGAGGCGCCCTCGCCTCCGGCGCGCAGCAGCCAGCCCATCAGCATCAGTGCTGCGACCGCGCCGCAGAGCTCGGCGGCGATGAAGCCCGGAAGGTCGGCGGGGCGAATTCCGGAAAAGGTATTGGTCATCGATCGCGCGATCGCGACGGCGGGATTGGCAAACGAGGTCGACGAGGTGAACCAGTAGGCCGCCGTGATGTAGAGACCGACCAGCCAGGGCACCGCAGCCCGCTCAAAGCGGATGCCGGCGAGAATGGTGGCGACCAGGCCGAATGCGGCGACGCCTTCGGCCAGCCATTGCGCGCCGCCGGTTCGCATCTTCAGCGACGCATCGATCAGCGGCAGCGCGAACATCGCGTGCGCCAACACCGTTCCGGCAATGCCGCCGATGATCTGAACCGCCGCGTATAGCCACGCGTCGCGTGGCGTCATCTCCCGCTTGAGCGCAAAAACCAGCGTCACGGCAGGGTTGAAATGCGCGCCAGATATCGGGCCGAGGATGGTGATGAGAACCACCAGGATCGCCCCGGTGGGAAGCGTGTTGCCGAGCAGCGCCAGCGCGACGTCCTTGGTCAGGCTTTCCGCCATGATGCCGGAGCCGACCACGGTCGCGACCAGCAATGCGGTGCCGAGGGCCTCGGCCGTCAGGCGGCGCGGCAAATCGAAGCCGGGCATCAGCTGGCCTTCTGCTGGCCGGATGTCGCTCCCTCGCTGCGGCCGATATCGCGCAGCCTGGTCTCGAGCGACAGACGATCGATGCTTCGCAACGGCAGGCTCGTAAAGGCGGCGATTCGATTCCTGAGATAGCGGAATGCGGCGACGAAGGCGGCTTCCTTCGCGATGTCGGTGCCCTCGACTTCGGCCGGGTCTTCGATGCCCCAATGCGCCGTCAAGGGTTGGCCGGGCCACACCGGACAGGACTCGCCGGCGGCGTTGTCGCAAACGGTAAAGACAAAATCCATCACGGGCGCATCGGGGGCCGCGAACTCCTCCCAGCTCTTCGAGCGCAGATTGTCGGTCGGGTAATCCAGGCTCTTCAAAACCTTGATCGCGAACGGATTCACCGCTCCCTTCGGCTGGCTGCCGGCGGAGAAGGCGCGGAAATGCCGCTGGCCATCCTTGCGCAGGATCGATTCCGCCAGGATCGAACGGGCGCTGTTTCCGGTGCACAGGAAGAGAACGTTATAGATGCGCTCGGACATGGGTTCTCCCTTGGGCTTTCCCCGTCGGCTTCGGCGAACAACAGGGCGTGAGGTTTTCGACCAGCGGTGCGCAGATTTCAGGCCGCCCGTCGCAGCAATCCCGCAACATGAACAACACGACTTCCTGGAAGCGCATAAGATCGGCACGATAGATAATCGAACGGCTGAAGCGCTGCGCCGACACCAGTCCCGCGCGCGACAGAATAGCAAGATGCGACGACATGGTGTTTTGCGGCACCGCCAGCGCCTTGGCGATATCCCCGGCCGCGAGCCCGTCCGGCTCGTGCTTCACCAGCAGCCTGAACACGTCGAGCCGCGTCGATTGTGCCAGCGCGGCCAGCGCGAGAATGGCATCTTCTGATTCCATATATCCAGAGTTATGGATATTTTGTTCCCTGTCAATTGGGCGTGCGACGCCGACAGCGGATTTTAGTCACGACATCATCGAACTAGCAGCATTTCTTGCTCTCCTGGATCGGCGGGCAAGGGACCGAACCATAGGAGCAAAACACGCAGCAATCGCCTGCGAGGGGCTTGAGTCTCTCGCCGCAGCCCTTGCAATCGTAGAAGAACTGGCAGGCGTCTGTGGGCATGGTTTCGACCGACTGGTAACCGCATCTCGGGCAAGTAAGCGTTGATTTCAACAGCATGAACGGCACACCTGATTGCGGGCTCCCAAAGTAGCACGTCAGCGCGGCGAGCGGGAAATCACATGGCCGACGGGATCACAGACATCGCCGGGATCGAAATTCCCTCCACTAACCCGGTTTTTCTAACCGTTGTGGGTATTCACATCCTGCTGGGGCTGGCCTGCACGGTCACTGGCGCTATTGCGATGCTTAGTCCGAAGCGCGAAGGCCGCCATCCCTGGAATGGAACGATCTATTTTTGGTGTTTGGCTGGGGTCTTCCTGACCGCCGCCGGCTTGGCTGCGGTGCGATGGGCTGAAGACTACCACTTGTTTGTCCTGGGGACGTTGTCCTTTGCGGCAGCTTGTCTGGGCCGCCAAGCCAGACGGGACCGCTGGCGCCATTGGGTCAGGCTGCATATTACCGGAATGGGCGCGTCCTACGTCCTGCTCCTGATCGCGTTCTACGTTGACAACGGCAAGAGCCTGCCGTTCTGGAAAGAGCTCCCTCCCATCGCATATTGGCTGTTGCCCGCAGCCATCGGGATTCCGCTGATCGCCCGCGCTCTGTTGTGGCATCCCCTGGTACATCGCCCGGATCCACGATAACCCGAGGATCCATATTTCTATTATTCTAGAAATACCATTGACAACATCGCCTGAGCGTGAAAAGATTATCGGCATGAAACTGGATGACGCCGCTGCACATCTCGAGGCCTTGGGCAATCCCACCCGGCTGAAAATCTATCGCGCGCTGGTGCGTGCCGGCGATGCGGGACTGGCCGTCGGTCGCCTGCAGGACAAGTTGAAGATCGCGCCGTCGACACTGTCGCACCACATCAAGACATTGATGGTGGTCGGCCTCATCAATCAGGTCCGCGATGCCACCACCCTGGTGTGCCACGCCAACTATGATGTGATGCGAGGGCTGGTGGATTTTCTGGTCGCCGAATGCTGCGCGGACGCTGAAAGCAAGGACGCTAAGACCGCGGCATAATTTTTTCTTCGACCGATATTTTTATATTTCTAGAAGGATCGGAAAATCCCTGAAGCCAACGAACAGGAGGATGCGATGGAAAAGCCCGATATTACCGAAGTAGTACGTGAGAAATACGCCCAGGCGGCGCTACGCGCAGGTGGCACATGCTGTGGCGCGGGTACCATGGCCAACGTCAGTCCCATTACATCCAATCTCTATGATCAGACCCAAATGGAAACCCTTCCGGAAGCGGCATTGCTCGCATCCCTGGGCTGTGGCAACCCGACGGCATTGGCCGAACTCAAGCCGGGAGAGAAAGTGCTCGATCTCGGGTCCGGCGGTGGAATTGATGTTCTTCTTTCGGCTCGCCGGGTCGGCCCGACAGGCAAGGCCTACGGGCTCGACATGACGGATGAGATGCTGGAGCTCGCGCGGGAAAATCAGCGCAAGGTGGCTGCTCACAACGTTGAGTTCCTCAAAGGCCAGATCGAGAATATCCCGCTTCCAGACAACTCCGTCGACGTGATCATATCGAACTGCGTGATCAACCTCTCTGCGGACAAGGATCGCGTCTTGCAGGAAGCCTTCCGGGTGCTGCGGCCGGGGGGACGGTTCGCCGTTTCTGACGTCGTGACGCGCGGGCAGATCCCCGAGAACTTGCGCAAGAACGCGCTGCTCTGGATCGGCTGCATTGCCGGAGCGCTCGATGAAAGCGACTACCGCGCCAAACTCGCCGCTGCGGGGTTCGATCAAATCGGAATCGAGCCAACGCGTGTGTACAACGTCGAGGATGCGCGCGAGTTTCTGATGGAGAAAGGCATCGATGTCGACGCCATCGCGCCGCAGGTCGACGGAAAATTCATGAGCGCCTTTGTGCGGGCGACGAAGCCAGCCAAAACCTCGAAACGATGAAACATGGAGGTTGGCATGTTGGCATATGTTCCAGTCGGACGATGTTGCGCCAGACCTCGCTTCAATGCCGTCGGCGGAATTGACGAGCGCGTTTGGCCAGGCCAATTGGGGACAGCGTTGCGCCGAAAGATGGGCTCGATTGCCGGCGATCGCGAAGCCGCCGAGCGGGTCGAACTGGTGCTGCCCGAAACCGGCGTCTGCAATCGTTCGGCCGCGAGTGATGCGAATAATTGCTGCGGTGGCCCGGCATTATCGGGTGTTGACGCCTGTTGCGTGGCCGATGCAAATGCCAAGCAAGAGGGCAAAACCGGGTGCGGGTGCGGATGACGCTGGCAAGGAGCTTGGATGGCGCCTGAGCAAATGATGGCGCTTGAGCCATGAGCGCCCGCCCGCTTCCCCTCATTCTGGCGCTTGGCACCACGCAAACGCTGGCGTGGGCTTCGAGCTATTATCTGCCGGCGATCCTGGCCGATCCGATCGGGCGCGACCTCGGGGTTTCCTCGAACTGGATCTTTGCCGCCTTCTCGGCGTCGCTGGTGATTTCCGCCCTGCTCGGCCCGCGCGTCGGCCGGCAGATCGACCTCGTCGGCGGCCGGTCCGTGCTGTCGATTTCGAACTTGACGCTGGCCGCCGGACTGGCGCTGCTCGGCTTCTCCTATTCGATCCCGGTGCTGGTGGCCGCCTGGCTTCTGCTCGGCGTCGGCATGGGATTTGGCCTGTACGATGCGGCGTTCGGGGCGCTGGGCCGCATCTATGGCGACGCGGCGCGCCGCTCGATCACCGGCATCACGCTGATCGCGGGTTTTGCCTCGACCGTCGGCTGGCCGCTGACGGCCTGGGGGCTCGAAACCATCGGCTGGCGCGACACTTGTTTCGCCTGGGCGGCCGCGCACATCCTGATCGGCCTGCCGATCAATTTTTTCATGCTGCCCGCGGTGAAGGGCGCCAAGGCAGCCGTTGCGGCAGCGGTCAAACCGCGCATCCCGGTTGATCGAACCATGATCCTGCTGGCGTTCACCTTTGCGGCCGCCTGGACCGTCACCGGCGCGATGGCGGCGCACATGCCCCGAATACTCGAGGCCGCGGGGGCGACCACCGTGCAGGCGGTGGCGGCGGGCGCGCTGTTCGGCCCGGCGCAGGTGGTTGCGCGCATCATCGAGGCGAGTTTTCTCAGCCGCTATCATCCGCTGTTGTCGACCCGGCTGGCCTGTTTGATGCATCCCATTGGGGCCGCCATCCTCGCGTTGGCCGGCGGCGGCGCATCAAGCGCGTTCGCGATCTTTTTCGGCCTCGGCAACGGCATCCTGACGATTGCGCGCGGCACGCTGCCGCTGGCGATCTTCGGCCCGCGGAATTATGGCTACCGGCTCGGCATCATCGGCGCGCCGGCTCGGATGGCGCAGGCCGCGGCGCCGCTGGTGTTCGGTCTCTTGATCGACACCATGGGCAGCCGCGTCCTGATCGTCTCCTCAGCGCTCAGTCTCTCGGCGCTGCTGGCGCTCTTCCTGCTGCGACAAGACGCCGCCGGCGCCATAGCGCGCCCGACATATTCGCGCTTCCAATTCGGCGCGCTTTCAAGCAAAACCACCGCATGGAACAAGAGACCGGGCCGGCAGCGGCGATCCGAGGTTTTGTGCGGTGGGCGATCACGCCACCGCAGGCTTACGTGGTCTATCTCGTCTGTCTTTTCCTGGTCGCGGCGTCGTCGTTCTATATCGGGACGCTGAAGCCGAAGAAGGCGGTCGGCCTCGGCCCGCCGCCGATGTCCGCCCCGCGCAACTGAACGGGATCAGCATGAACAGGTTTCGAATCACCATCGCAGCGCTGTTGTCATGCGCCTTGCTGTCGGCGCCGGCCTATTGCGAGACCAGGGAGCAGTGGATTGAACTCGGCGCCCGCATCCATGGCGCGTTCGGCGCCTTCATTCCGGTGGGGATCCGGATCGGGCTCGATGCCAGGGAAAAGCTGAAGGCGGACCCGCGGGGCCTCACCGTCGTCTATTACAATGGCGAGAAGCCGCCCTGCCCCTGCGTCGCCGACGGCGTGATGCTGGCGACCGGCGCGAGCCCCGGCCAGGGCACCCTGCAAATCGCCCCGGAAAAGGCGCCGCCCGGCACCATGGCCGTGATCGTCATCCGCAACCGCAAGAGCGGTGAGGGAATAAAATACACCATCGCCGACGAGTGGCTGCCGAGGATTCTTGGCTGGAACAAATCCGATCCCGCGGGCCGATACGATGCCGCGATGTCGGCGGAAGGTTTGTTCAGGTCCGAAACCGTAACGCCGTAAGGGCCGAGCATCGGAATGTCACGCCAAGCAACGATCACGCGCATCAATCCGCCCGAACTCGGCACGCCACCCGGCTATTCGCAAGTCGTCGACGTCAGCGCCGGCCGCATCATCTTCATCGCCGGCCAGACCGCGCTCGACTCCGACGGCAATGTGGTCGGCAAGTCCGATTTTGCCGCCCAGGCGGCACAGGTGTTTCGCAATCTCGGCATTGCCTTGCGGGCGAGCGGATGCTCGGCGGCCAATCTGGTGAAACTGACGGTGTTCCTCACCGACATGGACAATCTCGCGGCCTATCGCGAGGCGCGGAACCGGTTCTTTGCAACGGTTACACCGCCGGCGGCACCCGCGGTGACGCTGGTCGAAGTGTCAAGACTGTACGGCGCGGAGTTCATGATCGAGATCGAGGCCATCGCGGCGGCCTGACGCTGGTCAGGCATTTTGCTCGCGCGGCCTGGCCTCCGTCGTCGCGATCCAGATGCCGGCAAACACCGCGACCAGCCCGACGACGAGATTGGGCGTGATCGGCTCGCCGACGAGCTGGGCGGCAAGCAAGGCCGCCGCGATCGGGTTGACGGTCATGGTGCTGGCGACGCGTGTCGGCGTCGCCCGCTCGAGCGCCATGACCCACAGGATGAAGGCGAGCGCGCCGCCGCCCACGCCGAGATAGACGCCGGCAATCCATTGCGCCGTGCCGAAGCCGCGCAAGACCGCGACGCTGCCGGTCAGCGATCCCACCACGATCAGCGCCGCGGCGCCCGCGCCCATGCCGACGGTGAGGAAACCCAGCGCGCTCGATCGCTTGATGAAGGGCCGCGACCAGACGTTATAGAACGCCATGCACAGCACCGCGCCGGTCATGATCAGCTCGCCCCGCCATGCGCCGGGAGGCGCCGCCGCAAGGCCGGATGCAAGCGCTGCAATGACGCCGAGGACGGCGACGCAAACGCCGATCGATTTCCGCTTCGTCAGCGGCTCGATCCCGAGCAGCGCCCCGACCACCATGGTGTGGAGCGGCAACGTCGCCAGCGCGAGACTGGCGCGGGCCGCGGTGGTGAAACCGATTGCGATGTTATAGAGGACGAAAAACAGTCCGAAGAAACAGAGGCCCAAAAGCGCGACCGCCGGCCAATCGCGGCGCGGCGGCCACCTTACCCCAAGCAACAGCGCGGTCGGCAGCAAACAGATAAAGCCGATGCCCCAGCGCAGAATGGCAAGCGTGATCGGATCGGCGTTGCCGACGAGATAGCGGGTAATTGCCGCCGCCGACCCCCCGAGGCAACTCGAGACCAATGCGATCGCCACCCCGATCCATTCACTCACCTCCTTGTCTCCCGTAGCTCGCCGCGCGGCTATTGCGCCATCAATTGCAGGATAAGCACCACGAGCATCCGCGCGAAGCTGAACATGTGATCGCGGCAGACCGCGCGTGCGAGTCTGGATTGCTCTTGTGGCGAATCCGCCGCCATCCCCAGCCGGCGCGCATTGGGGACGGTGCGAATCATCGTAGGCACGAAACCGCTTCCTGCCAACACGATCGAGCCCCAGCCGATCCACCAGGGGTTCTCGCTTTGCACGATCTCGGCGCAGATGGCAGCAAGTGTCAGCAGCATCACCAGCGCGACCAGCCGGTTCATCGGATAGGCTTCGGTGGTGACGCGGCGATAGTAGGCGGAAATCGAGGCCAGCACTTCCGGCGGCAGCACATCGCTCGTGTGCCTGCGCGTCTGCACGTCGAACATCAGGTCGAACCACAGCACGGCGAGCAGGAAGCCGGCACCTGCGGCAGCGAATGTATGCATGTCGGGCCCCCGAAGAGTCGTGCGCGACTATAACAGTCTCAAACTGCCCGGCGAGGAAGATAGATGCGGCCGTGCCGCGTGCAAAAAATAGCCCCGGACGATGCCGGGGCTTTCGCAGTTTCCGGGGAGGAACGAGATGGAGCGCAGCACGAACAGGATTTGGAGGACGCTCAAAGCCGGATACGATGATTGCGGTCACAGCCCTGACCTCTCTGCAGCGGCAATCGCCGCCCGCGTCTGCAAATCAGGTCGGGCGGTCAGCACTTGCCAAAAATGGCTAGTCGCGGTTTGCCAAGGGCATTCCGTCTTCGGCCGGCGTCGGCGATGGAGCGTGCCGCAACGCGTCGCCGGCAATGGCATGCAGAATTCCGAAACTCGTCATAACGATCGCGATCAATAGCTTTGTGTTGAAGGACATCGTCGCTCCCGGCTTCCTGGCCTGCGGTTTGGTTTCAAGGACGATCAGCGGAACTTCGTGCTTGAGAGATTGTGGTTGGGCCTTCTTGCCGGCATCCTGTCCGCGCTCTTGGTGAAACAGATGGCGGTATTGACGAATTGCTCGGGCGGCGCGCAGTCGCCGGGACGCATGAAGAGCCCCCATGAAAAGCGCAAAATAGCTGCGACCGGAGTTTGATTTCCGGTCGGAGGTCAATGACGCAAGGGAAACATCGCTGATCGGGTGGAAATTGGGTATGCTTCATTAAATGATCTCCTATTGGCGGCTTCAAAATCCGCTTCTGAACGTGACAAGATCCCGCAAAGCTCGCTGTGAACTCGTTCACATCCGCCGCGATCACAATTTCGCGCGCGTCGATGTTTGTTGATGCGAGGTTAAATGCATCGGCCACGGCGTAAGCGATTCATACCGGCGGCGGATGTGCCGGGGCCAGCCAGGGCCCACAAGCAGATTGACAGCGCGCGCCGGTTTCGCTGTAATGGGTGCATGGGGGTTCTGCGATCCCCCCACGAGGCGACATGCCCAAGTATCGCGTCCCGTTTTTCACGAGGGCGCATCCATGTCATCCCCTACAACGATATCATCTGAGAAACTTGCACGGCTAATCGGCACGGCGAACACGCCTGCGCTGATCGACGTGCGCACGGAAGAAGACTTCGCCGCCGATCCCCGGCTGCTTCCCGGCGCGGTCAAGCGTAATCACGAGGCCGCCGCCGACTGGGGCGAAGAATTCGCCGGGAGGTCAGCCATCGTGGTCTGCCTGCACGGCCAGAAGCTGGCCCAGGGCGCCGCGGCCTGGCTGAGACATCTCCACGTCGAAGCCGAGTCGCTCGACGGCGGCTTCGAGGGCTGGAAGGCGGCCAAGCTGCCTCTGGTTCCAGCATCGAAACTGCCCTCGCGCGACGCCCAGGGGCGCACGGTCTGGGTGACCCGGGCGCGGCCGAAGATCGACCGCATCGCCTGCCCCTGGCTGATCAGGCGCTTCGTCGACCCGAACGCGGTGTTTCTGTTCGTGGCGCCTGCCGAGGTTGTCGCGGTCGGCGAACGCTTCAACGCCGTCCCGTTCGATATCGAAAACGTGTTCTGGAGTCATCGCGGCGAACTCTGTACGTTCGACGTGATGGTCGAGGAGTTCGGTCTGGCGACGCCAGCCTTGTCGCGGCTGGCAACCATGGTGCGCGCCGCCGATACCGGGCGGCTCGAGCTCTCGCCAGAGGCGCCGGGGCTGCTGGCGGCATCGCTCGGCCTGTCGCGGATGTATGATGACGATCTCGAACAGCTCGAGGCCGGAATCGCGCTCTACGACGCGTTCTATCGATGGTGCCGGGATGCCACCGGCGAGACCCATAACTGGCCGACCAACAAGGCAAAGCCGTGATCGATATCGCTGCGAACGAGACCAGGACCGAAGCTGATGCCGGCCACGGCATCAGCTTCGGCGAGGCCTTTCGGGTGTGGCTAAGGGTTGCGCTTTTGAGCTTCGGCGGCCCGGCGGGCCAGATCGCGGTGATGCACCGCATCCTGGTCGAGGAAAAGAACTGGATTTCCGAAAGCCGTTTCCTGCACGCGCTCAACTACTGCATGCTGCTGCCGGGTCCGGAGGCGCAGCAGCTTGCGACCTATATCGGCTGGCTGTTGCACCGCACCGCCGGCGGCATCATGGCCGGCGGCCTGTTCATCCTGCCGGGCGTCATCTGCATCATGGGCTTGAGCTATATCTACGCCGCCTTCGGCAATGTCGGGGTCATCGAGGCGCTGTTCTTCGGGCTGAAGGCCGCGGTGCTGGCGATCGTGATCCAGGCCGTGGTCCGCGTCGGAAAACGCGCGCTGCGCAACCGCATCATGATCGCGCTGGCCGCGATCGCCTTCATTGCGATCTTCTTTTTCAGCGTGCCCTTCCCGATCATCATCATCGGCGCCGGCGTGATCGGATATTTCGGCGCCAGGAGCGGACGGCCGGAATTCGCCGCCGTGGAGCATGGCGGCGGCAAGAATGCTGCCGCGGTCGACAGCATGATGGGCGAGCAATCGCCCGGGCATGTCCGCCCCAACGTCGGCCGCGCGCTCAAAGTCAGCGCGGTCTGGCTGTTGCTGTGGCTGGTGCCGGTCGCGGCCCTCCTGATCGCGTTCGGCCAGGCCAATGTGTTCAGCCAGATCGCGCTGTTCTTCAGCAAGATGGCGCTGGTGACGTTCGGCGGCGCCTATGCGGTGCTGGCTTACGTCGCGCAGCAGGCGGTCGAGCATTATCACTGGCTCGGGCCGCGCGAGATGCTCGACGGCCTCGGCATGGCCGAAACCACGCCGGGGCCGCTGATCATGGTGCTGCAGTTCGTCGGCTTCATGGCCGCCTACCGCGATCCCGGCACCTTGTCGCCGATGCTGGCCGGCACGCTCGGCGGATTGCTGGCGACATGGGTCACCTTCACGCCCTGCTTCCTCTGGATCTTCCTGGGCGCGCCCTTCATCGAAACCCTGCGCGGCAACAAGGGGCTGGCCGGCGCGCTGACCGCGATCACCGCTGCGGTGGTCGGCGTGATCCTCAACCTGTCGATCTGGTTCGCGCTGCACACGGTGTTTCGGGAAACCGCGCCGGTGCGAACGCTCGGGCTGTCGTTCGACATGCCGGTGTTATCGAGCGTCGATATTCCTGCACTTGTTCTGGCGATCGCGGCTGCGACTGCTGTGTTTCGCTTCAACCTGGGCATGCTGACGGTGCTGGCGGGCTCCTGTGCAGCGGGGATGCTTTTGAGGTTGGCGGGGGTGATCTGATCAAAGCGAGACCGCAATCAGCTCCTCGACCAGCGGGCCACCGCCGACGGGGAATGCGATATATTGCTTGCCGCCAGCCATGTAGGTTATCGGCGCGCCGCTCGCGTTGGCCGGCAGCTCGATCTCCGCCAGCATCTCGCCGCTCGTCTTGTCATAGGCCCACAAATGCGGATCGAGATTGTGGAGGTCCCTGATCGGCAAATTGAGTCCCGGCACGAAGCGGGACGGACCGAAATATCCCGCCTGCACGACGATCAGAACCGTCTTGGTCACCAGCGCCCAGCTTCGGTTGGATAATCCGAGCCGTTCGTGGATCCCAAGCTTCTGGATCGACCCCATCGCCTCGCTACGGCCGACCGGAATCCGCCAGCGGTGCTCGCCGCTGTTCATGTCGATCGCGGCCATGCTGCCGAACGGCGGCTTGAGCAGCGGCAGCCCGCGCGGCCCCGGCAGATATTGCGGCAGGCCGATGAAATCGTAGGAGCCCTCCGATGGCTCCGGCTTGCGGATGGTGACAACGAATGGCACGCGAATGGTGCTGACATAAAGCATGCCGGTTTCGGGATCGATCGCGGCGCCGTTCCAGTTGCCGCCGCCGGCGATCCCTGGCACCAGGATCGTGCCGCGCTGCGACGGCGGCGTGAACAGGCCGCCGCGATCATAAGCTTTGGCGATGTCGATCGCTTCCTTGTGAATCTCCGGCGTCACATCGATCAGGTCCTCGTCACGTGCACTCTGGATGTCGAATGGCGCGGGCCTCGTCGGAACCGGCTGGGTTTTCGACGCCCGCTCGCCGGGCACGCTGGATGCCGGCACCGGCTGCTCCTCGATCGGCCACACCGGCTGGCCGGTGACGCGATCGAAAACATAGAGGAAGGCCTGCTTTGTCGGCTGCGCGACCGCCTTGATGCGCTTTCCCGCCACGGTGATGTCGATCAGGTTCGGCGCCGCCGGCGGGTCGTAATCCCAGAGCCCGTGATGCACGAGTTGATAGTGCCAGACCTTCTTGCCCGTCGTCACATCGAGACAGACGAGGCTCTCGCCGTAGAGGCCGTCGCCGAGGCGGTGGCCGCCGTAATAGTCATTGGTCGGCGTACTAACCGGGAGATAAACGTAGCCCAGCTCCTCGTCCGCGCTCATCGGGCCCCAGACGTTGGCGTTGCCGGTCTCCTTCCAGGATTCGTTCTCCCAGGTCTCCGCACCGGGCTCCTCACCTTGCGCCACGGTGTGGAAGGTCCACAGCAGATGTCCGGTGTTGACGTCGAAACCCCTGACATCGCCGGGCGGCGATGGCCGATGCCCCCACCAGTCCATAACGGACGAACCGACCACGATGACGCCGCGCACGATCACCGGCGGCGATGTCATCGTGTAATAGTCGCGATCGACCGGCCGCCGCAGGCCTTGCGCGAGGTCGATCCGGCCATCGGTCCCGAATGTCGGGATGGGCCTTCCGGTCCTGGCGTCGAGCGCGATCATCTGCGCGAACGCGGTGAGAATCACGATGCGTTCGTCGTCGCCGTTGCGCCAATAGGTGACACCGCGATGCAGCCATCCGAGGTTGGCCGGAAGGTTGAGGCCGTTTTCGTAGATCTTCGGGTCGTACACCCATTTGGTCTCGCCGCTGGCGGCGTCGATGGCGGCGACCTGCGACAGCGAGGTGGAAGTGTAGAGCGTGCCGCCGACCATCAGCGGCGTCGACTCGTTGGCGAAGCTCGGTCCGACCGTTGGATTGGCGTCCCTGACCGCCCGATCCGGCGATTTCCAGCGCCAGACGATATGCAAATCCTTGGCATTGCCGCGGTCGATCTGCGCCAGCGGCGAATAGCGCGCCGCGGCATAGGTCCCGGCATAAGCCGGCCATTCGCCACGTGATAGCGCCATCGTGGATTCGGTAAGTGCGCCGGGGATGGCCTGCGCGTGAACCGGCCCGCTCAGCAGTGCGAAAACGATACCGATCAGTGTTGCCAGCGCGAGCGGCGGCGGCCTTCGTAAACTCGCTCTGTACAAGTCCGCCTCCCCGATTTTAAGGCAAGCATCGGCGAGAAGGCAGTCGCAGTCAAAGGGGATTTCTTGCGTCGTCCGACGTTCGCCGGGACGACGGGGAGCCTACTCCACGCCCCGCCCGAACTTGTTCGACTTCGGTAGCCCATGCGCGAGGCGGCCGGCGTCGGCGCGGTTGCCGCGCCAGTCCGACAATTCCTTCCAAGACAGGCCCTGTTCGCGTCCGGCCGAATCCTTCCAGGTCAGGCCGGCCCTGGAATCGAAGGTCGCGACATCGGACAGCGCCGCGCTGGTGTACTTCTGCAGGCGCACGCCGCGGCCGCGCGCCATCTCCGGCACCTGATCGATCGGGAAGATCACCATCTTGTGGTTGGTGCCGATGACCGCGACGCTGTCGCCGGCAACGGTAGCGATCGCCCGGGCCTCGTTCGGCATCTCGACGTTGAGCACCTGCTTGCCCTTGCGGGTGTTGCCGACGCAATCGTCCTCGTTGACGACAAAACCCTGGCCCTCGTGGCTCGCGATCAGGAATTTGCGGCCGCCCTTGTTGACGAACAGCGACACGATGGCGGCATCCTGTTCCATATCGATGAACATCCGGATCGGCTCGCCATGGCCGCGCCCGCCCGGCAGTTTGGCAACGTCGAGCGAATAGAATTTGCCGTTGGTCGCAAACAGCAGCAGTTTTGACGTGGTCTCGGCGAAGAATGCCTGGCCGAGCTGGTCGTCGGTCTTGAAGGTCAATCCCGACAGATCGTCGACCTGTCCCTTCAGGGTGCGCACCCAGCCCTTGTCGGACACGACCACGGTGACCGGCTCGCGCTCGACGAAAGCTTCCTCGATCGCGGCAAGGTCGTGTTCGGGCGCGTCCGCAAATTGGGTGCGGCGCTTGCCGAGCGGCGTCTTCGGCCCGAACATGTCGCGGACCTTCCGCACCTGATCGCCGACTTTCGACCATTGCTCGGCTTCCGAGGCGAGAATGCCCTTGATGCCCTTCAACTCGCTGCGAAGGTTCTTGTCCTCGGTGCGGATTTCCATTTCCTCGAGCTTGCGCAGACTGCGCAGGCGCATGTTAAGGATGGCGTCGGCCTGGATCTCCGTCAGCTTGAACGCCTTTATCAACGCCGGCTTCGGCTCGTCCTCGGTGCGGATGATTTTTATCACCTTGTCGATGTTGAGGTAGGCGATCAGATATCCGCCGAGCACCTCCAGCCGATGCTCGATCTGCTCCTTCCGGTAGTTGGTACGGCGCACCAGCACATCGCGCAGATGGTCGAGCCATTCGCGCAGGCACTCGGCAAGGCCCAGCACCTTCGGAATGCGGCCCTTCACCAGCACGTTGAGATTGAGCGGAATGCGGCTTTCCAGCTCGGTCAGCCGGAACAGCGATTCCATCAGGAGTTCCGGATCGACGGCGCGGGATTTCGGCTCGATCACGAGGCGGATGTCCTCGGCCGATTCGTCGCGGACCTCGCCGACCAGCGGCAGCTTCTTGTCGTTCAGCAGTTCGGCGATCTTCTCGACCAGCCGCGATTTCTGCACCAGCCACGGAATTTCGGTGATGACCACGACCCAGGTGCCGCGGGCGCCCTCTTCCTGGTGCCATTTGGCGCGGGTACGGAACGAGCCGCGGCCGGTCATATAGGCTTCGGCAATGCTTTCCTTGGAATCGACGATGATGCCGCCGGTCGGAAAATCCGGACCCTTCACCCATTTCAGGAGCGTCTTCGACTTCGCCTCGGGCTTGTCGATCAGATGCAGCGCGGCGTCGCACAGCTCGGCGGCATTGTGCGGCGGGATCGAGGTCGCCATGCCGACCGCGATACCCTGCGCGCCATTGGCAAGCAGGTTCGGAAAGCCGCCGGGCAGCACCACCGGCTCTTTCGACTGGCCGTCGTAATTGGGGCGAAACTCGACACCGTCCTCGTCGATGCCCTCGAGCAGCAGCCGCGCGACATCGGTCATGCGGGCTTCGGTATAGCGATAGGCAGCCGGGTTATCGCCGTCGATATTGCCGAAATTGCCCTGGCCGTCGACCAGCGGGTAACGCGAGGAGAAATCCTGTGCCAGGCGAACCAGCGCGTCGTAGATCGATTGATCGCCGTGCGGATGGAACGAACCCATCACGTCGCCGACGATTTTTGCGGATTTCTTGAATGGCGAACCGGGATCGAGCCGCAATAGCCGCATGCCGTAGAGGATGCGGCGATGCACCGGCTTCAGGCCGTCGCGGGCATCCGGCAGCGCGCGGTGCATGATGGTCGAGAGCGCATAAGCGAGGTAGCGCTCCTCCAGCGCGTCCCGGAGCGGGACCTCGTGGATTTCGGCTGGCTCTTCCGGCGGTAGTTGTCGTTTTCCCATGGGGAGGCGTTAAACCCTCGCGGTGAATCGGGCAAGACGCGAATCAGCAGGCAATTTAGGCCGCGCAACGCCGCTACGGAACCGCCACCCTCGCCCGATATTTGGTCACCGCGTTGATAAACCCCTCCCGGGCATCCGAATGGCCCTGCCCGCGCGGCTCCAGCACATGGCGCAGCAGGAACATTCCTGTAAGCGCAAAGCCGTCCTGCAGGTCCTGATCCGACCAGCCGTTCGGACCGCCTGCACCGGCCCGCAGGAACGCCGGCAGCCGCAGCAGCCGGTCACGCCAGGGATCCCCGGCAGCCCGCGATACCGCGCCGCCGGATTTCGGCGACACGTAAATCAGCTCGGCGGTCGCCCCGGTCGCGGCGCAGGTGTCGAGATCGAGCCCGAAGCCGAGTTCGGCCAGCATCGCCAGTTCGAACCTGATCAGATGCGCCGCGGCTTCGCCGATGTCGTCGAAATCATCGAGCGTGCGGTCCAGCATCTCGTAGATCTCTTCGTGCGGATCGCGCTCCGGCAATAGCCGCGCCAGCGCGGCCAGATGCGTCACGCCATAGACCGCATGCGACGACGCCAGCACGGTAGCCGCGCGCAGGCGTGTGCCCTCGATCGCGTAATAGCCGAGATGCTCGTCGAGCCGCGCCCGCCACACCGCGCGCACGCTGTTGCCGGGCTGCAGCAATGGGCGCATCCGCGAACCGGCCCCGCCGCGTACCAGGCCCAAATGGCGGCCATGGCCGCGGGTCAGGAGTTCGACGATGGCTGAGGTTTCGCCATGCCGCCGCACCCCCAGCACGATACCTTCGTCGGTCCATTCCATGGGCCGGAGTGTACAGGATTCCGCCCGCCCGCGCAGCTACGCGTTGAACCAGCCCTTGGCATCGCCGGTGAAGGAGAAACCCAGCCCCACCGTGGTCAACACGCAGGAGACGATCTCGATAGCGCTATCCAGCTGCAGCCCATTCTCGCCGATGATCTGGACCAGCGAGATCACGGTAAGCAACAACAAGGTGGCAAGCACCCAGCGCGGCCAGTTCTTGCGCCTTTGGGCCGCGAGCCAGACGCAAAACACCAGCAGCAGGATAAGGCAGCCCCCTAGCACGGTCGTGACCATAATGGTCTGCTCCGTCATCTCGGCGGTCGGCGTCCGGTCCTGGAACGCGACCGACAGCGCGTCGAGCGAAAGCGACAGATAGAGCAACACTTCGAACCACAGCACGTGTTTGGGTACGTTCATCGTAATGCCGGCTATGCCCCTGTTATTCCCTTGGGAATTCAAGTCCCATTTCGCGATAGCGGTCGGGGTCGTCGCCCCAGTTTTCGCGCACCTTCACAAACAAAAACAGATGCACCGGCTGGCCCACGATCTCCGTAAGCTCCTTCCGGGATTCGGCGCCGATCGCCTTGATGGTGGCGCCGCCCTTGCCGAGCACGATCTTGCGCTGGCTCTCGCGCTCGACGAAAATCGTCTGCTCGATCCGGATGGATTTATCCTTGCGCTCGGTCCAGCTCTCGGTCTCGACCGTGGATTGATACGGTAGTTCCTGATGCAACTGGCGGAAGATTTTTTCCCGGGTGATTTCGGCCGCCAGATGCCGCATCGGTGCGTCCGACATCTGGTCCTCGGGATAATGAAACGACCCCGGCGGCACCATCTCGGCCAGCGTATGCCTGAGGTCGTCGACGCCGTCGCCTGACAGCGCCGAGACCATGAAGGTCCGCGCAAACCCCAGCCGGTCATTGGCGGCCTTGGCCAGCGCCAGCAGTTTTTCGCGCGGAACCAGATCGATCTTGTTCAGGACCAGAATTTTCTGGTGCGCAACGGTTGCGAGCCTGGTGAGGATCGCGTCGGCTTCCTCGTCGATCCCCTCGCGAGCATCGAGCAGCACGCAAACCAGGTCGGCGTCATGGGCCCCGCTCCAGGCGGTCGACACCATGGCGCGATCCAGCCTGCGTTTGGGCAGGAAGATCCCGGGCGTATCGACCAGGATGATCTGCGCGTTGTTTTCGATCACAATGCCGCGGATCAGCGCCCGCGTGGTCTGCACCTTGCGCGAGACGATCGTGACCTTGGAGCCGACCAGCGCGTTGACCAGTGTGGACTTGCCGACATTCGGAGCGCCGATCAGCGCGACAAAGCCGCAGCGCGTGGCAACGGGCGCGGCGCGGTCCGGGGATCTATGCGTCATGGGTGGCGCCGCCGACGCCTTCACGCTGGATCATCGCGAAAGCGGCCGCCTTTTCCGCAGCGCGCTTGTTGCTGCCGACGCCTTCTGCCGGCTCAAGACCCGGCAAATCCACGGCGACGCGGAACTGCGGGTCGTGATGCGGCCCGGTACGCTCGATCTCGCGGTACACCGGGGTCGGCAGGCGCTTGCTCTGCGCCCATTCCTGCAGCACCGTCTTGGGATCGCGCGGCGGCCGCCGCAGCTTGCGCATCCGCTCGGTCCAGTTGCGCTCGACGAACTGCGCCGCGGCCGGGTAGCCGCCGTCGAGAAACACCGCGCCGATCACCGCCTCGCAGATGTCGCCGAGCACGGTTTTGCGCAGGCGCGCGTCCGCGCCCGCACCGATCTGGCCAAGCTTGATGTCATCGAACAGCTCGAGCGACTTCGCCACGTCGGCACAGCTCTCCTTGCGCACGAGATCGGCGAGCCGCTTCGACAGCGCGCCTTCGTCGGCGGTCGGGAAGGCGCGATACAGCATGTCGGACACGACCAGTCCGAGCACGTGATCGCCGAGAAACTCGAGACGCTGGTAACTGTCGGCGCGCTTGTCACCGCGCTTGCGCGTCGGTTTCAATGCGGAAACGTGCGTGATGGCGGTGGTGAGCAAAGCGGGATCGGCAAATTTGTACCCGATCCGCGCCTCGAGCGCTTCGGTCGCCGCCTTTTCCCTGATCGTGCGACGCTTCTTCCGGCCCGGCGCGGGTTCGCGCCCGGCCTCGGGCTGAGGACTTTCTGCGCCCGACGACGCCGTCCGGATGTCAGGTGTCTCGTCGATCATCGCACAATTGTGAATAGGCGATTCCACCGCACCGCGGTGGGCCAGCGCCAGAACATCCAGGCGTGCTCGCCTTCGGCAATCGAGAAGAAAATCATCTGCGCGCGGCCGACGATATTCTCGAACGGCACATAACCCACCGCCGAAAGCACGCGGCTGTCGGTCGAGTTGTCGCGGTTATCGCCCATCATGAAGAAATGGCCGGGCGGCACGTTGTAGACGTTGGTGTTGTCGTAGAAACCGTTGTCGACGCAATCCAGCGACTTATAGTTGACGCCGTTCGGCAGCGTCTCCTTCCAGCGCTTGACCCGCGCGGTGGCGTCGGACCCGCAGGGGTCTTCGCCGATGAAGTCGCTCAGCCGCTCGCGCTTCACCGGTACGTCGTTGATGTAGAGCAGCCCTTCCTTCATCTGGATGCGGTCGCCGGGCAACCCGATCACGCGCTTGATGTAGTCGGTGGAATCATCCTTCGGCAGGCGGAACACGACGATGTCGCCGCGGTTCGGCTCGGAGCCGAAGATGCGTCCCGAGAACAGCGGCGGCGACAGCGGGATGGAATAGTGACTGTAACCGTACGAATATTTCGACACGAACAGGTAATCGCCGACCAGAAGCGTGGCTTTCATCGATCCCGAAGGGATGTTGAAGGGCTGGAACAGGAAGGTGCGGATCACGAGCGCAATCAGCAAAGCATGGATGACGACGCGGATGGTCTCACCCAAGCCGCTCTCAGATTTTGTCCCGGATGTCACGCTCATCGCTTTCCCGATTCCCGGCGCTGATCCCGCGCGGTGGCAGAGCATTCTCTTTACGCGAAACGCTACTCGTTTCGCGTCAAGAACATGGTCCTGATTCTGATATTGAGCCAATTCCGGTGCAAACCTGAATTCGCCCTGGCTGGGTAACCGCGCGGGTTTTAAACCGTTGTTCGCAGCCGCGCAATCAACGACCTTATCAAAACATGCTAATTCACTGACAACACAGAGATTTTTAGTTTGGCGCGGTCGGCCGCCCATCGCCGCCCCGGCGCATCACGGTCTGCCCGGATCGACCGCCGAAATTATGACGAAGGCCTGCGCCAACGGCCAGTCATCGGTGATGCTGAGGTCGATCCGCGCCTCATAACCCGGCGGCGTCAGCGCCTCCAGCCGGGCCAGCGCCCCGCCCGTCAATTGCATGGTCGGACGGCCCCCCGGCAGGTTCACCACCCCCATGTCGCGCCACCAGACACCGCGCCGGATTCCGGTGCCGAGCGCCTTGGAACAGGCCTCTTTGGCGGCGAACCGCTTGGCGTAGGTTGCCACCACCATATTCTCGTTTTTGGCACGCCGCCCGGCCCTGGCACGCTCGGCATCGGTGAAAATCCGGTCGAGGAACCGGTCGCCGTGGCGCTCGATGACCTTGGCGACGCGGCGGATGTCGATCAGATCGGAGCCGATGCCGATGATCATGCTTTGCTCGCCTGGCCGGCAAGAAGGCTCTCGGGCTTTTTGCGACCCCGATCCATCGCGGCCCGCATGGCACGAACCGTCTCGGCAAGGCCGACGAACAATGCCTCCCCGATCATGTAGTAGCCGATATTGAGTTCGACGATTTCAGGCAAGCCCGCGATCGTCTCCGCGGTCACATAATCAAGGCCGTGGCCGGCGTGGACCTCGAGGCCGGCCGAGCGCGCCAGCCTGGCGCCCACGACGATGCGCTGCCATTCCGCCTCGGCCTTGGCCGCATGACCGTCGACCACGGCATCGCACCAGGCCCCGGTGTGGATTTCGATCACCGGCGCACGCAGTTTTACCGCCATCTCGATCTGCCGCGGCTCGGCGGCGATGAACAGCGAGACCCGCACACCGGCATCGTTCAATCGCGCGATAAATGGTGCCAGCGCATTGTGCTGCGCGACCACGTCGAGGCCACCCTCTGTGGTGAGCTCCTCACGGCGCTCGGGCACCAGGCACACCGCATGCGGTTGGGTCGCAAGCGCAATACGCAGCATGTCCTCGGTCGCCGCCATCTCGAAATTCAGCGGTTTTGAGATTTCGGCCTTCAGCCGCGCCATGTCGTCGTCGCGGATGTGGCGGCGGTCCTCGCGCAAGTGCGCGGTGATGCCGTCGGCACCCGCCTCGATCGCGACCAGCGCCGCGCGCACCGGATCGGGCAGCGCGCCCGCCCGCGCGTTACGAAGGGTGGCGACGTGATCGACATTGACTCCGAGGCGCAGCGGAGGGGGTGTAGCCATGACCATCTTTCGGCAAGCCTTGCAGCGGAAAAGGTCCTCATCCCCGGATGAGCGCCTTTGCGCTCACTCGGGAGGAGCGGCCGCGGGGCCGCGTCTCGAAGGATGAGAACAGTGCGGTCTCATGGTTCGAGACGCGCGCAAGAGCGCGCACCTCACCATGAGGAAGAGAAATCTTACCCATTGACGCGTTCGACCCGGGCGACGACGGCTTTGGCGCGCAACTGGGCGATAATAGCGCTGAGATGCTTCAGGTCATAGACCTCAAGATCGATGGTCAGTTCGGTGAAGTCGGGCGAGCGCCTGCTCATGCTGATATTGTCGATATTGCCGTCGTGCTCGGCGATCACGGTGGCGACCTGGGCGAGGCTGCCGGGCTCGTTGACGTTGTCGACGAGGATCCGCGCCGGGAAGCGCTGCGGCGTCGATTCGTCGACATCCCAGCGTACGTCGAGCCACCGCTCCGGCTCCTCCTCGAAATCCTTCAGCGCCGGCGACTGGATCGGATAGATCGTGATGCCCTCGCCCGGCGTCACGATCCCGACGATCCGGTCGCCCGGCACCGCGCCGCCGTTCGGCGCGAACTTGACCGGCAGATCCGAATTGATGCCGCGCACCGGGATTGCCGTCGGGCTGCGCGAGGGATCCGGCGGCGATTTCAGTTTCAGTTTGACCGCGAGGCTTTTCTTGGCGCCATAGCGCGCGACCCGCTCTTCCTTGTAATCGGGATACATCGCGCGCGCGACGTCGGAGGCCTTCATTTCGCCGCGCCCGACGGCGGCCATCACGTCGTCGATCGAGGCGCGCGCCAGCCGCGGCAAGGCACCCTTGAGCTTGTCGTCGGCGTATTCGATCTTGGCGCGCACGAACAGGCGCTCGACGATGCGGCGGCCGAGGCCCGCATATTGATCGCGCACCGCGGTGCGGGTCGCGCGCCGGATCGCGGCTCGCGCCTTGCCGGTGACGGCCAGCGATTCCCAAGCCGACGGCGGCGCCGATTGCGCCTCCGACGTCAGGACCTCGACCTCGTCGCCGTTCTGCAGCTCGGACGACAGCGGCGCGAACTTGCCGTTGATCTTGCAGCCAACCGCGCTGTTGCCGACATCGGTATGCACGGCATAGGCGAAGTCGATCACATTGGCCTGACGCGGCATCGCGATCAGCTTGCCCTTGGGTGTAAAACAGAACACCTGATCGTGGAAAAGTTCGAGCTTGGTATGCTCCAGGAATTCTTCCGGATTGGCGCTGTCGGACAGGACCGCGATGGTGTGCCGCAGCCAGGCGAACGCGTTGGATTCGCGCTTCAGGAGTTCGGTCGGCGAGCCGACGCCATCCTTGTAGAAGGCGTGCGCGGCGATGCCGAATTCCGCGATCTGGTCCATCTCCTCGGTGCGGATCTGCAATTCGACGCGCTGGTTGCCGGGACCGATCACGGTGGTGTGGATCGAACGATAGTCGTTCTGCTTCGGGGTCGAGATGTAGTCCTTGAACCGGCCGGGCACCACCGGCCATGTGGTATGCACGACACCGAGCGCGCGGTAGCAGGCTTCGACGTCCTTCATCACCACGCGGAAACCGAAGATATCGGATAATTGCTCGAAGCCGACCGACTTGCGCTCCATCTTGGTCCAGATCGAAAACGGCTGCTTGCGCCGGCCGTAGACATGGGCGGTCAGTCCGTTGTTCTGCAGGTTCTTGGAAAGCTGGCTTTCGATTTCGCCGATCAGGTTGCGATTGCGCTCGGCGAGCGAATCCAGCCGCTGCATCACCACCGAATAGGCTTCCGGATCGAGCGTGCGGAACGAAAGGTCTTCGAGCTCTTCCCGCATCTCCTGCATGCCCATGCGGCCGGCGAGCGGTGCGTAGATGTCGAGCGTCTCCTCGGCGATCCGGTGGCGTGAAGCGGGCGGCACGAATTCCAGCGTGCGCATGTTGTGCAGGCGGTCGGCGAGCTTGATCAGGAGCACGCGGACGTCGTCGGAGATCGCCAGCAACAGCTTGCGCAGGTTTTCGGCCTGCTTGGCTTCGCGCGACACCAGCTCCAGCCGCTTCAGCTTGGTGAGGCCCTCCACCAGCGCACCGATCTGGTGCCCGAAGATGTGGTCGATCTCGGCGCGGGTGGCCTCGGTATCCTCGATGGTGTCGTGCAGCAGCGCCGCGACGATGGTGGCGTCGTCGAGCTTGAGGTCGGTGAGGATCGCCGCCACTTCGAGCGGGTGAGAGAAATATGGATCGCCGGAGGCACGGGTCTGCGACCCGTGCGCCTTCATGGCATAAACATAGGCGCGGTTCAGCAGGTCCTCGTCGGTATCGGGGTTATAGGACCTGACGCGTTCAACGAGATCGTATTGCCGCATCATCCGCGAGCGCGGCGACTTGGCCGGCTGCCTGACCACTGCGGACGCTGGCACAGCCGCCGCAGGCGCCACGGCGACCGATTCGGTCGCGGCCTGCATCTGCGGTGCGCTGCGGCGCCAATACGCCATCGGATCATTGCCTTCGTGCGGAGCTCGAAAGGGCCCGCTTGATATTACCTGGTGTCTTCTCGAGCGTTGCCGCCTCCTCGCGGCCGCGGAAACGTCCGATTTCGGGTATCAGGCGCAGTCTAGCGCCAAACCGGCGATCCCCCGATCAAATCCGGGACAGCCGTCGCGGAATTCGTCCGCGCCCGTGATGGGAGCATGGTAACCATGAAAACGTCAACAAAAGCAAAGGCCCGAACTAATGTCCGGGCCTTTGTTGATTGGGGGCGGCTTGATACACCCGCAGGTTGTGATATATTTAGCTCACTCGTCCTCTTCGGGCTGTTCCTCCGGAGGCGCCAGGCCCTCGAGGCCTTTCAGAAGCTCCTCCTCGGTCATGCGCTCGACGGCGACCTCGGTATCGTCGGCATCGACGCTGGCGCCCGCCGACCCGATCAAGGGCACCGTATCCGGCTCCGGCTCGTCCACCTCGACGAATTTTTGCAGCGAATGAACCAGTTCTTCCCGCAAATCCTCCGGCGAAATCGTGGAATCCGCGATTTCCCGCAGCGATACAACCGGGTTCTTGTCGTTGTCGCGATCGATTGTCAGTTGCGAACCGGACGAGATCATGCGGGCGCGATGCGCCGCCAACAGGACCAGATCGAACCGGTTGTCGACCTTATCAATGCAATCTTCTACGGTGACGCGCGCCATCGGCTGTCGCTTTCGTTAAATGGGACCGGATATGCTGATTATGCGCGGTAGTTATAGGGCTCAGGAGCATTTCGCAAGGCCATTTTGTGATTTGCGTTCCCGATCCGCTCTGCTAACCGTTTGCCGGGGCCAGAAGGCCGGAGCGTCCAGAGACATGGCTAGTGCCGTCCAGGACAAGAAATCGCTTCATTGCATCGTCAAAAGTATTGGTCTTTTCGCCCTTGCCACACCACACTGGCGGTGGTGTTTTACCGAGGGCAGGATTCACCGAACTTTGGGCAGCATAACCTTGGAAGTGCGCGGTCGGTTGCCGCTGCGCCAAAAACGCTAACAACAATGTGAGAAAGCTTGATGTCCCCAACCTCCAACAAGATCGCGCTCTTCATCGATGGCGCCAACCTCTATGCAACCGCCAAGACGCTCGGCTTCGACATCGATTACAAACGCCTTCTCAAGGAATTCCAGAGCCGCGGCACCCTGCTGCGCGCGTTCTACTACACCGCGATCATTGAAGATCAGGAATATTCGTCGATCCGCCCGCTGATCGACTGGCTCGACTACAACGGCTACACCGTCGTCACCAAGGCCACCAAGGAATTCATCGACGCCAGCGGCCGCCGCAAGGTCAAGGGCAACATGGATATCGAACTTGCGGTCGATGCCATGGAACTCGCCGAGCATGTCGATCAGATGGTGCTGTTCTCCGGCGACGGCGATTTCCGCTCGCTGGTCGAGGCAGTGCAGCGCCGCGGCGTCCGCGTCACCGTGGTCTCGACGATTTCGAGCCAGCCGCCGATGATCGCCGACGAGTTGCGGCGCCAGGCCGACGTCTTCACCGACCTGGTGGAGCTGCAGTCCAAGCTAGGCCGCGATCCGTCGGAACGTCCGGCCCCGCGCGAGCCGCGTCATCACGCGCCCCAATTCCTGCAGCGCGCGACCACGATGGCGCCGAGGGGCAATGACGACGATTTCGACGAATAAAAATGAAAAGGCGAGCGGCCAGCCATTTCCCGCTCTCCTCAGCAGCGAACCCGACCGCGATTGCCCGCTCTGTCCGAGGCTCCACAGCTTCCGCGAGGCCGCGCGCGCTCGCGAGCCGGGATGGTTCAATTCCCCGGTGCCGTCATTTGGCGATCCCGGCGGGCGGCTGCTGATCGTCGGCCTCGCGCCGGGCCTGCAGGGCGCCAATCGCACCGGGCGTCCTTTCACCGGCGACTTCGCCGGCGACCTGCTGTACGCGACGCTGCTCGAATATGGTTTTGCCAACGGCGTCTATCAGGCACGGCCCGATGACGGGCTGACGCTGGTCGATTGCCGGATCAGCAACGCGGTCCGCTGCGTACCGCCGCAGAACAAGCCGCTGCCGGCGGAAATTGCCGCTTGCCGTCCATTCCTGTCGGCGACCATCGCCACGATGCCGAAGCTGCGCGCGATCCTGGCGCTCGGCCGGGTGGCGCATGAATCGATGCTGAAAGTGTTGGGTCTGCGCGCCGCCGCGGCACCGTTTGCGCACGGCGCGGTCCACCAGGCCGGCGCCTTGAAACTTTACGACAGTTATCATTGCTCGCGCTACAACACCAATACAGGGGTGCTGACGGCGGAAATGTTCCGCAATGTGTTCGCGAAGGTGCGGGCGGACCTCGGGTGACGCTGCAACTAGGCCGGATTGTCCTTTAGCCACGCCAGCACATCGCCGGCATTACGATCGGGCGGAAATACCGGATAGAACACATGGGTTATCCGCGCGTCATCGACGATCAGCGCCAGCCGTTTGATCAGGGTCAGCCCCGCCACCTGCATGGTCGGCAGATCGAGCGCGCGGGTCAGCTCCAGCTTCTCGTCCGACAAGACCGGAAAGGGCAAATGCAGCCGGGCGGCCATTTCGGTCTGGTAGGCGTTGCTTTGCGTCGACAGGCCGAACACATGCCTGGCGCCGGCGGCCTTGAGTTCGGCGAACAGGTCGCGGAAGGCGCAGGTTTGCGGCGTGCAGCCGCGCGCGCCGGGGATCATATCCCAGTCGTCGACCAGCGCGATCTTGCCGGGCTCGCCGGTCCGGGGATAGGCGAACACCACGGTGCGCCCGGATAGCGCCGACAGCGTCACCGAGCTGTCGTCGGTAGCAACCAGGCTGAGCGGCGGGATCGTCATGCCGACAAGATGCGCCGCTGCGCCGTCGTCGGTCGGCGCCGGAATTTTGCTCCAGTCGACTTCAAGCAGGTTTCTCTGGTTCATCGCGCTCACCTCGGCATTCAAAAACCTTCAGACCTCATGGTGAGGAGGCGCTCTTGCGCCGTCTCGAACCATGAAGCCCGAGCCTCATCCTTCGAGACGCGCGCAAGGACGCGCTCCTCAGGATGAGGGTAACCCCTATCCCCGCGCCCTCAGCAGGCGGCCCCTCTCCCTGCCCCAGTCGCGCTTTTTCTCGCTCTCGCGTTTGTCGTGCAGCTTCTTGCCCTTCGCCACCGCCAGCAACAGCTTGGCGCGGCCGCGTTCGTTGAAATAAAGTTTTAGCGGGATCAGCGTCATGCCGTCGCGGTCGACCGCGCCCATCAGCTTGTTGATCTGCTTTCGGTGCAGCAACAGCTTGCGCGGCCGCTTCGGCTCGTGGTTGAAGCGGTTGGCCTGCAGGTATTCCGGAATGTTGGCGTTGATCAGCCAGATCTCGCCGTCCTTGGTATCGGCATAGGATTCCGCAATCGTGGTCTTGCCGTTGCGGATCGACTTGACCTCGGTACCGGTCAGCGCGATTCCCGCTTCCACCGTGTCCTCGATCGCATAGTTGAACCGGGCCTTGCGGTTTTCGGCGACGACTTTGATCGCGCGCTCGTTTTTTTCGGCCATGATCAAATTGTTCCAGCAAAGCGCTCAGCGATAGCACCCGGTTCACGCCCGCGCACGTCAAGATTTTTTGAGCAGGTCCCGGATCTCGGTCAGCAGCTCTTCCTGGCGGGTCGGCGTCGGCGGCGCGGGTGCGGCTTCATCGCTCCGTTTCAGCGTGTTCATCGCACGAATGACGATGAAAAGCACAAAGGCGATGATGACGAAGTTCAGCGACAGCGTGAGGAAATTGCCCCAGGCCAATACCGCACCCTGCTTTTTCGCGTCCGCCAGATTGCCTGCGGTGACCGCCTTCGACAGCCCCGTAAAATAGTTGGAGAAATCCAATCCGCCGGTGACCGCTCCGATGATCGGCATGATGATATCGCCGACCAGCGAAGTGACGATGGCGCCAAACGCCGCGCCGATGATAACGCCGACCGCGAGGTCGACCACGTTGCCCTTCATCGCGAATTCGCGAAATTCCTTCAGCATCCGTCGTCCCCCCTCTTCAGCCTCACGAATTGGAAGACTCATGGCGGCGCCATCGAAGGCTTCAGTTGATCAGGCCCGCATGCACCATGGCGCTGCGCACCGCCGCGCGCGTCGGTTCGGTGACTGGCACCATCGGCAGGCGCAGCTTCTCGTCGATCTTGCCGAGCAGCGACAGGGCGTACTTCACCGGCGCCGGGTTGGACTCGATGAAGAGGTTGGTGTGCAGCGGCATCAGCTTGTCGTGCAGCTTGAGCGCGGTCTTGAGATCGCCCTTCTGCCAGGCCACATGAAATTCGGAACACAGCCGCGGCGCGACGTTGGAGGTCACCGAAATGCAGCCGTGGCCGCCATGTGCCATATAGCCGAGCACGGTGGCGTCCTCGCCCGAAAGCTGGTTGAAATCCTCGCCCATCATGGCGCGCTGCTGCGAAACCCGCACCATGCTCGCGGTCGCATCCTTGACGCCGGCAATGTTCTTCAGCTCGAACAGCCGCGCCATGGTGTCGACGCTCATGTCGATCACCGACCGCGGCGGAATATTGTAGATGATGATGGGAATGCCGATCGCGTCGTTGATCGCCCTGAAGTGCTGGTACATGCCTTCCTGGGTCGGCTTGTTGTAGTACGGCGTCACCACCAGTACCGCATTGGCGCCCGCCTTCTCCGCATGCTGGGCGAGCTCGATCGCCTCCTTGGTCGAATTCGAGCCGGCACCGGCGATCACGGGAACACGCCCCCTCGCCTCGTCGATGCACCATTCGACGACGCGCTTGTGCTCGTCGTGGCTGACGGTCGGGCTTTCGCCTGTGGTGCCTACCGGCACCAGGCCGTTGGTACCCTCGGCAATTTGCCAGCCTACCAGCGCGCGGAAAGCGGCTTCATCGAGCGAGCCGTTCTTGAATGGCGTAACCAAGGCGGTGAATGAACCCCGGAAATTCGTCTTGGCTGCCATGGACTTCCTCCGAACGCGCGGTTTGCGGCTTTGCCGCCTTTTGGACCGGTCAATTCATATCGGGTCTGACGGTCGGGCGAAAGGCCTGCCCCGGGGCCGAGCCTAGCCGCGATTTTGCCGCGGTGCTGGCGCAGCATCGGCAAGTCGGGCGTATTTGGTATTTTGTCCACATATTCAATCAAATAGACTCAGAGCGCGATCAGCAAAAGTGGAATCCGGTTTTGCGTCCGATCGTGCTCTAAACTATTGAAGAAGCGCATGATCTTTTCACCAAACCGCCCACACTTTGGTGGATCATGCGCTGGACCAGAGCGATTTGATTGATTCGCCGCGAAGGACCGCCGTGACCCCCTATTCCCGCGCAGCCACATTGCGATCGACGGCGCTGGCGACGAGCCTGGCGCTGGCGGTGGGATTATCGGGCTGGGCGTCGGAAGCGCGTGCGAAGCCAAAGGTTCCGCTGCCGAAGCCGCGGCCGATCGCGCGCAGTGTCGTCCCCAACACGTCCGCAAAGAATACCCAGCCCCCGGCAAACGCCACCGCCAAAAATGCCGCACCCGTCGCGACGGCCGCTCCCGCGGCGCCTGCAATGGCGCCGGCGACCCGCCAGCGCGCGGCGTTGCCGCCGCCGACGCGCAAGCCGCCGCCGACTGCCGCGGTGGCCGCGACGTCATCGACCTCGCAGGCCGATACCGATGCGCTGGAAAATGTCATCGAGCTGGTGCGCAAGCACAAGCCCGCAGATGCGACCCAGACCGAGGCAACCATATCCGATCCGGTCGCCAGGAAGCTCGCGGAATGGATCATTCTGCGCAGCGACAACAATGGCGCGGCGGTCGAGCGCTATCGCGCATTCATCACGGCCAATCCGAGCTGGCCGTCGCAGACTTTCCTGCGCCGGCGCATCGAGGCGGCGCTGTGGGACGACCGTCGCGAAGACGCCACGGCGTGGGCATGGTTCGAAAACGAATTGCCGGTGTCGGCCAAAGGCAAATTTTCGCTGGCACGCGCGATGCTCGGGCGCGGCGACCGCGCCAATGCGGAGCGTCTGGTTCGCGACGCCTGGCGCAACGATTCGATGTCCGAGGACACCGAGACCGGCGCGCTCGATCTGTTCGGCGCGCTGCTGACGCCCGGCGATCACAAGGCGCGGATGGATCTTCTGCTCTACGGCAGCGAGCACGAGGCGGCGATGCGCGCCGCCAAGCGGTTGGGCGCGGGCCAGGTCGCGCTGGCGAAGGCGCGGATGGCGGCCTATCGCAAGGCCTCCAACACCAAGGCGCTGCTGGAAGCGGTGCCGCACGAGCTGCACGGCGATCCCGGCTACATCTTCAGCAAGATCCAGCTGCTCCGCCGCGAAGAAAAGTTCGCCGAGGCAGCCCAGCTGATGATGAGCGCGCCGAGGGACCCCGGCCGCCTGTACAATCTCGACGAATGGTGGATCGAGCGGCGGCTATTGTCGCGCAAGATGCTCGACATCGGCGAACACCGTACCGCCTATCTGATCGCGCGCGACGCAGCCCTTCCCGCGCGCGACATCTACAAGACCGAGCAGGAATTCACCGCGGGCTGGATCGCGCTGCGCTTTCTGACCGACCCGGCGACGGCTGCACAGCATTTTGCGCGGATCGGGGTGGGCAGCGTCAACCCGACTGCGCTGGCGCGCGCCGGCTATTGGCAGGGCCGGGCCGCGGAAGCCGCCGGACGCTCCCAGGACGCCCGCGCCGCCTACTCGGCAGCGGCGGCGCAATCGACCAGTTACTACGGCCAGCTGGCGCGCGCCAAACTGGGATTGCCGCAGATCGACTTGAACGGTGCGCCCGCCGCCAGCGGACGCGGAATCGAGCGGCTTGAGATCGTCCGCGCGGTGCAGTTGCTGTACGCGCTCGACGAAGGCGAAATCGCAATTCCGATTTTCGCCGACATGGGCGAGAACGGCGATACTGACGCGCTGGTGGGCCTCGGCGAGCTGGCTTCCCGCAATGGCGACGCCCGCGGCATGCTGTTGCTGGGCAAGGCCGCGCTCAACCGCGGGCTGCCGTTCGATTTCTATGCCTATCCGGTGACCGGGGTTCCGCCGTTCAGGCCGATCGGGCCGGAAGTCGAGCAAAGCATCGTATTCGCCATCGCGCGGCAGGAAAGCGCCTTCAACCCCAACGATGTTTCGCCGGCACAAGCCTACGGCCTGATGCAGGTGACGCCGGATGCCGGCCGCTACGTCTGCAAGAGAGCCGGTGTCAGCTTCGACCTCAATCGGATGAAGACCGACCCGGTCTATAACGCAGCGCTCGGCGCCGCCGAACTTGGCGGGCTGATCGAGGACTACCGCGGCTCCTACATCATGACCTTCGCGGCCTACAATGCCGGCCGCGGCAGCGTCAAGAAATGGGTCGAGCGTTACGGCGATCCGCGCGATCCCAAGGTCGACGCGGTCGACTGGGTCGAACTCATTCCATTTTCAGAGACCCGCAACTATGTACAGCGGATCATGGAGAATCTGCAGGTCTATCGCGCACGCTTCGGCGGCGGAACGCGGCTGCAGATCGAGGCCGACCTGCACCGCGGCGCCAGCGTCGAATAGGCTGCTCTCGACGAGCCCGCTGTTCACGTCACCCTCGCTCTTCCCCAAAACGACACTGGCCGAAGACGTGGAAAAATGCCCAGCGCGTTTGCGATATTCAGCAAACGCCTGGGATCGCTCCCAGAGCTAAACATTTTCTTGTGCGTCGTCGTTTGGGTTCGTTCTGCCAAACTGGAACGAGGCGACCTGTTGATGCTTTACTCCCACTTAGACTTTGAAAGACTGCGTATGATGAAACCACTTATCTTTTCAATAGCTTAGCGGTTCCAATTCGCGAAAAATACTCTTTATACGAGCAATATGGGTTGGTTACTACTTCTTGTCTCGGCGCGGTCAACGCAACTATCAAGTCACTCAAGGATAATACCACCCTGCCAGGACATCTGCCTCCCGCCGTGACAGCTGTTTTGGGGAAGCCTGGTGATCCACTCGACAGTGCCATTCGGCAAAACGTGATCGACAACGTCGCAAAACTGAAATCCGCGATACTCATCCTGAGTTGTTTGTCGAACAGCGGAAGCTCAAGATTGTTGGCGGCATCTATCGGCTTAAAGATGGCAGGGTCGAAATGATCTCGTGATGCCTGTTCAGGGTGGCTGTAGCCGCTAGTCGATTGCAATACGCGCTGCCCAATGCATTCCCCGGCGCCGGTCGAACCCGGAACGGAAACGTGCGACCTATTCGGGAAAAGTCCCAAAGATATAGACTGCCGCACGGAGCAGGTCGGGACGTTCCCCTATTGCAGCGAACCATTTCAGATAAATGTCGAGGATTTGGGGGCTACTGTAGAGTTGCGAGAGTCCTTTATTGACAGCGATCCGAAATGCCCAGTCACCACGCGGCAGCGCGATGGCATAGGGTTCGTAAGACAGGTTCTCCGGGAGCATCTTGTAGGTTGACGCATCGGAATTCTGGGCGCCGATCAGCAAAAGCTTGTCGCTGGCAAATCCGTCGACCGCTCCGCTTTCGAGCGCTGCCATACCCTCTCGCCGGTCCTTTACCCGAACCAAAGAAGTTTGAAGCTGCCGGCGCTGCAATTCCTTTATAAGCGCAATTTCGTTGGTCGTGCCGGCGATCACGGCAATCTTCTTGCTCCGCATATCTCCGACGCTAAAAATTCTGGAACTTGTTCGAACGACCAAACCGGTATTTTCCATAAAGATAAAACTCGAAAAGTCTACCTTCGCCATTCGCCCGAAGGACACCGTACTTGAGCCGCATTCCATATCGGCCAAGCCGGTGGCAACAGCATCGAACCGGCTTTGAGTATCGACGGGCACCCACGCGATCGTCAGTTCGGTGTTTAGTTGCAGCTCAAGGGAGTGGGCCACAAATTTGCAGAGGTCGACCGTATAGCCGTCCGGTTGCCCCTGCGGATTTAGGAAGGAAAAAGGGTTTGCGTCAGATCGGTACGCGAGCTTTACAACCTTAGATTTGCCTATCTGCTTTAGCCGTCCTTCCAAGATTTGAGCCGAGGCGGCATTACTGACGCAGATAAGTGCGACCACAAACAGAAGAACGCGACGCATGTTAGTGTCCCCCAGAACCCGGTTGTAGCCTGATAGAGCCGCAAGTGTCGGTTTGTTCGATCGCCCTGGTTTGCCTGACCCCCTTCATCATGGCTCGGACGTCGGCGCGCGCAAGCTTTAGTTTCGCGACGACGTCAGGCCAAAGCATCTCGGTTCGCCATACCGGCCCCATGAGCGGGCTCCTACGAGCCGTCACCACTACTTTTTCGTCCTTTGCCGTTTTTGGCTTCCGCGGTCCTTCGATCTGCAGAGGTCCTCCGTAGCCTACGGTGGCCTAAGCACTTGGCCCAGGGCCCCGACCGGATCAACCGATATATGCGCCGCAGCAGTGCTTGAATTTACGATCCGAACCGCATGGGCACGGCTCGTTTCGGCCGACTTCGCGGTGGCCATAACGGAGGCGATTTAATATTTCAGTGTTCGATTTTAAAATCATTTTCCGTCGCTCGACCTGAATTCCAATGATGGCATCATTGTCCTTTGCGTCCCAGAACGAGTGCGGACGCACGTCGTCGAGCTTGTTATTGATATAGACAGGATAAAACCAACCCAGCGTTCCATCTTGAACACGCGATAATAGTGTTATGTCGTAAAGACCAAAGCCAGCTTTCACCAATGTGTCGTTAGTGTCTTGAAAATCGTCGATGTCAGTTTCGCAGATGACTGCGTTACTATTTTCAAGAACATCACGCGCACCGATAAGGACGGCCTTTTCTGCGCCTTGTACGTCGAGCTTGAGCAGAAATGGTGGTTTCAGTGCTAGTTCCTTAACTAGCGTATCCAGTGTCGTCGCGGAAACTTTGACCTTGGTTTTGATGAGGTCGTTTACTCTGGACCAATAGGGATCGCCCTCAGTCCTGATCGAGGACCAGTACGGATGAACCGATTCCGTGATCTCAACCTCACCTACGAAATCGGTGATAACGCTGATACGGTAGCTTCCGCCTACGACATCCTTGATAGTCTTAAGTGATTCCTCATACAGAGGATTGGCATCTATATTCAACGGAACAGCACCCGGGAACCATTTCATATGATTGAGAAAGAAATGCCCATCCGCGCAGCCGACATCGATCACCGTCGAATAGCGAACGCCCTTGTTAAAAATTCTTTCGATGGTTGTAGTAAATGAGTTTACATCGCTTATCGACATAACCATTTCATCCAAGAGACGGATTGATCGCTTAGAGAGGCCTTATCAACCATTCAAGGTCTCCGATCAACGGTTCGACGTAAAGTATTTATGTCTCAAATGAAGACCGCTTCGGGTCATTTTTGACCGAAATAGGCTGCAGATCGTCGAGTGCCGGCGTTTGGGATTGTAGAACTCCTGGGTAAACTGCCGGATGCAAGCCAATGTTCAGAGGCGATTTAGAAAAAACAAAACGCGTTTATTTCAACTGGCCACAAAAATATGATCGGGCGCTAACCCCGCCTGATGACGCTCATACATTGCGTACGTAAGCTGCTTCGATATGTCGGGTGAAAAGCCTGGTATTGAACAAAGGCGTAGTAAGACGATTGTTAGCTAGCTTACGTTTGATAGCCGCCAGTTTTTCGGGATGCGTAGCAAGATCAATCGCTAACCGCTCATACTCTTCTGGCGTTTCGGTGATGAGTTCTGGCAGATTGATTGCATTCAATAAACTTGCCGCCACCCTACCTGCAAACGTACTGCCGATTTGCGTCAGAACAGGCAAGCCAGCCCATAAGGCATCACTCGCTGTCGTATGAGCATTGTACGGCAGGGTATCCAGAAATAGATCGGCGAGACGATGCCTAGCCAAGTGATCTGCCGATGATGGGAGGCGCTTGGCGAATACCAATCTTTCGGGATTGACGCCCGCATCGATTGCTTCATTCCGCAAGTTGCCAGCAGCTGTAGCATTATTCTCAGACAGCCACAAAACACTACCTTCAACTGCCTTCAAAAGCTTCATCCATAATCGAAAAATATTTGGATTCAGCTTATAGGCGTTGTTAAAGCAACAGAAAACAAAGCTCTGTTCGGGCAATCCGAATTCACTGCGCTCGAAAGCCTGATCCGAGATTATGCGGCTTCTGTCGTCATGTGGCAAATAACTATGCGGCAGATAAACGACCTTCTCCATGTAACTATTCTGCTGTGATGCGGGAATGAGGATCGGATCACCGATAATGTAATCAATATAACTAGCCCCCATCGTCCCAGGATACCCAAGATAATTTACCTGTATTGGCACAGGGCGGCGAGCAAAGACTTCGGTGCGAGCTTGCTGGGTAAAGCCGTTTAAATCAATTAATATATCAATCTCCGCTTCTCTGATTTTCTTTGCGATGTCCGCGGAGTTTAGGGCCGTTGCATCAACGAATTTATCGAAAGAGCCCTCTAACCGCTGACGCATTTCCGAGTCATCGTTCGGTCCGATAGAAAATGCTGTAAGCTCAAATTGTGACCTGTTGTGGCATTCGAAAACGCCAGCAAGGAGATTTGCTACTGGATGCTGACGAAGGTCAGTCGACACATAGCCAATCCGAATTTTATCGTGCTTATAAATCTCTCCTTTCCAGAGGGGTTGGTTCGCAGGCGGGTGTTGCTTGCTGATCCACAGCCTTGCACAATTGTACTGATCTTCGGTTGATGAATTGATACCGAGAAATGCAAATGGATCGTTTTGCTTGTCATCTCTGACTGATCCAATCAGATGATTGCAATCGGACTCAAAATTCTCCCAATTGCAAAGATTCATTTTCGTATGAAGGCGAGAGCCTTCGAGACCTACCAAATCAGGCTTGATTGCAAACGCTTTGTCATAAGCTGCAAAAGCCTCGTCATAACGCCTGAGTTCGGTGAATAAATTGCCACGACCAAGCCACGCCTCAGCCAGGTCGGGCTTGAGTGCCAGCGCCTTGTCATGAGCCGCAAGGGCTTCGTCATAACGCTTGAGTTCGAGTGAATACATTGCCACGACCAAGCCAAGCCTCAGCTAAGTCAGGCTTGAGTGCTAGCGCCTTGTCGTAAGCCGCAAAGGCTTCGTCATAACGCTTGAGTGCATAGAATACATTGCCACGACCAAGCCAAGCGTCTGCCAAGTCAGGCTTGAGTGCCAGCGCCTTGTCATAAGCCGCAAAGGCTTCGTCGTAACGCTTGAGTGTCGTAGAATACATTGCCACGACCAAGCCAAGCGTCCGCTAAGTCAGGCTTGAGTGCCAGCGCCTTGTCATAAGCCGCAAGGGCTTCGTCATAACGCTTGAGTTCGGTCGAATACATTGCCACGACCAAGCCAAGCCTCAGCTAAGTCAGGCTTGAGTGCCAACGCCTTGTCATAAGCCGCAAAGGCTTCGTCATAACGCTTGAGTTCGGCGAATACATTGCCACGACCAAGCCAAGCCTCAGCTAAGTCGGGCTTGAGTGCCAGCGCCTTGTCATAAGCCGCAAAGGCTTCGTCATAACGCTTGAGGAAACCCAGCGATTTGCCCTTATTACAAAAAGCGTCTGAATAGGTTGACGCCAATGAAATTGCTTGGTCGAAATCACGTATTGCATTTTCGTATTGCTTGAGATCATTAAAAACCGTGCCACGATTATTCCATGTCTCAGGAACTTGTGCGTTAAGGCGGATGGCTTTGTCAAATTGTTCCAAAGCCTGCTGAGACTTACCGAGTTTTTTCGATATCAAACCGTAGTTGTAGTAAGACACATCTGAACTCTGGTTAAGTTTGACTGCTTTCGAAATAAACGCCTCCGCCTCCCCATGACGCTCCATGCTCACAAGAACTATGGTTAAAAGATTTAACGCCGCAATGTTATTCGGGTGCCCCTTTAAAACATTTTTGAAAAGTCGCTCAGCCTCAAGAGGCTTCCCACTATTCATTGCTTTGATAGCTTTTTGGAACGTTTCTTCTACAGTGCCCATAACACAACCTTGTCGTGAATCGTTCTTGAAGTTTTGGTCTGAAAATAGAGCAACCATTAGCGACTGGTCACCAACCAATTTCAGTGTACCAATGTGCTTCTTACGTCTATCGCTGATGCTCGGGTATGCCAAGCCGAGCCGGCATTGGCTACTTACCCAGCGAAAACCACCTGCCGTAAATATCCTCGTAGGTTCCATCCTCGTAGATGCCGAGCAACGCTTCGTTGATCCGCTTCCGCATCGAACTGCCAGCCACATGGCGACAACCGCGATCCGCTTGATGACATATCGCAGCGGCGAGCAAGGTCATTAGGGGCTGTCTTCAGTTAGGGGATTCCCAAATCAGCTATTGAGTGATTCATGGGCGGTCGGCCTGAGGAGGGCCGACCGATGCGAGCGTTATGCATTACGCGACGATCAATGGGATCGGATCAAGGATTTTCTGCCCGGCCGTGAAGGCCATGTCGGGCGGCACGGCGGCGGATAACGTCTGTTCGTCGAAGCCGTTCTGTACCGATATCGAGCGGGCGTCCCTGGCGTGATCTTCCGGAGCGTTTCGGCGATTGGAAAGTCGTCTACCAGCGCTTCAGCCGATGGGCCAAGAGCGGGGTTTTCGAGCGCATTTTCAAGCTGTTGGCAAGCGATCACGACAACGAATACATGATGATCGATGCCACCATTGTCCGCGCGCACCAGCATAGCGCCGGTGCGCGAAAAAAAACGGCGCGCAAGCGATCGGTCGATCCCGCGGTGGACTGACGACCAAAATCCACGCGCTCGTCGACGCCTTGGGCAATCCGGTCGAACCTGATGCTGACGCCGGGACAGGACCACGATCTGACCTGCGCGGAGCCGTTGCTCGACAACGCCGATCCAGAAGCGCTCTGCTTGGCGACAAGGCTTACGACGCCGATTCGTTGATCGACGCTCTCACTCAACGAGGGGTCACCCCAGTGATTCCGCCAAAAGCCAACCGTAAGATGTCAAGCGCGCTTGCGATTTCGCTCTCTACTGCGAACGTAACCTCGTCGAGCGCTTCTTCAACAAACTCAAGCACTTTCGAGCCATCGCCACACGCTACGACAAGCTCGCCAAAATCTTCCTGGCCGGAGTTCAGCTTGCTTCTGCTATCATCCTGCTCAACTGAAGACAGGCCCTAGTCCGAAGCACTTTATACTTAATTTCATGGCGTTTTTTCCCTAATTCAGCTGGCTCAGATGTGAGCTCTCGGCTGTACGTCGTCCTCTGCTTTGGATGAAGGGTACACGGCTGGCTTAAATAGACGCTCGCAAGCTATCCCGGGCTTCCCAGCACCAGCTATGCAACTTCGGCAGGTTCATCTATCCATTCAAAAGCCGGGGGAGATGATATTGGGGTGCCTGAACAGTGGCCATTGCCGACCACAGGATACGCCCCAGTTGCCTGCCGGCGACATTTCTGCCGAAATTGCATAGCGCGCATGCAACCCGCTGCCATAGGCTTGGACCCGGTGCGAAGGAACGACCAATTTTGATAACTCTCATTAGGAGCGAGGGCATGATATTGGGTCGAACCCTGCCGATCGCGACACTAGCCGCAGGCTTGATCGTTCTAGGGTGTCCAGCATATGCGACTGATTTGAGCGGTGCATGGGCCACCGATGCCTCGGTATGCAACAAGGTCTTCGTCAAGAAGGGTAGCGAGATCTCGTTCCAGCCGGGCTCCGACGAGTTTGGCGGCGGCTTCATCCTGGAGGGAAATCGAGTCCGCGGACAAATGCAGACTTGCAACATCAAGGCAAGAAAAGAGGATGGGAACGCGGTCCACATGCTTGCGGCTTGCGCGAACGATATAATAGCGTCTAACGTTCAGATCAGCGCGCGGATTGTCGACGAAAATACGATCATCCGATTTTTCCCCGGAATGCCCGAGGAACTGGGAATACACTACTCACGTTGCTCGATGTGAGTTTTTTTGGATGAGTTGCCAAAAATTTGAAACCGTTGCCGTTGCGTGGTGTGGTCCGGTTGATTTGAATGATCATCTGATCGTAC
>CAVZWE010000001.1:0-37390 GCA_963778925.1 uncultured Alphaproteobacteria bacterium | reverse complement strand
GGCCCGGCGCCCGAGGTTCAACGCGTAGCGCTGGAGTTTCTCGCGTCAGGCGACATTGCGCGCTGGATGGTGTCGGCGATGGATGTACGTTGAGCCTTATTTACCTCGCCCCGCTTGCGGGAAGAGGGTCGGATTGCCCCGAGTGATGCCAACGGGTCGTGCGAATGCGCGCCCGACCACAAGGCTCCGCATCGTGCGGTGCGATCCGGGTGGGGACCGCGCGCTCAACCCATCGGAAGCCCGGCGGCGCGAAGGGCCGCGGTATCGGCTTCAACTTGCGCCGCATCGCGGCGACTGACCTGGGTCTTGAGCCATGCGGCGATCGTAAAATTCGGGCGGGCCACCAACAGTTGCTCGGCGGTTAGCCTGGCCTTCTCAGGTTGGCCTGCCTGCTGACAGGTGATCACGATATCGGTAAGGCCAAATCCGGGGTTTCGGGCATGATACGCCTGAAAGGCCGCAATCGCCTGTTCGGTTCGCCCCGACAGCCGGTAAGCGTTTCCGAGAGTGCCCAGATACACCGCAGGATAGTTCGGACTGAGAGTCATCGCCTTCTCGCTCAGCACGACCGCTTCTTCGGGATATCCCGACGCTGCAAGAACGTGACTGGCGAGTTCAGCTGTATCAGCCGCCCCAGGCGCCAGTTTGACTGCGTTTCTAGCATCGGAAACGGCCTCATCGTGGCGCCTCTGCATCAACAGGATGAGGCTTGAAGCGGTGTAGGCGTCGGCATTGCCGGGATCGATTTCAAGCGCCCTGTCGGCGTAGGCCCGAGCCTTGCCGATCGCAGTCTCACGGTCGTCCCACCACCCGAAGCGGGCATCCAGGCTATGCAAGAAGCCCAGCATGGCATTGAGCGATGCCGAGGCCGGGTCAAGCGCAAGCGCTTTTTCCCAAAAAACCCGCGCCTGGCCGTATTCTTCTTTGGTGACGGCCTGGCGGTGGTGCGACATCCCCTGAACCCAGCAGGTCCATGCCTCGACATTGGTGGTGGTCGTGTAGTGCAGCCGCGCCTGTTCACCCTCCGTCAGCTTGACCTGCATCTCGGTTGCGAGGACCAGAGTGATTTCGTCCTGGATAGCGAAAATATCGTCCATGGCGCGGTCGTAACGTTCAGCCCAGAGATGCGCGCCGTCCTGGGCGTCGATCAGCTGCGCCGTGACGCGGATGCGGTTTCCGCTCTTGCGAGCGCTGCCTTCGAGAATGTATCGCACGCCAAGTTGCCTCGCCGCCTCGCGGATATCGACGGAACGTCCCTTGTAAACGAAGCTCGAATTGCGTGCGATGACCCGTAACCCTGCAACCTTCGACAAGGTCGTGATGATGTCCTCGACCAGACCGTCACAAAAATACTCCTGTTCCGGATCGCCGCTCATGTTCTGAAACGGCAGCACGGCGATGGAGGGCCTGTCCGGAGGTGTGAATGCGTAAGGCTGGCTCGCAGCCGAACCAGACTGGGCGGCGGGCGGGCTTTGGCCAATCGGCCGAATCCGCCACGCCCGCATCGGCTCGGCAATGTTCTTGAGAGTTTGCGGCCCGATATCGTCGCAGGCAATCTCGACCTTGCCCCGGATTTGCCGATAGGCGTCGTCGGACATGCAGATGCCGCCGGGTTCGGCAATGCCCTCGAGGCGAGCAGCGATATTGACGCTGTCACCGAAAATATCGTTGTCGTCGATGATGATATCACCGACATGGATGCCGATCCGGAATTCGATCCTGACATCTGGTGCGACGTCGGCGTTTTGCGCGGCCATGCCGCGCTGGACTTCGACCCCGCAGCGCGCGGCATCGACTGCGCTGGCGAATTCCACCAGCAGACCGTCGCCGGTTGTCTTGACGATACGGCCGCGATGCGCGGCGATTGCCGGATCGACAAGCGTCTTTCGGAACGACTTCAGATTGGCGAGCGTGCGTTCTTCGTCGCGGCCCATCAAACGGCTATAGCCGGCGACATCCGCCGCCAGCACGGCCGCCAGCCGCCGTTCCACCCGCTCGCCCTTCAAAACACCCCTCATCAGGGAAATTCAGCCGGAAAACACCAAAGCATATTCGAGGGTTATTGTGCTAGGCAGAGCCTGCCGTGGGCCGTCAAATTTTATGGCCAATGTCTCGGCCGGGTCATTTTGGTCGGTTTTGGCATGGCGCGCGCGATTTGATCGAGCGGTTCTTCAACAAGATCAAGCCATGTCGCGTGCCGCGACTTGATATGACAAAATCGCAGCCAACCTCCTGGCTTTCATCAAGCTCGCATCAATCCGAATTTGGCGACGCGGCAGTGAGTCCCGCGCCCTCATGGCCATCAGCGTTCGCGGATGGTCCCGTTCCCGCAAGCGGGGCGAGGGAGACGCGCGCGACTTCCGCCAGCGCCACTATCATGCATAATGCGGCAACTTATCTCGATCCGATCACGAGTCCCCCATGTCCCTGCAAGTCTATCTCGCCTTTGTCGCCGCCTGCATCGCGCTGGCACTGTTGCCGGGTCCGGTGGTGACGCTGGTGATCGCCAATGGCCTGCGGCATGGCACCCGCGCGGCGTTGACCAACATCCTCGGCGTCCAGGCGGGGCTGGCGATCGTGATCGGCATCGTCGCCATCGGGCTGACCTCGCTGATGGCGACCATGGGCTACTGGTTCGACTGGGTGCGCTTTGCCGGTGCGGCCTACCTGGTCTGGCTCGGCATCAAGCTCATTCGTTCGCCCGTCATGGGCGTCAATGCCGATGCGCCGCCGCCGCCGCCGCGCGGCGGGTTTTTCCTGCAGGGTTTTGTGGTGCTGCTTTCCAACCCCAAGGTGCTGGTGTTTTTCGGCGCCTTCATTCCGCAGTTCATGGACATGAGCCGGGATCATTTCTCGCAAGTCGCGCTGCTCGGCGTCACCTTCATGATCACCGGCGCCATCACCGATTCGGTCTATGCGCTGCTGGCCGGCCGCGCGCGAAAATTCTTCTCGGCGCGGCGGACGCGGCTGTTGTCGCGCATTTCCGGCGGCTTCATGATCGGCGGCGGCATCTGGCTGGCGCTAACCCGGGCGCGGTGAGCACGTCGTTCGTCGTAGGCCCGTTCGCGCGGCGAACTCTACTCGGCTCCCTCCCCCCTTGTGGGGGAGGGTTGGGGAGAGGGGTAAACCACAACACCGGACTCGCGGCCACCCCCCTCCCTAGCCCTCCCCCCTCCCTAGCCCTCCCCCACAAGGGGGGAGGGAACAGAGCATCGGGTGGTGCGGGAAAAGCTAGATCAACCGCTGCGCCCGCAACGTCGCTTCGATCTCGGCAAAAATCCGCGCCAGCCGGTCCGCCCACTGCTTCTGTCCGGCCGGATCGGCGATCAGGTCCTGGCGAATTTCGATTCCGCTGTTCATCAAGCCGCGCGCCTCGCCGTGAACGGGAATGGTGTAGTCGGTCTCGTCGCTGACCGCATAGGGCTCGTTGTCGCCGACCACGAGGCCGCTCTCGCGGCGCAACAGGTCGAGCAGCAGCGGCGGCAATCGCGTGTCGCGATGATAGAGCGTGCCGATATGCCATGGCCGGGCGACGCCGGCATAGACCGGCGTAAAGCTGTGCAGCGACACCAGCACCGTCGGAATATTGTCGCGCAGGCGGCGGTCGATCACCTCCGGATGCGGCGATGATAGGGGTCGAAAATTGACTTGCGCCGCGCCTCGGCGGCGTCGCGCGTGATGCCTTCATTGCCGAAGATCGTGGTCGCTTCGCTGACGCGCGGAATTGAACTCGGCGCCTCCGGCGGGCGGTTGCAGTCGATCACCAGCCGCGAGTAGCGCTGCGCGATCAGATGCGCGTCGAGATGCTTTGATAGCGCCTCGGCAACGCCGGCGATCCCGACATCCCAGGCGATATGCCGCTCAAATTCGCGGGCCGGCAGGCCGAGATCGCCGAGCCGGCGTGGGATCAGGCGGCCGTAATGATCGCAGGTCAACAGGAACGGCGAGCGTCCCGTGCCATTACGTTCAAGAACCGGCGGAACATCTGCCGCTTCCAGGAGTAATGATGTGTCGCCGGCGCTGTCCAAAGCCATCTTTCGTTACTCACTGCCTATCGAAGCGGCATACCGGGTTAGGAATAAGCAGGGATCGGTATAGATTACACCGCACAAAGTCATAAATGTTGTATCGACGATGCCGCTACTCACGATCCATCACAAGACCGAATATCGCTATACGCACCCGGTGGCGTTCGGCGAACACCGCATCATGCTGCGCCCGCGCGACGGCCACGATCTGCGCGTGCTGTCCGGCAGTCTCGAGATCGATCCGCCGCCGATGTCGCTGCGCTGGATCCACGACGTGTTCGGCAACAGTGTCGCGATTGCGACCTTTGACGAGCGCGCCGAAACCCTGACGTTCTCCAGCACCGCGACGGTGGAGCACAATCCCGCCGAGGAATTCGCGCTGACCCCGGACGACCCCGCCTATTTCTATCCCTTTGTCTACGACAACGAGGAATTTCCCGATCTCGTCCAGTTCATCACGCCGCAATATGGCGATCCCGACGGCGAGCTGTCGGCGTGGGTGCGGAATTTCCTCGATGCGGAAGGCCCGACCCCGACCTTCAACATTCTGTCCGGCATGACCCACGGCATCCGCCAGGCATTCAGCTATCGCAAGCGGCACGAGCAGGGCACCCAGCATCCGCTCGACACGCTGCAGACGAGATCCGGCACCTGCCGCGACTATGCGCTGTTCATGATCGAGGCGCTGCGCCGCCTCGGCATCGCCGCGCGTTTCGTGTCGGGCTACATCGCCGTCCCCGGCGATCGCGCCCACTTCTATGTCGGCGGCGGCAACACGCATGCCTGGGTGCAGGTCTATCTGCCGAGCGCCGGCTGGATCGAGTTCGATCCCACCAACGGCATTGTCGGCACCCGCGATCTGGTGCGGGTGGCGGTGGCGCGCGATCCGCGCCAGGCGATCCCGCTGCACGGCACTTATCTTGGTTCGGCCGACGCCTTTGTCGGCATGGAAGTCAGTATCAACGTCGTGTCGGCCGGTGAGGGAGCGAGGGCTTAGCCATGGAAATCAAGGTAGGCTTCGAGATCAAGCACACCGCGGTGCAGCCGACGCCGATGGTGATCATGCTCAGCATTCATCCCTCGCGCCGCGGCGACATCATCGGCGCGGAAACCATTGTCGCCGAGCCGAACGTGCCGATCGGATTTTATAACGACAGTTTTGGTAATATCTGCGGCCGGCTGGTTGCGCCCGCCGGCGGCGTGACGCTGCGCGGCAGCGCGCTGGTGCGCGATTCCGGACTGCACGATGCGGTTGTGCCCTCAGCGCAGCAGATCCCGATCGACCAGCTGCCCGACGATGTGCTGCTCTATCTGATGGCAAGCCGCTACTGCGAAACCGACAAGCTGACCGATATCGCCTGGTCGCTGTTCGGCAATACGCCGCTGGGGTGGCAGCGGGTGGCCGCGATCTGCACCTTCGTGCACAACCACATCACCTTCGGCTATCAGCATGCCCATCACATGAAGTCCGCCCAGGACGTCTACGAGCAGCGCACCGGCGTTTGCCGCGACTTTGCCCACCTCGCGCTCACCTTCTGCCGCGCCATGGGGATCCCGGCGCGCTATTGCACCGGCTATATGGGCGATATCGGCATTCCGCCGGATCCCGAGCCGATGGATTTCTCCGGCTGGTTCGAGGCCTATCTGTCCGGCCGCTGGTACACCTTCGATGCCCGTCACAATCACCCGCGGATCGGCCGCATCCTGATGGCCACCGGCCGCGACGCCGCCGACGTCGCGCTGACCACGAGCTTTGGCCGCATGGAGCTGGTGAAGTTTCTCGTCATCAGCGACGAGGTGGTGGCGGCGTGATCCTGCTTCAGTCATTCCGGGATGGTGCGCTAGCATCAGACCCGGAATCTCGAGATTCCGGGTTCGATGCGGAGCCTGTCATCGGGCCGCGCTCCGTGCGGACCCGTTGGCATCGCCCCGGAATGACGGGATAGTAATATCCCATGACCTCCGACCTCCTCTTCGTCTACGGCACGCTGATGCGCGGCTTCGATCATCCGATGGCGCAGCTATTGTCGCGCAGCGCGGATTTTATCGGCGAGGCGCGCTGCCGGGGCCGGCTTTATCGGGTGAAGCATTATCCGGGGCTGGTGCTGTCGGACGATCCGGCCGACACCGTGTTCGGCGAATTGTTCCGGCTGCGCCGGCCTGCCGAATTGCTGCGCGAGTTCGACATGTACGAGGCCTGCGGCGAGGGCTTTGCGCCGCCGACGGAGTATGTCCGCCAGATGTTGCGCGTAACGCGCGCTGATGGCGCCGAGGAAGCCTGGACCTACATCTACAACTGGCCGGTCGCAAATCTTCCGCGCATCGCTTCGGGGCGGTTTCTGGAGAGGTAGGTCAATGCATAATCCGGTCTGCCCCCTCTCCCCCGCAAGCGCGGGAGAGGGGACGGCTGCAGCGCGCTTTGGCGCAAAGCGCCCTGTGAATAGCCCGGATAAAGCCAATAATCTTCGTATTTTACCCCGTCGTCCCTATATCGGTGGTCGGCTGGCAAGTGCCCCAAGACTCAGCGACAATCGGTCCATGCGCTTTACGCCCCAATTCCTCGATGAGCTGCGCGCCCGGCTTCCGGTTTCGGAAGTCGTGGGCGCGCGCGTGAAGCTGAAGCGGGCAGGGCGGGAGTGGAAGGGGCTGTCGCCGTTCCAGCAGGAGAAGTCGCCGTCGTTCACGGTCAACGACCAGAAGGGATTTTACCACGACTTCTCCTCCGGCAAGCACGGCGACATCATCTCGTTCCTGATGGAGACCGAGGGCGTCGGTTTTACGGAAGCCGTCGAGCGGCTCGCGGCGATGGCCGGCGTGCCGCTGCCTGCCGTGACGCCCGATGCCGCGCGTCACGAGCAGCGCCGCAAGACGCTGTACGACGTGATGGAGCTCGCCGCAAAGTTCTTCGCCGACACCTTGGCCTCGCGCAATGGCGCCAAAGCGCGCGGCTATCTCGGCGACCGCGCGATCTCGCCCGCCGTCCAGTTGCAGTTTCGCATCGGCTATGCTCTGAGCGAACGCTTTGCCCTGAAAGAACACCTCGGCTCCCACGGCATTTCCGCCGACGACATGGTGGAAGCGGGCCTCCTGGTATCCGGCGAAGACATTCCCGTGCCCTATGATCGCTTTCGTGATCGCGTGATGTTTCCGATCACGGACTTGCGCGGCCGCGTCATCGCGTTCGGCGGCCGCGCGCTGGAAAAAGACGTCGCCGCCAAATACATGAATTCGCCGGAAACGCCGCTGTTTCACAAGGGCGACAATCTCTACAACCTCGCGCCCGCGCGACTTGCCGCCCATAACGGCAGTCCGCTGGTGGTGGTCGAAGGCTATGTCGACGTCATCGCCATGGTCGGCGCGGGGTTTGCCGCGAGCGTCGCCCCGCTCGGCACGGCGCTCACCGAAAACCAGCTCACGCTATTGTGGAAGATGGCGGACGAGCCGATCCTTTGTTTCGACGGCGACAAGGCCGGACAGAAAGCCGCCTGGCGCGCCGCCGATCTGGCGCTGCCGCATCTGGCGCCAGGAAAAAGTCTTCGCTTCGCGCTCTTGCCCGAGGGGCAGGACCCCGACGATCTCGCGCGCTCCGGCGGGCGCGGCGCGATCGAGGAAGTGATCTCGGCCGCGCGCGGGCTCGCCGACGTGATCTGGTCGCGCGAAGTCGAGGGCGGCAGCTTTGCCACCCCCGAGCGCCGCGCTGCGCTGGAAGCGCGGATCAATGAGCTCGCGGGCGGTATCCGCGACGAATCAGTGCGGCGCTACTATCGCCAGGATTTACGCGAGCGCTTGCAGCGGGCGTTTGCACCGGAAGCTTCGCCGGGCGGCTACGGCCGTGGCAATTATCGCGGCGGGGCGGGAAATTTCAGTGGCGAATCAGGCCGGCGTTTTGCCCCGCGCTCGTTCACTCCCGGCGCCGCGGGGCGATTCGAGGCCCGCGGAGGCCGCCCCTCCGCCTCGGCCGCCAGCCAGACCATCAACCGCGGCCCCTACCAGGCGGCGAGCGCCCAGTTGGCGCTGAGCCCGATCATGCGCGGCCAGCGCAGCGCGATCTCCCGCCGCGAGGCACTGATCCTGCAGTCGTTAATCAATCATCCCTGGCTGCTGCACGACCATCTGGAGGAGGTGGCGGCGCTGGAATTGGCCCACCCCGAGGCCAACAAACTGCGCGCCGGCATCATCGCGGCTTTCGCCAAGGACCATCATCAATCACCGGAGCCTTCCCAGCAGGCCGAGAAGATGCGGGCCGACCTCGAAGCAGGCGGATTTTCACAACTACTTCAAAGGGTTGAGAGGGCGATCACGACCGGTGCGGTGTGGGGCACCCAAGGCGGCGCAGGCCGCGAGGACGTTCTTTCCACCTGGCACCAGCTCGTCTCCTTGCATCGCCAATGGCACTCATTACTTAGGGAATTGAAGGATGCGGAGGCTGCCCTAGGCGAGGAGGCGAGCGAGGCCAATCTGGCGTGGCTGCGCGACGTCAAGGCCAGGCTCGCCGAAGTCGACGGCACCGAGGCGCTGATCGAGGGTTTCGGGGAGTCTTCGGGCCGGTTCCAGCGCAGCGTCTGATTAAAAAATGCTGCGGACGGCGGTCGCCGGAACCGCGAAAGGACTCGCCAAATCCATGATTTGGCGGCAGAAACAGGGTTAAGCGAGATTTAAGGGGTTCCATAGCATTTTCAGGCGAAGTGGCCTCCGGTTCGCCGTCAGAAAATGCGTCAGAAATTAGATGGCGCGTATTCCGATCGCAAAACCGGTAACCACTTTTGCGGAATACGCGCAGGCTAGTAGAGCGAAATCCGGCGAAACAGATTCGGGGGTGGCGATGATTTGCGCCGCCCTTTCCGCGTCATAGGCAAGTTAGCGATTCTAAGGCGGGCGCGGCGACGCCTCCTGCAGAAGCGCGTTTGGGAGCAATGAATGGCCAGCAAGGCAAAGACGCTGCAGGTTAAGGACAAGGAAAAAGACGACAAGGCAGCGGATACTCCTGAGAAGGATTCGGCCGAAGCGCCGTCGCCGTTGCTCGACCTGTCCGATGCTGCCGTCAAGAAGATGATCAAGCAGGCCAAGAAGCGCGGCTTCGTGACCTTCGATCAGCTCAACGAAGTCCTGCCGTCCGACACCACCTCGCCGGAGCAGATCGAAGACATCATGTCGATGCTTTCGGACATGGGCATCAACGTCTCCGAGGCCGAGGACGCCGACAGCGAGGAAGAGACCAAGGAAGAGGCCGAGGACGAGACCGACAACGAACTGGTCGAGGTCACGCAGAAGGCCGTCACCGAAGTCAAGAAGTCCGAGCCCGGCGAGCGCACCGACGATCCCGTCCGCATGTATCTGCGCGAGATGGGCACCGTCGAATTGCTGTCGCGCGAAGGCGAAATCGCGATCGCCAAACGCATCGAGGCCGGCCGCGAGGCAATGATCGCAGGGCTGTGCGAAAGCCCGCTGACCTTCCAGGCCATCATCATCTGGCGCGACGAACTCAACGAGGGCAAGATCTTCCTTCGCGACATCATCGATCTGGAAGCGACCTACGCCGGCCCCGACGCCAAGAACAACATGAACCCGCTGCTGTCGGCGCCGCTCGGCCCCGACGGCCAGCCGCTGGCCTCCGCTAACGGCAACGGCGCGGCGATGCCCGCAGCCGCCGCGCCCTCGCATATCGCGCCTCCCGCCGCGCCGCCGGCGCCGACCCCATTCCGCCCGGCTCCCGATGGCGAGACCGAGGGTGAGGAGAAGGACCCGGCGGAGGCCGCCGCCGAATCCGATCTCGACGACGACGAGTTCGAAAACCAGATGTCGCTCGCCGCCATCGAGGCCGAGCTGAAGCCGAAGGTGGTGGAAACCTTCGACAAGATCGCCGACAACTACAAGAAGCTGCGCCGCCTGCAGGAGCAGGACATCTCCAACCAGCTGCAGAACGAGACGCTGTCGCCGGCGCAGGAGCGCAAATACAAGAAGCTGAAGGACGAGATCATCGTCGAGGTGAAGTCGCTGCGGCTCAACCAGGCCCGCATCGACTCGCTGGTCGAGCAGCTCTACGACATCAACAAGAAGCTGGTGTCGTTCGAAGGGCGTTTGCTGCGGCTCGGCGACAGCCACGGCGTCGCGCGCGAAGACTTCTTGAAGAATTATCAGGGCTCGGAGCTCGATCCGCGCTGGCTTAACCGTGTCTCGAAACTTTCAGCAAAAGGCTGGAAGAATTTCGTGCATCACGAAAAGGACCGCATCAAGGAGCTGCGCCACGAGATCCAGTCGCTGGCCGCATTGACCGGGCTTGAAATCGGCGAATTCCGCAAGATCGTGCACGGCGTGCAGAAGGGCGAGCGCGAGGCGCGCCAGGCCAAGAAGGAAATGGTCGAGGCCAACCTGCGGCTGGTGATCTCAATCGCCAAGAAATACACCAACCGCGGTTTGCAATTCCTCGATCTGATCCAGGAAGGCAATATCGGCTTGATGAAGGCGGTCGATAAATTCGAATACCGCCGGGGCTACAAGTTCTCGACCTATGCGACATGGTGGATCCGGCAGGCGATCACGCGAAGCATTGCCGACCAGGCGCGGACCATCCGCATTCCCGTGCACATGATCGAGACCATCAACAAGATCGTGCGCACCTCGCGCCAGATGCTCAACGAGATCGGCCGCGAGCCGACACCGGAAGAACTCGCCGAGAAACTCGGCATGCCGCTTGAGAAAGTCCGCAAGGTTCTCAAGATCGCGAAGGAGCCGCTGTCGCTTGAAACGCCAGTCGGCGATGAGGAAGACTCACACCTCGGCGATTTCATCCAGGACCCCAATGTGGTCCTGCCGATCGACGCCGCCATCCAGTCCAATCTGCGCGAGACCACCACGCGGGTTCTGGCCTCGCTGACCCCGCGTGAAGAACGCGTGCTGCGCATGCGCTTCGGCATCGGCATGAATACCGACCACACCCTGGAAGAAGTCGGCCAGCAGTTCTCGGTAACGCGCGAACGCATCCGCCAGATCGAAGCGAAGGCGCTGCGGAAGCTGAAGCATCCGTCAAGGAGCCGGAAGCTGCGGAGCTTTTTGGATAATTGAGACGGAAAAAGCCTCGCTCTTGCGAGGCTTTTTTTTGACTCCTGCAACCCGTACAGGTTTTAGAGAACCTAAGATGCAACAATTGATAGCGGACACTTTGGACGATCTGTTGCTTATGATTTACCCGAAGATTCTGCAAAACGGTCAGCGAGTTAAGGCTAGCAAAGGCTGGAACAAGGAGCTTTGTGGCGTTGTGCTTGAGTTGAAAAATCCTCTCGCGAGACTGAGCCGGACCGAAACGAAAGGTACTGTCTTTAGCTGTCTTGGCGAAACACTCTGGTACTTGGCAGGTTCAAACGAACTAGAGTTTATTAAATACTACATTAAAATCTACGGAAGGTTTGCCGAATTGGACGGCACCGTTCACGGTGCTTATGGTCCACGCCTCTTCAGTATGCGCGCCAGTGTCAATCAAATTGACAACGTAATAAAACTGCTCCGAAGAAAGTCGAGCACTCGTCAGGCTGTCATTCAGCTGTTTAATGCCGAAGACCTGCAAAAGGAATACAACGACATTCCTTGTACCTGCACGATGCAGTTTTTTGTTCGCAAGGGCTCACTGCACTTGCTTGTGCATATGCGATCAAACGATGCGTTCCTTGGGTTACCCCACGATGTTTTCGCCTTCACCTTCATTCAGGAATTGATAGCGCGTAGCCTAAACCTGAAGCTCGGCACCTATAGGTTCGCTTCATGCTCTTCCTTTAGCGAAACGTCGCTCCCGTCTTCGAGAAAGACCGCTTTATGGCTATGCATAAGCAAATGTCCGGCTTCGTGGAAGAATGTGAACCAGAATTGATCGTCGGTTATCCAACCGAGCTTGTGCATATCCTTGAGCGGCAATTCGTCGAGCCACGCTTTTGCGGCCGGCAGATTTCCAGAACTCTGAAGGCGAGCGACCTCATTCCGATAGAGAATTTCTCGCGAGAGCCAGAATTTCTCTGAACCGCCTACTCGCTTAGCGAGCAGAGTAGCAACGTCTCGTGTGATTGCCTCTCTCCCGCTGATTAGTTTTTCCGTCCGTTCGACCGAATAACCCAGCAAGCCGGCTAGATCCTTCGAGGACATGCCTCGTTCTTCTATGACGTCGAGTATTGTCCCCCCTGGCGCGGACAACCAATCAGGTTCGAAGGTCTTATCGTTCATTTCTTTTTCTCAATGTTAGCAATCCTGAGCCGTGTCACTTTCGCCCAATCAATCTTGCCAGACGGAAGTTTTGGGTTATCGCCATGTCCTCCCGTGACGACGAGTTGCCAGTCATCGGGCAGTTCGAACGTGACATTGTTTGAGCGTTTTTTGATCTTGACGAAGGGCAATTCGTCGAACGTGTCGACGGATCGAAAATCGGAAAGTCGGCGCCTGAGCGCGTCCGCAACTTTCGCCCCCAATTCTCTCTTTGCGATCGCTTCGCTCTCGCAGATATCGCGAAGAGCCTTCGTTTCAAAGGCCAACTCCAACGCCATCCACTGCCCCGTGGCTGATTCGGGGAACCATAGCAGGACTAATATTCAATTGAAAGTTGCGCAGGATGCCTCCTTTAACGCGAAAGTTGGGAGCACTTCAATGTTTCTAAGAGGGCGAGAGGCTGCCGGTTCGGCGTCGGCTCAGTTCCTGTCGCACCATCCTGCCCCGAGGCCCGTTGTCCTCCGCCTGCCGGACCCCCGCCGCCATGATCGCGGTGCCCATCGCGGTCGAGCCGAAGGTTACAATGAACCCGAACAGCAACAGCCCGAGCGCGGTGGCGGGCGATGAGTTGGCGAAGATCAAGTCCCGCAGGCCCGATGGATTGAGCGCCAGCAGGCCGCCGACCAGCAATACCGCCAGTGTCGTTCCGGCGGCGAGGTTGATCGCGAGCAGCCGGAACAGCGGGACGCGCAGGAAGCCCAGGCGGCGAAACTTCTGTTCCTCGCTTGGAACGGTGTCCGACATCGGAGTTCGTCTGCCCTGGATATCAATGGACTATATCAGAAATCGACCGCCGGTTGGAAGCGCTTCCCACCAGGCGTTTCGTGCCGCCCGGGCTGGTCGGCGATGACGCGGGCAGCCATTGGCCTCTCGGACTCTCGAAGACTGGCAACAGACGTGCTAAAAGCGAATTCCATTTCAATCTCACGCGCCCATCACGAACGGTTTCATCGATGCATTTCTTGCGCCCCATACTTTCCGCGTCCATGACGAGCACTCTCCTGGCCTTGGCCATGCTCGCCTGTCTGAATGCACGGGCCGACGCGGCGCAATGCGGCAGCTCGGCCGCCGGTTACGAAGGCTGGAAGCAGCAATTCGCCGGCGAGGCGCGGGCCAAGGGCATCGGCGCCTCGACGATCTCGGCCCTGATGGCGACGAACTACGCACAGGCGACCATCAATGCCGATCGTGGTCAGCGGAGCTTTTCGCTGTCGCTCGATGCGTTTCTCGCCAAGCGGGGTGCGGCGACCATCGTCGCGCGCGGACGTTCGCTGAAGCAATCGCAAGGCGCGATGTTTGCTTCCATTCAGCAGCGCTACGGCGTGCCGCCGGGCCCGCTCATTGCCATCTGGGGAATGGAGACGGGCTTTGGAAGCCAGCGCGGCAATCAAAACATGCTCTCGTCGATCGCGACGCTCGCCTACGACTGCCGGCGCTCGGCCTATTTCACCGAGCACCTTTACGCGGCGCTGCAATTGATCGATCGCGGCGCCCTGTCACCCAGCACGCGCGGCTCCATGCACGGCGAAGTCGGCCAGACGCAGTTCATGCCGAAGAACATCCTGGCCTACGGCACCGGCAATCTCGACGTCGCGGCCAACGCGCTGAACTCGACCGCGAATTTTCTGAAGGCGCACGGCTGGCGCGCGGGCGCCGGCTACCAGCCGGGAGAGCCCAACTTCGCGGCCATCCAGGAGTGGAATGCCGCGGGAGTTTATCAGAAGGCCATCGCGCTGATGGGCCGCCAGATCGACGGCGGCGAGTGAGGGCCCGCGGCGCGCTGACGCGTTACTCCACCGTCATGCCCGGGCATAGCCGTCCGAAGGACGGCGTCGCTTCCGCTCGCCTATGTCCCGGGCATCCACGTCTTCTCTTCCTTTTTGAACCAAAAGACGTGGATGGCCGGGACAAGCCCGGCCATGACGAGGATAAGAACGATCTGCCGTCCGCCGTTTTTCATGGCATGGTCGGGACAATCAGGAAGCAACGAGGGATTCGCATGCGCAAACTTCTTCCGGCAGTTGTTTTCGGCACCGTCATCGCCGCCAGCCCCTCTTTCGCCGCCCGCTGCGGCGGCGATTTCAACTCCTTCCTGGCGGGCATGTCGGCGGACGCTGCGGCGGCCGGCATTTCGTCGAGCGTGACCAGCGCCGCGCTCTCTGGCGTGAGCGATGATGCCGCCGTGCTGAATTTCGACCGCCGCCAGCGCTACACCTTCAACAAGTCGTTCGAGCAATATGTTTCGACCCGCGTCGGCGCCGGGCGCATCAATGGCGGCCGGGCGATGCTGCAGCGCCACGCGGCGCTGTTGTCGAGTATCGAGGCGAAGTTCGGCGTGCCCAGGCAAATTCTGGTGGCGATCTGGGGGCTGGAGACCGATTTCGGCAAGGGTGACATGGGGAAATTGCCGGTCATCCGCACGCTCGCCACGCTGGCGCATGATTGCCGCCGCTCCGAACTGTTCCAGGGCGAATTGCTCGCGGCGCTGAAAATCGTGCAGCGCGGCGATCTGCCCTTGCGCGACATGATCGGCGCCTATGCCGGCGAGATCGGCCAGACCCAGTTCCTGCCGTCGTCCTACATCAAATACGGCGTCGATTTCGACGGCGACGGACGCGTCGACCTGCGCCATTCGGTGCCGGACGTGCTCGCCTCCACCGCGAATCTGCTTCACACCAACGGCTTCAAGATGGGCGCGCCCTACGGCGAGGGCAGTGCGAATTTCGAAGCGATGCGCGAATGGAACCACGCCACCATCTATCGCAAGACGATCGGGTATTTTGCCGATCAGCTGGTGGGGCGGTAGGACTGCCTCCGGCCTCATCCTGAGGAGCGCGCTCTCCCGGCAGCGCACTTGCGCTGTCCGGTGCGCGCGTCTCGAAGGATGGGCGGCGGGCTCACGGTTCTTCCGGCGATGCGAAGCATCGTCCGGAGACGGCGCAAGCGCCTCCTCACCATGAGGGTCGTCGGCGAGCCCCGCTGAATCCGCCCGTCGGGCAAATCAGTTCGGCCACGGACTTTCGCTCTGTCCAGCCCCGCTCGCAAAAATATTTCGCTTTGGGCGTCGGGCAAATCAAATCTAGAACTCGCGCTGTCCCGCTCCACAGAGGGGCGGCTCGCGATCGTCACGGACGCGGGGCGGGATGCGGTGGACGCAGGCAGGGCCAAAGACGAGAGCACTGCCTTGCGGACGGCAAAGCCGTGTGGTCCTGACACCCCGACGCTGGTGTCAAGTCTGCGAGAAGAAGCGCAGGCGACGGTGGCAAAAGAGCCCGGTCACCGGGGAGAGCTCGGTATACGCCGTTAAAACCATTGCGCGGGGAATGTCGGGTGTTCCGGCGTGACCGTGGTGACTATGCTTGTGTGCTCTTATCACTTTGCACACAAGGCTGCGGGCGCATCGTGCGCCCGGCATTCCCTGCGCCCTCTGAATGTTTTCAAGGGCAGGACGTTGATAGCAAACCTCGCGCGACATGCGCGGCGAGATCGCGAACCTGTATCTTGCCGTCATTGCGAGGAGCGACTTGTCCGCCGTAGCTCAACGAGCGAAGGCAGAAGCGACGAAGCAATCCACTCTTTCTTTCTTGTTGCTCCATGGATCGCTTCGCTATGACGGGGTTGGCTGTTTGAAATTTGAATCTGCCCATTGTCGACGGCCGCTGCCTCAGCTTCTGTTCCCTCCCCCCTTGTGGGGGAGGGTTAGGGAGGGGGGTGCCGCATCGGGACTGCCGATGTGAGCACGGCGGCATTGAGACCGCCCGTGTGGACCCCTCTCCCCAACCCTCTCCCACAAGGGGAGAGGGAGCTCACCGCCGTTGCCGAAACATCGATGTTCTTATTGCCTCGCAGAGCCTGGGTGGCGCCCTTGTGCCGACCCGTTGGCTCGCAATGACGCCGCTACTTCCCCGCCTTCGCGATCGACTTCTCGATCCTCCGCGCCAGCACCGCCCAGTAGGTACCGGGCCGCAGGCGCTGCAACAGGTCCATGAAGCGGGCGTCGTTGCCGATCAGGATGCGCGGTTCGTTCCTCTCGATGCCGCGGATGATGCGCAGCGCGGCCGCGGCCGGCGTGGTTTTGGCGACCGCATCGAACCGCTCGATCGATTGCGCGCGGCGGGCATTGTCGGTCATGCCGACTCCGGTGCGGGAATTGCGGGCGATGTTGGTGGCGACGCCGCCGGGATGCACCACGGAAAGTTTTATCGGGCTGTTCGCCGTCTGCAGCTCGTGCCGCAGGCTTTCCGAAAAACCGCGGACCGCGAATTTCGCCGCGGCATACGCCGTCTGTCCCGGCGGCGCGACGATGCCGAAGATCGAGGAGAGGTTGACGATATGCGCCTCGCTTTGCCGCGAAAGCTGCGGCAGGAAGCCGCGCGTGATGCGCACCACGCCCCAGAAATTGATGTTCATCAGCCATTCCATCTGCGCCTGGTCGATCTCGGTGAACTGGCCAAACAGCGCGACGCCGGCATTGTTGATGACGATGTTGAGGCCGGGATGGGCCGTAACCGCGGCCTGCGCGAAATCCTCGATCTGGCTCGGCTCGGCGACGTCGACCCGGTGCACGCTGACCTTGCGCGAATGAGCTTTGGCGATTTCGGCCGCGACCGCCTGCAGTCCGGCCTCGTCGCGATCGGCCAGCGCCAGGTCGCAGCCGCGCGCGGCGAGTTCAAGCGCGAGCGCCCGGCCGATGCCACTGGCCGCGCCGGTCACGGCGGCGGCGGCTCCACGGATCGCAGTCATGTGAGGTCAGCTCCAGCTCGGGAAATGTGCGGGCGAACCCTTATACGGCTCGTCGGCTTTGGCAACGGAGACGGCTTCGCCGCGCTTCCGCGTCGAAACTGGCTTGTCTCGGAGCGGTGACATCGGTCTCCTCGACGGTGAGGAGCGCATCTCTCGCGCGTCTCGAACCATGAGACTGAGCTCGCGCCATCGCTTCGAGATCGCGGCGAAGGCGCCTCGCCTCTGGATGAGTACCGGACGCCGTCAGCCGGACGCGCAAGCAGCATCCGTACCCCAAAATAAAAGGCGGGCTCGAAGCCCGCCGTTTTTGCAAAATGTCCGTAAGGAGCGGGTGCCCGGGCGGAGCTGAGGCTCCACCCGGGCTTGAAGGTTACTTCTTCCTTGGCCTTCTTCGCCTTCTTCGCCTTTTTCGCCTTCTTCGCTTTCTTAGCCATAGTATCCTCTCAGGGTTTAATGGATGGAAACGCGACACGAGGCATGCTCGGCGGAGGGCCAGCCTCGCAACATCCTCGAATGTAATCCCAACAGATTCGCGGGCCGCTGCCCCGCGCTGTCACGCCGTTGTCATTGCGTTATCCACAGCTGTTATGCGTTTTTGAGTGGTTTTCGGAAAGTTTTCGGGCCTGCTGTCGATTTTCCACCGCGACGGATCGCGGATCACCCCGATCAAGTCGGCGACAAGCGTGCGGCGATGACGTTCCGCAACATGATCGAACGGCTGATCTCGCGCCGTCAGGGTTAACGATGGCCCAACGTGGCGGCGCGGTTCGCATCGATCCGGAACAGCCGCGCAGAGGCCTGCCATCTTCATCATTTCAAAACCACGGCGCGGATTGCCGCGCGGCGGTGAGAATCCGTTAAGCCGGGTGGCTGCATTTTAATGCCAACAAAGGGATCGTCATGGGTGGGCTGTTCGATAACCGGGGAGGCAGGGCCATGGGCGTTCTGCATTCGCGATGCTGAGCGTTCAGACGCTGTGGACTGCGTTCGTCGTCAATTTTCTGGCGCTGGGCCTGATCTGGGCCTATGTCAGCCGCAGCTACCCCAAACTCGAAGCCGCGCAGTTCTGGACCGGCTCGGCGTTCGCCGCCGCCTTCGGCGCGGCGCTGGCGATGCTGCGCGCGGTCACCGATTCGCTGCTGCCGCTGTTGGCCGGCGGCACCGTATTGATTTTCGCCGCCTGCCTTGCCGCGATGGGCATCAAGCGGTTTTACGATCAGCCGGTGGCGTGGCGCGACACCGCGCTGATCACCGGACTGAGTTTCGCCGGTCTTGTCTTCTTCATCTTCGGCTACGACAGCATGGCGATCCGGGTTCTGATCTATTCGCTGGGCCAGTCGTTGCCGCTGGCGCTGTCGCTCAAGCTTTTGTTTTCGCGGCGGGACGGCCACATCAATCCCGGCGCCCGGCTCGCCGGCTCAGTCGCGATTATCATTATCGCGATTTATGCCATCCGCGTGCTGGGCAACCTGCTGCATCTCGGCGGCGAATTCTCGTTCATCACTCCCAATCCGCTGCAGCTGGTCCTGATCCTGGTGCTGATGTTCCTGTCGATGGCCTGGAATTTCGGCTTCGTGCTGATGGCGATCGACCGGCTGCGCAACGAGGTCGCCGATCTGGCGCTGCTCGACGATCTCACCGGCGTCGGCAACCGGCGGCATCTGCTGCAGCGGCTGACCGAGGAATGCGCGCGGTCGGACCGCAGCGGCGAGCCGTTCACGCTCCTGGTGATCGATCTCGACGGCTTCAAGGCGATCAACGACACCCATGGCCATGCCGCGGGCGATGCCTGCCTGCAGCATTTCACCCTGATGGCGCAGACCCGGCTGCGGACCGGCGACATGCTGGCGCGCACCGGCGGCGACGAGTTCTGCATCGTGCTGCCCACCTCGACGCTGCGCGAGGGCGCGATGATCGCCCGCCGTATCCTGGACGTGTGCCGCGCCGATGCGGAGGCCTGCGTCGGCAATGAAATCCCGATCTCGCTCTCGATCGGCGTCGCGCAATGGACCCGGGACATGGGACCGTTCCCGGACCGGCTGATGGCCGCCGCCGACCAGGCGCTTTACTCCGCCAAGAAGGACGGCAAGAACCGCCACGCGGTCTACGATCCAACGCCGCCGCTGGTGCCCGAGCCGATGCCGGAACTGGCGCTGCGCAAGCACGCCTGAACCGTGCTATCCAGCGCGTATTCCGCAAAAGTGGATACCGGTTTTGCGATTGGAATACCCGCCACTTAAGCGGCATCGCTGGATGCTGATCATGAAATTCCGCCGGCTGGTGAGCGCACTTTGCGCCGCCGCGATCCTTAGCCCGGCATCCGCGCAAACGCCCGACCTCGCTGCGATCGCACGCGCCTCGGGTACGCCGGAAATTCCCGGACTCAGGATGGTCTGGCTGGCGCCGTGGGGCGAGGTGGCAAAGGCCCATCCCTGGCGCAATATCATCGTGCACCAGACCGAGGGGCCGGCCGGCTCGGCGCGCGGCGGCGCCCAGGAGCAATCGAGGAATCCGACGCGGCGCGGCGTTACCGTCTGGGTCGAGACCGACGGCACGGTGTACTGGGCGGTGGCGGAAGATCTGGTGCCGACCCATGGCGACGGCGCCAACCGCAACGACAACAAATACATCGACAACGGCCCGACCTTTCACCAGGTGGTCGGCAACAATTCGATCGGGGTGGAATTCGCCGGCAATTATCCCGACGTGACGCGGCCCGCCACCGAAGCGCAGATCGCGGCATGGCGGATCCTGGTGGCCGTGCTGCGGGCGCGCTACAGTATTCCGCTCGATCGGGTCTATGCGCACAACTGGATCGACTTCAAGGACGCGCGCTATTGCGAAGGCTGCGCGCTGGCGACGCTGGCAAGGCAGTGGGGGGAATGATGACGTTCAGATCGGCTGCGCCATCCAGCGGAAGAGGCGGCGGATCAGGCCGGGGTGGCGCTGGCGCCGCTCCAGCTCTTGCGCCTGCTTGGGATCGTCCTCGGCGACGCAGCGCGCGTAAAAATAATCCAGGAAGACGATGTCGTTCGGCTCGGTGACGGTGAAACTTTCCCCACCGACAAACACCGAATAGTCGTAGAAGAACGGCCCGATGAAGGGCACCGAGGGCGGCGTTGCGCGGTCTTTCGAGATCACAAATTCCGATGGCTCCAGCCCATGGGCGATCATGGCCTGCTCGAGAGCGGGCAGCCGGCGCATGAACTCGGCGGAAAACCCGCCGACGATCGTTGATTGCAGGGTGATCGGCATGGCTGATGGCTATCCCCTCTTAGAGTCTGTCCGGGACTTCATGCTCTTTTTTGACAGAGCTTTCTCAGCATGAGGCGGATAGAGGCGAGGCGCAAGAACGCCAAGGCCTTTCGGTTGAGGCACTCCCAATCCTTGGCCAAGCGGCGGCAGCGGTTGAGCCACGCGATGGTGCGTTCGACGATCCATCGCTTGGGCAAGACCGCAAAGCCCTTTGCGATATCGGAGCGTTTGACGATCTCCACGTCGATTTGCCGGAGGACTTTTGCGAAGGGCAGACTGAAAGATTCGGCCCCTGATAGCCGCCGTCGGCATAGAGCTTCTAGCAGGAATGGATGCAGGCCAAACAGTGTGGCCATCACCAGCACCCCGCCGTCACGATCCTGGATGTCCGCCGAATGCACAAGGGCGTGGAGCAGCAAGCCTTGAGTGTCGACTAGGATGTGGCGCTTCTTGCCCTTGATCTTCTTGCCCGCATCATAGCCATGCGGGTCAATCCACGCCCCCCTTTTTCTGCGCTCTTGACGCTTTGACTGTCGATGATGGCGGCGCTCGGGCTGGGTTCTCGGTTGGCCAACTCGCGACATCGTACATAGAGCGCGTGATGGATGCGATCGAGCGTACCGTCCCAAGCCCACAAGTCAAAATAGTCGTGCACCGTGCTGCGCGGCGGCAGGTCCTTCGGGATCGCTCGCCATTGGCAACCGGTGCTCAGCACATACATCAGGCCATTGACCACCTCGCGCACATCACCGTGCGCTTGTTGCCGCCACGCTTGGCCGGCGCAATCAGCGGCTCCACCAACGCCCATTCCTCATCGGTCAAGTCGCTGGGATAACGTAGCCGGCTGCGGTCGTAACGACCGCGGTTCTCCTTCGTCCACATTGGCGCCCCTCTCAATTCGACCGCCTCCCTTGAATCACAAACGCATTCACCTGATTCAAGATGTTTTCGGACAGATACTTAGAGCGTTTTCAAGCGAAGTGGATACCGGTTCGCGTTAAGAAAACGCGTCCAATCAAGAATCTAGAGCCCCGTTTCGATTCAATCGAAACGGGCTCTAGGCGAATACTCGCCTGTCTTGGTCGATTGACCCCGCCCGTGGGTTCAAGCAAGTTTGGGTGGTGGTCCGGCGGGGCACGATGCTGCTTTGAAGGGAAAACACCATGGCCGAGTTCGCCGTCAATCCAACGCGCTTCGACCCCTACAAGAATTTCAAATTCCGGGTGAAATGGGACGGCCACTATGTCGCCGGCGTCTCCCGCGTCAGCGCGCTCAAGCGCACGACGGAGGTGATCGAGCACCGCGAAGGCGGCGATCCCTCGACCTCGCGCAAATCGCCCGGCCGCACCCAATTTGAGCCGATCACGCTGGAGCGCGGCGTCACCCACGATCCCGATTTCGAGCAATGGGCCAACAAGGTCTGGACGCTGGGTGCAGGACCTGGCTCCGAGGTGTCGCTGAAGGATTTCCGCAAGGACATCGTGATCGAGATCTACAACGAAGCCGGCCAGTTGGCCTTGGCCTACAAGGTGTTCCGCTGCTGGGTGTCCGAATTCACGGCGCTGCCCGACCTCGACGCCAATGCAGGCGCGGTCCTGCTCCAGCACATCAAACTGGAAAACGAAGGCTGGGAGCGCGACACCTCGATGGGCGAGCCGACGGAGCCGAGTTTTGGCAGTTGATGTTGTCTTGATCTGTATCGCTGTATAGCCTGCCTAACAGGCAGGTATTCATCATGTCGGCTTCACTGATCTGGGCGGTTGCATCCGGCGATTGGCGGCCGCTTCGCGCCCGCGGCGTCGGGGCGTTGCGCGTGTTTCCGGCCATCGTGCTGTTGCTGTGCGCTTCGCTATTGGTCGCGCTGGAGATGCCGAGCAAGCCGTTCCTGGAAAAGAACAGCTTTCTGCTCTCCTCGGCCGGCTTCCGCGTGAAGCTCGCCAACGATCCCGCCGGACAAAAAGCACTGCGCGCGCTGCCGGCGCACCGCTTTGTCATTCACAGGAACGGCGGCGATGTCCGGTATCTCTATGCCGAGCCGACCCATTGCGTCTGCATCTTCATCGGCACTGCGGCGAACTACCAGGACTATCGCGATATTCTCGGCCGGGGATTGCCGCAGGCGGACGACGTCGCGCCGGATTACAAGACGCAAGCGAGCGCGTTGCTCTATGGCGACCTGTACGATTGGGACAATCTCGACCGGCCCGACAGCCTCGCGGAATATTTGCGGGATTATTATTGACGCCCAACAAAAAAGCCGGCGTTGCCGCCGGCTTTCGTGTCTCGTTACTTCACGCCGCGCAAATTAGTGCGCGGCTTCCAGAGCGGCCTGCTCCTGCCGGGCGATCGTGCCCTTGACCGCCGACTGCACCTTCTCGAAGGCGCGGACCTCGATCTGCCGCACGCGTTCGCGCGACACGCCGAATTCGGCGGCGAGGTCTTCCAGCGTCATCGGCTCTTCCGCCAGCCGCCGCGCTTCGAAGATACGGCGTTCCCTGCGGGTTGAGCACGCCGATGGCGCCGTTCAGCGCCTGCCGGCGATGATCGAACTCCTCGTGCTCGGCCATGATGGCTTCCTGGTTGGGCGAGGTATCGACCAGCCAGTCCTGCCATTCGCCGGCCTCGCCGTCGTCGCGGATCGGCGCGTTGAGCGAGGCATCGCCGCCGAGCCGGCGGTTCATGTCGATCACGTCCTGATCGGTGACGCCGAGGCGTTTGGCAATCAGCTTCACCTGGTCGGGGTGCAGATCACCCTCGTCCAGCGCCGAGATCTTGCTCTTGGCCTTGCGCAGGTTGAAGAACAGTTTCTTCTGGTTCGCGGTGGTGCCCATCTTCACGAGCGACCACGAACGCAGGATGTACTCTTGTATTGAGGCCTTGATCCACCACATGGCGTAGGTAGCGAGCCGAAAGCCCTTGTCGGGCTCGAACCGCTTCACCGCCTGCATCAGGCCGACATTGCCCTCCGAGACCACCTCGGAGATCGGCAATCCGTAGCCGCGATAGCCCATGGCGATCTTGGCCACGAGCCGGAGATGGCTGGTGACAAGGTGATGTGCCGCGTCGCGATCGTCATGCTCGCGCCAGCGCTTGGCGAGCATGTATTCCTGCTGGGGTTCCAGCATCGGGAATTTGCGGATCTCGGCGAGGTACCGGGAGAGGCCGGATTCTCCATTGAGAACCGGCAGGGTAGCTGTACGGGCCATTTAGCGCCCTCCAGTGGTTCAGGCCCCCGACAGCGGCGGGCCCGGCAGACGGCCGCTTTGTTAAAGCCAGTCGCGCTGCGATGTTCCGCGTTGGATATTCAACGCAGGTGCAACATACACTATTTCGGGGGGCATTTGGAAGGATCACTGGCGTCACGTCCCCGTGTGGCTGATATAACCTGTTGGCATGACATCGCTTTTTCAAATGCCCTGCGTCATAGCGCCGCTCGCAGGCAATCCCGCAGGCGAGCCAGATCAGCGGGCAAATCCGAAATCCACTCCAGAATCGTCCCGGTTTTGGGGTGTTCCAGTACCAGCAGGTATGCGTGCAGCGCTTGACGGTCGAGGGCGGTTAGCGCCGCCTGGCTCCGCCGACCGAGATGGCTGGCCTTGGTCTTGAAGTGGGGGCCATAGACGGCATCGCCCATCAGGGGATGGCCGATATGGGCGAGATGCACCCGGATCTGGTGGGTGCGCCCGGTCTCGAGCTGGCAGGCGAGCAGCGCTGCGATCGGCTTGCCGTCGCGCCCGTTGAAAGTCTCCTGCACCTCCCAATGGGTGACGGCCTCGCGGCCGCCTTCGCGCACCGCCATCTTTTCCCGGGCATGGGGATGCCGGTCGATCGGCGCGTCCACCGTGCCGCGCTGCCGGTTCGGCACGCCCCAGACCAAGGCCAGATAACCGCGCCGCATCGCGCCGGTGCGGCCGTGATCGGCGAATTGCGCGGTCAGCGACTGGTGCGCCCGGTCGTTCTTGGCCGCCACCATCAGCCCGGTGGTGTCCTTGTCGAGCCGGTGCACGATGCCCGGGCGCCTGACGCCGCCGATCCCGGAAAGGCTTGTGCCGCAATGGGCGATCAGGGCGTTGACCAGCGTGCCGGTCTCATGGCCGGCGGCCGGATGCACCACCAGTCCGCTCGGCTTGTCGATGACGATAATGTCGTCATCCTCATGGACGACATCGAGCGCGATCGCCTCGCCGGACGGCTCGGCCGGCACGGCCTCCGGCACGTCGATTGTGATCGTATCGCCTCTTGCGACATGATAAGCGGGGTCGCGGATGGAGACGCTTTTGACGCTGACCTGGCCGGCGAGGATCAGCGCCTTCAGCCGCGAGCGCGACAGCTCGTGGAGGTGCTGCGCCAGCACGCGGTCGAGCCGGGTCGAGCCCTCGTCGCCGGTGACGGTGACCTCAAGCCTTTGGGCGCTATTCGAAGACGAGCCTTGTTCCAAAGATGAGCCTTATGACCGAGACCGTTGCGCCCGAACCGACCCCCGAACAGGCCGCCTTGTTCGCGCGGGTGCGGCGGATGATGCTGATTGCCGGCCTGACCACGGCGCTGGCGGTAGCCGCCGTTCTGATTGCCATCGGCTATCGCCTTTTCCGCGTTGAGGGAAGCGCCGTGGCCGCCGACGTCACGGCCAGCTTGCCGAAAGGCGCCCGCATCGTCGCCACGGCCGTAGCCGGCGATCGCCTGGTGGTAACGCTGGATATCGGCGGGGTGACCGAAATCCGCACTTTCGATGCGCGGACGCTGAAGCCCGCCGGCCGGCTGAAATTCGTCAGCGAGCCCTGATCCTTACCCTCCCCTGGAGGGGGAGGGTCGGCTCACATGGAGCGCAGCGACATGTGAGACGGGGTGGGGTGACAGTCTCTCAACTCGACCGCCGTTCGAAACCGGGAGACTGTCACCCCCCGCCGCTCATTGCATTCGCGTCGACCCAAGAGCGAGCTTCGCTCGTCTCGACCCCTCCAGGGGAGGGTTAGCGGCCCCGCCTTGCAGCCGGCGGATTTCAAGGCTATTGCCTCTGCCGCACGCTCCCTTCGTCTAGCGGTTAGGACGCGGCCCTCTCAAGGCTGAAACAGGGGTTCGATTCCCCTAGGGAGCGCCAGTTATTTCAATAGCTTAGCGCTTTGAAATTTGGCTGTGTCCAAGTGGTGTCCAAGTTCGCCGCTGGCTGCGATAAGATTTCTGCCCGATTAAATTCAACTCAAGAACGCGGTTTCGTCTGGTTCCATCCAAGCATCATTGGATGGAGCGAGACTGCGATGACTAGACCTGAAGAACTCGCACTAGCTGAAACTGCCGGGGCCGACGCGGCATCTATCGGCAGGTTCTGCGCTCGCCACGACATAAGTCGGGCGACCTACTACAACCTGCGACAGGCCGGCCTTGGCCCGCGGGAAATGCGCATTGGCACACGCGTGCTGATCAGTGCCGAAGCCGCCGCCGCATGGCGGCGTGAGCGTGAAGCAGCCAGTTCGGAGGCGGCGTGAATGTCGCCCCGCAAAGCAACGGGGCCCGCTACCGCTTCGACGGTGAATGCGTCCCCGGATTCTGAGCATACTGGCAAGCCGCTAGATCCAAGTCTTGCACCCACTGCCCAGAGGCCACCAAGCCGCGCGTCAGCACGGACCGGTAAGCTTGTGAGTGCGATCGCCCGCAATACCGGGCAATGCACTATCGATGCGGAGCGTTTCCCGTCCCTTGCCGGTCAAGGCGCCATAAGCCTCGACTGCGAAACGTTTGACCCTGATCTGAAGAACACGTGGTCCTGGCCCGCATCGCGATGGCTATATCGCCGGCATCGCTGTCGGAACCGAGGCAGGCTACCGCGGCTACTTTCCCATCGCCCACGAAGCAGGACCGAACCTGCCTAAGGCTGCCGTCCTTTCGTGGCTAAGCCGCGAGCTGCAATCGGTGTTCCGAAGATTGGCGCCAATCTGATCTATGACCTCGCCTTTCTGTCAGCAGCCGGCGTGAAAGTTGCTGGGCCATTTTATGACGTCCAGATCGCGGAGCCGTTGCTTGACGAAACGCGCCTGAGCTACTCGCTCGAAACTCTGGCGCAGCACTACCTCGGCGAGGGCAAGGTTCAAGACCAGCTAGAGACGTTGATCGTTGAGCGCTTTGGCAAGAAGAACCCCAAGGCGAACATCTGGCGCGCACCATCCGACATTGTCGCGCCATATGCCGTCGGTGACGTCGACTTGCCATTACGCATCTTCGCGAAGCAGGAAGTCGAACTCAAGAAGAAGGGGCGGTTGTGGGAATTGTTCTTGATGGAATTGAAACTGATGCCAATGCTGCTGGCGATGCGGGAGCGCGGTATCCGCGTCGACCTCAATCGTGCCGAACAGCTCTACAGGGAACTGACGACCAAGCAAGATGAAGCAGCCGCGGCAATCAAGCAGATGACCGGCATTGAGATTGAGCCATGGAACGCCCGCAGCCTCGCAAAGATATTTGACCACCTCGGACTGGAATTCCCGCGGACGCCGAAGACCGACGCCCCGTCGTTTACCAAGGCTTGGCTCGAGCATCACCCGCATCCCATCACCAATTTGATCCGCAGGGTGCGCCATCTCGACAAGCTTCGGGAAACTTTCATCAAAGGCTTCATCCTCCAAGGCCATACCAACGGCCGCATCTATACTCAGTTCAATCAACTGCGCTCCGACAGCTACGGCACAGTCAGTGGCAGGCTATCCAGTTCCACGCCGAACCTACAGCAAATTCCGGTTCGCAGCGCCGAAGGAAAAATGATCCGATCGATCTTCGTCCCAGATGAAGATCAGCGCCTGTTCAAAAACGATTATAGCCAAATCGAGTACCGGCTGATCGTCAATGATGCTGCTCAACTAAACCTGCCCGGAGCACAAGCCGCCGCCGACCAGTACAATAACGATGAGAGCGCCGACTTTCATCAGATCGTCGCCGACATGACCGGGCTAACTCGCGATGCCGCGAAGACGGTGAATTTTGGCCTGGCTTACGGTGAAGGTGTTGCCAAGCTGTGTGCGTCGCTTGGTCTGAATAGAGAGGAGGGTGAAGCGCTCCTGAATGAGTATCATCGTCGGGCGCCCTTCATCAAACAACTCTCAAGCCGATATACGCAGATTGCTGCCCGTACTGGCGAGATTGAAACGCTGCTTGGTCGTATCCGCCGCTTCAATACGTGGGAAATTCGTCGGGGTGACAAGTTTTCTACTTCCGCGAACGGCGGCCAGGATCGCGGCGTGCTTTTACCCATGCAGCGCTGAACGCCCGCATCCAAGGATCGGCAGCCGACATTATGAAGCTGTCAATGGTCAACATCTGGGAGAGCGGCATATGCGACGTGCTCGGCGCGCCGCATCTCACGGTTCACGACGAATTGTGCGGATCCTACCGCGATAACAAGGCGGGACGAGAAGCTCTGCGCGAACTCAAACACATCATGGAGAATTGTATCGAGTTGCTCGTGCCGCTGAAGGTCGATGCCGCTACCGGGCCGAACTGGGGAAGCTGCGAAGAGCAAAATCGATGAGCCGTAGCAATCAAAAACACGGCGACGCCGTGAGGGTGCATGAAGAACGAATGCCTCGAAATCGCGCTGCGTGAACTGAAGGCCGTTGGCGTCCGTGACATTGAACAAGTGCGCGGAGGCAAGCATTTGCAGTTGCGCTGGCGGGTGAATGGTCACGAAGCTCGATTCTATACATTGCCTTGCACGCCCAGCGATATCCGCTCGTCGCACAATGTGCGTGCAGAAATCCGGCGGTTGCTGCGAGAGGACGGCGTACTCTCGACGACGCCGAAACCACCAGTGCCCAAGCAACCGGATCGGTTCACGATACTGGAGCGGCGCGTCGCTGCCCTGGAGCGAGATGTGCATCAACTCACGACTGGGAGAACAAGTAAGGCGATAGTCAAATAACCGGTGGCGCAGTGATGCCAGCGAAAACTCTCTCCGGCCATACCAGCAAGACGCCGGAATCTTGAAAGAGAAAACAGAGAAACAGCGAACGGAAAAAAGAAACGGAAAAAGCGAAACGGACGACGTCACTGGCGTCAAAGCGTCCCTGCGACACACTGTTTCGAAAGGCCTTGGCTATGGCTACGAAAGGAAAACGCGCCGGTAGCACCGCCAAACCGAAAGGTTTTGGCGCTGGTTCAATTGCGGGAAAGGCGGCCAGTAAAGTGGCTGAGATCACCCTATTTACCAAAGCGGGCGGGATTCTCACCAAGCGGATTTCGTTAACCGCTGATGGCTCAGTGAAGAGCGACGGCAGCGCATGCAAGATGTCGCAGGGCGTCGCCCGGCGTGTTGAGGTTGCTGGTGTCAAACAGCTCGTCGAGGTGATCGATCAGATTCAACCCAACCAAGCCATTGCGCTGGGCGTGCTGAAGCCCGATCTTCCGGACGTCGTGAAAGTCGTCACCAAGAAGAAGTTTGCGAGCGGTGCCGTTCGATCGGATGTCATAGCCAGAACCAGCGACGCCATCATCTACCGCAACGAGCATCCGGCCTTCGCGCTGCTCGATTTCGACACGAAGGGCATGCCGCCCGACGTCGCTGCCGAGTTGAAACGTCTTGGTGGATTTTGGGAGGCGCTGCTCTCGGTGTTACCGGCATTTGGCGATGTGGCGCACCTGGTGCGCCGCTCGACCAGCTCCGGCCTGTCGCGTTCCGATACCGGCGAGGAGTTGCCTGGATCGGACGGGCTCCATGTCTACGTGGAGGTACAGAATGGTGCCGACATTGAGCGATTCCTGAGGGTGCTCCATGCGCGCTGCTGGCTCGCAGGACTGGGATGGATGATGCTGGGTGCTACCGGGCAGTTCCTTGAGCGCTCAATTGTTGATCGCATGGTTGGTAGTCCCGAGCGCCTCGTCTTCGAGGGTGGCCCGATTCTGGTGCCGCCGCTCCAGCAAGACCCAGACAGCCGGCGCCCCGTCGCGTTCGATGGAGGTGAGCTCGATACGATCGCTGCCTGTCCGCCGCTTTCTATCGTCGAGAAAGCCAAATTTGACAATCTGAAGGTGAAGGAGACCCACCGGCTGGCACACGATGCAGCGAGGGTGCGTGCTGCCTACGTCGAACAGAAGGCCAAAGACATCACCAAGCGTACGGGCATCTCGATGCTCGCTGCCAAATGCATCATCGAGCGCCAGTTCAGAGGCATCTTGCTGCCCGACGTCGTTCTCCCTTTCGACGACGAAGAGTTCGTCGGCTGCACCGTCGCCGACGTCCTGGCCGATCCGGATCGCTTCGAGGGCGCTACCCTGGCGGACCCGAACGAAGGCCCCGACTACGGCCACTGCGTCGCCAAGATCCTGCGCCGTCCCGATGGCACGCCGTGGATCCATAGCTTTGCCCATGGCCGCACCGTCTACGAACTCAAATACGACGCCGCCGCGGTGCGGTCGGCAATAGAGAAGGCCGATAAGGCGGAGGTGGTTAAGACGCTCCTCGATCTCGCCGTCGTGGCCGACCTCGACGAGCAGGAACTGGAAGAGCTGCGCGACTTGGCCGCCAAGCGCAGCGGTGCCGGCAAGCAAACCATCAAGACCATGCTCAAGGCGGCGCAAAAAGAGCACGCCGCCAAGCAGCGCCAAGCAGGAGCGCAAGCGCCGTGCCGCCGCGCGCTCCGATCCCCGGCCGCAAATTTTTCGACCCAACCGTCGATGCGCCGTGGCTGCCGCAGATGCAGGTGCTCAACGACGTACTCGGCTCATCGCCAGCCAAAATACCGCCGGCGCGCAACATTGATGACGACGTCACGCGGGCACGGAAGCTCCGTGTCCCCAACACTCACGCATTTACAAACGCAAATGCCGATCCAGAAGAGGGAACTCAAATGACCAAGCTGCCCGCACCTGAACAGTGGGTGTTATCAAAAATGAACGAAATGGAAGTTGCGGAAATGATCGAGCGGCACATCGATTATGTCGACGAGGAAGGCCGGTCGGTGCATCTGCCGATGCCGTTCGTCCGGCACTACATGCGGCGTGACGACAATGCGCTGCCGACCGTGGTGGCGATCGCTACGCTGCCGATCGTGCTGGCCGATGGCGGGTTGCTAGCGTCGGATGGTCTCGATCGCAGCCGCGGCATCATCTTCGAAATTCAGAAGGAAGTGCGAGCGATCATTCCCGACCCTGCGAGGCTGCACCAAAGAGGCGGTGCGGCGGGCGATGCAATTTCTCTGCGACAATTGGCTGTGCGACGTCGCCACCGACTACACCGGCAAGTGCACCATCATTGCCGCGGCGCTGACTATCATCGAGCGGTCGCTACTCGATGAGCGGCCGGCCTTTTTTGTCACCGCGGGCCGCCGCGGCGGCGGCAAGACCACACTCCTATACATGCTGATCATGGCCGTAACCGGTATAAAGCCAGCCGCATCGGCGTGGTCAAATAATGAGGAGGAGCGCCGCAAGGCGCTGCTGAGCTACTTCCTCTATGGCGTGCCTTATATTCTTTGGGACAACATCGCGCGCGGCAGTCAGATCAGCTGCCCGCACATCGAGCGGTCGTGCACCGCCAAATTCTACATAGACCGCAAGCTTGGTGTTAGCGAAGCGGTCGCGACCGCCGCATCGACCATCCATCTGTTTCACTGGCAACAACATTAGTGCACGTGGTGATCTTGCTTCACGCAGTTTGCACATCCGTCTCACCGTCGATCGCCCGGATCCCGAAAATCGGGAATTCAAGCACCCCGATCCGACCGGATGGACAGACAGCTAACCGCGCCGAAATCCTGCTGGCCTTCTACACCATCTTGCTCGGCAACCCGCAGCTAAAGACAGCCCACGACGCCCCGGGAAAGACGCGGTTCAAGATGTGGTGGCGTGTGGTTGGATCGGCCGTCGAGCACGCTGCCAAGCTGCATGGCGAGGACGAAATCGACTTTCAGAAGCTTTTCCTCAAGCAGGAAGAGGAAGAGGACGAAGACTCTATATCGCTCGTCGACGCGCTGACTGTCATGGCCCAGAAGTGGGGGTCAGGGTTTCACGCAACTGATGTTGCCGTACTCATCAATGATTCGTTTAATCAGGATGCCCTCACTCTGCGTGAATTTCTGTACCCAGGTGCGCCGTCAGGCCTTGTCGTCGCGGCTCGGTCTGTCGGCAAACGCTTGGCAGCTCATGTCGACGAGCCGGTCAAGAGTGGCGAGTGCACCCTCATCCTGCGCAAGATGGAAGAAACAACCGACAGGAAAGCGAAGGGGGCCTTGAAATATTGCGTTCACATGGATCCGGGTCCGAAGACGTAAGCCAAAGCCACACCTACCAACCGCAAATATGGGAGGCCGACCTGAGAATGGTTTGGGGAGTTTGGGAGTTTGCGGAGTTTGCTTCAGCCCCTCGCCGGTCCAGTAGATTCACGTTTTTTGGGTAGGTCCAAAAAAATGGATTCTTCTAGAGCTATCTCGAACCAAAGAAACTCCCCAAACTCCCAAACCCCCCTCGTCTTTGCACAGTTTCTTGCGCGCCACGCCGTCTGCCCGCTATCTGGTAGGCAAAACAAGGAGAACGACGATGACTATGATGAGCAGCAATTCCTCTGAGGCCTGCCACCTTAGCTACTACGAATACGAGACCCATGACCTCAGCTATTACAAGCGCGAAGCGGACGAGATCGACTGGTGGTGTAAAGTGCGTGAGCGGGACGAATACCTGCGCGGGCTGAACGAGGCCGAGCGGGCGGAATATGATCGCGGGTGGAATGCCTACGCCGACCTGCTCGCCGACGATGGCAGAGGGGACGAGTTGGAGGACAACCTTGGTAGTCCGCACTTTCTACGCGGCTATCGTGATCTGGAGGCAAATCACGACCATCACCGACAGTCTTGAGAAAGTGACGTGCGGCGCCCGGGGGGGAGCAGATTAAATTACTGCCCTATGTCATCCGAGCGCGCCCGTCAGTTCAGCATCATAAACGTCCACTTTTTTTAGGTGGTTACCATGAGACAGCGCGGTAGAAAGTCATTGGCGGAATTGTCAACCGTCGTCATCGACGCCGGGCGACGCATGCCCTCGTCACCACCGCCGGAGTTGACCGATGCGCAAGCGACAGTCTGGCGTGATGTTGTAGGTTCACTCCCCGATGGCTGGTTCACGCGGGCAGCATATCCTATCCTGGTCGCATACTGTCGACATGTCTGCCACGCGCAGTTGCTTGAATTGCAGATCGCGCAGTTCGAGCCGGAATGGACGAGAGTCGATGGCGGCCTGGAACGGCTCGACCGGCTGCTGGCCGTCGCCGAACGCGAGACGCGGGCAATGACGGCATGCGCACGAGCCTTGCGTCTGACGCCGCAGGCGCAAATGCACCCACGCACCGCAGGCCGCGCCGTCAGCAATCTGCCGAGCGGCCCGCGGCCTTGGGACCGCGAGGAGTAATGACGCTCGGTCGTCTACAATAAGATCTCGCAGATCCGATGTTAAGGAAACGTCGATGTCCGCTCTTCCCCGGTTGAGCCGGCACCCGAAGAGCGGACATTCAGCAACACGACGGCGATTTTTCGGCAATCACGCCACGCTGGTAAAGCGCGGCGCGTTCACGACATATCTGGCGTAGGCACGCAAAGCCGAGTGGGTCGTCTATGCAAAGAAACCGTTCGGTGGATCCGAGGCGGTGTTGGCTTATCTGTCGCGCTACACCCACCGCGTTGCCTTCTCCAACTGCCTCCTCATCGCACTCGACCACAAGCGCGTCACCCTTCAAGTGGAAGGACTATCGCGCCGAAGGTCGTGCGCGCCGGAAGAGAACCATGACGCTCGCCACCAACACAGCGGAAGTCGCCGGGTATGCGACGGTTTATGAAGCCGATACGTTCATTTTGGTTCTCCCTCTTCCGGCTCCTTCACGAAGTAGCATGTACCGGGGCGAAAGCCGCACACGTTTTCGCAAGTACAAGGTCCAGCATCACACGCACCCTCGGTCATGCTATTCAGCAATTCGTGGAACTGAAACGCGCCCGCGGCAAACTCGGTTGGGTTTCCTTGGCGTAGGCCCGGAATACCTCTCTTCGACAGCGCGATTGCCTTGGTATCTAAGTGTAGCTTAGGACAGTTCGCAACGATGCCAAAAGCGACGCCTTGCAGATATGCTACGCTCCGGCCGTCGGCATACACTGAAGACGAGACGAGTAGCGATGCATTGAGTGCAATTCCAAATACGGTTTTCACACCTACTTTCATCGAAGCCCCCAAAGTGGTTCCAACCGGGAACGGCCTGCGACGCGTTTAGTCAACGCCGTTCATCTGGAAAATTAGCTAGATAGATGATCGTTTGGATCGAATAGGTTTGGTCGCCAAACTTTCGATAAATGCCAGTGACGCGACACTTTTTGCCCGCAGAACATGGGCGCATTGGATCATGTCCCGCGCCGGTGCGATCAATTGAGCATGTGTATCCACCGTTGACGTCATAGATCACGGCGAGCGGCCACTCTGCCTTCGGCTTTAGCCAAACGTCGATCAGCGTGCCGGTGCATGTGATAACATCCTTTTGCGCGAGCACGGGATGATCCATGACCAAAAGCGCCGCGCCGAAGATTATCCAATTTTTCATCACTCGTTTCCGATCTCGGTCAGCTCCTCGCGTACCTCAGCATCGATCTCGGCGACATCGTGTGCTACGTTGATTGAGATCAACGGCGCACGCCAACGTTTCCAATAGCATTTTTATGTTGCAGGACGGCCATGCCAATGCGGCTCAGATTGCTTCGTGTCCTGGCGCTCGGATTAACCGCTATTGCGTTTCCGCAAGTGGTTCCCGTCAAGGCGGCGTCCCAGAATGCCCCCACCATTCCTCAGGAATATCAAGGCGTTTGGGCAGCAGCCCAGGACTGCGAGCAGAACATTCAAAACGTACTACCGCATGTCGTGAACCGAGGATATGCAACGTGCCGCGTGATTCAGGTCTTAAGTTCTGGTCATCCAGGATGGCACACAGACACCATCAACCTGAATTGTGCGGGGTCGCGGAGTCGCGAAATCTGGCACGACGAAAACATAGATGGCACGGATTTTCTTGTAACAGTCGAATTTGATCACGGAGAGGAAGCAGGCGGACCGTCGATCAGCATTTATAAGCGATGTCCTGACATACCGCTTGGCGCTATTCCCGGACGGACACGCGGAGGCAGGTGACCACGCTCCGCCCCACTCGCTATCTTGCCGTACACAGTTGTTTGTCGGCCTTCCCGTCCTGCGCAAGCAGCGAGCGATAATGTTTTGGTGTTCTCTCCGCTGCGCAAAGTACATGGTCGCGGTAGGGACGAGTATTACTCCTCGCCCACCGGGTCACCGGGGGTGGTCGCCCGCCCCCGGTTCTCACAGAACGTGGCGTGCGGCTTTACCGCACCACGCTCTTGCACGAACCGCAATTGCATAATCACGGATTTCTTTGGGTAACTGTCGGAATTCCAAGTTTGGCTGTGCGGAGACAGACGCGGCTGTGGCCAGGTCCGCTATGGTACAGAGCGCTTGGAATCCGCCTTGACCTAAATATCGCGCCACAGCAGCCTCCATCTCACCTAGCACCCATTTAACGCTTTGATCGACGCGATCAGATTTTCGCCCCTGACCTGGATCGTCCGAACGATTGCAACTCCGTCACATCGCCGAGGCACACGGGAAACGAAAGTATACCGCACTAGATACTTGTCCGAATTGACGTGCGCCACATTAATCACGGTAAGAGGCTCGGCCAAATTACCATAGAAACTAGTAATGGAATTTGCGGAGAGTGGACCAGCCGCCCGCTTCTCGGGAATCACAAATTTCACAGCCTCGTCACCGCGCCCAGCCGCGAGCGCCAAATAGAATGCTCGCACTGTTGTCATGGCGGTGCCGTACGCCTCGGTGAGATCAGTAGCGATCGTGATCCGTGTTATGGGTAAAAGAAGAGGAGCATGGTGATGCCCGGTCATGGCTCCAAACGGCGACTTACCTTCAACAAGCACCCGCCGTCCCACTAATCGCCGAAGATCCATCGAGAGTTCACGTTTTCTACGGAAGAGAATTCTGGATAGACCTGAATTTGATCGATCTTATTGTGTGAATCGATGAATTCGTCCCCCGTGGCGCAGATAGGCTTTTCCAGGTTGAGTATATAACCTCGCTCCGGCGTGTCGCCTCGACGTACGTCTTCATAGTTCGGTGGACCGGCGAAGATGTGATAGGTCAAAGTGCCCTCGAACGTGACGCCACTATGGGGCAATTGTTTCGGCACTGGTTTGCGAAGATTTAGCGCGGCAGGAACCGGTCCTGCCAGCTATCGCTGCAGTTGGACCGACGTTAGTGATCGCTTTGCTCCTGGATGGCCCTCAGTTGCCTAACCGGTGGCCTGGTCGCTATGCGACAGTACTAGCTGAAGATCCAGGCTCCTCTGTGCTCACGGTCACAAATCTTGGCATGATCAACCGCTCGGCGATGCCAGGGGCTGACAACCGGAAGGTTGTCGGGTTATGGAAGGATAACCATGCCGCCGCAAAAGAGCTGATTCTGCCGGAGGGACATCACGGACTAGTGCTATCCCTGAATTGTTCCAATCGAAAGCAGGTCAGCTTGGATCACCGTGCTGCCAGCAGGCGGGTTGTTGAGTACCGACTAGGAGCAACCCGTGCTGTCCACCTGGATGACGTTCCAAAATGGTTGGAACGCAGGACGACAAGTGCTTAGATGGATAGAGAGGCGAATTCAACATGGCAAGCACAGCGACCCGCGTTAGCTCTAGATTCCGCAAGGATGTCGAAAAGGTATCGAAAGATAAAGTCGGCGGCTACATCGTTCGACACTTTCGAGAAGTGTTTGCGCCTGATGTCGTAGCGACGATGCGTTCGAAAGGTCCACAGAAGATAGGCCCATCTGGTCATTATGTAGCTGTTGGAAAGTCGGCGGCAAAAAAAGCGAAGAAAAAATAGGACCTTGGTGGTCCTGCAGGTAGGCGGCGCTTTTCTCAATCTGGCCCAATTGCAGCCTCAGCTTCAAAGACATCTATGTGGTCGGCCATTGCCGATCTATTCCGTGCACATTTAATTTTCCGAATCCGTCGGTCAGGCCTGGCATCGTGGCGTGCGCATCAGGGCGTTGATCGTCTCAGTCCTGATCTCGCCTCGCAGCAACCGCAGGGGATGCTTGGCCCGAAGCGGCCGGTGATTTCGGCCAACGGGACAGAAACGGCCGTCATAATTGGCCTTCCGCGGCGCCCGTCACTACCTCGGCCATTGGCCGATCTATTCCGTAACATCTCATCGGCGAATGCTGCCCGGCTCAAACATGTCTGGCGGCCAAAAGTTCGAGCAGAACGGGCCAGAGAGACGGCCCTGACGACAACCACCCGATAATACAAATCCGTTCAATCTGTCTTCGCTAATGGACGCCGCAAATACCCCCTTCATACCTCATGATCAGTCCTTGTGTTTTGTGCGCCACAAGCTAGAGTTGATCCATCTTTGAGGTGCTATCATGGCATTTTATCGAATTCGATTTCCAATAATCGTACTTGTTCTCATTCAGTGTGTGTCGGCCGCAATGGCAGCCATGCTGTCGCAGACTGATCCCCGTGAATTTGTCGCGCAACTGGCACGCTCGTTGATCAGCGCAACACTCGAGAGCTCGGCTAATTATAGCAGTTTGGACCCCCGCGCGGTCCAATACGTCCGCGAGCATCAAGATCTAATTACGATGCTGACGATCGCTGGAACCGTAAACAAGGTCGATCTGGTGAGCAGTGGTAATTCCAGCTCTGTTGATGGAGTGCTGCTTTACGAGCTCAACGTAGCCCAGGAAAATGGCACGTCGCATTGGTGGATCGGATATCGGCCAGATGACCAGAAGGTAAGTTTCCTTTTTACTGTGTCCTTGGATCCGAGCATAGCCACGCCGAGGGCTGCGGAAGATCCAGCAATTGAACAGCAGAAGCGATGCAAACAGCTGCCAGCACTCTGCGGAACGCCAGCTGCGGCAGCCGATCCCAGAGTCGTCGAATTTCTGTACGCGACGACACGTCAGACTAGATCTGATTCCCTTCACGTCTCCTATTCCGGTGAACGAAGCATTGACATGTCCTTTGGCGTGGCGAGGGTCAGCGTTCCGACGGGACACCACAGCTTAGGACACATAGAGTT